>JBFNNX010000023.1:0-664444 GCA_040791665.1 Candidatus Thiodiazotropha sp. | reverse complement strand
ATGCGTTTATTCTCACCCTGGGGCTCGGTTTGGCGTTCTGGGCTCCGGTACGCAACCGCCGCCAGGATTTACGGGTGCGCGACGGTTTTCTCGTGGTCGTGATGTTCTGGGGCGTGTTGGGGCTGACCGGTTCTCTTCCTTTCCTGTTTGCGGAAAACCATGACATGACGATCACCGATGCGGTGTTCGAGTCGATATCGGGCCTCACCACCACCGGCGCAACGGTCATCGTCGGGATCGATGAACTGCCGGTCTCGATTCTCTACTATCGCCAGCAACTGCAGTGGCTGGGCGGGATGGGGATCATCGTACTGGCGGTGGCGGTACTGCCGATGCTGGGGATCGGCGGCATGCAGCTCTACCGTGCGGAGACCCCGGGGCCGGTGAAAGACAACAAGTTGACGCCGCGTATCACGGAGACCGCCAAAGCGCTCTGGTATATCTATCTGGGGCTGACCCTCAGCTGTATGCTGGCCTATTGGTTGGGGGGCATGAAGCCCTTTGACGCCATGGGACACGCCTTCTCGACAGTGGCCATCGGTGGTTTTTCCACCCATGACGAGAGCATCGGCTATTACGACAGCACCCTGATCGAGATGATCGCGGTCATCTTCATGCTGCTCTCCGGTGCGAATTTCGCGCTGCATTTCCTGGCTGTGCGCAGAAGGTCGCTTCGCACCTACTTCGAGGATCCTGAATTTCGTGGTTATGTCACCACCCTGGCGGTGGTGATCATCATCGTCTCCGCCGCGCTCTATTTGATGGGGGTCTACGGTAACTGGGGAGAGTCGATCACACGCGGACTGTTTCAGGCCGTGTCGATCGGGACCACTACCGGGTTCACCACGGCCGACTATTCCCTGTGGCCGGGATTCATATCCATTCTGCTGCTTTTCTCCAGCTTCGTCGGCGGTTGCGCCGGTTCCACCGGTGGCGGTATCAAGGTGATACGTTTTATGTTGTTGATCAAACAGGGTGTGCGAGAGATCAATCGTCTGATCCACCCCAATGCGGAGATTCCGATCCGTATCGGCGCCAAAACCATTCCATGGCGGATTGTGGATGCGGTGTGGGGATTCTTTGCCCTCTATGTGGCCAGCTTCGGCATTATGTATCTGGCCCTGGCCTCCACCGGGCTCGATCTGATGACCTCATTCTCCGCGGTGGCGGCCAGCATCAACAATCTGGGACCCGGCCTGGCCGATGTGGGCGCGCACTATGCAAACCTCAACGATCCCGCCAAGTGGATACTCTGTTTCGCCATGCTGTTGGGACGCTTGGAGATCTTTACCCTGCTGGTATTGCTGACCCCGGCCTTCTGGCGCAAGTAATCGGTTTGGAGATGCATTGGCCGCAAATAAACGCAAATCTCCACGAATTTTCGCAAACTTGAATTATCATGATTAATCAAAAGAATTTGCGTTTTTTGCGATTTTAACCGAAGGTGGAACCTGTATATACCAAATGGCTCAAGCATGGAGATGTCATCCCAGACTGCTGAATGCCCCAACCAGAACGCCATAGCGTAACGCCTTGCCGAGCCCAATCAGGAGCGTGGCCGGCACCAGCCTGACACCGCTCCATCCGGCCGCCACACAGAGCGGATCACCGATCACCGGCAACCAGGAGAACAGCAGTATGGGTGTGCCGTAGCGCTTTACCCGTTGCAATGCCTGTCGTTGCTTCTCATCTTTCAGTCCGCGATCCGGAAAACGACGCGCCAGCCACCAGCCGATAAGCCAACTACTGAGTCCTCCAAGGGTGTTGCCAAGGGTGGCCACACCCCATAACAGGGTCGCCTGTGCTGGATTTTGTTGGAGCTCCCACACCAACATAGCCTCGGAACCGCCGGGCAGGAGGGTTGAGGCAAGCAGGCTGGTGATAAAGAGTCCGACAGGACCGCCAGAGAGACTCAGGTTTGACGAAAGATCCAGCATCGGTGGGCCGGGTGGCGTTTGAAATCGTCGGGTAGGGTCTGACGGGTGATCTCCTCACAACCGGGTAGCGATTCCAGGTCGTGATCGATCTTGAAACGGCGCTTGTTGGTTGAGAAGTAGAGCTCTCCGGTTGGTGTAAGCAGTTCCAGGCAGGCGTCGATCAGACGCCGATGATCCCGCTGCACATCGAGGACCTCCTGCATCTTCTTGGAGTTGGAGAAACTGGGTGGATCGAGAACGATGAGGCCGAACAGCCGCCGCTCACGCACAGCCCGTTCCAAATAGTCAAACACATCGGCCCGTTGCAGTTGATGGTCGTCGCCGGAGAAACCGTTGAGTGCCAGATTGCGTCTGGTCCAGGCCTGATAGGTATTTGAGAGGTCGACGCTGGTGGTGGCCAGGGCGCCGCCCGCTGCGGCGAAGACAGAGAAGCTGCCGGTGTAGGCGAACAGGTTGAGCATGCGCCGGCCTTTGGCGCGTTTGCGGATCAGCTCGCGAGTTTCGCGATGGTCGAGAAAGAGTCCGGTGTCGAGATAGCTGTGGAGATCGACCTCGAATTTCAGGCCACTCTCACTGACCACCCTGTGGCGGCCCCGCTGGCCGGTTTTTTCGTACTGGGCAAGCCCCCGTTGCCGCTGACGGGTCTTGAATGCCAGGGTCTGGTGCGGGATCTGCAAAGACTCGCGAATCATCTCGCCGATGGCCTTTTCTTCCGCGTCACTCAGTGGATCCGGGCCTTTGCGGGCAAAGATCTGTGCATGGACTTCGCCTTCATACCAATCAATGGCCAGTGGAAACTCGGGAATGTCCCGGTCATAAAGGCGGTAGCAGCTGATGCCACGGCGGCGTGCCCACTTGCTCCAGTGGCGCTGATTCTTGCGCAATCGGTTGCCGAAGTCGTCAAGCTGCATCAGCGGGGAAGCCGCCATACGGCCAGGACGAGGGAAAACCAGCCGATGATGAAGGCAGTGCCGCCGAGGGGTGTGACCATTCCCAGGCCGCGTACACCGGTCAGCGCGAGGCTATAGAGGCTACCTGAAAATAGCAGGATACCTGCCAGAAAAAGCCATCCGGCGATGCCGAGGGCGCGGCTTGGATAGTGCAGGGCGAAGAGCCCGACGCCGAACAGGGCGAGGGTATGCAGACCCTGATAGTGGACTGCCTTTTGCCACCATATCATGTGGTCGGCTGGCAGGCTGGCCTCCAGGGCATGGGCGCCGAATGCGCCAAGTATCACCAGCAACATGCCGCTGACAGCGGCAAGAACCAGGAAGGTGCGCGCCATCAATTGCTGCTCCCCTCTAGTTGCTTAAGCTCATCGAGAATGCCCAGGACTATCGCTTCGGTTTTACTGTCCATACGTTTGCAAAGTACCTCAGGATCGCGTTCACCATTGATCAAGGGCCGGATCACCGCTGCCAGCCGGGCCATGGGGCCATCGATCTTGCTCATCTGATCCGCCATCTCGGCGATGATCTGCAGCGCCTGTGTGTTGCCGCTACCGGCGGCATGGATCATGGAGGCAAGACCGGGTGCGGCCATCGCCGGGTCGGGTTTTGCATTGGGATCAGGCAGGGTGGAGGGGTCCTGTAAACCAAGCAGGATCGCCTCGATGATCACCTGATCCTCCTCATCCAGACTATTCAGCAACTCAACATCTCTGCGGCCCTGATCGAAGATTTTACGAATTGCCGCTACCAGTTCAGACCAGCCGTTCTCTATTGCTAAGGTCATGAGTTGCTCAAACTCGTCTTTGCGATCAGGGTTGGATCCGGTTGTGACAACCTGATTGATAAAGGCGGCATGTACCGCCAGAATCTGCTCTCTTTTATCCATCAGCTGTTTTTCCCATGAAGTAACTCCAGTGATTCGGCGGCAATCTCCCTGACATCGGGATTGTCGTCCTCGAGCATTCCGCGCAATGGCTCGATGGCATCACTGGAATAAGTCAGGCCCAGGTAGTGAGCGGCATCGGCTCGCAGGGCGGCATCCGGTGATTCCGCCAGTTTGAGCAGGTCGGCAAGGCCTGACTGCCAGAGTGGCGTTCCCTGTAGTTCTTCGGCAACGACCCCGATGCCGATACGTGCCGCGATGGGTGTTGCGGGGGATTGCAACAGACCCAGCAGCTCGGGCATCGCATCGGGATTACGCTGCAACCAGTCAACCGCGGCACGGGCACGCTGGGTTTCGAGCAGATGGCCGAGATAGTTTGCCGCTCCTTCGTCCCGGCCTGTCATGTCGATCCACCGTTCGAGATCACCGAGCGACAGAGCGCCCTCCAACTCGAAGGAACCGATACGGGTCCAGGGCACGGTACGCGTGCCGACGCGCTGTGCGATCTCCGGGTGTTGAATGATGTTTACGGCTTCCAGACGACCGATTCTGCCCTGTTTCAACAGTTGGCCCAGATTCTGTAAAACCACAGGGCAGTGAGCGCAACCTGGGGCCAGCAGCAGTAGGGCGTCTGGGGCTTCTCTCTTGCTCATGTGCACGTTCGAAAATCGGCCACTTTAACCTAAAAGGCGGGTTCTGCAAGTTTTCGACATCTCGTAAATGGCGGCAAAATGCCTGAAAATTCCAGGAATCGCCGATGAATGCATATCTCCCTTGGGATAGTCATCCGCTTTCCGCAGTTGCTTCATATTCGGCCAATAAAAAGACCTTATTGAGCATATTGGCATTTTCTTCATGATAAATAGGGGGTTACTAAACCAAGCAAAATAGTATGTTTTACAAGGGGCTAGGTCAATAAGCGGATTTTATACGCCCTCATTAAAAAACTGTTTGGCTAAAGGGGTTGTAAGGCATTAATGTTTGTCGCCCCGAGTCCAGCTTGCGCGCATGCGTGCGATGGAATGCCCGGCTGTGCGGCCTGGCTGAATCGGGTGTGAAACTAGGTTCGGACGCCATCGGGCACGGGCCAGGAGAGATACTAAAGACTGACGCCGGGAATTGTCCGGGTGTGCTTGTAAAAGCTGCGGCATCTCACGGCGTCTGAATCACTGCAGTGAAACCCTTAGGAGATAACACCATGCCTACATTTGTGCGTACTGAGAAGTGCGATGGCTGTAAAGGCCAGGACAGGACAGCTTGCATGTACATCTGTCCTCATGACCTGATGAAGCTGGATAAAGACGGCTCAGAGACAGGCCATGCCATGAAGTCGTTCAACCAAGAGCCTGAGCAGTGCTGGGAGTGCTACTCCTGCATCAAGATCTGCCCTCAGCAGGCTATCGAAGCGCGTCCTTACGCCGATATCGTACCTCTGGGCGCATCTGTACAGCCTCTGCGCGGTACCGACTCCATCATGTGGACCATCAAGTTCCGCAACGGCACCATGAAGCGCTTCAAATTCCCGATCCGTACTACTCCTGAGGGTTCTATCGATCCTTACGGTGGCAAGCCTGCCGCGGAAATGGCGAAGATCGGCGAGCCCGGTTTCTTCAACCATAACGAGCAGAACGGCTATCGCGCCGGCGATCCCAGTGAGCTGATCCGCAAATAAGCGGGATTCAGTCAGAGTATTCAGGAATATAGATAATTCGAGGTAAATGAAATGGCTGAATTCGGAAATCCGGAAGTCGTCCAAGAAGAGGTAGACATCCTCCTGATCGGCGGTGGCATGGCTTGTAGCGGTGCCGCCTATGAGATCGGTCCTTGGGTACAGGCCGCTGGCGGCGACATCAAAGTCAAGCTGGTCGACAAGGCCGCTATGGACCGTTCTGGTGCTGTTGCCCAGGGTCTGTCTGCGATCAACACCTACATCGGTTCTGAGCAGGATCCTGCCGATTACGCCCGTATGGTCTCCAACGACCTGATGGGTATCACCCGCGACGACCTGGCATATGACCTGGGCCGTCACGTTGACGAATCCGTGCATCTGTTCGAAGAGTGGGGTCTGCCTATTTGGAAGACTGACGAGAACGGTGAGCGTCACGACGGATCAAAAGGCATGACCCCTCTGAAAGACGGCGGTAAGCCCGTACGTTCCGGTAAGTGGCAGATCATGATCAACGGTGAGTCCTACAAGTGGATCGTCGCTGAAGCTGCGAAGAAAGCGCTGGGCATGGACAACATCCAGGAGCGTATCTTCATCGTCAAGCTGGTCAACGACAAGAACGACAAGAACCGCATCGCCGGTGCTGTCGGTTTCTCTGTTCGCGAGCACAAGCTCTACGTCTTCAAGGCAAAAGCCATCCTGCTGGCCGCCGGCGGTTGTGTGAACATCTTCCGTCCCCGCTCCGTGGGTGAGGGTCAGGGCCGTGCCTGGTACCCCGTATGGAACGCCGGTTCCACCTACGCCATGGCCGCGGAGGCCGGTGCTGAGCTGACCATGATGGAAAACCGCTTCGTACCTACCCGTTTCAAAGACGGTTACGGTCCTGTTGGCGCCTGGTTCCTGCTCTTCAAATCAAAAGCGACCAACGCTTTTGGTGAGGTCTACATGGACCGCAACAAGGAGATGCTGGACGACTATCCTCCTTACGGCCAGGCTGCCGTTCCCGCATCCTGCCTGCGTAACCACTTGATGCTGAAAGAGATGCGCGAAGGTCGCGGTCCCATCTGGATGGACACCGTAACCGCCCTCGCCAACCTGCGTGAGACCCTGTCTCCCCGCGAGGTTAAGCATCTGGAAGCCGAAGCCTGGGAAGACTTCCTCGACATGTGTATCGGCCAGTGCGGTATCTGGGCCGGTGAGAACATCGAGCCTGAGAAGAAAAACTCTGAGCTGATGCCCACCGAACCCTACCTGCTGGGCTCTCACTCCGGTTGCTGCGGCATCTGGACCTCCGGTCCTGAAGATGTTGGCGCACCTACCGAAGAGACCGAAGCTGGGGTACCTGAGCATCTGCCACAGGGCTGGAACTGGGGCTACCGTGGTATGACCACTGTTTCCGGTCTGTTCACCGCCGGTGACGGCGTGGGCGCATCCGGTCACAAGTTCTCTTCCGGTTCCCACGCTGAAGGCCGCATGGCCGCCAAGGCGATGGTCAAATACGTCATGGACAACAAGGACTACAGCCCTGAGCTGGACACCGATGTTGATTCCCTGATCGAAGAGATCTACCGTCCGGTCCGTAACTACCTTGAGCACAAGGACTACTCAACCGCAATCGATGTGAACCCCAATTACATCACACCGCGGATGCTGCAGTTCCGCCTACAGAAGGTTATGGATGAGTACGTTGCCGGTGTTGCCACCTACTACACCACCAACGAGCACATGCTGGACCTGGCTGAGCAGAAGTTGGAAATGCTGAAGGAAGACGCGCTCAAGATGCGTGCCAAAGACCTCCACGAGCTGCTGCGTGCTTGGGAGAACTATCACCGTATCCTGACTGCCGAAGCCCACATGAAACACATCCAGTTCCGTCAAGAGTCTCGTTATCCCGGTTTCTACTACCGCATGGATAAGAACTTTGTCGACGAAGAGAACTGGAAGTGCTTCGTGAACTCCATCTACGACAAAGAGACCAAGACCTACAAGTGCTTCAAGCGGGCACATGTAGACATCGTAGATAAGGCTAAGTTGTTCAAGTAATCCTTGACTGTTTAGTTGCTTAGGAGGGTCCGGGTACCGTAAGGTGCCCGGACTTTTCCGTCTTTAATGCATGCTATTTGTGCAGTTTTTAAATGAACACATGTGTACGGTTATACTCTAAAGGCGAACCGTATCCGCAGTCCGCGACTTGGACTAATATTCAGCCGATGGTTTTGCTTAGGTAGCTGTATCGCTGATCGCAGGCACCTGTTTACAGTGTCCATTTACAAACTGATCCCTACACCAGCCGATTTCGATATCGGAGGCAGAGAATGAGCGAAAAATTCGATATTCCTTTCAAAAGCAGTTTCGTACCCGCGGTGCTAGAGCCTGGCGCCAAGATCAAGTTCAACTGTCACAAGGGGGTTTCCTGCTTTAACGCCTGCTGCAAGCATGCGGATATACAGCTCACACCCTATGACATCCTGCGCCTGAAGGATAATCTGGGGGTCAGTGTTACGGAGTTTCTCAAGGACCACACGGTGCCTTACGAGATGGATAAGGATGGCCTGCCGGGGGTGAAGCTTCGAACCGATAACGAGGGTGCCTGTCTGTTTGTAAATGATGAAGGCTGCAGTGTCTATAAGGATCGCCCGACAGCCTGCCGTTACTATCCGATCGGACATATGGCAATGCGCGAAGCGGGTTCCAGTGAGGATGAAGCACGCTACTTTCTGATCAGAGAGGATCACTGTAAGGGACATGAGGAGGATAGGGAGATATTAGTCGATGAATATCGTAAAGAGCAGGAGGTGGAGGTCTACGATCAGCTCAATCGTGAATGGTTGCAGCTGATGCTGAAGAAGAAATCGGCCGGACCGACGATCGGTCGTCCCTCCGATACCAGTCTGCAGTTCTTCTTCATGTGCTCCTATGACACAGACCGTCTGCGTCGTTTCGTGCTCAGCGACTCCTTCAAGGCGTCATACGATCTGGATGAGAAATTTTACCAGACCATGGAGAACGAGGATCTTGCCCTGATGCAGTTCGGCACCCGCCTTCTGAAACAGGTCCTGTTCGGCGAGGTCACCATCCCCGTGAAAGAGAATGTCGCCGAGAAGCGGATTGAAGAGCGCCAGGAGATCCTAGAGCTGCGCAGGAAGGCTGAAATCGAGCTGCATAAGCAGAAGCAGGAGCAACAGATGAAGGATGCGTTGTCCTGATTATCTTGTATTCAGTCCGCAAATGAACGCGAATCAACGCAAATAATATCGTTTTCGTTCCCACGCTTCTGCGTGGGAACTCATCTCTCTCTTCGCTACTCCATCTATCCTATACATCCCCTCGCAATGCGGGTGCGGCTTGCCGCAATGATGATTCCCATTCGTACTTTGCGTGACGATGCTTCCGGTGCGGCAAACCGCACCTACATTGAGGTCAAAATTTGCGTTGATTCGCGGACAGTTTTTCTTTCATCCACTGTACAGCTGATCCGTTTTCGCCGCCATGATGAAATCGTTGCGATGAAGCCCTTTTATTTTGTGTGACCACCAGGTCACGGTGGTTTTCCCCCACTCGGTCAGCAGGGCAGGGTGGTGTCCCTCATCCTCCGCCAACGCCCCGACCCTGTTGCTGAACTCGAGGCTGTCTACGAAGTTTTTGAATGGAAAAGCTTTTTCCAATTGCATAATCCCGTCCCGTACCTCGATATTCCAGTCGGGTATGGTACGTATCAGTACCGCTAGTTCATCATCACTGACTTTAGGCGCATCAGCGCGACAGGCCTCACACTTTTCCTCGGTCAACGCTGCCATTGGGCGTTTCCTCTATTCGAATATGTCGGATATAGTTAGGTCAAGCAGGTGTCTCAAGCATTTGTGCATGACACCTTAGTGGGATTATCATGCAGATTGCCGAGATAGCATACACAGAATCAATAGGGGAAAGCCGCGCTTCGGTGCGGCCTACAGATAAGTGACCAAGCGCGCGCTCATCGTCGATGATTCAAAAACCGCTCGACAGGTCTTGTCGGGCAAGCTCTCGAAATATGGTATTTCGGTGGTATCGCTGGAGTCGGCCGCGGCGGCAATCGATTTTCTGTATGACAATGCGCCGGATGCCATCTTCATGGACTATGAGATGCCCGGGATGGACGGTTTTCAAGCCTTGAAGGTTATCAAATCCAATCCGAATACGGCCGTCATCCCCGTCATGATGTATACCTCCAAGGCGGGAGGGTTGGAGGTCAGCCAGGCAAGGGCGCTCGGGGCGGTCGGGGTATTGCCGAAACAGCTGGAAGTGCAGGACCTGGAAGATGTGCTCCGCTCGCTGCATCTTATGCCCGACCAGGAGTCCCTGGTGCCCGGTTTCAAAGATAGTGAGTTGGAGAGTGTGAGAGCTGTTCGCCGTCAAAGCAATATTCACTCGATCACTGAACACGATCGTCGTAAGACGTCTACGGTGGAGCCGGTAAGCCTACCCATGGATGGTGTGCTGGGTTCCTTATCAACGGGTAATGATTCTTTGAAACGCTTCATACGCAAGGAGCAGAATCTGAGCGAGACACGGCTTCGGGAAAAGCTGGAAAAGCATTTTGCCGAGACCCAAAGCGAACTGTATGAGCTGGAAGCGCTGCAGGAGGTATCGAGATTCCAGGCAAGAAAGGCGCAGATACTGGGAGGATTGAGTCTACTGTTTATTCTCCTTGGCTTTGCCATCACCTACTATTTCCTGGTGTTATCCCCGACACAACAAAAAGCGGTCATCGGATCTGATCCTGACAGCGAGGCTATTTACGAGTTGATCAGTGCACAGAACGAGAAGATTGAGCAGATGTCCCGGAAGATTGAAGAAACCGGATATGGCAGTGCGGCAGCCCCGGGTTCATTGATTCCGGTTAAGCTGATCGAGTGGGCCGCAAATCAGGGGACCGAGTTCGAATACGGCGAGATACCCTTTAACGATCAACGAGCACTGTGGCTTGCTGAACTGGTCGATCAGCTCAAGGAGGCGGGGTTTGGCGGCACCATCGAGTTGCGTGCAACCCATGGCAACTATTGCCTGCAGAAAAGCGAAGGGGATGAGTACATCCTGGCCGATGACGGGTTGGCGATGAGTGAATGCCTGTTTGCGGCGGATCACCGTGACAGCAATGATTATATCAACGGTCAGTCTGTCGCATTCGCCAACTATATGAACGTTGAGTTGGCCAGGAGCGGCGGTGAGTTGGAGATTCTGCTCTTCAGCAGCGGTTTCAATGACCCTTTGATACCCTATCCCTCGGTCTATGAGGTGAAAACGGCAAAAGAGTGGAATCGGATCGCCGCGCAGAATCAGCGGGTGAGAGTCAATCTCTATAGCAACCTATAGCCTGCAGCTTTCTTGTCAGGCGCCAACATAGAATTTTCTGTAGCTGCATCTCATACGGATCCGCCACACATAACGGTGACAGCCTAATCATGCCGTAACGGTTCTACTCGAGGCCCAGTTGCGCAAATAGGCTATCTTCTCGGCCATCAGAACCGAGAGGGGCCTAGTCTGTTCAATCTCGTTCAGGATATGTGCGGTATCCAGTGGCGCTTTTGACGCATGGGAGGCGTAGAGCGAGGCGACTATTGCCTGCTCTATCTCGGCGCCTGAAAAACCCTCGCTGGCATCGCGCAATTTGTCTATATCGAAGGCAGCGGGGTCCTGCTCGCGCTTGGCGAGGTGGATGCGGAAAATCGCCTCACGAACCTGGAGCTCCGGAAGATCGACGAAGAAGACCTCGTCGAATCGTCCCTTGCGCAGCAGTTCGGGCGGCAGCATCTCGATATCGTTGGCGGTGGCTACAAGAAAGACCCGGGATGTGCGCTCGGCCATCCAGGTCAGCAAGGTGCCGAGGATGCGTTTTGAGGGCCCGCCCTCATCATCAGTGGCAAGTCCCTTTTCGATCTCGTCTATCCATAGCACGCAGGGCGCCATGGATTCGGCGGTCTTCAGGGAGTCGCGCAGGTTGCGTTCTGTTTCGCCGTAGAACTTGTTGTAGAGGGTGGCGAAGTCGAGGCGCAACAGGGGCAGGTGCCAGCTGCCGGCGACAGATTTGGCAGCCAGGCTCTTGCCGCCGCCCTGTACGCCGAGGAGGAGTATCCCCTTGGGAAGGTCGAGTCCGCTCGGCGGTCGTTCCGCCACAAAGATGGCACGGCGTTGCTCCAGCCAGCGTTTCAGGTTGGCGAGACCGGCCACCTGGCTGAACTTGGCACCGTCGAGTTCGAGGGAGAGCACGCCGGTACTGTCGAGCAGGCGGTACTTTGTTTTTGCCAGGTCATCCAGATCGTTCTCCGTCAGCATGCCGTCGTCATAGATGGCATTGCGTATCAGTTGTCTGGCGTCCCTCAGGCTGAGACCGGAGAGATTGCTCAGCATGGGCTCGATCACTTCGCGACTTGCCTTGACGTTGCGATTGTTATGGCGCCCCCACTCCCGGATTTCCGCCTGAAGCAGTTGTTTCAAGGCATTACGGTCCGGCAGCGAGAGCTCGAATCTGGTCGAAAGCGAGCGTAGCTCGTCAGGTATCTCGGCGTTGTGGCTGATCAGGACAAGGGTCTGCGACGGGTTTCCAAGGGCGATCTCCTTGAGTTGGCGCAGGGTCAGGGGGTCGTCCAGCCAGTGATGGATATCCATCAGCATGTAGATGGCAGGCGCTGTACGACCCGCCAGCTCGGAGAGTACCCTGGAGGGCTCCTTGATGGCCAGGTGGGTAGTCTGGTTGGTATGCAGGTTGGTCAACCCGCTGGCCACGGTCCAGCGCAACAGCTGGCGGCCCAGTAGGTTGGCGAGGCGTTCGAATAGGGTCTCTACCTGCTTTTCGTCATCGCTTTCGATGAAGAGAATGGAGGTGCCGGAACTGATGATGAGTTCGAGGTCTCGTAAGTCGCTCATTCCTGTAGCGGTGTATCCTATTGAGTCGGTTTGTTTGTATGCATTGCATGGCCAATCTATACGTTAGGCGACATGGGTTCAACTTCATTCACTCCCACGCTCTGCAAGGGTTACATCTTCGGAGAGTGAGCTGTTGCGATTGTATGTCGGACTTATCAGTCTAGCTTTGTGCGTCATATGGAAGAGCGAAACAGCAAGATTGCCGCCCTTCAAGCCTATCTCGCGGAAGGTGAGATGCAGGTAAAAAATGGCGAGTATGTGGAGAATTTTTCTATGGATGGACTATTGAGCTCATTGGATGAGGAATGACAAACAGACATAGGATTACACTCAAGGCCATACAAGACGTGGAAAATATTGGACGCTACACACGGAGCATGTGGGGAAGAAATCAGCGAAATCACTATTTACGTGGTTGTATTGCTCTCAGATCCATATGCTCAATGCCGTTTCATACGGCAACTCTCTCATCCCAGGTTTTGCGCTTACCTTCGTCACGCATCAATTCGTGATCAATCAAGATTTGGTAAGCCAGGCTTACATCCTTGGCGGAGAGCGTTTCAAAGGCGTTGATTGTTTCCGGCCATGACCGTGTCCAGCGTCGAGACATTTGCCCATCCGGCTTGAAGGTTGCAGTATTGAGTATACGTTCTGAACGTTCCAGACTGTTCGTGCCCAGCCAGCTGACAAGAGGGAACTGCATACGCTCGGGATCATTCTCTATGCAATCAAAATCCACGACGGACGCCAATTCAGGATAACGAGCGGCCAACATACGAAACATATGCTGGATTAAGGCAATAGTGAAGATTTTTGTCTGTACACGGCGTTGACGTCTTGAAGACAGACGCTGTATCAATTTATAGGCATGTAGTATTGCGCGAAGATCGTGAGATAGAAAGCGCTTCAGAAAGCGGGATTCCATAACGGCTTCACTCTCCAAATCGAGATAGGGGGTATTTAATCCCTCCCGCGAAAAGATCTGCTCGGCAAGTATGACGGGGTCACTTATATATAACAGGGCATGACACTGTAATTCCCGTAACAGGGCTTCAGTCGCCAGCAGGCCATGTGTCTCTTTCATAATGAGTAAAGCACGAGGTGTCTTTTTGTTCTCCATTAGGAGTAAATTATATTTGGTATCTGAAAGATTATTTTCAGCATAAATCCGGTAGACGCGGTTCAAGGGGTGGTCTGCTGTCAACTCCTTATGATAGGGAATTGCCAATCTGTCATCATGATTGGACAGGGTCAGTTTAGGTTCAAACTTTGCGAGTGGATTGTGGATAAGTAGGCTGTTGGGTAATGGTTGTGACAGAAGTTGTGTCAAATGATTAATGCCGGTGCCATTAACACCCAGTATCAAATGAATGTCACCGCCATTGCCCATATAACCCGCATGGGGCATATATTTTTGGTTGATGCGTCTGTTCCACAGGTAGTGGTTGAAAAGCAAGCGTTTGCTTTGTTTGGGAATCTTTTTCATCAGGGGTCTCAATGGCTATTGCTTCATCCCTGAAAGTTCGAGCAAAGAAACATGCTTGTGAAATTATTATCGTATCGATGTCATGGATGATGTGAAGCCGATCGCAATTTACTGACTGTTTACAGATAGTAAATTATCTGGGTTGTAGTTTTGCGGAAGGTGTGTACAAGGATACCTAAACCCGTTGGGTATACCCGAACGTTCCAGCAGAAGGCCGACCGCCGCTGTATGGAACCATTTATTGTTAACAGAAAAAACCACACCCTTAGGGCGTGGTCAGAGATCAACGGCTTTGCCAGTTGATCGACACATCTGGTACTCTACTGGGTTGCTGTCCCCACAACAATCCAAGAGGAGCAAACCAGATGAGTCGATTCAGGAAGTTATCACATGCGATTTGGCACTGTTAGTACCATATTGTATGGGTGCCATAATATAGATTTAGGATACTACAAGGTCAAGTTGGAGTAGAGGTAGATAGCTGCATTCGAGCGTTTTCGGAGCAACAGAAGGTAGAAGATAGTGGAATTGAGCGTACAGGTTGATCATGTGCACCTGTTGGTGATGATTCCTCCAAAGGTATCGGTATCAAATTA
Organism: Candidatus Thiodiazotropha sp.; assembly: GCA_040791665.1. Lineage (GTDB taxonomy): Bacteria > Pseudomonadota > Gammaproteobacteria > Chromatiales > Chromatiaceae > Thiodiazotropha. Next base: position 650,023 of record JBFNNX010000023.1, on the reverse strand, counting down.
TGTTGGGATGCTGAGGGAAGGATTGCGATCCGGGTATTCAATCGGTTTCGGGAACTGAAAAAGCGAAAATATTGGGGAAATAGGTTTTGGGCGCGTGGTTACTGTATTGATACGGTCGGGCTTGGTGAGGAGAAAGTTCACACTTATGTGCAGTACCAGGAACGTCGAGAACGTATGTCAGAACGAAGAGGCCTGGATATATAGTTAGGGTCAGCGTGAACAGGTGTGACAACGAACCTTGCCTCCTCAGGGGGCAAGGCAAATTAACCCCTTATAGGGGTTATTCCAAAACCATCCCTCAGCGGATGAATTATTTACTTACCACAGAAACCCGCTCTAACCATTAATAAAAGGGGTTGGCCTCGAGAGATAATCCAGGTTCTGGATGATGACCTGACCAAGTATGGGGATTGTGTGTTTTTACTGATGAAGCAGACAAATTTTACGGATGGTATTAACTGCCTTCAGGTGAGCGCCCGAACAATCTCCATACGGATTGCAATTGTATTAAAGTATCAATTCATTGGGCCGATTACTAACAAGTAGTATATATTTTGCCTCTTCGTCGTCAGGCATGTATGGCGGGTTCTAGGGAAGGGGGTTGATCACAGCGAGTAGCGGTCTGCGTCAAGAGCAAATCTGTCGATTACATTCATGCGCACTTGGTGATCAAAATGTCATTTCTTCATAATCTGCCTATAAAACTACGTCTCTACATCTTAGTCGGTCTTATGCTGCTATTAGCGCTCTTCATCGGGATGATGGGTCTGGGTGGCATGCGCAATGCCGATCACGCCATTGATGAGCTATACCACAAAGACATGGCACATTTGAGTGCGCTGGCGACAATTCTGGAAGCGGCTGAGAATAGCCGGTCTCAGATACTGCTCGCACTGCAACACGACCCAAGATCAACGTTCTCATCAATGCATGACCATGCCGTGAACACGCATATCGAACAAATTGAGCACAACATCGAATCAATCGATGAGCACTGGGCGGAATTCATGGCTTCCCACTTGGGGGAAGAGGAGAAACGGTTGGCCAGCGTCTTTCAGGCCGAATTGCAGAAGTTCGAAAAGGAGGCCGTGGAAAAGATACACGAGAACCTCAAGGCGGGACACTATCATGAAGCCGAAAGTCTGGTTTTGAGTCTGCTCAATCCTGTCATAAAGGAGATGAAAGGGACCATTGAATCCCTGTCCAAGATCCAGGAAGAGGAGGCCGCCAGATTTTTTGCCGAGACGGACGAGGCTTACCACTCCATGATCATCTGGGTCATTGTCAGTTTGGTGGTGGGTGCGCTGTTCAGTTTGGTGCTTGCCTATCTCATTATCACTAATATTTCCCGTGGCGTCAGCCTGATCGAGGGGACGGCCAAACAGCTGGCTGATGGAGACCTTGGGGCACGTGTGAATTATCAGAACAAGGATGAGCTTAGCCATATCGCCATTGCCTTCAACAGGATGGCGGACAAGTTCCATGACGCTATCAATGAAGTGAAGGATTCAGTAACTCAGCTTGCATCCGCCGCTGAGGAGACTTCGACAGTGACGACCCAAACGAACTCCGGTATCAATCAGCAGCTCTCTGAGACGAGTCAGGTTGCCACGGCGATGAACGAGATGAGCGCCACGGTGCAAGAGGTGGCGCGTAACGCTGTCGAGGCTGCCGAGGCTGCGCGAGCTGCTGACAAAACGTTCCATCAGGGCAAGCAGGTAATCGACAAGGTGATCGATGTCATCGGCGAGCTGGCCAAAGAGGTGGATGAGGCCGTGGGTGTGATCGGGCAGCTCGAATCTGAGAGTATGAATATCGGTTCAGTACTCGATGTCATCAAGAGTATCGCCGAGCAGACTAATCTGCTGGCCCTCAATGCAGCAATCGAGGCCGCACGGGCCGGTGAGCAGGGGCGTGGTTTTGCTGTAGTGGCGGATGAGGTCCGTACCCTGGCCGGGCGTACCCAAAAGTCGACCCAGGAGATTGAGGAGATGATCTGCAATCTTCAGTCCGGCGCCAATAAAGCAGTCAAGGTGATGGCAGAGGGCAAGGAGGTGACCCTGGTCGGGGTGGAACAGGCTGCAGCCGCTGGTGAGGCGTTGCAGACTATTAATGCCGCCGTGGAGCAGATTTCCAATATGAATACCCAGATCGCCAGTGCAGCCGAGGAGCAGAGTTCGGTCACTGAAGAGATCAATCGTAGTATCGTCAGTATCAATGAGGTAGCGGAACAGTCAGCGGTAGGAGCACAACAGACCTCGGCGGCCAGCGACGATCTTGCCAAACTGGCGGAGCAGCTCAAAGGGCTGGTGGAACGCTTCAAAGTCTGATCGCTAAAGTAGCCAGACAAGAGGGGAAAGGTCTCGGTTTAAATGTCAGATATTGGCAGGCTTGTACGATCACGGAGGATTGCACCTGAATAAATGGAAGGGAGGGAATTACCCTACCAGGAATACCTCAGCATCTGATTCTGGAGCGAACAGGTAGATCAAGCTTCGGGATATAAAAAAAGCCCGCAAAAGCGGGCTTTCAATACCGAAGCTGGATCGCCTTGTTATTTGTTGGCGATCTCCTCCAGTTGTTTGGCCGGGATTACCTGGCCGTCGAGTGCGGCATCCTTGGCGCTGCGCCCAAAGGCGACACTCATCAACGTAGAGTAATAAACTACCGGCATGCTGAACTTGGTGCCGTAGGTCTCATTGATGTTGTCCTGATAGATCTCCACATTGGCCTGACACAGGGGGCAGGGGGTGACGATCATGTCGGCGCCGTTGTCGTAGGCCGCTTCGATGATGCCCTTGATCATCTCCTGTGACTTTTCCGGCTCGGAGAAGGCGAGGGCGCCGCCGCAGCACTGTACCTTTTTCTCATAGGTGGGGATCGACTCGGCACCGACTGCTTCCACGATGTTGTCGAGGTACTTCGGATTTTCGAAGGACTCACCGGCGATACCGAAGGGGCGGTTGGTCTGACAGCCGACGTAACCGGCGATCTTGAGGCCCTCGAGGGGCTTCTTGACCTTGGATTTGATGCCGTCGAAACCGATATCCTCGACCAGCACTTCCACCATGTGGCGGACGTTGGACTCGCCCTTGTATTTCAGGCCCGCCTCGGAGAGGGCGGCGTTGGCGTCCTTGAGCATTTGCTCATCTTCATGCAGACGTTCCTTGGCCTCGCGGGTGGAGAGCCAGCAGGCGGCGCAGGTGGCGACGATCTCCTGGCCGGCGTTGTGCTCTTCGGACAGCGCGATATTGCGTGCGGAGAGGGCCAGACGGGGCAGCTCGCCGCCGCCGCCGTAGCCGATGGAGGCGCCGCAGCAGTTCCAGTCCGGGATCTCGTTGAGCTGGATGTCCAGCTCCTCGCACATGGTCTGCGCGGAGACTAAATAGTTGGAAGAGGTGGCTCCCTTTTGTGAGGAGCAACCCGGGTAGAATGAGAGTTCTATCTTAGCCATGTCGGTCTGTTCCTCACTTCACGTCTTTCAGATTGCCTTCTTCGATCTCCAGGGCCTTCTTCACCATGTTCTGGAAGCCGGAGAGATCTTTCACGCTGTGTCCGCCAAAGAACTCCATGGCGTTCATGCGTTTGGCCTTCATCATGTTCTGACCCAGTTTCTGGTTGGCCATGGCGTTCTTGATGCCCTGACCGAAACCGTCCTTGAAGTACATGGAGAGACCGAGTTTCAACTCGTTGACGCGACCCTTCTTCATGAGGTTGTCCCAGAAGATCTGAGAGAACTCGGCGGTGGGCTGCTTCTTCTGGGTCAGGCCGAGACGCTTCGAGTAGACCGCCAGGCCGTGCATGATGTGGGTGATCGGCAGTCCACGCGGGCAGCGTGCGATACAGTTGTAGCAGGAGGTACACATCCACATGGAGTCGGTACTCAGCACCTCTTCGCGCTTGTTGGCGCGGATCATCATGAAGATCTCCTGCGGTGGATGATCCCAATGCTTACCCAGTGGGCAGGAGCCGGAGCACACGCCGCACTGCATGCACATCTTGACCCATTCGCCCTCCTCTACATTCGCCTCAACCTCCTTCAGGAAGTTGCTGCGGTACTTTTCAATCATTGCGGTGTTTAAATCACTCATTTTTACTCCCCTTTGTAGGGTGTCCAGGGTGGTTGGCCAGGCCCACCCTACAAAAAGTAAAGTTGTTCAGGCCGTCCTTTCAGCGCAGGGCCTGCCGGGGCAGGCCCTTGTCACCGTCGTTTAGAACTTGAACGGACTCAGGCCGATCTTCTCGACGGTCTCCGCCATGTCGTTGATCAACTGGGGCGCACGCTCCACATCGGTAATGGCCACCTCATGAAGGATCACGCGTTCCGGTTCCAGGTTCAGCGTATCGAGGGTGTCACCCACCTTGCTCATGCGTTCCGCCGCCATGGCCGAGCCGCGTACAAAGTGGCATTGGTAGTCGTCATCACGACGACAGCCCATCATGACGATGCCGTCATAGCCGTTGTTGAGTGCGTCGGTCACCCAGGAGAGACTCACGGAACCGAGACAACGAACCGGGATCACACGCGCCCAGGGGTTGATCTCGACGCCGGCCTGAGCCGCCTGATCGAGCGCCGGATAGGCGTCGTTCTCACAAGCCAGTACCAGAATACGCGGTTTCTCGTCCCACTCTTCCGGGATATCGACGTTCTTGATCTGCTGGTTGACGGTCTCGACCGAGTAGTTCTCGAAGGAGATAACGCGTACAGGACAGGCACCCATACAGGTGCCGCAACGACGACAACGTGATTCGTTGTACATCGGATAGCCTTCCTCGTCCTCGTTGATGGCGCCGAAGGGGCACTCGACGGTACAGCGCTTACACTGTGTGCAACCCTCCTTGCGGAAGCTCGGGAACGAGAGGTCGCCGGAGCGGGGGTGTGCCGCGCGTCCCAGCCCGGCGTTCTCGGCCGCCTGGATCGCCTTCAGCGCCGCGCCGGTGGCATCGTCACGGGCCTGCTGGGCGTCCATGGGGCGACGCACCGGGCCGGCGGCATAGATCCCGGTACGGCGTGTCTCGTAGGGGAAGCAGATGAAGTGCGAGTCGTTGAACCCGTTCTTCAAGTGGGGCAGGTCGGTACCCTGACGATATTGCAGGTTGAGGATCGAGGGCGGTGCGTTCTCAAGGATCGCCTGGGCCTTGGCCTTCTCCTCTTCATCCTCCGCCTCGTCCACCATCAACTGGGCATAGGGATCGGGGCCGGAGTTGGGCTCCATGCCGGTGGCCAATACCACCAGGTCGCAGGCCATCTCGGTCTCTTCGTTGAGGATTTTGTCCTCGAACTTCACGGTCAGGCTGTCGCCCGGGACCACTTGTGAGGCGATACCCTTGGAGAAAGTGACCATCGCCTGCTGACCGGCGCGGTAGAAATCCTCACCGCCGGCACCGGGGGTACGCAGGTTGTCAAACAGGATAGTGGTGTCGCAATCGCCGTTCAACTCCTTGAAGTACATCGCCTGCTTGATGGAGACGAGGTCGGTGACGCCGGCGAAGTAGGTCAGGTGGCCCTCTTTGTCGGAGCATTGACCGGCATTCTGAATAAAGCAGACCGATTGGACCTCTTTGCCGTCGGATGGACGCTTGATCGGTCCGCCGTTGGCGGCGACCGCCAGCGCTTCCAGCTCGTGGTTGGTGATCACGTCCGCCGACTTGTCGTAGGCAAACTCCGGCAGCTTGTTGGCATCATAGGGTTTAAAGCCTGAAGCCTGTACGATGGCGCCGATGGTGAGGGTTTCGCTGCTGCCGGATTCGGTAGCCACCTCGACGCTGAAGCGTCCGGGAGCGCCTTCGGTTTTGGCGATGGCGCTGTTCAAGTGAACGGTAATGTTGTCGGCGGCCTCGATCGCCTCGACCATGCCGGGGACCGGATTCTCGGCCGGGGCATCGTAGGGCGAACGGGTCGGGATGACCTTGTAGTAGCTGCCGATCGCGCCACCCAGTTTGCCGCTCTTCTCCACCAGGTGGACGGGATAGCCGGCCGCCGCAGCCTCGATGGCCGCCGTCATACCGGTGATACCGCCACCCACAACCAGGATGTTCTTGTTGAGGGACTGCTCACCGGAGGCCGAAGGCTTGCTCATCGACTTCAGCTCAGCGCAGGCCATGCGGATGTAGTCGTCCGCCATCTCCTGGGTGGTCTCGGTGTTCTCGTCCGTATCGGGACGCACCCAGATGACACCCTCACGCAGGTTGGCGCGGGTCAGGGCGACGTCGGTGAAGTTGAAGGCCTCAACCTTGGCGCGGCGTGAACAGGCGGCGATCATGACATGGGTGACACCGTCGTTGGCGATGTCGTCTTTGATCATCTGCACGCCCTCGGCGGAGCAGAGCATCTCGTGCTGCTTGCAGCTCTGCATCTTGCCGTCGCGGGTCGCGGTGGTTTCCAGCTGACCGGCGTCCAGGCGCTCGCCCAGGCCACAGCCGGTGCAGACATATCCAGCAAATTTCTTATCGTCGGCCACTCTCTTAACCCTCCGTCGCTGCTACGCGGTTGACCACCTGGATGGCGCGCATGGCGGCACCGGTGGCGTGTTGAACGGCGCGGTTGACATCCAGCGCATCGGACGAACACCCGGCGGCGAAGACACCGCCGTTCTCGGGCGCGGGCTCGATGAAGCCCTCTTCGTTGATGACGATCTCCACCGGGAAGCTCGCTTTATCGACGCTGGGCTCCATGCCGACGGCCAGGACCACCAGGTCATGCTCGTTGGCGTAGCGGTTGTAACCCTCGGTATCGACGCCGTGCAGGGTCGGGTTGCCGTTCTCCTTGTTCTCCACAATGGAGGCAACCTTGGATTTGATGAAGCTGACGTTCTCTTTCGCCTTGACCGTCTGGTAGAAGTCCTCGAAGCGGTCGATGGCGCGGATGTCGATATAGTAGATGGAGATGTCCACCTCATCCGCCGGGTAGGTGGCCTGCTTCAGGGAGGCCATGCAGCAGATGCGCGAGCAGTGCAGCAGGTGGTTCTTGTCCCGGGAACCGGCGCACTGGATAAAGGCCACCGACTTGACCTCCTTGCCGTCGGAGGGGCGCACCAGCTTGCCGCCGGTGGGGCCGTTGGGATCGGCCATGCGCTCGAACTCGACGCTGGTGATCACGTTGGCGATGCGATCGTAGCCGTAAGGTTGAATCTTGTTCGCATCGTAGGGCTGCCACCCGGTGGCCCAGACGACCGCGCCGGCCTTGAACTCGATGGTCTCTTCCTGCATGTCCAGATCGATGGCGTTGACCTTGCACGCATCCTTTGCCTTCTGCGCATCATCGGTGCCGATGATTGCCGGATCGAGCACATAACGCTGGGGGTGCGCCATACGGTGGGGCAGATAGGCGCCTTTGCGTTTGCCCATCTCATAGTTGAATTCATCGTCGAATTCAGTCTCCACTGCCTTGGCGCAATCGCCACAGGCGGTGCAGTTCTCATTCACGTAACGGGGGCTGATCTTGACAGTGGCGGTGTAATTGCCCGCCTCACCCTTGATGTCGGTAACCTCGGCCATGGTGATGATGTTGAGGTTCGGGTTCATCTTTGCCCGGCGCTGATTGATCTCCAACCCGCAGGTGGGAAAGCAGAGCTTGGGAAAGTATTTATACAGCTGGGTGACGCGACCGCCGACATAGGGGCGCTTTTCAACCAGTACGACCTGCTTTCCCGTCTCAGCGGCCTCCAATGCAGCGGTCATGCCGCTGATGCCGCCACCGACCACGAGAATAGTCTCATTGGTTGCGATTACTTCCGTCATGGATTGTCCTCCGTTGCGGAATGGCTTTATAAACTTAAGGTAAACCTCTGACAGGTTATTCTTGACTTGTCAGCTTGGTTATTTCATTATCACGGGTCGCATAAAGCACTCGAGATTCTGGACCCGATACCATACTCGTCTTCTTGCGCGCCTTCTATATCCCAGCTGGGGATAATCCATCGAAATTTTGAATGAGTTGATAGAGTTGGGTTATGGAGTATAAGTCTTTGCTAATGAATAATAGGGCCTGTTAACGGGCTCTAGGCTTATCTTCCATAGTTGGAGAAGTGGTGGTGAAAGGTTCTTCTGCCCTCGAGCAGCATCTCCTCGAAGGTTTCCGCGGGTACCGGCGGGCTGTAGAGATAACCCTGGCCTTCCTGACATCCCATTTTCTGCAACAACGATTGTTGTGCCATGGTTTCGATACCCTCAGCGGTAATTCTCAATCCCAGGTTTTTGCCTAACGAGACAATCGCCTGGGTGATGGCAACGGCATCGCTGTCATGTGGCATGTCGCGGATAAAGGAACGGTCGATCTTGAGCTTGTCGATAGGTAACTGCTTCAGGTACGAGAGGGAGGAGTAGCCGGTGCCGAAATCGTCGATGGCAATGGAAACCCCGAGTTTCTTGAATACGTCAAGCACCGGGACCGAGTGTTTCATCTGTCCCATGAATATGCCCTCCGTGACCTCCAACTGCAACATGTCCGGCGGGCAACCGGATTCACCGATGATCTGCTCGAAACGCAGGATCAGGTCGGTCTGCATGATCTGCCTGACCGAGAGATTGATGGCCATGCGTCCATGAAAGAGCCCCTGTCGATGCAGGTAACGTGTCTGCTCGCAGGCCTCCTTCAGTACCCAGTTGCCGATCTCATGGATCAGGCCCGACTCTTCAGCTAGGGGGATGAAGCGTGCGGGGGGGATAATGCCGAGTCGTGGATGGTGCCAGCGTAATACCGCTTCAGCGCCGGTCATCTCGCCGTTGTGCAGGGATATTTGCGGCTGATAATAGAGCAACAGCTGATTCTGTTGCAGGGCACCGCGAAGCTCTGTCTCAAGGAGCAGACGCTCGAACGCCGTTCTTGTCAGCTCCGAGGTGTAGTAGCGGTAGCTGTTTCGGCCCTGCTCCTTGGCCTGATACATGGCGGCGTCCGCATTTTTCGTCAGGTCAGCTACATCCTTGCCGTCTTCGGGGTAGATACTGATACCGATACTGGTCGTCACATGAAGTTCCCGGCCCGCTATTCTGAAGGGCGCCTTGAACTTTTCCTGAATCTTGGATGCAACCACGGCCGCCTGGCTCGGGTCCTCGACGTTTTCCACCAGGACAGTGAATTCATCGCCTCCAAGCCGTGCGGCGGTATCGTCATCCCGTAAAATGTTCTGTAGCCGCGTGGCAACCTCTTTCAGGAGTTCGTCCCCCATCGCGTGGCCAAGGCTGTCATTGATGTTTTTGAAGCGATCGAGATCGAGAAACAGCACGGCAAGCTGGCGCTTTTGGCGTTTCGCCTGGGCAATTGCGTGTTCCAGACGGTCCTCGAACAGCAACCGGTTGGGGAGATTGGTGAGGGAGTCGTGATGAGCCAGATGTTCAAGCTGGGATTGGGTCTGCTTGATACTGGTGATATCGGAGAAGACCGCGACGTAATGGACTATGCTCCCCTGTTCATCCTGTACGCAACTGATGGTCATCCAGGCCGGATAGACTTCTCCGTTCTTACGCTGATTCCAAATTTCACCGCGCCAGGATCCCGTTTGAATGACCTCGCTCCACAACTCATCAAAAAATTCCGGTGAGTGCTTGTCTGAGATCAGTATCCGCGGATGCTGCGAGATGATTTCAGTCTCGGTATAGCCGGTAATCTCGGTAAAGGCCGGGTTGACCGAATCGATCATGCCCTGGTTGTCGGTAGTCAGTACACCCTCCATGGTGTGCTCTATGATCTGTACCGCCTGCTGCAGCTTAGCATCCGAATCCTTACGCTGGGTGACATCGGTAAAGACAAGTTGCGTGGCGGGCGCGCCCTCGTGCTCTGCCGGACTGACGAAGACCTCAACCAGAATGATGACACCGTCGGCACGCTTGAATGCAGCCTGGTAAGGCCGACTGTTGTGATTGCGTAATAATTTCAGCTGCGATTCCATCAGCTCGGGGGGGCCGTCATGTAAAAGCTCGCTGATGGATTTGTTTATCAACTGTTTCCGCTCAGATACGGCCAGCGTCTGTTTTGCGGCCAAGTTGAGAAAGACGATCCTCTCGTTTTGCAGCAGCAGAATCGGTGTGGGCGAATCATCGACCAGTTGACGATAGCGGTTTTCACTGCGATGCAGTGCCTGTTTGGTCTCTTCGGCTTCGCGCCGTACCGCAGCTTCTTTGAGCTCACGTTCGATTGCAGGTACCAGGCGGGTAAGATTCTTGAAATTGACGAAGTCGTTCGCGCCCGCCTTCAATAGAGTGACGACCTTCTCTTCACCGATATGATCGGATACCAGGATAAACGGGATATCAAGGTTGTGCTCTTGTAGATATTTGAGGCTCGCTTCCGGGGGGCAGTCCGAGAGATCCGTAGTCGATAGAATCAGATCCCATTTCTCGGATTGCAAGGCGTTCTTAAGGGAATCCAAAGAGTCTATGCGCAGGGTAGATAGATCCAAGCCGCCACGGTGGAGGGTTTTACGTAACAGTTTATGTTCATATTCGGAGTCTTCGATTACAAGAGTCCGCAATTGTCCTGACATCAACATTCCCTGAAATGTTTCTTAGATTTGACAAATACAGACAAGTGGTTCGACCTCATCTATGCGATCAAGGGCTCCTGTTTGTAATTGCCAACAGCGTCACCCTCTGCCTCACTGCAAGATTGGCGCAAGTTTAACGGCTGTTCCAACTTGGAAGTATAATCAGTATACCTCTCCGTTGTTGGGTTAACTTGCTGATTACCGGGCTTTGATGGACCAAAAACTCCTGTTTTGCTGACTGCTTAACACTCTCGATGCGCGCAAAAGAGAGATAAAAGCCCCTTACATGCCTATGGTTTATTGGGTTGCGAATATCGTCTGGCCCAGTTAGCGTTGACGGCCGTTATCCAAAATACTTGAAAACTAACATTGAAACCTGAAGAGTACTATTTCGAAAAAGAGCCCTATTATGAACAGGTAAACGATGAGATAGCTGTTTTTGAGGCCGCTTATCTCAATCAGTTGCCTGTCCTGTTGAAGGGACCGACCGGCTGTGGCAAGACCCGCTTCATGGAGCATATGGCGTGGCGTCTGAAACGCCCTTTAATCACTGTTTCATGCCACGATGACCTGACCGCTTCGGATTTGGTGGGCCGATTTCTGGTGAAGAATGGTGAAACCGTATGGGTGGACGGCCCTCTGGCTGCGGCAGTGCGTGCCGGAGGAATATGTTATTTGGATGAAGTGGTGGAGGCGCGTAAGGATACTACCGTCGTCATCCATCCATTGGCCGATGATCGACGCGTTTTACCCATGGAGAAGGTTGGCGAGTTGCTCGAGGCGACGAATGATTTTTGTCTCGCTATCTCATTCAATCCAGGTTATCAGAGTGTACTCAAGGATCTTAAGCAGAGTACGCGTCAGCGTTTCGTTGCCCTGGAATTTGATTATCCTGAACCGGAGCTGGAGAAAAAGATTATTCAGAATGAGGCGGCTGTCGATGGAGAGATGGCAACTAGATTGGTGAAGTTTGCTCATATGACGAGAAACCTCAAGGGCAGCGGATTGGATGAAGGGGCTTCAACCAGGTTGTTGGTGCATGCGGCGAAACTGATTGCCAGTGGAGTCGAACCGGTGGCCGCTTGCCGTGCATGTGTCGCTCAGGCGTTGACTGACGATTCGGATATGCTGGCGGCAGTGAATGAACTCAGCGCCTCTCTTTTCTAAGGCCAGCCAACACTAATCCGATCGGATCTGTGACACCCTTAAAAAGCTCCAGTCATGGTGCGCGAGGAGAGAAGTTTGGTAAGTCCAAATGAACGACGAGCAACGTGGATTGGCCCGTTTTCAGGAGAGCCGACCGGATCAGTGTTAACGGGCCCCGGCATATGAGGTCGCAACTCGATCAGGCATATATCCAGAGATTGCTCGATGACTACTTCGAGGTTGAATACAGTTTCCGCAATACAGAAAAAATAAGCGAAGGACTGGTCGACCTTCCATCCGAGGAACAGACATTTATTCTCGATTGGATAAGACGCACAGCCAGTACCCATATCGAGATTGCCTATCAGTTTGCACAACAGGCGTCCGAGGCATTTCGACTGATGGACAAGTCAATGATCGAAGCCTGGCTGATCCAGTCGATGGATATTTACGATATTTCCGGTCTGCATGCCGCCCTGGCGACGATCAGGGATATGGATGTGTTTGTGGAACAAGGGCGGGAACGGGCTGCCGGGTCTCTGTTTGATGAACAGGTTGGCGTGCTGTTTCCCTTCGTTCAGGGGCTATCCGGCAGAAAGCTGAAACTTGAAAAAGCCGATTGCCTCTATACCGACGGCGAGGTGATATTCCTTCCGGCAGTGATGGCTCATCTGCCGAACGTCCGGGATAACTTTTTACTCTATAAGGCTGCTGTGGCCTACCATTGGGCACAGGTTCGCTTCGGGACCTTCCGTGTCGATTTGATCCCATATCTTGAGGAGCATCCGACACCGGAAAGGGCGTTGCGCTGTTTCCATGCAGTTGAAACAGAACGTCTGAATGCCTGTATCGAACGCGAACTGCCCGGCCTTTTTCGGGAGATGAAGGAACTCGAAAAGAAGTTGAATCCCGAACCGAACCCCGCAGGATGGGAACAACAGGTGGCTTTTCTACAAGCGCGCCAGGCCTCAGCACAAGACTCCCTGGACCTGAGCAAACGCATCATTGGCAATGCGATGCCGAAGATAGCTCTTTTCCACGGTCAATTGAAACCGGAATTGGTGCTGGCGGTTATGCAGCGCCGGATTGATAGGGAAAAGGCGAAACTGCGTGTGGCTTTGAAGGCAATTGCCGACGATCTGCAGCAGTCGAACGATGACCGGGAGCCGATAGATCGTTTTGCCCTAAAATCCTTGGATGATTTTGAATTTGTGGAGGAGATGCAGTTTGAATTACAGGTAAATGGTAAGTCAATCCTGTTTTCTGAAGAGATAAGAGATCTGGCGACATCGATAGTTCAGGATATGGGAGACATACCCGAAGAGTACCTGACTCCTGCTGGGCCAGGAGAGTACGATCTGAAAGATATCGAAGCGGATACATTGAAAGCGGAGGAGGTGTGGAGCGGTACCTATCACGAAGATGGCGCTTTTCTCTATCAGGAGTGGGATTATCGACGCAAACATTATCGTAAGAACTGGTGTGTTGTCAGAGAGATGCCGGTCAATGAGGAGTACGATGATTTTGTTGCCGGGGTAATGTACAAATATCGTCGTCTATTAGCGAGTCTGCGCAAGACTTTTGAGGCGTTGCGTGACGAGGACAGGTTACTGAAACGCCAGGTATACGGTGATGGCGTGGATATCGATGCCTTTGTCGAGGCTTGGGCGGATATGCATAAAGGATTGGAGATGACCGATCGTCTTTTTACACGCATGCACCGGGAAGAACGGAATATCGCGGTGATGTTTATGGTGGATATGTCCGGTTCGACCCAGGGTTGGGTCAACGAGGCGGAACGAGAGGCCTTGATCTTAATGGCTGAGTCGCTGGAAATGCTGGGTGATCGCTATGCGATCTATGGTTTTACCGGGATGAGCCGCAAGCGCTGTGAGGTTTTTCCTGTGAAAATGTTTGATCAGCCTTACGATGCTGCGGTAAGAGCAAGAATCAGCGGAATGCGCGCAGGCGACTATACTCGAATGGGCGCGGCGATACGCCACTTGAGCCATCGCCTCAATGAGGTGCAAGCAAGAACTAAATTGCTGATCACATTGTCTGACGGCAAACCGGATGACTACAATGACGATTACCGCAGCCAGTATGGTATTGAGGATACCCGGCAGGCCCTGTTCGAAGCGAGGCGTCAAGGTATTCACGCCTTTTGTATTACTATCGATGAAGAGGGGCAGGATTATCTGCCTCATATGTACGGAGCGGCGAACTATACAGTTGTCGATGAGATCGAAAAACTACCCCTGAAGGTTTCAGATATCTACAAAAAAATCACCACTTGATGAGTATGCTCGGGCTGGTTTGCCTGGCTGGCTTTCACCCTGCGCCCGGTCGGTCTGGCGGGTGGCGACATGGAATGAACAGGCCGCAAATTGATGCCAATCTGCGCAAACAATGATCGCAAATGGTATCTCTGCTGTTCAGCGTAATCGTTGCTCTTCGGTTTTTCACGATTCAGATCGTGCTTTGTAATCCGTGCAAATTGCCGAACAAGCTGGCTTTTCAATTGGTTGAACTGCTTGGCTGGCATTGGGCGAACCCGGACCAATACCAATCTGCGGATGTGCTTGATTTTGCAGTCAGCTGTAGGCACTCTCACCTGGAGGACGCAGAGACGTTCCAACCACACAGACGGAGGAGATATGAATAGAGTATTAATTGCCATTACCACGTTGATTCTGTTTGCTGCATCGGTAGAGGCAGCCCCAGGTTACAACTATCCTGCATCTCGGTTGCAGGCTCCTGTGCACCAGGAGGTTGGGCCCGATACCCTGTTGCGCGAAGGAATGACGAAACTGCTGAGATTCCTTCGTACCTCGGATAGCCCCCAACCACAGCAGATTTCGGCGTTTCTGGAGCGTGAAGTTGCCCCCTATTTCGATTTTGTCTATATGGCGGGCTGGGCGGCGGGTCCCATGAATCGGCATATGAATGATCAGCAACGCCACGAGTTGGCTCAGAAAATTAAAGGGATGCTGCTCGGTACCCTCGGCAAGAGACTCTCAAGCTACGACAATCAGGAAGTACGTTTCTTTCGCCCGCGGCGGGTTGGTGACAATGAGGTGAAAGTAAGGGTCGGTATTCTGCGGGCCGGCGGATATCCGGCATCGCTGGACTTTCGTTTCTATCGCGGTGATGCCGGTTGGAAGGTATTTGATGTGTCGGCTAACGGTAACAGTGCATTGGCCTACTATCGCCGTCATTTCGCCAATCAATCACGTGTTCAGGGCGCAAGCAGGAGCTATCGCCGTTAACGTTTGCAAATACGACTATTTGATTGCCGGATTAAACGATTTCACCACCCTATGTCCGCTGGGTGATGCGCCGTATGAGTGAACGTCAGAGGTTTGGACGATGGATGATTCTGGGTGCCTGGTTGCTGCTGTTGCTGCTGTTGACCCTGTTGTTTTCACAGTGGCTCGATAAGCAGAGGAATCCAAACCGGGAATTGAAAGTCACCACCCAAGATGGCGGTAAGGTGGCTGTTGTCCTGCAGAGAAATCGTGCGGGACACTATGTCGTTCCCGGCCGCATCAATGGGATAGACGTGACATTTTTGCTCGATACCGGGGCGACATATGTCGCGGTTTCATCCGCTCTGGCGGATAAGGCGGGATTGCAGCGAGGGGTGCCGACCCAAAGCAGGACAGCCAATGGCGTTGTGCGCAGTTGGTTGACGAAGATCGATCAACTGCAACTGGGACCGATCGAGATGCGGGATGTGAAGGCGACTATCCTGCCAAGCATGCCGGATGACGAGGTGTTGCTCGGTATGAGTTTTCTCAAGCATCTAACCCTGAAGCAACAGGGTGGGGAGCTGGTGATATTGCCCGAGTAGTAAGAGTGTGCCGTGCACCTCTTTGGGTGGTTATCTGTTGATAAGCGAAACTGATATATCTATAGAGTTGATGCTGCCACTACGGGGTGTAGTGGCAGCGGTATGGCATTAACCGATCTTGTCTTTCAAGGCTTTGAGTGCGGTTACCTTGACGACGGTCTTGGCTGGCTTGGCAGGAATCTTGATGGCTTCACCGGTGGCGGGATTACGGCCCATTCGTGCCTTGGTTCGAGGTTTGATAACCCGACGTACCTTGATGCCGGTGTCAGGAATGGTTATCTCGCCAGAACCCCGGCGCTGCATATGACGCGTAATCAACGAATCCAAGGAACCGAAAACAGCGGAAACTTCCTTCTTCGACAAGCCTGTGTCTTCGGCAATGGCGCTGATGATCTGGGTCTTTGTCTGTTTGGTGGCGATTGATTTCAAACGTGGTGCTGCGACTGTTTTCTTTGCAGCTACCTTTTTCTTTGCTGCTTTCTTTGCAGTCTTTTTGGTGGTTTTTCTGAGGGCCATATTGTTTGCTCCTTCTTATGAAAATAGTTGTGCGTGTTAAAAATAACACAGATTCTAAATAGTTAAATATGTAAATGCAGCTTTTTATATAGTTTTTGCATGATCTCGGTTGATTTCTCGCCTATTTGATGATTATTTCACACGGATATGCCGATGACAGCGATGGGCATTTGGCTGCCCGGGTACATCGTGAGCTATGATTGAATCGCTAATCGCTGAAATCTGTATTCCACTCGATATGAAGTCGACTCGGGCCGAATGTGCATGCTTTGTCAATGTAGAGGTCAAAATTCGGGCTCCTGACACTAGCCGATGGCGATAGTCATACTGTAGATGCCCAACCCGGTATGTTGGGTTCGAGAAGCTAGCGGCATCCTGATTGGATAATTGAATAAAGGATGAATGAATGATGCAAAAAATTGTAATTACCTGTCTGTTTATGGCCTGCGTGATGACAGCCCAAGCCAAAGAAATAGCTGGGATATCGCTGCCGGAGCAGGTCGTCAGAGAGGCGGACAACGCAGAATTGGTCTTGAACGGTGCCGGTATTCGTAAGAAATTATTTTTCAAAATCTATCTGGCCTCGCTCTATCTTCAACAGTCGACAAGTGACATTGCCGAAGTCATTAATGTCGAAAGGCCGGCCCGAGTTCAGATGCGGATTCTCTACTCTGAGATCGAAAAAGACAAATTTGTGGAGGGCTGGAATGATGGATTCAGTGCCAATCTCAGTCCCGATGAGCTGCAGGCTGTTCGTGATCGCCTCGATCAATTCAATGCCATGTTCCCGACTTTGCGGGAGGGCGATCTGATCAGTCTGGACTATATCCCCGGCAGAGGCACTGTCGTTACAATCAAAAGCGAGGAAAAAGGGATTATACCGGGGGGGGATTTCTATCAGGCATTGCTAATGGTGTGGCTGGGCGATTCTCCAATCAGCAAATCACTCAAACGGGAACTGCTTGGATCTGACTAGGGCTAAACGGAGAGACTGATACCGCCGCGGCGTTCATCGCCTACACCCATGTGGTTCCCTTTTTTATCCAGTGCGACACAATGGGTTCCACCAAAGAACAGATTCTTGTTTTGCCAATGCTGCTGCCTTGGAAACTCATTTTTCAAGGCAGTGGCGATTGATTCATCTATCCCCGGTTCCATACTCAACAGCTCATTTTCGTAATGGATGCGTGGGAAGGAAATGGCCTCCTCCAACGGCATGCCGAAATCGAGTTGATTGACTATCACTTGAAGTATTGCGCTGCGAATCCGGTTGGAACCTCCGGAGCCCATTACGATGGCACGTCCATCATCGGTCAGGATCAGGGTGGGCGCCATCATGGAAGCAAGACGATGGTTCGGGGGCCATTGGTGGAAGCCTCTTGGATTCAGGTCCTCTTCACCTAACATGTTGTTCATCATGATACCGGTGTCAGGTATTACATAGCCGCTGCCCTCACCATTTGAGAGGGTCATGCTGGCAAGATTTCCATCCGTATCGGCAACACTGATCTGGGTGGTGCCGCGTGTCGACAATCCCCCTTTGTCGAGGCGTTTTCTGAAATGCTCGCCGATTTCAGGATCGAGTATGCGTTCCATGTTTGAATGGTGATCTATTCGCGCCAGTTGTGTTAACTGCATGGTTTGCGCAAGATATCTTATATGTTCCACTTTGCCTGCAGCCCTAGGATCCAATCCATGGGAAGCCAGTAAGCCCAGGGAAAAGGCGATCAGCGTACCGCCGAGTGAAGGCAGCGGATTGGTCGAGATTTGTGCATTGCGGTATCTGTATTGCAGTGGGGTGCGCTGGAGGACCTCGTAACCGAGCAGGTCGTCCATCTGCAGATTGCCGCCTTTGTCTCGACAGTCGATGATCAACTGCCGGCCCGCCTCGCCCTCGTAAAACACCCTTTCCCCTTCATGTAGCAGAATCTTCAGAAAGTCTGAAAACGCGGGCAGTCGATGGCGTTCGCCCTCTGCGATCAAGCGTTCCGGGTTCTCCGGAGAGGCGTTGATTGCCAGGGCTTCCGGGGTTGCGCGCAGAATTGGAGCAATGATGGTTGTTATCAGGTGCTGAAAGGGATTGATTGTTACGCCATTAGTCGCCAGCTCGATCGCCGGTTGAAAAAGAACGCGCAGAGGTAGTCGGCAATGGTTCTTATGAACGGCATAGAGACCTTTGATGAATCCGGGGGTGGCAATCGATCCCATACCGATGTGGAAGGTTTGGCTAGCGGTTCCGAAATCGGCCTCTATCGGATAGAAGCCAAGCTCATTCTCAGGCAGTTTTCGTCTTGGTGTTTGGGCGAAGAAATCGTAGACAAGGGGGTCCGCTTGAACGGGCCTGGCGGTGAGAAACCCCCCTCCACCGAGGGAAGCGAGCACCGGTTCAGCCACGCAGGCAGCCAGCATGGCGGCCACCACGGCATCGAATGCGTTTCCGCCCTCCCGCAGTATCTCACACCCCGCCTTAACGGTTTCATAATGTCCAGCTGCGATGATGCCTTTTACAGGTTTCACATTTCACCTATGTAATGTTACAAATAATTGATCTGGGTCGTTGCATCATAACCTTGTTCCCGCTATGGTTTTGCGCTCTCGTTTAGTGCGAACCGGGTCGAGATTCGTCCATATTTAAGGTTAATATACACATTCAGTTTTAAAAAAATGTGCCGTTAAATAGAGGAGCGATGTGACCCCTTCATTAAGGATCAAAATTCCTGAGCATTGAAAGAATGGCCGTGCCCAACAGTAAAAACGACGACGTCCTACTCAAGAATCTGGTACCTCTGAATACCCTTTCAGAAGATCAGCTTGGACATCTCCTGAGCCAGATCGTAATCGAAAAGGCCAAAAAGGGAGAGTATCTCTTTCGCGAGGGCGATACTGACCATCAGAATATCTATCTGCTCTCCGGGACAGTAGCGCTGCTTTCCGGTCAGAAAGAGATGGACCTGATCAGCAGTGGAACCCCAACGGCGCGCTTTGCTCTGGCACACCAGCTGCCAAGAAAACACTCGGCGCAGGCGAGAACCGGTGTCAGTTATGTGCGCATCGACAGTCGATTGTTAAGCGATATGCTGGCCCGTAGTCAAAGCGCTAGCTACGAGGTGAAGGATATCGAGCATCCGAGCAGCGACGATTGGATGACTCTGTTGCTGCAGTCTCCGGTCTTTCAGCAGATACCCCCCGCAAATCTTCAGCGTGTCATGATGCGAATGGAAGAGATCAAGGTTGATGCAGGGGATGAGATCATAAACCAAGGGGAAGAGGGGGACTACTTCTATCTCATCAGTAAGGGAGAGTGCAGCGTCACGCGCACCCCTGAAGCCGGGCATGCCCCCGTCGAACTGGCTAGATTGCGTGCCGGCAAGGGCTTTGGAGAGGAGGCACTGATCTCCAACAAACCCCGCGGCAGCTCAGTCACCATGATGACGGATGGTGTGCTGGTGCGGCTGAGCAAGAAAGATTTCATCGAACTGGTCAAACAGCCCCTCTCCCGATCAACCGATTTCGGGCATGCCATCGAGATGATCGAAAAGGGTGCGCTATGGCTGGATGTCCGCACCCCTGAGGAGTATGAAGAGGGACATCTCCCGGGCGCGATCAATCTGCCGTTTTTCTCTCTGCGTTTTCAAGCCTCAAGTCTTACCCTCGATCGGGCCTATGTTGTCTATGGCGAGGAGGTCGGACAATCTGCCACTGCCGCTTATCTCTTGACTGAGCGTGGTGCGGAGGTGTTCGTTGTCGAAAGCAGTTGGGAGGAGATCGCCAAGTTGGCGGGCATCAACCAGCAAGATGGTGCGGCGGCAACGAACAATGTCATAGATTTCAACCGCGAATCAGAAGAGGACGTCGCTGCCACCGAGGATGCCGGTGTGCCGCAAACGGTTGTCGATCGCCTGCAAAATGAGTTGTCCGAAGCGCATCGTCAATTTGAGCAGGAGCTGGAGCAGAGACATACCGAAATCAAACTGCTGCGCCAGGCCCTGGCTGTTGCCAAGAATCGCATGCAAACAGGCGAGGAGAGCGCAAAAAACGCTCAGGCCTTGCAGCAGGAGGTTGAGTCCTTGCGCGACTCCCTGGGGACCGCGGAATCCAGGATTGCGGAAGGAGAGAGCCTAGCGTCCGAACGGCAGGCCCTGCAGCATCGAGTCGCTGAATTGGAGCAGGCCCTCGAGAGCGCCCGGAAGGACCTGAACGGGGCCAAACAGAAGCATGAAGTGGTATCGCAGCAGAGCGACAAACTGAGCCAGCAACTGGAGCAGCTGCAATCCAGGCACGAAGAGAACGAAGGTCGTCTCAAAGAACAGATCGCCGAGCTGCAGTTTCAACTTGAAAACGCCAACGAAAGCCAGCAGGAGACTCAGCAGCGGGGATCGCAGCTCAGTGCGGAGATTGAATCGCTGCAGAGTGAGATCTCCCGGTTGCGGCAAGATGCGGATACCTATCGCGGTCAATCGGAGGAGGCGCGAGAAGTTATCCTCAAAGAACGGGATGAGCTGCAACAGCGCCATCAGGAGACGGAGAGTCAGCGCCAACAGCAGGCAGACGAATTAAAGGCAATAACGGATGAGCGTGACCGACTGGCCGAATCCCTGCAGCAGGCTCGCCAGAACATGACCGCAGAGGCGGACGAACTCGAGCGGCAATTGGAATCCGTCCAGCATGAATTCACTCAGGCCCATTCCGAATTGGAACGGCAGAAGGCCGAACGTCAACAGCAGACAGACGAGCTACAGGCGATAACGGAAGAGCGTGACCGGTTGAGCGAATCCCTGCAGCAGACTCGCCAGAGCATGACCGCAGAGACGGACGAGCTGGCGCAGAAACTGGAATCTGTCCGGCATGAGCTCTCCCACGCACAGTCGGATCTGGAGCAAAAACAAAGCGAACATCAACAGGTCGTTTCCGAGCTACAGGATCAGTTGCAGGAGACAAACCAGCGGTTGGAGCAATCAAGCCAACAGGCAGATAGCCAGGTCAGTGGTCTGTTACAGACACAGCAGGAACTGAAACAGCAACTGGAAGCTGCCGATTCGGCTCAAGGCACTCTCCAGGGCGAGCGTGATGAGCTGCAAGAGCGTTTCAAACAGGAGCATGAACAGGTAATTTCCTTGCAGCAGGAGTTGCAGGCATTGGATGATCGCCGTGCCGGGCTTGAGAAGGAGCTCGAAGCGGTACGCCAGGCAGGCAATGATGCAGATGCCCAGTATGCCAATGCCATGGATTCCCTGCGTGATGACCTTGAAGAGGCAAGAGGCGCCTTGGATCAGCTCAGGCAGGAGAAACAACAGAGTGACGAGCTGCTGAGCGGTCGTGAACATGATCTGGAGAAATCCGAATCCAGGTTGAAGGAGCTGCAGCAGTCGCTGGAAGAACAGGCAACGCACCATTCGAATGAGTTAAGCGATCTGCAACAGAAACTGGAAGAGCAAGAGCAGGCACAGCGACAAGCCGAAGAGAGGGAGCAGCAGCTGCATCGGGAGCTGGATGCATTGCAGGCACAAGGGGATGAAATAACAGCCCGTTCCCACGAGGCGCTCTCTTCACTCAAAGAACAGTTGCAACAGGCGGAGGCGGAAGCCAAGCAGCAAAATGAGAAACGAGTTGAGTCTGAGGCGCGCTTGGAGCAGGAGCATCAGACTGCGCAATTCCTCAAGCATTCTCTGGAGACCGCTGAGCAGGCGGTCAGTCAGACCAGCGACGAGTTGGAAGAGCATAGGCAGCTGCAACACTCCCTAGAACAACAACTGAAAGCACTTGAAGAGTCGTTGCAGAGCGCCGAGCAGGCGAAGAACGAATTACAGCTCCGGCAGGATCAACAGCAGCTTGAGTGGCAGCAGCGCCTGCAGGCAGCTGAAGCGCAAATTAGCGAAAAGGATCAACAGGTAGAGCAGCTGGAAGAGACACTGGAGGAGAGCAAGCAGTCCTTCCGATCAGTGGATCAGACCCGATCCGAGCTGGAGGCCAGCCAGCAGCAATTGGCTGCCGAGAAAAGTGGATTGGAGCGGCAGCTCGAAACAGCCCAGGATGATCTGCAGCAATACCGGGAAAGGATTGAAGCGACCCTGGCGGATGAGAGAGAGAGAGTTCAACAACTGCAGCAAGCGTTAACGGCTGAGAAGGAGTCTGCTGAGTCCTCTGCCAGCTCCTTCGCCGAGCTGGAGACGAGTCACAAGGCCTTGATAGAGGCAAAGGCAACCCTGGAACAGCAGCTGACCGATCAAAACAGTGAGTTGGAGCAACAGCGGCAACAGCTGCAGGGTCTGAATGAACGCGACGAGCGACAGCAACAGCAGGAGAAGGCGCTCACAGAGAGAGTAGAACAGCAACAGCAGGAGCTTGAGGCGCTGCAGCAGCAGTTAGAGGAACGCCGGCAGGAGCTCGAGCAGATTAAACAGGAGGCCCAGGGAGCTAACGATGCCCACCAGCAACGTGAGCAGGAATTGAGTCAGACCATCGGGGAGCTGCAGAGTGAAATGGATGAGTTGCATATCGCCCTGGCGGCCTCGGTCGAGGGAGCGGAGCGGATGGTCGACAGGCGCGAGCTTCGGGAGATCAACGAAGCGCTGCGCAAAGCTGAAGAGAAAAATAAGACCCTTAGACGCGAGGTTGAGGGTTTACGCGAGGTTCAGCTGGAGATGGAGAGTCAGCTGAGTGATGATGTGGATAACGAAGTGCATGCACTACGCGTGCAGTTGGAGTCGGAGAAGAAAAAGCGCGAGAAATCGGAGAAAATGGCGCGCCAGGCAGATGTCCTGAGGCGTGAGCGTGAGGTTCAGGAGACGGCGATCGAGATGCTGGGAGAGGACCTCGAGAATCTCACCAAGGAGAGGGAGAACCTGACCAAACAGCTGGCGGAAATGCGCAATCAATACACCGATCTGGTGAACGAGAACGATCACCTCCACTCCGAAATGAGCGGTATGCGCGAACAGGTTTCCGATTCCAGTCTGGCTGACGACCTGTTGGGGCAGATGGAGACGCTGCGTCGTAAGGCCGAGGGTTATGAGCGTGAGCGCGATGACGCCAAGGCTGATGCGAATAAGATGCGACGCGAAGTGGGTGAACTGCGCAGCGTTATCGAAACCTATGTGGAGCAGATACAGGATGTCCAGTCTTTTGGGATAGACGAGCAGGTGAACGCACTCCGCACAGAGCTGGATATGGTGCGTCGTCAGGCAGCAGCGGATCTGGAGCATATGCGTACCGAGTTACATGCCGCCAAGTCCCGTTTGGGCTCTTCCGAGAATAGGGATGTTGATGAAGTGGCGGCACTACAGGCCAGCCGACAGGAGATGGTCTCCATGCAGCAATCCCTGAATGAGAAAGATCACCTGTTGAAGATGTCACAAAGTCAATGCCGCTCATTGGAGGATGCCATCGAAGACCGGGATAAAGAGGTGGATCAGCTGAAACGCAAGTTGGAGCTGCTACTGAGAAAAGCCGGTGGATTGGATCGATCCTCAGAACAGATTGGAAACAGCCGTCTGGTGGATGATTCCTTATTACTCAATGAAGCCCCACGGCAATCGCCCACCGATAGCAACAGTACGGATTCAGATCCGAAACGTAACTCTCTGGGCCGCTTGTTCCGCAGAAAGTAGCATGCCAATTTAAGGTGTCGGATCAATAACCATGCGGGTGCTTGCAGTCGGCGGCGCAACCCTTGACATCATCAATAGTGTTGCGACCTTTCCTAATGAGGACGATGAACTGCGCGCAATTGCCCAACAACAGTGCCGTGGGGGTAATGCAACGAATACCTTAGTGGCATTGAGTCAGCTGGGACACCATTGCAGTTGGGCAGGGACACTGGCAGATGATGCAGCCAGCCGGTTTATCAAGAGTGACCTGCAACAGAACGGAGTCGATACCCAGTGGGCGACGATTCAGCCCGGCGGGGTCACGCCGACTTCCCATATCATCACCAGCCAGGCGACAGGTTCCCGTACGATCGTTCATTACCGCGACCTCCCCGAGTATCAGGTTGAGGCCTTTGAGAAGATCGAACTCGATAACTATGACTGGATCCATTTCGAGGGGAGAGAGGTGTCGGCTTATGAGGCAATGTTGAGGCATGCCAGGCACGCACCGTACTCGGCGAGCATCTCCCTGGAGATTGAAAAGCCCAGGAATGGTATCGAGAGGCTCGTGGCTTTGGCCGACGTTGTGATTCTCGCCAAGGCCTACGCATCGGCGTGCGGGTTCAGGCACGCACAGGATCTGTTTGATTCAATACGGTCCCGTTCAGAATCCGCTGTGTTGTTCGCAACCTGGGGAGAGGAAGGCGCCTGGCTACAGACTGCGGATAGGGATACCCTGCACGCGCCGGCATACCATCCCCCGGAGGTGATCGATACCCTGGGTGCGGGTGATGTCTTCAATGCCGGGGTGATAGACGGTTTGCTGGCGGGTTCCGCCCCTGCTGCTGTCCTGCGCAAGGCGGTCCGTCTGGCGGGTGAAAAGTGCGGACGCCGGGGACTGCGCATTGCCTGAACGCCATGTGGTTTGTGAGATCTCGTCCCTGGGGGATCCGGGAAGTCGTGGATTCGTCGTTGAGGGCGAGGGCGGTAGTGTAACGCTATTCGTTGTCCGTCGTGCTGAGCTCCTGGCTGCTTATAAAAACAGCTGTCCCCATACTGGCGTCAATCTCGAGTGGCAACCGGATCAGTTTTTAGATCTCAGCAATAGCTATATCCAGTGTTCGACTCACGGTGCTCTGTTCAGGCTCGAAGACGGTTACTGTCTGCGCGGTCCCTGTGCGGGTGAGCTGCTCGAATCCGTTGAGGTGCGACTGGAGGAGGGGCGGGTTGTGGTGATCCTGGAGGAGGGGAAATGAATATCCTCTTGTTTTAATGGATGATTTTACTGAACTCAAAAAAAGAAACCGGGTTGTGACGACCCGGTCTTTGTTTGGTGGTACAGAGAGAGAGTTTCTAATCCCATCAGCTCATTTCGTCAAGGAAGGCGTTTAAGTCCGCCAGGACCAACTCGGGCGGAATCTCTCTCTCCGTACTCTGTTCTGGAACCACCAATTGGAGTTGCAGTGCTGGAATGGATGCATCGGGCGCAATAAGCTGCATAGTCTCATTTACCAGGCCACTTTCAATGATCTGTCCTGTGCTCATGTCGTAGACTGTCTTCATTTTGCACCTCCTGCACCAAGTCCCAGTGGGGGTTCGTTACTTAATTTAGCGGCTTGGCGTCACCTAACTTTAACAACTTAGGCTCTATTCCGGCTGTGGCCGCAGGATCTTACATCCTTACAAAGACTTACGTAAGGAATCGAAGATCGGTTTCACTATGCAGGTCTGGCTTGGCGTTTTCAACGGTATGAAAATAGGGGTTGAAGACGGGTGGATATCCATCAGCGGCGATGACTCGCGATGTGTTTAGTCGGTATCCTCGATGTGGTCGAGGGGGTTTGGTAGGGTTTCACCTGCCGGGTGGTCGAGATCAACCCCATAATCGTCCCTGGAGAGATCGTAAGAGCCTGACCAATCCTCTGGCGGTGCAATGGGTTTGACCTCCAACGCCTCCCAGTCCTCAAAATCGTACTCCTCCACGGTTCCGTCGTAAAATTGGACTTCCACGACACCGTCATCTGGATCGAAGGCCACAACCTCAAGATTATCGCCATCGACAGTTTTAAACCATTCGCCAATACGGATTCTCGGTGAATTCATTGTCATGGGTCTCCGACTAGATATGTTTATACCCGGGGATAGTTCGATTATGGCTCTGAACGCGTGTTATTGCCATTGTCATTCTTAAATATTTACAACAATCCCCGTAGCCTATGGAGCTGGATTGGGCTGTTGCGTATGGATCGCTTCGATCTCATCCAAGACCGCTTTAGATAGGGTGATATGGATACTTTCAATATTCTCTTCAAGTTGCGCCAGGGTGGTGGCGCCGATGATATTGCTGGTTACAAAGGCCCGGCCTGTAACATATGCCAGCGCCATTTGTGCGGGATTAATGCCCGCCCTCTCTGCCACTGCGACATATTGTTCGGTTACCCATTCAACCTGCGGGTTGGAGTAGCGGTTGAAGCGATCAAAAAGGGTCAAACGGGCATTCGCAGGTTGTTGGCCATTGAGATATTTGCCGGAAAGCACACCGAATGCGATCGGTGAGTAGGCCAACAGGCCACAGTTTTCCCGATGGGCGATTTCAGCCAATCCGATTTCAAAGGTACGATTCAGCAGATTATAGGGGTTTTGAATAGTCACAGCTCTCGGCAGGTCATGCTCTTCGGCCAGACTCAGATAGCGCATCAATCCCCAGGGAGTCTCATTGGAAACTCCGATATGGCGTATCTTTCCGGCCTTTTTCAGATCGCTTAAGACTTGCAGGGTTTCCAGGATCGGTGTCATCTTTTCTGATTCAGCCGCTTGGTAGCCGAGTTCACCGAAGTAATTGGTGTGACGATCCGGCCAGTGGAGCTGATAGATATCAATGTAATCTGTCTGCAGTCGTTGCAGACTCTCATCCACCGCCGCCTCGATATTGACTCTGTCCAGATGCGGGTTGCCGTCTCTCATATAGCCTAACCAATCCGCCGGGCCGGCAACTTTGGTGGCGATGACCAAACGGTCGCGCTGACCCTGGCGGGTAAGCCAGGTGCCGATATAACGCTCGGTCAGGCCTTGAGTTTTTGCCTTGGGTGGAACCGGATACATCTCGGCTGTGTCGATAAAGTTAATACCGGCAGCAATGGCCCGGTCGAGCTGAGCATGGGCCTCTGATTCGCTGTTCTGCTCACCAAAGGTCATGGTGCCCAGACAGAGCGCGCTTACTTTGATGTCTGTGTGGCCAAGTTGGCGGTATTTCACGGGAGTATCCCCTGTTATTTTACGGTTTGGAGTGGCGGGCCAAACACTCAATATCGAGGTTTAAGTTTTTGCTTGCTGGGGCCTGCTAATACCAATCCCGGCAGTGTCGAATGGATTAATGCTAAAGGCCCTAACAGCATAACTGAAATCCGTTTTATGAAAAGGATAGAGTCGCGATGGAGCTGGATGGTGAACTCTTTACCGGTGCCCTGCTGTGGTGGTTTGCCGGCCTGTATGGTGTGGTGCTTTTGCTTGCGCTGCGCCTGGCGCCCTGGGGCCGACTTGCCCGCGATGGGCAGCTGCATGTGTTTCTTGGCGCAATCGTTGCACTGATTGTGCTCTGGCATATCCGTGCTCATCTGCAACCGGGAATCTCATTTCACCTGCTTGGCGTTACGGTTATAACCCTTATGTTCGGATGGTCTATGGCCATCATTATGGCCAGTATCGCCCTGCTCGCCGTCTCTCTGAACGCGGGAACCGGATGGCAGGGTTTTGTGGTCAGTTATCTGACCGTGGCACTGGTTCCGATCACCCTCTCGCAAATATCCTTGATATTGGTACGCAGCTGGTTGCCACGGCAGTTCTTTGTCTATGTCTTGGGTAACGGCTTTTTTACCGCTTGGCTGGTTGGCTATGCCAGTGGCTATCTGGCGATGCAGTTACTGGTCCTCAGTGGCGCCTATACCATGGCGGAACTGGAGGTGACTGTGATGCCCTTCTTCCCCTTGATGTTCTTTCCGGAAGCCCTGGTCAATGGCTGGGTGATCACCCTAATGGTGGTTTTCTGCCCTACCTGGGTCTACTCCTTCAGCGACGAGCAATATATCCACGGAAAATAGCGTTCCGTTGAGGTATAGTGACGGTTTGGTTTCTTGAGCAGCTGTAGCGTAGAGGTAAGCCTTTGAGTTGGTGGGGTAAACTGGTAGGTGGTGCATTCGGTTTCATGTTGGGAGGTCCCCTGGGAGCGGTATTGGGCGCCGCCCTCGGTCATCGATTCGACAAGGGCCTGCAGGGGTTGCCCGACGACCAGGTAAGCTGGGGCCCGGGTGATCAGGAGCGAGTCCAGACGGCCTTCTTCACCGCCACCTTTTCCGTTATGGGGCATCTGGCCAAGGCCGATGGCCGTGTCTCTCCCGATGAGATCAAGTTGGCCGAAGCCCTCATGGCGCAGATGTCGCTGTCGAGCGAAATGCGCAAGACAGCGATCCGCCTGTTCAATGAAGGCAAAGCGGATGACTTTCCGCTGGGCGAAGTGGTGGAGCAGTTTCGACTGGAGTGCCATCGCCGTCAAACCCTGATACAGATGTTTCTGGAGATCCAGATCCAGGCTGCCTATGCAGACAGCCGTATGGACAGGGCGGAAGAGTCCTTGTTGCTGCATGTCTGCTCGTTGCTGAATATTTCCGAATTAACCTTCAGGAGGCTGGAGCGCATGATACGCGCTCAGTCTCACTATACCGGTGCAGGTGGCGGCAGAGGTGATAGGGCGCCGCCGAGGACGCAGGGCCTTTCCGTTAAAGATGCCTACGACATCCTTAACATTACGCCGGAAGCGACGGATAAGGAGGTCAAACGGGCCTATCGACGGCTGATCAGTCAACACCATCCGGACAAACTGGTCTCCAAAGGGCTTCCCGAGGAGATGATGAAGATGGCGGCGCAAAAGACGGATGAGATCAAAAAGGCCTATGAGCGCGTGAAAGAAGCCAGAGGCATGGCATAATATTTATGGAGGAGAAATATGACCGATTCCATTGACCCGATTCTTCTCAATTTCATCTATGTGATCTTTGGCGGAGCGCTGACTATTTTCTTCATGTGGTTCGGTTGCAAGGTCTTTAGCCATATTGTGAATTTCAGTATTCCGGATGAGTTGCAGAAGGGGAATGTCGCCGTTGGGATCCTGATCATGGGCATCTTTATCGGCATCGGCACCGCACATGGTTTGGTGATTGGGCTAGGCCTGAATTAGCGTTATCAGGCCCTAAGGCCGGTTGACTGTGAATCAATAGGCCGGGACACTCCATGTTATTTCCGCGCTGGTTGCTGTTACTGGTTCTGCTCCCGGGCCTTGCCTTTGCTGGAGCGCTCAAGCTCGTTAAGGATCAACACTGGAGCCGTGATTACGACAACTATTTCCGTAAATACACCAAACACTATTTTGGGCCGCACATCGACTGGCACTGGTTCAAGGCCCAGGCGATCGCCGAATCCGGTTTGAAACCGGGAGCCAAAAGTCCGGCAGGGGCAAAGGGTATCATGCAGATTCTGCCGGCTACCTATGAAGAGATTAAGGAAGACAATCCTCACTTTACCCTGATCGACGAACCGCGGTGGAATATCGCTGCGGGGATCTACTACGATCGCAAACTCTATCGGAAATGGAAAAAAGGGCTGCCGATACAACAACGGCTGGCCTTTGCCCTGGCCAGCTACAATGCCGGCTACGGCAATGTCCTCAAGGCCTATAAAAGAGCACGGAGAGATCAAGGCTTGGCGCCAGGTTGAGTATTATGCACCCGCTTCTATGTCAGGCGGATCAAGGCGCTGATGGAGGTTGAGTAGTCTGTTGTTAACCCTGCAAAATAAGGGGTACTGCCTAATCCGAGGCTTCCCCGGCTTGGTCGACAGGTCTGTCTTGACCCGCAGCCTGTCTTAACCATGCGGCGACACGATTGCTTAGCTCTTCCTGTATACCACTGAAAAAGTGGTCGGCGCCGGATACTTCGACCTGCCGGTATCGGTCGCGTCCGTTCCGTACCGCTGTGGCGCGACGCTGTGGAGCGCTGTCGATGACAGAGGGAAGGTCACGGCTTCCATAGAGATCGAGTATCGCTGTTTCCGCTCCCTTGATGGCCAAAAACACCGGATCCTCTTCGTCATCGGCAAACATTGTCACTCCGATGGCAACGGTTGCGCCTATTTCGCTACCCGGTTGAGTAACAAAGTTCATGGCCATCCTGGCTCCCAGGCCATGTCCTATCAGGACTGTCTCGCCGACTTGCCGTTCAGTAAGGTAGTCGATGGCGGCCCGGATACGCGGCAGACTCAAGTCTATCAATGACTTGACAATCACAGGGTCGGACGGATCATCGGTGATCGGTGTTTGAAGCGATAGGGTATCCCAGCCCCTTTCAGCCAGGTATCGTCTCAGGGGATTGATCACTTCGTGCCAATCGGCATGGGAGCCGCTGTCATGTAGCAGAATGGCGCCACCCAGGCGATTTACCGCAGAGGTTTCCCGATGAATCGCCAGAAAGCGCACCGATTCGGTTTCAAGCCATACCGGCCTGCTTTCGCTGAGCGCGGTCTCCAGCGCTTCCGAAACTCGCTGTTCACGGCTCAGATTGGCGGCAGGTATCGATTCCGCCATGCCGATGAGTAACAGCAGGAACAGCTGGTGGACAGGAATAGCGGTCTTGAATCTTCGTCTCAGCTTGGTTGCGCAAAGGTACCGGTTCACATGGATTTCCTTAGGCCTGACAACTATCTCTAGTGTACCCTCACCGCAGGCTGAGTAGCTATGGGTCTGCCAGAGTTCCGCAATCAGCGATTGTCAGCTGTTGATAATGCCCTGCAAAGCGGATTGCTGAAAATGGCGGCGCTTTGGGGTAAAGTGGCCTCCTTTTTTTGGTAACTGTGGTGAGATACTGGGTTTTCCAGGCCACAGCCGGTAGAACAGTAGGAGATGAAAATCATGGCCCGTCAATCCGATAAGATCGCACCGTCAATATTGTCAGCGGATTTCGCCAAGCTGGGTGAAGAGGTGGATGACGTCCTCGCCTCAGGTGCTGAGATCGTTCATTTTGACGTCATGGACAACCACTATGTGCCAAACCTGACCATCGGTCCATTGGTCTGCGAAGCGCTGCGCAAACATGGGGTCACAGCCGAAATCGATGTCCACATGATGGTCAAACCCGTAGACCGCATCATCCCCGATTTCGCCAAGGCCGGTGCCACTTACATCACCTTTCACCCGGAGGCCTCGGAGCATGTCGATCGCAGCCTGCAGCTGATTCGCAACGAAGGTTGTAAATCGGGTCTGGTATTCAATCCGGCCACGCCCCTGTCCCATCTCGACTATGTGCTCGATAAGGTCGACATGATACTGCTGATGTCGGTCAACCCGGGATTCGGCGGTCAGAGTTTTATTCCCGCCACCATGGATAAACTGCGCCAGTGTCGTAAGCTGATCGATGATTCGGGCTTGGATATCCGCCTCGAGATCGACGGCGGTGTCAAGGTCGACAACATCGCCGAGATCAAGGCAGCAGGCGCCGACACCTTCGTGGCGGGATCGGGGATTTTCGGCTTTGCCGAAGCGGGCGATGCCAACCGTTACGATACCATCGTCGGTAAGATGATGGCGGAATTGGCCAAGGTCTGATTTGTATGAATGAATGATGAGTCCGCAAATGAACGCAAATGAACGCAAATAAACGCAAATAAAGAATGCTTGATGATTGATCGTTTATTCGCAGATGCGTCTTGCCGCACCCTACACCCTGAGCCGGTAGTGTTATTACTATTTGCGTTATTCGCGTTCATTTGCGGACCGATTTACGCGGCCTTCGAATGAGAGCATGCAGTCATGATTAAGAAACCCGAAATGATCCTCATCGATGTGGACGGCACTCTGGTCGACAGCGTACCTGATCTGGCCTATTGCGTGGATCAGATGATGGATCGGCTGGGCCGCCCGCGCCACGGTGAAACAAAGGTGCGGGACTGGGTCGGCAATGGGGTGGAACGCCTGGTGCGCCGCGCCCTCATCGGCCAGCTTGACGGTGAGCCGGACGAGGCCGATTATGAACGCGCCTATCCTATCTTTCTCGAACTCTATGCTGAAAACACCAGTAAACGCTCGGTGCTCTATCCGGGAATCCGGGAGGGTCTGGACTACTTGAAGAGACAGGGCTTCCGTCTTGGCTGCGTGACCAACAAGGCGGCCCGGTTCACCCTGCCGTTACTGCAGGACCTGGGTGTCCATGACGATTTCGAGATCGTCGTCGCCGGCGATACGCTGCCGAAGAAGAAGCCAGACCCGATGCCGCTGTTGCATGCGGCGGAAAAGTTGTCGACGGACCCGGCCGCTTCACTGATGGTGGGTGATTCCCAGAGCGATGTGAAGGCGGCCCGCGCAGCCGGTTTTCAGATTGTCTGCATGAGTTACGGTTATAATCATGGCGAGGATATCCGGCATTACAACCCGGATGCTGTGCTCGACTCATTGCTTGAAATCAGTGCGCTGTTGGAAAATGCCGCTTGAGACCTGCCCAAGTTTTGATTATGGTTAGCAGCAACTATTGACGGTGAACGATACGCAATGACCCTGCTTTCACACAACACGACCTTGATGTATGGCGCACGATGGCGTTGGTGATTCCCGAACCAACCCATTAAATCACGTCGTCTGGTCTTTTGTGTGGAGAGGAAAATGACCCCCCAACAGTTCGCCGCCCTGGCGCAACAGGGCTACAATCGCATTCCCGTCGTCTGCGAGGTCCTGGCGGATCTCGATACCCCCCTAAGCGTCTACATGAAGCTGGCCCATGGCCCCTACTCCTACCTCTTCGAGTCGGTGCATGGCGGAGAGAAGTGGGGGCGCTACTCCATCATTGGACTGCCATGCCGTACCCATGTCAGGGTCGAGGGGTTGCAGATCAAGGTGGTGACCGACGGTGAGGTGACTGAATCCCATCGGGTCGATGATCCGCTGGCCTGGATCGAGTCCTTCCAGCAACGCTTCAAAGCCGCCGAGGTGGAAGGATCGCCTCGCTTCAATGGTGGTTTAGTGGGCTATTTCGGATACGACATTATCCGCTACATCGAACCCAAACTGGCCGACTGCCCCAATCCCGATCAACTCGGCACGCCCGACATCCTGTTGATGATCTCGGATGAAGTGGTGGTATTCGACAACCTTTCGGGACGGTTGTTCGTCATCGTGCATGTGGATCCCACCCAGGGAGGTACCCTGGCGTCCGCCGAAACGCGGATTCGCGAGTTGGTATTCGCCATGAGGCAGCCCGTACCACGGGAGAGTTGCGGTCCTGAAAGAACGGTCAATGAGTCCGATTTTGTCTCCGGGTTTACCGAACAGGGCTACAAACAGGCGGTGGAACGGATCAAGGAGTATATCCTCGAGGGTGACTGTATGCAGGTGGTCGTCTCGCAGCGTCTTTCGATACCGTTTCAGGCGCCGCCCATCGATCTCTACCGCGCCTTGCGCGGTCTAAATCCTTCACCGTACATGTATTACCTCAATCTTGACGATTTTCATATCGTCGGCTCCTCGCCGGAGATCCTCACCCGTCTCGAGGATGGGGTGGTAACGGTACGCCCCATCGCGGGCACCCGCCGGCGGGGGCATACGGAAGAGGAGGACAAGGCGCTGGAAGCTGAGCTGCTGGCGGATCCCAAGGAGCTGGCTGAACACTTGATGTTGATCGATCTCGGACGCAACGATACCGGTCGTGTGGCGAAGATTGGAAGCGTGGAGCTGACCGACAAGATGATCGTCGAGCGTTACTCCCACGTCATGCACATCGTCTCCAACGTCATCGGCGAGTTGCGTGACGGCATGAGTGCCATCGATGTCCTGCGGGCCACCTTTCCCGCCGGTACCGTGAGTGGGGCACCGAAGATCCGCGCCATGGAGATCATCGACGAGCTGGAGCCGGTGAAGCGGGGCATCTACTCCGGCGCGGTCGGTTATCTCTCGTGGAACGGCAATATGGATACGGCCATCGCCATCAGGACCGCTGTCATCAAGGATGAGACCCTGCACATCCAGGCCGGCGCGGGCGTGGTTGCCGACTCCATCCCCGAACTGGAGTGGAAGGAGACCATGAACAAGGGGCGGGCGGTGTTCCGCGCCGTGGCCCTGGCAGAGGCCGGGCTGGATCGGCATGCCTGTGACGAGGAGGCGTAATCATGCTGTTGATGATCGATAATTACGACTCTTTCACTTATAACCTGGTGCAGTATCTGGGTGAGCTCGGTGTCGAGGTCAAGGTGGTGCGCAACGATGAGATCGCGGTGGAAGAGATCGATGCCATCGCTCCCGACCAGATCGTCATCTCTCCCGGACCCTGTACACCCAATGAGGCGGGAATCTCCGTAGAGACCATCCGCGCCTATGCCGGACGCATGCCGATCCTGGGTGTCTGCCTGGGCCACCAGTCCATCGGTCAGGCCTTCGGTGGCAAGATCGTGCACGCGCGGGAGGTGATGCACGGTAAGACATCACCCATTCTGCATACAGGGGCAGGGGTCTTCAACGGACTGGAGAATCCCTTCGAGGCAACGCGCTACCACTCCCTGGTGATCGAGAAGGAGAGCCTGCCAGAGTGTCTGGAGATCACGGCCTGGACCGAAGTTGATGGCGAAATGGATGAGATCATGGGCGTACGGCACAAGGAGCTGGCGATCCAGGGGGTGCAGTTTCACCCCGAATCGATCCTCACCCGTTATGGGCATGACCTGTTACGCAACTTCGTCGAGGGGCGTTAGGTTTTTAAAATCCGCAAATGAACGCAAAAAGACGCAAATGATGTTCTGGGTGTGGTGTGCGGCTCGCCGCCTCGACAACAAACCCCAAGGGTGCTTCCTTCCGGGCGCATTGGATTAGTGTTGACAGGCCCAAAGACAATACTTCTTCTTTATCCACCATCCGGTGCTGTAGATCATTGCATGAACACTTCCGGCCGTATGCCGTAACTCTCAGCAGATTCCAGGCGCAGTATGCGATCCTTTTCGTCCTCCGGCTGGTTTGCCAGATCGAGTAGCCGGGGTGTGATATAACGGCGCTTGCGTAGGTCGTAAACTATGTTGACCAGGGGCTCCAATAGGCCTTCCTCGGGCGACTGGATCACGATAGCCAGGCGCTCGCTTTCCAACGCCACCACCGAGCCCACCGGGTAGATGCCGACACACTGAATAAAGTGCTGCACAAGCTTTGGATCGAAATGGGAACCGCTCCACTCCATCATGCGCTTCAGCACCACGCTTGGCAGTTGTCCCTTATGGTAGACGCGATCGCTTGTAATGGCGTCGTAGACATCCACCACGGCCGCCATTTTCCCGTACAAACCGGTCTCATCACCATGCAGTTTGCTTGGATAGCCACTGCCGTCGATGCGTTCATGGTGCTGCGTCACGACTTCCAGCGCGGTGGCGGATATCGTTTCAACGCCGTCAACCAGACCGTGGCCAAGATTCACATGTTCGCGTATGACCGCGAACTCTTCATCGTTCAGACGCCCCGGTTTATTCAGGATCTTATCGGGAACACGCATTTTGCCGATATCGTGCAATAATCCACCAATGCCCAAATCCCGAATAATCGACTCTTCCAATCCAAGTTGTTTCGCAAATGCGATCAGCAATACCGACACGCTCACCGAGTGTTCAAAGGTGTACTTGTCCATCTGACGGATGCGGGTCAATCCCAGCAAGGCGTCTTCGTTGCGGAACACCGACCCCATCATATGCTCCACGACCGGTGACACGCGTTCAGCATCGATCCTTTTACCCAGCTTGATGTCCGCCATGATCCCCGTAATCACACGCTCGGCCTCTTGCTTGACCGCGCCAGCCCGCTGCCGCTCCTCCGCCACCGAGATGCGTTTCTGCCGGTCTTTCGGACATTTAACCTCTTTTTTAACCGTTTCTTCCGGCTGCGGATCCGGGGCTTGCGATGCAATCCGTACATCGACATCGAGGCCCTTGTCCGTATCGATTAAAATTTGACTGAGTTTTATGCCACGCAATTTGTGCACATCATTCATATCCTTGATGAGGAAGCTATTTCTTGCAAATGGGTGATCCAGCCAAGAGCAATCCAATTTATGGACATACATGCCTGGCCTGATTTGTTGCGTGGTAATTTGTTTAATCATTGAACCGGACTTCGGTTACAAAAACGGTGGTATCGTTGTACTGGATGTTGTCGGCATATTTTAATTTTGCTTGAGTTTATTGGGATATAACTAGAATGATCATTCCTGTTCTCAATATGCACACTCCATGTTGTTCTTTTTAAGGTGTTTTTTGCGCTTTATCGTGACGAGTAGCGTGTGAAGACGCCGACCCTTTACCCGATATGCGAATAAAACGGCATCTGTCGTGCATGACCCGATTGTTACAGATCAGGAAAATAGTGACTATTTTCCCGCGATGTGTCAGAAAGTCCTTCAGTTAAAGTCTATCCGGCCGATACACGCTGTAGTTCAATTTGTCTTTGAAGGCACCTACCGCGATGAAAATCAATCTACCGATCAAGGATCGGGAATCCTCGGTAGCATCGGACGCTGAGCTCATATCGACCACCGACCTTAAAGGTATCATCACTCAGGCCAATCAGGCCTTTGTTGACATCAGTCAGTACTCCCGGGATGAACTGCTGAACGTCAACCACAATATCGTTCGCCACCCGGATATGCCGCCAGAGGCCTTTGCCGATCTATGGGAGACGCTGAAGCGGGATGAGTCCTGGATGGGGATTGTGAAAAACCGCAGCAAGGATGGCGGCTATTACTGGGTGGACGCCTATGTGACGTCGGTCTATGAGGGTGAGGCCAAGGTGGGGTACCAGTCGGTGCGTGTCGCCCCCAGCCGTGAACGGGTGGAGCGGGCGGAGAAACTCTATGCATCCCTGCGCAAAGGCCGCATACCCTTCGCGCTGCGTTTTCGGCCCGGCAGCACCCTGCGTCAGTTTTTCTGGCTGGCGTTGATCTTCAGTCTGCCGATGGTGCTCTTCTCATTATTGGGTGGCTGGTCATGGTTGCCACAGCTGTTGGGCTGGATGGCTGGAATAGCGATCAGTTACGGCGTGGCCTTGATTGCGACCCGCGAAGTGAGACAATCGGCGGGGCGGGCCAGGCAACTGGTGAACAACCCGATCATGCAGTATGTCTATACGGGCAATATGAGCGATGTCGGCGCAGTGGAGTTGGCGGGAGTGATGGTGCAGGCGGGATTGAGGACCGTGCTCGGACGTCTGGATGAAACCGCGAAACAGTTGGCGTCGGATGCCTGTACGTCCGCTGAAACGGTGGCTGAAGTCGGTCGAGAGATCTGCCGGCAGCGCTCCACACTCGAGCAGATGGCCACCGCTTCGGAGGAGATGTCCCATTCCATCGTCGAGGTGGCCAAAACGGCAGAGAGCGCGGCCGATACTACCAGAAAATCGAATGATGCCGCCACCGCCGGAAGGTCGGTCGTCGGGGAAGCCATGGATATGATCAACAGCATGGCCGGCGAGGTCGAGACGGCGGCGGAGACGATCAGAACCCTGGAATCGGAGAGTGACGCGATCGGCAAGATACTCGACGTCATCAGGGAGATAGCCGAACAGACCAATCTGTTGGCGCTGAACGCGGCCATCGAAGCGGCAAGGGCCGGTGTGCATGGGCGAGGCTTCGCGGTGGTAGCGGATGAGGTCAGAACCCTGGCGGACCGCACCCAGCGATCGACGGAAGAGATCAATCAGATGATCGAAAAACTGCAGAAGCGGGCCCATGAGGCGGGCCGGGTGATGGATGAAGGCAGCAGCCAGGCGCGGGTCGGTATCGAGCAGTCGAGCAAAGTTGTCGATGTGTTGAATGAGATCACGGGGATGATTACCGAAATCAGCGACCTCAACCAGATGGTGGCCACCGCCGCCAATCAACAGAGCATCGTCGCCCAGGACATCAGCGGTAATATCCACTCAGTGGGAGATGCTGCACAGACCAATGCCCGTAGCGCGGAGGCCATGACCGAGCTCTCCAAGGATCTTGCCGGGCTGGCTGAGAACATGCGCTCCGTGGTTCGCGGCTTTCGGATCTGAGCGCTCAACAAAGCCTCACTTGTTCTCCAGCGCCTGTCCGATCATCGAGTTGAATACAATCTTGAATATGTAAGGGTTACCTCTCGCGGCATGTGTTGCCGGTATTGGGTCGTACTCTGAATGCTGCCTCATTAAATATATAAAAGTACCTTCCTGGCGGACGCCTTAATTATCTCTTTGGTGATTGTATTGAGGTGGATCATTAACAAGGCTATCGATTTCATTAAAGTCGAAATCCTATTAAAATGCCTTGGTTCTGGATAACAGGCCCTCGAGGAGACCATCCGTGGAAATGCAGCAAGCGATCAAAAAAGTGCTGGCCCGCCAGGACCTCAGCGCCGATGAGATGACTGCCGTGATGCGCAACATCATGACCGGCAACGCCACCCCGGCCCAGATCGGTGGGTTTCTTGTCGGCCTGCGCATGAAAGAGGAGACCGTCAGCGAAATAGCCGCGGCCGCCTCGGTTATGCGTGAGCTGGCCTCCGGTGTCTCCATCGCCGATCTCGTGAATACGGTAGATATCGTCGGTACGGGTGGCGATGCTTCGGGTACCTTCAACGTCTCCACCGCCTGCATGTTTGTTG
The DNA here is from genome assembly GCA_040791665.1 of Candidatus Thiodiazotropha sp. Taxonomy (GTDB): domain Bacteria; phylum Pseudomonadota; class Gammaproteobacteria; order Chromatiales; family Chromatiaceae; genus Thiodiazotropha. Next base: position 611,759 of record JBFNNX010000023.1, on the reverse strand, counting down.
CCGCGGCCGCCGGTTGCCATGTGGCGAAACATGGCAACAGATCGGTCTCGTCAAAATCGGGGAGTGCCGATGCCCTCGAGGCCGCAGGTGTCAGGCTCGATCTGTCGCCACAACAGGTGGAACAGTGCGTGCGCGAAGTGGGAGTCGGCTTCATGTTCGCCCCCGGCCATCACAGCGCAATGAAGCATGCCATCGGTCCGCGCAAGGAGATGGGTGTGCGCACCATCTTCAATGTGCTGGGGCCAATCACCAATCCCGCGGGAGTGCCGAATCAGCTGCTTGGCGTCTTCGACAGTGACTTACTCGAACCCCTGGCGGAGGTTTTACAGCGACTTGGCAGCCGTCATGTTATGGTGGTTCACTCCCGTGACGGTCTGGACGAGATCAGCATTGGTGATGTCACCGATGTAGCGGAGTTGAAAGATGGCCAGATCAGGCGTTTCACCCTACAACCCGAGCAATTCGGTCTGCAACGCAGTCCGCTGGATACCATTCTGGTCAACGATGCCGCGGGGAGTCTGGCCATGATCCGCGGGGTGTTGGAAGACAATCCCGGACCGGCGCGGGATATCGTGGTGTTCAATGCCGGGGCTGCGATCTATACCGCCGGCCTGGCTGAGAATCTGCAGGATGGTATCGGCAGGGCCAATCACGCCATTACCAGCGGTGAGGCTAGAAACCGTCTCGATCGACTGGTAGTCCTGACCCAGAGCTTTGACTGATCATGACAGGCACTCCCGATATTCTGCTGAAGATAACCCGGCGTAAACGGCAGGAGATCAGTGAAAGGGCCTCGCTACGATCCATCGCCGAGTTGCAGGGGCTGCTGACCCAGGCTTCCGAACCACGCGGCTTTGCGGATTCGATTGCCCGCAAACTGGCGGCCGGCGGATCGGGTGTAATCGCCGAAATCAAAAAGGCATCTCCCAGCAAAGGTATATTAAGAGAGGATTTTCAGCCTGCGCAGATCGCTCGGAGCTATGCTCAAGGCGGTGCCGCCTGTCTCTCTGTGTTGACCGACATCGACTTCTTTCAAGGTAGCGATCAATATCTGCAACAGGCGCGGGCGACCTGCAGCCTGCCGGTGATCCGCAAGGATTTTATTATCGATCCCTACCAGGTCTATGAGGCACGCTCGATCGGTGCCGACTGCATACTCCTGATCGCCGCTTGCCTCGATGATGTTCAGCTCAAAGGGTTGAACGATCTGGCCCATCAATTGGGCATGGATGTCTTGATCGAGGTCCATGACGGTGATGAGCTGCAGCGGGCCTTGCAGGTGGATAACCGTCTGATCGGTATCAACAACCGCAATCTCCGTACCTTTGAGGTCAGTCTCGATACCACCCTGGAACTGCTGCCCATGATCCCGCCCGACAGGATCGTGGTGACGGAGAGCGGCATTCTGACCGGGGAGGATGTGGCCCTGATGCGCAGCCATCGGGTCAACGCCTTTCTGGTGGGCGAGGCCTTTATGCGTGCCGAAGATCCGGGGGCGAAACTGGCTCAACTCTTTGCCTGATGCGTCGCGCCGACCGCCTCTTTCGTATCACCCAGGAACTGGATACCAAACGCTATCTCACGGCCCGGGAGCTTGCCTGTCAGCTCGAGGTTTCCCAACGTACCATCTATCGTGATATCGATGCGCTGACGGCATCCGGCGTGCCCATCGAGGGAACGGCGGGGGCCGGCTATCGCCTCTGCGAGGGATTTCGCTTGCCGCCCTTGATGTTCGATGACGAGGAACTGAATGCCCTGTTGCTCGGTATCCGTATGGCGCAGGCCTGGTCGGATCGTGATCTCGCCGCGGCGGCGGCTCGGGTACGCCGCAAGATCGAAGGGATAGTGCCGCAGCGGTCGCGTCCGGTGCTCGAAGATGAGGTCATGCTGGTTCCCGACTTTCATCTGTCAGAAACGGTACGGGAGCATGTCGCTCTTTTGCGCAGGGCAATCACCGCTAAAAACAGAGTGAAGATGGGATACCAAAGGGCGGACGGTACTCAATCAGAACGCATCGTATGGCCCCTCTGCCTCTTCTACTGGGGCGAGAAATGGACCCTGGGCGCCTGGTGTGAGCTACGCGGCGCGTTTCGCCATTTTCGACTCGACCGGATAGGCGGCCTATCAAACACGGGCTCCCGTTTTAAGACCACGGAGGGGCGTGCACTGAACGATTTTCTCCTGGCCGTGGGCGCCAGTGCAGATGCTTGACTGCGGTTCCGGTAATAAGCGGGCTGCAGGGTGTCGGTCAGGTCCCGAGCACGGATGGTGAGCCGTGCTCGGGAGACTTCCGCCAGTTACCGCTTACGCCGTTTAACGGCTTTCAATCTATCTTCCAAATCGTCGATGACAGACTCGGCCGATTTCCGCCTTTTCATCTGTTTGATGGCTTTATCCAATGTAGAGACTGCCTCATCTCTGTTGTCGATCGCCATATGGCTGTCGGCCAGTTGCTTGATCAGTGCACTTTCTGTCAGGGGGTCAAACGCTGATTGATTACCGTACTCCTTGGGCAACAGGGCGGTGGCAATAGTCAAATGGTCGACCGCAGTCCCATGATCGGCTTGGTCGGCGACAATCACTCGTTTACCCTTCTTCACATCAATCCGTTTATGGATACGCGTTGCGTTGCGTCCGAGCGCGGCTGCAATGTGTCGAACCGCCATTGGGTCGCTCTTCTCATACCGATCCACTGCTTCAGCAAGCTTCTCGATTACATCGATGCGCCGTCTCGACCCGCCGTAATAGAGAAACTGGGATGCCTCCCGGCTTGTCAACAGGTGGACAAGCTCTTCGCTGTTTCTGCTCGGCGGGTGAGCGATGCGGATACGTCGCGTGGCTGTGGCTATGAAGCCGATGGGAAAGCATGGGAAATAGACCTGGATCTGGTACTCGCCAGGTTCGGCAAACTGATGGCCTTTTGCGCCGTAGCTGAGACTGACGCTGCTGAATGTGGATGCCCCGGGTGCGAGTTCGACCGGCTCCGGAGGCGCCATCAGGCGGCGTATCGGCGGTATGTAAGAGACGATCTCACCATTGGGTCGCTTGACGATAACCCGCAACAGACCCTCTTCGGGCTGCAGCCGGTCGATGATATTGATGGGCATGGGAGAGTCGTTGCGCAGTTTCAAACCCAGACTGACCGGAACGCCTAGATCAAAAACGCCGGGACCCTCTATCTCCAGGGTGACGGGGGACTGTATTTGCTCGAAGGCCGGGTTCAGGTCGGTAGTGAGATTGTTGCCGATCCAGTCCCTGCCACCGAAGATGACGTCGTTGCGATCGGCATGGCGCATCCAGATCAATTCCGGATCATCGAACTCCCAACGGAAATTCGCCCAGAAATTGCTTTCGCCGCCCCCGTTATCGGTGTATCCCCAGGGGTAGTTCATGAAAGATTCCGAGCCGCTATCCGGGTTGACCGATCTTGACCATGAGTGTGGCAGGTTGAAGGCATGGCCGATTTCGTGGATCAGGGTTTGCAGAATAAGCCGGTCCTTTTTGTCCGACGAGTCATAGAGATCATCGACCTCTCTGCCACGGATGGCGGTTTCCGCAATCGCGCATCCCTGGCGCAGATAGGCGTCACCCGCCTGCCAACCGCCCCAGTCGAACATGGTGCCGTAATAGCCTGAACTGTAGTTAGGGTCGCCGAACTTCGGCACGATGACAGCGTAGAGGTTCCATTGCAGGGAATTGGAGAATTGGTCGAATCTGTCCTCCATCAAGTCGTGCAGTTCAGCCTCGCTCCAATTGTCCTCAATATCGCCACTGTCGGCATCGTTCAACGTGTCGTCATGGACTACCGTAAGGTCGATGCCCGAACGCAAAAAGGTTTCACGGATATCCACTGAGGCGGGTAATCCCGCCGGTGAAGGATCGATATCTGGATCGATCGTCGGGGGAAAGACAGTTCCCTGGAAACGATCGACTTCCAATGTGGCGGTACGGAAATATTCAGATATCTTCGGACAGACATAGGATTGCACCAGGTTGCCGTTACTGAGCCAGCTGACACAGGCAGCGGCTGGGGAGGCGAAGTAGTTGACCCGGGGTATGCGTACTTCGATGGTGTCCGCAGTATTGCCGGGATCGGCATAGTAGATAACCGGTCCTGACAGGACCATTGCCGTGGCGTCACCGGCGATGGTGACATCTTCCACGACAAAGGATGCGGTGTAAAAGGTGATCGGAATCCCGCAGAATGTAAAGTGAGTGTAGAGATCGCCGCTCAGGCGCTGTTGGGGGCGACGGTTGTCAACATCGACGCGCAATTCGAGAATCGATCCGTATGTGGCGGGTGTCGCATTGCGATAACTGCCGCTAACAGGCTTTTTAAGAAACGCTACTATCCAATCGGGATTCAGTTCGCTGATCTGTTCAAGATTGAGTTTGGTAAGGTCGGTCGACATAGCTATCTCCTTTTTGCTATTTCAATATGAAACCTCGAATGGCCTGATACAGGCCCCGGTCGTCATTGATGCTGCTTTGCCACATACCCGGTGGCAACATATGTATGGATTGCGCTTGATGTCCTGGTGAAATGTCGCAGTTGGATGGAGTAGGTCTAAGCCTGCCGCGTTTGTCAGCAGTTGACTATGAAAAAAGTCACTAGCTTGTTATGAACAATTAACCGAACAGGAGAGGAGGCAGCGCGGGGATTACTGACACAATGGTGTCAGTAGCCGTGCAGTAACATGGATTCACAGGACAACCATCGAACGGGAGTGGTGTGACTATGGAACCAAGAATCAATCTTATAACCCTGGGCGTAAAGGCGCTTGGACGATCCATCTGCTTTTATGAGGCCCTCGGTTTAACGCGCTTCGATTTCGACAGCGAAGAGATTGCCTTTTTTAAGCTGCAGGGCACCTGGCTGGCGCTCTATCCGAAACAGGCCCTGGCGGACGATGCCGATGTTTCCGGCCAGGGTTCCGGTTTTCCCGGATTCACCCTGGCGCACAATGTGACCTGCCGGGAGGCGGTGGATAGCGTGATGTCAGAGGCACTGAAAGCCGGTGCACGGTTGGTGAAGCCGGCCCAGGAGACCTTTTGGGGCGGATACTCCGGTTTTTTTGCCGATCCGGACGATTTCCTGTGGGAAGTGGCCCATGTACCCCAATTCTGGATTGGACCTGATGCTGGAGAAGAGGCATGAGCAGAGAAAGACGATGTCCATGGTGTCTGGGGAACGAAGAGTACATGCACTATCACGATGAGGAGTGGGGTGTCCCCTCTCATGATCCGCGCCACCTTTTTGAAATGCTTGTTCTGGAGGGTGCCCAGGCCGGTCTCTCCTGGTTGACCATACTGCGTAAACGCGAGGGGTATCGTCGTGCCTTTCATGACTTCGATGTGGAGCGGATTGCTCGCTATGACGACAGTGAAATAGCGAGGTTACTCGCGGATCCTGGTATCGTGCGTAATCGGCTCAAGGTGGCCTCGACGATCGATAATGCCAGAGCCGTGCTGGAACTTGAGTCAGGTGAGGGATTGACCGGGCTGCTCTGGTCGTTCGTGGAGGGTGAGCCGATCCAAAACAGTTGGCGCAGCCTGCAGGAGGTGCCGGCTTCCACACCGCTTTCCGATGCCATGGGCAGGGAGCTCAAACGGCGCGGATTTCGCTTTGTCGGCACCACGATCTGTTACGCTTTTATGCAGGCAGTTGGTATGGTGAACGATCATCTGCTGAGCTGCCCGCGGCATCGGACTGTTGCCGGAGATGCGAAATGATTGGCTTGATTCCGGGTCGGTAGCTGTTGTTTAGCGCCCCGCCGGTTCGTGCTGGCGGGGTATTCGTCACGGTAACCGCCCTCAGCGGGTACCAAAGACAACGATGGTCTTGCCCTTTACGCTGATCAACCCCTGCTCTTCCAGGTTTTTCAGTACCCGGCCTGCCATCTCCCGGGAACAGCCTACGATACGGCCGATCTCCTGACGGGTGATGCGGATCTGCATGCCATCGGGATGGGTCATGGCATCCGGCTCCTTGCACAGATCGAGCAGGGTTCTGGCGATACGTCCGGTGACGTCGAAAAAGGCCAAATGTCCAACCTTGTTGCTGGTCTGATTGAGGCGCTGTGACAGCTGAGCCCCCATGGCGTAGAGGATGTCTTTGGTGTAGTCCTTGAGGTCGTGGTTGAAAAGCTGTTCCAGACGCTGATAGCTGATCTCGGCTATCTGACAGGATGTCCGCGTTCGAACCATCACGCTACGTTTGGGTTCAGGTATGAAAAGACCCATCTCACCGACAAATTGCCCTTTATTGAGATAGGTGAGGATGATCTCCCGACCGTCTTCATCTTCGATGTAGACAGCTACAGAGCCTTCCGTGATGTAATAGAGGATATCCGCCGGGTCACCGATATGAATAATCTCGGTATTTTTGGGGTAACGTCGGCGGTGACAAAAGGAGAGGAATCGCTGAAGATACTCAGGTTCCTGCGGTGGCGGTTTTATGATCGTCATGATCTCGGGACTCTTAAGCTGTTGTGGGGAGAGACCAGCCTGCAGTGTGATCCAGCTAACTGCCTGTCGGCAGGTTCAGGTGATCTTCATCGCAGTAAAATCTGAGCCCTCGTCCGTAGATTTATTGTAGTCGTCTCTATAAAGAGTTTAGGATCTAGTTTAGCAACCCTTTTCAACTTGTCGAATATACAGCCTTCAGTATATTCAACGGACGCATAGTGTAACAAAAACAATAGTTCATTAATTTAACGCAATTCATACTAATCATCTATCCCCGCTGTCGCATCTTCGCCGGCATTGGGGTAGATAACTGGAGCAACCGATGAAAGCACGGGTCGTTTGGGTGGAGGATTCTGTCATGATGGGGGAATCGGGGAGTGGTCACGGGGTGGTGATGGATGGCCCGCCGGAGCATGGTGGCCGCAATCTCGGCGTCAGGCCGATGGAGATGCTGCTGCTTGGCATGGGGGGCTGTACCGAATTCGATGTATTGTCGATTTTGCGTAAATCCCGCCAACAGGTGAGCAGTTGCGTGGTGGAGCTCGAAGCAGAGCGGGCGGAACAGGATCCCAAGATCTTTACCCGCATCCATGCCCATTTCATCGTCACGGGCAAGGGACTCAGCGAAAAGCATGTGGCCCGAGCCATCTCGCTAAGCGCGGAGAAGTACTGCTCTGCATCCCTGATGTTGGCAAAGAGCGCTGAGATCACCCACGACTACGAGATTCGCGATGAGCAATGAGGCAGCCGCCTTCGATAGTCTGATCGCAGACTACTACAGGGTCTGGTTCCGTTTTCATCCGGTGGCGGCTGTATATGCATCGGTGCCGGGCTACGAGGGGCTGCTGGCGGCCGATGGGGATGATGATATGGGTGCGCTGGCAAGCCTGATCAGTAATCTCATGGTGAGCCTCAAGGAGCTGGACTATGATGCCCTGGATGCCGATCGTCAGCTCGATTTGCAGCTGATCTACGGTACCGCAATGGTCGAACACCGTTTGTTGCTCGAACACGACTGGCGTCATCGGGATCCCGCCCGCTACCTCCCGTTGCATCTGCTCCAGGAGCTGGTAGTTCGCCAGCCGGAGAAACTGTGTGAGGCCCTGATGGGAGTATTGGAGAAAACCCCCAACTATCTGCGCGATGCCAGGGGGCGGTTGGGGGAGCTTCCGGGACTGGTATCCACCCTGTGGTTGGCCGATGCCCTGGAGACGGCGGAGAAGGGCGTGCCCTGGCTGAAACGGCTTGGCAGGGATCTTCCGCAGACCTATGAATGCTGTGCCGACAAGGGGCGTTTGCAGTCCCTCAGCAGCCAGGCGGCGGAAGCCGTGAATGATTTCAAGCAGGCCTTGATCAAAGATCTGACCCCGGCCGCTTCGGGAACCGCAGATTGCGGTAAGGAACTGCTCGCCTGGCTTTTACGACATCGTGATCAGATCGATATCCCGGTCGATGACGCCTTGGCCTATGCCCGCAGACGATTACGCCAGACCTACGACGAGATGGAACGGCAGGGGATATCGCTGCAGGCCGTAAAACAGATCAACGGCGAGCTGCTCAGCGGTGACAGCCGATTGCAGGCCTATCGGCAGGAGGCGGCCGGGCTAAGGTTATTCCTAGAGCGGCTCGAACTCCTGCCCAACTCCTCTCAGCCCCTGGCATTCCGCATTACCGACAGCTGCTTCAGGCAACCCGATTGCGGCAGTTACCTGCGAACGCAGCAGGGAGGGGTCTTTCTTATACCCCACGATCAACAGGTCGGGGGGGGCGAGACCCGATCGGCCATCCGTATGCGCAATCTCTACAGCAGCTGGGCGGGGCGCCACTATCTGGCTTGGGCCGGTGGGGTTTCGGCGCACAGTCTGGTGCGCCAGATCAATCCCTCCGCCGCTTTCAAAAGGGGTTGGGCTCACTACATGAGCCGAATCCTGGAGGACCACGGTTACTTTAGCGAAAATGATCGTCTGGCGCTCTATCAGAGACGTCTGGCACTGGCCGAACAGGCAACGATCGATCTGGAGTTTCATGCCGGAGAGATCAATAGCCGTCAGGCCCTTGAAAGGTTGAAACGGCTTTCGGACATTCCCTGCTGGGCGGAAGTCAGCCTGACGGCAATCTCACGACGTCCGACAGACGCCTTCATGGCCCTGTTGGGGGCCGAATTGATCGAACATCTCTGCCAGCAGCAGCTCGAGCAAAGGCCAGGGTCTACTCTGCGTTCGTTACACGAAGAGTTGTTGGCCCATGGTGCAGTCGCCCTGCCGTTGGTGGTGCAACGTGCCTGTGATCGGGAAACCTGGGAACAGGCACTGAACGAGGTACTCTCATGAATCCACCGTTACAACATCTCGGCATGCGTCATGTCGCCCTGAATATCAGAGATATGGCCGCCAGCGAACACTTCTACGTCGAGCTGTTAGGAATGGAGGTCGAGTGGCGACCCGACCGGGATAACCTTTATCTTACCTCGGGAGGGGATAACCTCGCCCTGCACAAGTCAGCTGCGGAGCATCTGGACGAGGCCGCCCAACGCCTCGACCACATCGGTTTCTTCCTCTCGGAGCCCGATCAGGTGGATGCCTGGTACGACTATCTTCTGGCGGCCGGGGTGAGGATGCGCAATGCGCCGCGCACACACCGTGACGGAGCTCGCAGTTTTTACTGTTACGATCCCGACGGCACCACTATTCAGATCATTTACCACCCACCTATCGTAGAAAACGTATCAAGTTACTGAGATAGTTGACGATGCAATATTTGGTCTTATCATCAAGACCGTACAGTTAAAACGGATACAGGAACCTGGTATGAATCGATATCTGATATGGGTGGCCAAAGCAGTGATTTTGATGCAACTGTTGTTGCTTACCGCCTGCGGCGGTGGTGGAGGTAGCAGTAGTGATGATGGAGACACGACTGGAACAACCTATACAATCAGCGGCACCGTTACAGGCCTTACGGGTAGCGGACTGGTGTTGCAGAACAACGGCGGTGATGATCTTTCACCTGACAGTGACGGCGGCTTCAGTTTTACCGTTGAGCTGAGCGACGGCAGCACATACGCGGTAACCATCGCAACCCAACCCGCCGACCAAAACTGTGCGGTGGCAAATGGCAGCGGTACGGTTGCCGCTGCTGAGGTCACCAATATCACCATCACTTGTACCGACAATACCGGATTTTTCAGTATTGGCGGCAGCGTCAGCGGTCTGGCCGGTGATGGTCTGGTGTTGCAAAACAACGGCAGTGACGATCTCAGTATCACAGCCGGTGGCGCATTCAGCTTTGCCACTCAGCTGGAAGACGGCAGCGCCTATACGGTGACTATCGCCACCCAGCCCACTGGCCAGACGTGTACAGTGGTGAACGGGAGCGGTACGCTGAACGGGGCTACTGTAACCGACGTCCAGATAAGTTGCCCGCCTGACGCGGATCTCACCGCCAGCGTTAGCGTAGCGGGGCCCAAGCTGTTGCGCTTCAGCTGGAACGATGTGGGGGTTGATCACTACCGGCTGTTGTACAATCCGGATGGGATCTCCGGCTTCAGCCAGGTGGGCGACAACATCACGGCGACCACTGTGGATGCGGTGGTCTCTGTCCATCTGACCGATTGGGTGAATGCCAGCTACATGGTTCAGGCCTGCAGCGCCAGTGAGGATTGCGCCGATTCGACACCCGTCACGGCCTTCTCGCTGATACTCGATGTGATCGGCTACCTTAAACCCTCATTCATTGGCTCAGAGGATCAGTTTGGCAGCAGTGTCGCAATTTCCGGCGATGGCTCAACGCTGGCGATAGGCGCGCCTGAAGAGGATTCCACAGCGACAGGGATCGATGGTGACCCGGTCGTCGATACCGACATGGCAACGAGTTCCGGCGCAGTCTATCTGTTTAGTCGAGATGGCGACAGTTGGAGTCAACAGACATACATCAAGGCATCCAATGCCGATGCCGGTGACAAATTCGGTTCTGCCGTATCGCTCTCTGATGATGGGCAGACACTGGCCGTCGGTGCGCTATTCGAGGACTCGGCCGCATCGGGAGTCGATGGCAACCAGGCAGATAACTCCTTGTCGAGATCCGGGGCGGTCTACGTCTTTAGCCTTTCCGGTTCGTCGTGGACCCAACAGGCCTATATCAAGGCATCCGCACCGGTTGCAGGCGCCAATTTCGGTAAACAGGTTTCACTCTCCAGCAGTGGGACGAGGCTGGCGGTCAGCGGTGGAGGTGTCTACGTGTTCGACCAGGGTGGTAGTGCTTGGTCTCAGCAGGCGATCCTCGAGGCGACCAGCGGCGAGGGTCCGGACGAATTCGGCGCCGCCCTGGAACTCTCCGGTAACGGTTCGACCCTCGTGATCGGCGCTCCGGGAGAGGATTCATCCGCTACCGGTATCAATGGCGATCAGACGAACAATGATGCGCGGGGAGCCGGCGCGGCCTATGTGTTCGCCTATGACGGCGCTAACTGGTCCCAGCAGGCCTATCTCAAGGCATCCGCAACCGACAGTGGCGATGAATTCGGCAGCGACGTGTCAATCTCCGCGGACGGCAATACCCTGGCGGTGGGTGTATGGAAAGAGGATTCATCGGCCATCGGAGTCAATGGCAGCTTCTCCAACAATGACAGGGAGAACTCCGGTGCAGCCTATCTGTTCGAGCGCCAGGCCAACGTATGGACGCAAACCGCTTACTTCAAGGCATCGAATGCCGATCCGAACGACGGGTTTGGCAATAAAGTGGCCCTTTCCGGAAACGGTAACAGCCTGGCCGTGAGCGCGGCTTTTGAGGACTCCGTCGGTCGAGGCGTCAATCGCAACCAGGCGGACGACAGCGCCACGTCTCCACCAGGCGCGGTCTATATGTTCACTCGCGGTGACACTGGCTGGTTCCAGCACTCCTATGTCAAGGCCTCGAATACGGATGCGGGATGGTCGCAGCCGGGCTGTTCATTCTGTCCCGAGTTAAACGATGAGTTCGGCGATAGCCTGAGCATCTCCAGTGATGGAACATCCCTGGTTGTGGGTGCCCCATTCGAGAATTCGGGGGACAGCGCCAATCAGGAGGATGATACAAGTCCATACGCTGGGGCAGTTTATCTTTACTAGGAGCTAAATTTCACTAAGGGCACTCAGCGGTCAGATCTACAGTGACTACCCGCTGAGTGCCCTTTAAAATATCCCAACGAGGAAGGGATAAGTGAAAGGAAATCAAGGGATCTTGCTTTACTACTTGCACTGCTGAATCTTGTAGTGGCGTGTGGAGGTGGTGGCAATAACAATGGCGCGAGTGACGTGGGCGATCCAATCGATACCCACTACACCATTAGTGGCACAGTAACAGGCCTGGCGGGTGACGGGTTGGTGCTGCAGATTAATGGCGCAGACGACCTTGCCATCGATGCCGATGCCTGGAGTCAGCGAGCTTATGTAAAAGCACCGTGCTTTGATCCGGAACCCTTGCTATTTGGTGATCCCTTCGACGACTGTGTAGGCACACGTCCCAAATATTTTGGTGTGAGTGTTAGTTTATCCGGTGATGGACGTACCCTAGCCGTCGGGGCATCTGGTGAAGACTCGTCCGCGACCGGTATTGGTGGGGATCAGGAAGACAACTCAACTGGGGGGCGGAGCGGTCTATCTCTATTGAGGAATTTCTCATCCTGATTCTGCTAGGGCACCAAAAAACCCGCACAGGGCGGGTTCTATATTGGCTGGGGATGGAGGATTCGAACCTCCACATACGGAGTCAGAGTCCGGTGTCCTGCCGTTAGACGAATCCCCAGTTGCGGACTCGTGAGAGCCAGTCTTAGCGTTTGGAGTATTGAGGACGCTTGCGGGCCTTGTGCAGGCCGACCTTCTTACGCTCCACGGCACGGGCGTCGCGGGTCAGGAAGCCGGCTCTGCGCAGGGTGCCGTGCAGGGACTCGTCGTAGGCATCCAGGGCGCGCGAGATACCGTGGCGAATGGCGCCCGCCTGGCCTGTGGTGCCGCCGCCGGTGACCGTCACTTTGATATCGACCTTGTCGCGTGTTTCGGTGGCATCCAGTGGCTGACGAACCACCATGCGGGCTGTCTCCCGGCCGAAGTACTCATCGAGGGGGCGGTTGTTGACCACGATATTGCCGCTGCCGGCGGTAAGGAAGACGCGGGCGGTGGAACTCTTACGACGTCCTGTGGTGATGTGCGTATCTGCCATGTTCGTTACTCTAAATTTAAATGATCAGATGTCCAGTGGCCGGGGCTGCTGGGCCTGATGAGTGTGCTCGGGACCGGCAAAGACACGCAGTTTTTTCAACATGGCGCGCCCCAGCGGGTTTTTCGGCATCATGCCCTTGACAGCGTGTTCTATAGCGCGTTCCGGGGCTTTCTGCAGCAGCTTCTCCAGATTGATGGATTTCAGATTGCCGATGTAACCGGTGTGGTGATGGTACATCTTGTCGCTCAGTTTGTTACCGGTGACACGGATCTTTTCGGCGTTGACGACGACGATATAGTCGCCGGTGTCGACGTGAGGAGTGTATTCCGGTTTATGTTTACCGCGCAGGTGACGGGCAATTTCCGTGGACAGACGACCCAGGGTCTTGTCTGTTGCATCCACGAGATACCAATTGCGGCGTACCTCTGCCGGTTTCGCGCTTACAGTAGTCATCCGATGTCGCTCCGATGGAGAACCAAAAATGCCTTGAAAAAGACGGCGGATATTACATGATCCAAGTATGGGAGACAAGACCTAATATAGAATATTTAGGTCCTGGTTCAAGGTATGTCCGCCCGCGACGATGAGCGGATGCGGAGCAAAAAAAAGCGCGACAGGGGGATGTCGCGCTGAATCTATATTTACCACCAAAGGAGGCATACTGATACTAAATTCATCAGTATGTATGAATTATCTAATATACTAAGATTCTTGTCAAGCCAATTGCCGTATCTTTCTGCTATTATCTTTGCCCTCAGCTCCCCTGTAGCCGATCAATAGCTAGCAAATGACAGTGAAGCGATTCATTAATCCAGCCCCTGACTTCAGTAGCATATTGAATATTAAATAAAAATTTATGTTCCTTTTCAGCGTTGCGATACTTGTCGGCTTGGTTGTACTCGTTTGGAGTGCCGACCGGTTTATCAGTGGGGCTGCCGCCCTGGCAGATAATCTGGGTGTTTCACCCATGCTGATAGGGCTCACTGTAGTCGGTTTTGGTACTTCAGCGCCTGAGGTGCTGGTTTCAACCATGGCGGCCATCAACGGCAACCCGGGCCTGGCAATCGGCAATGCCATCGGCTCCAATATCGCCAATATCGGGCTTATCCTTGGATTCACTGCCCTGTTGATCCCTCTTTCCGTCCATTCCAGTGTCCTGAAGCGTGAGTATCCATTACTGCTTGCGGTCTCGGTGATGGCATTTCTGTTGATGTGGGATGGTGAACTGAGCCGGCTAGATGGCACTCTCCTGGTAGTGACCCTGGTGGCCGTGTTGGGATGGATGATCTATACCGCCAAGACGGTTGCCACGGATCCTATCGCCGGGGAGTTTGATGCGGAGATACCACACGATATACCAACCCAAAAGGCGATTGTCCTGCTGCTGGGTGGGTTGATTTTCCTGCTTTTGAGCTCGCGCCTGCTGGTGTGGGGCGCTACAAATGTGGCATCTGCGCTGGGTGTCAGTGATGTCATCATCGGGCTGACCATCGTTGCCATCGGTACCAGCCTGCCCGAATTGGCTGCCAGTATCACCAGCGCCCTGAAGGGGGAGGATGACCTCGCCATCGGCAATGTCATCGGATCCAATCTCTACAATCTGCTGGCGGTGCTGAGTATCCCGGGTCTGGTGGCGCCGGGAATTTATTCACCGGAGGTCATGGAGCGCGATCTTCCGGTGATGATGGTGCTTACAATGTTCCTCTTCTTCATGGGGCATGGTCTTGGTAAGCAGGGGCGTATCAACCGTCTTGAGGGGCTGCTCCTGCTGCTCTGTTTCGTGGGCTATCAGTCTCTGCTTTTTGTTTCGCTTGTGAATGCCTGATCGATGGTTGCTTCAACCTTATATGAGTGAGTCGTCTAATGACCAAACCCACTAACCCAACAAAAGACGAGATGGCCCGTATGATCGAGCTGGGTAGGGCTGTGATCGAAACCGAGGCTGATGCGGTCCAGTCGCTCATTCCCAGGTTGGGCGATGAATTTGCCCTGGCTTGCAGTTATCTTCTCCATTGCCAGGGCAGGATCGTTGTTATCGGTATGGGCAAGTCGGGCCACATTGGCAACAAGATCGCTGCGACCCTGGCGAGCACCGGCAGCCCGGCCTTTTTTGTTCATCCGGGTGAAGCCAGTCACGGTGATCTCGGTATGATCACCCCTCAGGATGTGGTGCTGGCGCTCTCCAACTCGGGGGAGACCGGTGAATTATTGATAATCTTGCCTCTGCTTAAACGACTGGGTGCGCCCTTGATCGCCATGACCGGAAAACCTGAGTCGACACTGGCAAGAGAATCCGAAGTGCATATCGACGTCAGCGTTGAGAAGGAGGCCTGTCCCCTTGGCTTGGCCCCAACATCAAGTACAACTGCCGCATTGGTAATGGGCGATGCGATGGCAGTTGCATTGCTTCAGGCGCGAGGTTTTACTGCCAAGGATTTCGCCCTCTCCCATCCGGGTGGCTCCCTGGGGAGGCGCTTGCTGTTGCGGGTCAGTGATATAATGCATACGGAGAGGTCATTGCCATCGGTCGGTCTCGATGCCACATTGCATGAGGCGTTGGAAGTGATGTCAGCAAAAGGTTTGGGTATGACCGCGATAACAGATTCGGAGGGTGGAGTGGCCGGTGTCTATACCGATGGCGATCTGCGGCGTACCTTGAACAAACCTATTGATATACACCATGTCAAAGTGAGTGAAGTCATGACGAGGAACTGCCTGACAGTGTCACCCGAGACGCTGGCTGCAGAAGCCTTGCAGATGATGGACGAGAAAAAAATTAACGGCCTGCTGGTTATCGATGAAAGACAGCAGCTGATCGGCGCATTCAATATGCATGATCTGCTGAGAGCCGGCGTGATGTAGAGGGGTAGAGAGAGTGCAGGATATCCATGCCAAGGCCAGTGGGGTGAAACTGGTCATTTTTGACGTCGATGGCGTGCTAACCGATGGTGGACTGTTTCTTGGTGATGACGGTCAGGAGTATAAATCATTCAATTCCAGGGATGGCCACGGTATGAAGATGCTGCAGAAATCGGGTGTGGTGATCGGCATTATCACCGGACGAACCTCTGAGGTGGTGCGCATCCGCATGGAGAGCCTGGGTATCGAACATGTCTATCAGGGGAAGCTGGACAAGCTGCCGGCCTACGAGGAGTTGCGCGATAAATTGGGTCTTTCGGATGACCAGGTGGCTTACGTGGGTGATGATGTCGTCGATCTGCCGATCATGCGGCGTGTTGGATTGGCCATCGCCGTGAATGATGCCCACCCGTTCGTACTCCAGCATGCCCATTGGCAGACACCCCGTAACGGCGGGCGTGGCGCTGCCAGGGATGTTTGTGAGATGGTGCTCGAGGCCCAGGGTAATCTTAAGACAGAGTTGGACAGCTATCTTTGAAGCGTCAATTTATCGGACTCTTTTTCGTGGTTGCGGTGTTGCTGAGCTTGGGCTGGTGGATGAATAGATTAACGCAGCCGGATGAGATCAGACCACCCGGCGTTAGACTCTATCCCGATTCCTACGCCGAGGGGTTGGTTGTGCGGACATACGATGAACAGGGTGCACTCAAGCAGCAATTGCATTCCCAAGGGATGAAGCATTATGAAAAAAAGGGGGTTACCGAACTGCAACAACCAGTTCTATGGCATTACAACCCACAGAGCCCTCCCTTGCAGATGCAGGCACAGGATGGTCTGATCAATCGCAATGGAGGGAGTCTCCATCTTCCCGGTCGTGTGGTTATCGATCGTCCAAGCGGTGCGGATCTGGCGCCGCTGCATATCGTTACGCAGGATTTGACCCTGTACTTTGATGATTCATTTGCTACCACCGACGGTCCGGTACGCATCGAAAGCGATAATCAATGGATGACCGCAACGGGGATGGAGGCCTGGCTGAAGGAACCGCTACAGCTCAAACTGCTGCATGAGGTGCGAGGCTATTATGAATTGCAATAGAATGAAATACGGCGTCACCTGTTTGGTATTATTGTTAACCATTTGGGTTCAGGGGCATGCACTGGAAAGCGACAGGGATCAACCCATGCATCTGGAGGCAGACAGCCTTTCCGTCGATGAGGCATCTGGTGTGGTGCTATATGAGGGAAGCGTCGAGATTACCCAGGGTAGCCTGAAGATATGGGCTGATCGGCTGTGGATACATCGTCGCCAGGGCGAAACGGAGAGGGTTATCGGTGAAGGGAATCCCGTTCGCTTTCGTCAGTTGACCGAGAAAGGGGATGAGGAGGTTCGTGGCGAAGCCCGACGCGTGGAGATCAACGCGGAGCGAGATGAGTTGCTGTTGATCGATAATGCGTCGCTTGAGCAGGGAAGCAACCTTTTTCGTAACGACCGTATTATCTACAATCGTGCCAAGGCGATGGTCAAGGCGGGTACCAGCGCACAAGGTAAACAGCGTGTTCAGGTTGTCATCGAACCGAACAAGCAGCAGGGGCCTGTCAATAAAAATCCAACCGGCTCTGTTTCACCTGAATAAGCGCCAATCAAGGCGCGAGGAGAGAAGTTTGGTCGCTCCAAATGAACGACTGGCAGCGTGGAGCGGCGCTTTTACAGGCGCACCCCAAGGGTACTTCCTTCGGGGCGCACTCCGCAGGGCTATGTCGAATCTTACGCCCGGCGGCGTTGTCAACCGCTCATGCAGTGTCACTACACCCCGCTCATTCTGCCTTGCGGGACGAAAAAATAGTCCCGGCAGAACCGACTGGATAAGTGTTCACAGGACCTGACAATATGAGCCAGCTACAGGCCAAGGCGCTACAAAAGCAGTATGGCAAGCGCAATGTAGTGGATGGTGTCTCGCTTAGCGTGAACAGCGGTGAAGTGGTTGGCTTACTGGGACCCAATGGGGCCGGCAAGACCACCAGTTTCTACATGATCGTTGGTCTGATCCAGGTGGATCATGGAGAGATACTCCTCGACGGGGAGGTTCTTACCGATCAGGTCATGCATAAGCGGGCACGCAGCGGTATTGGCTATCTGGCGCAGGAGCCATCGGTATTTCGGCGGCTTACCGTGGAGCAGAACATTCTCGCGATTCTGGAGACGCTGGAGGAACTGGACACCGGCAAACGCCGCGAAATGTGTGACCAGCTGTTGGTGGAATTCGGTATCGACCACTTGCGCGACAGTCTGGCAATGAGCCTTTCCGGGGGTGAGCGCAGGCGCCTGGAGATCGCCAGAGCCCTCTCCATCCAGCCGCGCTTTATTCTACTGGATGAGCCCTTCGCCGGTGTCGATCCTATCGCTGTCATCGATATCAAGAAGATCATTCAACATCTCAAGACCCGGCAAATAGGGGTCCTGATTACAGATCACAATGTAAGAGAGACACTGGATATCTGTGATCGGGCCTACATCATCAATAGCGGGAAAGTGCTGGCTGAGGGCCCGACGGATGAGATTCTCCAGAACGAAGAGGTTCGAACTGTCTATCTCGGAGAAGACTTTTCTATGTAGAGACAGCTGTGTTGATGCAACGCATCCTCTTGAATTCAAATGGGTTCCAGGATTATTTCTTTAAACTGACAACGATATTACGCGGTTTTGAGACGGGATTCCGGGAAGAAAAATTTTTTCCTCGGCGGTATTTTTTAGCTAGAATGAAGTTAAAGACATACAAATAACATACCAGGTCCAAAGATATCATCTGCGATGAAGCAGGCGCTACAGCTCCGACTCGGACAACATCTAACCATGACACCACAGTTGCAGCAGGCAATACGCCTGCTGCAACTGTCTGCTCTCGACCTCAGTCAGGAAGTTCAGGAGGTGGTCGAGACCAATCCCATGCTCGAAGTAGAGGAGGAGTTTGGCCAACAGAACAGTACTCAGGATAATGAGGAGGTGGGAAACGGTGTGGCGGAGAATTCTGCGGCAGTGGATTCGACCAGCAACGACATCAACAACGAACGTGAAGTCAAAACTGATGCGTCCCAAGTGACCGAGGAACTGCCGGTCGATAGTGAATGGAGTGATGTTTATGACAGCTATCAGCCGAGTATAGGCGGCGGTGGCGAGGCCAATGACCACGACTATTTGATGCAGAACAGTAGCGCCACGACGCTGCAGGACCATCTGCTGTGGCAGATGAATCTGACACCCTTCTCTCCCCAGGATAACTATATCGCCACAGCCATCATAGACAGCATCAATGAGGATGGTTATTTTATCGGTGATCTGGAGGAGGTGTTGCAGTCACTGAACGATGAAGAGGCCACTCTTGATGACATCAAAGCGGTGTTGCATCGAATTCAGGCCTTCGATCCACCCGGTGTCGGAGCCCAGGACCCTCAAGACTGCCTGCTCATCCAGTTGAATCAGCTGCCCGAACCGACCCCCTATCTGCAGTCGGCGATCAGGCTTTGCAAGGACCATTTCAACCTGCTGACCGCGCAAGACCAGAATCAGATCGTACGCAGGATGAAAATCGATCAGGATGAGCTAGCGGCGGTGATGCAGCTGATTCGTACACTCAATCCTCATCCGGGTACGCTCATCGCCAGCAGCGAACCTGAATATGTCATACCCGATGTATTCGTGAGTAAGCGTAACGGTCGATGGGTGGTTGAACTGAATGGCGAGGTGACCCCGAAACTGCGGGTAAACGCTGGTTACGCCAATCTGATCAGACGCGCGGATCAGAGTAAAGACAATACCTTTCTGAAGAACCATTTGCAGGAGGCGCGTTGGTTCATCAAGAGTCTGATGAGCAGAAACGAGACTATTTTACGTGTGGCGAGTAAAATCGTAGAGTATCAACGAGGGTATTTTGAACATGGAGAAGAGGCCATGAAGCCTCTGGTATTGAGGGATATCGCAGAAGCGCTGGATATGCATGAATCGACAATATCCCGCGTGACTACCCAGAAATATATGTATACACCCAGGGGGACACTGGAGTTTAAGTATTTCTTTTCCAGCCACGTCAGCACCAGTGCGGGAGGTGAGTGCTCGTCTACAGCAATTCGTGCGCTGATAAAAAAAATGATCGCCGCTGAGATTCCCAAAAAGCCTCTCAGTGACAACAAGATTGCCGCGCTCTTGTCCGATCAGGGTATCGAAGTTGCCCGCCGGACAGTGGCAAAGTACCGTGAGTCGATGGGTATTCCACCGTCGAACGAACGTAAACGTCTGATGTAGGAGTTAATTGCGCGACTGACCAGCGGTTGTTAACAGTAGTCCCTTTGCGGATGCAACCAGGCACAAGGCTTATGTGGATTGCTAAACAGCATATACTGTATTCATGGTTTGTCGCCATTGAGTCGTGTCAGGCAGGGTGATGGGTAACCTCATCTAAGATAGGAGAAAATTATGCAAATTAGCGTGACCGGTCATCATGTGGATGTAACCGATGCCTTGAAAAGCTATGTTGACAATAAATTTGAGCGCCTGGAGCGCCATTTCGATAATGTGATAAATGTTCACGTTATCCTGAGCGTGGAGAAAATGAGGCAGAAGGCAGAAGCCACAATGCAAGTGAACGGTGCGAGCGTTTATGCGGATTCTGTACAGGAAGACATGTATGCAGCCATCGACCTGCTTACGGACAGGCTCGATAGGCAGGTGTTGAAACACAAGGAGAAAATGAAAAGTCATCGCGCCGGAAGCGGCGTAAAATATGCGTCTGAGTAATACGGGCTGATTGAACTGGCGAGGTTTCCATGTTTCCAAACGGCTATCTTGTGGAAGAACGGATCGGTTGCAATGTGGAGGCTGCCAGCAAGAAGCGCGTATTGGAACAGCTCGGTCAGCGACTGGCCGAGGCTGTTCCAGATCTCAATCAAGATTTGGTTTTTGATGCGCTCCTTGAGCGTGAAAGGCTGGGCAGCACAGGCTTGGGCAAGGGTATTGCGCTACCCCATGCCCGCATGCCGCAAATCACCGAGGCTCTCGCGGCGTTTATCCAACTGCCCGAGGGAATCGATTTCGATGCTATCGACAATCAACCGATTGATCTTGCCTTCGCCATGTTGGTTCCGGAAGAGGCAACCGACGAGCATCTGCAATTGTTGGCCAAACTGGCACAGATGTTTGATGATCTCGATTTCTGTACTGCGCTGAGACAAGCGACAACCGCGCATGATCTTTATCAACTGATTCAGCAACGGGAAGCTATAATCTCTTCTTGATGAAGCCAATCTATACCATTCGGGATCTCTATGAAGAGCTGGCCAGCGAGCTTTCGCTGAGCTGGAATGGTGAAGGGGGGGAGACAGAGATTGTTCTGGATATTGAATCGCAACACGGAAAGCCACCCGCAGGCCCCCTCAATCTGGTCCGGCCCAATCAGATCCAGGTCATAGGGCCGCCGGAAAGGGAACATCTGCTGAATGAAGAAAAGGATGTCTATCATGATTATCTACAGGTACTCTTTAAGGCCTCCCCCGCCGCACTCATATTCACCGATGGACTAAAACCGCTTCAGGAATGTGAGGAACAGGCACTGGAAAGGAACATTGCGCTTTTCTACACCCCCCAACCCGACAATCAGGTGATCAGCCGCTTATTGGAGCGCTTCAGTCATCCGGTGGGGGAAAAACTGCTGGTGCACGGGGTCTATATGGAAGTCCTTGGTAGGGGCGTATTGCTCAGCGGTGATCCGGCTATCGGAAAAAGCGAGCTCGCATTGGCATTGATTTCTCGTGGCCATTGTTTGATTGCGGATGATGCAACAGAGATTTTCAAATCCGCCAGTAATACACTCATCGGCCGCTGTCCGAAGGTTTTGCAGGACTTCCTGGAAGTACGTGGTTTAGGGATGATTAATATCCGCGCTATGTTCGGCAACAGCGCCATTAAACCCAACAAAGAGTTGCATTTGATCATTGACCTGCTGCACTTCGATGACAAGAAACTGCACGAAATGGACCGTCTCGAGGGTTGCCATTCAACACGCGCCATGCTGGGGGTCGATATACCTCAAACGAGCCTGCCGGTGGCCGCCGGACGGAATCTGGCTATTCTGGTGGAAACCGCCGTACGACAGCATATGCTGATGCTTGATGGCTACAACGCCACTCAGGACTTCGTCGATCGTCAACAGATCTATATCGATCAGGATCAATAAGAGACCATCATGTCCGAGTGGTTCAAACTGCAAATCGTCAGCGGCATGTCGGGTTCAGGCAAGACCATAGCCCTGCATACCCTTGAGGACATGGGCTATTACTGCATAGATAATTTGCCGATTTCTCTGTTGATCTCGGTGGCCGATCATCTGACAGGTGAGCCGGAGGACATATTCCGCAAGACGGCAGTGAGTATCGATGCCCGCAGTCAATCGAGTCAACTATCCACTCTGCCGGATATGGTGGAGAACATCCGTCAGCGTGGGCTCGACTGTAAAATGTTGTTTCTCGACACCAAAGCGGATACATTGATCAAGCGTTTCAGCGAAACCCGCCGTAAACATCCATTGACGAATGAACAGCGTTCGCTGGCAGAGGCAATTCGCCATGAACGCGAGCTGCTGTCGCCGGTGATCGAAGCGGCCGACCTGCGAATCGATACCACCCATACCAATCTTCATGAGCTGCGTGACTTGGTACGACACCGTATCGGGGGGGATGAGGGGAAGGTATCGATTCTGTTCGAATCCTTCGGCTTCAAACATGGTCTTCCCAGGGATGTTGATTTTGTGTTTGATGCACGCTGTCTGCCGAATCCCTATTGGCAGGAAGAGCTTCGCTCCTACAATGGGATGGAGGCTCCGGTAGCGGACTATCTGTCGGCCCATGATGAGGTGACCGGTATGCTTTCAGATATGATCGATTTCCTGGCTCGCTGGATACCGGCATTCGAGGCGGATGGGCGCAGCTATCTCACCATTGCCGTGGGCTGCACGGGTGGCCAGCATAGGTCAGTATTTCTCGTGGAGCGGTTGGCAAGTCACTTTTCTGAGGCGGGTTTACATGTCATGAGCCGTCATCGGGAATTATCATGACCATCGGTCTGCTGCTCATCACCCACAGCCGGATCGGCGAAGCAATTCTGGAGACTGCGGGAAAGATGCTTGAGGGTGCGCCGCTGGCTGTTGAGACTCTGCCTGTCGGTATCGACAGCAATCCGGAGAAACTTGTCGAGCAGGCCAGCGGGTTGATAAGTCGGTTGGACCAGGGTCAGGGGGTATTGGTGTTTACCGACATGTATGGTTCCACGCCCAGCAACATCGCATATAGTTTGGCGGAGAAAGGGCGGGTAAACGTCATTTCGGGTATCAATCTGCCGATGCTGATACGAACCCTCAATTATCAAACCATGGATCTCGACGCATTGACCGAGAAGGCGGTAAGTGGAGGGAAAGAGGGAATAATCTGCTGTGAAACCCTTAACAAACAGTAAAGCGTATGTTGGATAAAGAGGTAGAAATCATAAATAAACTGGGACTGCATGCCCGTGCAGCGGCGAAATTGGTGAGTTGCGCCAACAGCTTCTCGAGCGATGTTTTTCTGAATCGTAACGGCCAGCGGGTCAATGGAAAAAGCATTATGGGCGTTATGATGCTGGCAGCCAATCAGGGCTCTACATTGCATCTTGAGATTGACGGTAGCGACGAGCAGGAGGCAATGCAGGCATTGATCTCTCTGATCAACGAGCGATTCGGAGAAGATCAGTGACGCTATCCTGCCAGGGCATAGGTATCAATACTTCTCGTGAGGTCGCGATAGGTGATGTCTATCTGCTGCAACAGGGCACACCGGAGGTTACCCGTCGCGAGATCAGTGAGGATTTGATTCAGAGCGAAATCGAACGCTTCGAGAACGCCTTGCACATGACCAGCAGCCACCTGCGTCTGGTGCGCGAACAGATACCGACCAATACGGCATTGGATATCAGTGAATTCATCGATACCCATCTGTTGATGTTGGAGGACTACGCCATCAGTCAGGCGACAATCAATCTGATAAGGGAGAATCTCTTTAGCGCCGAGTGGGCATTACAGGTGCGCAGGGATGAGTTGGTCAGGGTGTTCGACGAAATGGATGATCCCTACCTGCGGACCCGCAAGGATGATGTCGATCATGTGGTGGGCCAGGTGCAGTTCGTGCTCGCGGGCGGCAAGCCGCAACAACAGGGTAACCTGAATGGGCGGATCGTGGTGGCCAAGGATCTGACGCCCGCCGAGACCATCATGATGAAGAATCAAGGTGTCGTTGCCTTCGTTACCGAATTCGGTGGACCTCTTTCCCATACCGCAATTCTTGCGCGCAGCCTGGGCATTCCCGCGGTTGTCGGTATTCACCAGGCGACCTCTCTGTTTCGGCATGGCGAACAGCTGGTTGTCGATGGTGCGCAGGGCGTGGTGCTTGCGGACCCCACACCTCGTATCCTCGACTATTATCGTCAACGCATCGAGGAGAGGCGTCTCAGAGAGGAGGAGCTACGGCTTCGGGTCGATCTGCCGGCATTGACAACCGATGGTGAGCAGATCTTTTTGCACGCCAATATCGAACTGCCGGAAGATATCGAGACTACACTCAACAACAGGGCAGATGGCGTGGGCCTGTTCCGTACCGAGTTTCTCTTCATGAACCGGCCAACACCGCCAACGGAAGAGGAGCAGTTGCAGGCGTATCGTGATGCCGTCAAGGGGTTGGGCGGTATCCCCCTTACCATCCGTACACTTGATTTGGGCATGGACAAGACTACCGGGAGTATAACTGACTCAGGTTGTATGCCGGCTATCAATCCTGCCCTGGGCCTGCGTGCGATTCGGCTGTGCCTGAAGGAGCCTGAGTTGTTCATCCCTCAACTCAGGGCGATTCTGCGTGCCTCCGCCGAGGGGCCGGTTAGGTTGATGTTGCCGATGCTGTCGGGGATTCAAGAACTGAAACAGGCCTTGCAGATGATTGACAGGACCAAGGAGGAGCTGCGCAACGCAGGTTTGTCATTCGATGTCGACATCCCGATAGGTGGAATGATCGAAGTGCCGGCTGCGGCCTTGGCGGCAGACAGCTTTGCCCGCCAACTCGATTTTCTCTCAATCGGAACCAATGACCTGATTCAATACACCTTGGCGGTCGATCGTATGGATGAGGAGGTGAATTTCCTCTTCGACCCGCTCCATCCTTCCGTACTCTATCTGATTCAGCGTACCATCGATGCCGCCAACAGAGCGGGTATTCCGGTCAGTATGTGTGGTGAGATGGCAGGTGAACCACGCTATGCCAGATTATTGATCGGTATGGGACTACGCGAGTTGAGTATGCAACCCAGCGCGCTGCTTGAAGCCAGGGAGTTGGTAAGGCAGTCGTCTCTCTCAACGTTGCAGCAGCGCACCGCTGACTTCTTCAGGCAGCTCGAGGCGAACGGAGACAGCGGCCACTTCGACACCCTCTTCGATTGATTTATCCTCCTCGGCGCTGCGTCGTAGTTTGACCGGCAGCTTTTACGGAGCACTGAACGGTGATTTGTCCGTTTCAGGGTCAATCGGGTCTTTCGGGATAAAAACTGCAGCTCACCGGCGTATCTTTGGCGACGAAACGGGTCTCCTCTTCATCATCATCGTCGTCGCCAACACTACCACCACCACAGGCGGTCAACGACAGCAGCGCGATCAGTGCGGTTAACCGTTTCTGCTGCCTGTGTATCGCGTCTCTCCGTGTTTGTGCCCCATATTATATGACTGACATACCTGTTTGTGCCGATTGATTGCGCATGTTCAATCCGGGAGGTTTAGACCGGTGTTCGGTTTGATTCGGTACGCCCGGCAATCATCTGATAGGTTTTACGTGCCAGATCTTCTTGGCATATTCTTGGATGGTGCGGTCACTGGAGAAATAGCCCATTCGGGCGGTGTTTAGAATTGCCCGCTTGTTCCAATCGGCGGTGTTGAGATAGACTTGGTCGGCCTGGTCGCTAATTTCCAGGTAGCTTTTGAAATCGGCGATTACCTTGAAATGATCGTTGTTGAGAAGAGTGTCGGTGATCATGCGATAGCGTTTCGGCTCCTCCGGTGAAAAGAAGCCATTGGCGATCATGTCGATAACACGTTTCAATACCGGATCTGATTCATAAACACGCCGGGGCTGGTATCCCTGCCGATTGAGCCTTGTTATATCATCTGTCGTTAAGCCGAATATGAAAATATTGTCGGCGCCGATATTCTCATGCATCTCTACATTGGCGCCATCCATGGTTCCCATGGTCAGGGCGCCATTGAGGGCAAGTTTCATATTGCCGGTACCCGATGCCTCCATGCCGGCCGTTGAAATCTGTTGCGAGAGTTCCGCCGCAGGGATGATGTCCGATGCAGTGGTAACGTCGTAATTGGGGATAAAGAGGATCTTCAATCGGTCACTGACAGCCGGATCGTTATCGATGACATCGGCCACATCATTGATGAGACGGATGATCAGTTTCGCCATGGTGTAACCGGGTGCCGCCTTACCTCCGAACAGGATGGTGCGTGGCACATGAATGGTCTTGGGATTTTCGAGTAGGCGATTGTAGAGGGCAATGGCGCGAAACAAGTTGAGCAATTGGCGTTTGTATTCGTGGATTCTTTTAACCTGTACATCGAATAGCATGCTCGGATCTACCCTGCTGTCCAAATAGTACAGTATCAACTTGGCAAGGCGTTGTTTGTTTGCCTGTTTAACGGCATAAAATCTCTCCTGAAAAGCACTGTCTTCGGCCAGTGACTCTAGCTGTTTAATCTGGCTGAGGTCTCTGATCCACTCCGGACCAATGGCGTCACTGATCAATGACGAGAGCCCCCGGTTGGATTGATAGAGCCAGCGTCGGGGGGTGATGCCGTTGGTGATGTTGATGATCTTGCCGGGATAGAAGCTGTTGAAATCCCTGAAGGTCGATTCGCGCAGAAGTTCGCTGTGGAGTGCCGAGACGCCATTGACCTTGTGACTGCCGATGATTGCCAGATGGGCCATGCGTATGCGTCGTCCGTTGCTCTCATCGATGATGGAGAGACGGCGCAGGATATCCATGTCTCCTGGGTGGAGATGGCCGAGCATCAGCAGAAAACGCCGATTGATCTCCAGTATCAACTGCAGGTGTCTTGGCAGCAGTTGTTCGAAAATATCAACCGGCCATGTCTCCAGCGCCTCAGGGAGCAGCGTGTGGTTGGTGTAGGAGAAGACTCGAGTGGTGATCTCCCAGGCGGGTTGCCATTCGAGGTGATGTTTGTCCATCAGCAGGCGCATCATCTCAGGGATGGCGATGGCGGGATGGGTGTCATTGAGCTGAATGGCAACCTTGTCCGGCAGTTCACTCAGGCTGTCATGATCGGTGAAGAAGCGGCGTAGAACGTCCTTCAGTGAGGCGCAGACGAAAAAGTATTGCTGTTTCAGCCGCAAACGCTTGTTCATGGTGGAGCTGTCGTTGGGATAGAGTACCTTGGTGATGTTCTCGGACAGGGTCTTACCGACTACGGCCTCGGTATACTCTCCCTGATTGAAGCGATTAAGGTCGAAGTCCTCATAGGCCTTGGCGCTCCACAGCCTGAGATTGTTGACGGTGTCGTTTTTATAGCCGGGAATTGGGGTGTCATAAGCTTGGGCGATGACGACATCGCCCTCTATCCAATCAAAATGACGCCGGCCTGTTGTATCCTGATACTCCATGACTCGCCCACCGAACCGGACCCGGTAGGAGACCTCTGGGCGGGGAAATTCCCAGGGGTTATCGTGAATTAGCCAATTTTCGGGCAGTTCGACCTGACAGCCATTTTCGATTTTCTGTCTGAACATGCCATATTCGAAACGAATACCGTAGCCGTAGCCTGGTATGTTCAAACTGGCCATGGAATCGAGAAAGCAGGCGGCCAGGCGCCCGAGTCCGCCATTGCCAAGCGCCGCGTCATGTTCAAGGCTACGTAGTCGTTCAAGTTCGATACCGAGTTTATGCAGGGCCTCGGTACAGGCATCGTGAACATCCATATTCAGCAGGCTGTTGATCAGGCTGCGTCCGATAAGAAATTCCATCGACAGATAGTAGACTCGTTTGGCATCGTGTCTGTAAAAGTTGCGCTGGGTCTCCATCCAGCGTTCGATAAGACGGTCGCGAATCACATGGCTGAAGGCCATCATCCAATCATGATCGGTTGCGGTATAGGGGTCCTTGCCTATGGTGTAGACAAGGTGGTTGGAGACTGACCGTTGAATGTCCTTGGGATCTGAGCCTAGAAAATCGTATTTGAAAGCGCTGTGTTTGACTTTGCTCATAACAGACGAAGTTCTGTATTGATTGTTGTGCTGATCGACAGGGGCCTGACAATAAAATCTGGCAACTACCGCCAGTATATAGATTAAATATAACCCAAATCGAGATTATGCTGCTGAGCGGGTTTGCGGAAACGGGCTATTTCGGCTCGCGGCATACTGATCCGATTGGCAAAGCGGGGAGACTCTTTTGTTCAGCAAAGCGGAATGGGTTGTGTGTCGTGTCTCTCAGGTGGGCAGAATCGGGTGGACTAATGTGAACTGGTCCTGGAAGCGCTGTTGTGCAGTTCTTGGATAAGGGGTATGCGTAACAGTAGCGGTAACAGCAGTGGATAGATGAGCAGCCCCAAGACATCTGCCAGCAAATCCCAGGTAGAGAAGATTCGGTGAGGCATGATGGCTTGAACCACCTCGATGAAGAGGCCATAGCCGAAGAGCGGTAGATATTTCGCCGGATTCCATTTTGATTGCGGCCACGAAAAATCGACCAGAAAGGCGAGCACGACAAAGGCCACAATATGGGATAGCTTGTCATTGAACTCCGCGACGACCGGGGTGTCCAGCGGCGTGAAGGCGAGATAACTGATCACAACCAGCGCCATTGCCAGCAATGCGCGAATAGTGTGCGTGCCGACGATTGAGGCAGCCGTAGCAACCCTATGCTTCAATCGCTCTCTTCCCTGGCAATCGCACGGTATGCGATATCGTTGCGATAATAGACGTCATCCCAATGGATAGAGCGGGTCAATGCATAGGCGCTCTGTTGTGCCGAAGTGACACTTTCACCCAGGGCGGTGGCACATAATACCCGCCCACCAGCGGTAACGACCCTGTCACCATCCAGCCTAGTGCCGGCGTGGAAGACTTTTTGCGAGGGGGCATCGGATTCAGGGAGCCCGCTGATGACCTTGCCTTTTTCATAGGCGCCCGGATAACCGCCGGCCGCCAGCACAACACCCACGGATGCTCTGGAATCCCATTCGGTCTGCTCCTGGTCAAGCCTTCCATCCAGTGCGGCCAGGCAGTGTGCAACCAGGTCGGAACGCATGCGTAGCATGATCGGTTGAGTCTCGGGGTCGCCAAAACGACAATTGTATTCGATAACCTTGGGCGAGCCATCCGCGGTAATCATCAATCCGGCGTAGAGAAATCCGGTATAGGGCATGCCCTCTTCGGCCATGCCTTTGACGGTGGGCTGGATTACCTCCCGCATGATCCTCTCATAGATGGTGTCATCGACCACGGGTGCAGGTGAGTAGGCCCCCATACCGCCGGTATTGAGACCGGTATCGCCATTACCCACTCTCTTGTGGTCCTGGCTGGTTGCCATCGGCAGGATATGTTTACCGTCGGCCATGACAATGAAACTGGCCTCTTCACCGTCCAGAAACTCCTCAATGACCACACGATGACCGGCTTCGCCGAAGGCATTGCCCGCCAACATATCGCGGACCGCTGATTCCGCAGTTGCCAGATCCATGGCGACGATGACGCCCTTCCCGGCCGCCAGGCCATCGGCCTTGATGACGATGGGAGCGCCGACTTGGTTCAGATACGCCAGTGCGGCATCGATCTCGGTGAAGGTCCGGTAGCTTCCGGTGGGAATGTCGTGGCGGGCGAGAAAGTCCTTGGTGAAGGATTTCGAACCCTCCAGTTGCGCCGCGTCCCTGCTTGGCCCGAAACAGCGAAGACCGGCTGCATCGAAGGCATTCACGATGCCATTAACCAGTGGTGCCTCCGGGCCGACAATCGTCAGCCCTATTTGATGGGTCTTGGCGAATTCGATCAACTGATCTATCGAGTCTGCATCGACCTCCACATTCTCGAGCTTCTGCTCGAGGGCGGTGCCGGCATTGCCGGGGGCGACAAAGACCCTGTCCGCCAGATCCGATTGCGCGGCTTTCCAGGCAAGGGCGTGTTCACGGCCGCCCGAACCGATGACCAGGATGTTCATCAGTGACGGAAGTGACGCATGCCGGTGAATACCATCGCCATGCCGTGCTCATCGGCGGCCGCGATCGCCTCATCGTCACGCATCGATCCACCTGGCTGTATGACGGCGGTAATCCCAACCTCTGCAGCATTGTCTATACCGTCACGGAAAGGGAAGAATGCATCCGAGGCCATCACCGAACCCTTTACTTCAAGCGAAGCATGTTCCGCTTTGATTGCGGCGATGCGTGCAGAGTTGACCCGGCTCATCTGGCCAGCGCCGACTCCGATGGTCATGCCGTCCCTGCCATAGACGATGGCGTTCGATTTGACGTACTTGGCGACACGCCAGGTAAATAACAGGTCGCGCATCTCCTGCTCGGTGGGGTGCCGTTGGGTAACCACCTTGGTGTGGTGGGTCAGCTGCAGGTCGGCATCCTGCACCAGCAGGCCGCCATTGACCCGCTTGTATTCAGTGCGGTGGATCGCCTCGCTAAGCCATTCGCCACACTCCAGCAGGCGCACATTCTTCTTGCTGCTGACGGCCTCGATAGCTGCCGCAGAGACTTTCGGCGCGATGATCACTTCTACGAACTGACGGTCGATGATGGCCTTCGCCGTCTCCCCATCCAGTTCACCGCTAAAAGCGATAATTCCGCCGAATGCCGATTCGGGATCGGTACTGTAGGCGCGATCATAGGCCTCCAGCAGATTGGCACCATATGCTACGCCACAGGGATTGGCGTGTTTGACGATGACGCAGGCGGGGCCTTCGTCAAAACTCTTGACGCACTCCAACGCGGCATCGGTGTCGCCAATGTTATTATACGAGAGCTCTTTGCCCTGAAGTTGCTTGGCAGTGGCCACGCTCGCCTCATCGATCTTGTGTTCGACAAAGAATGCCGCCTTCTGATGGGGATTCTCCCCATAGCGCATGGTTTGCGCCTGCCTGAATTGAAGGGATAGGGTGCGAGGAAAATCGCTGACTTTACCCCCCAGACGCGAACCAAGGTAGTTGGCGATGGCGGCGTCGTAGCGAGCGGTATGTTCGAAGGTCTTTACCGCAAGGTCGAATCGGGTGGCAGTGCTCAATTCGTTGTTGTTGTCCCTCATCTCATGCAGCACCCTGTCATAGTCTAGTGCGTCGACGATCACCGCTACGTCTTTGTGGTTCTTGGCCGCAGCGCGAAGCATGGTGGGACCGCCGATATCGATGTTCTCTATTGCAGTCGGGAGATCGCAATCGGGATCGGCCACTGTCTCTTCGAAGGGATAGAGATTGACCACGATCAAATCGATGCCCCCGATACCGTTCTCTTTCATGACACCGTCATCGATTCCGCGCCGTCCGAGTATTCCACCATGTATTTTGGGGTGCAAAGTCTTAACCCGGCCATCCATCATTTCCGGATAACCGGTATATTCTGAGACCTCAATGACCGGAATGTCATTTTGCGTCAGCAGTTTTGACGTACCGCCAGTGGAGAGGATCTCGATCCCTTTTTCAGCGAGATTGCGGGCGAATTCCACAATCCCGGTTTTGTCTGAAACGCTTATCAGGGCGCGTTTTATCGATGCCATGTTGAAGATTCCAAGTAAGTGTAAGCTGACTTCAGTCGAGGTCGTATTGTGAGAGTTTCTTGCGCAAGGTGCTTCGACTGATACCCAGAATGGATGCTGCCTGGGATTGGTTGCCACCGGTATGTTTCATGACGCTTTCGAGTAATGGTGCCTCCACCTCGTTCATCACCAGTCTATAGAGGTTGTTTGCGCCGTGCCCGTCAAGGTTATTGAAATAACGTTGCATTGCGTCACTGACACACTGGCGTAAGGGTTCTGATTTCTTACTATGTGTGACTGTCAGATACTCTTGATTCTCTTTTTTGGTAAGAACCGCATCAGTCATCATGCCGCCAATTCCCCATTGTTTTGTAGGCAATCAAAATAGTAACGGATGGCCTGCTGTTGTTGTTCCGCGGACTCCGTGTGGTTTATCTTGTTCCTAAAAACCGCGCCGCCGGGGCGCCCCTTGCTGTACCAGGCAATATGTTTGCGCGCAATACGTATGCCAAGGTACTCCCCATAAAAATCATACAGTTGCTCGACATGTCCGGTAAGGATGCCGGCAACCCATTCGAGATCAGGTTCCGGCATCTCCTTGCCGGTTTGCAGATAGTGGTTGATCTCTTTGAATATCCAAGGGCGTCCTTGCGCAGCGCGACCTATCATCAGTGCATCGGCCCCGGTACGTTTTAAAACGGAAGAGGCCTTTTGCGGTGAATCGATATCCCCGTTAGCGATGACCGGGATATTGACTGATTGTTTGATGTCGCGGATTGTTTCGTACTCTGCATCTCCGGAAAACTTGCACGCGCGGGTGCGTCCGTGAATGGCGAGGGCGTGGATACCCGCTGTTTCCGCGATAGTCGCGATACGCACACCGTTGCGGTTTTCGGGGTCTGTACCCGTACGAATTTTCAATGTCACAGGCACATCGACGGCACTGACAACCGCCTCCAGTATCGTTCCTACGAGATGCTCATCACTCAACAGCGCAGATCCTGCGGCGCGTTTACAAACCTTTTTCGCCGGACATCCCATATTGATATCGATTATCTGTGCGCCATTGGAGACATTGGCCCGCGCCGCTTTCGCCATCTGATCCGGTTCGGAACCGACGATCTGTACACTGACGGGACTCGATTCACCTTCGTGATCGAGACGTCGGACAGTCTTTCTCGTGCCTCTTAGGGAGGCATCGGAAGAGACCATCTCAGAAACGGCGAGCCCGGCCCCCATCTCCCTGCAGAGTTGCCGGAATGGTCTGTCCGTGACACCGGCCATGGGCGCCAATAGCAGATTGTTCTCTAATTTATAGGGTCCAATTTGCATCCAGAATGCCACTCTTCAGGGGGTCCGTCGTGGAGAAGGAGGGTGTGGGATACTACCGCTAAATGTTGGCGGAATCAAAGGCAAATTGAGTATGAATTGATCTGATACAAATGGCACTTGTGGCTCTACCTGTGAATCGGCTGGAAAGGTGGTGAGTAAGCTCTTAAATCTTAGGCAGATATGTAAATGATGCTCTCTTACCGGCAACCAAGAGGGAAATGTAAATTCTTTCTGTAGAATTTAATTCCTTACTGATGCTGTCCGTATTTACAGGTGTCGAACTTTTTTACAGTCACACTCCGAATGGCTGTATCGTGGTGCGACAATGTTTTGGCTTACTTATGCCGTTGGCTTTTCATCACCACAAAGAGCTATCTCTTGTTCTTTGCCGGATAGGTGGTGTTGATGCGAATTCCCACAGCTACTGTCTCGCAAAATCTCCGATTGATTCTATATGTCTAATAACGGTTGTGTTTATTGACGGGGTGCCAAGCAAGCTGGTTCTGTATTAACGGAGTATGACCGGATCACTATGATGATCTGTTCATTCACATGTGTGACTGGTGCAATAGCAGCGTTGTGACTATCTGTACGGTTTGGACTGACTGGTTCCACTAAAGGAAATCGAATTTAAAGCCGGTGACTTCATTGCCTGGGTCTTGCAGTTCGAGCTCCACATGTACTGCTTTCAGTTTCGGCATCATCGGGTCGGATTGATATTGATCGGCCTTGTATTCATGCGGTTGGAATGTGCGCCTTGCTATGATTTTGCCCATATCGTTGTAGAGACTTAACTGCAGCCTTGGAAAGGGCTGCTGGAAGGCTGCAGCATTCACCATTTCGAGCTTGAGTGACAGGATGCCCTGCTTTTCGGGGTGGGCGGTGAGGGCGCGATCACTGATGAGTATCTGTTCGGTATCACGGCGTATGGGCACCTTGCAGCCCGCAAGGCTGCAGACACCCTGGAGAAGCTGTCTTCCGGCATGATGGGCGACAAGGCTGTCCCTCAAGTGCCATGTGATCTGTCCGCTGAGGGGGAGTAGCAGAAGTAGTGAGCCGATAATCCAGTAGCGTCTGTAGCGGCTGGGTTGAGGTTTTTCATACTCCTCCTCAAACGTAAAGCGGGTCTCCTCATCCAGCGAGTCCTGCGATCGGAGAGTCTCTTCTTCGGCAGGGACGAAATCCTCTCCCTGCGGTATGAATTCGGATGATGACGCTTGCTCATGCTGCTCGCCTGTACTCGTCGATTCTGCTTCACCGGACGTTTCCTCGTCGGTGGTTACCGAGTCCTCTTCAGTAAAGGTTTCCTCGCTCGAGGCTGTAGTCTCATCTTCGGCAACTGGTTCCTCGCTTGATGTTCTTGATTCTGCCTCAACAAGAGATTCCTTGTCGTGGTTATCGAATGAAATTACCTCTGCTAACCGATCATCCCTAGCGTTCTCTTCGAGAAGCAGAGAGGCGGAATCCCGATCAAGCAGTTCGGACATTTGCGATTCGGTGCCGGCGGCAAAATAATCCGGTTCCGTTTCTAGTCCGTCGTCACGCTCAAGAAGGAATTGGTTTTGACTGTCGAATTCAGAACTATTCTCATCCACTTCAAGGATTGAGTCCTCACTCAATTGCTCGATAGGAGGCTCCTCGTCAGCCAAGGCATCGAGGGATTTCTCGACTTCGCTGTCACTGACCAAGTTCGATTCAATAACGAGTCCATCCGAAGTTTCCTCTCCATGCGCCGGTTGCGAGGTTGAGACTGCGGCACTCTCATTCCGGTCTGTCGCAGTCATATCCTCCTGCAAATCATTATCGTTGACAAACGGTGCGGGAGACTCCCTAAGATTCTGGAGCGCATTGAATATATTGTTGCATTGACAGCAGCGTACTTTTCCGTCAGCAGCCTTAAGTTGTTCCGGTGTGATACGGAACATGGTTAGACAGTGTTGGCACTGGGTAAACATGTGGCGGATTACTTTCTATCTATGCTTCAGTCAAAGTGTAGCTATTGTACCGGCTAAGGCTGTGCGGATCTTCGTGTCTACTCTATGGATGTTTAAAGTGGAACAAGAGAACATACGCCTTGCGCTAAACTTATGGCGCAGCGATGAGCCCTGGGTTGGTTTTCAGACCACTGTTCAACACCTCTACGTTAGACCGAAGCCAAACGGCAGGCAAGCCCTTTGTGGCAAATTCTGACGGATGTTTAGGGTGTCTGCCGGGCATGGGTATGACCCTTCTCTTGTCGCGGGGAAGAATGGCTGCCAGCAAATGATAGATGAGGTGTTGTTTGGATGGTTTACGCAGCTGGGTGCTGCAGTCCGCCTGGTCGCAGCACTATTGAAAGCTGAATTGTCTGT
The DNA here is from genome assembly GCA_040791665.1 of Candidatus Thiodiazotropha sp. Lineage (GTDB taxonomy): Bacteria > Pseudomonadota > Gammaproteobacteria > Chromatiales > Chromatiaceae > Thiodiazotropha. The sequence goes on along the minus strand of JBFNNX010000023.1, from coordinate 576,724 downwards.
CTGCGGCTAAGAATTTAGGTGACCGCACCGCTCAGAAGCAGCCATTCTTGTTGCCGTTTGGGTGCCTCCAGGGCCGCGAATGCCTGGTAAGCCGGTGCCACTTCGGATTCTTGCTCCACGAGAATACCGGAGAGGGCGAACCTGCCGCCGGGCCGGACGAGCCGTGCAAAATCCGGGGCTAGTTGGATCAATGGCGCTGCAAGTATGTTGGCAACCAGCAGGTCGAACTGTCCGTTTGGCATTTCATCCGGCAGGCAGGTTATAAGTCGGTCCGAAACGCCATTCTTCTGCGCATTGTCTCTACTGGCGATCAAGGCCTGCCGGTCATGGTCGAGGGCAACGGCTGAGGAGGCGCCAAGCTTCAGCGCTGCGATCGCGAGGATACCGGAGCCACAGCCGTAATCGATAATACGTCTTCCCTTCAGGTCCTGAGCATCCAGCCATTCCAGGCAGAGTGCTGTGGTGGGGTGTGTGCCTGTGCCGAAGGCCAGTCCGGGATCGAGTTTAATGACAACCGTATTCCGTTGATCAATCGATTCGCCAGCAGGACAGACCCACAGACGCCGTCCGAATGACATGGGTTTGAAATGCTCCAGCCAGACCCGCTCCCATATCCTGTCTTCAATACGTTCCCATCGCAGTCTGCCGACCAGTTCGGGGTCGAGGATCGCGGCAAGGGCAGTGCGTAGCTTCAGTGGTTGCCGGTCTTCCTCGAACAGTGCGGTGACTCGAGTGTGTTGCCATAGCTGGGTCGACTCCGGCGGGGTTTCCAGCAGCGGCTGATCACCGGCATCGCCAAGGGTGACAGATAGCGCTCCAAGGTCCGCGAAGACCAGCTCCAGCAAAGGGGCCTCGGTTTCACTGCAGTCGATTGAGAGTTGCAACCACATATTGTAAGTTTTGAGTAGTGAGTTTTAATTATGGGTTAGCTGAGGGATAAGCGCTTCCCAACTTAAAACTCATAACCCACAACTCAAAACTCGACACTCAAAGTCCTAGTTTCTTTTCCAGGTAGTGGATGTTGGCGCCACCTTCTCTGAAGGCAGCGTCACGCATGATGTCCAGGTGCAGCGGTATATTGGTCTTGATACCACTGATCACCATCTCCTGCAGGGCGATGCGCATTCTCGCGATGGCCGATTCACGGGTCTCCCCGTGGGTGACAAGCTTGCCAATCATGGAGTCGTAGTAGGGAGGGACTCTGTAGCCATTGTAGATATGGGTGTCGACACGAACGCCAGGACCACCGGGGGTATGGAGCTGGCTGATGGTGCCGGGGCTGGGTAGAAACTTCTCCGGGTCCTCGGCATTGATCCGGCATTCGACGGCATGGCCTTGTAGCTTGATCTCGTCCTGTTTGTAGCTCAGGGGTTCTCCGGCTGCGATGAGAATCTGCTGTTTTACGATATCGATACCCGTGATCAGTTCGGTGACCGGATGTTCAACCTGCACCCGGGTATTCATCTCAATGAAGTAGAATTCACCATCCTCGTAGAGAAACTCGAACGTACCCGCGCCCCGATAGCCGATCTGGCGGCAGGCTTCGGCGCAGCGTTCGCCCACGTTATTGCGTTGCTGTTGGGTAATGCCAGGCGCAGGCGCCTCCTCCACAACCTTTTGGTGACGGCGTTGCATAGAACAGTCGCGCTCACCTAGATGAATCGCATTGCCATGAGTGTCGGAAAGGACCTGAAACTCGACGTGGCGAGGATTGCCGAGGAACTTCTCCATATACACGGTGCCGTTACCGAATGCGGCTTCGGCTTCGGCCTTGGTCATGGCAACGGCGTTCAGCAGCGTCGCTTCCGTATGCACTACCCGCATGCCCCTACCGCCACCGCCACCGGCGGCCTTGATGATGACCGGATAACCGATTTCGTTCGCTACATCTCTGGTGCGCTTGGCATTGTTGTCCAGCGGACCGTTTGAACCCGGCACCGTCGGCACATTGGCCTTGCGCATGGCTTCGATGGCGGCCACTTTGTCGCCCATGGTGCGGATTGTATCGGCCTTGGGTCCGATAAAGATGAAACCGCTGTTTTCCACACGCTCGGCGAAATCTGCATTCTCTGAAAGAAAGCCGTATCCGGGATGTATGGCGACCGAGTCAGTGACTTCGGCGGCACTGATGATGGCGGGTATGTTCAGATAGCTCTCGCTCGAGGGAGCGGGGCCTATGCATACGGATTCGTCGGCAAGCAACACATGCTTTAGATCACGGTCGGCCTCGGAGTGTACGGCGACGGTCTTGATGCCGAGTTCTTTACAGGCGCGCAGGATGCGCAATGCTATCTCACCACGATTGGCGATTACGATCTTGTCTATCATGGTGTCACTCAATCAATGATGAATAGCGGTTCGTTGTATTCGACGGGCTGTCCGTTTTCGACCAGAATTTTTTTGACGGTACCGGCCTTGTCGGACTCTATCTGGTTGAGGATCTTCATCGCTTCAATGATACACAGGGTATCGCCGACTGCGACCGTTTGGCCCTCCTCCACAAACGGCTTACTGCCGGGCGAGGGCGATCGGTAGAAGGTGCCCACCATCGGTGAGTTTACACTGTGTCCCTGAATCTCCTCGGCTGCGGCTCGCGGTTCGGGGGCGCCGGTAGCGGCAGGTGCTGCTGCCGGTGCGGGCGCCGGGGCTGCCGCAACCTGAGGCTGCATGCTTGGGATAGCTATCGTTGAGGGTATTGAGCTTTGGCGGCTTATTCTGACCGACTCCTCCCCTTCATGAATTTCGATCTCCGCGACGTCAGACTCCTCAAGTAACTCAATCAATTTTTTTACTTTGCGAATATCCATGTTGACCTGTCTCTAAGAATTATTTGTTGAGCCGCGTGGCAGCGGCTTGCAAGGCGAGTTCATAACCCTCCGCACCCAGGCCGGTGATGACACCTTCGGCTTTGTCAGAGAAATAGGAGTGTTTGCGGAACTCCTCTCTGGCGTGCACATTGGAGAGATGGACCTCTATGTAGGGTATGCCTGTTCCCAATATCGCATCTCTCAGCGCTATGCTGGTATGAGTGAATGCAGCCGGATTGATAATGATGAAACAGACATCCGATTGGTTAGCCTGATGTATCCACGTAAGGAGTTCGTGTTCCGCATTGCTTTGACGGAAATCGATATCGAACCCCAACTCTCTGCCTCTGCTTTCCAGGCGCTGGCGAATGGCGTCAAGAGTCTCGTGACCATAGTGTTTGGGTTCCCGGGTGCCAAGCAGATTCAGATTCGGACCGTTCAGTACCAGGATGGTTGCCATTATCCAATATTCCAGGGCAGAGAAATTTAGGTGTACACCCCCCAGCTTTTGTTTCACATGCTGATCCCGATTACGGGGATTCCGGAGGGATGATTATGAGTCGTTAGATTCTGCAAGATCAGCGCGATTTTGTCCAGTTTCAATGCAGTACATGCCAAGATCGTCGCAAATTACCGTATGGCCCTGTTTACATGGGCGCTGAATTCCTCGGCGGGCTTGAATCCCACCAGGCGGTAGTTCTTGCGCTCCCGTCCATCACTGCCGTAAAAAATGATGGCGGGTGGGCCGGGGAGGCCGAAATGCCCCTGCAGCAATGCCTGGTCGATGTCGTCGTTGGCTGTGACATCGGCCTGCAGCAGGTGTGTATTGGCGAGTGCATCGATTACCTGGGGGTCGGAAAAGGTATATTTCTCCATCTCTTTGCAGGAGACGCACCAGTCGGCATAGAAGTCGAGCATTACCGGTTTTCCCTGGCTGCTGGCTGATGCGACTTCACGCTGTAGGTCATCTAGGCTTTTTATGCGTTTGAATTGAAGCTCCTGGTGACCCTGGGCGCCGCCAGAACCGCCGGCAAAGGCGATCCCGCGAAGTGGCTGCAAGGTATCCTTACCTCCTGCAGCGGCGCCGACCAGCATCAATGTGCCGTAAACCAGAAACACGAAACCGAGACCTTTCCACAGCTTCTGCCAGCCGCTTGCCTCGATCTCCAGGTTGCGCAGGGCTCCCATGTAGATCGCGGAGACGATAAAGAGGATGCCCCAGAGCAGCATGGCGATATCTGCCGGGATGATACGCTCAAGCATGATGATGGCAACAGCCAACAGGGCAACGCCGAATACCGCCTTGACGGCATCCATCCAACTGCCGGCACGCGGCAGCAGTTTGCCGGCAGACGTGCCGATCGCAATCACCGGCGCACCCATGCCCATACTGAGGGCGAACAGGGCCATACCTCCCAGCGGTGCGTCACCGGTCTGGCCGATATAGATGAGTGCACCCGCCAGAGGCGGTGCGACACAGGGGCCGACTATCAGGGCGGAGAGAAATCCCATGATCGCTACACCGATGAGGGAGCCACCCTGTTGTCTGTTGCTGACTTCGGTGAGTCGGCTCTGCAGGCTGCTGGGCAGTTGCAGGTCATAGAAGCCAAACATGGAGAGGGCCAGCAGCACGAAAACCAAGGCAAAGGCGCTGAGTATCCATGGGTTCTGAAAATAGGCCTGCAGGTTTTCGCCGAAGAGTCCGGCCAGGACGCCGGCAATGGTGTATGTGATCGCCATCGCCAGTACGTAGACCAGTGATAATATGAAGGCCTTTTGCGTGGTGATTTTGTCGCCATGTCCCGCAATGATGCCGGATAGGATGGGGATCATAGGGAAGATGCAGGGAGTAAATGCCAAACCCAACCCGAGAAGAAAAAAGAGGCCGATGATGAGCAGGATCGAGCCGCCTTTCATGGTTTCGGTTATTTCGTCAAGCTCCGATAGCGGTTCATTGGCGGCAGCGGCCGGTGGTGCGTTTGCGGGACTGGTGGTTTCGCTTGCCTCGGCCTCAGAGATGGTTGGCAACGCTAGGGTAAACTGCTTGTTTATAGGCGGATAGCATACGCCAATCTCGGCGCAACCCTGGTAACCAACCTTCAAGGTGAAATCTGTTGCCTCAGCAGTGCTTCTCACAAGCGGTAGGAGGAGATCTATCTCATCATGGTAAACGGCAACTTCGCCTATGGTGCCGTCCGGTCTTACAGTGTCCTGCTTGATCTCGGGTTCGGGCAGTGAGATCTGGCCTAGGGCGGTATCCTGGTTCTCACCCGCGGAAAGTGTAATCTTGTCATGATAGAGATAGGTCCCCTCGGCGATACTCCAGTAGAGGCGGAGATGGGTCCCGTCCTCGACGGTCACCGAAAGTTTATAGGCCTCTTCGGGGTCCAGCAGTTCATCTTCGATATTGTTGTCAAACAATTGGTTCGACGCTGTATCGCCGATATCGAGTAGCGGCTCCCCGATCGCTTCGGCGCGATTGCCGGCCGGCATCGGCTCCAGCGCCAGTCTTATCTCCTGCATATGCGGTGGAAAGCAGATTCCCAGGTCGGCACAGCCCTGTGAACGGGCTTTTAACAACAGGGTCTCCCGGGATCCCTGCATACGACGTATCGGAATTTCCGCAGACGCTTTGTTGCGATAGACGGCGACCTTGCCAAAGAATTCGTCGTTCTTTATCTTGGCTTTCGATAGTTTCGGTTCCCCGACTTCTATGCCAATGGTATCGCTGTCGAATTGGATCTTGTCGCGATACATGTAGTAGCCGTCTGCTATGCGCCATTCAACAAGCAGTTTCTCCGCGCCATCGGTGCGGCCGGAGATCTGGAAGGCCTGGTCGGGCAACAACAGGTCTTCCTCGTTCCAGGCTGCCGTGCTCGGGCTGGACAAGGCCAGCAGCGTCAGGAACATCATTATCAAGTCTATTCTTTTGTGCATCTCTCCACCCAGTCGAGGTAATCGTCCAGCCCCTGTTCTACAGGGACTGCGATGATTTCCGGAAGTTCATAGGGATGTTGTGCCCGGAGCATAGCCTCCACATTTTGGTATTGTTGTTTGGTTGTCTTGATCAGCAGCAGAATCTCATCGGACTGTTCCAGCCGTCCCTGCCAATGGTAGACGGAGGTGACAGGCGAAGTGATATTGACACATGCTGCCAGACCCTGCTCCAGCAGTGACCTGGAGAGCTTGAGCGCTGTCTCCCTGTCAGGTGCGGTACAGAGAATCAAGAGGAGTGGTGTCGGCATTGGCGGAAAATACACTATCCACATGCAACTGGCAAAAATTGCAACTGAGCGGTTGGTGTCTGTTGGGAGGATGATTCCCAAAAAGCGTCATGAGAGCTGTAATAGCTATCCCGTCAAATGGGGATGGGCCGGTTTGCAACTGATGCGGCAATGAAAAAAGGCGGCCCATGGCCGCCTTTTCGGATCACGCCTCTGAATCAGAGGCGGTGACCGGCTCAGTTACCGACTTTCAGCCGTCCACCCTTACCCAGGCCGCCCTTGACGGTCTGTGCCTTGTAATTTCTCAGGGCCTTGACCATCTGGTTGAAGGAGTCGGCGAAGGCCGCGGTGATCACCTTGCCTTCCGGTGTATTGGTGAATGCGCCTGCGCCGCCAAAAGCGCCGCCGCCGAACAGGCCGCCGAACAGGTTATAGTCAAAGTTCTTTGCATTACCCACAGAGGATGAAACCTGCACACCCGAGCGGTTGTCCACCAGCAGCAGGGTGGTGGCGGCCTCGTTGGACTTCAATCCGCCCGCCAGGGCGCCGGCAACGGATCCGAATAGGCCGCCGACGATGCCCTTGACGCCACCGGTGCCCTTTTCGGAGAACTGGATGCTCGGATTCATGGTGTAGTCGGCAGCAACCATCTGACCCTTGCCGAAGTTGCTGCCTTGGCGCATTTCCCCGGACTGCATCAGGGCGCGTTCCTGCATCATGTTGTTCATCGCTCTGCCGCGTTCTACGACAACGAAACAGTTGGATTGTTGGATCATGGTGCGCAGGACCGGGACGGTGGTACCCAGTGTGGGATAGCGATGCCTGTAGGTGGCCCACCAGGGTGCGGACTGATCTTCAACCACGGCCAGTGTACCGAGTGTCTCGTCGCAGCTCTCCAGCGCGCTGTTGGCGCCCTCCGAGGTTTCACCGCCTGCGGCGCCAGTGACCGTGTGTCCGGATGATCCCCCCATTTTCGGCATTGTTGCCTCACAACCGCTCAAGCCGATGAAGGCGGCTGCCACGATGGCGGCCAGGGCGGTAAAGCCGGGTGTTCTCTGTAGATTGGTTGATAGTTTCATTTTCATCACTTTCCCTTTAACGAACAGATAATAATAATAGCGTGAGTTGCACAATTGCACTCTGGTTTCTTTAATGTCGTCAAGTTTGATAAGAACATGAATATTTATCGAAATCAATCGCCCTCAGAGTGCTGAAATCAAGCCGATTCAACACTTGTGCAGAGCAGTATGACTTGCCTGCAAGGTGGATCCGATCGATCGACTTGGAGCCTTGTATGGGCCTGTCTCCCCGCGTAAGCTCTCCCGTTATGAATCCTTTGCTGCTCTTTTTGCTGCTATTTGTAGGCGTTCCGCTGGTTGAGCTCTACTTTCTTATCAAGGTAGGTTCCCAGATCGGTGCTTTTCCGACGATATTCCTGACTGTTTTCACCGCCTTGCTGGGTGGCTGGATGGTCCGAGCCCAAGGCTTTTCCACCCTTTCCAGGGTGCGAGGCTCGATGGATCGCGGGGAGGTGCCGGCCTTCGAGATGATGGAAGGGGCGGTATTGCTGGTGTGTGGTTTTTTGCTGTTGCTTCCTGGATTTATCACTGATGTGGTGGGTTTCCTGTTTCTGGTGCCTGCCATACGACGCTGGCTGCTCGCCTTGGGATTGCAACACGGAGGTGTCATGGGGCCGGTGGAGTCTGCACCCGATGGATCGGGCAGAAGTCCGGAGAGGCGGGTGATCGAGGGTGAATTTAAGCGCGAGGATGAAAAAAAATAGCCATCGAGTCGGCTGTCTGGCGAATTAGCCCATCCCGGTGTGTGCCGGGATGGGGCAGATCAGTGTCTAGGGATAGATTTCCGGTACAAATGTCTGATCGGTGATCGGCGGCCTTACGTAGCCTGTATCGGGGGCTCGGTGGGGCAGTTCGATGGGTTCCGGGGTCAGGTCCTTGTAGGGGATCATACTCAGGAGATGGGCGATGCAGTTGAGTCGGGCGTGTTTCTTGATATCGGAGTTCACCACATACCAGGGGGCCTGTTTGATATCGGTGTGGGCAAACATCTCGTCTTTCGCCTTTGAATATTCAAGCCAGCGGGAACGGGACTCCAGATCCATTGGGCTCAGTTTCCAGCGCTTGTGCGGCTCTTCCAGTCGGCTCTGAAACCTTCTCTCTTGCTCCTCATCGGAGACTGAGAACCAGTATTTGATCAGGATAATGCCGGAACGCACCAGCATGCGCTCGAACTCGGGGCAGGAACGCATGAACTCCTGGTACTCCTCTTCGGAGCAGAACCCCATCACCTTCTCGACGCCTGCCCGGTTGTACCAACTGCGGTCGAATAGCACCATCTCGCCGGCAGCTGGCAGATGGGGTACGTAGCGCTGGAAATACCACTGGGATTGTTCCCGTTCCGTAGGGGCGGGGAGGGCGACCACACGGCAGATACGTGGGCTGAGGTGTGTGGTGATGCGTTTTATCACTCCGCCTTTGCCGGCGGCATCCCGGCCCTCGAAGATGACAACGGCTTTCAGGCCTTTATATTTGATCCACTCTTGAAGTTTGACAAGTTCAAGCTGCAGCTTGAACAACTCTTTTTCATACACTTTATTGTTGATTTTCTTTGGCTTTTTACTTGTTGCTTTTTTAGCTTCAGCCATAGCAGCCTCCAGTCTCACGTTTTATTTGAAAAAAAATGGTTAATGGCATTGGCTCTACGTGTATATCTCGCAAGGTTACACGATTTCCAGTAGTTCAAGATCGAAGTTCAGTGCCTCCCCTGCCAGTGGGTGGTTGCCGTCGATAGTTGCGACCTTGTCGCTGAGAGCGGTAACAACCACATTGAAATGTTCCCCATTGGGGCTTTGCGCCTGGAGGTGCATGCCCACCTCAAGATTCAGATCTTCGGGAAAATGTTCCAGCGGAACCTTCTCGATGAGGGCTTCATTGCGCTGACCATAGGCATCATCAGCGGGGATATGGATTTTTTTTTGGTCGCCGACCTGCATACCCTCGACACCCGATTCGAAACCGGGGATAACCGCTTTCTCGCCAAGGGTGAATTCGAAGGGTTCTCGGTCTACCGATGAATCGAATTGAGTCCCGTCATCCAGTGTGCCGGTATAGTGGATGCGGATGGTGTCACCCTGTTTGACTTGCCTCATGATTGGCCTCTCGCTGTAAAGCTGTAGTGTAAATGAGGCAATTATCACATATATTCGATGCAACGTGCTGGATGGATGCCGTGCAGCCGCAAGAAAATCTTATCAGGCAGCCTTGACTAACCGCTTTTTCCCTCTATTATTAGCACTCAGTTCTGGTGAGTGCTAACAGCCTTGCCCGGTAAAAGAACCCAATATCGATTTTTCAGAAAAACCATTTATTGAGGAGAATCAGTCGATGAATATTCGTCCGCTGCACGATCGCGTGATCGTTCGTCGTAAGGAAGAGGAGCGCACCAGCCCGGGAGGGATTGTACTCCCTGATGCAGCTACCGAGAAACCCGTTCTTGGTGAAATACTCGCTGTCGGCAACGGTAAGGTCACCGAAAGCGGTGAGAATCGACCGCTGGATGTCAAGGTCGGAGATAAGGTGCTGTTCGGCAAATACTCCGGTACAGAAGTGAAGCTGGGTGGTGAGGAAGTTCTCGTCATGCGTGAAGAAGACATTATGGGTGTGATCGAAGACTAACCCCTGAACTTTCGAATACAGAATGCGACAGGCAAGGCCTGTTGAAGATTCTCAACATATACCCAAGGAATTAAGACATGAGTGCAAAAGAAGTACAATTTGGTGATGACTCCCGTCAACGTATGATCAAGGGTGTCAATATTCTGGCCAACGCCGTAAAGGTGACCCTGGGTCCGAAAGGGCGCAATGTGGTGTTGGAGAAGAGTTTCGGTGCTCCGACCGTGACCAAAGACGGCGTATCCGTGGCCAAAGAGATAGAACTCGCCGACAAGTTCGAAAACATGGGTGCGCAGATGGTGAAAGAGGTCTCCTCTCAGACTTCTGACGTCGCCGGTGACGGCACCACCACCGCAACCGTCCTGGCTCAAGCCATGGTGCGCGAAGGCCTGAAGGCTGTCGCTGCGGGCATGAATCCGATGGATCTCAAGCGTGGCATCGACAAGGCTGTCTTGTCGGCCGTGGAGGAGCTGCAGGCGATCTCCCGTCCCTGCTCCGATGATAAGGAGATTGCCCAGGTCGGTACCATCTCCGCAAACTCCGATGTCAACATCGGTGACATCATCGCCGAGGCGATGCAGAAAGTAGGGAAAGAGGGTGTTATCACCGTGGAAGAGGGTTCTGCGCTGCAAAATGAGCTGGATGTGGTCGAAGGCATGCAGTTTGATCGCGGTTACCTCTCACCCTATTTCGTTACCAATCAACAGAGTCAGTCGGCCGAACTGGAAGACCCTTATATCCTGCTGCATGATAAGAAGATCTCGAATATCCGTGATCTTCTGCCGGTGCTCGAAGGTGTGGCCAAGGCCGGTAAGCCACTGTTGATCATAGCCGAGGATGTGGAAGGCGAGGCCCTGGCTACCCTGGTAGTCAACAATCTGCGCGGAATCGTCAAGGTCACTGCGGTTAAGGCCCCAGGTTTCGGCGATCGCCGCAAGGCCATGTTGCAGGATATCGCAATCCTTACCGGTGGCACGGTGATCTCAGAAGAGGTCGGTCTCTCACTTGAGAAGGCCACATTGGACGATCTGGGTAACGCCAAGAAGGTGACGATCTCCAAAGAGGAGACAACCATCATCGACGGTGCCGGCGCTGAGGGCGATATCAAGGCCCGTGTCGAGCAGATCCGAGGCCAGATCGAGGAGACCTCCTCCGATTACGATCGTGAAAAGCTGCAGGAGCGCGTCGCGAAATTGGCGGGCGGTGTTGCCGTGATTAAGGTCGGTGCTGCCACTGAAGTTGAGATGAAAGAGAAAAAGGCGCGTGTCGAGGATGCCCTGCATGCTACCCGCGCTGCCGTCGAGGAGGGTATCGTGCCCGGTGGCGGTGTCGCACTGGTGCGCGCACTGCAAGCGATCGAAAAACTGACCGGGGAAAACCACGATCAGGATGTGGGCATCGCGATTGCTTGCCGCGCCATGGAAGAGCCGCTGCGCCAGATTGTGGCCAATGCGGGTGGTGAGCCCTCAGTGGTACTCGACAAGGTGCGCGGTGGTGAAGGCAACTTCGGTTTCAATGCCAGCAATGATGAGTATGGCGATATGATGGATATGGGTATCCTCGATCCGACGAAGGTAACCCGTTATGCGTTGCAGAATGCCTCCTCCGTGGCTGGCTTGATGATCACCACCGAATGCATGGTGGCTGAAGAGCCGAAAGACGAGGCCGCCGCACCGCCTATGGGTGACATGGGCGGCATGGGCGGCATGGGTGGTATGATGTAATCTACCCCTAAAGCAGAGCCTGCTGCAAAAGCCCCGCGTCTCGACAGGCGTGGGGCTTTTTTGCGTTTAGTGAGTAAATATTTTCCCGCTTGTGCCGTTATCTGTATTGGTTGGAGATTATATTGTTGATGGATGGATTCGTCTTCCTATTGGGGAAAAGTCATGTTCCGGAATATTGGTATCTCGCTGCGGTTTGTCATTGCTACAGTCCTGTCCGTTGTCGTCGTTCTTGCGATTACACTCACGACCGCTTTCAACTTCATGGGTGGTGCTCTGCACTCGGCGGAAGAGAACGAGATGCACAAGATCTTTGAAACCGCGGTGGCGGGGATCGAGTCCGAAGGGCGGCTCGCTAAGGCAATGAGCGCCTTGGTTGCCGGCATTCCTGAAGTTCAGAGTTATTTCGCCAAGCGTGACCGTGCCGCACTGGAGCAGCTCTTCGTGCCTGGTTTCCAGGTATTGAAAAAAGAGTATGGCGTACGTCAGTTTCAGTTCCATGAGCCGCCGGCCACCTCATTTCTGAGGGTGCACAAACCGGCCAAGTTCGGCGACGATCTCTCCTCTTTCCGCTTCACCGTCCTGGAAGGTAATAAGAACAAAAAAGCGATCCAGGGCCTGGAAGTGGGCGTTGCCGGTCTCGGGGTGCGGGGATTGGTGCCCGTCAACCATGATGGTCAGCATGTGGGAACCGTGGAGTTTGGCATGTCCTTTGGTCAGTCGTTTTTCGACGAATACTCCAAACACCATGAGATCGACATGGAACTCTACATCAATCGCGACGGCAATATGGATCGGTTTGCCAGCACCATGGAAGGCAACGACCTTGTCACCATGCAGCAGCTGAAGGGGTTGGGTGCCGATAAGCATATTTTTGACAAGGGTGAACTCGACGGTAAGCCTGTCGCTTACTATGCGGCGCCGGTAAAGAACTACTCCGGTGAAGCCATCGGTGTATTGGTGTTGGCGAAAGACCGGGCCTATTTCGCGGACTCCATGTCGAACTTGATGCTGATGGTGATTGGATTGGGGTTGCTTTCCGTTTTGCTGATCGGCTCGATGGTTTGGCTGATCAGTCTCGGCGTGGTGAAACCGATCTGCGATGCGGCTGTAGCGATGGAAGGGATTGCCTCAGCTGAAGGCGATCTTACCGTGCGCATGGACGAGTCAGGATCTGACGAGGTGACACGGCTGTCTCGGGCCTATAATCGTTTTGCCGACAAGACAGAGGGGATGATCGGGAAGGTCTCCAAGGCGACCGCTAACCTGAGTATCAGGATCGGTGATTTCGCCACTCTGGCTGAACACACCAGAGATGGCATCACCAAACAGCATGAACAGACAACACAGGTGGCGACGGCGATGACTGAGATGTCGGCAACCGTTCATGAAGTGGCGCAGAATACCACACAGACGGCAGAGGCTGCTCGGCAGGCCGATCAGCAGGCCAACAGCGGACGGGATGTTGTGAATGCAGTCACCAGCAGCATCGATTCCCTGGCTTCCGAAGTGGGCAAGGCGGTTGAGACGGTGCAACATGTAGAACAGGACAGTGAACGAATCGGCTCGGTACTCGATGTCATACGCGGAATCGCGGACCAGACCAACCTGCTGGCGTTGAATGCAGCCATCGAGGCGGCCCGTGCCGGCGAGCAGGGGCGGGGCTTTGCGGTAGTGGCGGATGAAGTCAGAACCCTGGCAAAACGCACTCAGGATTCCACCGAGGAGATTCAGGAGATGATCGAAAGCCTGCAGACAGGTGTAAGAGAGACGGTCACCGTCATGGAAACCAGTCAACATCAGGCTGCCGAGAGTGTCGACCAGGCCGGCCGCGCGCATGAGGCCCTCGAGGAGATAACCAGGGTCGTCGATACCATCTCTCAGATGAGTTCCCAGATTGCAACCGCCGCCGAGGAGCAGAGTGCGGTGGCGGAAGATATCAACCGCAATATCGTCGATATCACCCATGTGGCTGAAGAGACCTCCGAGGACTCGGCCCGCAGCTATGAAGCGAGTGAGGAGATGTCGAAAGAGGTCGACCTGCTGGGGAAATTGTTATCGGATTTCAATACCGGGGATGCTCACTCCAATCAGTTGCAGCAGGCGATGGCCGCGCACCTGAGCTGGAAGACCAAACTGCGGGGCTTTCTGGACGGAAAAGGTTCCCTGGATGAGCGGGTCGCATTTAACCACAAGGCTTGCGGTTTTGGGGTCTGGTACGAAAATGTGGGACGTAAGGAGCTGTCCCATATCAGCGAAATAAACCAGATAGAAAAGCCGCATAGAGAGCTGCATGAACTGATCAAGCGTATAGCCGATCTCAAGAGCAGAGGAGACATGCAGGCCGCCGAGAGGGAGTATCAGCGTGTCGGTCCCCTCTCTGAAGAGATCGTACGCATGATGCAGGCTATTCAAAACAAGCTGAACTGATCCTTGTGCCACACCCGGCCCGCTGAGTCTTCTGTGGTTGCTCGGCAGGCCTTTTCATCTATTCGCCAGAGCGTACTTCGCAGCTGTTTGCTGATATGGATAGAGCTCATCGAGCGGGATGGGCTGAGTATTGGCCTGAATGATCTGGCAATGGTAGCGCCGAAGCGCTCGTGGATGAGGTGCGCCGCACGAATGAGCGATCAGTCCGCTGCCATAGTGAATTTTATTCACGAAATTCCTTATTCGTAGTGCCTTCTGTTGTGGATTGAGTCCCCGCTGCAGTCGCCTGTTGTGGGTCGTGATACCCGTGGGGCAGGTGTTTTTATTGCACTTCAAAGCTTGGATACAACCCATGGCAAGCATAAAACCACGGGCCGATGTGACAAAATCAGCACCAACGCAGAATGCCCAGGCGGTTTCCGAGGGTGTGATCAACTTTCCTGAGGCGATCACCTTGATGCGATCACGCAGGCCATATCGTTGAAGGATATCAACCACTTTCGGCAGCGCTGCCTTGATGGGCAGTCCGACACTGTCCATGAGTGGCATTGGCGCCGCACCGGTGCCGCCGTCACCGCCATCGATGGTGATGAAATCGGGCGCGCAGGCAATACCGCATTGATGTATCTTTTTGCACATCTCTTCGAGCCAGGTATGGGTGCCGATGACAGTCTTGAAGCCGACCGGCTTGCCCGAGATGTCGCGAACACGATTGATAAAGTCCAACAACTCTGAAAAGTCGGAGATTTCAGGATGGCGATTGGGTGATATGGAATCAACACCCACCGGGATACCCCGGATCGCGGCAATCTCTTCAGTGACTTTCCTGCCCGGCAGTATGCCGCCCTTGCCCGGTTTTGCGCCTTGGCTGAGCTTTATCTCGAACATCTTTACCTGGGGGGTGGCCGCGATCTGTGTCAGTATTCCCTCACTGAAACGACCCGCCTGATCACGCACGCCGTAATTGGCTGTGCCTATCTGAAACACCAGGTCGCAGCCCCCCTCCAAATGATAGGGTGAAAGGCCGCCTTCACCGGTATTCAACCAGCAACCGGCCAATTTCGCCCCTCGGGAGAGGGCGCGTACCGCCGGGATTGAGATGGCGCCATAGCTCATACCGGATATGTGGATCAGAGAAGCGGCTCGGTATGGCTCTCTGCAGCCTGCTCCAATGACCACCGACGGTGCATGGGTGGCATCGCTTGCCAGCGTGGGAAACGGGGTGTTGACGAACAAGATCGTGCCTGGCGCATTCAACGACTTGGTGGAGCCGAAGGCGATGGTATTGTCGACGCCTGCAGCGGAGTGGTAGACCCACTCCCGTTCTGCCCGGTTGAATGGCATCTCTTCTCTATCCATGGCGAAGAAATATTGTCTGAAGAACTCGCCCAGGCGGCTGAACAGAGATCGAAAGCGGCCGATTACAGGGAAATTATGACGGATGGCGTCCTTGGTCTGGGAGAGATCGATAATGAACAGGATGATAGCCAGCAATGCGCCACAGCCGATGACGAAGATGAACAGAGCCGAGAGTGCCGCCACGCCTTGCATTGAAAAGAAACTGATCCAGTCCATCCCAGGTACCAACTGTGTGGTGTGTTGCCTGATTGTTATACGCAACGGACAGGGGCTTGGATTTGGATTAGTGTTAACAGGGGCTTTGGGCGGGTCCCCATGACTCTGCCTAAGGAAGTCCTGAATTAAGCAAGGATTGCTTGACATTAACCTGGAAAAAAGCTGATAGACTGACAAAACAATAGGAGTAGGCACGAATACATTCGGCAAGTGGCGAAAGATGACCGAATGGTGCCTTGTGTGGCAATAGAGGTTTGGAACATTATCACTCTGAATCTGATATGGGTTTGCGTGTGAATCTGCAACAAGAGACAGAAAAACAGTGGCAGCAGTGGCAGCAGATGCTGATTAAGGCCGGGCTGCCGATGCCCCGGGATGCCGAGTTTCATCAGGCTGCGTTGAAGGTCTGGGAGGCGAGCGATTATGTTGTGCAGTGCGCACTGCGCCATGTGGAGTTGCTGCCGGATCTTTATCGAGAGGGGGATTTAAACAGCTCCTTCCGTGAAGGTGAAATGGCGCAGCGTCTTGCGGTCGTGTTGCAGAGTGTCAACGACGAAACGGGGCTTTCACGTGCACTTAGAGATTTTCGGCGCCGCCAGATGGTACGTATCATCTGGCGTGATCTTGCCGGATTGGCGCCTTTGGATGAAACTCTGGAGGATCTTTCCGCACTGGCGGACAGCTGTATCGATCGGGCGCTGCAGAAGCTCTATGCCTGGTTTTGTGATCAGATGGGTACACCTCGGAACCAGGAGGGCGTAGCGCAACCCCTGGTGGTCCTGGGGATGGGTAAACTGGGTGCCAGGGAACTCAACCTCTCTTCAGATATCGATCTGATCTTCGCCTATCCTGAAACCGGCCAAACCGATGGTGTACGGCAATTCACCAATGAGCAGTTTTTTATCCGCCTCTGCCAGCGACTGGTCCAGGTGCTGGACAATCATACCGGTGACGGTTTCGTATTCAGGGTGGATACCAGGCTGCGTCCCTTTGGCAGCGTCGGGCCCCTTGCCATGAGTTTCGCCGCCATGGAGAGTTACTACGGCTCGCAAGGTCGGGAGTGGGAACGCTATGCCATGATCAAGGCGCGCGTGGTTGCGGGTGATTCACATGCCGGGGATGAGCTGATGGCCATGTTACGCCCCTTCGTCTACCGTCGATATCTCGACTTCGGGGCGATCGAATCCCTGCGCGAGATGAAGCAGTTGATCAGCAATGAACTGCATAAAAAAGGCATGGAGGCCAATATCAAGCTTGGACCCGGTGGTATACGTGAGATTGAGTTCATCGGTCAGGCCTTTCAGTTAATCCGCGGTGGCAGGGACACGGGGCTACAGATCCGCCCCATACTGCCTGTGCTGCAATGCCTGCAGGAGCGGGAGCTGTTGCCGGAGTACGCGGTGCAGGAACTGAGCGAAGCCTACCGTTACCTGCGCCTGGTGGAGAATCGCCTGCAGGCATGGCAGGACAGGCAGACCCATCTCCTACCGGCTGACGAAGTGGGCAGGCTGCGTCTGGCCCGTTCCATGGGATATGCCTGCTGGGATGACTTCTCCAGCCAGCTTGATCATTATCGTAGACGGGTTCAGGAGCACTTCGACATGGTGTTTGCCGCACCGCAGACATCGAGTAACGAGGAGAGCCAACCGCTCACTGGGGTCTGGCATGAAAGCGTCGACCAGGAGCAGGCGGTTGCTGCCCTGCAGACAGCGGGTTTCAGCAATAGTGAACAGGCGTTACGGCAGTTGCATACATTTCGTGGCAGCCACGCCTACCGTCGGCTGAGCACCAAAGGGCGGGAGCGGCTCGATCAATTGATGCCGCTGCTGCTGGAGGCTGTGGGACGATCGGAGTGGGCTGACGATGCACTTCATCGGGTGATCGGCCTGCTGGAAGCGATCGCCCAGCGGACCGCCTACATCGCGCTACTGGTCGAGAATCCATTGGTGCTCTCACAATTGGTCAAACTGACAGCGGTCAGTCCCTGGGTCGCCAATATGCTGACCCGGCACCCAATCCTGTTGGATGAACTGCTCGATCCAAGGCGGCTCTACTCCCCGCTGAAGCGTGATGAACTCAATATGGAACTGGCCGATCAACTCTCCCGTATCGATGAGGGTGACCTGGAGAGCCAGATGGAACTGTTGCGTCTCTTCGCGCAGAGTAACAGGCTGCGGGTTGCGGCGGCGGACATTGCCGAGCAGATTCCTTTGATGGTGGTCAGTGATTATCTGACCTGGACCGCCGAAAGCGTCCTTGAGCAGGTGATTCGACTCACCTACCGGGAGTTGGTTCGACGCCATGGCCGGCCTCCGGGGCTTGGCCGGGATGAGACAGGTTTTGCGGTTGTAGGCTATGGCAAATTGGGTGGTATCGAGTTGGGATTCGGATCCGATTTGGATATGGTTTTCCTGCATGGCTGCGCTGACAGGAATGCCTTCACAGACGGTAACAAGCCGGTTTCCGTGGATGTCTTCTATGCCCGTATGGCGCAACGCTTTATTCACATCATGACCACGCGTACGCCCTCCGGTATTCTCTATGATGTAGATATGCGACTTCGACCCAACGGCAACTCCGGGATGATGGTCAGTTCGCTTGAGACATTTGATACTTATCAGAACAACAGTGCCTGGACCTGGGAGCATCAGGCACTGGTGAGGGCGCGTGTAGTGGCGGGGGACGAGCGTATCAATGACCGGTTCGAATCGATCCGTCGTGAGGTACTCAGCAAGCAGCGGGATCCTGTGCAGTTGCAAGGTGAAGTGGTAGAGATGCGCGAGAAGATGCGAGCCAGCCTGGATAAGAGCAATCGGAATCGATTTGACCTCAAGCAGGGAACCGGCGGTATCGTCGATATAGAATTTATGGTTCAATACACGGTCCTCCGGTGGGCGCATGATTATCCCGACCTCCTGGTGTGGACAGACAATATTCGCCTACTGGAGACTATGAGCAAGTTCGGTCTGCTGGACGATTATGCGGCGGAGCGGATGATGGGGATCTACAAAGTATTGCGCGCGGCCTACCATCGCAGTGCGCTACAGGATCTGCCTGCTCTGGTCGAGAGTGAAAAACTTGCCGGAGAGCGAGCACTGGTACAGGATATCTGGTCCTGTCTGATGAAAAACAAGAAAACTGAACGAGAGATGTTCCAATGATGTCGACAATGGCAGACCGTGACGGTGTCATCTGGGTGGATGGCAAGATGGTTCCCTGGCGTGAAGCTAAGACCCACGTCCTGACTCATACCCTGCACTACGGTATGGGGGTTTTCGAGGGTGTGCGGGCATACCATGCTGAGGAGGGCACAGCCATCTTTCGTCTGCAGGATCATACCGATCGGTTGTTTCGCTCAGCGCATATCTTGAATATGCCGATGCCCTTTGACCATGAGACCCTCAATCAGGCCCAAATTGCGGCGGTCAGGGAGAATAATCTCGATTCCGCCTATATCCGGCCGATGTGTTTCTACGGTTCCGAGGGGATGGGGCTTCGGGCCGACAATCTGAAGGTGCACTGCATGGTGGCCGCATGGGAGTGGGGCGCCTATCTTGGGGCGGAGAATATGGAGAAGGGTATCCGTATTCGCGTATCCTCGTTTACCCGTCACCATGTCAACATCACCATGTGTAGGGCCAAAGCCAACGGTAACTATATGAACTCCATGATGGCGCTTCAGGAAGCCCTGCATGACGGCTACGATGAGGCCTTGCTGCTGGATGCCGAGGGATATGTCATGGAGGGTTCCGGTGAAAATATCTTTATCGTACGGGATGGCGTCATCTACACCCCGGATCTGACATCGGCTTTGGACGGCATCACGCGCAAGAGTGTCATCGAATTGGCTGAACAGCGGGGCTACGAGGTTATTGAAAAGCGGATTACAAGGGACGAGGTCTATATCGCGGATGAGGCCTTCTTCACCGGTACCGCGGCTGAGGTGACGCCGATACGCGAGGTGGATAATCGTCCCATCGGCAATGGCGGTCGTGGCCCGATTACGGAAATATTGCAAAAAGATTATTTCGATCTCGTTCACGGGCGTCTTGCATTCCATCCGGAATGGCTCGCGTATGTTTGATCAGGAGTATTGAGGATGACGCAAACAGAGACTCAGACAACACAGCAAGATGCGCAAAAGGTCACACGGAATGATTTGCCGTTGAGCTGTCCGAGACCGGGTGAAGGCTTGGCCGGATTACACCCGCGGGTCTATCTGCCTATTGAGAAGACCGGCAGTGCGGTCTGCCCCTATTGCGGGACCCGTTATCAACTGAGCGAGTAGACAAAGAGCTCCCGGTTCGCGCCTTTCCGCTGTAAAGACGAGTGCCTGCTGTGAATCCAGTCGTTATTGAATCCACCGAGTTGAATGGATCAGAACGTGAAGCTGGCTGCGTATTTTTTACACCGAAAGAACAAGTTCTCTTTTCTTCGCTAATCACGTGGTTTACTGCATCGATTGGTATGGCCGTAAAGCTACCGATTAACGACTGGTAATTTCTGTTTCCGATGACTCTCGTCCGTTCGTGGCCTTTGTTCCCGCATGGGAAATTTCAGATTCCACATTAACACACAACCTGCAAGTCTTTACGGGAGTTTGTCTGCGACAGCGTGGGCTATACTCGCTCCTTCATGTGTTGTCCAAACGTCGGCATGCGGGAATCGAGCCGGATCCAAAGGGGAGAGATGTATGGCCTTTACTTCAACCGGGCGTAAGCATAAACAGATCTTAAAACTACTGGTAATTCCCCTATTTATTGCAGGCTGCCAGCAGCATAGAGAGGCACAGCAGACTCTTCCTGTCTCTAACACCGACAATGAACAAACAGTGGAGTTCACCGAGCGCAGGCATGCTCAACCTGTATCGGTCAACTACCCTGAGACCGGTGTCGATGTCGGTTGGGGTTGGGATTCGGATGAAGGTGTGCCGCAACCGAATGTCTGTATCGAGTATTCCATTGAAGAGGATAAAGGACAGACCAAATATATGACCATGACCGAGGTCTCCGATAGTCGTCAGCTGATGCAGAGCATGAACATTTCCGCCGCCGCATCGGTAAAGACCATCGCCTATAAGGCAAGCGGTAGCGCAAAGTTTGCGAAGAATACGAAGATAAACAGTTTCAGCTCGAATTTTGTATTGAATGTCTCGGTAGACAACGGCGTTCGATATGCAACGCCACTATTGCCCGGTGGTCGCGGAGAAATCAAGGACCCGGAAACGAGAAAGACGCTGCCCGATGCGGGTTCCATCCGTTTGACCTCGGAGGCATTGCGTCTTGCTAAAAAACGTGATCTGACCGCCTTCCTGAACTATTGCGGCGACTCCTATGTGGCGGCGCTGTATGGGGGTGCACGCCTGACTGCGGTTATTACGGTAAAAACGAACAGCAAGAAGGAGAGTCAGGAAGCATCAGCCAATTTCAGTGGTTCCGGCTGGGGGGTGAATGTAAAGGCGAGCGCCAATGGCAAAAAGGTGGGATCCATAGAAAGTAAAAACGTCAGCATGCGATTCTACCAGTCAGGCGGACGAAAGGATAAGATTCCCGCATCGAAGCAGGACTTGCTCACAAAGCTCGAGACGATCACAACCGAAGCCAGCGACTATCCCGCCTACTATCGTATTACATTGATGCCCTATTCGGCGCTTGCCAATTGGCCGGAAAGAACGATTCCGCTCGATCTGTCGGAGCTGGATCAGCTTGCCGATTACTGGGCAGCTTATTTGAAACTGTATGAGGATATGGAACATATACTTCATCAGCCAGAGAAATTTCAGACGCTGAATGACAAGGGACTCCTTATCCCCCTGAGCAGTGATAACGACGGTATCAAGCAACTGAAAAATCTTCAGGATCAGGTGCAGGCGGAGTTGGGTCGTTTACAGAAAGATGCCCTGCAGTGCAGTGTGCCTGAAGAGGCTTGTGGTTTTAGCGAGGAGATATATCTGTCTCCGTATGCCTATCGCATTCGGATGCCCCTTCCCATGAAAATCACAGAGGCAAACAAGCAGTGCCCCTGCGCGGATACCGCTCCCAAGGGTGAAAAGGCCAAGAATGCCGCCAGGTTGGTTGATTACTATATCCGCGGGCCCGTCAAGCAGCTTTGTCTCAACAATCCGGTCGATCCGGGCTGTCTCGGCAATGCCGATATTGACCGTTGGGAGAAGCGAGTGGGCAAACGACTCTTGGAATTGCCCGATAGTGACACTGCAGCCAAGCTCCGGGACTTCATTATGAAACAGAGTGAGCAGGGCTATGACTGGTTGGATGTGATTGAGTATCCGCCTTATGCGTGGCTGGATCCCGCCCGTCTCGAGGCGAATGAAAAGCCGCTGGATAAGCTGTTAGCCTTATTAGGGCCCGTTCACACTAATACATCGGCCCTAAATGAGTGATTATAAAATTGACCCCTATCACATTGCGCCCGAGTAAATAATCTTACCGGGTTCTTTGTTGTGGACGGGGCGTGTAGAAACTATGTAGTCTGTTTCCGAGAATCGAATCTACAAATTCCGTGAATCACAACCTACGGTCATATTGATATGCCTAAATTCACTGTTTTGACTTGGGCGATAATCGTCGTTGCACAAATTACTTATGGTTTGTTGGTGTATGCGATCACCCGCAGTTACTACGAAGATGCAAGAGAGACAGCCAGCCAGCTTCCAGCTGCCGCCCCTGATGTGGCCGTCCATCCGCAAGTGCGCTCGATCGATGCAACACTGCAGCCCGCAATGAAAATCCAACCTTCCGCAGAGGCGCTGGCGACCGAAGATCCGGCATTGATAGCCCGGCTTGCGGATGATTACTTTATGCGAAAAGAATATCCACAGGCGATTGAATTATATGAGCGCGCATTGAAGATCAGTCCAGATGATGTGGAATCCTACAACGACCTCGGATTGTCACTGTTCTATATCGGTCAATCCCAACGAGCCGTGGATGTATTGCAAACCGGAGTCTCCAAACAACCCGATTTTCAACGTATACAGTTGACTTTGGGATTCGTCCAAGCACAAACGGGAAACAGGGAGGCGGCTTCGGCAGCGTTTAAAAAGGCGATCGAGTTGGGTCCCGACAATACGGTGGGCCAGGAGGCCAAGCGTATGTTGAGTGAATTCGAATAGTCGGATATCCAATCTATTGCGCAACATCGCCAAACGGGCGTGACGCTAGTGTGATAGCGGGAGGCGGTACCACATGACGGTATCAGCGTTATCTGCAGTGGCGGAGGGTGTATCTGCAATCGACCTGTGGAGAAGGGCCGGGCTGGATATCCGCCAGGTGCAAACTGCTACTGCCTGATCTTGGTATCCGGATGCATATTGATCTCCCCGTTGCTCTCCAGTACGCCGATCTTATTGCCTGAAGGATTTATGATTACGGGCACGACCTCCTGGAAGAGGGGTCTACGCACGAATTTCAGTTTCCAGCCGAATCCTTCCGCTTTTTGAAGTGCCAGCAGTTGAAGGTTGTTCAGCACTTCATTGAGATTGTCGGGGATCGGTTTGTCTCCTTTTCTGTTTTCCAGAACCATGGTTGACTCCTTTCATTTTCTTTGCATCTGTTGCAACAGGATGCATGCAACTCACCAAGAATGATAAATTATATGTCGTATCGATGTATATGAAATAATTACCTTGTTACAACTATTGCGCCGGGAAAATTGATGATCACCACAAATTGGCAGTCGAATGCTTGAAGCAAAACATGGCAGGCCCCATGTGTGCCTCTTTATTCTCAAGTTTGGTGATGGCGGTGTGGAACGCATGATGGTCAATATCGCCCGGGGATTGTCGCTTATCGGTGTCCGGGTCGATTTCATCGTCAAAGAGACCGATGCCCCCTATCTGCACCTGTTGCCGCCGGAAGTACGGATAATCAGGTTTCAGGTGTCAAAACAGAAGGCGGCGTTACCGAAGCTGACAGACTACCTGAGGAATAACGATCCGGATATTTTACTTTCCGCGAAGATATTGGATGACCAGGTGGCTTTACAGGCGAAACAGCGCCATGCCGGTCGAACCCGTTTTTTTCTGCGGCCCGGGACTGCCCTGTTATCAAGAATGAAGGCGCGCGGTACACATCCGCTTCGTCGCTGGTTGAAAAAACGACAACTGGTTTCACTGTTCATCAGGGCGGATGGCGTGGTTGCGGTCTCCCAAGGGGTGGCTGATGAGGTGGTGGAGATCAGCCATATTCCGCAGGACAAAATCAATGTCATCAAGAATCCGACCATCACGCCGGAGCTTTATCGGCAAGCGGAGACGTCCGTTGACGATGAATGGCTGGCGCCGGAGCTGCCCCCGCTGATTCTTGGTATCGGGGGATTGCGCAGACAGAAGGACTTTCCGACCCTTATGCGTGCCTTTGCCCTGGTACGGAAGCAATTGCCCTGCAGGTTGTTGATCCTCGGCCAAGGCAACAAGGAGGAACAACTGTTGAGCTTGGCTCAGGAGCTGGATTTGGGTGAGGATTTCCGGCTTCCAGGTTTCGTCGACAACCCCTATGCCTATCTGAAAGCGGCGAAACTGTTTGTTCTATCTTCGCTTTGGGAGGGGTCACCCAACGTGTTGACCGAGGCATTGGCGCTCGGTGTTTCCTGTGTGAGTACCGACTGCCCGTCCGGACCCTATGAAGTTACCCGTGGGGGTGAGGTGGCGCCATTGGTGCCGATGGGTGATCCTGAAAGACTGGCCGAAGCCATGTTGCAGACGCTCAGGCAACCATTGGATCCTAAACGCCTGAAGGAGGCCGTCAGTGATTACACCCTTGAGAAGAGCGCCCGCGGTTATCTGGCCGCGTTTGGGTTGACTGTGCCACAGGCAGTCAATGGACAATAAACCCCGGATTGCCTGTTTTCTGGCCACATCCGGACACAGTGGCGTGGACCGGCTTGCAAAGAACCTATTGCCGGGACTGGCGCAGGCCGGCTACCCGGTGGATCTTCTCAAGATTGGCAACCATGGCCCCGATCTCGATACACCGCTCAGAGAAAACTTACAGGTTATCGAGTTCAATGCCCGACATGTCTATACCGCACTGCCGGAACTATTACGCTACTTGAAACGGGTCCGTCCCAATGTATTGTTGACCGATAAGGACCGGGTTAACAGAACCGCCATATTAGCCCAAGCATTGAGTGGCGTTAAGACGCGCCTTGTGGTTCGCAGCGGCACCACGGTCAGTGCCAACCTGGCCAGTAGAGGCCGTTTTGAGCGTTTCGTGCAGCGCAACTCGATGCGCTATCTCTATCGGCGGGCCGATGCCATTTTAACCCCGTCCAAAGGCGCGGCTGATGACTTCGCTTCGACCATCGGCATACCCAGGGAACGGATTTCCGCGGTGCCAAGTCCACTCATTACGCCTCAATTTATGCGTCAGCTGGATGAGCCGTTGGATCACCCCTGGTTTGAGCCGGGGAAACCTCGGGTCGTTCTAGGCGCCGGCGAACTCTGTCGGCGCAAGGATTTCACCACCCTGATTCGGGCGTTTGCCCTGTTGAGTGAAAACTATGATTGTCGCTTGCTAATACTTGGCGAGGGACGTGCCAGGGCGAAGTTGGAAAAGGAGATAGACCGACTTGGTCTGGGAGATCGGGTCAGCCTGCCTGGCTTTGTGGCGAATCCCTATCCATATATGAAGCGGTCATCCCTGTTCGTGCTCTCCTCTTTATGGGAAGGGATGGGGAATGTTCTTGTCGAAGCAATGGCCGCAGAAACACCGGTCGTCTCCACAGACTGTCCCAGCGGCCCGGCGGAGCTGTTGGGGGGATTGTCTCACGATCTGTTGGTGAAGCCGGGTGATGCCGCTACCCTGGCTAAGGCGATGGCGCAGCAATTGGAGAATCCGCTTTCTAAATCCGAGCTGTTGGCGGCAGTGGAGATGTTTCGGTTGGAAAATAGCGTTGCTGGCTATCTTGCCGCGATGGGTCTGCCGGTGGAGTGATTTCCATTTTCTGTTTTGACCGCACGCACACCAATGATGGACCTGGTGAATGCATGAAAAGCGATATCGCTCAGTCAAAGCAACTCACCCCGGAGTACTGGAATAACATAACCACCCACACTCACCTCAGGAACCCCGTTATGCATTCGTGCACGTAACATGACAACCGACGGTCTACGGACTTCGTGACCTTGTTCAATCCGTATAGAAAGACCGGTTTCGGGGTAGAGTTTATGCTCCAATAAATAGGCTCCCAGAAAAGCCGCACCATTCCCTGTTGCCGGATCTTCTCTCACCCCATGCGCCTCGAAAAAAAACCTTGCGGAGAGGTCGTTCTGAGGGTGATGGGTCTGACTGCAGAAGAGGTAGATAAGCGGTGGATAGCCTTGTGCAATCAGAGGGGCGAACACCTCGAGATTCAGCTGGCTCCGACTAAGTGCATCAAGACCGGATAGGGGAACAATCATCGCCGATGTGCCAGCGGAGATCACCTGGATCGGTGTTCTCGTATCGATCTCTTGCGGTGATAAACCGAGTGCGGCCGCAACCGGCTCAAGGGGTATTGTCGCCTCCAGCGACATTGGCGGTGCCCGAAACCAAGCAATCTCTCTTCCCTCGGCGGCGCTCTCAAATCTGACCGGAACTTTTCCCACGGACAGGTTGAGATCTATCTGGGCGCAAAACTCAGGCGCAACATAATGGCGAATGACCCAAGCTGTCCCGAGTATCGGATGCCCGGTAAAGGCTATCTCCCTCGCCGGGGTGAAGATTCTTACGCGGTATCCGCCATCAACCTCCGGAACAGAGGTCACGAAGGTCGTTTCAGAGAAATTCATCTCTGCTGCGAGTTGCTGCATCATTTCGCCAGGTAGTGGGTCTGTACCGACGATGACTGCGAGTTGGTTCCCTGAGTAAGCATGCTCCGCGAAAACATCAACCATGTAAATACGGTGAGTCATGAGATTGAATGCTGGTTAAAGACCAGTATCAAGTATAGCGATGCTGATTGTAGTTTAGATTGTCACGTTTGATCTAAGCGTTCCGTTATCTCTTGAGGACAGGGATAGGGAATGAGCAACCAGCTAAAGTTTAGCCCATAAGTCAAGTGAATACGCACTTCAAACTTTCTTATCACATTTGGAGTCAGCGATGTCGGAGATACCGAGTATCGATCCGGCAATCAAGCTGCATTGGCAGTAACTGGTGGTACAATTGGCTCTTGTAGAAGTCAATTCAACGGTAAAGGCGTTTCTTCGATCCCAATGCAACGACACATCGTTCCTTTGCTGAAACAAAGCTTGATACCTGTCATTCTGGTAAGTCTTGCGGCGTGCGGCGGTGGAGGCGGTGGTGGTAGCGAGACACTCCCTCCCACTGGCGATGCGGACGGAGACGGTTTGACCAATCAGGCGGAAACAGATCTGGGCACGGATCCACTGGTCGTCGATTCAGATGGCGATCGCATCTGGGATCACGCCGAGATGTTACTGTTTGATACGGATCCTCTCACCCCTGATACAGATGGTGACGGTATTTCAGATGGTGCAGATCCTCAGCCGACCCAATTCACAATCTCTCCAGTCGATCCCGGCAGCGGATTGTCGATTGAGTATGGTGTGTTTACAAACAATGCCGCTGGCACCAACCGGCAACAGATCAGTTCAACCAGATACCAAGAGAATCATGTTGTCTATGCGCCGAATAACGCACCGGGCGCACCCTTTCTTATCTATCAGACCTATCTCGAGGACAGTAACTCCGATACGCAGTATGACGAAGGGGATCTGCCAGGTAGCGCCATCGCGGTCATGAATATTGATGGCACCAATCCGAGATTTCTCACCGATGTCGACCCAGTGACAGGTTTTGTCACCTCCAATCATGCGGTCGATGCGACACCTGAACCCTCACCCGATGGTGAATACATCATTTTTGTCAGCGATCGGGATAATCCAGGCAGCTTTCAGCTTCGTCTCTACGTTATGAATATCGATGGAACGGAGCAGAGGCCGGTAAACTATGCCTCGAATCCTCCTGATATCGCCAATGGCGAGATCGATGCCGATCCATTCTGGGGAAACGGAGATATCATCGCCTTCAAACGACAACGGTTCGGTACTCGTCAGGAGTTCAGTCGGGTCTATACGGCAACAATCGACAGGACATCGATGACCCTGACCGATGTGGTTGAACGGACTGCCGGTACCAACACGGTTTTGGCGACACCCAATGGCCCCGGTGACTTCGATCCGAAACTTTCGCCGGACGGAACACTGATCGCCAGCTACCGTCACTTGTCAGACAGTGTTGTGCTGTTTGGCGATTACGATATCTGGGTAGGACCGCACACCCATGCAGCACAGCCGACCGACGCATCGATAGCATTTTTGGAACAGGATCCCGATTCGGCGAGTCTGTTCCCCAGATGGAACCTGACTGGCGACAAGCTCGCTGCCTGGCAATTGGATTCAAATGCGGTAAGCGCAGGACAGGATCCGTTGGACATCGTGGTCTACGACTTGACCATACAGACTTCGCCTTTTTCGGTTAGTGCCCAAAAAACCAATATTACGTCGGCGAATGACGGTTGGTTTGAAACTATGCCGTCCTGGCAAACAGATCCAACCAAAAACGATGAATTGATCTATTCGGCATCGAGATTGTTCTGATTGTTCTCAAGCTTTTTCAATCTCAGATCGATACTCCATTCATATTGTTCGATTTTTCGTTTAGCCTTCCTCGGACGACGGAGCATGATTTGGATATTGTGTCTATTGATTACGGGTCGAAATTATATCCCAACCCTTCGATATCCTTGCGGAAGTGGCTGCCGACCAGTGCGGCCAGCTCGTCGCTGTAATAGCTGCGGTAATCTTTCTTTCTGTCGCTCGCCCTGCGTTTGTGCGGCAGTTTCAGGTTGGGTACGCCGATTCGCTGGGTGATCGCACTGAAGTCTTCGCCCAGATTCTCGTAGTGGCCGATGAAATCGACCAGGACTTTACCTTCAAGATCGATCAAATAGTCGAGCTGCGACTGAATCGAGGTGTCGACGTGGTATTGATAGGGTCTTTCCGGATCGAGTTTCCAGCGTATGAACTGCTCGAAGTCGTCGAGATGGGCAATCAAATGCGGCCGCTCGCGGCGAATATGGTGATAGGAGCTGACCTGCAGATCCCAGGGATTGCGCACTACCGCAAACTTGAAGAGTTGCTTGAAGAATGGCTCTGGCAGCATCTCCTTGGCGGCGACGATGCGCGAGTGTCTGGGGAACTTGCTGCCCAGCCGATGACCGCTGAGGTGGCTGAGACGTGAACAGACGAACATGGGGTAATACCAGGGATCGCGCCAGCGCAGGGATTGCAGCGCCGCGCGTACACTGGTACCGCCGGTTTTGGCGATGTGCACAAAAAGAAAGTTGTATTTGACTGACAACAGCATCGGTATGACTCTTTGGCCTGTTAACGGGTCTTGGCAAGGCCCATGATTTCCAGATAACGGCTGGCGCTCTGGTGTGCATTGTATTCCTGTACGGACTCGCGCAGAAGGCTTGTCTCCGGCGGATTGTCAAGCACGCTCCGCATGGCCTTGGAGAGCGCCTGCCAATCGCCCACCGGAACCAGTGGCGCAATACGTCCCCGATCGAGCAGTTCGCTCGGGCCGCTGGGGCAGTCGGTGGAAACGACAGGGGTGCCTAGCGCCATGGCCTCGGTCAATACATTGGGAGAGCCCTCCCATCTGGATGAGAGCACAAACAGGTCGGCCCGTTTCATATAGGTGTAGGGATTGGGAGTGAAGCCGGGTAGTGTCAGCTCCTCAGTAATACCCAGCTCGCGGCTCAGGCTGAGCAGGGTTTCCCGCTCACGGCCGTCGCCGAGGATGATGAGCCGGCAGGGGCGGTGTTTGCGAAGATCCGCAAAGGCGCGTAGCAGGGTAGGGAAATCCTTCTGCAGGGTGAGACGCCCGACAGCGAGAATAACGGGGTATCCGGATTCGCCCAGCCAGGGGTGCGGTGCCGGAGCCGCCGCCGTCTCCATCAAGCGGGGTGTGATGACCGGATTGCGAACTACCACGACCTTTTCCTTGCCGACGCCCGAAATCTCCAGCGTGTCTTTCCTAACGCCATCGGATACCGCGATGATCCGATCGATATGGGGGTAGAGCAGGCGGATGGGCAGCCGACGTAAATACAACCGCCAGCGTGACTTGTGGGCAAATGCGGCAGTCAGGTTTGTGCCCAGGCGCACTACCAGTCGGGTATGTGAGGCACCCGCCAGGGCTCGGGCAATGACCGCCATACGTCCTGCCCTGTCCTTCGCCGCAAGCAGGCAGGGAGATTGTGATCGCTTCAGATATTGGATAAGTGGCAACAGGCTGGTAGCGGTGTGACGAGTACCGAGATCGATGCGGTTGACAGTGGGATGTATCTCATCGAGATGCCTGCTACGGGTCTTGATCAGCAGCAAATCGATATTCAATCCGCGTTCGGCCATGGCGTTCACCAGGTTCAGCACCATACGTTCCACACCTCCCTCGCCGGAGAATGAAGCGAGAATCGACAGATCCGGACGCACCTCAGCCTGCTTGTTCATGATCAGCCCGCCGCTTTGGTGGATGATATGCTGCCAGTCCGAAGGCGAGTGTGGTGCCGGCGATGATCAGCCAATAGAAACGCCAGTTCCAGTGCAGGTGCCTGAAGTCGGTCAGGCTGTAGATGGCAATGAGCATGAAGTTGCTCATGAGAAATGCGAGAAAATAGATTGAGAGCCTTTTCTGGCGGTAACTTTCCATCAGTTTCGAGATCATCACACCGCTGATTAGGGCTATCAGAACGATTCCAAGTATCCCCAACTGGAACACCACTTCCAGATAGGCGTTGTGAAGGTGATCGAAACTGGAGCCCGGGGGATCTTGAAGGGCGATATCGTTTTCCGCCTCCACCAGGGCATGGGTCGTGCCGGGGCCCCATCCGAAAAAGGGTCTCTCGAGCCATTTCCGCAAACCGAACTGCCACAGGTGGAGGCGATAGGAGGATGAGCCCAGTGGTGCGTTATCTAGCCCGTCATTGACGATGACGCTCCACTCATGGCTCTCGCTGGTGATGCGCTGACTGATGGTATTCCAGTTCATGGCGAGGATGAGGGCGATGATCGCAGTCAGGCCGATCAGGGGGTAGCGCAGCCGAATCGGACCGTGTTTACGCGCAGGGCCGGCATAGCGCAAGGTCAAAAAAAGCATGGGAAGGGCAAACAGAAACGACAGCCAGACGCCCCTCGACTGGCTGATGATAAGGCCCTGAGTGAAAAACAGTATAGCCAGTAGGATCAGGCCCAAGCGCAACGCTGTTCGATGTCTGGTACTGTCATGTTTTGCATCGAGCCAGTACATAGCCAACGCCATTAAACCGAGTATCGCTGCAGCGCAGTCGAAACCGAGGATAATGGGTTTGCCGAAATGGAGTCCTGAACGTACCCCTTGCAAGGTTTGCGACAGGGTTTCGCCATCCAGTGCGGATATCATGCCAAGGCCAAATCCGCTGAACATCAGGGTAATACTGATCGGGATACGATGGTTCGACTGGCTGAGCCACCAGGCCGGAATAAAAAACAGAAACAGTTGAATCCAGTCCCTGGCCTGGTTCAGCTGGGTCTTCTGTTCGGCGGCTATCTCTCCGGTTGACCAGTAGGCGCGCACCAGGACATAGAGGATGATCAGCAGGCAGAGCCAGGTGATGGACTGGGATAGGAGGTTTTTCCAAGCCTGCCTCGACAGCAACAGGCCGATAATCATCAGGCCCAGCCCCAGATTTGCGCCTGCGATGCTCAACAGGGAGAAGAACGAGAACAGATAGAGGCCGATCAGGCCGGTCCAGTTGCCGATCTGCTCAATCTTCGTGGTGGGTGTGTGTAACGGGGTGAGGCTGGCCCGAAATATCTCCAACATAACCTGTGGTGTTTCCTGTTTTGTCTAGAGCCCTAGTTTCTCAGACCGATCGCCCGGGCAATGCCTGCCGCTCTGTTGGGCCAACTGTAGGCAGTGGCATCCTGCCGTGCCTGCTGCGCAAGTTTACCTGCCAGTTGCCGATTGTGCATAAGTGTTTTTACCGCCTCTTCCCAGGCTGCCGGGTTGTCCGGGGGCGCCAACAGTGCATTCCGGCCATGTTCCAGGATCTCTCTGATGGGCGGGATGTCGCTGGCGACAATCGCCCTTCCTGCGGCCATGGCCTCGAATAGCTTCATGGGGCTGATCGCATCGGCATGGTCCAGTGACAGTTGGTAGGGTAGAACCACCAGCTCGCTCTCGGCATAGAGTGATGCCACATCCCGATGGGGGACGGCTGGTTGGTGGTGCAGATCGGGTAAATCCGTCAGTCGATCCTCGCAATCACCCACCAGGCGCACTTCGCCACTGCCGCTCGCTGCCAAGTGAGTCAGAATCTGCAGGCCTCGCGCCCTGCTGATTCTGCCGAGATAGATGATCCTGGGTCTGACGAGTCGTTCCGGTTCAAGTCCGGGGAGCGCATTGAAGCGCCGCAAATCCACGCCGGACGGGCTAACATGGATGCGTGTTTCATCTGCGCCCGCCGCCAGCAGTGCCGCCGCTGCGCTTTGGCTGATCGGAATCAGGTAACCGATCAGCCCGCGGCGATGGTTATCGATAATCCTGTCTAGCATCCCCTTTTTACGCATCGGTTGTAACGTATGCACTTCGAAGTGGTGGGTTAGACCCTGTGAAGCCAATCCCAGGCTCAGTTCCGGTGAACGGACATAGATTGCCCGAGCCTTGCGCAGCTGTCGTTTATAGAAGCGTGGAAAGAGCGATTTCGGCCAACGACGGTGCAGTAACTGTACCCCTCGAATATCGGGTGTGATTGAAATACCCATCTCCTCGCATCGCTGCTGCGGTGTAACCGTCTTGTGCCAGGGAGGCAGGTAGAGCCGGGCCTTTACCCCGATTTCCGCCAGGGCGGCTACCGTATGTAAAGTCTGGATGAGATTGGCACGGTTGCGATGTAACCGGCTACGGCCCAGGTAGATCAGCTCGGGATTGTCGACTTTCTGCATGCGTTGATACTTTTAGCTAACGGCTAACGCTAACATATTCGTCAGCCAGCTTGTACTATAGGCGGAATTTAGGGCCGATTGGATGAGTGTTAACAGGCCCTGACGAGTCTTTACGCAAAAATTTGGTAATCCTCCACCCAAAACGCCGTGAAATTGTCTGACCGTGAGAATCCGTCAATACTGATCGTTCGTCTGAGCGCTATCGGCGACATCATTTTTGCGACGCCTTTGATACATGCCATTCGGCAGCGCTATCCGGGCGCACGCATCAGTTGGTTGGTACAGGCGGAATCGAAAGGCCTGCTGGAATGCCATCCGGAGTTGGATCGGGTGATCGTCTGGCCGAGACAGGAGTGGGAAGGGCATTGGAAACGGCGACGCTGGTTGGATCTGTGGCGAGCTGTTCGTCAGTTCAGACAAGAATTGAAGCAGCACCGTTTCGATGTTGCAATGGATGTGCAAAGCTTGATGAAAAGCGGCTTTCTGGCCTGGTTGTCAGGCGCCGGTCGCCGTATCGGCCTGGGTTCCCGGGAAGGCAGCCAGTGGCTGATGAACCGGGTCATTGACAAGGGCGGGGAGCCAAGGCGCATCGCATCGGAATATCACTATTTCGCTCAACAGCTCGAACTGCCGGTAGATGAATTCGAGATGCACATCGGTTTGAGTGATGAGGACTGCTCCCATGCGGATGCCTTGGTGTCGGCTAATGGGCTTGAGCGGGGTTTTATCGTGATCTGCCCCTTTACCACACGGCCGCAAAAGCACTGGTCCAACACCTCATGGAATGCGTTGCTGGATGCTCTCGCAGAGCAATGGCAGTTGCCCGCGGTCATGTTGGGTGGGCCGGGTGACAGGTCATCTTCGACGGCGATTGGAGGGCGGAACCGTGACGGTTTGGTCAATCTGGTGGGCGAGACCACCCTGCGCCAGGCCGCCGCCCTGATCAGTAGGGCCGGGCTGATAATCGGCGTCGATACCGGTTTGACCCATATGGGGATAGCGATGAATCGCCCCACTCTCTGCCTGTTTGGATCTACCCGGCCCTATCTCGATACGACGCATGAGAATGGTGCAGTGATCTATCATCCTCGGCAGTGCTCACCCTGTAAACGCAAACCCACCTGCAACGGATCATTCGACTGCATGCGGGATATCAAGGTCGCAGAGGTGATAGGTCACGCTTCCCGCTTGGCCGGCTTTGATGGGAGGGTGAGGTGAAAGTGCTGCACGTCGAGGCGGGGATGCATCTCTATGGTGGCGCCAGGCAGGTCGTCTACCTGTTGTCTGGCCTGCAGCACCACGGTGTCGAGTCACACTTGGTTTGCCCGCGCGGCAGTGCGGTGGCGGAGGCGGTACGCGAGATCGGCGTTGCGGTGGAGGAGGTAGCGATGGGTGGTGATCTCGATTTGGGATTGATATATCGTCTCATGCGCACCATTCAACGCAATACTCCCGATCTGGTACATATTCACAGTCGCCGTGGGGCCGATATCCTGGGTGGAATTGCAACACGCATGGCGGGGGTTAAATCGGTGCTATCACGACGAGTCGACAATCCTGAGCATCCGTTGATGGTGATGTCGAAATATCGCCTTTACGATCGTGTAATAGCGATATCGCAGGGTATTGCCGACGTCTTGAATCAGGAAGGCGTGCCTGCGGAAAAACTGGTGTGCGTGCGCAGCGCCGTTGACGTGGATCTCTATCAACAGCGTTGCGACAGGGCCTGGTTCAGGGAGCAGTTTGACCTGGCCGAGGAAGCCCTGGTCATGGGTGTGGCGGCACAGCTGATACCCCGCAAGGGACATCGTTTTCTGTTGCAGGCAATGCCGAGACTGATACGGTCATTCCCACATCTGCATCTATTGTTGTTCGGCAAGGGGCCAATGCGGCAGACACTTGAGCAGCAGATCGAGGCATTACAGCTCCGTCAACATGTGACGTTGGCCGGCTTTCGCGACGATCTGCCTCAGCTCTTACCCTGTCTCGACTTGCTGGTGCACCCGGCCCTGATGGAAGGATTGGGTGTTGCATTGCTGCAGGCGGCAAGCGCCGGCCTGCCCATCGTGGCCGTTGAGGCGGGCGGCATGCCGGAGGCGGTCGAGGATGGGGTGAACGGCCTGTTGGTGCCGCCGGGCAGCGGCGAGGCCTTGGCTGATGCAATCTATCAATTGCTGGATAACGAAACGCTGCGCCGACGGATGGGCGAGTCCGGCAGGGAGAAGATGCGGCGTGGTTTTTCCGTGGAACGGATGGTGTCGGGAAACCTGGCTGTCTATCGAGATCTATTGGGTGTCCCTGAGGTGTCGAGGTGAGTGGCTAACGATGTCAAGGATCCATTCGCTCCAGCTGATCGGCAGTAAATCCTTCGGTGGCGCGGAACGCTGGTTCCAGCGTTTTTCGTTAGCCCTTGCGGAGATGGGGCATCCGACGGAGGTCGGTGTACGCCGCGGCCATGAACTCGATGGGGAGCACTGGTCTGGCCTGACCCGGCATGTGCTTCCCATGCGTACGGTCTGGGACCCGCTTTCACGTTTCGAAGTGAAACGACTGGTTAAGCAAGTGCGGCCGGATATTGTACAAACCTATATGGGCAGGGCGACCCGGCTGACCCATCTTTTACCTGTGGACGATACGCTGCACGTGGCACGGCTCGGCGGATACTATAAAGTGGACGGCTATCGGCATGCCCATGCATGGATCGGCAACACCAAAGGGATATGCGACTATCTGTTAAAGGCGGGATTGCCGAAAAACCGCATCTTCCATCTCTATAATTTTGCCGAATTGCCCAAGCTGGGGCCGCCACCGGAAGGATTGAAGCGGGAACTCGGTATTCCTGGAGATGCGTGGGTGTTGATGACCCCTGGAAGATTCGTACCCTTCAAGGGGCATCGATTTCTCCTCGAAGCGCTTGCCCGTTTGCCGGCTGTCCTGGCGGGGCGTCCTGTATGGCAGCTGATTTTGGGTGATGGGCCGTTGAAACAGGCGTTGCATGATCAGGCTAAGGCAGCCGGTATCGATGAACGAATCGTCTGGGCCGGTTGGCAGCTCAATCCGGATGCCTATTATCGTCTCGCGGACTTGATTGTATTCCCCTCTACATACGCTGAACCCTTCGGCAATGTCATCATCGAGGCCTGGGGTTACGCCAAGCCCTTGGTGACATCGGCCTCCATGGGTGCAAGCGAGGTGGTTCGGCATGAGCAGGATGGGCTGGTGTTCGAGTGTGAAAATGCGATGGCGTTGTCGCAGGCGATTGAACGGGTATTGAATGACGACGCACTCAGGCAGGAAATGGCAGATGCCGGTCGCCTGCGGGCGGTTGGAGAGTTTGCCCGGGAGACGATCATGCAGGCCTATGTGGAGCTCTACCGCTACCTATTGGAACATCGCTGAGTAGGAAATCCCACAGGCCACCCTGTGTAACAGAGAAAGCGTTTACGGCTCGTCTTCCGCAGTTTAATGCCAGGTCAGAGCAAGTGGTTTTTTATATGCAGGACGATCCATCTACGGTAGTAGCCTAGCAGTGGCGCCAAACCAGGCCAGAATGGCACCCCCCGCTTGAGTAGCGGTAGAAAGGGGAGGGCATAGACAAACAGTTTCGATGGGCTGAGGTAGCTGCGGTTCGATTCAATACGGTTGTTGATGCGCTTTGCCGTTTTCACGAGTGCCTCACCATTTTCAAGATTCTGAACATGAAGCTCCATACATTGGTGGGAAGGTCGGCAAACATGGCTGCTTTCCAGGGCGAGTTGAGTAGGTTGTGCCATACGGCGCGTGGATGGAGCAACAGGCCACCAAGCCGGATGGGTGGCGATTTCAGGTTCAAGATATTCTCATGACCGAAATCCTCACTGTGAGCAAGCCCGGTGATGTGTTCGATCTCTTCTCTTTGCGGATAGATAATGGCCCGCTCCAGGCGTGCAAAGCCATAGGGGCGCAATTGCTCGAACTTCAATCCTGTCAAACGGTATGCGTTGATAAATGCCTCCGTGCCGGAGAGTATGCCGGCGTGGATTTGCCTGATGGATTCATTGCAACGGATCTCTGCCTGGCGATCGGCGGTGTCATCCGGTTTGAGGAGGGGTGATATGGTTCCGTTATCATCCGTATAGCCCAGGGTGGTTGCTTCCAGGGAACGTGCGCCCTGCTCAAAGAGCTCCTCGAACTCGGCGGCTGTTTTGAACGCCTCCGGGTCACTGTTGGCATCATAGAGCAGGCCATGGACCCTGTTATCCTCGCCGAACTCCTTATGGATCTTGCCGACAAAAGCGAAATAGTAGCCGGATATCTTCGGGAAGTCGTCCCGGTGGCCAAACGCGCTCTTGAGATATTTCTGGATCGTTCCGTTCCATCCAATATCGACAAAGGCGACGGTGTCGTGGGAGAAGAAACCAAGTTGTTCCAGGTAACGCTCAAGGCGATCCTGGCAAAGGGTGCCGTATGCGCTGATTTTGGCCTGAACTTCCGGGTCTTCGAGAAAATTCCTGAGCCGTCTGTCGCGATGATCGGTAAGCGGTTTATCCATCTCTTCGAAACCGTGTCGATGCGCCAGTGATTCGAACTCGACCCTCTCCAGGCCGAAGGTTTTCAGTATCGACAGAAGACCCTGCTGTTTTGGATTGAACAGAGCCATACGCGCCTGATCGTGGCTCATGCCCTGATTGATCGATGCGGCCATAATGGTTTTTCTGGAGGCATAGAGATAGTCATCCTGCGGACAATCATCCCCTTTCCATAAGGGATAGAGCTGTTGAAAGATAAAACCGTCTCTGGCAACGAAATAGAGCTTGTCTATCCGGTCCCGTTTGGCAGCCTCAGTCAGGCCGGCCATGAAGATGTTGAACAGGGGGCCGAGCTGATGGCGCCCATATTGGTAGAAAAAGCCCGGCTCAACCTGGTTGCTCTGTTGTTGCGACAGTAGTGCATCGTATACCTGCGAGAACCACATGCCGGGCCAGGGGCCGCCGTGCCGGCACATCTCGTGATGGAGCGTCTGATGTCTGCGTCGCGTCAGTTCATGCTTTTCATGCAGATGCAGGCCGATCCCGCCTCGCGCCAGCAGCGCCTGACTGTCGGAGATTGGATTGTCTCCGATATGTAGCAACGCTTCCGCGCGCCACTCATGTTGCGCCAATATGTGTTGAAACAGTTTGCCGGAGTGTTTGCATAGACCCGATTCGGAAGAGACGTGGAGTTCGTCCAGCTGATCCAGCAACCCTTTTTTGCTCAGAATCTCCCGGATATGCCGTTCGCCAAGATACATATCCGATGTGGCGATTACCTTGAGGTCGTGTTGCCTGAT
The DNA here is from genome assembly GCA_040791665.1 of Candidatus Thiodiazotropha sp. Classification (GTDB taxonomy): domain Bacteria; phylum Pseudomonadota; class Gammaproteobacteria; order Chromatiales; family Chromatiaceae; genus Thiodiazotropha. The sequence goes on along the minus strand of JBFNNX010000023.1, from coordinate 538,953 downwards.
CCAGGCCAGCAATTCAACCATGCCCGGTTTGACATAGAGTGCAAGACACTCCATCTCTACTTCGATCCTGTGAATCAGGTCTACAAGCCGGTCGTTGCGGATGCCGGAATCAAGCACTTTTACCCAGTCATCGACCAGATCGTCGAAATGGCACTCTCCGTCACCACTGTTTTCACGTGCCGCCGTGCGCAAATGCTGTTCCGCTTTCTGCCGGGCTTGCCATACGCTCTGTGCGTTATGTTCTCCGCCCAGGATCGCTGCAAGTTCACGGCATACCGCCATCTGCACAGCCTCAGGCGGTTCGATAACCCTGGCCAGCAGGGTGTCGAAGATATCGAATGAGACACATTTGAGACGGTCGCGATTGCTCAGGATGACTGCCTTGGTCTCCGCAATGTCGTGTATGCGATGAGCGTTTCTGTTTAGGAAGCGTGTCGCCCGGCTTCGTATGCGCTGTATGGGGCGCACTATCTTGTTTCCCAGGCGATACGAGGTACTGTTATAGATAGCGGATATCTGCTGTTGATAATCCTTTTCCGTTTGCCTGATTTGCTGCGTAAGCAGGTTTAAGTGTTGCTTGTGAGACGCTTCTCTCTGATTGACGGCGGCTCGCACATTGCCGACCAACCAGTCTATCTGCTCCGTAACGAGCACCAGGTTTTTATCGCTGTGCTGTCTCGAGTGGGCAAGTATCTCAGGGATTGAGTCACTCAACAGCTGAGTGGTTTCAATATTGGCTGCGACAGGGTTCTCCTGGATGGTGTTCGCATCGTGTATTCGGTAATGCACCAGTGCGCTGTCGGTCAGCAGGGCGGTCTTGTAGCCTGCAAAGATCAGTCTCAAGACAAATTCATAGTCGTGTACGTAGCGATAATCGGCGAAACCGCCATGCTCATCGTATATCTCGCGATTGAAAAAGAAGTTCGACGTGGTAATCAACAGGTTGCCTTTACACAAACCGGTAAGTAGCTGATCGTTTTGCCGGTAGGTCTCGAGCAGCTCCGAATACCACTGGCTCCAGTGGCTTTTCGGATCATCCATGGGGGCGCTATCGGCGGTGATCGGCTGCACCCTGGTTGCCAGGAATGCGATATCCTCCCGATTTGCCTCGGTGTAGAGGCGTTGCAATCTGTCGGGGCTGTAGGTGTCATCCGAATTGAGTATTGCCAGAAAGTCTCCCCGTGCCAGCGCCAGTCCTTCGTTGATAGTACTATGGGCACCCTGATTTTTCGTGTGCCGGCTAGTGTGAATCCGTTTGTCGCTATAGCTGTTGATCACACGCCAGGAGTCATCCTTGGAACAATCGTCGATGATGATCAGCTCCCAGTCATCGAAGGATTGCTGAAGGACACTCTCGATCGCCTGCGCAATATAGCGTGCATGGTTGTATGAGGGAATGATTACGCTGATTGCTGGCATCTACAGTACAAGCTCTGGGAAAAGGCGTTAGTATAGCCGCCTCAAGCTCGCGTGAAAAAGGTTGTAATCAGGCCCTAGTAGGGGTCCGGAATCACTTTTCGTTTCTTGAAGCGCCGGTGTATCCAGAGATACTGCTCAGGTGCATAATCGATGGCCTTCTCAATCAGGCCGTTGATGCAGGTGGCATCCTGCACTGCATCCCGGGTTGGGAAGTCGCTCAACGGCGGATGCATGACCAGGCGGTAGCCACTGCCGTCCTGCTTGCGAAAGCCGCTGAACAGAATGACATCCGCGCCGCTGATTTTTGCCAGGCGGGAGGTGGCTGTATTGGTGCTGGCCGGTTCGCCGTAAAAAGGCGCCAGGGTACTGTTGCGGCCTTTGAAACTCTGGTCCGGGGCATACCAAACAGGCAGATTTTGCCGCAAAGTTCTGACCACCTGGCGTATATCGTTGCGGGGTATCGCCGCTTCGAAACGCATACGCCGATTGCGGCTGAACGCCCATTCGATGACCGGGTTCTCATGGGGGCGGTACATCACGGCGATCGGCTGAAACAGGCTCAGCAACCTGCCGGTAATCTCCAGATCGGTGAAGTGGGCGCTTAACAGTATTACCCCTTTACCCTTGTCCAGGCTCTGTTGCAGGTGTTCAATCCCTGCTATTTCGACCAGGGATTGCAACTTGTCGTCATTGGCCCACCAGGCGAAACCTATCATCACGACACCGATACCCAGGGAGTGGAAGTGCTCGCGCAGCAGCACTTCGCGCTCAGTTTCGCTCATCCGGGGAAAACAGATGCTTAGATTAACAGCGGCTATATGTCTACGTTTGGCCGATACTCGGTAAACCAGCTTGCCGATCAGACGGCCAATGGGTAGTGCCAGCCGATAGGGAAGGGATTGACTCATCAGCCATAATAGACCCATACCGGCCCAGGTGGGCCAATAGAGGGGGGAGTAGAGGGAGTGTTTACGCTTTTTTGCCATCAACTGCTGTAGATCAACCTGGATTCAGCTTGTTACCTTTATTGCTTCGATTGTTTATTATGCACTGATCTGTCGTTAATACCCATCGAGTGCAGAAGGGTGCTTAGTCAGGCAAAATGGCCTCGTAGGACGTCGAAATAGGAAATCCATAGCCCAGCTGATATGTTAACTGTTTGATGCAATTTCATCTTCCCGACTTTAGTCAAGCGCGTGTTCTGGTGATAGGCGATCTCATGTTGGATCGTTATTGGCAGGGTGCCGCCGCAAAGATCTCCCCCGAAGCACCGGTGCCTGTGGTGCATGTGAGTGATAGAGAAGAGCGCCCAGGCGGTGGCGCCAATGTGGCGTTGAATATGACCTCATTGGGCGTCAATGTGGATCTGTGCGGCTTGGTGGGAGAGGATGAGGCGGGCGCCGCCCTGGCAAAGCATCTTGAACAGGCGGGCGTGGCCTGTCATCTACAGGTGGAAAAGGGCTTGCCCACCATTACAAAACTGCGTGTGATCAGTCAACATCAGCAACTGCTTCGACTCGATTTCGAGCAGCCACTTTGGGAGTGGGACCTGTCCGAACTCGAGCGACGATGGCAGCGGCAACTGCCCGAATCTGAGCTGGTGATTCTATCGGATTATGCCAAGGGTACCCTGCAACGGCCGCAACGCCTGATCGATGCCGCCAGTGAACGGGGCATACCTGTCTTGGTGGACCCGAAAGGTGGGGACTTTGCCAAATACCGGGGAGCCACCCTGCTGACCCCCAATCTAAAGGAATTCGAAGCGGTTATGGGCCGCTGTGAATCGGACCGGGAACTCAATGAAAAAGGTATTGCGCTAAGACAGCAGCTCGATCTGAAAGCCCTGCTGATCACGTTAAGCGAACGCGGCATGCTGTTGATCGATGAAGATGCCCCCCCATTACACTTGCCGACCCGTGCGCGTGAGGTGTTTGACGTGACCGGTGCCGGAGATACGGTGATCGGTGTGCTTGGCGCCGGCATGGCCGCCGGTATGCCAATCCAGGAGGCAGCCGGATTGGCAAATGTGGCCGCTGGCCTGATGGTGGCGAAACTGGGAGCCGGCAGTGTCTCTCTGGGTGAATTGAAGGGCGCGCTGCGCAGGCAGGGGGATTTCCATACCATTCTGACCCGGGATGAGTTGCGCGAGGCAACACATGAGGCGCGCTATCAGGGTGAGAGGATAGTAATGACCAACGGTTGTTTCGATATTCTGCACGAGGGCCATGTACGTTATCTGCAACAAGCCAAGCGGCTGGGTGACCGGCTGGTGGTTGCGGTTAACGACGATGATTCTGTCAGGCGCCTGAAGGGCGAAGGGCGGCCGATTAACGGTATCGAACAGCGTATGGCGGTTCTGGCGGGTCTGGCATCGGTGGATTGGATTGTGCCGTTCAGCGAGGATACACCCGAGTCATTGATCTGTGATATCAAGCCCGATCTTCTGGTCAAGGGAGGGGATTATCGTCCACAAGAGATAGCCGGTTACGATTGTGTGGTGAAAAACGGCGGTGAAGTGAAGGTTCTCGAATACCTCGAAGGAGTCTCCACCAGTCGCATCGTAGAGGCCATGCGCGATGCCGAATGAGAACGGGGCACCACCCGGCCCAGGCATGACAGGTCGTGAACTCTATCTGCGACTGTTGAAACGGGTACGCCCCTATTGGCGCCAGTTCAGCGGTGCGCTGGCAGCCATGGTGGCGTTGGCGTTGACCGAGCCGGCCATACCCTGGCTGATGAAACCGATGCTCGACGGCAGTTTCGTGGAGAAGGATCCGGTGATTATCTTCTGGTCGCCGATCCTGCTGATTCTGCTCTTCTCCATCCGGGGTATCATGAATTTCATCAGCGGTGTCGCCTTCGAATGGGTTGCCGGCAAGGTGGTATTGGATCTGCGCAAGATGATGATCGAGCGAATCCTGACCATGGGTACACCCTACTTCGATACACATGCCACCGGGACCCTGATTTCAAAGGTGACCTTCAATGTCAATCAAGTGACCATGGCGGCAACAAAGGTACTTACAACCTTAGTCAAGGATACGATCATTATCATCGGTCTGCTGGCCTACATGCTCTATCTCAATTGGTTGTTGACCCTGGCCGTGTTTATGGCAATGCCGATTATCGTCATCGCGGTGCGCTTTCTGGCGATACGGCTGCGGCGGGTGAATCGCTCATTGCAACAGACCATGGGGGTGATGACCCAGGTCCTCGAGGAGTCGATCAGGGGCCACAAGGTGATAAAAATCTTTGAAGGTCGGCCCTATGAACAGCGGCGATTCCTGGAACGCGCGAATTGGGTGCGCCGCTACAACATGAAGAGCAAGGTGGCCGGTTCCGCGCACATGCCCTTGGTTGAGTTTGTCGGTGCCGCAATGATAGCGGCATTGGTCTATGTCAGTACCCACCAAACAGCAGTGGGGGAGTTGACCGTAGGTGGTTTCGTCTCTCTGATGGTGGCCATCGGTCTGCTCTTTTCACCGCTGAAAAGGCTCACCGGTATCAACCAGCCGCTGCAAAAGGGGTTGGCTGCGGCGGAGAGTGTATTCAGCCTGGTGGATGAGCAACCCGAAGCCGATAGTGGCACCCGTTCATTGGACAATGTCAAGGGCAGAGTCTCATTCGAAGCGGTCTCATTTCGCTATCCCGGTATGGATAAGGATGCCTTGAAACCGATCAGTTTCGAAATGACACCGGGTTCGACGGTCGCGCTGGTTGGGCATTCCGGGGGAGGCAAGACAACTATTGCCAACCTGATTCCCCGTTTTTACACACCGACGGGAGGACGGATCCTCATTGACGGCATCGATATACAGGAGTTGAGTCTGATCAGTTTGCGCAGACAGATTTCTTATGTCGGGCAGGATTCGGTGTTGTTCGATGACAGTGTGGCGGCGAATATCGCCTATGGCGCCGTCGGCGAGGTCAGCCAGGAGCAGATAGTCGAGGCGGCAAGAAGCGCCCACGCCTTGGAGTTCATTCAACGTCTCCCCGATGGATTCGATACCGTTATCGGCGAGGATGGGATTCGTCTATCAGGTGGCCAGCGCCAGCGTTTGGCCATTGCCCGTGCGCTCATCAAGGATGCACCTATCCTTTTGCTCGATGAGGCTACCTCGGCACTGGATACCGAGTCAGAGCGACATGTCCAGGCAGCCTTGCAGGCCTTGACTCAGGAGCGAACGACACTGGTGATCGCACATCGCCTTTCGACCATTCAACATGCAGACAAGATCATGGTGATTCAGGACGGTGAGCTGGTAGAAGAGGGCAAGCATCAGCAATTGATCGATCAACAAGGCACCTATTATCAACTCTGCCGTCATCAGTTCAGCGACCAGTTCGAGAATTTGGAATAAGCAAGTCTAGACGGAACGTCGATGCGGTATCTATATACACTCATTTTCACCTTGCTGGTCCCGGTCTATCTTCTGCGGCTCTATTGGCGGGGTTTCAGGTCGCCGGCCTACAGGCAGCGTTGGTTGGAGCGACTGGGAATCTTCGACGCACCTATCGAACAGGGCGGCATCTGGGTACATGCCGTTTCGGTCGGTGAGGTTCTCGCCGTTGCCCAACTGGTCGGGCGTCTTCTTGACCGCTACTCCGACATACCGTTTCTTATCACCACCACCACACCCACCGGCGCTGACCGGGTCAAGGCGCTGTTTGGCAACGATGTGACACACCTCTATGCGCCGATCGATCTGCCCTGGGTGGTAAAGCGCTTTTTGACGGCTTTCCAGCCGCGGCTGCTGATTCTGGTGGAGACAGAGATATGGCCCAATTTGATTTACCACGCCAAACTGGAGGGTGTGCCGAGCCTGCTCGCCAATGCCAGACTTTCCGTAAGGTCTGCCCAGGGCTACCACCGGGTCGCCGGCTTGACCCGGGAGGCATTGCGAAACCTTACCGTGATTGCTCCACATGCGGAGGCGGATGCGGAGCGCTTTCATACACTGGGCGCAAGACCCGACAAGATCGAGGTGACGGGTAGTATCAAGTTCGATGTGCACCTGCCAGGGAGTCTGTTGGAACGGGTCGATGTGTTGCGGCGTGAGTGGGGAGGACAACGGCCGGTGTGGATTGCAGCAAGTACCCATGAGGGTGAAGACGAGTTGATACTGCAGGCCCACGCCGCCGTTCGGCGACACCTTCCCGAAGCGCTATTGATATTGGTCCCCCGCCATCCCGAACGATTCGAGCGGGTCGGGCAACTGGCTGAAGAAGCGGGTTTTAAACTCGTGAAGCGTACTCAGCAACGGCCCTGCGATGATGATACCGCCGTCTTTCTTGGTGACACGATGGGTGAATTAACCCTCTTCCTGGGTGCATCGGACGTTGCTTTCATTGGCGGCAGCCTGGTCCCTCATGGTGGCCACAACATACTGGAGGCGACCGCCCAAGGCGTCGCCGTGGTGTTTGGTCCTCACATGTTCAATTTCAATGAAATCAGCGAGCTGTTTCTTCAACACCAGGCGGTGGTTCAAGTCGACTCCGTTGATGCACTGGCCGATCAGGTGAGCCGTTGGCTCAGTGACGCCAGTGAACGCAGTCGTGTGGGTGAAGTCGGCAGGGAATTGGTGGAGCGAAACCGCGGTGCGTTGGATCGTTTGACCCAGCTCGTGGATAGACTGCTTGTGAGCTGACAGCCGATTGCACTCTGAATTGCATGTTCGGCGCTATCCGTAGATCAAGGGTGCGGCTCGCCGCACCCTTGATTGGCGGCTTAAGAGATGGGAGGAAAAATCACGGGCGGCGGCTTGATGCCGGCACCAGTGGTCTCCGCAACAATGGATCTTGCGTAGGATTGGCCAAGCTCAAAGGCCTGTTGCTGATCCATCTCGGTTGCTGAGTCTGCTGTCTCATCGTCTTTCTTCATGTAGAGGGTTTGGGTCGGGAAGGCGAATTCGACCCCCAGTCGTTGCGCCAGGCGCAAGATGTCGAGCATAAAGCGATGGCGTTCACGCAGTTCGGTATTCCATTCCGGTGTCTCCCAAAAGACGTACAGCAGCACATCGAGGGATGATGCGGCAAACTCATTCAGATAGGCATGATAGTAATCTTTGCGCATATACGGGTGTTGCCTTACCAGCTCTCTGACACCTTCGCAAAACGCCTCGATACGATCGGGTGGTGTATCATAGGTGAGTGATAACTTGCACGATAGGCGTCGATAGCGGCGCTCACCCATATTGTCCACCGTGGCGGTGATGAATTTGGAGTTGGGTACGGTGACCACTGAATTGTAGAAGGTTCTGACCCGGGTACTGCGAAATCCGATTCGTTCAACGGTTCCTTCCACGTCGTCGACAACGATCCAGTCACCGACGGAAAAGGTTCTATCCATCAACACCGTAACCGAGCCGAACAGATTCTGCACCATGTCCTTTGCCGCCAGGGCAAATGCCAGACCACCCAGTCCAAGGCCTGCCAGCAGGCTCGATATGTCGATATTCAGGTTGTCGGCAATGAATACAAAGCCGATTACCGTGACGAATACCTTAAGGGTACGGGGTATCAGTGGAACCAGCGCATCATCCAGTTTGTTAGCTGACAGCTCCGCCTGTCTGTGCAGATAGGCAGAGACCAGGTCGACCAGTCGATAGGCTGCCCATACGCCAGAGATACTGGCCAGGAACTTTACCGCCAGCAGCAACACCAACATGACACTTTCGGGGAGGCCCATCAGGTTGATGCTGCCCCACCAGATGATGGCCATCGCCATCAGACCGAGAGGACGCAGGATATCTTCTGAAAGCTCTTTGAACTCGTCATGGCGGGTGGTGTTGCGCCAGCGGCGAACGCTGGTTTTGAGAAGCAAGGTGACGAGCTTGTCGATGACGACACCGATCAGGATTGTCAGTAGCAGACCAATCCATTGCCAGTTCTGTAGCAGGAAAGTGGATTGTTTCAGTGGTAGAGGCACCTTTTGCCGCAAACGAATATGCCAGGGGACATATGAGGCTTCATCGTCCTTGCCGGTGACACGTTCTGTGGTCGCCACCTCATCCATTATGGTTGGCAGACTGTTGATCGTATTGCGATCGAAAAGCCATCGTCCGGAATCGGTGCGGGATATGGCGACCTCGCCGCTCTCATAGCGACTGAACAGATACCTCGATCCATCGACACGATTGGGTATCTTTTCAACATCGATGACCTTTGTGCGATCGAGCACCTCCAGCAGCATCCAGGCCAGATCCTGCCCCCGCTCTTTTCTCACGATTGGGTTGATATCGGAAAGATCGAGGGTGGACAGCGCCGCCTCAATCCTGTCCGGTGCGCCACGCTTGATATCGTTCATGGCATGGAGGAAAGTCTCCATGGTGGCACGGGGTGAGTTCAGATTTTCCGGAATGGCCTCCTCGGCGCTGACTTTGGGCTCTGACGTCTTTTCCGATGCCTGCTCAGCCCAGCCTGAATCTGCCGCAGTGAGCAGAATTACGATCAAAATCAATTGCTGCCATATATTTTTAAAGTGCATGTTCCCACAACTCATTTTCTGTAATTGGCGGCTATTTTAGGGTCGAAGCAAAAAATATTCATCCAATGTGTGGATTAAGTTCCTGCAGAGGGTGCCGATATCTAGGATGAAACTTCGGGATCGATCTCGTATGGTCTGCCGTAAGTCCGCACTTGGATACCATCAAGGTCTTAACAGAGTTTAAGTCAGCTTGCCCGCGGTGGAGATTGATGGAACCCGGCCATTGAGATCATGCGCCATTGAGTATGCTCGAAGGCGGACCCTGATCGGAGTCCCGTAGGTTGTAGTTTCAATCAGATCTCATCTTGCTCTGTAGCTTGATTACTACAGTCAGTGAAATTGCAGGGGGTTGATATGAATGAAACCGATCTTACCAATGGGGGCTTCTTGTACGGTACCTTAGAGGTCTTCGCCATCGCCTTGCTACTGCTGTTGGCCGGTCTGTTCGCTGCAGTGATCATCACCTATATCTATGATGTTACACAGACCAAGACTGCGATTCGCCGCAACTATCCTGTGATCGGGCATTTCCGCTATTTTTTTGAACACCTTGGGGAATTCTTTCGGCAATATTTCTTTGCCATGGACCGGGAGGAACTGCCATTCAATCGCGCCCAGCGGGCCTGGGTCTACCGGGCGTGTAAAGATCTGCCAAATACCGTTGCCTTCGGTTCAACGCGGGATATTCGTCGTCCCGGCTCGATTCTATTCGTCAACTGTCCATTCCCGACATTGGGTGAGGATGCGGTGCCGCCTGGAGCGATTACAATTGGAGAGGGCTGCAGCCATCCCTACACCACCGATTCATTGTTCAATATCTCCGGAATGAGTTATGGCGCGCTATCGAAGCCGGCAGTATTGGCACTCTCCATGGGGGCAAAGAGAGCGGGTTGTTGGGTCAACACAGGCGAAGGTGGCGTCTCACCCTACCATATCGAGGGGGGTGCGGATATCGTTTATCAGATCGGCACTGCGAAGAATGGCGTGCGAGATCTGGCCGGCAATCTGAGTGACGACAAACTCCGTGAAGTCGCGCGTAATCCTCAGATCAAGATGTTTGAGATTAAACTCAGCCAAGGTGCAAAACCGGGTAAGGGCGGCATACTGCCTGCTGAAAAAGTTACCCGTGAGGTCGCGGAGATCAGGGGAATTCCCCTTGGTGAGGATGCCGTCAGTCCAAACCGGCATGTCGATATATGCAGCAACAACGATCTTATGGATATGATCAAGCGGGTACGGGATGTCACGGGAAAGCCGGTTGGGTTCAAGACCGTGATCGGTGGCCCCCATTGGCTGGTTGGATTGTTTAAGGATATTAAAATCAGGGGAGTGGAGTATGCACCGGACTTCATTACCCTCGATGGTAGTGATGGCGGGACGGGTGCAGCACCGATGCCGCTTATCGATGCGGTCGGACTGTCATTGAGGGAGAGCCTCTACATCCTGGTGGATAATCTCAACGCGCATGGTCTGAGAAAACGCATCAAGGTCATTGCCTCGGGGAAGCTGATAACACCCGCAGATATTGCCTGGGCGTTGTGCGTCGGAGCGGATTTTGTAACCTCTGCCCGTGGTTTCATGTTTGCGCTGGGTTGTATTCAGGCTCTGCAATGCAATAAGAATACATGCCCAACCGGCATCACAACCCATGATCCGAAATTGCAGCAAGGGTTGGTGCCGGAGGTGAAGGCTGATCGTATAGCCAACTACGTCGGCCACCTGGTGCATGAGGTCGGGGTTATCGCCCACTCCTGTGGCGTCAAGTCACCCCGCGAACTGCGTCGGCACCATGCCAGGATCGTAACCGCGGATGGACCGTCGGTCGCCCTTGACGAGCGCTTTCCGCCGGTAAGGGGAAGTGAGGCGTAAGTCTAAGTGACGCTGTTCCCCGGGTGAGGAGGCTCCCCGACGGATCCTATTTTGGCAGAACTGTCTTGGCTCCCTGCTCGGTACCCAAGATCAGTACGTCGGCGCCACGCATGGCAAAGATGCCGGTCGTGACCACACCGGCAATGGCATTGATTGCATTCTCCATCTCCCGGGGCTTCATGATCTCAAGGTTATGGACGTCGAGGATGACATTGCCGTTATCGGTGACGAAGTTTTCCCGCCAGATAGGGGTACCGCCCATTTTAACCAGCTGCCGGGCCGCATGGCTGCGAGCCATGGGTATAACCTCGACAGGGAGTGGAAACGAGCCCAGCACATCGACCAATTTACTTTCATCCGCTATGCAGATGAATTGCTTACTTGCACCGGCGATAATCTTTTCCCGGGTGAGCGCGCCCCCGCCGCCCTTGATAAGATTAAGATAGTGATCTGATTCGTCTGCACCGTCGATATAGATATCGAGCTCTCCCGCAGCATTGAGATCCAAAACGGGAATACCGTGACTCTTCAAACGCTCTGTCGATGCCTCCGAGCTTGAGACTGTGCCTTCGATCTTACCCTTGACGCTGGCCAGAAAGTCGATGAAATGATTAACCGTTGAACCCGTACCGACTCCTATGATACCGCCTTTGACATATTCAAGCGCAGCCTCTGCGGCCTGTTTTTTAAGATCGTCTGCATTCATTCTGTTCTCCTGCTGCGGCCGTTTAACCGGACCGTAGAAATAAAACCGCGCCGAACAAAGTCATTTTCACAGTTCAGATTAGTGATCCAAAAAGCAAATTATGGATGACAGAAGGCAAAGATCAGCCGATATTTCCCTTCGGCAGTCCCATAATCTGGAAAAGTAACTACACATTGGCACAAAATATAGTATTGGTATTGTGTTACCAAAGCTTTTTCTTCGAGTGTGCGTAATAATAACCATACCAATGAAGAAAGTCAGGTCTGCTGGTAGGATGCCGGGTGTCGCCCTGCCGTTGTCACCAAGGGTATCTGTTATCGGATGAGTTCATGCCACAACGTTATATAGAAAAAATACTACGCGCCCGTGTCTATGATGTTGCCAGGGAGACCCCCCTGGACAGAGCCAATCGTCTCTCGGCACGACTCGATAACCAAATCTTCCTCAAGCGGGAGGATCTGCAGCCGGTATTCTCGTTCAAGCTGCGTGGTGCCTACAACAAGATGGTTAACCTGTCGGATACGATCAAGCGCCAGGGTGTGGTTGCCGCATCAGCGGGCAATCATGCCCAGGGTGTAGCCTTGGCTGCGCAAAAACTGAGGATTCAGGCCTTGATCGTGATGCCTAAGACGACGCCGCCGATCAAAGTGCAGTCGGTAAAGAGTTTTGGCGCAAAGATTATTCTCGCCGGTGATTCCTATGATGCAGCCTATTCCCGTGCGCAGACAATTGCCCAGGAACAGGGGCTGACGTTCATACATCCATTCGATGATGCAGAGGTCATCGCTGGCCAGGGAACGATTGGCATGGAGCTGATGAGACAGCATCCGTCACCACCCGAGGCGGTCTTCATACCTGTCGGCGGGGGCGGATTGATTGCCGGTGTGGGTGCTTACATCAAATATGTCTATCCTCAGGTGAAGATTGTAGGCGTGGAACCTGAAGATGCGCCGTCGCTACACACTGCATTGGCTGCAAAGCGGCGTGTAAAGCTGAAACAGGTAGGGATATTTGCAGATGGTGTTGCGGTGAAGCAGGTGGGCAAAGAGACCTATCGCATTGCAAGGCAGGTAGTGGATGAAGTGATACTGGTGAACACTGATGAAATCTGTGCCGCAATCAAGGATATATTTGACGATACCCGTACCACTGCAGAGCCTGCCGGGGCCTTGTCGATCGCCGGATTAAAGCGATACGTGAAGCGCGAAGGGCTCGCCGGTAAACACCTGATAGCCATCAATAGTGGTGCCAACATCAACTTCGATCGACTGCGCCATGTGGCTGAGCGTGCCGAGTTTGGTGAGCGAAGAGAAGCGCTGTTCGCCGTTCAGATACCGGAACAGCCCGGGAGTTTTCTGCGTTTCTGTAAACTGATAGGAAAACGCAGCATCACTGAGTTCAATTATCGTTACAGTGATCCAGATCGCGCACAGATCTTTGTCGGTATCGAACTGAGCAATGGTGACGAGGAAAGACAGGCGCTGTTCCAGAAATTCGTTGAAAAGGGATATTCCATTGTGGATATGACCGATAACGAAACAGCCAAATTACATATCCGTTATATGGTTGGTGGGCATGCCCAGGGTCTTGAGGGTGAGAAGTTGATACGATTCGAGTTTCCCGAAAGACCGGGTGCACTGCTCTATTTTCTGAATAATTTGGGCGCGGATTGGAATATCAGTCTTTTCCACTATCGCAACCATGGTGCCGCTTATGGACGCGTACTAATGGGTATACAGTTGTCGAACGCGGATAGAAATACCCTGCTAAGGCGCTTGAAGAAACTCAACTATCCGTTTTGGGATGAGACCGATAATCCAGCCTACAAGTTGTTTGCGGGAGTCAGCTAGATTCGCCAACATGACCGGCAAGTCGGGTGAGCATTACCCATAGATGCGGTATCAACGATACGATCCCTCGTAGCATGAGGATCGCTCATTCGTTAGCTAATAGAATGATATCGCCAATGTTGAATTTACTGTCTCATATACATGTGCGGAATAATTGTAACTATATGATATTAAAAATAAAAGTATCAGATATCGTGGTGCGTTAAAGGTGATGACCAATGGCGTTGACAATAAAAAAACCCCGCAAAGCGGGGTTTAGTAAAGTTAAGAAATAGCAGTCTTATTTGGCTGTTCTTTTCTTCCGTGGCGTCACTTTCCTGGGACGCGCAGGTCTCTTCTTGGCAACCTTCTTCTTTGTTGCCTTCTTCTTAGCAACCCTCTTCTTTGCGACCTTTTTCTTAGCAGTCTTCTTCTTGGCAACCTTTTTCTTTGTTGCCTTCTTCTTAGCAACCCTCTTCTTGGTTGCAGTTTTCTTTTTTGCTACCCGTTTCTTTGCAGCCTTCTTTTTGGCAACTCTCTTTTTGGTTGCCACCTTCTTCTTCGAGACTTTCTTTTTGGCTACGACTCTCTTCTTAGTCGTTGCCCTCTTCTTGGCAACCCTTTTTCTTGCGGGTGCCTTCTTGGTTGTGGTTGAACGTCTAACAGTTGCCTTCTTTTTGGCGGCCTTTTTCTTCGCCATTTACATTCCCTCCCGAGAGAACTACCTGAATAGATGAACTGAGTATAATTCAGCTTTTAAAAAAATCCAGAATAGATGGTAATCTTTTATCAATTATTTCAAATCGTTGTTGATATGCAACACTTGCTAAGTGTAATTGATGGCTGTCGACGAGAATAAATATGACTATCCTAACGTCCCGTTTATATGTTCATACTAATTGAAGTTGTATATTGCGGCTTCTGTTATGACAGCATCAAGTGGTATATCCCAAGGCATCACCGTTAACTGTGATTGCTGTTGAAACTCATGAGCCAAACCAACCAGGGTAGGGCCTTTTAGATGATTGCGTTTTCTTTTGAAGGTAAATGTCCGGTCGTAGTAACCACCTCCCATACCTAATCGATTGCCTGCGCTATCGAATGCAATCAGTGGAACGAAGACCAGATCCAGAGTCCATGGCATGACCAACTTGCTATGACTGTAGTTCGGTTCGGGAATGCCGAATCGATTAGTACCGAAGCTCGATTGAGATGTAAAAGGTGCGAACCAAAGCCCATGAGATGGTCGTTCGCGCAACACGGGTAGAAATACGGATTTACCGGTGCGCAGTGCAAGTTGTAACAAGGGTGCCGGATCCATTTCACCCCTGACGGCGATATAAAAAGCGATGCGGCGGCTATGCCTGAAGGGCGTGTAGTTGCCGGCCAGACGGAGGATCTTTCGGCTGTGGAGTCTGAGTGTTTGCGGGCTCAACTGTCGCCGGTGAGCCTTGATTATGCGGCGGATATGGTGAGCTTCCATGGGTTGAGCAGGGTTGAATAAGAGACATCCCCCACCTGTGCCGTCGCAAACCGCTGTTCTTGAACCAGAGGGTTCAAGTGGGAACAACAGAAGTGCCTCAGGCTTTCCGCTGGGATGCGGACATGCACACCGGCACTTTCATCATGCTCCCTGGGTAGATGTTAGGCTCAAGAAAATACCCTGGTTGCTTACGAACACCGCAGGGGATGTCATACCTCTAGGCTAAACCTATTTTGATCAAAGTTCCAGTTGATTGGTTGTATTGAGTGCAATCTCAATCTTTTCTTGTAGATTTTTTATACGGCGCGATATGTTCTGTGAGCCGTCTTCTTTGGTTTGCTGGCTTGTAAGCAGGTCATTGGCCATATTGAGGGCGGCCATGACCGCAACCCGCTCGGTACCGATGATGCGCCCGTTCTGCCTGATCTCACGCATCTGGCCGTCGAGAAAGGCAGCAGCTTGTAAAAGGGATTCTCGTTCTTCCGGTAGGCAGGAGATACGGTACTCTTTATCGAGGATATTGACTGTTACGGGTAATCGATCGTCGCTCACTGGGGTGTTTCCATGGATTTCAGTCGTGTAATCATGGCTTCAACCCTGGCACGCGCCAACTCTGTCTTTTCGATGAGTGCTGCGCGTTCAGCTACCAGGTTGTCCTGTCTGGCACGCAGTGATTTATTCTCATCTTTTAGGTAGGAGCAGGCTCGGATAAGCTCTTCAACCCGGATCTCAAGCTTACGCAGGTCCAAATCCGCCGGATTTTGTGTCTCTTTCTCAGTCATGGCCATCAATATAGTGGTCAGATACTGATGGGTCAATCTCTACATCTGCATGTTATGATTTGTTACCAGGGCCTGTTAACACTAATTTGATTATCACCGCCAAGACCCGGTTTTTGTCCAGCAAGGCAGAAGAAGCGCTGTGTGGTGAGTCTACAAAAGCGACTGCTAACGCCACTGGGCGAAAACAAGGCCTTTGCCCTAGCGGATTGCGCCCCGAAGGAAGTGCCCTTGGGGTGCGCCCCGAAGGAAGTGCCCTTGGGGTGCGCCCCGAAGGAAGTGCCCTTGGGGTACGCCAGAAAAAGCGCTGTTCGGTGTTGCTCGTCGCTTGGTTGGAGCGACCAAATTGCACTCCTCGTGCCTTGATTGGCACTTGTTCAGGGACAACAGCGACAATCAAATTAGTGTCAACAGGCCCTTATCATAGAGGAAACAGTTGATGATTGAGAATAGCCCGATGCCAGAATATTCACGTCTCGAAGGGGCATTGAACGCAATTGGCCTCGATCTTGGTCCTAGCGAGATCCATGGTGTGATCTGTGGTCTGGTGTGTGCCGGTACAAGCCAGAGCCATATCGATTGGATGGCTTCGCTGTTCGAGGATTGGTCTCAGGAGGATCTGTTGGCACGCGAGGCTAGAGAGATGATAGGAGATCTTTACTTTGTATCTCGTGACCAAATTGGCAATGACGACCTGACCTTCATGCCCTATTTGCCGGATGATACAGAAGCCATATCCGCAAGGGCCAAGGCATTGAGTGAATGGTGTGAGGGTTATCTGTATGGTTTGGGCATGTCGGGAATCACTGATCAGCAACTCGAAGGTGATGCCAAAGAGGCATTGCAGGATATTTCCCATTTCACCCGGCTCGACTATGAATTACTCGAGTCGGGTGAGGCGACTGAACAGGCCTATGCGGAACTACAGGAGTTTCTAAAAGTGGTGACCTTACTTATTTGGGGAGATCTGGCGAATGCCCGTGAGCGTGGCCATGGTGAAGAGTGAATTCAAACGGCGGCGCCGTGAACTGATGCGCATGATGGGTCCGGGCAGTATTGCCATACTACCCACGGCGCCACAGCTGATTCGTAACAGGGATGTGCACTACCCTTACCGACCCGACAGTGATTTCTATTATTTGACGGGTTTTCCCGAGCCGGAGGCGGTATTGGTTTTGATTCCGGGAAGAAAACAGGCGGAGTATATCCTTTTCAATAGGGAGCGCGATCCGGTGAAGGAGCTGTGGGATGGCGCCATCGCGGGACAGGAAGGCGCTATAGATGAATATGAAGCGGATGACTCCTTTCCAATCGGAGACTTGGATGACATCCTGCCACGTATGCTCGAACAGTGTGAGCGTATCTTTTATATCATGGGCTGCAACGCACAGTTCGACAAACGACTTTCGGAGTGGATTAACACCATTCGTTGTGATGCGCGCAGTGGTGTTCAGGGGCCGGTCGAGATCATTGCATTGGACCACTATCTGCACGAAATGCGGTTGTTTAAAAGCCGGTCCGAGCTAAAGGTAATGCGACAGGCCGCGAGGATTTCAGCCAAGGCGCACAAGCGGGTGATGCAGGCCTGCAAACCGGGTGTGTGGGAGTATCAACTTGAGGCTGAGTTCGTACGGGAGTGCGTGCATCAGGGCGCCAAGTCACAGGCCTATCCACCGATTGTCGGTGCCGGTTCAAATGCCTGCACGCTACACTACACTGAAAACACGGATAGGGTTGGCGATAAGCAGATGTTGCTGATCGATGCAGGCTGTGAGGTGGACTACTATGCCTCTGATATTACCCGCACTTATCCGGTAAACGGCAGCTTCAGCAAGGCACAGCGAGAGTTGTATGAATTGGTGTTGGCGGCACAGGAGGCGGCGATTGCCAAGGTTAAACCGGGTAATCACTGGAATGATCCCCACGATACGGCTGTACGTACCATCACCAGAGGCTTGATCAAACTGGGTATACTCAAGGGTACGCTGGCAAAGTTAATTCGCGATGAGAAGTACAAGGCCTTTTTTCCGCATCGCACCGGGCATTGGATCGGTATGGATGTACATGATGTGGGTGATTATAAAGTCGATGGAACCTGGCGGTTGTTAGAGCCAGGCATGGTTTTGACTATCGAACCCGGTATATACATACCTGTCGGTTCCAAGGGTGTAGCCAAGAAGTGGTGGAATATCGGCATCCGTATTGAAGATGACGTGGTGGTGACCAAGGATGGCTGCGAGGTTTTAACCAGGGATATTGTAAAATCTGTGGCTGAGATTGAGGCCATTATGGCGGCATGATATGGCAGAAAGTTTTGATCTGTTGATCGTTGGTGGTGGTATGGTGGGCGCCAGCTTGGCGCAAGCGGTCAGTGGACAAGGATTGAGGGTCGGCGTCATCGAAGCCTGGCCGTTCGACTCCACGGCCCAACCCAGTTTTGATGACAGAGTGCTTGCGCTCTCCTGGGGCAGCCGTGTCATCTTGGAAGCGATGGGTGTTTGGGGCGATATTCAATTCGCTGCGGAACCGATACTGAATATCCATATCTCCGATCGTGGACATTTCGGTTTTACTCGGCTCAACCACCTGGATGAAGGTGTTGAGGCCTTGGGTTATGTAGTTACCGCTCGCGCACTGGGCCAGGCGTTATCGCCGAAACTTACGCGTCATAAAGCCATAGAATTGATCTGTCCGGCAAGACTGAAGAGTTTTGCTGTATCGGATAGAGAGGTTGAGGTACGAATCAGTCAGGATGCCGGCGAGCGAGTGATCGCCACGCGTCTGCTTGTGGCGGCGGACGGCGGTGATTCCCTGGTCAGGCAATTTCTCTCGATCCCCCTGAAGGAGAAGTCGTACGGCCAAACCGCAATTATTGCCAATCTACGCGCTGAACAAGCGCACCAAGGGATCGCATATGAGCGTTTCACCGATACCGGTCCCCTGGCGCTGTTACCCATGCGTGATGATCGCCTTTCCATGGTGTGGACGGCAAGAGATGACCAGGTTGCTGAATTGATGGCCTTACGGGATGAAGAATTTCTGCTCAGATTGCAGGACCGATTCGGTTATCGTCTCGGACGTTTATACGATCTGGGTAAACGGGTTGCTTACCCGCTGCGTTTGCGACAGGCGGTTGAGCAGATCAGCTCCCGTGTGGCCCTGATCGGAAATGCCGCTCACGCGATTCATCCGGTAACGGGGCAGGGATTCAATCTCGGTTTGCGTGATGTCGCCGTGCTGGCAGACCTATTGTCCGATGCCGCACAGAGTGGACAGGATCCTGGAGATATCGAATTATTGAAGGCGTATGCAAATTGGCGCAAAAAGGATCAGAACAGCGTTGCCATGATCACCGATAGCCTGGCACGGTTCTTCGCCAACCCGTTCGGTCCGTTACGACTGGTTCGGAACCTGGGCATGGTGGGTCTTGATATCGCTCCCAGTATGAAACACCTGGTGGCGCGCCAATTCATGGGATTGAACGGACGACTGCCAAGACTGGCGCGGGGGGTATCGCTTGACTAGGGAAATGTATGATCTGATTATCGTTGGCGGTGGCATGGTGGGGGCCGCATTGGCCTGTGCCGTCGCTGATGCCGGATTGAACATCTGCGTCCTTGAAACCAGAGAACCCCAACGCAGTTGGCCCGAGGATGAAGTTGATCTTCGCGTCTCCGCATTGACCCGTGCCTCCCAGCGCATGCTTGAAAATCTGCAAGTCTGGCCGAGAATGGCCGGGATGCGTATCAGTCCGTATACCGACATGGAAGTATGGGATGCGGTGGGTAGCGGCCGAATCCATTTCAGTGCGGCGGAAATTGGTGAACCCGATCTAGGTCATATAGTGGAAAACCGCGTCACCCAGTTGGCGCTATGGGAAAGGCTGGAGATGCTATCCAATGTCACTTTGCGTTATCCTGCCGGTGTGGCGGAGTTGCAGTTGGATCATATCCCGGCTGTCGTCTTGCAGGATGGCGAGCAATTGACATCTAATCTCATCGTTGCGGCTGACGGCCGTGATTCGCAACTACGCGAGATGGCGGGTATCGGTACGAAAGGGTGGGATTACGATCAACATGCCATTGTTGCTACGGTTAAACCCGCACGCCATCATCAACGGATGGCCAGGCAGCGTTTCATGCCCAGCGGGCCCCTGGCACTGCTTCCTATAGATGACGGGCGCTGCTCCATCGTATGGTCGACGTCACCGCAGCAGGCAGATGAGTTGATGGCGCTCTCCGATGCGCTGTTCCGTGATCAACTTACCAGTGCCAGTGAGGCTGCACTGGGCGAGATAGTCGATGTCGGACCACGCGGCCTCTTTCCGCTACGTCTTGGACATGCCGAAACCTATTGTCTGCCCGGATTTGTCCTGGTGGGTGATGCAGCCCATGCGATGCACCCCCTGGCGGGGCAGGGGGTCAATCTCGGATTCATGGATGCCATGACCCTCGCTGATGTGGTTATTGATGCCCATCGTAGAGACAGAGCAATTGGCTCTGTCGCCACCCTGAGACGGTATGAGAGGGCAAGAAAGGGACCGAATATGGCGATGTTGGCGGCGATGGATGCCTTTAAACGTATATTCAGCAACGATGTGATGCCGCTCAAACTGATTCGCAACCTCGGTCTGGATGTTGCGAATCGGTCCGACGTTATCAAACATCAACTGATTCGCCGCGCCATGGGAATGAGTGGAGAACTGCCATCCCTCGCAAGGAGCTGTTCACACTGATTCAATCGGCTCTGCCGTGGCTGTTTTTATCCTCCCGGGCGGAATTGAGAGAGTGTAATCCCCCTGCATTAGCAATGATAATGTCGCTGGACAGATAACGGTGTCGTGCGAACGGGTCCTAAGTGATACCCATGTCAGTTAGGCGCAAGCCCGTTGATCAGCGGTGAATCGGGAGCGCCCATAAGGTTTTTCGCGATTGGCAAGATGTTTTTGGCAGGGTATAGTCGTCAACTCGATCCACCCCCGTGGGAGAGGCCGGTCAAAACCGGCGCCGAAGGCGCAATCCCGCCCGGAATCGCTCAGGCAAAAGGACCGTGGGGGAGAAAGTCACCTCGTATGGCTTAGCCAGCGAGGGATTTAGGTCGACTCTGGAGAGCGGTGTAACAACATCCACCGAAGGGGCAGGCGCTTGATATTACTGTTTGGGCAGGCGGTTATTGGTGAATATCACAATACCGAACCAATCAACAGCGGCGCCAAACTCTCAGGTTTTGGACAGAGGGGCGGCGCGGATAATTTTTCATCCGCGCCGCCCCTTTTACGTTTTGGACCGGGAGAAGGCAATGAATAAGCAGACTGTTCTTTATGATGCGCATCAGGCGATGGGGGCTCGATTGGTTCCCTTCGGCGGTTGGGATATGCCTCTGCATTATGGTTCCCAATTGGAGGAACATCATCAGGTGCGGCGCGACGCGGGCATGTTCGATGTCTCGCACATGACGGTGGTCGATATCAAGGGCGATGGCGTTAAACCTTTTTTACGCTATCTGTTGGCCAACGATGTGGAAAAGTTGAAGCAGACGGGCAGGGCCCTTTATACCTGTATGCTCAACGAAGCGGGTGGTGTGGTGGACGATCTTATCGTCTACTATCTGCGTGACAGCTGGTTTCGCCTGGTGGTGAATGCAGGCACCACGGAGAAGGACCTGGCTTGGTTGGCTCGGAGAGCCGAAACCCATGAAGTGACCATCACACCCCGTCGCGATCTCGCCATGATCGCGGTGCAGGGCCCCAATGCGCGGTCCAAGACGCTGCCACTGCTGTCGGACGTTCTGCAGCGGACAGGCGCTGACCTGAAGCCATTCAATGCGGTTGCCGATGGCGACTGGTTTCTGGCTCGAACCGGCTATACGGGTGAAGACGGTTTTGAGATCATGCTGCCAGGGGATCAGGCGGCATCCTTTTGGGGGCAATTACACGATGCGGGTGTTGAGCCCTGTGGACTTGGGGCCAGGGATACGCTGCGCCTGGAAGCGGGTATGAATCTTTATGGTTCCGACATGGATGAGAAGACCTCCCCCCTCGAGTCTGGACTTGGCTGGACCGTCGCCTGGGATCCCTCGGAACGCGATTTTGTCGGTCGATCAGTGCTGGAGCGGCAGCGCAACGATCCAAATAGACGGCGTTTCATCGGTTTGGTATTGACCGGACGTGGGGTGTTGCGTAACCATCTGAAACTGTACGACGGTGAGAGGGAGATCGGTGAGATCACCTCCGGCGGATTTGCCCCAACATTGGAGCGATCCATCGCCTTTGCCCGGGTCCTGCCCGATATCGGTGAGACCTGTGAGGTTGAAATGCGTGGAAAACGGGCCAAGGCGCAAGTGGTCAAACCACCGTTTGTACGCAACGGCAAGGCCGTCATCGACATATAATCCGGAATGCAATCAACCTCGGGTTGAATCTGTAATTAATCTCCTTGAAGGTAAGAAATATGAGCAATACTCCCACTGACAGACGCTATGCCAAATCTCATGAATGGATCAAGGATGAAGGCGATGGCAGTTTTACAATCGGCATCACCGCCCATGCGCAAGAGCTGCTGGGTGATCTGGTCTTTGTCGACCTGCCTGAAGTTGGTTCCCAGGTCGAGGCCGGCAGTGACTGTGCGGTAGTTGAATCGGTCAAGGCCGCTTCCGATGTCTATAGTCCGGTAACGGGAGAAGTCATCGCTATCAATGACGCACTCGATGGTGCGCCTGAAACCATCAATGAGGATGCCTACGGTACCGGATGGATGTTCAAAGTCAAAGTGACAGACACTGGCAGCATGGATGGGCTTCTAGATGCCGATGGCTATGATGCAGTGATCGCCGAAGAGGAATGATACAGAGTTTGTATCGATCCTCTCTGCCATGAATCATGGATTCGCCGGCAGATTGATATATGTTTTAAGACGAGACAGCTATGCCATTCATCCCACACACAGAAGAAGATATTCAAGCGATGCTGGCTACCATCGGGGTCGAGCATATCGATGCGCTATTTGATGAGATACCCAAGGAGCTGCGCTGCGGAGAGCTGAATACCATACCCCCCGGAATGTCGGAAATGGAGCTATCCCGGCTGATGCAGGCGCGAGCCCGTGCCGATGGACAGCCCCTCTGTTTCATTGGAGCGGGTGCCTACGATCACCACATACCGGCGGCGGTCTGGGAGCTGACCACACGTGGCGAGTTCTATACCGCTTATACACCCTATCAGGCCGAGGCGAGTCAGGGGACCCTGCAGCTGCTGTATGAATATCAGTCGATAATGACCGCATTGACCGGTATGGATGTCTCAAATGCCTCGCTCTATGATGGAGCCTCAGCCCTGGCCGAAGCGGTTTTGATGGCGGTGAGAGCGAATCGCAAATCAAAATCGAAACGTATTCTCGTTCCCCGCAACCTGCACCCTGTCTATCGCAAGGTGACCCGGACGATCGTACATAACCAGCAGATCGAGTTGGTCGAGGTGGCTTACAACAGCGAGAGTGGCGAGATCGACAAACAGGAATTGCAGCGCTATAGCGGTGAGGACTACGCCGCGTTAATTATTCCGCAACCCAATTTCTTCGGTGTGCTGGAGGCTGCCGACGAACTGACGGATTGGGCGCATGCAAACGGTATGTTGGCGATCGCGGTGGTTAATCCGCTCGCCATGACGGTCTTGAAGCCGGCCGGAGAGTGGGGTGAACAGGGCGCGGATATCTGTTGTGGAGAGGGGCAGCCGCTGGGTGCGCCATTGGCTTCCGGTGGTCCCTATTTCGGTTTTCTCTGCTGTACGCAAAAGCTTGTGCGTCAGATGCCCGGGCGCATCATCGGCAGGACAGTGGATATGGATGGAAAACCCGGCTATGCGCTCACACTGCAGGCGCGGGAGCAGCATATTCGGCGCTCAAAGGCGACTTCCAACATCTGTACCAATCAGGGCTTAATGGTAACGGCAGCCACCATTCACATGACGCTCATGGGGAGCGAAGGTATGCAACGCGTCGCTGCCGCAAGTCATGCCAATACCGGTAAGCTGACTCAGGCACTGACATCACTGCACGGTGTAGAGAGCGTGTTCGATGGCCCGGTCTTTCATGAACGCGTGTTGCGTTTGCCGATTGCCGCAAACAAGGCATTGCGCGCATTGGCCGCACACAATGTATTGGGTGGTTTCGACCTCAGTGATGACTATCCGGAGTTGGGAGATGCGATATTGGTATGCGCCACTGAAATAATATCAGACAGTGATATAGAAAATTATCGGGGCAAGTTGGAACGGGTGATCGCTTCCCAGGTAGAGACTCCCTGTCAGCTGAAACCCGATTGGTAATGGTAGCGATATGATATACGAACATTCACGAAAGGGGCGCCGGGCAACAGCTCAGGCACCGCGGGAGCAGGCCGATCTTTCCGGTATTCCATCAGCGTTGCGGCGCGAGACCCAGCCACGCCTGCCGGAAGTATCCGAGATGCAGGCGGTACGCCATTTTACCCGTCTGTCACAGAAGAATTTCTCTATCGATACCCATTTCTATCCGTTGGGTTCGTGCACCATGAAATACAATCCGCGGGCTTGCAATACGTTGGCAAGCCTGCCCGGACTGATCGGCAGACATCCTTTGGCACCCGAGACACACAGCCAGGGTTTCATGGCCTGTCTCTTTGAATTACAGGAGATACTCAAGACCGTTACCGGTATGCACGCGGTCTCCCTGACCCCAGCCGCAGGCGCTCAAGGCGAGTTTGCCGGTGTTGCAATGATCCGTGCGTACCATGATGCCAGAGGCGATACCGAACGCAGCGAGATACTGGTGCCGGATGCAGCCCATGGCACCAACCCCGCTTCGGCGGTGATGTGTGGTTATAAGACCAGGGAGATTCCCACAGGTAGCGACGGTGACATTGATGTCGATGCGTTGAAATCTGCACTGGGTCCCCAGGCCGCCGGCATTATGCTGACCAACCCATCTACCGTGGGTGTGTTCGAGCGGCGCATCAAGGAGATTGCCGAGCTGGTACATGCCGCGGGTGGCCTGCTCTACTATGATGGCGCCAACCTGAATGCGATTCTTGGCAAAGTCAGGCCGGGTGACATGGGATTTGACGTCATCCACATGAACCTGCACAAAACCTTTTCCACGCCACATGGCGGAGGTGGCCCGGGTGCCGGCCCCGTGGGAGTCAGTCAGCGTCTCGAACCCTACCTGCCGGTACCCATGGTCGATATGGATGGTGGTGACTATCGCTGGTTGACAGAGAAGGATAGACCCGCATCCATAGGACGTCTTTCCGCATTCGCTGGAAATGCCGGGGTGTTGCTGCGTGCCTATGTCTACGCCCGACTGTTGGGACGCGAAGGCATGCATCGTGTTGCGGAATTTTCCACGCTCAATGCCAACTATCTGCTCAAGCGTTTGATGGAGGCAGGCTTCGACGCCGCCTACCCCGAGCGTCGCGCCAGTCACGAATTCATCCTTACCCTGAAGCGGCAAGCCAAGGAGTTGGGTGTCAATACCATGGATTTTGCCAAACGTATGCTCGACTATGGTGTGCATGCCCCGACCACCTATTTTCCCTTGTTGGTCCCGGAGTGTCTGTTGGTGGAGCCCACGGAGAGTGAAGCGAAGGAGGAGCTGGATAACTTTGTTGAAATCATGGCAAGCATCAAACAGGAGGCTGAAACCCAACCCGAGCTTGTCATACAAGCGCCTCACACCATGCCGGTAAGGCGACTCGACGACGTGCGTGCTGCGCGAGAACTCGACCTTGCCTGGAGAGGAGATGAGTAGCTGTTATCTGCTGGGCTTTTAGTCCGCAAATGAACACAAATTAAGGCGAATGACTATCTGTGTTTTTATTCATCCGCCAATGAACGCAAATAGACGCGAATGAATCCTCATTCCCACGCTCCGCGTAGGAATGAGAAAACCTTGTGTACCAAGTTTATTTTATTCCTTGTTGCCACGCTCCTACGTGGAAACGCCTACATCGGGTCGGGTGGTCTGGCTGGAGGTGTTCGGCATATGCAATCCCGCACAGGGCGTTGGAACGAGAATCCAGATAGAATTCAAACTTGAGCAATCCGTGTATGGACAGCTGTTAGGTGGCAGAGTGTCATCTGTCCTGAGTAAATTACAGCCGTGGCGTGTAAGGTAGAATATCGCTTTACATCCGCGTTTCAATAGATAAACAATATCGACAAGGAGTAATCATGTCGGCCTTGATCTGTGGTTCTTTCGCCTTCGATACCATCATGGTCTTTCATGACCATTTCAAGCATCATATCCTTCCGGAACAGGTGCATATTCTGAATGTCTCCTTTCTGGTGCCCGACATGCGAAGAGAGTTTGGAGGGTGTGCCGGAAATATCGCCTACAATCTGAAAATGGTCGGTGGCGAGGGAAAACCCGTGGGTACCGTGGGTGAAGATTTCGCCCCTTATGCAAAATGGATGGATGAGTGTGGTATCAGTCGTGAACAGGTTTTGGAAGTGCCCGGCAACTATACGGCACAGGCCTATATCACTACAGACAAGGATGATAACCAGATTACCGCCTTTCATCCGGGAGCGATGAACCAGGCTCACCAAATCGATGTCTCAACAATCGATGGTTGTACATTGGGTATGGTTTCGCCGGATGGTCGCCAGGGTATGATTGAACATGCTGCACAATTTGCCGAGATAGGGGTGCCTTTCATATTTGACCCCGGTCAAGGCATGCCAATGTTCGACGGCGATAGTCTGATGACGTTCGCCGAACAGGCCAGTTGGCTAGCCTTCAATGACTATGAAGCGATGTTGATGCAGGAGCGTACCGGAAAGAGTCTGAAACAATTGGCGCAGATGGTGGAGGCGATTATCGTTACCCGTGGCGGTGAGGGTTCTGAAATCATCACCAATGAGAGGGTCTATCCTATTCCTACCGCACCGGTGAAAGCGGTTGTTGATCCAACCGGTTGTGGCGATGCGTACCGTGCCGGAGTGTTATACGGTCTCATGAATGACATGGACTGGGAGACAACCGGCCGAATCGCTGCATTGATGGGTGCGATAAAGATCGAGCAGGCGGGTACACAGAATCATTTTGTATCGCGGGAGGAGATAGGCCACCGATTTGAAAAGGCCTTTGACTATAAGTATGAATAGAGAATAGCTATGTCCGGACATTTTACAGAGAGCGATTTCGTACCCCTCAATCTGGCTGTATTGACGGTATCCGACAGCCGTACAGAAGAGACGGACAAATCGGGCCATATTTTGAAGGAAAGGGCTTTGGAGGCTGGTCATCAGGTGGTTGATAAACGCATTGTACCAGACGATGTATATCAGATGCGCGCGGTGGTTTCAGCTTGGATCGCCGACTCTGACGTGCATGTGATCATATCCACCGGGGGTACCGGCATTACCGGACGCGACAGCACCCCGGAAGCGCTGCAACCGCTGTTTGACAAGTCCATTGAAGGTTTTGGCGAACTCTATCGTGCGATATCCCTGGAAGAGATCGGCAGTTCCTCGATTCAGTCCAGGGCGATTGCCGGCTTGGCCAATGGCACATTGATTTTTTGCCTGCCCGGATCCACCGGGGCTTGCCGTACCGGATGGGACAAGATCCTGAAGTCCCAACTTGATATGCGCACCAGGCCCTGCAATTTTGCACAGATGTTTCCCCGCTTGTTGGAGAGTTAAGATGGTTGATTGCGATAGTCATCAACCACGATTGAAACCGGTCGATGAGGCGCTGACATTCCTACTCGATCAGGTCAAACCCATTACTCAATATGAGACGCTGGCCCTGGATGATGCCTTGGGGTGGGTGCTGGCGGCACCGGTCAAAAGTCAGGTCGACGTTCCACCCTGGGATAACAGCGCCATGGACGGTTTTGCGGTCAACAGCAAGGACCTCAAGGGAGGGGAGAACAGGTTGCGTGTGGCGCAACGCATACCCGCCGGATCGGCCGGCAAGCCTCTCGAGCCCGGGACTGCAGCGCGAATATTTACCGGTGCGCCGGTACCTGGGGACGCAGATGCTGTGGTCATACAGGAGGTTTGCAGGATCGACGGCGAGGAGGTCGTGATCGAGGAAAGTCCCGAGATGGGCGCGAATATCCGTAAAGCGGGGGAGGATATCCTGCAGGGTGAGGAGATATTGCCGGCAGGTATCAGGCTTGATGCACAACACCTCGGACTGGCCGCATCGGTAGGTGTGGCTGAGTTGTCGGTGTTTCGTCGGCTGAAAGTGGCGGTATTTTCCAGTGGCGATGAACTGGTTATGCCGGGAGGGGAGTTGAAGGCCGGTCAGATTTACAACTCCAACCAATTCACTTTGAACGGCCTGCTGCAACGATTGGGTTGTGAAGTGATTCAGCTTGGGATTGTGGAAGATACGTTCGAGGCGACTTGCGATGCCCTCTCCCGTGGTGCCGAGGAGGCTGATCTGGTATTGGCGTCGGGTGGCGTTTCCGTCGGAGAGGAAGATCATGTCAAGCCTGCAGTGGAGCGACTGGGTTCACTGGAGCTATGGAAGATTGCCTCCCGTCCTGGCAAACCTCTGGCGTTCGGCCATATCGGAGAGACGCCTTTTATGGGTGCGCCGGGTAATCCGGTCTCGCTTTTTGTCACGTTTTCCCTCTTCGCCAGGCCATTCATACTGCGTATGCAGGGTATATCCGGTGAAGTTCGTCCCAGACCTATCAGTGTCATTGCCGGATTCGAGAAGGCCGCCACCGACAAGCGTCAGGAGTATGCGCGGGGACGCCTGGAGCTGAATGAGCTAGGGCAGGCGGTTGTCAAGCTCTACCCCAATCGTTCGTCCGGTGTATTAAGCTCTGTAGTATGGGCAAATGGACTTGCGGTATTGCCACCGCTTACGGCGGTTAAGCCGGGCGACCCTGTGGATTTCATACCGTACAGCGAGTTGATGACATGATACAGATTCTCTTTTTTGCCCGATTTCGCGAGGAGCTCGGGGTTGCGTCCGAGCAGCTCGAGTTGGACGGTCTCTCCTCCATTGGCGATCTTCTTGAGGCTTTATGCGGGCGCGGAGATGTGTGGGCCCGACTCTTTGCCGAGGATCAAAGGGTGATGATGGCGCTCAACCAAAAGCTGGCCGATAGAAATACCCCCCTGAAGGCGGGTGACGAGGTTGCCTTTTTTCCGCCTGTGACCGGAGGTTGAAGATTGAATAGCGTATCCATACAGGCCGACCCCTTCGATCCAAATCGTGAGGTGGACCTGTTACGCGCTAATGATCCATCCATCGGTGCGGTGGTGACATTCATCGGTCTGATGCGAGACATCAACGAGGGTGACAGGGTGGAAAGTCTATACCTTGAGCACTATCCGGGCATGACGGAGCGTGCCCTGCAACGGATTGTGGATGAGGCCAATAGCCGATGGGAGATCCAGCATTGCCGTGTGGTTCATCGCGTAGGCGCCTTGTTGCCGACCGATCCGATCGTATTGGTTGCGGTGGCGAGCCATCACCGCAAAGAGGCCTTTCTGGCCTGCGAGTTCATCATCGACTTTCTAAAGACCAAAGCGCCGTTTTGGAAGAAGGAGACCACAGCGGAGGGAGAGCGCTGGGTGGATGCCAGAGAGAGCGACGATGTGGCCACCCTGCAGTGGCAAAAAGGCGACTGATTTGCGTTTAACTGCGGTGATTCGCGTCCATTTGCGGCTTGTCTTTCCACGGTTTTCCGCATGATAAAAAGGAAGTATTAAGAAGAAAAAGGGTGAGCCTGAGCAGAACTGGTCGTATGCTTGTTGGTAGCTAGGTTGATGAGGGATTGGCAACCGGGATGCGCGGGTGCATCCCGGTTCGAAGTTGAGCTACTTCTTGTTGGAGTGGAGCAAGACCTGTTCGAAAATATTTCGCTTGATACGGCTGCGAATTGGCTCAGGCAGATTGTGCCACGCCTTGGCGACTTCGACCGCCTCATCGTCCATCACCGTGGTAGAGGATTCACCGAACATAAGCCAGGCTGGATTGACATCCAGAACCTGGGCGATCTCATCGATCTTTCTGGGGCGAAGGCTTTTGCCATTCTCGATTTTCTGTATCACGGCCTGATTGGTACCCGCACGGAGCGCCAACTCCTCTTGGGTCCAACCTCTTTCCCGTCTTTTCCTGCGTAGTCGAGAGCCTAAAGTATCCATTTCCCGCGGTATGTATGTTTCAAATTTTTGTGCGTGTACGTAGCTCATGGTCCTTCCCGTTAAGATGCCGATGTGGGTTTGCATCACCTGTACGTGGTAGCGGCGTAGCGTTCAAAAACTTGACACTTTGTAGAAGTCCGTCATTACGCTTGCGAAATTAATTCCAGTACATCGGGGAAATGTGACCAAATTCACAGTATCCTAACACGTAATATGTGTTGTGAAATTGCGGGTTTACGGTTTTCCGGCACATTGGCGAATGCAATTCCTGTGATACCATGCACCCCCATGATCACTTATCCTGTTATCGATCCCACCCTGATTTCACTGGGTCCGGTGAGCATCCACTGGTATGGCGTGATGTACATAATCGGTTTTCTCGGAGGCTGGTGGCTGGGTCGTCGCAGGGTAGGCAAAGCGGGTATGATTTGGGATGCCAATCAAGTTGACGATATGGTCTTCTATATCGTGCTGGGTGTGGTCCTGGGGGGGCGAATAGGCTATGTCCTGTTCTACAACCTGAACGATTTTCTGGCGGATCCCCTGATTCTGATTAAAGTATGGAACGGTGGGATGTCATTTCATGGCGGCCTGTTAGGTGTTTTACTGGCAATGTGGTACTTTGCCCGCAAACATGGCCGCACATTTTTTGAGGCGACAGATTTCATTGCACCTTTGGTCACCATCGGGTTGGGGGCTGGCCGTATCGGTAATTTCATCAATGCGGAGCTGTGGGGCGGGGTCACTGATCTGCCTTGGGGAATGCGTGTTCCCTGTTATGTTGGGGAGGGGCTTTGTGCCCGGCTTGGATTGCCATTGGATACGGAGTACTCGCTCCCAGTCCATCCCAGTCAACTCTATGAATCCTTCCTGGAGGGATTGGTGCTGTTCCTGATCCTGTGGATCTTCTCGGCCAAGCCAAGGCCGAAAATGGCGGTTTCGGGTCTGTTTTTGGTCTGTTATGGGATATTTCGTTTCATGGTCGAATTCGTTCGCATGCCCGACCAGCACATCGGATATCTTGCATTTGACTGGTTGACCATGGGGCAGCTACTGACTCTGCCGATGGTGGTGTTTGGTGCCTTGCTGTTCTATCTGGCCTACAGGCCCAAGAACAGTCATGGCTAGTTTTTTCAGCAGGAATTTAAGATGAGATTGGTTTTTGTAAGTCACCGGGAAGCGTCAGCATGAAACAGTATCACGATCTGATACGGCATGTACGCGATCATGGTGTCGACAAAGAGGATAGGACAGGCACGGGAACCCGGAGTGTATTCGGTTATCAGATGCGCTTCGATCTGGGAAACGGTTTTCCTCTATTGACCACCAAGCGCCTCCATCTTCGCTCCATTATTCATGAACTGCTTTGGTTTTTGAAAGGCGACACCAATATCCGTTATCTGCAGGAGAATGGTGTCACTATCTGGGATGAATGGGCTGATGAGAATGGTGACCTGGGTCCTGTGTACGGCTATCAGTGGCGTTCCTGGCCTGCGCCGGATGGGGGGCATATCGACCAGATCAGTCAACTGATCGAGCAGATTGGAATAAACCCCGACTCAAGACGCCTGGTTGTCTCGGCCTGGAATCCCGCACAGGTGGAGCATATGGCCCTGCCTCCCTGCCACTGCCTTTTTCAATTCTATGTCGCTGAGAACAAGCTCTCCTGCCAGCTCTATCAGCGCAGTGCCGATATCTTTTTGGGTGTGCCGTTCAATATTGCTTCCTATGCCCTGTTGACCATGATGATCGCCCAGGTGAGCGGCTTGCGGCCAGGTGAATTTGTGCATACCTTAGGCGATGCCCATCTCTACAGCAATCACCTGGAACAGGTCGATCTCCAACTCAGCCGTGAACCCCGTCAATTGCCGAAAATGAAAATAAACCCGGCGGTAAAGACGATTTTCGACTTCCGCTTCGAGGATTTCGAGCTGGTCGACTACGATCCCCACCCCCATATCAAGGCACCAGTGGCGGTATAGTGAGTAGTGTTGAGCGAATGGCCTGCGGGAATGCACTCCCTCTAAGTCATATTCAGGAACACCAGGTTGTGCCGGGC
The DNA here is from genome assembly GCA_040791665.1 of Candidatus Thiodiazotropha sp. Lineage (GTDB taxonomy): Bacteria > Pseudomonadota > Gammaproteobacteria > Chromatiales > Chromatiaceae > Thiodiazotropha. The sequence goes on along the minus strand of JBFNNX010000023.1, from coordinate 507,177 downwards.
AGGGCGGGTTGAATGAAGCCGTTGATCTCCCTTATCGCGGCAGTAGCCAAGAACGGTGTCATCGGGGTGGATAACAGCCTGCCGTGGAGACTGCCTGCTGATCTGCAGCACTTCAAGTCTCTGACTATGGGCAAACCCATCGTCATGGGGCGCCGAACCTGGGAATCCCTTCCCGGTATCCTCCCAGGGCGACGCCACATCGTCGTCACCCACAATCGGGATTACCGGGCTGAAGGTTGTGAACTTGTTCATTCGGTGGATGAGGCGATGGATATCGCCGGCGATGTACCAGAGATCATGATTGTCGGAGGCGGAGGCCTATATCGGCAGATGCTGCCGCGTGCGGACCGCCTCTATTTGACGCGGGTGGAGGTTGATGCGGCAGGGGACGCCTTTTTTCCTGAAATAGACTGGGATCAATGGCAAGAGGTCAGTCGTGATTCCCATCCCGCTGATGAGCGTAATCAGTTTGCCTATACCTTTATCGTATTAAATCGCATCAGGGCTTGATCGGACAGGAGATCTGAAAAGGTTTTGCCGGTTTGTTTCTACGCAAACGCAGTGCTGTGAGCTGGCCTCCCCAAAAGCAGCCGCTATCCAGGCAGTAGATGTTGGCGCCTTGGCGGTAACCCAGGGTGGACCAATGACCGAATATGATTCGGTCATTTTTCGTCAGCCGTCCCGGTGCCTCGAACCAGGGAATTGCTCCGTTGCTCTGCTCTTCAGGGGGACCTTTCTCATTTAACGAGATACGGCCGTCCGGGGCGCAGTAACGTAAACGGGTGAAACAGTTGGTGATGAACCGGAGTCGATCCATGCCATCGAGTTTCTCGGACCAAAGGTCAGGTTGATCGCCATACATGACCCGGCAGAATTTACCGAATTTGGGACCGCGCAAGACATTTTCCAGCTCCTGGGCGCATGCCATGGCGGTAGTCAAGTCCCATTGTGGCGGCAATCCGGCATGCACCATGCTGTATCCCTTTTTTTTGTGGTGGGCCATCATGGGTCTGTGGCGCAGCCATTCGATCAGCTCCTGCCGGTCATGCGCTTCAAGAATATCCTTGAGGTTTCCGTATTTGTGGTGGCTGCGATTGCCTTGGGAGAGCGCCAGCAGATGCAGGTCATGATTCCCCAGAACGGTAATTGCCCGATCGCCCAGCGACTTCACGAATCGAAGTACTTGCAATGATTTGGGGCCTCGATTGACCAGGTCTCCCGCAAACCAGAGCCTGTCCCTGGATGGGTCGAATCGGATCTTCTCAAGCAGTCGCTGCAGCTCGTCATAGCACCCCTGAATGTCGCCTATGGCATAAATCGACATCAGATCGTCCCGAGCTGAAGCAGTTGCCTGTCGTGGATTTTGGAGAGCAGGAGCTGGGCGCAGATGGCACCGATAAGGGCCAGAAACATGTCCGTCTGGGTATCCCACGGATCGCCCTGGGTACCCAGAAATGCCTCTGCCGCCTGTTCGCTCATCAGTGCCACCCACCACTCGATCAGTTCGTAAAATGCACTGAAAGCGAGACAGAAGCAGATACAGAGAAAAAACAGCCAGCGTCCCGCTTTCAGGGGTGAGCGTCGCAATAGTATCTCCCTCGCCAGCATCGCGGGTACGAACCCCTGAAAAAAGTGCCCGATCCGGTCATAGTGGTTGCGCGACAGTTCATAGGCGTCTCTGAGCCAGTTGAACAGTGGCACCTCGGCATAGGTGTAGTATCCGCCGATGATCAGTATGACGGCATGCAGCGCAAGCAGACGGTAGACCAGGATGGTCAAGGGAAAGTCTTGCCGGGTGAAATAGAGGAGCGGCAATCCGATCATGACAGGCAGGGTTTCCAGAAACCAGGTGTAGCGGTCAGCTACCGGGTCGAGGCCGCTGAGAATGAGCAGCAAGGAAACGCCGCCACCCAACCAAAGGAGTTCGCTATGAGCTTGCAGCGCCATGGTTACCTTTACTCTATGGGTTTGATTTCAGATCGCAGGTTGTCGTTTTCTTATTTAATGAAGACTGCCCGGACGGGCGAGGGAAAATGGCGGTATCAGGGCGTCGAAATGGTTGCCCTGGCCGTCGATCATGTCATAGCTCCCCTGCATACTGCCTACCGGCGTGTCGAGAACGGTACCGCTGGTGTAGCGGAAGGTTTCACCGGGATTGAGTTGGGGCTGTTCCCCCACTACGCCTTCGCCGCGAACCTCCTGTACCTTGCCGTTGGCATCTGTGATGATCCAGTGCCGGTTCAACAGGCGAGCACTCGATCGACCGTCGTTTCGTATCGTAATGGTGTAAGAGAAGACAAAGCGATCTTCATTGGGGATGGATTGCGACTCCACGTAACGGGTTTCGACCTGAACGTCAATCTGGTGCTGTGATTCCTTATCCATATATACGTGTTAACTCTGGTCTGGCATGTTTACGACTTCTTATACTGCAAGATTACTGAGGGGATGGATTTAGTGCAATGGGTTAAGAATTAAATGCCGGTGCCGATATTGGGGTTAAGTTACCCATTCAGAGTCTTAGCGAGTGAGAATTGTAAGTTTGACAGTCCTGTTGCCGTTGTTGTTCAGCTCCGTCTGCTGGTCAGCGGAATCGACGCAACAGTCCCAGGCGTTGGTTTCCGCCGCTATGTTGGGGGATGTCGTACGAATCAACGATCTCCTGGCGCAGGGGGTCGATGCCAACAGCACCAATCCTTCCGGCAGGACACCCCTGCATATCGCGGCCTTCAATGGCAACCTGAAGAGCGTCAAGGCGCTCCTGGCTGCAGGTGCGGATCCCAACCTGGCGGATAGCAGAGGGATTACCCCAATCATGGAAGCGTCGGCATTTGGGCATCTCGAGATCGTACGCCTGCTGTTACAGCGTGGAGTGGATGTGAATGCCTCAGACCAGGCGGGTAATACGGCCCTCGGTCTGTCGAACAGAGGTAAGCATGACAAGGTGTCTGCGCTGCTCACTGAAATGGGTGCGACTGAGAGTAAGGGGAAAGATGGCAAGTAGCGCTGTCCGGCAGAAATATTTGGTGCTGATCAGTGTTTAGTAAGTAAAAGGATATAATGGCTGAATATTGAACAGTAACGTGAACAGGGTCTAAGTTAAGCTGGAAAACTACACGAATAATCTTAATTAAGTTATTGAATAGGCTTGTAAGGTAAATGAACAGACATCATCAACATCGTAAACCTGACTTCTTCGCCGTGGTCGTGGTGTTGGTCATGATCGGCTTTGGTCTGACATTGGCAGTACAAGTCAGTTTGGTTGATCGGCATCAGGTCGTGGACAGCGAGGTCACCGAGGTTGTACCCAAGGCGGGTTAGAAACGCTGCCGGAATCAGAGGTAGAACACCGACTTCGTCATCAATTTCGATGTCACTTTCATCGCTGCTTTGATGGGAGCGGGCAGATTCGCGCCACCCGCCTCAAGCGCCACCGTTGCATGGTGGATCTCATCCTCTTTCATCTGTTCGAGTATGGCAAGGCTCTTCTGATCCTGGGCCGGGAGGCGTTGCATATGGTCGTTCAAATGGGCCTCAACCTGATGTTCGGTCTCCGCCACGAAGCCAAGACTCCATTTGTCACCGGCCAGTCCCGCAGCCGCGCCGATCATGAATGAACCGGCATACCAGAAAGGGTTGAGCAGACTCTTCCGGTTATCCAGTTCATTGAGGCGGGTTTCGCACCAGGCCAGGTGGTCATTCTCCTCTTGTGCCGCACGCTCCATGGTGTCGCGTATCTGCGGCAACTTCGCCGTCAATGCCTGTCCCTGATAGAGGGCCTGGGCGCAAACCTCGCCGGTATGGTTGATCCGCATCAGGCGCGCAGCCAGATCCCGCTCCTTTTCGCTCATCTCCGCTTCGTTGATGCGCTCTGCCGGATTGGAGCGCTCAGTCACCTGGGGTCGTCCGAAGAGGGTGCGCAAGACGTTGTCGATGCCGATCAGGAATTGGTCGGCGGAATTGATTTTTCTGTCGCTCATAGTGAAACCATAGCTTTTTTCAACGCAGTGATACAACTGTCGTAATATCAGTCGGGCCATTGTCGATGGATAAGTTCGACCGGATGCATGACCTGGAGCTTCAATCCTGCATCCGCGATAAGCTGACGCAATTGCATGCTGCAACCCGTGTTGCTGGTGATCAGGATATCTGCCGGGGATGCCTTTAGTTGCTCGATCTTCGCCTTACCCAATGCGATTGAGAGTGAAGGTTGGGTGAAGATGTAGCTCCCGGCCGCACCGCAGCAGACACTATTGTCTGCCAATGGAAAGATCTCGGCCTGAGGGATTCTCTGCAGCAGTCTCATGCCTCCGTCGTCGCGACAGCTGCATGGGATATGTACGGCCACTCTGCCTGTATAGGGTTTCAGGGTGGGTATCTCTTTATCCGGCAGGGAAAGCAGGAGATCTGTCAGGCTAACCACGGGGATTTCACTGGCCTGCTGTTCGTGCAATTCAAGCCCACACGCGCTGGCCAGGGTAACCAGGGTTTGAGCATGGCTCTTGGCGGTTTGTTGCCGGTTGGTCGCGCAGTATTGCTCCGCGCTCTCTTCAAATCCGTTGTGGCGATGTATGGCGCCGCAACAACACTGTGTCTGCGGAATTTCGACCGCATAGCCAAGCCGGCGCAGTAGTGCCAGTGCGCTTTCGAGGAGGCTCTGCTCAACCTGGGTGGAAACACAACCGGTGAAGAGCTGGACCAATCTTCCCTTGGGCAGGTCGGCGGGATAGAGTCCGGCCCGGGTGTCCGTCGTGCCAGCGAGCTGCCTGCCCAATTCGGGCAGACGTCTGTATCTGCCAGGCAGCAAGGCGGTGATCCATTGCGTGAGCCCCATCTGTTTTATTGGCCGGTAGAGGCGACTGATGCGTGCCAGCCGTTTCGGCTCTGTCAACTGAGTAAAGAGCCATCGCAAGAGTGGCCTGCCCCGCTTGCGTTTGATGATGAGGCTGCGGCTGGCATCCAGCAGCAGACCGTATCTGACCCTTGACGGACACACGGTTTCACAGCGACGACATCCCAGGCAGCGGTCAAGGTGAGTCTCGACGGTTGTGTCGAGATCGAGCTCTCCCTCTGCCAGGGCCTGCATCAGGCTGATGCGGCCACGGGGTGAGTCGGCCTCGTTGACGAGCAGCTGATAGGTTGGGCACTCGGGGAGGCAGAGGCCGCACTTTACACAGCGGTCCGCTTCGGTTAGCAGCTGTTCAGGGGTCACGGTTTGATTTCGCGGGGCCGGAATTGATGGAAAAGGCCCTATCATAACGGTTAATCGTCGTTGTATCATCGGCCGTGTGCCTTTAACCTCATATTTTTTTACGGCTAAACTATCGGCCCATGTCCTACTATCGCCACCATCTCTTTTTTTGCGTGAACGAGCGCAACGATGGCCGTCCCTGTTGCGCCCAGCATGGAGCAAAGTCGATGCGCGACTACATGAAGGGACGGGTCAAGGCCATGGGACTAGCGGGGCCGGGGGGTGTCAGGGTCAATACCGCAGGCTGTCTGGATCGCTGTGACAAGGGACCCGTGCTGGTGGTCTACCCGGCGGCGGTCTGGTATACCTTTGTCGACCGCGAGGACCTGGATGAGATCCTGCAATCCCATCTGATCGAGGGCAAGTTGGTTGAACGCCTGCTGGTGGATTGAACCCCAGCGGCCGGATGTGATTCCCGTCAGGGTTGTCGTAATCAGGATTAAAGCGTCGGGAATATCTGCCGCTAGTTTACTGACGCCGTGATCACTAGGATCATGCTTGGTTTTTGGTTCCTTGATAAAAGCGTGAAGTGCGTCGGTATCGGGGAGAAAAAACAGCCGGGTGATTGCTTATAATCACTTGCAATACCCGATTGATTGTATACTATTAAGAAATTAGTCTAAGTTTCTGCCCTTAATGGACTGTTTCCTATGGGATTTTGGAGTTTGCCATGTCAGGTTTAGCCCGCTTATTAACCGCTCTGTCTCTGATGCTGCTGCTTGCTGCCTGTGGTGGTGGCGACCCCGACGTGCCTTGGGATACATCCACTACGGATACGGCTGACGGTGATACGATCGACGATGCCGGTACCGGCGGGGCCGATATCTTTATCGGCAGTGGTTCGGGGGCATCTTTCAGTGCGGGTACTCTGGACATCGCGGTGACATCGCTCGCGGCGGGTGGTCAGACGACGGTCACGGCAACCCTGGCCGATTCGGCAGGGAATCTTTATCAAGAGGATGCGAGTGTATCCTTCAACACGGATTGTTTTTCGACCGGGTTAGCGACTATAAGCACACCGGTGGAAGCCAACGGTGGGGTGGTGACCGCCACTTATGTCGCCCAGGGCTGTTCAGGGGCTGACACCGTACGGGCAACCGTTACTGTTAATGGCGATACTACGACGGCAACCGGCACTATCAATGTGCAACCTGCCGAGATCGGATCGATGGAGTTTGTTTCTTCTGTGCCCCCACTTATCGGGCTTAGAGGCGTTGGTTTGACCGAGGTCTCCCGAGTCTCATTCAGAGTACTGGATCAGAACGGTAATCCGGTGCCTCAACAACGGGTCAATTTCTCATTGAGCACCGATGTCGGCGGGGCGAACATTCCTGTAGGCGCGGAGACCTCAGTCAGCGATGTAAACGGATTGGTTGGTACAGATGTCAAATCAGGCACTGTCCCCACAGCGGTTCGCGTCACTGCTTCATTGGAGGCCAATCCGCTTATCTCCACCCAGTCGGATGGTTTGATTATCTCCACAGGAGTTTCGGATCAAGACAGTATGTCCCTGAGTACCGCGGTGCGTAATCCTGAAGCGTGGCAAATTGATGGTGTGGAGGTTGAAATTACGGTCCATGCTGCCGACCATTTCAATAATCCGGTTCCGGATGGCGCCTCGGTTTACTTCACCACTGAGGGTGGGCAGATCCAATCTCAATGCCAGATTACCGATGGTAGTTGCAGTGTCATCTGGACGAGTGCAAATCCACGGCCACAAGATATTGATGCTATGGGAAGGATCACAATTCTCGCCAGCATGCTGGGTGAAGAGAGCTTTATCGATGCCAATGGCAATGGTGTCCTTGATAGTGGCGATACTGCCTTCTCCACTATTCCGGAAGCCTTCAGGGATGATAACGAGGATCGTGTCAGAAATGCATCCTTAGAGGAGTTTGTTGACTTCAATACCAATGGTATTTACGACGATGCCAATAGTGATCCCAACTACAATGGCGCCCTCTGTTGCGACACGGCTGCTGTGACCGCAGCGGAAGCGGCGGTGTCTGCCGGTGAGGATCCTGGAGTCTGCTTCGGTGTCACTCCGATAACATCACCTGTATGCAGCAGTGAAAAGAACATTACTGTCCGTGACGACCTCTTCATGATCATGTCGGAGAGTGTTGCCTCAATCACACTGGTTTCCGGTACGGTGGCCCCGGGTAACACGGTAGTATTCGAAATTGTAGGTGATGGGAATGGACAGATCATGCCTGCGGAAACAAGTATTACGGCTGAGCTTTTTGAAGGTAGTATAAAAGACTCATATACTGTGCCAGATTCTAATTTCAATGCCCAAACAGAATTGCCTCAGTTAGGACAAAATATCTTCTCATTTACCATACCAGACGATGGGGTAGGTCCATTGAAGATTACAGTAACAGCACCAAGTGGGACTACTACTTTGCGTGAATTTTAGTTTTAGATTCTGGAAACGCTGATTAATGCCATCCCATGCATTGTTAGGGCACAGAAACAGAAAAGCGGTTTTCTGTTTCCTTCGCTTGATATGAAGGGATGTAGAATATGCCATATCCTGCTGTGAGCAGGATATGATTTGTGTCCTAACTCATCATTCTCATGTATGAATAACATTGGGTTTCACTCTCCCGTTCGATCCCTCTGGCAATGCTGTTAACCTTAATACCGGCAAGCTATTGCTTGACGCTCCTCTATATCACGGCCACAATGCCTAGATGTTCACTACCTGACAAGGATCTTCGTTCAGAAGCGTGCTGTGAATACTAACGAGCCCCTGGTCAAAATCCGCAATCTCCACTTCTCCCATGGCGACAGGGCCATCTTCAACGGGGTGGATATCGACATCCCCCAGGGCAGGGTGACCGCCATCATGGGGCCCAGCGGCACCGGCAAGACCACGCTGTTGAAGCTGATCGGGGGGCAGTTGCGTCCCAGCCAGGGAAGTATTGAAGTGGACGGTCAGGATGTTCACAAGCTCTCCCGCAAGGCGCTCTATCGGCTGCGCATGCGTATGGGGATGCTGTTTCAGAGCGGTGCCCTGCTCACCGACCTGAATGTCTACGACAACGTCGCCTATCCGCTGCGTGAGCACACCGACCTGCCGGAGTCGATGATCCGGCGCCTGGTGCTGATGAAGCTGGAGGCGGTCGGTCTGAGGGGCGCCCGGGAGCTGATGCCGTCCGAACTCTCCGGCGGCATGGCGCGCCGGGTGGCCCTCGCCCGGGCCATCGCCCTCGATCCGATGATGGTGATGTACGACGAGCCCTTTACCGGCCAGGACCCGATCTCCATGGGGGTGCTGGCGCAGCTGGTGCGGCGTCTCAACGACGCGGCGCGGCTCACCAGCGTCCTGGTCTCCCACGATGTGGAGGAGACCGCCGGCATATCCGATATGGTCTATGTCTTGTCCGGGGGCAAGGTGATCGAGTCCGGCACCCCGCAGGCCCTGGGGGTGTCCCAATCGCCCGCAGTCAGGCAGTTCATGGGGGGGCTGCCCGACGGTCCGGTGCATTTCCACTATGCGGCGCCCACCCTGGATGAGGACTTGTTGAGTATGCGGGGGGCGACATAGTGCTCGATGCATTGGCCCGCTTCGGCCGCCTGGGGCTGGCGGCGATGGAACGTCTCGGACGCGGACACCTGCTGCTGGTTCAGATTCTGGCGGGACTCACCAGCCTGCTGCCCCGCTTGGGATTGCTGATCGCCCAGATCCACAGCATCGGTGTGCGGACCACCACTATCATTGTCGTCTCCGGTCTGTTCGTCGGCATGGTGCTCGGTCTGCAGGGCTATTACGTACTGTCGCAATTCGCCGCCGAAGACAGTCTCGGGGTGATGGTTGCCGCTTCCCTGGTGCGGGAGCTCGGCCCTGTGGTCACCGCCCTGCTTTTTGCCGGGCGCGCCGGTTCCGCCCTCACCGCGGAGATCGGCCTGATGAAGGCCACCGAGCAGCTCTCCGGCCTGGAGATGATGGCGGTCGACCCCATTCGGCGTATCCTGTCGCCGCGGTTTTACGCCGGATTCATCTCGATGCCGTTGCTGGCCGCCCTGTTCAGCGCCGTGGGCATCATTGGCGGCTACTTTGTCAGTGTCGGGCTGCTGGGGGTTGACGAGGGCGCCTTCTGGAGCCAGATGCAGGCCAAGATCGACTGGAACGAGGATATAATCAACGGGGTGATCAAAAGTCTGGTGTTCGGTTTCGTCTGCACCTGGATCGCCCTGTTCCAGGGATATGACACCATCCCCACTTCTGCCGGTGTCAGTCAGTCGACCACCCGTACCGTGGTCCATTCCGCGTTGGCGGTGCTGGTGCTGGATTTCGTCCTGACGGCACTGATGTTCGGAGATTAGTCATGAATACAAGAGGATTGGAGATAACCGTTGGCGCCTTCATGGCGGCTGGACTGATAGCGCTGTTCTTTCTTGCCATGCAGGTCAGCAATCTGGCCAGCATAACCGCCGGCGAGGGTTATGAAGTGAAGGCCAGGTTCGACAATATCGGCGGGCTCAAGGTGAGATCGCCCGTCTCAATGGCGGGGGTTCGCATCGGACGAGTGGTCGGTATCAGTTATGACCAGGAGAGTTTCGAGGCGGTGGTTACCATGTCCATCGATCCGGCGTACAGTCAGATTCCGGATGACAGTATCGCCAAGATCTATACCTCCGGACTGCTGGGTGAGCAATACGTCGGGCTCGATCCCGGGGGCAGTCTGGAAAGCCTGCAGGGTGGCAGTGAATTGATGATGACCCAGTCCGCCTTGGTGTTGGAGGAGATTATCGGTCAATTTCTGTTCAGCAAGGCGGAAGAAAACGCTATCAAGGATGAACTTTAACCAATGACTATCACTAAAGTTGAACGCGATGGAGCGTTTCGGTTTCATGTTCAGGGTGACATGACTTTTTCCAGCGTCAAGGATCTGTTGCAGCGCTCCAATGAACTCTTTTCCGTGGTGCAGGAATTTGAGGTCGACCTCTCCCGGGTCGATCATGCCGACAGTGCAGGATTGGCGCTGGTGCTGGAGTGGATAGCGCAGGCAGCCGAGCGAAATGCCAGGATCGTATTCACCGGCATACCGGAATCCATGGTCTCCATTGCCCGCCTGTGTCAGGTTGAGTCGCTGCTGGAAGGGTGTACCTGAACCGTGAAGAAGCGCATAGAGTGGAACGGTTGCAAATTTTTTATCTAATTAGGTCTTGAAATATGATCAATTTTGGGATTGAATAACCAGTCCTATCCAGATGCCCCCCTCGATTTGTATTTATAGCTTGTCTCACGGTGCCGTTCTGGATTCATAGCGAGATATTATTAAAGCGGGATGACTCCGCTCAGCAATCCCCGATCATTCAGTTGGAGATCCTCAATCTATGAGTGAGCAGATTGTTCATGTAACAGATGATTCATTCGAATCGGAAGTGCTTCAGTCGAATCAGCCGGTGCTGATCGATTACTGGGCAGAATGGTGCGGTCCGTGCAAGATGATTGCGCCGGTGCTGGATGATATTGCCAATGAGTATGATGGCAAACTGAAAGTGGTCAAGTTGAATATTGACGAGAATCCCAACACACCACCCCGCTACGGCATTCGTGGAATTCCGACGCTGATGCTGTTTAAAGATGGTGAAGTTGAGGCAACGAAAGTGGGCGCTGTCTCCAAATCGCAACTTGTGGCATTTATCGATAGTAACCTTTGAAACAAACCTCAGGCGCCGGACGTACCGTCGCTGTCTGCCAAACACAGTTCTCTGTAGACTACCCCGTATCGTCCGGTAGCGCCTGATTAGCGAAGCAACCAATAACCTCAAACTGCCCTGTGTGGCCAATCTCCCTTCTAACAATTTCCCAGAATACAACAACGTCTGAAAAATTATGAATCTGACCGAACTCAAGAAAAAGCCGGTATCCGACCTGGCTAACCTCGCAACCGAGATGAAAATCGAGGGAATGGCACGGACCCGTAAACAGGATCTGATTTTTGCGATTCTCAAAGCTCATGCAAAGAAGGGAGAAAGTATTTTCGGCGACGGGGTGCTGGAGATTCTGCAGGATGGATTTGGTTTTCTTCGCTCAGCGGATAGCTCCTATCTTGCGGGACCGGACGATATCTATGTCTCTCCGAGTCAGATTCGGCGATTCAGTCTGCGTACCGGCGATACCATTTCCGGCAAAATCCGTCCGCCCAAGGATGGCGAGCGCTACTTCGCGCTGCTCAAGGTCGACGAGATCAACTACGATAAACCTGAAAATGCCAAGAGCAAGATTCTGTTCGAGAACTTCACTCCCCTGTTTGCCAACCAGCGTTTTCACCTGGAGATAGGTAACGGCAGCACGGAGGATATCACCGCGCGAACGATCGATCTCTGTGCGCCGATCGGCAAGGGACAGCGTGGTCTGATCGTCTCGCCGCCGAAGGCGGGTAAGACAATGATGTTGCAGAACATCGCCCAGTCGATCACCCATAACCATCCCGAATGTTATGTCATGGTGCTACTCATCGACGAACGTCCGGAAGAGGTTACCGAAATGGCCCGATCGGTCAGGGGCGAAGTGATTTCCAGTACTTTCGACGAGCCCGCCACAAGGCATGTGCAGGTTGCTGAAATGGTCATCGAGAAGGCCAAGCGACTGGTGGAGCATAAACATGACGTGGTTATCCTGTTGGATTCGATCACGCGACTCGCGCGAGCCTACAATACGGTCGTGCCCTCGTCCGGCAAGGTGCTGACCGGCGGTGTCGACGCCAATGCGTTGCACCGGCCGAAGCGCTTTTTTGGCGCCGCACGTAATGTGGAAGAGGGAGGCTCTCTGACGATTCTTGCCACCGCCTTGGTGGATACCGGGTCTCGGATGGATGACGTAATCTACGAAGAGTTCAAGGGAACGGGCAACATGGAGGTCCACCTGGACCGGCGTATAGCCGAGAAACGTATCTTTCCTGCCATCAATATCAACCGTTCCGGCACGCGTCGCGAGGAGTTGCTGATGAAGCCGGATGAGTTGCAGAAGATGTGGATTCTGAGAAAGATTCTCCATCCGATGGATGAACTTGCTGCCATGGAGTTTCTCTACGACAAGTTGAAGGTCAGCAAGACCAACGACGAATTCTTCGAGGCGATGAAGGGTTAAAAACCAGCGGCGCCTGCGGTGCCACTGGCACAGAATACACCATCAATTTGTTCACCTGTATCCAATATCGATAACCCCCCCGCTTATCTTGTGAGCAAGCGTTGCCTGCATGATTTACTGAGTATTCGGTGCGGCAAGCCACAAGCCGCATTGATCTGACGCTATCCCCCGGGATTCCAGGACACCATCCTGTTATGCCAGGTATGCGCCCTGCTGATCTGTTATTTTAAAAATAGCTTGTAATAATCATCTAGCCGCACTCAGTAGATTTGCTGTCGTTCTTTGTCTTGATGCGGGGATGCGTTATAAACGAGAACCGGTTACATTGTTGTCAAACTGATCAGTCACCGAACAAAGCATGAAAGCCATGATATTGGCCGCTGGCCGTGGCGAGCGGATGCGGCCCCTGACCGACAAGCTACCCAAACCACTCCTGCCGGTCGCCGGCAAGCCCTTGATCGTTCGCCATATCGAAAGGCTTGCCGATGCGGGTTTTAACGAGCTGGTCATCAATCATGCCCACTTCGGGGAGATGATCGAGGCTCAGCTCGGCGACGGATCGGCCTGGGGGGTTGAAATTCGCTATTCATCCGAGTCGGTGGCGTTGGAGACAGGGGGAGGGATCTATCATGCGCTTCCGCTGTTGGGAGAGAGACCCTTTTTAGCGGTGAATGGCGATGTCTGGTGTGACTTGGATTTTTCGCGTTTGAGCCTGGAACAGGCGGATGTGGCGCATCTGGTTTTGGTACCCAATCCCGGCCACCATCCGCAGGGGGATTTCCAGCTGGTGGAGGGTCGGGTGAATCGGGGTGGAGAGAGAAGGCTGACTTTCAGCGGGATTGGCGTCTATGATCCGCGTCTTTTTACATCCTGCAGGTCTGAGGCATTCCCTCTGGCACCGCTGTTGAGAGAGGCCATGGACAGGGGATTGGTATCGGGTGAATGCTTCAGCGGCCTTTGGATGGACATCGGTACACCTCAAAGGCTGGCACAGCTGGAGCAATTGATTATGCGGGCCAAGCCTGGCGCCATCAGTGAATCGTGATATCGATGACAACAAGGTCCGAGTGCATTAGCTTTATCCCCATCGACGGCATGCAAATGGCCGTTGTCCAACACCGGCGTTTTGGGTCAATGGAGAAACCATGGGACAGGAAATAGAATCGAGTGAATTCTCTGCGCACGATTTCGCCGAGTTTCAGCGCCGTCTCAAGCGAGAGACAGAACTGCTGGCCGAGTGGTTCGATGCGGGTGTATTCGCCTCGGAAGGGGCCGTCGGGGGATTTGAGCTCGAGGCCTGTCTGCTCGACCGGAGCGCGGGGCCGGCACCACTCAATCAACCCTTGTTGGAAAAGCTGGATGAACCATTGGTGGTGCCTGAACTGGCGACCTTCAACGTCGAAATAAACAGCACGGCCAGGCTGCTGCAGGGAGATGTGTTTGAAAGGATGGCCGAAGAGTTGCAGCGGGTCTGGGACAAGTGCAATCGTTTGGCGCAACCCCTGGGCGCCAGGATGGGCATGATCGGTATTATGCCCAGTCTTCAGCAACAGGCGCTCACGCTGCATAACATGTCCCCCCTGAATCGCTACCAGGCCCTCAATGAACAGGTATTCAAGCTGCGGCACGACAGACCCTTGTCGGTACATATTGAGGGTAGAGAGACCCTGGATCTACAACATGATGATGTGATGCTTGAGTCGGCGGCAACGTCGTTTCAGATCCATTTTCAGGTGGATGAAAAGAGCGCGGCGAAACTCTACAACCTTTCGAAAATAGCCTCAGCGCCGATGGTGGCCGTGAGCGCCAACTCCCCCTATCTGTTCGGCCACGATCTGTGGGACGAAACCCGAATACCGCTGTTTGAACAGTCCATCGCAGTGGGGGCATCCGATTTGACCAAGAGAGTCAGTTTCGGCATCCGCTATGTGTATGAGTCGATGATGGAGAATTTTCTGGCCAATCTGCAACGCTATCCCGTACTGCTGCCGTTGTTGATGGATGAACCGGTCGAGAAGCTGGCCCACCTGCGGCTGCATAACGGTACCATCTGGCGATGGAATCGCCCGTTGATCGGTTTTGATGACAGTGGCAGGCCACATTTGCGGATTGAGCATCGCGTGGTACCCGCGGGGCCGAGTGTAAGCGACTGCATTGCCAACGCCGCCTTCTATTTCGGTCTTGTGAGCGGCCTGGCGAATCGCTACGAATCGCCGGAAAGCGACATGGGATTCATCCGTGCGCGAAGCAACTTCTACAATGCGGCACGGGAAGGTCTGCAGGCGGAGCTCTTCTGGTTCAACTGGAAAACATGCCGTGCCGAAGAGTTGATCAGGGAACAATTGCTGGGGGTAGCAAGAGAGGGATTGACGAGCCTCGGTATTGAGCAGGCCTCTGTTGATTACTGGCTGGGCATTATTCAGCAACGGGTCGTTCGTGGCACCAATGGCGCCATTTGGCAGCGCCAATGGGTGTCGCGTCATGGTATGGATTTTCAAGCCTTGATGGAGGCCTATCTCGAACAGCAGGAGAGCGGCAAACCGGTACATGAGTGGTCGCTGGATTAGTCTTATCAGGCCGGGTGGCGGCCTCGATATGAGAAACTGGGGCTAGTCTCATCGATTCAGGTAAACTATGAGTATGCTGCAGGAATTCGATTATCTACCAGAAAATCTGTTGGCCCTGGAGGCAAATCAGCTCGCCGCTCACCTTAGCGGGCCAACCCTGTTTCATCTGCCTGGTAGAAGAGCACAACCGTTATTCGTCTCTGTGCTGATGCACGGTAATGAAACAGTCGGCTGGGAGGCTATACGGACCCTGCTGGCCCGTTATCAGGGAGGGCAGGATCTGCCACGGGCCCTGAGCCTGTTCATCGGCAATGTCAATGCGGCGGCCCAGGGGTTGCGCCTGCTGCCCGGGCAGCCCGACTACAACAGAATCTGGTGCGGCAGCGAAGTGGCTGAGACGCCTGAACATAGGGTTATGGAGCAGGTTGTTGAACGCATGCGTGAACGCAAGCCGTTTGCCAGTGTTGATGTGCACAATAATACCGGCCTGAATCCCCATTACGCCTGTATCAATCGATTGGATACCCGTTTTTTTCATTTGGCACTGCTGTTTTCCCGCACAGTGGTCTACTTTTTACGGCCAAAGGGGGTGCAGTCGATGGCCTTCGCCGATCTCTGCCCCTCCGTGACGCTGGAGTGCGGCAAGGTCGGCAGTGCCCACGGTGTCGAGCACGCAAGGGATTACCTCGAAGCCTGCCTGCATCTGGCGGAACATCCTCAGCATGCCGTGAGCCACCTCGATATCGATCTGTTTCATACCGTGGCTCAGGTCAAGATATCCTCGCTTACCAGCTTTGGTTTTTCACCGGGGGAGAGTGATATCGTTCTGGCTCCCGATATCGATCATTTCAATTTTCGTGAATTACCTGCGGGAACGCTGTTCGGCTGGATAAATGGCGTAGGTCTGGATGCCTTGGATGTCAGGGATGAACAGGGCGAGGCGGTGGTTGGCGACTATTTCTCCATTGAGGAGGGGCAGCTCTGTCTGCACCGCTCAGTGATGCCCTCCATGTTGACCAAGGATCTCAACGTCATTCGACAGGACTGTCTCTGCTATCTGATGGAGCGTTATGATTCGCATCTGGCGCAACCGGTTTCAAGCGCCTCCAGTTCTGGTTGATTGTCGAACCTGACAACTATCCCGTGAGTAGAGGAGTGGCCTGCAGATCCGCATGATAGGAGGATCGAACCATAGGGCCGCTGGCAACACTGGAAAAGCCCATCTCCTTGGCGACTTCGCCCAGATGCTCGAACTCTTCCGGCGAGACGAAACGGTCGACAGGCAGATGATCCTTGCTTGGTTGCAGGTACTGACCCAGGGTGAGCATCTCACAGCCGTGTCGACGTAGCGCCTGCATGACATGGAGTACCTCTTCCGGTGCTTCACCCAAGCCCAACATCAAGCCTGACTTGGTGGGTAGATCCGGCTGACTCTGCTTGAAACGCTTTAACAGATCCAGCGAGCCCTGGTAGTCCGCTCCGGGGCGGGCCTGTCTGTAGAGTCGCGGTACCGTCTCGAGATTGTGGTTGAAGACGTCGGGCGGATGGGTCGAAAGCGACTCCAGCGCCGCATCGATACGACCGCGAAAGTCCGGCACCAGGATTTCGATCCTGGTCTCTGATCGCCGCTGCCGCACGGCCGAGATGCACTGTGCAAAATGTTTCCCGCCGCCATCGCGCAGGTCGTCACGGTCTACCGAGGTAATGACCACATAGTTGAGTCCCATCGCGGCAATCGCCTCAGCGAGCTGTATCGGTTCTTGCGGATCCAGTGGTTTGGGCTTGCCGTGGGCGACGTCGCAGAAGGGGCAACGGCGAGTGCAGATATCCCCCATGATCATGAATGTTGCCGTGCCGTGATGGAAGCATTCGCCGAGGTTTGGGCAGGCTGCCTCTTCACACACTGAACTCAATCCCCTGTCACGCAGGATGCGGCGAATGCGGCTCACCTCCTTGCCGAGCGGCGCTTTGGCGCGGATCCATTGGGGTTTGCGCAGGACGGTCTCCTGCGGTTCCACCTTGATCGGTATACGCGCCAGCTTGGACTTGCCCCGTTGGTGGCTTTCCGGAGTCGTGCGGGATGGTGGCAGGATATCTTTGTCGAGGATCATGGATCTACTTCTGTATCGATGAAGGTCAGAGTGTAGTCTAAAGCCTGCGCCAGGTGTCTGGGCAGCTTCAGACCGAGAGTGGCGATGTTGGCATCAATATGCTGATCGGCCAGCTGGGTAACGTCGAGTCCGGGGTGACCGCAGGGGTTGATGCGTTTGAAAGGGGCGAGATCCATGTCCACGTTCAGGCTGAGTCCGTGAAAGCTGCAACCCCGTCGCACCCGCAGGCCAAGCGAGGCGATCTTGCTATCGGTGACATAGACGCCAGGGGCATCCCGGCGTGCTGAAGCAGTTATGCCGTACTCCGCCAACAGAGATATCACCGCCCCTTCCAGATGGCTGACCAGGGTGCGAACGCCTATGCGGGCGCGCCGCAGATCGAGCATTAGGTAGGCAATGAGCTGCCCGGGGCCGTGATAGGTGACCTGGCCGCCCCGGTCTGTCTTGATTACTGGGATATCGCCGGGATCGAGTAGATGTTCTGTTCTGCCGGCCTGTCCCAGGGTGAATACGGGCGGATGTTCGAGCAACCAGAGCTGATCCGGACTTGAGGCGTCGCGCGCATCGGTGTAGTCCTGCATGGCCCGCCAGGTGGTATGGTAGGACTGCAGCCCAAGCTGCCGGACCAGGAGATGGGCGGGCGTATCAGCCGCTTCCCGTGGCGTTGAAAACTGTTTGGATGGGGCGTTGCTCACTACAGCGCCATGACCACTTTTTCGTGGGCGCTGAGATCGAGATAGATGGCATCGAGCTGGGCCTTGCTCTCTGCACGCAGGGTGATCGTGACAGAGACCCATTTGCCCCCTTTACTGAGCCGGCTGTTGATTGAGGTTTCGAGGAGCTCTTCCGTATGGCGGCTCACCAGTTCGACGATCATTGCCTCAAATCCGGGCTCCGCCTTGCCCATCACTTTAATAGGAAAGTCACAGGGAAACTCCAGCAGTGTCTCTTCATCCTGGCTCATAATGATTCGACTGTCACTCCAACCACAACAGTGCGCTGTCTTTGATCTGCTGCCAGATGTTACCGTCAGCAATACTCTTCAGCGCCACCAGGGGGGCTTCAGTGACCGGTTCTCCGTTCAGAGTGATATTAACGTGACCGAGTACCTCTCCCTGTTTGATCGGAGCCATGATTTTCGGTTCGATCTCCATGCGGGCGTCGAGGTTTTGATACTGGTGCCGCGGAATGGTCACATTCAGGTCCTGACTTAGGCCGAGAGGCAGCCTCTCTTTATCCCCTTTCCAGATGCGTGTGCGATTGATTACTTCGCCCGCCGCATAGAGTTGGTGAGTTTCATAGAAGCGAAATCCGTAATTGAGCAGGCTTTGACTTGCCTGGGCTCTCGCCTCTTCGCCCTTGGTGCCCATCACCACCGAGACGAGGCGCATATTTTCCCGCTGCGCGGATGCCACCAGGCAGTAACCGGCTGCTTCGGTATGGCCGGTCTTGATGCCGTCGACACTATTGTCCCGCCATAGAAGCTTGTTGCGGTTGTGCTGGGTTATATCGTTGAATACAAAGGATTTATCGCTATACCAATGGTAGTATTCAGGAAAATCCCGGATAGTGGCCGCCGCCACCTTGGCGATATCCGCAGGCGTGGTGTAGTGTTCATCGTCGGGAAGCCCGGTACTGTTGACGAAATGGGTGTTCGTCATACCGAGTTCCCGGGCAATATTGTTCATCAGTTCTGCAAAGGTGGCTTCGCTCCCGGCGATATGTTCGGCCAGCGCTACGCAGGCATCGTTGCCGGATTGAATGATCATTCCCTTGACCAAGTCGATGACTTTGACCTTTTTTCCGACTTCGATGAACATGCGCGACCCGGGTGTGCGCCAGGCCTTCTCGCTGATCAGTACGCTATCCTCCAGGTTGATATTGCCCTGTTTCAACTCACGAAAGACCGCGTAAGCGGTCATGATCTTAGTCAGGCTTGCAGGTTCAAGTCGGTTGCTGGCGCCCTTTTCGGCAAGTATCTTGCCACTGTGAAAATCGGCCAATAGATAGCCTGAGGCGGCGACCTCGGGTGGTGCCGGGGTGGGTACGGCGGCATGGGTTGAGAGCGCAATCAGGCAGGTGAGCCACAATAGCGTGGCTTTCATGAGATTGATCGGTGACAGTTGCTGCATGGATAGGGTTTGTATAGTTGGCATAATGATGCGCTATTCTATTTATCCGTTAGCGAATGACAACATGCGGGTTGGCAATACCGAGTTTGCCCAGTTTTTGACTGAGATGGTCGGCAAGCTCCACGCTGGCAATCGGACCCACCTGCACCCGGTAGACCGGGCGCTCCGGGTGTTCGCTGTCTTCTATGAGTACACCGGTCTGCAAATGTTCCTCGAGCCTTTTTTTCAGACGTCGTGCATTCTCGGAACTGCCGAAGGCGCCAACCTGCAGGAAGAGTTCAGGCAGCATGTTGCCTTTTCTCAGCTTCACGGGGTTCGCCAAGACAGGTTCTATCCGGCTGTCGGGATCGAGACTCACTACCTCGACCAGGCCCGTTCCCTCTCCTGTAATCCCCAGTTTCCAGGCTGCGGTATAGGAGAGGTCGATCAGGCGATTGTCGTGAAACGGGCCGCGATCATTGACCTTGACCACCACACTGCGATTGTTTTTTAGATTCGTGACGCGGACATAACTTGGCAAGGGCAAGGTCTTGTGCGCCGCCGTCATGGAATACATGTCGTAGGTTTCACCGCTGCTGGTTCGTTGACCATGAAATTTACTGCCATACCAGGAGGCGATTCCACGGGCATTGTACCCCCGGCCGTCGCGCAGGGTGTAGTAACGCTTGCCAAACACCTCATAGCTCTCAGGGTTTCCATATCGGCTTTTGGGTTCATCCTTGGGTACCGCGTCGGGAATGGATTCGATATTGGCGGGAGGGGGATGGTGATGGCTGATCCCGTCCTGGGTAGGGCTGCGTCCGATCTTGCCGGTGCTGCAAGCGCTGATCAATACCATGCCAATCATCGCGGCGACAACGGTCCTAATCGAGATCCGCTCAGGCATTTTGATACTGTTGGTTTTCATCATCTACTTGGCTGCATCGGCCGCCTGCTTGGCGGCATTGATCTCCTGGCTCAGCTGATAGACAGCCATGGCGTAGAGGTTGCTGTGATTGTAACGCGTTATGACATAGAAATTGTGTAGTCCCAACCAAAATTCATGTTTCTCACCGGCATCCAGTTTTATCAGACTGGTCAGTGTCTCGGGTGCCGGTGATTTCCCGTTCACTGGGCGGACTCCCCTGGCCAGCAGTTCGCCTACCTGGATGCTGGGTTTCATTCCAGCTTCGACAAAGATCTGCAGATCCTCTCCGCCGTTGGTTAGCAGGGTGATCGGTTGGTTGGGTTTCCAGCCATGGGTTTTGAAATAACTGGCAACGCTGGCAATGATATCGGCATTACTGTTCCAGAGGTCTCGCCGGCCGTCCGCGTCGTGATCCACGGCGTATTGACGGTAGCTGCTGGAGATGAATTGGGGTTTGCCCATGGCGCCGGCGTAGGATCCCATGGCACTTTCAAGGTCCACGCCCTCCTCACGCGCGAGCAGCAGAAACTCCTCCAACTCGCGACGAAAGAATTTCGCCCGCTTTGGATAGCCGAATGCCAGTGTGGTGAGGGCGTCGATGACCCGGTAACGGCCGGTGTGCTTGCCGTAACGGGTCTCCACGCCGATGATGGCGACGATTATCTCGGCCGGTACGCCATACCGTTCGCTGACGGAGGTCAGCAGGGTTTCATTCTCCTGCCAGAATTTGACCCCGCCGGCAACCCGGTCCGGCTTGAGAAAGATGGGGCGGTATTCATGCCATGTCTTGGATTCAGCAGGCCGGGTGATTGCGGCGATGATGTCATCTCGGAAGGTCGTGCTGTTCAACAATCGCTCAACCCTGCCTGCGTTGAAGTTATGTTTGCTTGCCATCTCGAGGGCGAATTTTTTGAATTCGGTCGTCTCTCTTTGGGTATGGGCGCACGCCTGGGTGGTCAGGGTGAGCGTGAACAGGAGCAGAAGAAGGAGTCGGGTAATGAGTTGCATGATCGTTTAAGTCGGTAGTAGTTTTTTATGGGTATGAATGGACATCAGCATACCGAAGCTGGCAAGAATGGTCACCAGGGATGTGCCTCCGTAGCTGATCAAAGGTAAGGGTACACCCACTACCGGTAGTAATCCTGTGACCATTCCGGCATTGACGAAAAGATAGACGAAAAAAACCAGTGACAGAGAGCCGGCAAGGATCCTGCCGAAGGTATCCTGGGCCTGGGTGGCGATATAGAGCCCGCGCATAATAATAAAGAGGTAGAGAGAGAGTAGCGCCAGTACACCCACCAGCCCGAACTCCTCGGAGATGACCGCGAAGATGAAATCGGTATGCCGTTCAGGAAGGAACTCAAGGTGTGACTGGGTGCCGTTCAGCCAGCCCTTGCCGCTGATACCGCCGGAACCGATGGCGATTTTCGACTGGATGATATGGTAGCCGGTGCCCAACGGATCGCTCTCCGGGTTGAGGAAGGTCAATACACGCTGGCGCTGATAATCGTGCATGAAGTACCAGGCAACTGGTCCGAGTGCCGCCATCAGTATGCCGATGGCACTTATCACGCGCCAGCTGATGCCGGCCAGAAAAAGGGCGAATGTACCGGCGGTCGCCACCAGGAGCGCGGTGCCCAGATCCGGCTGTTTTGCGATAAGCAAGACCGGTAACAAGGTGAACAGACCGGCGAATATCAATCGGGAGGGGTTGGGAGGCAGACGATGTTCGGCCAGATACCAGGCGATTAACATCGGCAGGGTGAGTTTAAACATTTCCGAAGGCTGGAAGCGGACAAATCCAAGATCCAGCCATCGTTGGGCGCCCTTTCCCTGCTCACCGAAGAGTATTACCAAGATCAACATGAGGATCCCGATAGTGTATAAAAATGGGGACCAGCGACGTAAATTGGCAGGGTGGATCTGGGCAAGTGCGAACATGGCGGCAAATCCGAATCCCAGGCGTATCAACTGCTTGTGCAGCAGTATCATCTCCTTGTCACCTGCACTGTAGAGGATGGTCAGACCAACGCCTGACAGGATCAGTAAGCCCGTCAATAGGGGAAGATCGATATGCAACCAGGCCAGAAGCCCGCTGGCCTGCGCCGGTTGCGATTCATAGAAGGTGGTGTAATTCCTACCCCGCATCAGGTGCCCCGATAAAATAGCGATCCATGACTTTGCGTGCTATGGGTGCGGCAACTGAACTGCCGTGGCCGCCGTTTTCCACCACGACTGCAATGGCGATCTGTGGGTCTTCGATAGGTGCAAAGGCGATAAAGAGGGCGTGATCGCGTTTGCGTTTCGCAACTGTCTCTTCATCATACTCCTCGTCCTGTTTCACGCTGAAAACCTGCGCCGTACCGGTTTTACCGGCAATCCGATAATGGTCGGTGTAGATGGAACGAGCGGTACCCCGGATCCCTTCGACGACCTGCGACATGGCATGGATGACCTGATCCCAGTGGATCGGGTCGAGTTGATGAAGGTCGTCCACAATCTTCGGGCTCTCTACCTGTGTGCCGTCCGATTTTTCAATGCTATCCACCACCCTGGGACGGATCCTGTGACCGCGATTCGCCAGGGTTGCGGTGGCGGAGGCGAGTTGCAACGGGGTGGCCAGAAAATAGCCCTGACCGATACCGACGATCAGGGTCTCACCCGGATACCAGGGTTCACGCTGTTTCTGCTGTTTCCATTCGCGGCTCGGCATCAGGCCTGACAGCTCGCCGTCCAGGTCGACCTTGGTGGGTTGCCCGAATCCGAAGCCGGATAGAAATTCATAAAGTCTGTCGATGCCGAGTGTGCGCGCCAGCTCGTAATAGTAGACATCGCAGGACTCCACGATCGCACGCTCCAGATCGACCTTGCCATGTCCCCATTTTTTCCAGTCGCGGTACTTGTGGTCTTTACCGGGGAGTTGGTAATAACCGGGACAGTAGTTCTCCTGATGATAACCCACTACTTCGTACTCCAGACCGGCGAGACCGATGAAGGGTTTAACGGTGGATCCCGGTGGGTATTGGCCGCGGATGGCACGGTTGAAAAGAGGGTTATCGAGGGATTGCTCCAACTCCCGATAGGCCTTGGCGCTGATGCCCTCGACAAACAGATTGGGATCGTATCCCGGTTTACTGACCAGGGTCAGCACTCCGCCAGTCTTGATATCGATGGCGGCGACTGCGCCGTTGAAGTCGCCCAGTGCCTCCAGGGCTGTAGCCTGCATATCCATATCCAGGAAGAGCCGCAGATTGTCACCGGGTTGCGGCGGTTGATTCTCCAGTACCCGTAATACACGGCCCTTGGCGTTGACTTCGACCTGTTGCAGGCCGACATTGCCATGCAACAGGCTCTCGTAACTCTTTTCGACACCGTTTTTACCGATGAAGTTGGTGCCTCTGTAGTTGGAAGTATCGATGATCTGGAGTTCCCGTTCATTGATACGACCGACATATCCGAGCAAATGAGCTGTCTTCATACCTTGCGGATAGTCACGCAATAGACTTGCTTTGACATCGACACCGGGAAAACGGTGACGATTGACCGCGATGCGGGCAACCTCCTCATCCTTCAGGCGAACCCGAATCGGTATGCTGTCGAAGCGTCTGCGCTGCTTGCGCAACTGGTGGAACCTGTTGATGTCATCCTCATTTATATCAATGATTTCACTCAGCTTTAGAATCGTGTAATCAAGATTTTCAGTCCTCTCCGGGGTGATCTCGAGGCTGTATGCGGGGAGGTTTTGCGCCAGAATGGCGCCTTTTCGGTCATAGATCAGACCCCGCGTCGGAGGAAGGGGTTCGAGTTTTACACGGTTATCCTGGGACAGGGTGGTGTAGTGATCGTGACTCTCCACCTGCAGGTAAAAGAGACGCCCTATCAGGATCAGCAGAACCAGAAGGACAAGGGTGCCGGAAGCGATGGCACGCCCCAGAAACAACTGGCTTTCATGCAGATAGTCCTTGATCGAGGATTGGGGCACCAATATCTCCTAGGGCCTGTTAAGGGGAACCCGCTCGGTTCTGCCGCGACTGTTTATTTTGTCCGGCAAGGCAGAATGGGCAATGCGTAGAGGTGCGGCTTGAGCTAATGATAACGCCACTGGGGAGAAAATCTCCGGCCCTGCGGGCTGCGCCCAAGAAAGCGTCATTCCGCATTGCTATTCGTTCATTTGAAGTTACCAAACTTTTCTCCTCGTGCCTTGATTGGCGTTTTTTCAGGTGCGACGGAGCCGATTTGATCAGTGTCGTCAGCTCCTAGCTGATGTGAAAGCGGCGCCGCAGATCCCGAAGAATGATAAAAACCCAGGGCCAGAGCAGGGTGCTGATCAGAGGCGTTATCCAGTACCAGAGAGAGGGTGTCGGATAGCCAGCCGCTCCGGTCGACCACAACGCCAGCAGACGCTCCACGAGTAGCAGGATAAATATCGTGAAGACTTGCTGACGCAGCGGCATGACACGCACACGTAGATGCAATTTCAACATAATATAGGCGATTACAGAGAATCCCAGTGCGTGTTGGCCAAGCAGTGTGCCGGTGAGTACATCCAGCAACAGGCCTGTTGTCCAGCTAATGCCCACGCCAATGCGTTCCGGCATGGCCATGCACCAGTAGATCAGGATCAGAGCGACCCATTGCGGGCGATAGGTGGAGGCCCACTCCGGCAACGGCATGATGGTTAGGATGAAACCGATCAGCAGGGTCACAGTGATGATATAACGGCGGGATTGCGGTTGATCGATCACTCGGCCCCCTCCCCGGTCGGTGCGGATGACGCCGATAGCTTTTCATCCTCCTCTGTGGGCATGGCCTCCGCGTCGATATCGGGATCGAGGGTCCATACCAGTAAGACTTCGCGTATGCGGTCCAGATGGGCGGTGGTCTGTGCGATAACCGAGGCAAAGGGTTGTCCGGGCTCGCGCTTTACATCAATCACCTCGGCCACGGGATAGCCGGGTGGAAAGCTGCCCCCCATGCCAGAGGTGGTCAACAGGTCGCCGACCTTGATATCGGCATTGTTCGGAAGATGAGGCAGTTCGAGACGGTTGATCAGGCCGGTACCCAGGGCGATGGTTCGTAGCCCGTTGCGGTTGACCTGAACCGGAAGCGCATGCGCGGCATCGGTGATCAACAGCACACTGGCGCTGAAAGGGTTGATATGGGTTACCTGACCGACGACGGCATTTGCATCGACCACCGGTTGGCCTACGAACAGCCCCGAGGTTTTCCCCTTGTTTATCAGAACCTGTTGCCGAAACGGATCCTGTTCCACGGCGACCAGCTCTGCGATCAACACCCGGTCTCCTACTTTGAATGAAGAGTCCAAAAGGCCTCTCAGGCGCATGTTTTCCGCTTCCAGGGCTTCGAATTTCTGCTGTCTCGCGCGCAGCAGCAGATTCTCCGCATGCAATCTGTTGCGCTCCGACTCCAGTTCGCCGCGACTGGTGATGGCGTCGCTGGCAGACTCGCTCAGCAGCAGGGGTAACGAGGCAAGGTATTGCACCGGGAAGAGCAGTACAGAGAGGCCGGAGCGCAATGACTCCAGGTGGTTGTAGCGATGGTCCAGGACCATGATTGCGATGGATAGCAGCACCGCAGCCACCAGTCTGGTGGTAATCGAGGGACCCTGTGTAAAGATGAGTTTAATGGCTGAATGACTCCACTTTCAATTCGGCGGCTCCCTGCATCGAGCTGATGGTGTCGCTATGGATCTCGGTCTCCATCCAGTCGCAAAGGTGCGGACACTTGGGCCATAGTCTTCCTTCAAGGCAATATCGCCTTGCAGGAGGACTAGTCAACCATAAAGAACTCGCCACCCCGTTCATCGATCAGTTCCAGTGCCCGTCCGCCACCACGGGCCACGCAAGTGAGTGGATCCTCTGCAACGATCACGGGCAGGCCGGTCTCTTCTTGAAGCAGCCGGTCAATATCCAGCAGCAGTGCGCCGCCTCCGGTCAGGACAATACCACGCTCCGCCACGTCGGCGCCCAATTCGGGGGGGGTCTGTTCAAGCGCGGTCTTAACCGCGCCCACGATGCCTGAAAGGGGTTCCTGTAACGCCTCAAGAATTTCATTGCTGTTGAGGGTGAAACTGCGCGGAATACCTTCGGCCAGATTCCGGCCCTTTACATCGATCTCCTTGACCTCATTTCCCGGATAGGCCGAGCCGATTTCATGCTTGACTCTTTCGGCTGTGGCTTCGCCGATCAGTGTGCCGTAGTTGCGGCGCACATAGTTGACAATCGCCTCGTCAAAGCGGTCGCCACCCACGCGCACCGAATTGGCATAAACTATGCCGTTCAGGGAAATGATCGCCACCTCCGATGTGCCGCCACCGATATCCAGCACCATGGAGCCCCGGGCTTCGTCCACCGGCAGGCCCGCCCCTATTGCCGCTGACATAGGCTCTTCGATCAGATAGACCTCTCTCGCACCTGCACCGGCCGCAGATTCTTTGATTGCGCGCCTCTCCACTTGGGTGGATCCGCATGGCACGCAAACTAAAACTCGGGGGCTGGGACGGATGATGCGGCTCTCATGCACCTTATGGATAAAGTACTGCAACATCTTCTCGGTGACGGTGAAATCGGCGATAACCCCCTCTTTCATCGGCCGGATGGCGGTGATGTTGGTCGGTGTTCGACCAAGCATCTTTTTAGCGTCTTCACCTACGGCAACAACAGATTTTGCACCACCGGGACCGCGGTCCTGGCGGATTGCGACCACCGAAGGTTCATTAAGCACGATGCCCTGGCCACGGGCGTAGATCAGGGTATTGGCGGTACCCAGGTCAATGGATAGGTCATTGGAAAATATGCCACGTATGCGTCGGAACAGCATGGATCTCTTGTCTTTTTCTCTGTTGGTAAAGGCTTGGCCGATACTCGGGCAGTTAGCGACGTGGAGGTTAGCTGAAAACCCTGCTCAGGCCAAACCGAAAGTCGGTTAATCTATCAATGGTACAGGAGTTGGGCAAGAATGGGGATGGGCAATTGAGCACAATTGACCAAATATATGGCCACTTCAATCAGTGTCACAGCACCGATCGGGGACGGTGCTGTGCAGGCCGAATCGTTACAGGCTGAAATCCTGAATCACCATACATTTCCGCAAATATCGGTCAATCGTCCTCTTTAATGCTTGTGGCGATCAGGACGCCATTGACAAAGTAGCCTTTGACCTCGGTTTGTTGAGGGGTAAAGCTGTAGTCATCCACGTCGGAGGTGTCAATAGTGATTCCGAAGATCTCGATTGTCGTTGAATCAACGGAACTTGGTATGCCTTTGACCTCGGCGTCGTGGTTGGATGGCGCCTGTTCCAATTCCAGTTTGCTGGCTACCAGCATACCGTTGTCGGTATAGACCTTTGCCTCCAGGTAGTCGGACGAGATCAGTTGTTCCAGGGTGAAGGTGGAACTCTCCTCGACATCGCTCTCCATGATGGTGGAGCTATCGACCTTGATGGTCTGGCCCAACAGGATCACTGTGCCCGCAGCGGTGTCGACGTTGTTGATCCCGAGGACGCCACCGATTTCTCCGCGATCTGATGATATGGCCTTTAGCTCGATCTCCTCGGCAAGCAGTACATTGCCGTTCATGACACCTTCAACCTCTGCGACGCGTCCCAGAGTAAGTTGGCTGGTGGCCCCGCTCAGAGGGGTTGCAGATGCGTCTATAACCTGTCCGTTGAGGGAGAAAAGATCATTTGCGTCGAGGGCTTGAGTGATCTGGCCTTCTATCTCGACCTCTTCGCCGTCTTCTGCCACCACCCGACTGCCGTCACCTTCGATTTCGATGGAATCAGCCACGAACAGACCGCCGGAAAAGCTGTCGCCCTCGACCTCGACAAAGGTTCCTTCGGGTGGGATCGACTGGATATTCGAGGCATCGATGATCAGGCTGCCGATCTGGAACTGGCTGCCGGAAATTGCACTGATCACACCTGAGACCTCCAGTTCGCCGCCTGCCCAGGCAAGTGACTCGACTTCGATGCGGGTAGCCAAAACGGTGCCTGTGCCATCGGTGAATCCACTTACCTCCACTTCACTGTTGAGCGGCAGGTTCTCCAGGGACGTGGCGTCGATGCGATTCTCATACACCGTATCCGCATCCACGGTTACAGTTTGATTCATAACCACCAGCGTGTTGTTGCCGGCGATATCGTTGCTGGTGACCACGCCTTCTATCAGGCTGTCGTAAGATACCGAGTCCGCACTGCCGGTAGCGGTTGATGAGTCGCTATTGCCGCTGATTCGAACAACCATGCCGATCGCCAGATCATCCTGGGTTGCAGCCAGATTGTTGACGGTAAAGCTGGCGCTGTCGGTGTTGAATTCGATACCGTTGACAAAGATCGAGCCGAAACTGGTTACTCTGCCCTGGGTAATACCGGTGCCGCCGATGCCGCCGTCGGCGACTTGTGAGCCGCCGGCGCCACCGCAACTGTAGAGTCCGGCTATCGCCGCACCCATTGCGGCCGAAATCAGGATCTTATGAATAAGTCTATTCATCCTTTAATACATCCTGTTCGAAGTAGTAGATGCCTATTCCGGCCTGTTTGCGGCCCGTGCCATCGACATCCGGATTGAGATCTCGATCGTATTGTGACAGATATTTGTCACACTCCACCAACAGGGCCTGTGATCTTTCAGCGCTCATATTGCGAAATTCGAGAAGTGCCTCTATTGGGAGATTGTCGTAAGAGACCTTGCGCTGAAAGTAGGGAGTTTGCAAACCTTGCTGAAGATTATGATCGATGGTGTTGAGTAATAGTTGCACATCCGTACCCAGAATATGCAGTTTACCTGTCTCCCCGGTACGCGGAACATAGCCATCGCTGAGGAGTGTGATTTTACCGCTCTCATCCTTGGCGATGGTGCCCACCCTGATCAGCTCATCGTAGATCGCACGGGGCGGGACATCGCCACTGTGCTCCTTGACCAATTTACTGAAGCTCGCCTTCCCTTTATCGAAGTAGAGCGGAGCCGGGGTACCCTTCTTGGATTGGAAACGGGGATCCCGCAGCCAACCGGAAATGACCCTGGCGGCACGGTTGTACTGATGGGCAATGGCGCTATCGTCGGGGGTGTCGATCTTTTGTAGTCGGCTCACCTCTTTACGGGTTAGCCCCGTAATGACGGAAACTCTGGAAACCGTCTGTTTACGACCGGGGATGCCAAACTCCTTGGATGCCACATCCATAAAGGTCCATTTGCTCAGATCGGCAAAATCTCCATATGTGAAGCCATTTCGTAGCATCAGCCTGACCAGCGGTCTGAGCAGTTTAAGAATGGATGCAGTGAGTGTCTTGCGAATCTCGTCCATGGGCATTATTTACCGGGTGATTCTGTTGCCTAATTGATCTGACTACTCTATATCCCAGCTATCTCTGGATGTCGTTGATATTTATCGCCTGTCAGGACGAATTTTCAATTACTGCAGTTTCCATCTGATCTGTTCCGCTGAAATCCATGCTGCGCTTTTGCAGTCAGTCCTATTAGCGCCTTGTGTTGGGAATTATATCCCAATGCTTCCATGAATTGAATTGTAGACCTATTTGTTACTTTTCAGAAGTTGAATTTGGATCACACTTTAATATAAGGCATTAACTTCCTGTTTTTTTTAATGAATAAGTGATTTTTCAGAATTGATGCCCAATTTGATGCTTGCGGATCTCAGGAATCGCCCATGGAACGATTGACTGGCTCTCAATCGGTATATGTCCGATCCGGAGACCCGGCTTGTGCCTGGTATCGGGCTGTTGATAGTCCAAGTATCATGTATCGATGCGGAGAATATGGTAGATTTGCCCATTTTTCAGAGCAGGTAGCAGGCGGATGTCTTTAGATAAGTCCGATGTCGAAAAAATAGCCCATCTCGCGCGAATGGCCCTGGATGAGTCGCATATCGATGCCTACGTCGAGGATCTCGGTAATATCCTCGATCTTGTGGAGCAGTTGGAAGCGGCCAATACCGATGCCATCGAGCCGATGTCCCATCCACTCCACATGGCCCAGCGCTTGCGGGTGGATGAGGTGACTGAAGGTGATTGCCGTGAGGCCAACCAAGCTGTTGCGCCCAAGACTGAAAACGGTCTCTATCTGGTACCAAAGGTCATCGAATGACGAATCACAAGAATATGGCCGATCTGATCGCAACCACAAAGATTTTCATTGGACACAAATCACACTATGCATAGTAAATCCATTGTTGAACTGGGTGCCGCGATGCAGGCCGGAGAGTTCTCCAGCGTTGAACTGACAGGCCATTTTATCGATCGCATCGAGCGATTGAATGGAGATCTCAATGCCCTAATCACCCCAACCCCGGATCAGGCACTGGTAGAGGCCGAGGCCGCTGACAAGGCAATCAGATCCGGGCAGGCCGGTCCGCTGACCGGGATTCCCCTGGTGCAGAAGGATATCTTTTGTACTAAAGGCGTCAAAACCAGTTGCGGTTCCAGGATGCTGGATAATTTCGTCTCGCCCTACGATGCGACAGTGGTGGAGAGGCTGAAACAGGCCGGCACGGTCTCCCTGGGCAAGGCCAATATGGATGAGTTCGCCATGGGGTCTTCCAACGAGACCAGTTACTATGGGTCAGTACGCAACCCATGGGACAAGGAGAAGGTGCCGGGGGGGTCGTCAGGGGGATCTGCTGCGGCAGTAGCCGCGAGACTTGCGGTTGCCGGTACCGGTACCGATACCGGCGGCTCCATTCGCCAGCCGGCGGCACTCTGCGGTATTACGGGTCTCAAGCCAACCTACGGGCGGATCTCCCGCTTTGGCATGATCGCCTTTGCCTCCAGTCTCGATCAGGCGGGTCCGATGGCACGCAGCGCCGAGGATGCCGCCATGCTGCTGCAGGTGATGGCGGGATTCGATCCCAAGGATTCGACCTGTGCCGATCAACCCGTGCCTGACTATTCGGCTACGCTGAACGATTCCCTGCGGGGGCTGAAAATCGGTCTGCCCCGGGAATATTTCGATGCGGGACTGGACAGCGCCGTTGCGGCATCCATCGATGGTGCAATCGATCTTTACAAACAGCTGGGCGCCGAGGTGATCGACATCAGCCTGCCAAATACGGCTCTGGCGGTGCCGACCTACTACGTGGTCGCTCCGGCAGAGTGTTCATCCAATCTCTCCCGTTTCGATGGGGTACGTTTCGGCTATCGCTGTGAAGACCCAAAGGATCTGGAGGATCTCTATAAGCGATCCCGGGGAGAGGGTTTCGGTGCAGAGGTCAAGCGCCGTATCCTGATCGGCACCTATGCACTTTCCGCCGGTTACTACGATGCATACTATCTGAAAGCGCAGAAAACCAGACATCTCATATCCGACGACTTCAAGCGGGCCTTTGAGACGGTCGACGCAATCATGGGGCCGACCACGCCGACGACCGCCTTTGCCCTGGGCGAGAAGACGGATGACCCGGTAACCATGTACCTGAACGATATCTATACAATCGCCACCAATCTGGCCGGACTGCCTGGCATCTCCATTCCGGTACGGCCGGTCAACGGATTGCCTGTCGGATTGCAGATAATCGGCAACTACTTCACCGAAGGGAGATTACTGAATGTCGCCCACCGGCTTCAGGCAGAGACGGATTGGCACCTTCAGACACCTGAAGACTGATTGGTCAACGGTATCAATTTAAACGTTATAGAGAAAAGTTATGCAGTGGGAAACCGTTATCGGGCTTGAGATACATACTCAACTGGCGACCAGATCGAAGATCTTCTCCGGTGCCTCGACCGCCTATGGCGCTGATCCGAATACCCAGGCCTGCATCATCGACCTGGGGTTTCCCGGCGTATTGCCGGTGTTGAATGAGTCTGCGGTGGATATGGCGCTCAAGTTCGGTATCGCGGTGAATGCCGAGATTGCACCTCGATCCATCTTTGCGCGAAAGAACTATTTCTACCCTGATTTACCCAAGGGCTACCAGATCAGCCAGTTTGAACTGCCCATAGTCGGCAAGGGCAGCATCGGCATAGACCTGGAGGATGGCAGCCATAAGCTGATCGGGATCACCCGGGCGCACCTTGAAGAGGATGCGGGAAAGTCACTCCATGAAGACTTCCATGGCATGAGCGGGATCGATCTCAACCGAACCGGGACTCCGCTGCTGGAGATCGTGTCAGAGCCGGATATGCGATCCATCAAGGAGGCTGTGGCCTATGCCCGTAAGATCCATCAGCTGGTGGTCTACCTTGGTATCTGCGACGGCAGCATGCAGGAAGGCTCATTCAGGGTCGATGCCAATATCTCCATTCGACCATTCGGTCAGGAGGAGTTCGGTACACGCACCGAGCTGAAGAACATTAACTCGTTCCGTTTCATGGAGCGTGCCTTGAATTACGAATTGGAGCGCCAGATCGATCTGATCGAGGGTGGAGGAGAAGTAGTCCAGGAGACACGGCTCTATGACGCCGACCGGGATGAGACCCGCTCCATGCGCAGCAAGGAGGAGGCCAACGACTACCGCTACTTTCCCGATCCCGATCTGCTGCCGGTCGAGATCGGCGAGGCGAGACTGCAGCGGGCCAGGCGGAGTATGCCCGAGTTGCCGGATCAGAAGCGGCAGCGTTTTGAATCCGATTACAAATTGAATGCCACGGATGCACTGATACTGACCCAGAGTCGGGCATTGGCCGATTACTATGAACAGGTCGTTGTAAACGGTGGAGATGCCAAGATGGCGGCCAATTGGGTAACCGTTGAACTGGCGGGTGCGCTGAACAAGGCCGGACTCGAATTGGCACAATCGCCGGTCAGCCCGAAGCAGCTGGGTGGCTTGCTGCAACGCATTGCGGACAACACCATTTCGGGGAAGATAGCAAAACAGGTTTTCGAGGCCATCTGGAGCGGTGAAGGGGATGCGGATGCCGTGATCGAGGCAAAGGGTCTCAAACAGATTACCGATAGCGGTCAGATCGAGAAGATTATCGATGAGGTGATTGCCGCCAATCCCAAACAGGTGGAACAGTTCAGGGCAGGCAAGGATAAACTGCTTGGTTTCTTCGTAGGACAGGTGATGAAGCAGACCCAGGGCAAGGCCAATCCGGGACAAGTCAACCGGATATTGATGGCTAAGTTAAAAGGATGATCGGCAAAAGGGCTGCTTTTATCGATGAAACACTGCGTTTATTTATGGTGAAAAGGAAACAGTGATGCAGGAATCTGTGGTGAGGTGTATGAGATGGATTCTGGCAACACTTATTTTGCTTAATCCCACTATCACAGTCGCTGCAATCTGGCACGATATCGATACGCCGGAACCGGCTGCAAAAGGTATCGCCCAGCCCTCCGTCTACTATCGCCGAGTGCAGGCAGACAGTCCCGCATTGAGGCAGCGGCTGCTGCAGGCGCCGTTGCAAGAGACAAGCTCTTCCGGCGTCGAACTTGAGCTGCCGTTGCCCTATGGGTCGATGCAGCGCTTCGCCGTTGAGGAGTCGCCGGTGATGGCCGAATCGCTTGCTCAACGCTATCCCGAGATCCGCACTTACAGGGTGAGAGGGGTGGACGATCCAGCCAGCAGTGGGCGCTTGGATCTGACGCCACATGGTTTTCATGCCATGCTCACAACGCCGGCAGGGACTGTGTTTATCGATCCGGACGGGGAGGACGGTTATAGAAGCTATTACAAGCGGGATTACGCGGCAATCCAAAGGGATCAGTCATCTCCCTTGGTATGTATGCATCGCGATGGCCAGCCGGAGAGTGATGAAGCGGTTACGACGTTATCCCAATCCCTCGCAAACAGAACTGTGAGTGGCGCACATCGCCGTGTCTACCGCCTCGCCGTGGCGGCCACAGGTGAATACAGCGCCTATTTTGGCGGCACGGTCAGCGCCGCCCTGGCGCAAATCGTCACCACGATCAATCGGGTGAATCAGGTCTATGGCCGTGATCTGGCTGTGCAGTTTCAACTGGTAGGGAATAACGATCGTATCATCTTTACCGATCCTAACTCGGATCCCTATACCCAGACAGCTGCCGGTATCAGTTTGATGCTGATCGAGAATCAACAACAGCTCGATTTTATGTTGGGCGCGGACAGCTATGACATCGGCATTCTGTTCGGCACGGTCGGCGGCGGATTGGCTAGTGTGGGTTCCTTGTGCACAACCTACAAAGCCCAGGCCTATACCGGTACGCCTATGCCGGATAACGACGCCTTCTATATCGATTTTGTCGCCCATGAGTTGGGCCATCAATTGAATGCATCGCACTCATTCAATGGCACTACGGCGAGTTGCGGTGGTGTGAACAGGGTGGCGAGTACCGCCGTGGAGCCGGGTAGCGGTTCAACCATCATGAGCTATGCCGGTATTTGTGCCGAGGAGAATCTGCAGGCCAATTCCGACGCCACCTTCCATGCAGTCAGCATTCAACAGATGAGCGAATTCATTAGCCAAGGCGAAGGCAGCCGGTGCGGTCAGTTAACCGTCACAGGAAACATCGCTCCCAGCGTGGATGCGGTGCAGGAAGGCGATGACGGGAGCATAACCATACCTGCCGCCACGCCTTTCATGCTGAGTGGTGCGGCCAATGATGTGGATGGAGATACCCTCTCCTATCAATGGGATGAAATGGATGCGGGGGGGATCAATGGTGCAACGGACGCATCAACCATCGGTACCGATCTGCCTGACGGCAGCAATCCGTTGTTCAGATCGTTTCTGCCCAAACGAACTCCGGTGCGCTACTTTCCACGATTGAGTCAATTGTTTGCGCAGCAAGATGATATCGGCGAGACTCTGCCTCAGTCCGGTCGAACCCTCAATTTCAGACTTACCGTGAGGGACGGTGCGAGTGGTGTTGCCAATGACGATATCACCATTCAAGTGGATGGCAACCAGGGGCCGTTTCGGATCACCGGCGGAGAACTGAATAGCTCGTCCAGCTATCTGGGAGGAAGTTCACGCACCCTAGAATGGGCAACCGCTGGCACCGAAGTGAGTTGCCCGATCATGCATATATCGCTCCTTAGCTTGAGTGCAGGCAATCCTCCCGCAACTTTCTGCAATATGCACGATAGCGGATTTGAACATTTGTTCCTGGGTGAGTTTCCCAACAGCGGCTCAGCCGACGTTGTATTGCCGGATATCAATGTTGAGCATGCCCGTGTCATGCTGAGTTGCTCAGACAATATCTTCTTCGCAATATCCGCTGCCACGCTAAGCATTGCGGGAAATGGGGTAGTTCTTGGCACTGATTGTCAGCCATTGGATGGTGAAGATCTTGAACACGGTACGATCTTCAATGATGCTGGTGGCGCGGATAAATTCGAGAGTCCCGGTGGTGGCGGCCAACTTTTTTGGCTGCTGTTCATACTGGCGTTTGGTACAGTCCTTAAAAAACTACCCTGCATGTGCGTAAACAGAATCGGCGTGACGCTTTTTCAGGTATACCCCAAGGGCACTTCCTTCGGGGCGTAACCTGAAGGTAAGGGACTATTTTTCCACCCAACGGTGTTATCTCTCGCTCATGTAGAGCAGCTACACATCGCTCATACTGACTTGAGGGACGAAAAACGAGCGACTGGTTCAGTGTCAACATGCCCCAGTACGATCCATTGGTGTTTGTGGCCGTATCTTTCCTGACCATAAGCATTAACTATTGATCGGTTTAAGCCTTACATACCTCGCCAGTTTGATGGCCGCGAATTTAGTATCTCAACCCTATTTTCCATATAGTCTTTGCCTATGGTATTGATCAGAATTTGGTCTTGGACAAGGCAAATTACATGGTGAATAGTTAAGCGCATGCGATATCTGGGGTTACCGGTGAAAAGGCAAAGGGAAGTGTGTTTTCTCTTCCGATGCTCCATGGGAGCCCGCAAGTCGCTCCCTCCTTAAACAGTGGCAAACGGGTCGTGTTGCTTGTAGCGGCCGGCCACATCCAATCATTGTCAGAGGAGGAAAATGCATGCCTATTTTCAAACCCGCGTCTTGTCTACTTGCAATCTCCACACTCATCTTTTCACAAGGCATTTACGCAGTAGGGCTTCCGGCTGTTTCAAATGTTCATCAAGGCAAGGTGTTGCCTGAAACCGGTGAATTTTCCAGTGCCATTACTACCGGTAAACCCGATGTTTGGCTGCGCTTGCGTTATGAGGAGGTTGAGGACGATATTCCAGCCGGCTCTCCGCTTGTTGGTACTGAAGATGCGGATCTGTTGAGCCTGCGTGCGGCACTTGGTTATACCTCAGCCCGTTTTCATGGCTTCTGGTTTCGACTGGAACTGGAGCTAAACAGACGCTTAGGCAGTGATAATGCATTGAATGTCGACGATGACCTAAGCTTTCCACCGGGCCCGGCCGGCTCGAGAATTGCGGAGGGGCATGCACTGATCCCGGACAATAATTTCGAGGAGATAAATGAAGCCTTCATAGGTTGGCGCAGCGCATCAGGTGGTTGTCCGAATGCACCGGCCGCCTGCAATGGTCACACCTCATTCAAATTGGGTCGGCAGTCGATCATCTACGATAACCACCGTTGGGTGGGTAACATCGTATGGCGGCAGAATTTTCAGTCATTCGATGCATTTCGTTTTGATAACAGCTCCATCAGCAACCTTACCTTTTCATATGCCTATATCGATCGTGTAAACAGGCTCTTTGGCGATGACTCCCCCTTCAGAGAGTATGAGATGAATAACTCACATCTCATTAATGTGGCGTACAAGTTACCTTTTGGGAAGTTGAGTGGATACGGCTATCTGTTGGATTACGATGATAATACCCGAACTCCTTTCCCCGAAGGCGTCGGTGTCGGTCCCGGAATAACCAATTTCGATTCGGATACGTGGGGTTTGCGATTTACCGGCAAACATATGCTGCATGAAAACTTCACCCTGTTGACTGAACTTGAGTGGGCAAATCAGGATCCGAGCGGTGATGCCGCTGCAAATTTGGATGATAACGACTATACCAATATCGAAATAGGCGGTGCATTCAGCTTGGCCGGCAAGCCGTTGGTGGTTAAGATCGGTCAAGAGACGCTTGAGGGAAATGGCGTCAATGCCTTGCAGACACCCCTCTCAACCGTACATGCCTTCAATGGTTGGACAGACAAATTTGTCGGTGCACCCGGAGGGTCGGCTACCCCGGCAGGCGGGCTTGTCGACACCAATGTCACGTTGGTCGTGAAAGGTTTGTTGTCGAGTATGATTGGTCCATCCAAACTGGTGGTTCAATATCACAAATTTGAGGCTGACAACGCCATAGGCGGTGTTGACGATTATGGCGATGAGTGGGGAGTGTTATTTGCCAAGCCCTTTAATAAAAAATGGTTGGGCCTTATCAAGTACGCCAGCTTTGAGGATGGCGGAGACGGCTTCAGCTTTGATAGCGATAAGATTTGGTTGATGGGTCAATACCGCATGAAATAGTCATTAGCGTTGCTATCACCAACTGCTGGTTGCAGTTGGTGACGCAACCAATTCTGATGAATGATATGGTCGTCAACCATGATAACGTCACAGTCATTGAGCTTGCATTTTGGCATGTTTCGTGCAATTGCCAATCATCACTTAGGCTCACGACCTAATATTTATTCGACTACCACTTTGTAAGTCCGCCCCTGTTATCACTGACCTCAAACTGATGGCTGCAGGGTTTGCGGTTATCAGCCTTTACTACCTATTCTAACGACGTTTCTGAGATAGCTCGACGTAGAGTGCATATTTGTGCGATGTCAACAATCACAACAACTTGCGTTGTCATGGGGCTTTCTATAGCCAACTCCTATAGTGTTAATCAGAATTAGGTCTTGGACAAATAGTGATACGTGGTAAATAGTTTTATCCAATGGTGGCTGTCTCGTTTAGGGATGGTGTCAGACCATAACGGCCGCGTGTGAAATGAAACAAAGATTGAGCGGTGATGGCCTAAAGATTTTTACATGCGTATCGCAACGGCTATGGACGTTGCTAATAAACATTTGACCAGTTGATCCACTAAGTATGAGGAGAGGGGGTACAGATGCATATTGAACCAGGCGTTGTCGAAGGCGCAAAATTGGCTCTTAGCGTTATAACGGCTGCAGGCGCACTAGGATATGCGGCCAAACTGGCGTTGAGTACGGCTAAACAAGATGGTATCACTGCTGTTGCTGGTCGTAGTGTTATCACGACACTGCTTGTCTTTTGTTTTTTTGAGGTATTACCGCACTACCCGGTGGGGGTATCTGAAGTTCACTTCATCCTTGGTGCAACACTGTTTTTGATCTTTGGTGCAGGACCGGCTGCAATTGGATTGGCAATGGGACTGCTCGCGCAGGGGCTATTGTTGGCACCGGCCGACTTGCCTCAATATGGCATGAATGTAACCTCTTTACTTGTGCCGCTATTGCTCGTTGACGCGTTGGCGCGCCGTCTGATTCCGGCAAAGACCGCGTATAAAGATGTCAAGTATGGGCAGGCTTTGGCGCTTTCGACCGCCTATCAGGGAGGTGTGATCGCTTGGGTGGCATTTTGGGCATTCTACGGCAATGGATTCGGTGCTGAAAACCTCATCCAGGTCGGTTCATTCAGCGCCGCATACCTGACGGTCATTATAATAGAGCCGGTGTTGGATCTCGCGATTCTTGCGACTGCAAAATCGTTGCATCAACTCAAAGGCAGCAAGCTGTTTCACTCTCGTCTCTATCGTGCAGCTGCGTAACCAGCAGCATTAAGAAAGAGGCTTCCAGGATCGGAGGCCTCTTATCTATTTACACACCGGAACGTACCGGTTGAATCGAGATGAGCAAGACGACTGCCGTCCGAGACCCGCACAGGTTCGTCAACGAACTTGGTGATGAGGCAGTTGAACGCCTTATTACACGTTTGGAAAGCCGCGCAAAGGATAGTGTTTTTACAGGCCTCATTGATAAGTATTCATCACACTTAACGCATTTCAATCCAACAATGGTGCTAGAGGTCGGTTGCGGCACGGGTGCGATGATCCGTTCATTCGTGCGCCGTGAAGACTTTACAGGCAATGCAATAGGTCTTGATCAAAGCATTCCGTTCATTGATGCGGCGAAATCATTCGCCCGGCATGAGCATCTAGAGAAAAGGCTGCAATTTCAGCTGGGTGATGCGCATAATCTCGATTTTCCAGCCGCAAGCTTCGATACCGTAATTGCGAATACATTGATAAGCCATGTTTCAGATCCCGTGCGTGTGCTGGAAGAGATGGCGCGAGTTGTCCGGCCCGGTGGTACGATCGCGATATTTGATGGTGATTATGCCTCGCTGACCTATGCTTTTCCCGACCACGATTTTGGCCAGCAGATGGATAAGGCTCTGGCTACCGCTTCATTCAACAACCCGAGAATCATGCGTGATTTGCCAAGGATGTTGGATACCCTCAGTCTTCAACTTGTCGATGCTTGGGGTGACGCGGTTGTTGAGATCGGCAATGGAAGTTATTTTAAATCTTTTGCCGAGACCTATGCGCCCTATGTAATGGATTCAGGAATGATGGCTGATGATAAAGTCGATACCTGGTTGTCTGTGCAACGCAAATCAATGGAGTCAGGAACATTCTTTGCATCATGCACCTATTATACATATCTCCTGCGCCGCGTATAAGTAAAAAAAGACCACATACCTTCATTTGTCGGTTACTAGGGCCGATTGGATTAGTATTAACAAGCCCTGCAAATACCTGCTTTTGACTGAGCTCTCCGGAGGCAGACAGTGCTGCACTCCTTCTTGACTGATATTTGTCCGCAAAAAATTATGTGCATAAAGAGCAAAGGAGTTAAGAGCTGTGATGCTGTTGTCAAGGACTGACGGTCTAGTGGCGGAGAGCGGGATTATAATCAAATAGTACTATAGGGAAAAACTATAGAATCCATATAAATTAGGTCTTTGACAAATAGAAGGAACAGGCAACAATTATTTCTACGGGCTATCCGTTTCTCTACCGATCCAATGTTTGGCAGGATTAATGTCTCTTTATAAAAAAAATGCTTGATTGGCTGCGGCTCAGGTAACCGGGGAAGCGTCACAAGCAGCTGATCATGGCAGAATGATTCGGAGACGTTGTAATAATTAACACAATGAAAAGAAGTGTTTTCATTTTCACTGTTGGTCTGACATCGGGCGGTGTAACGAGCGCGACATTTGCGGAAAATGTTTCGGGTGTCAGTGGCTATGTGCGGATCGGCCTTATCAGCGCGGAGGATGAGAGCGGCGACCGCAGCGATGGATCAGCGATAGGCGGTAAGCTGGGTTAAATCTCCCCTGGCTGGCATGGTCTGAGAGCAGGCCTGTCCGCATACACTACGCAGAAATTGCTTGATAACGAAAATGGCGAATTCTTTGCTACGGAAAATAAGGGTTACGCTCTGATTGGCGAGGCTTATTTGCAGGGTGCACTAGATAAAACCGCATTGAAGTTGGGACGATTCGAGATCGATACGCCGCATGCGGATACCGATGATATACGTATGGTGCCAAATACCTTCCAGGGCGCGGTACTCAGTAATGAGGTTCTCGCAGATACTACAATATCATTTCTCTACCTGGATGAATGGGCGGGTGTCGATACGGATGTGCCGGAAAGGTTTAAGGACATAAACGGTGATGATGGTGTGTTTGCCTTAGGGATTGAATACGGTGGAATTGACAACACGCAATTGCAGGCTTGGTTCTACTGGGGCAACGATTTTGCAAAGCTGTTCTACGTCGAAAGTATATATGAGACTAAAAAGGTTAGCGTCGGATTGCAATTTGGCTCGCAATCGGACGATACGCAGGGTGATGGTGGGCCGGATGGTGACGTCTATGGTGTGATGGCGAGTTACACCCTGGATGCCGCAACACTGACGGTTGCATACAATGAGGTCTCAGGTACGGTGATAGACGGTTTCGGTGGTGGTCCATATTTTACCTCCGCTGATGACCATACTCTAGGTGAGGTCGAGGATCAGCGGGCGGTCGCTCTGGGGCTTGAATATGTCGGAATTCAAACTTTGACCCTTGGTTTTTTGCATGCGGATTTTGATATTGGGTCAAACGATACGGATTACTATGCCACCTATGAAATGGGTGAAGATCTGGTGATTGAAATGATCTATACGGATCTGCACGAAGATGGCCATTTTCTGCGTCTGATGGCCAATTACTACTTTTAAGGTTTTTATTGCTTTAACAGGCCCTGGAGGAAGTTCCCGGCTACCGGACAGTACGATGGTTGGCAGCACTAACTTGATACAGCACACGTACGAGTGTATTGAAGCATACCATGCATACCAATTTTACAGACCAACAGTTGTCAGTCCCCGCCATCGCCAACTCCGATGTGGAATTGCGTGCCTGTCTGCAATGCGACTACTGCACGCCAAATTGCCCCACATTTAAACTGCTTGGCGATGAATATGACAGTTCGCGTGGACGAGTCTACCTGATAAAGGAGCTGTTGGAGAATGAGGGTATGCCTGATCGGAAGACTGTTGACTATATCGATCGATGTCTTTCCTGTCTTGCGTGTATGTCCACATGCCCATCAAGTGTTCACTATCAACACCTGTTGGATCATGCGAGGGAGACTATCGAACAGAAGCATCTCCGCAAGCCTCTGGACAGGCTGTCGCGCTGGTTATTGGCGAAGATAGTGCCTTATCCGGAACGTTTTCGCATAGCCATGCGCGTGGCGAGAATGATCAAGCCTGCAGCATCGGCACTGCCCAAACCCATTCGCAGAATGGTGGAGTATACGCCTGATCGGTTGCCGCCACCTAACCCAAATGATCGGCCACAGGTGTTTCCCGCGCTAGGTAAGCGTAAGCGTCGTATGGCATTGTTGACCGGCTGTGCACAACAGGCGCTGAATACGGATATCAACGATGCGACTATCCGTATCCTTCGCAGGCATGGCTGTGAGGTGGTGGTGCCTCACGGTGCCGGGTGCTGTGGCGCATTGACTCACCATATGGGTAAAACGATCGAGAGTCTTGCTGCAGCGGAAAGAAATATCCGCGCATGGATGAAAGAGATAGACGGCGATGGACTGGATGCAATCGTAATCAATACAAGTGGTTGCGGTACAGTCGTCAAGGATTATGGTTTCATGTTTCGAAACGGCTCATTGGCGCACCAGGCGGCGGCTATAGCCGATATGGCAAAGGATATCACTGAAGTGCTTTCAGAGATGGAATTAAACTACAGGCTTACGCCGGGTCTGCGTATTTCATATCATGCAACATGCTCACTGCAATTTGGACAACGCATAAGGTTTACTCCAAAAAAGTTATTGAAATTGGCGGGTTTCACTGTCCTTGAGCCAAGGGACTCGCATACCTGCTGTGGTGCTGCCGGTACATACAATCTACTGCAGCCAGAGATTTCCGGGCAGTTGAAAGAGAGCAAGTTGAAAGAGTTGGAGGCGGGTTCCCCTGCAGCAATCGCAGCTGGAAATATCGGCTGTATGATTCATCTGGCGTCAAGTTCTAAGGTTCCTGTCGTGCATACTGTCGAACTGCTCGACTGGGTGACGGGAGGACCAGTACCTCGATCTTTGAATGATGTCGACAGCGAAGCAGGTTAAACTACAGTTCTGAATTATCTTATTCAGGAGGTGTTCCAGGCAAAAGGACGTCGATATTCGCCTGTACTGCTCGGCTTGATGCAGCATTTGCTAGTTGTGGCTATTAGGAGTACATACTTCCGACATCGGGCAGGGGCCCGTTCGTTTTACTGGTGTATCGTGACACCCTTCCGTGCCCCACTCCGCAGCCAG
The DNA here is from genome assembly GCA_040791665.1 of Candidatus Thiodiazotropha sp. GTDB lineage: Bacteria > Pseudomonadota > Gammaproteobacteria > Chromatiales > Chromatiaceae > Thiodiazotropha. The sequence goes on along the minus strand of JBFNNX010000023.1, from coordinate 464,362 downwards.
TCCCTTGAAAGCCAAAGAAGCGGGGCTCTTGTATGAATCCTTCCGGCTGATGAGCGTGATCGTGTGGTGCGGAAGCTCGGGAATCAACATAACCGGAAAAATCTCATTTTGTTGGCAGGCTATCGTATTGGGGAGTATGGTGGAAAGACGACCAAGTCGTAAAACCTCAATGATAGTGCTAAGCGAGTTTGTCTCAATCGCAATTTGCGGTTTGATGTCGTGCTCCAGGCAATAGAGATCGATATGCCTGCGTAGCGCAAAATCGCTGTTCAGGAGTGCCAGCGGTTCCTGTTCGAGGGTGTGTTGATCTAAAGGAGACTCTTGACCGGCGTATTGATGGGTCGACCCAACCGCCAGATTGAGCGGTTCGATAAACAGGTGTTGGGTCTCTATATATTCATAGTTGGCGGCGACCGTAAGTGTATTCGTAAATGCGATGCCAATATCGATATTGCCAGCCAGAACACCACTTTCAATATCATCCTGTGGCATCTCATAGGTGCCTACGGATATACCGGGATAGCGTTTGTTGAATCGATCTATTAACGGCGCAGCCAAGTAATCCGTGATCGGTGTCATGCCAAGACTCAGGGATCCGCGGCTCAGATCCTGCAGTTCCTGAATGGCTCGTTTCCCGGCGTCCAGTTCTCCCAGTGCACGGCGGGCATAACTGATGTAGACCTCGCCTGCGTCTGTGAGATGAACGGTGCGGCCTGAACGATCCAGCAGTTGTGTTTCTAGAGACTCCTCTAACTGTTTGATTTGTTGCGAGAGTGTGGGTTGCGAAACAAATAGCGTTTCTGCCGCACGGGTAAAGCTGTGATGTTCTGCGACCGCTAAGAGGTATCTTAGCGAGCGAGGACACATGATATTTCTGTCCATAGCCAACCCCTATGGAAGTTATAGAAAAAGCGGATTTTACTAATTACTCATGATGAGTCTTAGTGTAGACCAATTTTAAAATTTGTAGTTATCAATCTACACGAAAAACTCCCTTAACAGCCATTAAATTACTATTTCCATGTAAATCAACGAGACAATTAGCGATGACCATAGCCATCGCCTATAGAGCTAATCAGAATTTGGTCTTGGACAATTATAGGGACCTGGTAAATAGTTTGGGTTAACACGATAAAGAGATGCTCGCTTCGTGATTTATTAAGAAAGACTTAAATAAAGCGATCATCCATTGTGAACCACGACATGTCATTGATTGCTTAAGTATCAAATCAGTATATGCGAAACATATAAAAAACATTAGGTAAACAAACTTGTTAAAAACCTAATTAAAGGAGGTCACGCGACCATGTCATCAACCATCAGACGAAAAGTGATGAAACATCTGGAGATTGTCACACAACTCCAGCCGTCTCTACACCAGGAAACTCATGCACCCTCTCCTGACCAGGTCGACAACGAACATTATAGGGCCTATACGCGCATGTCGCATGATGTCGGTGGCGAGCCTGACGTGCCGATCACATGGGAAGAGAAAGAGGAAGAGGTATGGGAACACAATACCTTTGTAACCTGTGAGGTATTGGCATGGCGGGGTGTGTGGAATGCCGAGGAGAGACGTCGCAGGCAGAATGTGGATGTCGGTCAGACAATGTACCTGGGTCTGCCCTATTACGGTCGTTGGCTTTTGACTGCTGCACGGATACTGGTCGATAAGCAATACATAACGCTCACCGAATTGTCCGATAAGATTGATGAGGTTAAAAAACGCTATGAGTAAACCACATTACGATCGAGAGCATCACGTTAAGAAGGCCACGGGTATCGGTGATCCTCAATGTTTTAAGGGCGAGGCCGGTCAACCGAAATTCAAAGTCGGCGACAAGGTAAGGGTTCGCGATCTGCCGGATATCTTTTATAACCGTACTCAGGTCTACACGCGTGGAGCGCCTGCCACTGTAGCCGAGCTGGTGTATGAAAGCCCCGCAGCGGAGGACGAGGCCTGGGATAACACAGACAAGGTAGTTTGGTTTTACAGTTTGGTTTTCAAGCAAAAGGATTTATGGCCGGACTATCCGGATGCCTTCGCAAATGACACTGTAGAGACCGAACTGCCGGAACGTTGGCTTGAGCCGCTGTAGCAGTACCTGCCAATAGAGCGCATAGACGTTTGGGTTAAGAATCAGAGAGGACAGACAAATGGCGGAGAAACATAAACCCGCACCTATGGTTGATGAAGTTAGTGAATTCGAGGTGCTTGAAATCGCCGTTCGCGAACTTGCGATCGAGAAAGGTCTTTTTACCGCTGAAGATCACCAGCGTTGGACTGAGTATATGCATACACTTGGTCCGCTCCCGGCGGCACGCCTGGTGGCCAAGGCTTGGTTGGATCCCGAGTTCAAGAAACTGGCCGTAGAGGACGGCGTCAAGGCCAGCCTTGAAGTCGGAATTGATTGGGTCAACAGTATGCCTACCCATTTCGGCACACCCAGTGACTACTGTAATCTGCGCGTGCTCGAGGATACGCCAAAGTTAAAGCATGTGGTGGTATGCACGCTCTGTTCATGCTATCCACGCCCCATCCTCGGGCAGTCGCCGGAGTGGTATCGGACACCGAACTATCGGCGGCGCCTGGTGCGATGGCCACGACAGGTACTTGCAGAGTTCGGACTTCAGCTGCCCGAAGACGTAGAGGTTCGGGTCGAGGATTCGAATCAGAAGTCGCGATTCATCGTATTGCCTGTTCGTCCCGAGGGGACCGAAGGGTGGAGTGAGGAGCAGCTGGCAGAGATCGTAACACGGGATTGCCTGATCGGCGTGGCCGTGCCGAAACCCGGCAAGACAGCCAATGATCCGCGACCCGTACGTCCGGCCGTTAATCCATACCACCATTAGGAAGTCCCATGGCAGAGATCAACCCTAAATATTTTGAACTCGACAAAGAGATGCGCGACCGTAATCTGGACGAGTCGACGCCGGTTTCACTGCTGGAAGACGTTAAAGACAAGGGACGGGTCTGGGACGATCTGTGTGAGCAGTATGGTGTGGATAATCCCGATCCTCCCTGGCGAATCACCCTTGAGGCGACCTGCGATATGCTCGCGGGCGGCTACTGGGAAACCTTCAATGTCTGCAAGCCCAAGGAGGAGCGCAATCCTGAAGAGGAGCAGAAGCATCTCGACGCCGTGGAAAGACGTTGGGAAGAGGATCAGCTCGTCAACAAATACTATGACGAGATACCTTTTCCGGAAAGGCAGTTACTGGCGCTGGCGCATACGCTGATCCGGCGCGGACTGTTTGACGAGGAGGAATTGGCGCGCCGCATGGAAGAGATCGATCGGCGTTTGAATAGCGTTTGAACGTGGAGATGTCGCATTGCAGTCGAGCGGCTGTTTTGCTCGATTGTTCTCCACCCATTCGGCACTGAGGTGAAAAGGGTGGACTGGAGACAGCATCCAAACGCAACAGTCAATTAATACCATCGGGGTGGCGAGGAGAGATCATTGCAGATCCGCTTGCTGTTTGGAGAGTGCCTGGCCCCGCTGCATATGCAGCAATTATCGACACTTGACACAGAGGGTAGATTTAATGTCTATACGCGGAGTCCGCATCAAGATTGAAGAGCTTAGCCATCGCTATACTTCGAAAAGTCCGATTACATTCGACAAGGTAAACCTGGAAGCGAAGCATGGCGAAATAATCGCCATAATCGGGAGATCCGGTTGCGGTAAATCTACCTTGTTGCATATTCTTGCGGGCTTGTTGAAACCGACAGACGGCACAGTTCGTCTTGACGATACTTTGGTGACATCGCCGTCGCCACAGTGGGTCATGATGTTTCAGGCGCCACACCTCTTTCCCTGGATGAGGGTATCGCAAAATGTCGGTATCGGTCTTCATTTCGCGGGCTGGGATGAGTCGAGAATGCGTGACCGTGTCGACGAAGCCCTCAACCTTGTTGATCTTCAAGACTATGCCGATAACAACGTCCAGGATCTCTCGGGTGGTCAGCAACAGCGTGTAGCACTGGCGCGCTCGCTGGTGATGGAACCGGAACTGCTGCTTCTGGATGAACCGTTTTCGGCACTTGACGCCTTTACCCGCGCATCCCTGCAACACGATGTGCGTTCGATCGCAAAACGTCTTGGCTTCAACGTGGTGATCGTGACCCACGATATCGATGAGGCGGTCTTGATGGCGGACCGGGCGCTGATCATGGCAGGTTCTCCCGGCAAGATCTATGACGAACTCGAAGTCAATCTCCCCGATCCGCGCGAGCGGCATGATTCGGGTGTGCAGGCAATGCGCACACGCCTGATGGATGCATTCAAAAGTGCCGCTAACGAACATCCGGGCGCCTCCGGCAAGGACGCTGGTGATGAATCCAGTCCACACAGCGTCACGCAGCATGCCTGACCTGCATAAGTCGGAATATCCGATTACCTAACGGAGGATATCGAAGATGAATGAGCAGAAGCAGCTTATAGATAAGTACGGTGACGGAATCGACGATCCCGATCTCGTATTGGAATATGATCCGCTATTTAAGAATGTGTTGGGTAGTGGTGTCGACAGGCGTGATTTTTTGAAAATGGGTAGTCTTGCGGCGATGAGCAGCCTGATTCCTTCGGCAGCGACCTTTGCCCAGGAGAAGAAATGGGATCCGGTGGTCCGTATTGGGTATATTCCAATCACCGATGCGGCGGCCCTGTTGGTGGCCCATGAGTTGGGATATTTTAAAAAAGAGGGTATCGAATCCGTTCGCCCGACTCTGATTCGCGGATGGTCGCCCCTGGTGGAGGCATTTGCCTCACACCGATTCAACCTTACCCATATGTTGATACCGATCCCGATCTGGATGCGCTACAACAACAAGTATCCATTGAAGATCACTGCCTGGGATCATACCAACGGTTCTGCAATCATCGTACACAAGGATAGCGGTATCAATACGCCAAAGGATTTCGGCGGCAAGCAGTTTGCCGTGCCCTATTGGTACTCAATTCATAATATCGTTTCGCAAAAGATCATGAAGGAGGCCGGTATCAAACCGGTGATTCGGCCGCAAACCGCAAAATTGGCGCCGGATGAGTGTAATTTCCTGGTGCTCAATCCGCCGGAAATGCCACCAGCCCTTGCGGCTAAGTCGATCGATGGTTATTGCGTGGCCGAACCCTTCAATGCACTGGGCGAGATCAAGGCAGGTGGTAAGGTGTTACGTTTCACGGGCGATGTCTGGAAAGGGCATCCATGTTGTGTCGTGGTAATGCATGAGGCCGATGCGATGGATCCCGATCGTGCGGCTTGGGCTCAGGGTGTGCACAACGCGATCATTGCTGCCCAGATACATCTCGGAGAAAACAGAGAGGAGATGGCGCAGCTACTCTCCCGTGACGGCAAGAAATATCTGCCGTTTCCGAAGAAGGTCATTGAACGGGCCATGCTGTTCTACGATCCCGCCTACTACAGCAATCCGGTGGCGATCAAACATCCGGAGTGGGGGATGAACAGAATCAATTTTCAGAGTTGGCCCTACCGTTCCGCCACAGAGCTTGTAGTCTCGGATCTTAAAAGTACCGTACTCACCGGCGACGCCAGTTTCCTGAATGGATTGACGCCGGAGCACGTGGCTGATGATTTGGTCAACTACACATATGTGAAAAATGCCCTCGAAGCCAATCCCAAATGGAAGAATGACCCGAGTGTGCCCAAGTCTGGTGACCCCTATACCAGAGTAGAGGTGGTTAAGCTGTGACCGAAGAGGCCACATCGTTCAAGGTGGGCGAATCCCGGCCTTACCGCGTCCTGAAATCATCAGGGCGCGGCTTGTACAATTTTTTTGGCGGTCTGGCGATCCTGTTTGTCTTCTGGTGGATTGGCGGCTATTTCATATCCATCAATCCATCGACTGAACACTTCGCAGCATTCGGACCTATTCCCACATTCAAGGCATTTCCCGAGTTATGGTCCTCCGGGACGATTCAGAACGCTGTGGCGGCAAGTGGCTATCGTCTGGGCTTGGGTCTTCTGATTGCGATAGTGATCGGTGTGCCGATCGGTATTCTCATGGGAAGGAGCAAGCGCTTCCGCGAGATCAGCAATTCACCGTTTCAACTGCTGCGCATGATCAGCCCGTTGGCGTGGATGCCGCTCGCGGTAATTGTTTTCACCACATGGAATCAATCGATCATCTTTCTCATTGCGATTGCGTCGGTGTGGCCGGTGGCCTTTGCCACCGCTGCAGGTCTGGCAAAAATTGACCCGGCATGGTTCAAAGTTGCCCGCAACCTGGGTGCCACGCCTACGCATATGATGACCAAAATTATTTTACCGGCTATCAGCTTCGATGTGTTTACTGGTATCCGGCTCGCACTGGGTGTGGCGTGGATCGTATTGGTGCCGGCGGAATACCTGGGTGTTACATCCGGTCTTGGATACTCGATAGAAGACGCCAGGGAAACATTGTCATACCACCACCTTACAGCCATCGTGCTGGTTATCGGTGCTATCGGTTATATCCTCGATAGCACCTGTGTGTTACTGATCAAACATTTCAGCTGGCACCGTGGAGATGCATCGTGATCCATCAAAGCAAGGAGAGAGAAGTGCGTGTTCACCCCTTGGAGAGGTTGTTGAGCAATGAGCAATGACACCGCACCCGCCGGCTTGAATATCCTCAACAGCATGATGGGTGATAATGCATCGCAACGCCTATTGAAATCATCGTGGCGGGGATTGCTGAATTTCTTTGGCGGACTCGCAATTCTGTTTGTAGTCTGGTGGTTCGGTATCTTACTGATCTCATCAAACCCCTCTACTGAACACTTCGGTGATTTCGGGCCGATACCAGCGCTGCAAGCGATGCCTGTATTGTGGGAAGAGGGTACGATACAGAGCGCGATTCTATCCAGTGGTTACCGCTTGGGCAGTGGATTGTTGATTGCCATATGCATCGGTGTACCCATCGGCATTTTAATGGGACGCAGTCGGCGATTTCGCGAGTTGAGCAACTCACCCTTTCAGCTGTTGCGCATGATCAGTCCCCTCTCGTGGGAGCCAATCGCGGTTATCGTATTCGTGACATGGAATCAGGCGATTATCTTCCTGATAGCAATCGCATCTGTTTGGCCTATCGCGTTTGCGACTGCAGCCGGATTGGCCAAGGTTGATCCCGCCTGGTTTAAGGTGGCGCGAAATCTTGGCGCAAAACCCTGGCATATCATTACACAGATTGTTATACCGGCGATCACGTTCGATGTGCTTACAGGTGTACGTCTTGCGCTCGGCGTGGCATGGATTGTCCTTGTTCCTGCAGAATTTCTTGGCGTAACTTCCGGTCTTGGATACTCGATTCAGGATGCGCGTGAGGGTCTCTCGTACGACCATCTCATGGCATGGGTGCTTATCATAGGTGCTATCGGCTACATCCTCGATAGCTCCTGTGTGATGCTGATCAAGCGTTTCAGCTGGCATCGTGGAGATCAGTGATATTGCGTAGTTTATGACGCTGATCACAGTAACCTGAAAGGCTTGGTATCGAGCATTTGTTGTGTGCTGGTAGAGGCGAGGTAAACGTGATGAGCAGATCAAGATTCAGCGAAGACCAGATCTTGGCTGTATTGAAGGAAGCCGAAGAGTCGGATGAGAAGGTCACTGAAATATGTAACAAACATGGAATCTCCGATGCTACGTTTTATAAATGGCGCTCAAAATATGGAGATCAATCAGCCAGCGACTCAAGGCGCTTGAAACAGCTCGAGGAGGAGAACAGGCGGCTTCGATCGCTTGTTGCCGATCTCGCTTTACGCAATCAGGCACTGAAGCGAGTGGTATCGAAAAAGTGGTGAACGTTATTGGTTGTCGTGCAAAGTAGCGCTTTAAACGACAGAGACGAAATGATGGATGCGGTAGCTGTGTTGTTTGGTTTTGCAGTGACAATGCAATAGATAGAGAGGCGATAACTACATGTCACAGAATTATCACATCGTTTGCTTGACTGGAACGCGTGAAAAGTTACAGATGGCTGCGATGTTCGCATCAGTGGCGGCTGCGACGGGTGATCAGGTCTCAGTGTTTTTTTCAATGAATGCACTGCCCTTCTTTATCAAGGACTCGGCTCAGGAGCCTCCAGTAGAGGGCCGGTTTGGCGAGCTGATGGATAATGAGGTGGGAGTGCCGCCGTTCAAACAGCTGTTCAAAAGCGCAGCGGAATTGGGGGATGCGAAGCTACTGCCCTGTTCCATGGCTCTTGATCTGCTGAAGATTGGCGAAGAGGCTCTTGATCCCGAACTTGGCCCGCCAACAGGATTGACCCGTTTTCTCAACGATGCGGAAGGGGGGCAGCTGCTCACGTTTTAATTCGATAGTGGCTCAAGCTATTTCAGCAAGAGGATATTATGAATGAGTGAATTTAAAACCATCGATGCACGCAACACGTTTTGCCCCGGACCGCTTATGGAGCTTATTACCTATATGAAGCAGGCAGCCGTGGGCGATACGCTCGAACTGTTATCGACCGATAACGGGACGGCATCCGATGTCCCCGAGTGGATCGACAAGGTCGGACACGAAATGATCAGTAGTGAGAAGGTCGGAGAGGTTTGGCACTTGAAGGTTCGCAAGCTCAAATAGCGGAAGATAAAGAGGAGTGGATTGATTGTTTATAAATCAATGACTCGGCTGGTTTAACAAATGAGATTTGTCTGGCAGTTGGTCAGAGATCTCCTGTAATAGTGGATTAGGAGAGTGCAATGAGAATCTTAGTCGTCGGTGGTGGCTGCGGTGGTACCATACTGGCCAACAACCTTGCGCGGCGGCTGGCCAGTGAGATCCGCAGTCGTAAGGTCAGACTCACAATGCTTTCGGCATCGGATAAACACATGTATCAGCCAGGTCTGTTATACGTGGCATTCGGACAGATGATGCCCGACGAGCTGTATCGCGATCAGGAGAGTCTGCTTGAACCCTCGATCGAGTTTCATGTGGACCCGGTCGAGGCTTTCCATCTCGATCAAAACAAGGTCACGACAAAGAGTGGCAAGACACATGAGTATGACGTGTTGGTCATAGCAACCGGTTCACGTATCGTGCCTGAAGAGGTACCTGGCCTAGTCGAGGGTTCCGAAACCTTCTATTCCGAGGCGGCCGCCGTGAAGATGTTCAAACGTCTCCGCGAGTTTGAGGGCGGCAATGTCGCGATCGTAGTCGGTGTCCCGCACAAGTGTCCGATCGCTCCGGTGGAGGTGACCTTCTCTCTTCACGACTATTTCAAGATACGCGGTATCCGCGACAAGGTGCACATCAAGTACCACTATCCGATCGGTCGTATCCATACGATTGAAAATGTTGCCAAATGGGCAAAGCCGGAATTCGACCGCATTGGTGTTGAATATGAAACCCTGTTCAACGTCAAGGAAGTGGATGTGGAGAATCAGGTAGTGAAGAGTGAGGAGGGTACGGAGACCGCATACGACCTGCTTATCTCCATACCGCCGCACAGGGGAATGCCGGTGATCGAGCGTGATCAGATGGGCGATGGCGGCTGGATCCCCACCGATCGGTATAAGCTGACCATGGAAGGGCATGACAACGTCTACGTGTTGGGTGATACTACGAATCTGCCGGTCAGCAAGACCGGATCAGCAGCGCACTTCGAGGCAGAGGTGGTGGCCGAGAACATTGCTTCGATTATCAAGATCGGTACACCCGTACGTGATTATGACGGTAAGGTCTACTGCTTTATCGAGGCGGGTCATGACAGAGCGACTTACGCGATGTTCAATTACGAGAATCCACCAGACCTGAAGGCGCCCAATAAATCAATGCATTGGTTCAAGATGAGCTATAACAAAATGTATTGGACCAGCGTCCGCGGTCTACTTTGAGGAGGCGTGGTTATGACTGCACAGACTGAATCACCTCAAACCGGAGCAACTGTGGATCGTGATGAACTTGCCCTCGAGCTGGAGCAACTCTCCGAACTGGCAACCTTGGTCTTGTCGGCTCGGGATGCCTTGTCGGACGATATTGTTTCCCGTGTCGCTTCGGCGTTGAGTGAGGGCATCACACTGCTTGACCGCCTTACCCGCAATGAGGGTCTTATGCGCTTGCTGCAGGTTCTCGATAAGCCGGAGACTCAACATCTGCTGCATGGTCTCTCCAAGGCACTTGCCCAAATGAGTCGGGAAATCGCAATCTCTCCTCCGGCAAAGGGTGGTCTCGGGGGGGTTGTTAAATTGGCCATGGAGCCTGGCACGCAGGAGGGTCTGCGATCGCTTTCGCTACTGGGTAAGTATTGGAGCGATAGTATGCGTGAACTGCACCGGAAGGGTGGCAATTGAACGCCAGGAGTTGCTGATAACGCTGTGTTGTCGGGGGTGTTGACGGATAGGTTATTCGATAATCAGCTTCAGCGGCTGCATCTCCTTATACATGATAACGAGAGGCCTCTTGGTGGCAAATGTGAGAATGCGGGTGTGCGATGGGTAAAACAGGTGGCTGCATAGAAACATATGCAACTCCTCTCCATGCATTAGAAACTCCTTGAGGCGAAGAATGTTCCTTATGTCCAGATCGTCCTGCAGTGGATGTTTGTAGTGGTTCAGTACAATACTATCATCAGACAGCGCCATTTGCGGGATCTCATCGTGATGCCCCAACAGCTCGTGTTGTGCCTGTTTGCGCAGGTGGGTGGAGAGGATCAGGCCGATCCGGTCTTCTCCGAATAACCAGCTGATATCCCGCTCTTCGTCATAATCAGCGCTGTGTTCGCCAAAGGCAAGGCACCAGCCCCTGTAGTAGGCGTTGTATCGCTTGACGATCCGTGAGTCATTCATTGTGTGACCGGGGTGTTGTTACCAAGCCTTGCATTGCCGGGTGGGCTGGGATGCAAAAAGATAATAAACAAGCTTTCTTCAGCTGGCCTTTATAGGTGGTGTAATGTTGTGGCCAGCGCCTCATTATGTCATGGGTCTATCGTGATACTACTTAAAACAGTCCCTGCATACAAACTCCAGAGAGTGGGTTTGTTACGGCAGCGCCCTGAACGCCATCTAAAATGCCAAATTCAATACCAGCATCATCACGGCCAGAAATAGCAGCGTCATAATGCCGCCCGCCCGCATAAAGTCTGAGACGCGATACCCGGCAGGCCCCATGATCAGCGCATTCACCTGATGAGTGGGGATCAGGAAGGAGTTGGATGTGGCGATGGCAACAGTGAGCGCGAACACGGCGGGACTGGCGCCGGCGCCGATGGCGATATTCACTGCCAGGGGAACCAGCAGGACCGTCGCCCCCACATTGGACATCACTAGAGTGAAAAAAGTGGCGAGTACCGCAACCGACAATTGGATAATCCAGATCGGCATCTCTCCCACCACCCAAAGCACCTGATCAGCGATCCATTTTGCAGTGCCGGTGGTCTCCACTGCGAGACCAAGCGGAATCAAGGAGGCAAGCAAAAAGACAGTCTTCCAGCTTACCGCCTCATACGCCTCATCGATATTGAGGACGCCGGACAGCACCATTCCCATGGCGCCGGTGAGTAATGCAACCGAGAGGCGGATGTCGGTAAACAGCACCATTGAGAGTGCTATGGCGAAAAACAACATGGCCCATCCCACCTTGTGTGGGCGCAACTCTTCATGGGGATATTCAGTGGTAACGACGACGAAGTTTTTGTCTTTTTCGATCCTGGGGAGAACATCCCAGGGGGTGTGTACCACCAGGGTATCTCCCGCCATGAAGGGCAGGTTACGGATATCTTCCCCCTCGCGCATGGTTTCACCGTTACGGTGTAAGCCGATCATGGCGAGGCCATAAGTCTTCCGCATCCACACATCACGGGCACTCTTGCCGATGAGTGACGATCCGGGTGGTACTACCACTTCGGCAATACCGGCCTTGTTGGCAGAGAGGTCATTGGAGAATGTGCGCAGGGTAGGGCGTCTTTTAAGCTTGAAAAACTCGGCGAACTTGGTCAGTGAATCGGGATCTGCAACCACCCCCAATACCATGCCGGCTTCGATATCGACATCCCGGGCCAGGGCGCCCGGACCGATTCGGTTCGCCTCGCCCGACAGCTTTGTCGCGATCACCCTAACCCGATAAGCTGTCTCGACATCATCCAGCTGTTTGCCGATCAGGTCGCTCTCGTCGGTGACAACCAACTCTGACAGTCTGTAACGCAAGCCGTAGACATCCTGGAAATACTGCATTGGATCGGTACCGCTGGTGCTGCTTTCACTCTTGGTTTTCGGCAGTACGAATCGTCCGGCCAGTACAAAATAGATGATCCCGCAGGCAATCAGGGCGATACCGACCGGAGTGACAGAAAAGAGACCCCAGGTCTCCATCTGTTGCTCGGCGGGCAATGCCTTGTTTGAAGTGAGGATCAGGTCGTTGAGCAGGATCAGCGGGCTGGAGCCGACCATGGTCATGGTGCCGCCGAGAATGGCGGTAAAACCCATCGGCATCAGCAGGCGGGACATGGGTAGGCCGGAACGGGCGGAGATACGGGATACTACAGGGAGGAACAGCGCTGCCGCGCCCACATTCTGCATGAATGAAGAGATGAATCCCACAGTGGCGGATATGATCGGGATGATCCTGCCCTCGGTTGTGCCGCCGATCCTGAGAATGAATGAGGCGACGCTGCCCATGATGCCGGTCTTGTCCAGGCCGGCACCGATGATCATGACTGCGATGATGGAGATGACGGCGTTGGACGAAAAACCATCGAACAGATGCCTGTTATCGACCAGCCCCTGATCGAGTCCCATCACCGGCGCAAACAGGGACGAGAGGCCCAACAACACCATAATGGTGGCGGCGGCGACATCCACCCCAACAACTTCGAAGGCAAACAGGTAGATGGTCAGCATCAGGATGGCCCCTACCCAGGCGATCTCGATAGTGGGGGACAGATAGGCCAGCAACAGTGCTCCGATGAGGAAGATGATACTTGCAATGAGCTGTCTGAGTGAAAGGGGACTGCCTTGGCTGGGCATTGATTGCTGGTCGTTCAATGGTGTCATACTGCTACTGCTTACTTAAAAAAACTAGGGTTTGTGGGTGCTCGAACAGTCACCACCCCCGTGGCGCAACCGGAATAAGTGCAGTACTGCACATTCCGATATGGAATTGCATTCGGGTTAGAATGATGCGGTATCTTGCGATTGCGGCCAATAGATAGCCTGAGAATGTGGGTATCCTGCCTAATATTTCAGATATTTTCAAATAAATAATAATGTCTTAATATTCCTACATGGAATATTCAAATCTACCTGACCTGAAACATCTGGCGACATTGAGAGCGGTGGTCGAACAGGGTGGGGTTTCGGAGGCCGCCCGAGTACTGCACATCGGCCAACCTGCGGTGACCAAACGGTTGCGCACCCTTGACAGCTGCTATGCAGCGAGTTTGATGCAGCGACAAGGGCGTAATCTGGAGCTCACCCCTGCAGGGGAGCGGGTCTATGCCTACGCGCGGCTGGTGCTCGATCATCAGGCCTCCCTTTTGGATGATCTGGAGTATCTGCGATCGGGTCTGAATAGACTGCGCCTCGAAGTCACCTTCGCAATCGGCGAACATCTGCTGCCGAGCCTGTTGCTGAATTTCTCCGACAATTTTCCTCAATACAGGATAGAGAGCCGCATGGGTTACAGTCGACATATTCAACGCCGACTCGCTACCGGGCTCTCCGATTTGGCACTACTTGAGCAGGCCCCGGACCATCCCGAGGTCTTGGTACAGAAATGGCTGGACGATGAACTTGTACTGGTTTGCGGTCAGGGGCACCCGCTTTGGAACAGTGGCCTGTTGCCGGTAACGGAACTGGGAGATTTGCGTTATGTGTTGCGCGAATCCCAATCGTCTATGCGAATCACCTTGGATAAGGCGCTCAGGGATATCGGCATCGATCAGTTGTCCATTGCCATGGAAGTGGGATCGACGGATACCATCGTGGAGATGCTGCAGCATGGTGGGCATGTCAGTTTCCTGCCCCGTTTTGCGGTAGACGATGCCTTGAATACCGGCACCCTCTACCACATTAAAATACAGGGCCTTCGTATTAACCGTACCCTGTGGATTGCCAGAACGCGTTCCAATTTAAAAAATGCCGTGGCCGAGGCGTTTATTCAGCTGTTACGCAAGAAATCATGGAATGGGTAGATCGGAGGCTGGGAGGTAAGCTTCAGTATGAGACGCTACGGAAGGCGCAGACGACCACTACGTGGTCTCACTGCGCCCCCCGGCGATTTGTGGCTCGATACTCGGCTACTCCGTGATGCGCCGGGACGTCGGCGCTACGGGTTGGTTCATGCTGGCCTTCAATCTCTAAGTTGACTGAAAGTGTAGTCCTGCCCTTTCTGCGGTTGATGGCAGGCAAAGCAGGCCGATGCGGCTTTATTTCCGACAACACGATTACTTGGATCGCCACCGCCAAACCCTTCGAAGCCCCATCCACCGGTCTCTGCGTATCTCTCGGAATCTTTATGCATCACGCCCAAAACCTTGCGTTTGCTCTCGGTGACGGCATTGTCGGTACGCAACGTATCCAGAAGGTCGAAGATGATGATGGCCCCATCAGGGAAGTGTCCTTTGCGGTAGCCTTCAACCGCTTTGTCATTGGCATAGATGTGATGGATGCCTCCAAATGCATTAAACAGCGGATGGCCTTCTTCTATCAGCATGCTCTTCACATGATGCCAGTTGCGGTATTCTGCCGGGTAGGGGACTTTGGATTCCGTCGCCGATGCAACGGTCGCCGCTGCCCACAAAGCAGTAAGAATGTATGCTTTCATCAAACTATCCTCCTAATGTCCAAATGGCGATTGTGACGCCAAGGTTGATATAAAACGGTTGACCGTCGATGATTCGCATAGCTGCCGACTGAGTCTTCAACTTCAACATGCACGATACGCCAGTCAGTCATGAGTAGCGGTATCGATCGTTTTGCCTGTTGCTCTTTGGCGGTAATGCAAACGCAGCAACCGTTATGCCGAATGGTGATATGCGTTATAAAAATTAGTAGTCCTAACAATAATGGTTAATAAAGAACATCTATGCGTATAACGGGCATTCAACTGTATCATGCGGCAGCTTCGTGCTCTGGGCAGTCTACACGCAGATGACGTTCAGCCATGGGTGCATCGACGAAGGCACAGAAGTGCGGGGTCTTGGTCCCAGGTGAAACATTCCCGCGGAAGTGGCGACAGCTCACGCAGGTCCGCTGCGGGGCGATCAGCTCACGCTGTTGCAGTTGGCTGATCATTTTGATCACCAGTCCCAACAGTACCTCCTGTTCATTCTGTGCGAGGCCAAGAACCGCAGGTTCGAAACTGGCCGGCCACTTCATGGCAGCCTTCCTGCCCTTGGCCGTTGCCTTAAGTGCTATCGCCCTGCCATCCGCCGCATCTGCGCTTTTTCGCACCAACATCTTTCTTTCCAGGGCGGTAACGGCATCACTGGCGGTGGCTTTGCGAATTCCGGAATGGGCCGCCGCGGCAGTGAGTCGTGCGCCCTGCGGCCGACTGGCGACAAAGCGAAGTAAGTCCGCCTGGGTCGGCGATAAACCGGCCGCCTCGGCCGCTTGCCAGTCTAATTGGCGCGCCACCGTCGCCAGTCGGGTGAGCCCATCGGCAAGTCGGCGGGTGAGCGGTTCTGTTATTTCATCGAAGTTCATAGTTAGTAATCCTAACTAAATTTCCCGAGTATGTCAATCATCTTTTACGGATCCTGCGGGCGGTTTAGTGTCGTCAGGCCCTGAACCCAATGGAAACAGCATGGGGTGCTGAGGATAAAGCGAAGGACGGATACCGCAATCCGCGCGCTATCGGTAAGTCCAGAGCACGGACGGCTGACAGGTAGGAGGACCTCCGCGTCGATTTGCGGTTAACTGCATGCATGAGACGGAGGGCCTTGTTGGTATCTCGATGTTATCAACTGGAACAGCTGAATCTTTCCCGGGCAGGCGAAAAGTTAACGGCAAGTCGTCGTGACATTTTGTCATTTGATTATGACTATTGGTCATTATTGTTCCATATTTTCCGTTGCTTTTAAGTTGCCGATTTTTTTATCGGAAATATTTGATCTATAAAAATTTCCCAACTAACCTTGCATTGTGCGCCCACTATTTTCCGCTCAAACAGCGGAACCGTAAGTGGGTGATCAAACATCTTCTACGCCAATTCGACTCGCCCAATCAGCCTTGGTATCCGTATACCGAGGAGGTGGCCTTCGTACCAAGAATAATTACAACGTATGGGTTGCCGGGTTTGTGTCAGATCAAGTTAAGCAAAAAATATTTCTAAAACTTAATTAAGTTGGGAAGGAGAACAATATGCTCAGGTCCCTTTTGATAGATGCGGAAAAGTGTACGGGATGCGTGCAATGTGAATTGGCGTGTTCCTTTGAAAATGAAGGTGAGTTCAATCCTGCAAAATCACGAATCAGGGTTTTTACATTCCACCATGAAGGGCGTTTTGTTCCCTATACATGCACACAATGCGCTGAAGCCTGGTGTATGCAGGCCTGCCCCGTTGACGCCATAACGCTGGATGCGGCCACCGGGGCGAAGGTTGTCAATGCATCCGTCTGTGTCGGGTGCAAGGTCTGCACCATCGCTTGTCCCTTTGGCACAGTCAACTACAGCAGTGGCAGTGGAAAGGTGGTCAAGTGCGATCTCTGTGGTGGGGATCCCGCGTGTGCCAAGGCCTGTCCGACGGCTGCGATCACTTATGTGGACGCGGATCAGACAGGATTTGAGAAAATGCGTGCCTGGGCGGGTAAAACCGACGCCGGCAGTGCTGCAAGTGCATAATCTGGAGGTAAATAGCTATGTCATGGGCTGGAAAAATTCTTCGCGTCAACCTGACTCAAGGTACCTGCACCACCGAGGCGCTCAATCGTCAATGGGCACAGGAGTATCTCGGCCAACGCGGCCTGGCATCCAAATATCTGGTTGAAGAGATCGATCCGCAAGTCGATCCCCTCAGTCCCGAAAACAAGATGATCATGACCACCGGACCCTTGACCGGGACAATGGCTGCGACCAGCGGTCGCTATTCGGTGGTTACCAAAGGGCCGCTTACCAACTGTATAGCCTGTTCCAATTCCGGGGGATTTATCGGTGCCGAGATGCACTTCGCCGGTTGGGACATGATCATCTTTGAGGGTAAGTCGCCAAAACCGGTCTACCTCTATGTGGTCAACGACAGGGCGGAACTGCTCTCCGCGGAAGAGATATGGGGAACCAGTGTCTGGCACACCGATGAGTGGCTGCATGCAAGGCACCAGGATCCGATGCTGCGTATCGCCGCCGTCGGACGTTCCGCCGAGGCGGGTTGTCTCTATGCGGCGATCGTCAATGACCTGCACCGGGCGGCCGGCAGGTCCGGTGTCGGCACCGTTATGGCCTCCAAGAATCTCAAAGCAGTGGCTATTCGCGGGACTAAAGGGGTTGGTAACATTAAGGACCCGGCCAAGTTCATGCAAGCTGTCAATGATGGGAAAAAGGTGCTTGCCGACAACGCAGTTACCGGACAGGGACTGCCCACTTATGGTACCCAGGTGCTGATGAACGTGATCAACGAGATGGGCGCCCTTCCCACACGCAATATGCGCGAAGTGCAGTTCGAGGGGGCGAACAAAGTTTCTGGTGAGGCGATGCACGAAAAACGTGCCTCTGACGGCAAACCCAATCTGACCACCAATGCCGGCTGTTTCGGTTGCACCATCGCTTGCGGGCGTATCTCCACTATCGACAGGGGCCACTTCTCCATTGAAAACAAACCCGAGTACTGGGGCAGTTCCGGTGGCCTGGAATATGAAGCGGCCTGGGCATTGGGGCCGGATACCGGCGTCGATGACCTGGACGCATTGACCTACGTTAACTTCATCTGCAACGAGGACGGGTTCGATCCGATCACATTCGGCGGCACCCTTGCGGCGGCTATCGAACTCTTCAAGATCGGTGCCATCACCACCGAGCACACCGGTGGGCAGGAGCTCGCTTTCGGTTCTGCCGAGAACCTGGTTTGGGGTGTGGAGACGTTGGTCAAGGGCGAGGGCTTCGGCAGGGACCTGGGACTGGGATCCAAGCGTTTGTGCGAGAAGTATGGACACCCCGAACTATCCATGACGGTCAAGGGACAGGAATTCCCCGCCTATGATCCGCGGGGTATCCAGGGTATGGGGCTCGCCTATGCCACCTCGAATCGCGGTGCGTGCCATCTCAGGGGCTACACGGTGGCATCCGAGATTCTGGGAATTCCGGAGAAGACCGATCCGCTGGAGACCGATGGCAAGGCCGGACTGGTAAAGGCCTTTCAGGATGCCACAGCGGCGGTTGACTCCAGCGGACTCTGCCTGTTTACCACCTTTGCCTGGTCGCTGGAGGATATTGCGCCCCAGGTAAACAGTGCCTGCGAGGGTGAGTGGACCGCGGAGCGCATGCTGGAGCTGGGAGAGCGGGTGTGGAATATGGAACGGGATTTCAATCTGCGGGCTGGCTTGACCGCCGCGGATGACACCCTGCCACAGCGCCTGCTGAAAGAGGCGGCCAAAACCGGGCCTGCCGAAGGCCGTGTCAACGACCTGGACAAGATGCTGCCCGAGTATTACGAATTACGCGGCTGGACGGCGGACGGTGTGCCCACCGATGCAACCCGTCAGCGTCTCGGCCTGACCTGACATGCCAGGAGATGTCAGATGCACTATATCGTAATCGGTGCCGGCCCGGCCGGTGTTACGGCCTGTGAAACCCTTAGGTGCCAGGACCCCGCCGGTCAAATCACCTTGATCGGCGGGGAGCCGGAGCCACCCTATTCCCGCATGGCCATACCCTACCTGCTGGTGGAACAGATTGATGAACGGGGTACCTACCTGCGAAAGAGCGAGGACCACTATAGCCAAAATCGGATTGAACATATCAGGATGGCGGTGACTCAGGTGCATCCTGAACAGCAGCGTGTCACCCTGGCTGATGGGAGCAGCCTGGAATACGATCGCCTGCTGATCGCCACCGGCGCCACGCCATTGAAGCCGCCGATCCCCGGTATCGATCTGGACGGTATTCATAACTGCTGGACCCTGGAGGACGCCCGCGCCATCGTGGCACGCGCCAAGCCGGGATCGCCAGTGGTGCTGATAGGCGCGGGTTTCATTGGCTGCATTATTCTCGAAGCCCTGGTTGAGCGCGACGTTAAGCTTACGGTGGTGGAGAAAGGCGACCGGATGGTTCCACGCATGATGGATAACGTGGCCGGGAATCTGCTGAAAAACTGGTGCGAGAAGAAAGGGGTGCGTATCCTGACCAGCAGCGGAGTTGTCGGTTTCTCTGAATCAGGCAGTGGGCTGAGTGTCGATCTGGACAGTGGCGAGAGTCTAGCCGCGGACCTGGTGATAACGGCAATGGGCGTACGCGCGAATATCGACTTCCTGGCCGGATCGGGTATAGAAACCGACCAGGGTATCCTGGTGAATGACCATCTGCAGACCAGTTGGGAGGATATTTTCGCTGCCGGGGATGTTGCCCAGGGGCGTGATTTTTCCACCGGAGCTGATAGCATCCAGGCGATTCAGCCCACCTCGGTTGAACACGGTCGTATCGCGGCAATCAACATGGTCAAGGACCAGGCGATCACGCATCAGGGCAGCCTGAACATGAATGTCCTGGATACCCTGGGCCTGATCTCCAGCTCTTTCGGTCAATGGATGGGCGTCGAAGGCGGTGACCAGGCAACCCTGTTGGATGAGCGTGAGTTTCGTTATCTGCAACTGCAATTCGATGGAGACCACCTCATCGGCGCCAGCAGCCTTGGTCATACCCAGCATATCGGTGTACTCAGGGGATTGATACGGAGTCGTGTCCCATTGGGTGAATGGAAGGATCGCCTGATGAAAGATCCAACCCGCTTGATGGAGGCCTATCTCGGTTCCGTACAGGGTGCAAGTTGATTGGATGTCCGAGGTGAACGTCGAATTCAAACTCTATGCGAGCTTAATGACGTACCTGCCGCCGGGTGCGACAGATCATTCTGTCAGCGTCAAGCTATCCGATGGCGCGACTCTCTTTGATTTGATGGATCGTTACCAGGTCCCCCGCGAACAGGCCCACTTGGTTGTATGTAACGGCCTGTTCGTGCCACCCTCACAACGTGAGACCTATCGCTTGCGGGATGGAGATGTCATTGCCCTCTGGCCACCAGTCGCTGGCGGCTAGGCAGTGACCGGGTGACAGCTTATGCAGGTCAGCAGCAGGATTATGACAATCTCCCGTACAGAGTTTTTACGCAGTCTGTTGCCGCTCAAACAACACTACCAGATCGAGATCGATGAAACCGTGGGAGAAGTGGAGATCTCCCGAAACGGGCTAAAAGTTGTTCTACAATTGCAAGAGTTGAGAACGATCGTTTTGGGTTCTCTCAACATGCCGTCATTAGAAGTGGTTTTCAGATTTGAAGATTCTGCCGTGGAAAAGATTTCACGATTTTGGTCGCGATTTGATCTCTGTTTCAGGAGAGGAGGGGGATGAAACACTAAACTGGAATCCATAATGACAAAATAGAGCGGTAAAGCCTGAGGAGGATGACTATGAAAAAAGTACAACAACGCTACGGGTTGAGTGGCATCTTATTCGCCCTGTTACTGATCCCCTGCCTGGCCCTTTCCAAGGATAAACCTTATGAACGTATCGTGGTGTTCGGTGACAGTCTCTCCGATCCGGGCAACGCTTTTTTTCTCACCGGGGTCAATCTCAAACCGCCCTATGAGACTCTCGATGATTTATTAATTCCGGATGCACCCTATGCGCGAGGTGGCGATCACTTCAGCAACGGTGCCACATGGATCGAGCAGTTGGCAAAAAAAATTGATCTGGGGGACAGTGTAAAACCTGCGTTCAAGGGAAAGAATGGTAAAAAACTAAAAAAAACCAACTACGCTGTAGGGGGCGCCCGAGCCCGGGATGACGGCATCAATATCAATCTGAATCTTCAATTGAGCGCCTTTTTAGGCGATGCCAGGGGTGTGGCGCCAATGGATGCGCTCTATGTGATCGCCCTCGGAGGTAACGATGTAAGGGATGCCGTTGCCGCCCTTTCCGTTGATCCGACGGGGCAGGCCAGTCGCGATATTCTACAGGATGCCCTGATGGCACTCGGCGATTCGATCATCGCACTCCACAGTGCCGGGGCGACAAAGCTGTTGATCGTCAACGCCCCCGATCTCTCCCTGACCCCGGCGATTCAGCGTCTCGATAGCCAGTTCCCCGGCACCGCCTTGGGGGCCCTCATGGTATCCATGCAGTTCAATCTGAATCTTGCAGCAATGCTGGATGATCTGGGCTTGGCTTATTCCGGGTTGGAGATTGCGCAACTTGATATCTTTCAGAGCCTACACGAGATTGTTGCCGATCCGGATGCATTTGGTTTGAACAATGTACTGGATGCCTGTGTGATGCCAAATCAACCACCGTTCGCCTGTAAGAAGCCGAAGCGGTTTCTCTTCTGGGACGGCATACATCCCACTCGGGCGGCGCATCGGATTTTTGTCGTGGAGGCGGCTGAAGCACTGAACCTGGTGCTGGAAAAATAACCATAAGGTGTTAAAAATCGTATCAGGCGCGCAGACCGGTGTCGATAGAGCGGCACTGGATGCCGCCATGGCGTGTGGCATCGAGGCAGGCGGATGGTGTCCGCAAGGCCGCCGGGCTGAAGATGGTGTCATTCCCGAAACCTATCCCGTGACTGAGTTGACCAATGGGGGATATACGCAACGCACCCTGCAAAACGTCATCGATAGCGATGGTACACTGATAATCTATTTCGGTTATCTCTCAGGTGGTACGGAGCAGACGCTCGGTTACTGTATTGCGCGTAAGAAGCCCTATCTTTTGATCGATGCCGAGGAACTGAACGGGCGGCGTGCGGCAGAAAGGATTCAGAAATTCATCGCCGACAAAGGGATCGCCGTCTTGAATGTCGCCGGGCCGCGGGCCAGTGGGGAGGCCCGTGCGTATGACTATACAAGAGCGGTTATGGAGTCAGTGTCGAGGGCCGTCTCGGATTAATGCTGAGTACGGCTCCGGCCGTGGGTGGTCCCGGGATGATGTAAACGGTAGGGATTCGATATGGATAGGAAGAACGCATTGATTACAGGCAACAGCAGCGGTCTCGGGCGGGGACTCAGCGAAGTGCTGTTGGCACATGGTTACAGGGTTTTCGGCTGTAGCCGTCGAGGTTGTGATTTGTCGGGTGATGTTGTCGATATTCGTTGCGATCTCACTGAATTCGATACCATTGCGCAGAAGCTGGAGCAACTCTTGCGAGGGGTTGAGGCACTGCAGTTGGTGGTGCTCAACGCCGGCATATTGGGTGAGATCAAACATATCAGTAAGACCTCATTGGATGAGTTGCAAAAAGTTATGGACATCAATCTATGGCCAAACAAGGTAATCCTGGATTGGTTGCTGCAATCGCATATCAGGGTCGATCAGATCCTGTTGCTTTCATCGGGCGCCGCCGTGCTGGGCAATAAGGGGTGGGGCGGTTATGCGTTATCGAAGTGTGCACTGAATATGCTGGGACGACTCTATGCGCACGAATTCCCGGCCACCCACATAGCTTCCATTGCGCCGGGTCTGATCGAATCGAGCATGATGGATTATCTCTGTAGCCAAACGGACAGCGAGGAGTATCCAGCGTTGCAGCGGCTTCAACAGGCGAGAAGAGATGGAGCTGTGCTCTCCCCGGTCCAGGGGGCTGAACGGATCCTGGAAACCTTGCCGCGCCTGAAGGAGTTTGAAAGCGGCAGTTATGTCGATCTCAGGCAGATTCTGGCCCCGGATGAGTATCAGGCCCTGATCGACGCGAGAAACAGGGCATGACATTGCCGACTGTGTTGAGAGAGATATTGCTCCTGGCTTCCCTGGTCTTGCTGATGTTTATGGCTATCGCACTCTACCTCTACCTTAACCAGACCAATCTGATTCATCTGCCCGATCTTCCGTCGAGGCGTGTGGCTACCACACCCCATCACGTGGGGTTGGGTTTTGAGTCGGTAGACCTGATGACTGCGGATAACGTGAAGCTGCACGGTTGGTTTATTCCCCATGAGAGACCTCGCGCAACACTGCTGTTTTTTCACGGCAATGCCGGCAATATCTCCCATCGCCTGGAATCCCTGACACTCTTCAACGCATTGGGGCTGGCGATATTGATCATCGATTATCGCGGTTATGGCAACAGTGAAGGGAAACCGTCGGAAAAAGGGCTCTATCGGGATGCGGAGGCGGCATGGCGTTATCTGACTGAGATAAGAGCGCTGCCCGAGAAGAAGATCCTGCTCTTTGGTCGCTCACTTGGCGGCGCAGTTGCCGCCTACCTTGCTGCTCATAATAGTGCAATGGGCGTGGTCCTGGAGTCGACGTTCACCTCCGTGCCGGACATGGCCGCTGAGCTCTACCCCTGGTTGCCTGCCCGCCTGTTGGCGCGTTATCAATACAATACTCTAGAGCGAATGGCGGCTATCGACAGCCCGCTGATGGTTATCCATAGCCGTCATGATGAGATCATACCTTTCGATCATGGTCGCCAGCTGTTCGAACGAGCCAATGAGCCGAGACGTTTTCTTGAACTAAGCGGTGACCATAACTACGGGTTCATGCGGGAGCTTGATCGATATTGGGATCACTGGGATGATTTTATACGTTTTGCAAATAAAGAGCAGACCGGATGACAACAATACCAATACGAAAAACCAAAATCGTCGCCACTATCGGCCCCGCCTCCGATTCGGTAGGCACCCTCGAGGAGATGATCGTGGCCGGCATGAGTGTCGCCCGGCTCAATCTTTCCCACGGCAGTTACACAGAACATAGTCAGCGCATCGAACGTATCCGTCAGGCATCGGAAAACTTGCGGATACCGGTTGCCGTTATGATCGATACCCGGGGTGTAGAGATCCGTACCGGAAAGATACGCCAGGGAAGTGTTGAATTGACCTCGGGTGATAGCTTTTCCATCTTTACCGATGGTCGCGCCGGTGAACAGCAAGGTGTTTCAGTCACCTACCAGCGTTTGCATCAGGAGGTGAATCCCGGCGATGTGATTTTACTCGATGACGGAGCGATGGAACTCACCGTGCAATCGGTCTTGGATCGGGAGGTTCGCTGCAAGGTGGTTTTGGGTGGTGTGCTGAAAGAGAACAAGGGAGTCAATCTGCCCAATACCCAGCTCTCCATGACAGCAGTGGAGCCGGAACATCGAGACGACATTCTTCAGGAGCTCTCCTTCGCGGCGGAGAACGACGTCGACTATATCGCCGCCTCGTTTATCCAGGATGCCGATGAAATCAACCGGATGCGGGAAATCCTGATCGAGAAAGGGGTGGATATTCCGATTATCGCCAAGATCGAAAATCGTGCCGGGATTAAC
Organism: Candidatus Thiodiazotropha sp.; assembly: GCA_040791665.1. Lineage (GTDB taxonomy): Bacteria > Pseudomonadota > Gammaproteobacteria > Chromatiales > Chromatiaceae > Thiodiazotropha. The sequence continues at coordinate 439,963 of JBFNNX010000023.1, read as the reverse complement.
AATCTCGAGGCCATCGTGGCGGCGTCGGATGGGATTATGGTTGCGCGGGGCGATATGGGTGTGGAGCTGCCGATGGCGGACGTGCCGAGCATGCAGAAGAAGATTATCCGTATCACGGTGAGTAACGGCAAGCCGGTGATCACGGCCACCCAGATGCTGGCTTCGATGGAGCACAACCCTAAACCGACCCGTGCCGAGGCGAGTGATGTGGCGAACGCCATTCTGGATGGCTCATCCGCAGTGATGTTATCCGGCGAATCGGCTATGGGCGACTATCCGGTGGAGTCGGTCAGGACCATGGAAATGTTGGCGATCCGGACTGAGGCATCGCTGCGTGAGTATGGTTACCTGCAGCATATCATTCCCCACCATTCCAATGTGGTGACCGAAGCAGTCAGTCATTCGGCGGTCAATATGGCTGATCGATTGAAGGCGGCCGCCATCATCAGTCTGACCGAGACTGGTTTCACCTCTAGGTTGATCTCCAAGTACCGGCCCGAGTGTCCGATACTCGCGGTCACGCAATCACCGAGAGTGACCCGGCGGCTGTGCATGAATTGGGGGGTGATACCCATACTCTTTCAGCAAGAGAGCACGGACGAGGCGAAGATCGCCTATTGCATCGAACAAGCTAGAAAAAGAGGCCTGCTGAACAGCGGCGATATCGCTATTGCCACCAGCGGCTACAGTCAAACCACCGGCGGTACGGATCTGATCAGGGTAATGACTGTCGACGGGCTTGAATAGCCGGATAAAAAGCAGGCTGCAAAAACAGACCCAGCAGGGCGTATTGGATTAGTATTAACAGGCTCTAATAGATTCTGTATTGCAGCTGTACCTGATCATCCTGCCAGATGTCGTCCGGGCTCACGTATTCGTCCCGCAGATCAAATGGCACCCCTACGCTGTCGAAACAGTCGTATACCAGCTCTGAACAGATATATTTCCGATCTCGTGTGCGGCGGCTGATCTTGAACAGTATCCGAATTCCAATACGAATGATCTCGAAGTTGTCATAGGGCTTGGTGAGTTCATCCATACCATAGCTGATGGCCTGGTTGAGCTTAGTTTCATCGACTGGCGGGTGTACCCTCGCAATCACAATGTTACCTTTGTAGGGTCGGTTTTTACCATGGTAGTCACGCAGATACTTGGACAGCGGCGCCAGACGCACACCGATCATGGTCTCGCTCTCCAATACAAAAACGCGCTCCAGGGTCGGGTCCCTATAGATCATGCCGACATGGCTCCAGACGGAATTGGTGAATTTCTGTACCGCACGTGAAAAAAAATAGGAACCGGAGCAGAAGACCAGGTCGCCGGTCTGCAAATCCTGTCGCATTGTGTCGTATCCCTGTAGCGGGAGTTGTTCGATCTCTTTTTTTGACAGCGGTGTCGCCATAATATCTATCTATCGCAATGGGTATGGATCAATGGTTCATGCAGCTGGCATTGTCAGTGAGATTGTCGGCATCTTCCGCCTAGGCCCTAGTATAACCAAAGTATCAATGAACAGGATATCTTGTCCAATACGCTGGATATAGCCGGCTTATCGTAGCATGTCGCGAGCGGTGCCATGGAAGTATTTATAGCGAAAAATAGAGTCGAGGCCATGACAGTCAGCGCATATGAAGCCCTCTGTTGAAGGTAATCTCAGGAAACTGCTAAGAACATCACCTTCCTCGTTTTTACCGCTGCCTGGCTCGGCTTTGCGGGCTCGCCACTGATGGGCGTTGTGGCAGGTAGGACAGCTGATTTGGCCGATATCGGTTTGTCGTCCGCTGTTGGAAAACATGGGGATATTCTCTAAAGTCGGATCCAGGCTCATACGCAGTTCGTTTGACCAGGCCCTTACGTAGCTTGGATGGTGCGCCTGCTTCGGTGCCTTGGCCTGGGCGACTTCGCCCTCCCTATGGCAACTGCGGCACAGCATTTCGGCGGCATCTTGTCCGGGTCCTGGTAATCGGGCCCATAGTGCAAGGTCTTGATTGGCATTGTGGACCGCATGACATTGGCCGCATACACCGGATTGTTCAGGGGTTGCACGTAATGCGTTGCTGGTCTCCGGTGCGGTTACCGCCATGTCGTGATCTGTTGCACGTATCGTTGATTTTGATCGATGGCAGATGGTGCAGAGCTGGCCGTCCGGTGAAGCTGCGGCACGAAGGAAGCTGTTGCTTGAATCCCCCTCTTCATCCCTATTCACAGTAAGCGGAGAGGAACTGCTGCTGGCGGAATCCCAGCGATGAGGGTCGTGACAGGTTCCACAGCCGACCAGACTGCCACCTTTCTGTTTGCTCCCTTTTTCGTCATATAGCGGCAGGGGAGGAGGCACAGCTTTCTTATCGTCTCCATCCCGATCAATCCAGCCTCCCTTTGTCGCTCGAATACCGGTGTTCTCAATGGAAATAGCGATCGGGTGCGAATGTTCGCCTGTCGTCTTATCCTCCGCCAATGCCCCTTTCTTGTGGCAGCTTAAACATAAAGCTGATGTCGCTGGTTGATCCGAAACATTGTCCCTCGCCCACATGCGTGGACCCAGGCCGTTATGTACCAGGTGGCAATTGCCGCAGACGCCCAGGGAGGATGAGGTTGTGTTTCCACCATCCCTGTTGTTCTCAATATCGTGTTTTGTGTTGCTGACCGACCATTTATCCTGATGGCATGCCTTGCAAAGTATACGGCGATCCTGCTCACCAATACGTAAATATTTACCCGTGCTCTTTTTATTGCCGCCGAATGAAGCGGTGACACCCTCAGTCGGGGATGGGTTGTGAATCTCATGACAGGTAGGACATGATACGCGCCCGTATTTTGTCGAAGATGTGCGTTTACCCGATGGTGTGAACAGAGGAAGCTGTTCGGGTTTACTGACTCTCTTCGGCAATGGGGCACCTACCGGGTGACTATAATCGCCGACCGTGAAATCTTCCGCCAAATGGCCCTTTGAATGACAACTCAGGCACAATCCCGCTATGCGGTCACCTTGTGCGCCAGGCTTTTTAGTCCACATTCTTGGTCCCTGTCCGCCGTGGATCTTGTGACAAGCGCCACATGTGCCGAGTATTGTGGAGGATTCCGAATCGGCCATCACCTGCTTTCTTGTCTCAAACATGTTATGGCCATTTGTCAGGATGCCCCGTTTAGCATCGTGACAGGTGATGCAGATGCCGTCCTTTAGGGTTTCCCGGTCAAGTGTCATGAGCTTATCCGATGTCGCATGATGTACTTGATGGCAGGTTTCACAGATAATCTCCCTGTTGGGGCCGAACTTTGCTCCCTCCTCGGTGAATTGGCTGGGAATGGTGGCAATGTTTGGAATTACGTTGACTGGATGTGAAAAATGCCTGTCACTTTTTTTGGTGCCGTCAGAATTCTTGTCTGCATGGCAGGTTGAGCAGAGTTGCGACCGATCATTGTTAGCCACCAGGAGTTTCTTCTCTTTGGCGCCATGAATCTTGTGACAACTTTGACAGATCATTTTATTTTCACGACCGAATTTAGAACCAACTTTCAGCAGACCTTTGGCTGCTTCAGGAACATCTTTCATTAATGGATGATTATGCTGTCCTTCTGTTTCCCCCTTGCGATCTGTGTGACACCTGACACACAGGGATGAGTCGACATTCTTCGCTCTCAAGAAGACCGGTGATAACTTATCGCCCCACTCGATGCCGTGTGCGCTGTGACATGTGCCGCAATAGACGTTACCCGCATCGTTGAGTGGAAAGATGTTTTTCCCATCCTCGGTTGGTATCTCTACCTTGTCCGATGGCTTCATACCCACGGGATGACTATGGCCTTCCTGCCAAAGAAATCGTGAATCCAGCACAAAACCGTCGTGACAGGAAAAACACATGCGTTCGGTGCTGACAACATCCTGGCGCCCGGTTTTCTCCACCGGCCTGGGATCATGCGGAATCAGGGTGAATACATCCGTGCGTTTGAACTCCGCCATCCATGCGATGTGACATGTTGCGCATTCGCGTTTTTCGGCAACCACGCGCGCGGCATGATTGTCCATGGGTAACCAATAGATGAGTAGCATCAACAATAACTGTGCCCCCCATGGCATGGATGTATCGATGGATTTGCGGCGTGATATTCTGTTCATACCGCTATGGCGTCTGCACTGGTTGAAAGACAGTAACCCTATTGGCCATAACCTCCGCGATATATACCCGATCCCGTTTGTCGATTGCAATACCAGCCGGTGTCTCAAAGCGTGCAATTTCTCCGTTCTCTCCGAGCACTGCATGAAACCGGGTATCGCTGTTATATATCTGGACCACGCCAAGATAGCTGTCGCTGACTAGAATCTGACCGCCATTCTCGATTGCAACACCCTTGGGACGGAACAGATGTCCAGGTGTTATCCCCCATGAACCGACTGATACCAAAAATTTTCCTTTCCGGTCGAGGACCTGAACCCTGGTGTTGAAGACATCAACGACATAGGTTTCATTTTCCTGGCTAACCGCCAGCGTGGCCGGGTAACGGAATTCGCCTTGATTATTGCCAGGTTTCCCCCAAACGCCAATTACCTTGCCATTGTTATTGAAGACCAGTATGCGATGATGGGGTCCAGAAGCGGAAACAAGGATGCGCTTACCTCCTCGATCGACTGCAACGTCGACAGGTATGACGCTTGATTTTCCGGCAATCGTAGGTATTGTCCTTAAGAATGTTCCATCGGCGTCGTAGATCTGGATCCTCTTGTTGCCCCGATCCGAAACGAGCACACGGCCATCACTGGATGTGGTAATGCCGACAGGCGAATCCAGCTGACCCCTGCCGCTGCCTTGTGAACCGAAAGCGAATAGAAAGGAGCCGTTCTCTGCATACACCACTACCCTGTGATTGCCGCTGTCGACGATATAGACACGTTGCTGCTTGCCAATAGCAATGTCTGTAGGCATGATCATTGCCCCTTCGGGAGCGCCGGTCAGCTCCATTATCTTTTGGTACTCCACGAGCGGAGGGCTCTCCTCCGAGGCCATGAGTGGTAGGGGCAGGAAAAGGATGAGAAGCGCGTATATCATCTATTCGTTACCTTTCGGGCTTTAGTTGCGGTAATGTCGCGAATGGTGTTTTCTCATGGTGATTTATTCAGAATCGCGAGAACCGTCCTGCAACAGGTTCGGTAAATAGAAGTTCTTGTATTTGTTAATCATCCCCACAACCTCGGTGCCTGAAATATCTGCGATTCTTTGCGGTGAAAAATTCAATTCTTCATAGGGTAAGTAGGGTGTTTTTTCGGCGGTATGACAATCGTCGCAGGAGATAGCGGTATCGGACACATTTTGATGTATCCTGACTTTGGCTGCCGCCTCCTGGTCTGCGTCAAGCTCATTTCGAACGGCTAAATATTCCCCGACGAATTGACTGTCGCCCGTTTCATCAAGGCGTTTAAATGAATCGGCAACTGTTACGATCGGTACAATTTTGGCCCGTAATTTGGTGGGATAGAAATTCATCGCCTTGCCGGTTTTGTCATCAAGCCATTTAAACTTCACCAGTCTCCTTTTTTCATTCTCGAGGTGACAGACCTCGCAAGCCATAAAATAGGCATGGGCGTTTAGAAAGGCCCGTAACTGCTTGGATTTTGAATGCGGGTAGCTTCCATGACACTTCATACAGAGAGAAGGAGAGTTTGCAATCTTTAAAAGGCTTTCATCGAGATTATGAAAATGGTCCCGTGTATTCATTCCAGCGACAGTCAGATACTCGATGCTGCCCGGTTTGCTCTTTTGAATAATTCCTGTGTCGAAATATTCGCGAAAATAGGTTATCCAAATCAACCATAGCGCGAATCCCAATAACAGTAGGAAAGTCAAACCCATTATCAGGTCTATTAGCAACATTTTCAGTGGAGAGGCGTGTCTGGATGTATTAGTCATTACCTATCTCATTATTGACTTGAAATGAATTAGTGCCCATTGTTTAAGACTTCTCGCTCATACCAGAGCGGGTGTTCTCTCTTCATCAAGTCTTCGTTGATATAACCATCGATGAAAGCGCGATTCATTGGGTAGGCATGAGGGTGGTAGTGTACTGTGAAGATGTGTCCCACGATAATGGCCAGAGCGGCAAGGGTCGCCTCTCCGAGATGAAAAGCATTGGCAATATCGAGATAAAATTTTGGCCACAAGTACTCGGTCCACATCATGAAACCGGTAGTAATCACTATAAACATGCCGAACCAGACAGAAAAATATTCGAGTTTTTCCAAATAGGTAAAACGATCCAATTTTGGTCCCGCTTTCCTGATACCGAGCATGAAGCCCACATTGTGGTAAAGATCGATGAGATCTTTCCATTTAGGAAGCATGTCACTAAGCCACGCTCTTCCCTCATAGGTAAAGGCGACATAGTAGATATGGTAGAGACAGATAATCGTTACAGAGACGCCGGCTATGCGATGGATCAGGCTGCGCCACCAGAAAATCGTATCCCCGGCGGATCCAAACATCTCTATAACCCACTTTTCCCCCTGCAGCATAAAACCGGTCAGGATTAGTAAACCCGTGGATGTAAACAGGATCACATGTTGTATGCGCTGGTTTTTTGTCAGTCTGACAAATTGCCTCTGGCTTTGATTGCATTCAGTATTCATCCTCTCTCCTTTATCTTTCTCTCTCGGCGTAATGTGAGCAACTCAAGAAATTGATGAATGGCAAGAGCGCCGACTACGACGATGATCAAGGCCTTGTAAAAAAGAGCTATCATATGTAACACCCACTCCTGGAACTCAGTGTCAGGGACCTCTTCATCGGCGCGATGGGGAGACTTGCGGCTTGCCATTTTGGCGGGAGTCAGTGAAGATGGATGTATCCTGCCGCTTGTCGCGAATTCCTCCTTGGCTTCCGTATGACAGCCTGCTTGACGACATGTCTCGATTTTATTTTTGTTGGAAACGGGGGAATTATGCTGCCTTTGCGAAAGTATGCTGTGAGGAGAGAAGCCGTACTGATAGGGAGCATGGCAACTCAGGCAGTTCGCTACATCGGTATTGCCGTAGCGGATAGCCTTGCCATGGAATGTATCGTTAAACCCGATTACCACGTCGAGTTCATGATTATCCATCATTGCCTGATCCGCGTGGCATTGACTGCACAATTCGACAATCTGTTTTGAGGTGCGTCTGCTCATGGTGCGATAATTTATATGTTTGAAAAATCGCTCGGTCCACGCTTCTGAACCATGGCACTGCATGCAGATTTTGAGAAGTGTCACTCTTTCCTGGTGATTGGAATCACTGAGTTGATAGGGCTTGTTTGAGTGACAGTATTTGCAGGTCGGTAGATCCTCCTGTGGGCCCTGTATCTTGTGTTGCATGCCATGGGCGCTCGTCGAGAAGTCAAGGACAATGTCAGCATGGCTGAATTTGCTGTTGTTGGATGGGTCCTGAATATGACAGTCACTTGCACAATCGACTCTTTCTGTTGTGTCGTGAGGAATCTCATTTACGCCTTGGTGACAACTTGTGCATGGTAGTCTGCCATGGTATGAAGCTTTGAATAACTCCTCGTTGATGTAAAAAATACGTTTGACGGCATTCTGTTTCTCATCCTTGATATAGATACCCAACCCCGGCATTTTATGGCACATCAGGCAGTTTTCATCGTCCACGGCAACGGTTACGGTTGATATCAGACAAAACAATAGAGTAAACAGAACTGCCTTACTTGAATTGATGGGCGTGCGTGGAGCATAGATTTCATAGCCTTTACTCTTCGGAGAACCCTCCGGTAACGCTGCTATGGCAATTCTGTTATTTGCATCATGCAATGTTTGTGAGTCCATCTTTTTTGTCCGTTAAGAATTCAATAGGTGTACACATTGGTATCAATACGTCAGTACTCCTGCGCCTTGTCATTTTTTTCCATGCCGCCACCTTTTAGCAAGTTAGGAATATAAAACTGTTGATATTTGTTGATCATGCCGACCACTTCAGTGCTGGTGAGCTCATGCAGACGTTGTTTCGGATATCCAAGCAAAGCGAATGGCAGATAGGGATCATCTTTAATGGTATGACACCCATCGCAGATTAAAGGCTCTTCGTTTACGTTTCGATGGATTACCTTTTTCATTTTCGACTTCTGAGTGTCATTCAAGCGACTCTCCTCTTTCAAATAACGTTCTACAAACGCAAGCTCCTTTGCTCCATAGAGGAGTCTGAAAGTTCCGTCCTTCGTAATCTCTCCGGGGGAAATCTTTGCGGCATAGTTGCCGTACATGGACTCGTCCAAAGTATTCAAGCCGGGAGGATTGGCTGTAATTACACCAGTTTCTTTGGCGTACCAACGAAATAGATAGGGCTCTTCATACTCTTCAGGGCGTACATGACAGGTTTCGCAGGCCATATAAAACGCATGCATGTTGAGGAACGCGCGTATGGTCTTCGCCCTGTCATGGGGCACGGCGCCATGACATCTGATGCAGGTGCTGTTGTTGTCAGTCTCTACTTTCATTCCCACATGATGGAAATGTCCCTTGACATATTGCTCCTCGATTACCATATAGCCGAGATCGGTGGTGGAAACACGCTGCTGTTGTTTAAGCGATTTGAGAAACTCCTTTTCCTCCTCGGTTGTCCCTTCACCGAAAAACATCTCGATTTCCTGGTTGACGATATCTATTTCATCATCAAGTTCAGTGCTGCCGAAAATGATTGGGTAGAGAAAATATCCATACCACAGGGTGAACCCCATAAGAGCGAGTATGTAGAGCGTGCGGATTATCGATTTCATCGTTTTCATCATGTTTATGGCCCGGCGCTAGTGGTTTTGCGGAACGATTTCCGTCTCGAGACCCTGCTCCTTCATAACGCGTTCATATTCATCATAGTGTTCATGGATCATCTCTTCTTCACTGAGGTAGCCAGTGAGGAACACTGTTGCCATGGGGAACTTTTCGGGTGAGTAGTGAACGTTGTACCAGTGCACAAAAAAGAGAAATATTGCAGCAAGCAGAGCTTCGTCCGTATGCATGATGTAGAAGGCGTTGAGTACGATACCGGGTAGAAATTGAGTAAGCTCGTCGCGAAACCAAAGCGCCACACCTGCAGGGCCCAGGATTGGTATGCCCCAGTAGGGAGCGAAGTAATCGAACTTCTCCTTCCAGGATATGCGGTCGTAATGGGGGCGGTGGTTGCTGAGATAGAGCAGATATTTGAACATATCTGTTAAATCATGGAGGTCCTTCTTATTAGGCATCATCTCCATGGAAAGAAATTCAACAAAGATATTGCGTATTGATAAACTGCCTTCACTTATGAGTCGGGCAATTCGTTTATTGAAAAACAGATAGATCCAATATCCAGTGTGAAAAATGAATAATGCGAGTAAGATCAAACCTGTTATGCGATGGATCCACGGCGCTGTATCTATACCGCCAAAAAATTCATAAAGTGGCTTGGCCCAGGGTTGATCGTAGTAACGTAATGGAAAACCGGTCAATGCCAGTATGATTACGGTTGTGAAAAGAATGATGTGCTGTATGCGCTGTATCAGTGAGAATCTGAAAAAATAGCGTTTCCCGTTCTTGAGTGTGATTCTTGGATATCTTTGCATGCCTGTATTCTCTGATGTTTTGAGATGTTATATAAATATTGTTACGGTACTGCTCATTTTTTGGTGAAAGAGAAATTGGGGAACAGACGTCTCAATAACTCAAGAAAGATTATTGTGACAAAAAAATACATCACACTAGCCATCAGCAATTTGAAAAATTTGAGCATGTAATATTGCAATGGATACTTGTCGGGGTCGTCGTAGTCCGTGTGAACCTGGAATTGCGCAATCCCTTCGCCTGCGTCACGATGACATTCAGAGGATCTGCATGTAGCGGAAAGATTTACACTGTTCGTTGCAGAGGTATGAGACTCCTTTCCTTCTATGGAGTGTACGTTCTCACCATTGACCACATGGCAGTCAATGCAATCGGGTGTTGCGTCCGAACCGAAATAGGTTGCTTTACCGTGAAATGTCTCCCAATAGGATTCGACCACATTTCCCTGTAACCCATGACGTTCTTGAAACGCTTTGTCACCGTGACATTTTGCGCAGAGAGTTACGATTTCAGTGGACACTCTCATTTTTTGCAATCGAGAGGTCACATGATTATAGAAATCTTCGGCGAAGTCCCCCGTCTGGTGGCAGGTCATGCATCGACTTAGTCCGCGTTTGGATACCCCGGCTGCATGTCCCTTGAAAAAGGATAGCGGTCTATATAGTGGTTGATCGTGGCAATCCGTGCAGTAGGGGATGTCTTCAGGATATTCAATCTCTTCGCTACTTTTGTTTTGCGCGCCATGTACGCTACGGGACAAAATTTCTGCTACCGGCTTGTGGGTGAATTTTTCATCGCCGGATGGCTCGGTAAGGTGGCACTGCACCGTGCAATCAACTTTTTTTGCCGGATCATGCGGTATTTTTTCTATATCTGTATGGCAATCCTTGCATTGCACGCGTTTATGGGGACCTTTCTTGAAAAGACCTTGATTAATGTAATAAAGCCTGAATTCACCATTCTCATCTATGCGGCTCAAGCCTCTATATTTATGGCACAGAACGCAATTCAGTTCATCTGCGGCAAAGGCGCTGTTACAGCATGGATGCAAAGTAAAACAGAAAACAATTATAAACAAAGGAGTGGAAAAGGGCTTGTAACGCATAGATTTAACTCACTTGATATTTAAAGCGGTTCTTTCCCACTTGAAATGGCCATCATCGAGGTTCCATGACCAAAGCACTTTAGAGACAGTTCCTCGTATGTAACTCTTAGGCACAAATCCGAACGTTCTACTGTCGAAACCATACTGCCTGGAATCAGAAAGTACGAAAAACGAATCTGCAGGGACAACCTCGGGTCCCCAGCGGTAGTTTTTCGAGATATAGATATTGTGGCTGTGGGACTGACCAAAACGGATGTATTTTTCCTTTATCGACAAGTTATTTACATAGACTTGGGTACCAACTATCTCTACCCTGTCACCGGGGGCGGCAATAATTCGGCGTAGCGTTTGGCTTTCGATGATTTTGAATATTGATTCATCCTTGTTGTTACCACTGAACTCAAGCAAAACCACATCACCGGCTAATGGTTGGGTAATTTTGTCTATCAACAGCAAATCATATTTCATGATGTTTGGGGACATGCTTTCTGTAGTTACGAAGAATGCGCGGACTATATGTTTGCCAATCAGGTAATCCATCAGCATGTTTGCAGAAAAAGTAATCAGGATAAAAACGGAAATACGATACCATTTGGTTTGTATTTTTATTGGCTTGGTCTGTTGAGGCGGTTTTACCACGCAATAGGCAGCATCTGCGCAGATTGCCAGTGCATAGATGAACGGTATGCAGAGAACAACAATAGTTATATAGCGTGAATCAATCCTAGTAAACACAATTGCGCTTATCCAGGATATGAAAATCAGTCCAAAATAAAATGTAAAACCACGATATAATCTGTCAGCATAAACTTGTCCTAATCCCGGAATGACAGACAGCAGTATGGCGAAGAGCATTTGTTTTTGACTTAACATACTTAAGCCGAACAGTTGTTCGAATCTATATAGATAATTATGCAGAAACCACACGTTATACGTCTCCATACATATTGGTGTAAAAAACCGTAATAGTATTTACTTGTTTTTAATGCATGCGGTCGTTAAATGATTTATTGTTAAAGATTGCTATATGAAAGTGCAAAACTTAAAACAACATATCGGATATTGTTAATTCTTATTTATATCTACCTAAGGCTCTTCTAAGTCGGGTAGAATCGGGAAATCGATGTCGATGGGTTCAACATCCCTCTCCATAATGTCAGGCATATAAAACTGTCTATATTTTTGCACCAAACCTATTATATTCAGGTTGGTAAGTTCATTAATTCTGCTTCTGGAAAAGCCCAGACCCGCAAAAGGTATAAAGCTCTCTTCCTCCTGGGCATGGCACTTGGTGCAAAAGCGACCGACGGGAGCAACAAGTTCATGCAGGCTCTTTTTTACGGCAGCACGGTCCCGCCCTTTCAATTGGTCCTGCACTTTAACGAAATCGATCGCCATTGGGTCATCCTCGGTTATCTCGATCAGTTTTTCCGTCCCGCCACTATTGAGGTATGGAACGATCTTTGAAAAATAGTCATCTGTATGTATCAGGAAACCGGTATCTTTGTCGTAGTCGGTGCCGAACAAGGGCCCGCTGACGTCAATGCCGGAGTAATTCAGCCATTTGAGGGTAATTGAATTCTCATCAATCTTTTCAGGATCTGCATGGCAAGTCATACAGCCCAGGAATTGTGTATGCATGTTCAGCAACGTGCGTATCATTCGTTCCTGGAAATGGGGGAAATCGCCATGGCAGTAGAAGCAGACGCTCTTTTTCCCCTCTAACGCCAATGTATTGGCTGGATTGTGAAAGTGTCTGGCCTCTTCTGTGGCGCTTTTAACTTTGAGTGATTCCAACAACGCGGAAGGTTCTTCCTTTACTTGGACGGGTAAATGGCTGCTAATGGAGATAACGAACTGTATACCGACTGAGCAAACGACGAGCAGTACCGCAGAGCCGATAAGATAGGACCAGAGAGGGTGGTCTTGGCGGGTACCGGTTATGCCGAAGTGATCAAGCCTTAATTTTCCTGGAATACGTGCCTTGCTGTCCAGAACCACTACCAGCAGCATCAAAAATAGAACAAAAATAACCACGGCCGTGGCGATCACTACCGTCCCAGTTAAAGATGTCGCCTGCATAAGTTATATTCCTCTTTATATTCGTAGTGATGTTGTAAACGAATATTTGATACCCGGACTTCTAATCAAAATCAGTTCCTCCAGTAAAAATTAAGGCGTATATATATATAAACCATCCAGCCCATGCGATAATTGTCAGCAATAAGCCATAGGCAATAACTTTCTGAAATATCGTCATCGGCCTGATCATGGTCTTTGGCCTTCACCAAGTGGCACTGAATCGTTGCCAATCACTTGAGGCTCCGGTTTGCCTAAGTCAATGAGAGAGAGAAGCGTGTTAAGGAATTTCCGCTCTTCAGGCAGTTCCACAATATTTCTCAAATATTCAAGAAAGTGCTCCTCGATTTGGTGTTCTCGTGTAATCTTTCCGGTAAGAAAAGTCCATTGCATGGGAAAACGCCCAGGTGCAAGATGCACGTTATACCAATGCCAAAATGCGATCACCACTAATGCGAGCAGTGCTTCGTGAGAATGAGCCAAGCGCATGATATTTTGAAAATAGAATGCCCAGCCATCAGGTAGAATACCGGCCCAGATGTCAGGAAATAAAAATGCGGATCCTGAGAAAATCATGACGAAATTACCGAATGCTGCGGCAAAATAGTGGATCTTCTGTTTGTACATGAATTTATCCATTTCGGGCCGTTGCATCCTGTGGCCTGAAAAATAGAGCATGTCCTCCTTGATATCCCGCAAGTCCTTCATTGTCGGAATGACAGTGCGACGGAGATCGAACTTGCCTGTGACAATCTTATGCACTGTACCGCCAACAATGGTGACTATGTGATATAGCATGGAAAAAATCATGATCGAAGCGAGTGTCCGATGAATGACCCGTGTGACGTCAATGCCACCCAACATATGGCTGAATGGTTGAGCCCAGAATGCGTCAATAAAATAGACAGGGAGTCCTGTGAACGCTAACAATAGAAATGTGGTAAATGTAAGCAGATGTTGCAATCTGATATGAATCGAATAGCGTGGCAGGTCGCCTATTGGATTGGAGATGACATTTTTATATAAATAAACGCGATCGTCAGGCAGTTTTTCTATCAGTGATAGAATATCTTCGCGCTCATCATCAGTAGTACTGTTACGCCGCATGCTATCATGCAACACATTCGATGCCTGTTCTGAAAGTTTCATCTCTTATTCTCTATGTCACATGGATCGATAATTATGTATTTTCTGAATGCACAGGATCTCAGTAGGGAATCACTCTGCTTCGACTTCTGTGGCTTCGTCTCCACCATGTCGAACCTTTGCGTAAACGCCATGCTATGCCATCACGTCTTCGTCCAATTGTTTCAAACAGTGCCAGTCCGAGAAGTGCTGCAACGATGACTTCACCGACTATGCTGTATATATATTCGGCATTGTGCAGTATCGGATTGAACTCCTTGTTAAATGATGGATGGGGATCAACAGCAGCATACTTTTCATCCGCATATTCATGACAACGTTGACATGTTTTGACCCTGTTTTTTTGACTGACAGGAGATTCAGGATTGCGTGAAGGCAGTATTTTATGAACGCCTTCATAGTATTGAGAATTGTCCGCATGACAATCAAGGCAAGTCGCGGCACCGGCAAGCCCGTACCGTGTCACTTTGCCATGGAAGCTTTTTTGATAAGATGTGGCAGCAATGGTGAATTTATCACCTAATGGTCTTCCCTCTTCATCCGCAGCGTTTTTATGACGTTCTATCAAGTCCTGATTGGCATGACAGCGAATGCATATTTTGACTACCTCCTGCCCGGTGCGCTTAACGTCGAGTACTCTCCTGCTGGTATGAAAATACCACTGTTTTACAAAGCCTCGCTTTTCATGGCAGAGTTCGCAGCGGTCGAGTATCTCTTTAGGCGGTTCTACTTCGTTAGGATTATATACAGGGTTGGTATGACAAGTGATACAGTATGGTTTGTCGTTGTCCAGACCTGTGGCATTTTTCTCCCGTGAATGGACGCTCTCTGCATAAAGATTGTAAATCGCTTTGTGACTGAATGGTTTTCCTGTGGCGGGATTCTTTTTTGAGTGGCACTCCTGATCGCAACGAACTCCTTCCTCAACCTTTCGATGGGGAAGTTGCTTGATGTAATCATGGCAATCACGGCATGGGACATTGCGGTGCACTGTTTTGGCGAATGTTTCAGGAGGGACGTAGTAGGAACGAAAAACACCTTCTTCTGTGATTCGGGCCATACGGATGTACTTGTGGCACATCAGACACGCTTCATCATCCTCAAAGGCAACAGCGTTTGCCTTGTATGGGTAAAGGGGTATGAAAATTATAATAAACGTCAAATAGGCGGGGGCAAGCCTTGTGTATCTAAGTTTCATTATTCTTGGTTCTCCGTATCCATTATCGCCCCGTAAATATCGTGGCAATGCCTGCAGATGGAGTCTGTACGCAGTCTATGGTTTTTTAATTTTGCAGAAGATTTCTCTTCACCGGCAAACACGCCGGATTGATGGGACTGGTGACATGTTCCGCAATATATCCTGTCCGTATACGGCTCGATCGGCAGTACTACTCCGGTTTCCAGATTCTGCCGCTTCAGGGTCTGTTTATTTTCGCCCTCTATCTTTACCAGATGACGATATTTTTTTATTGACTTTACGGTAAACGAAGCGGAAGGATGATCGATCTTTCGGTGACAGCGCACACACAACAGCGTTCGATCCTCATTCATCCCGCTTAGTATGGGAAAGTGTTCAAGGTCTCTGTCAATGCCGCTTTTGACTCGATCATTTATATCGACAATATGACAAAGACGGCATTTTTCCATTTTGAGCATGCCGTTTTCTGCGATTTGATCATGTGAGTTCACTCTTTCATAACTCGAAGCATCATGACAGCGGTAACATAATGTGAACCTGTTTTGGTAGGGGCCGCCGCGTAGAAATCTCGGATTGCGCTTAACTTGATGCGACCTATCGGGAAGACACTGATCCAGCACGTCATGACAGGATTGACAGGTCAACCCGCCATCATCGCCTAATGGCAAACTACCTTGCCATTTTTGGTTGATTATCTTTTTTTTATCTTGCGTAAGTGTAAGACCTACAGGATGAATATACGAGTGCGCTACATCATCCTTGTGGCATTCCCTACAAAGTTTTTCATGATCTTCGGTGTGTAAACTGAATGCTCCTTCTTTAAATTCACCAATATGGCATGCATTGCATTGCGTTTTGTCCCAATGCGGGTTGGCAGATTCCGGTGACCGCGATCTGTTTTGTACTGAAGCTGTTTCAGACTGCAGGTCATTTACAGAAGAAAGAGCAACAGTTAAAGACGGTTTTCGTGTTTTCTGACCTGTTATGATTTCACCATACACAAGACTCGCAACTGTATGTAAACCCAATATTAGAAATGCAATAAAAATTGTTGTGATCATACGTTCCAAATCCATAGTCATGCATAAGCAGATTGGCTGTCAGCGTCATCAACACGACGACAGTTAGTAACTTTGTGGTGCATGATCGCTCCCATGACACATTAAGTAACAATTCCCGGAGAATTTTCCAGTGGACTCAAATCTCAGATTTCCCATACTGTTAGGCTGAACAATAGAAATATCAAAATTGATCAGATCGGTGTTATTAAGGGAGTTTCCTTGAGTGGCACTTACCCCATGAGGGTCATGACATGCATTACATGGCGTCCTTTCATCCGCGATGTGTAAGCGGTGTGTTGTAAAACTCTCATCGTTAAGAATACTGTTGCGGTCATGACACTTATAGCAGAGAGCATATGCCGCCGGGCTCTCTGGCGTATTGTCAAGCGTTTCATATTGCATCTGCAGAATAGGGGGATAGTTGGAGCCATGGGGTCCATTTGGCCCCATACCGCCTGCAGCGGTACTGCTGTCATTGTCATGGCAATCGATACAACCGATAGTGCTGTTCACTGTATATGGACTCAACAGGCTCGGAACATCCTGGTTTCTGCCGATTCCCGCCACAGGGTGATATGACGGATTCGCCAACGAGAACTCTTCGCGAACGTTCAATTGCTCAATCTGTCTTGCCGTTCGGGCCGTGGGTTTGTTGAAGCTGTCGCCATGACAACGAAAACATATCTCATACTCGTGAGCTATAGCTTCTGTCTCCAGTCCGGATAGGGATACGCCTCGGACCCCGACGATTGCGCCGGGAACAATTCCGGAACCTGAACTGGCAGCATGTGGATTATGACAGTCTTCGCACTCTATATGACGCGACTCCACAACGACCGGCTCAGCCGGATCATGGACGCCTGTGGTATCGCGAATCGGGTGAGTCGATATTTTGCGAAAGGCTGCCTCCATATCCAAATTGGCAACATTGCCATTGTGACAAGGCATGCAATTCTCTTCTTCGGCGGCATGTTTCAGAATCCGCTCCCCTCCACCTGCCTTATGTGTTTTATGGCAGTTATTACAGGCATTTTCGTACACCGTGAACAGCTCGCTATCCGGCCAGGGTTCCGGGGGGATGCCGTTCCACGTGGCAACTGACCGGCTATGCGCCGACTGTTGCCAGTGAGTTATATTGTAGTGACAAGTCGTGCACAGTGCGCCGCCGCGATTCTCCACAGTCAGGAACTTGCCATTACTGTCGTCATGAGGGTCATGGCAGGATGTACACTGCATCCGTCCCCTGCGATCAAGCTTGACACTGCCGGTCAATGCGCCGGGATCTATGAGGTCGCCCTGGTGGGAGGAAAGATAGGAAGAGTAGTGAAATGATATAGGGTGGTCGTCTGAGAGGTCGGTACCCAACAGCGCGGGGCCGTCAGGCATAGTGGTCACGCCACCGAGCATGGTAATCGGGGACTCTTGACCGATAACATTCCCAAGGGCGATGGTACCGTCATGGCAGCTAAGGCAGAGAACCGAAGAGCCGTTCGGTTGGCCTGGTGACGCGACCGCAGTAGAGCTTGTATAGGGTGTATAGTATCCACCTCGGATATCTCGATTCCAACGCGAGGTGCTGGGCGATAGAGTATGCGGTATGTGGCAGAAAGTGCAGATATTTCGTTCACCGACGGCGCGAATCGCACCGCTACCGCTAACGGCCATATTATGTTTGGTGGTTGCAATGCCTGCCATGGCCTCAGATAACGCCAACAGAGAAGCCATAATTAAGATATATCCATATCTTTCTTTTCTCATTGCTCTAAGCCGATGTATTGAAATATCTGTACACGCTGATTGTAAGAATCACACAGATAGATGGTGTCATCCTCACCGATGAAAATTCCTACCGGCAGCCAAAACTCACCCGGTTTGCTGCCTTGATTGCCGAAATTCATCAGTAGTGACCCCGTAGCATCGAACAGCTGGACATTATGGAACAGGGAATCGACCACGTAGACATGGCCATGCCTATCTTCCGCAACGCCTTTTGGCCGTGAAAGGTCTCCTGCCCCATTTCCAGGTTTGCCGAATTGCCCGATATACCTCCCATGGCGGTCAAAGCGCTGAATACGAAAATTCAGGCTATCGGTCACCAGTAGGTGCCCTTCCCGGTTTTGCCAGATGTAGGTCGGGAAATTAAACTCTCCCTCACCCGATCCTCTGTGCCCAAACTTCCTGAGCAGTGATTTGTCGGAGTCGAAGACAGATATTTTATGCACACCGGTATCCACGACATAAATCCAACCGGTCTCATTGTCGATGGCGATGCCTGTTGGCCTGACGAAGTCCTCTTCGAGGTCGAGTGGTAATGCTTCGCTATCGTCTATGCCGATTATGAACACCTTGGCAAGTTCCGAATCGGAGATGTAAATATTACCCACCCGATCCGATGCCAGGCCGACCGGTGAATCGAAGCCCTTTCCCCCTTTTCGTTTTATCGATTTATATCGGCCCTTGTTACGATCGAATCTATGAATGGCATTCACCCCTGGATCGGCGACGAAAAGCTGTTTTAATCTATTCTCAACAACCGCTATGGGGAGGACCATAGCGTTGTCCTCTTTTCCAAGCGCCATCTCCGAAAGCA
The DNA here is from genome assembly GCA_040791665.1 of Candidatus Thiodiazotropha sp. Taxonomy (GTDB): domain Bacteria; phylum Pseudomonadota; class Gammaproteobacteria; order Chromatiales; family Chromatiaceae; genus Thiodiazotropha. Next base: position 421,211 of record JBFNNX010000023.1, on the reverse strand, counting down.
TATCGAGCCAGCTTTTGGTTATGCCGATATCTTTTGGGTGTGATAGATCCCCGATATGCTGTATACGAGGTTTGGCTGGAGTGGGTGGCCAGCTCAATACACCACTTCTATCCTGTTTTACGGTAGTTGGTCCCTGGCCCGAGCAAGCCGTTAGCAGCGCTGTGGCGGTGCAAAATAGAAACAGAATCCATCTATGGCGCTGGTTGAACATGAGTATCATATTTTTCTTATCAAGGTGAGATTGATTGATGAATCCTTGCGAGATACGCCGCCTTGCTCTTCAAGGTTGTATTTTCCCTCCAGTGAAAGAGAGAGCAGCCGCCATCGCCATAAGTATTCCATGCTGGCTTGCCTGGATTCTCTCGGTATAGTCCCACCTGTATCTTTCTCAATCGTATAATCGAGTCTTGCCCTGCTCCTGTATCCCAAGCGTGCAAAAATACTCAAGCTGTGTCTGGTTAGATTGACATCTTCCTCCGATAGCTCGTTGTCGATCTTCTCGTACCTTGAACGTAGAACCGCAAGGCTTGAGAGAAAGGGCAGTGTGAAGGTGAAATTGATATCCGCAGCTTCTCGCATGAAGGGTCTCAACTTTCCCGTCTCTTTTTCCAATTCAAGATGCCAGTTGAGACCCAGGGTCTGACTGATGCGATGGCGAGCATCGGCCGATGCAATCGCTCTTTCCCTCGAATAGAGTGGTCGAAGTGGGCGTCCGGCTTCTAATGTCTCTTCATGTTTGGTGTATCCGAGGCGGAAATGATAGGTTTTGGATATTGAATACCCCAGCCCAAGGCTCTGGCGGAATAGTCCATACTCAAATGATCCGCCGGTTTCGTAGCTATAGTCGACCGTAACTGTCTCTCCATCCGGAATGTTGCCCGAAAGCAGACGCTCAAGCCTGGTTTCAACACCGACGAGGGTCAGGCGGTAGTCAATATCCTCGATATAGATTTGAGTTCGCGCAACATTGCTCACCGTGACCGAGCCGGGTACCACAAATTCATTCTGCAACAGCACTGGTTGTAAACCATCAAAAAGATGGTTTTCACCGATCCTGGAGATTTGTAATAATTCACTCTTTTGTTTGTTGTGAGTGTACGCGAGCGAGTAAGTCGTATTGAATGATGTCTGTTCGGACAAATCTGTTGTATAACGCAGATGGGAATTTACTCCGTATGTGTCCTTATTAAAGCCTCGGTTCTCTTCCTCTGAAATATCCAGGCCTCCGCTGACAATCAAGCTCTCTGTCAAGTCACGTACGAAGCCAAGCGATAGCTTTTCAATATTCGATTCGTCTTCGCTATGGGTATATGATGTGCTTTCGATATTATAGCGATAGAAGGATTCAAATAACTCATCATGCTCCAATTCCAGCGAGGAGTAAAAACGGCCCTCCTTTCTGGTATCAAGATTATCGTGATCGATAACGTTATAGGTAAACAGATTTTCAAAATTGTTTTTTCGGTTTTCTCCAAAAACGACGCCGGTACTTATATCTATACCAAGCTCTTCCCTCAGTGTTGCCTGTAAGGGGAGGTTCACGCTACCACTTGCGGATTTCTTTCTCGCATGATTGACGCCTAAGTTTGCGGAAATGTTGTCTGAGTTATCAGCCGCTATATCAAGTCGTAGATAATCGGTTTCATCATCGATCAAAGTCCCTCTTCCTGTTCCTTTGTTCTCCATATGGTCTGCCCTAAGCACCAGCGGAAAGGAGACAAAAGGTCTTTTAAGTGAAAATATCAAACCGTAGACTTTGCTTTCGCTGCTGAACGTATCGGCTAAACCAACTGAAAGGGTCGGATTGCGTTGGTTGAAATATAAGTGGAGTGGATAGGGCTTGTGCTTAAGCACATTAAAGCTGCCATTGAAACTGTAGAGCGTTTGTTTGCTCTCGTTTGAACCGGTATCGGTTTCAAATTTATCTTCCTGAAACCGGATACCCGCACCCAGCTCCATATCCAATAGATTGGGGTGGTAAATATAACCGTGTGTATTCAGAGTCAACTCCTGGGTCGATATAGGACGTCGTTGGGTGGTGGTCGGACCATCCACTCTCATTATCTCCAAGTCTTCGACTGAGTATCCAATTTCAAGCGAACCTTCTACCTCGGTGAGCCTGAACATATCAAGCTCTACCGCAAGACTCACTGCGGGTGTAAACAGCCACAGGATAACTGGAAGCCAATAGCCGTTACTGGTGTATGACCTGTTGGCAGAATGATTAGGACAAACTTCTCCAGTACGGAAACGGTATCCGGTATTTACTATTTTTTTGTTGTATCCATCTAGGTAGAGCACATACTGTACCTGAATAGAAGAGGAGTTAATCAAATCGCTAGCGAGTCAACCGTGAGCTGAACTTTCCGCTCAGTAGGTTGGATCAGGATGAAGGCAACATCTCTTCAATCGGGTACATCCGTTGAATAGTCCATACCCTCCATTTTTCCGAAACCGAAGGCGTTCACCTTGCCTTTGCCAAACTGGCTTGCAACCAATATTACATAGTTGAGTTTAAAATTCGGGGCAGCATACCGCTGGAAATAGGCAATGTTATCGTAGTCGATCACTACGGTAGTGGGCAGATTGATATTTCTGCGTTCCCGACCAGGTTCGCCGAAAAACAGAAGCAATTCACCTCCGTCAGTGAAGATCTGTACATTTTCAAATGCAGCATCAACAACATAGATATTACCCAGTTTATCAATGCTGAGGCCTTTCGGCCTCGCAAAGTGACCTAGGCTTGTGCCCATTTTCCCTATTGTTGCTACGTAGTCGCCAGAGGTAGTGAACTTGTTGACTCGTGCCTGAGTGGAGTCCGCTACGTAGAGGAAGCCATTATGCAGGGCTAGGTTAGTCGGATGCGCAAGATGCGCCGGTGACTCTTTGTCCTTAGGGGGGAACTTGAAAAGTGTCTCGCCCGTCTTTTTATCCAGTGCGTGTATTCTGCTATCCAGAAGATCAGCCACATAGATGCGGTCCCTATCCAGCGCAACGTCTGAGGGTTTGAATTGTCCTTCCTTGCCATAGGCGCGCAGGTAGTTGTCATCGCGGTCGAAAACAATCACCTGCTGGCGTTCCGTATCCGTGATATATTTCGTGCCATCATCATCTATCTCGATATTGATCGGTTTTTTCAGCGCTCCCCCTCCGGAACCTAGTACGAAACGAAAATCTTTCTCCTTAAGGTCGAAGATGGCATAACCCGCGCTATCGGCGTCCACTACATATATCTTTCCATCGTAGACTGCCAAGCCGTAAGGTTTACTCACGCTCGAGTCATTCTCACTACCACCGAGGACGAACCTACCGAAACTTCCGACCCCGCCTTTGATATCGATCTCATTGGAAAAGGTAGCGAGGTGTTGGATTCGAGGAGGATTGGGTAGAGCAGGGTAGAACAGATAGCCCTGCTCTTCAGTCGGGCCGGTTGCACAGCCGCTTAAAATAAGTGCATAAAGCACGTACGCTGCAATATATCTGAGGTCATATATGTTAATTATTTTCAACAGCTGCATAGTCGTTGGTCTGGTATCTTACGTAGGGCATTGAGGCCTTAAAAAGAATGTACGTGTGACACTGAGGTGCGTATATCTCGGTCATCCACAAACGACAAATCCCCCCAAGGTATAAAAAACCTAGGGGGATTGGGTCTCCTCGGTTACTTATTGTGGCAGGTCAAGCAAAGCGTACTATTGGCCATGTCGATACGCAGCATCGCAGCGGAGGTGGCGACGAATGTGTTATGCACATCATGGCACGAATTGCACTGCACTTTTCCATCCGGTATCAGCATCGATGCGATGGTACCTGTTCTCGAGGGAAAGGGAGTACCGCCGGGAGGGGTGTAGCCACCTATCGTGACAGGATTTGTCGGGTCATGTAGGCCCGGGTCTTGCGTGTCTTCGTAGGTGATGGAGATTGGATGCTGACCCTGTAGATCTGTGCCCACGTAGAAGGGGTTTGTTGGATCGAGAGGGCCGAAGGTGTTTGGTCCTCCGCCGAAGTTATCGAGTCCGACTGTTCCGTCATGACATGATAGACACAATTTGCTAGCGCCCGTTGGTTGAGGGTCTTCCGTACCATCGAGGGTAGTTGATCCGTTTGCGCTATACATTGTAAAGGTTGCTGCGGTTAATGCATGATTCCATAATGGCGCCGCAGTGGTGGTGGTATCGGCATCATGGGGGGTGTGACACACAACACAGAGTTCTGCATTGGCCCCAAGGCCAAGAAAAGATCTCAGATCGTGCCTTGAGCCTACAATACCTGCAGATGCTGAGATTGCCGTCAATCCGCATGCTGCACCCAAAATGCCGGCAAGCAATGGCTTTAACGGCAGTTCTAGTAAAACATTTTTCTTCATGTTTCCTCCAGTTTGTAAATGTAGGCATCCCATTTGAAGTCGTACGGTTATACCTAAAGTTGACGGTTTGTTGTTTCCAGCCATGATTGTGTTAACACGTCCAGTAAACGATTCCCAAAAAAAACTGTTAAGAGCCACGGAACTACGGCTTGATCGATGTTTGCCTGTTTGTGGCGTCCCGCTAAGGCCGCCACAAACCTCGCAAACTTCATTGCATATACCGCAAGTCGATTTCTACGGCTGCAGATATATCGTTGATCAATCCAAAACATTCCAAATCAGGACGCATTCATACCAACTCTAAATTGTTTAACTCTCATGGTTGTTCCTTGGTAGAGATCGTTTCCTAATGACAACAACATCCTGTTGTTTGATTTGATAACGGTACGAGTTCTGAAATGGCAGTCCGTGTAAGCTGTAGAGCACATTTGATGCCAGAATACCTGGAGGTGAATATAATGATTTGAAAATAATGGAAATTATTGTTTTTTGAATCGATGTGCCAACTATTGGGTAGCTAGAATTAATACCATCAAGTTACTTATACGTAACTGCAATCTGATCGAAATCCGAATAATCTACTGATTTTGTTAAAGTATTTATCGATAGGCGTTTATAACAATCCATGTAACCCTACAGTAACAGCCCAAGTGACGACTGCCGCAGTGAGCTTTGGCGAGAGGAACGAGTTTCCCAGTGTATTGCTTTATTTAGATATGCGATATCTTTTAAATTTTGTAAGTACTATTTAACCCATTGTATTTAAGGTAGTAAATCCTATAAAAGAATATCCTGCGGTAAGTGCATTTGATGGCATATGCACAAAACAGGAATCCCCTTCCTGTCACTAACAGGGAACATTGTCAGATAGCAATATGCTCGGCCCTGTAGGTTCAATGAGATGACATACGTGCAGGTTACCGTTTAGTAATTGATCAAATTAAACAGCCTATATTCTCGAAGTAGGAGATCGGGTCACCATGCATGTTAAAAATATCAAGATATTTGGCTCTATGAACTATCAAGTTTTACCAGCACTGAACGGTTTGGAATATTATCTGGCGAGATGCTCAACACTGCGTTTTAGAGGAAACGCGTGGAGGCATAGCGGATAAATGCCGAGCGGTTATTGCAGATGCTTCAGAAAAATTTATAGCCAATCTCTAGGAGATTGGCTGCTTTGGCATCAGTTGTTCTGATGTGATATTTCATAACGTTTCATCTTTTCCCACAAGCTCTTTCTGCTGATTCCAAGGCAGGATGCGGTTTCTGCAATACGCCATTGATGTGCATTCAATTTCTCGAGCAGAAACTTTTTTTCAAATTCTTCCATGGAATCTTTTAATTTCATTTCACAGCATGGGATGAGATGATCTTCAGAGGGCGCACCGAACTCTCTAGGGCCAAGAATATCCTGTGTTGACAAGATACAGGCACGTTCCACGGCATTGGCAAGTTCTCTCAAATTACCTGGCCAGTGTTGCTTTTCCAAATAACGTACAGTTAGTGGTAGCAATAAGCGTCTTTTTTTGTGTTCATGAAAAAAATTATCAATTATCCGGTGTGCAAGCCAATTGATATCCTCTTTGCGTTCACGAAGGGGGGGTATATGAAGATGAACTGTATTGATCCTGAAATATAAGTCTTCTCGAAATTCACCATTTGCAACCATTTTCTTTAAGTCTCTGTTGGTCGCATAGATTAGGCGAAGATTGACGGATATCGGTTTTTCTTGGCCCAGTCTGTGTACAACCCTTTCCTGAATAGCGCGTAATAGCTTTGCCTGCATTCTTGCGGATGTTTCTCCAATTTCGTCAAGAAACAGCACACCGCCATCAGCAAGCTCAAATACTCCCTTCCTTGATTTGGTGGCACCTGTGAATGCCCCTTCCTCATGGCCGAACAACTCAGCTTCAAGAAGGTCTTCCGGGAGAGCTGCGCAATTCAATGCAATAAACGGTTTTTCGTGTCCGTTATTCAATCTGCTGGCAAAATATCTTGCGGCATACTCTTTGCCAACACCCGATTCACCTGTAATTAAAATGTCACAGTTATGGACTGCAAGGCGATCTAACATGGCTTTTATCTGCCGCATTTTTGGAGACACGCCTAACACTGTACTGCTTTCCTTATCTTCACCGAAAAGCGAGGGAGATGCCTCTCTCAGTTTATCTATAAGCTCGTCTAGATCAAATGGTTTTGTTAGGTAGTCAACAGCGCCTGCCTTTAACAGCCGCACAGCTTGATTGATATCACGATACCCGCTGATGAAAATCGTAGTTGGTGGAACATTATTTGAATCAATGATTGCGTTAAATAGTTTTTCACCATTTGTATCGGGTAAACGAATATCTATAATCAATGTCGTGTAGTCATTTCTTGAGATTGACTCAAAAGCTTCCTGGCCAGTGCAAAAGCAATCAGAAACTATATTCTCAATATCAAACCTTTGGCATAGGGAAGCGCGCATAATTTCATCATCTTCAACAAGACACAGTCGTCCTTTAACCTCTCCATTATTGCTATCAATAGATTTCACCACTATTTATCCTTCCTTATAGATCCTGATTTGTTCAAAAAGAATGATCGATCAGTAATTGAATGTATTACAAATAAAACCTCACAAGTCCTCGACTATTTGTTAAATATGAGTCTCAAATGTGTAGTATGCGACGTATTAAACTGCGCTTATTTGGGATGACAATGAAAGCATAACGCTGAACCAGCAAGCGGCTTTCGCAACAACTTAACATCCATAACCTGACTATTATGAACATCATGGCAAGATGGACATTCGACTCTGCCAGCAAAAAATTTAAGCTCTTTACCCGGTGGTTCGGTGATATTATGAATGTCATGACAGTTCATGCATAGACTGGAACTGCCGCCTCCTAATGTCTGGTGTACCCATTGCACGCCGACAGGATGATCATCACTTAGATCTGTACCTTTGGAAGCCAATCCAGTAAGTACATTGCCAGGGGTACCTGTGTCACCGCCGAATGAATCGATAGCGACCGTACCGTCATGACAAGACAGGCATAAGCGTGACATGCTTCCAGGGCCTGGTTGTTCTACCGCTACATCCATAGTGGGGCTATTGTAAAGCGTGTAGACGACTGTAGATATGGTGTGGTTCCACAACGGTGTGGTCGTACTGCCATTGCCGGCATGGGGAGTATGGCAAATATTACAGATTTCAACGGTGATGCCGCTACCTGAGAGATCGTGCATGCTACCCTGGATTGCAGCTACGGCGGGCAATGTATAGGCAAACAGGACACACATGGCCGCAATGAAGTTATATCGTATATCTAGAGAAGTGCGTGAATGAACAAATAGCATCAGTCTTCCTCTGCCATGCTAATTATCAAACCCATTCCGAGTACACAACCCGCTCAGGGCATGTATCTCATGAATGGCATCCCTCCCCAGGTATACCTTTTCAGCACCTTGAGTTATTTTTGGCTGGTTTCTTGGCCAGTAAATATCAACTGTTTCTGTATCACAGCATTTGCCGAAAAGCAGTAAAGAGACTGCTTAACGGTTCTGACTTTAATGACCGATTTATTATGTTTGTTAATAAGGCTTAAAAATATTTTAAGACCGTACAAGTCTTGCTAACGCCAGTTTGGCTGGTGGTAACAAGAGAATGAAAAACTCATCTACGTCAATTCCACTGGCAGCGGATGTCAACAGCTTCTAGCCACGCTACTTGATTCTACGAGCCGAAAACTCAAAGCTGAAACATCGCTTCTCGCTTCACATACGCCTGCTATAAATGACGTTTCCTTAACGGATGAGGTCAACTATTAATTACATTTTTATGGGCATAGAAATCTCATTTCCTTTATCTTTAGTAAGGTTTTTCGCGCTGTTTTTGTCAAATAAATTTAACTAATTGTAACCATAATGAAAACTTATGCATTTATAAAAAACCTATTGACTAAAGATGGAAATATTGTAAGTGGTTGTAATAATTAAGATAAATATATAGAGAGAGTATCGAAAAAAATAGGAATTTATCAGATTCATAAGTAGAGCATGATTAATTATTGAGATTATTAATAATAATGAGCAGTTATATAAATCCGAAAAAACGCGTAATATCTTCTCTCATGCGCAGATTTTTTAAAGCTTTCAAAAAATCGCTAATGTCAAATCCGTCCTTCCGCACGGCAGTGTCGATGCGGCATCCGAGTTGAATAGAGGAAGGTTATTATCTGTCTCGATAATTTTAACTGGCGCTCCTTGCGACCGTTGATATTTTGTCGATTGCGAATCTCATTGCCGGGGTCAATCTGACTAGGCATATGAGGGTGACTGGATAGCAGGGCATAATCTCTTTAGATCAATACAGTGCGTGTATCTTAGTTTTTGTCAGCGCCTGAAATTTAATAGCGCGTCACTGATAAAATCATGGATGAATTTAAGCAGGGCCTCATAATATCTATTCAAGCCTTTATGCCTTGCTAGGAGTTGCTGCGATTTACTCTTCCGTTATTTGTCGCTGTTGACGACAATGCTCATCAGAAAAATCACTGAAGGAAATGTTCTATCGAGAGAGCGGCTGATATGATTTAGCACTATTGGGCCATCCGGATAGTGAATGGTGTCACCCGCCTTTACCGCAGCCGCCGGTACGGCCAACCAGACTGTTTCGTTATTCTGATTCACCTCAATATAGGTATATCCATTTGTATCTATTACACTCAGGACTTCTGCCTGACGCATCGATTTGATATCTGGTACTGATTGGTTGGCTTTTTGAAATATGGCGTTATGATCCACTGGTGGATGGTTGTCAATCTCAGCTGCTGTGACAATCGAGAATATGCAAGAAAGCATTAACATATACAGTAATTTCATCGATCACTCCTCAACTGGCCAATAATTACATAGTTAATCCGTTCTAATTTTTTCCACTATAACTTTACCCTAGCAAACCTAGGGTTTCTATGCGCTCTACAGTTTAGCCGTTTATTCTTAATTTTAAAGTGTAAGTTGATTGATGATAACTAACGTTTGTTAATTACAGGGACGGATAACTATCCGTAGCTTTCATCGCTAAAAGAATTAGTGGTGAAGAAACAACTGTCTGAACATAATATGTTACTTTTCAGTAACAGCATTTGATTCGACTGGTTGTCTTTAACCCAGGACTTGACTTTGAGTGTGGAACCTTAACTGTGAGAGGTTTCAGTATTCGTGCAACCTATTCCTCAGGGCATAGCGCTGCTGTGTACAGCCATCTTCGCAAGGCACATTAACACTTGGTGATTTCAGTTCGGGCTTCATCTCAGTGCCCAGTTGTTTGAACAGTTCAATACACTCGGCCTGGATCAGGGGTGTACCTTGACCGGTATAGAGATCAGTGCCTTGCTGGGCGTTGCATTCACTAGCGGCATACTCTCTTCATATATATGCAATGGCCATATAATTCAGAAGTAGTGCAAACATAGATGGGATTGGATGCGTGAGTATGTTTTTTTGTGTCGGTTTTTAGAAGATTATGGGCAGGTGTGTTGGCTCGATAGCGGATACTGTTTATCCGTGTTAGGCAGATTCAAATGGTTGTGATTCCATTAAATAGCAGTTCAGTGGCAATGAAGTGATTGCTGAAACCCGCCAGCATTGATACATGCTGGCGAGTGTAGGGGATTAACTCATGTTATCGGCGACGAAGTTCCAGTTAACCACCTTCCAGAACGCCTCCAGATAAGCGGGGCGCGCATTGCGATAGTCGATGTAGTAGGCGTGTTCCCAGACATCGACGGTCAGCAGTGCCTTCTTGCCTGAGGTCATGGGTGTGCCCGCATTTGATGTATTGAAGATCTCCAGGCTGCCGTCTTCGTTCTGCACAAGCCAGGTCCAGCCGGAACCGAAGTTGGTTGCGCCGGAGGTGGCGAACTGTTTCTTGAATTCGTCAAAGGAGCCGAAGGTCGAGTTGATGGCGTCCGCCAGGGCACCGCCGGGGGCATTGTCTTCGTTCGGGCTTTGCAGGCAGTTCCAATAGAAGGTGTGATTCCAGATCTGTGCCGCATTGTTGAATACGCCGCCGGATGATTTCATGATGGTATCTTCCAGGGTGGCGTTCTCAAACTCAGTGCCGGGTATCAGGTTGTTGAGATTGGTCACATAGGTGTTGTGGTGCTTGCCGTGATGAAACTCCAATGTCTCTTTCGAAATAACGGGTTCCAGTGCGTCGATTGCATAGGGTAGGGCGGGTAGTTCATGGGCCATGGAATGGTACTCCTTCATTAGAGATGAATTCTTGTTGTGATCCTCGTAGTAGAGAGATCCCGGCTATAACCAAGTAGAATGGTCAGCTATTCTAGCGGCGCCATAGCCGGGATGCAACAGGGGGTATTGTGGGGGAAAATAATACCACTCTTATTGGGTTTGAGCAGTTGGCTTTGGAATGATAATGAGATTTTGTTGCCGCGGTAATATGGTTGACATATCGAATGTTATTGGGCGAATAGATGCAATGGATCCCAATGCTGTAACGATCAGTTTGCGAGCTGTCGAACCCCGGCACCTGACGGCTATACTTCTCCGACGCCCCGACAACACATCCTTGCGCTAGCGGAGCTTATGCGGCGTCCCTGCCGCTACTGCGATATATAGCCATCAGGCGCCTATCTTAAGGCGAATATTTCGAATTGGGTTTGGCTTCGACTTCATAGTTGGTGCATGCTGGCCATATAGAACGGATCTCATGTAATGTGGAAACGCAAATAAAATACTACTGTTCAGCATGGTGCGACGCAGGCTCTATTCTACCGCCGCGTACAGGGCGGTTATTAAGCCAAATTGGTGTTCATTTGCGGACAGATAACCGTTTTGCGGCCCGCTTGTATAACGCTCTCCGTGAGGGAGGGGTAGGGTGAGAGGCCATAGCTGAATATGGTGTGTAACCAGGAAAACGAAACAGTTGGAGGTTTATGGACGCGGTCGAACTGAATATTTTCGCCTCACGCCTGGAAGCGGTCTGCGATGAGATGGGTGCGGTGCTGCGCAATGCCGCCTTCTCGCCCAATATTCGCGACCGGCTCGATTTCTCCTGCGCCGTTTTTGACGCCCAGGGTGAGCTCTGTGCCCAGGCCGCGCATATCCCTGTCCATCTCGGCAGCATGGCTTACGCCATGGCGGATATTGTCGCTAGGGTCGAGTGGCGCGAGGGGGATATGGTGGTACTGAACGATCCCTTCATGGGAGGGACTCACCTGCCAGACGTCACCCTCGTCGCCCCACTCTTTTACGCAGGCCGATTGACCGCCTTTCTGGTCAACCGGGCTCACCATGCCGATATCGGTGCCACTTCTCCGGGGTCCATGCCCGTCTCTCACTCCCTCGATCAGGAGGGTCGCGTCATACCGCCGGGCAAGCTGGTCAGAGGCGGAGCCATCGATGGTGATTTCCTCTCCTCGATCATCCGTGACAATCGCAATCCCGGCGAATCGGAAGGGGATTTTGCTGCCCAGATCAGTGCCAACAGAAGCGGTTTGAAGCGACTGGCTCAGTTGATCGACGAATGGGGCAGGGATCCCTTCCTGGCGGGCCTGGAGGCGCTTAACGCCTATGCCGAGCGACTGGCGAGAGAGGCATTGAAGCGAATCCCCCCCGGAGAGTACCGCTTCAAGGAGCTTATGGATGATGACGGCCAGGGCAACAGCGATATCCCAATTCTGGTCAGGTTGGTGGCGGAGCCGGAACGCATCCTGGTCGACTTCAGCGGCACCGCCGATCAGGTTGCTGGCAATATCAATGCCCCCTTATCGGTAGCCGCTGCCGCGGTCTACTATGTCTTTCGTTGTCTGATGCCGCCCCAGACACCGGCCTGCGCCGGTAGTTTCAGATCCATCGGGTTGTACGTTCCCAAGGGTTGCCTGTTGAACGCCAGACGCCCGGCGGCTGTTGCCGCGGGTAACGTGGAGACCAGCACCCGGGTGGTGGATGCGGTACTGGGCGCACTCGCCCAGGTATTGCCCGATGATATTCCCGCCGCTAGCCACGGCAGCATGAATAACCTGGCGATGGGGAGTGTCGGTGGGGAGCTGTGCTGGGACTATTACGAAACCGTCGGTGGCGGCATGGGAGCGGGAAAGCGTGGCGGCGGGTTGCATGGGGTGCAGACCCACATGACCAACACTCTGAATACGCCCATCGAGGTAATCGAGGAGCGGTTTCCCGTTCAGGTGGTCAACTACAGCCTGCGTCGGGGGTCGGGTGGCAAGGGTATCAGGTCTGGAGGCGATGGCCTGATCAGGCGCTTTAAATTTCTCGCACCCACCCAGGTCACGCTGTTGACCGAAAGGCGGGTTCATCGGCCCTGGGGATGCGCCGGCGGTAATCCCGGCGAGGCAGGGATTAACACCCATAACGGAAAACCGATCCCGGCCAAGGTCTCATTGATGGTCGAAGCGGGCGATACCGTCACTATTGAGACTCCCGGCGGGGGTGGTTGGGGCGCCATCCCTGATCGGTAGAAATGCGCTTCATACTCCCATCCCGGATCTTGATTACGTCGTTCCATGCCCCAAAGGCCTCCCGTGACGAATTGTAGTTTCGCCTATTCAACAAAATCGGTTACAGGAGGTAATGTCTAAGTCAGGAATGAAAATCGAGATCGGCTGCATGTGGCGGTCGCACCGGCCAAGACACGGAAGAGTCAAGAGCGACACGTAGCTGCCAGCCTTTGGCGCCGCTCATTCCAGAGGTGCGATGGAAGACTTCGGGTTGTGCTGAATTCTGCTTGCCCGCAGTTAAGCGAGAGCTTGTTTGTATTGGGGTGTGATCAAGCTCAGAGCCTCGTGACTTTTTGCCACCATCTCTTCTATCATAGGCGATACGGTTTCATCGCTTAGACCCGTCATTTTCCAGGCGAATGGGTTGATGGCCCATAGCATCTCTTCCACGTTCAGGCCGACCATCTCCCCGTTGGCGATCGCTTTGGCGATATGCACAAGGGATGTCTCCAGCTGATAATCGCCCGCTTGCTTAGGATCATCATGGTATCCGGCCACCGCTGCGAAACTCTCTGGCAGGCCCCACGCGCGCATCAGTTCGGCGCCCACATCCAGGTGCGTGAAACCTAGAACCTCGGTTTCGGTCTGTGGCAATACCCAGTTATCGCCACCCGTGATATAGAGGATATCGGTGGCTTTTTCAGGCAACGTCAGATAGATCACCAGCCGTCCCACATCGTGCAGCAGACCCATTACGAAAAGTCGTTCGCTGTGCAGAATATTGCAGTGTTTGGCCAGGGACTGGGCCATCACCCCGGTGGTGACTGAGTGTTGCCAATACTCTGTCATGTCGACCAGCTGCTTTGGAATGCCGGTGAAGGTACGCATGGCGGTGGCCGCCATGACAAGATTCCTCAACTCATCCGCGCCGATGATGGTAATGGCACGGGATAGTGTTTCGATCTTTGCCGGTAGGCCGTAAAACGAACTGTTGACCATGCGTAGCAGCCGGGCAGAGATATCGGCATCCTGGCTTATGATATCGGCAACTTGTGGTGAGGAGTAATTGCCGGACCCCATCAGCTGATTTACGCGAATACAGATATCGGGCAGGGAGACCAGATGATCAAGATCTTTGACGAGCGTTTTAGGATCCATCATGCGTGTACCTCAGTTTGATGGTTGGAATAAACTCTTCTTTATCTTCTATGTACCGGCAATACTTGCAAAAATTTTATGGGTTTTATCAATGGTGGACTCTGGAAATGAGAACTGGTTAGACATTATAGACGACCTCTGACGGGGTCAGGCTGGATTGGTCGGCAAATCGACCACATCCGCAGACGGGTTCCGCGCACTCTCAAGGTTGCTGTTCAATAGCGATAAAAATGCATCTCCGTAGCGCTCGAGCTTGTGATCGCCTACACCCGATATCATTGCCAGCTGCTGTTTGTCCCTTGGTCTTTTTTCCGCCATCTCTATCAGGGTTGCGTCGTGAAAGATCACATAGGCCGGCACCCCTTGTGCCTGTGCGAGTTCGAGGCGAAGGTTTCTCAATGCCTGCCACATGGCTTGATTGCTGTCGCTGATTTCTGCAATGCGGGGTTGTTTGCGTCGTTGTTTCGCACTCATTTTTCGTGCCTTGCGCAACATCAGCCGTGTCTCACCCCGCAACACCGGTCTGCTTGCCTGGGTCAGGCGAAGCCCACCATAACCCTCCAGGTCGACAGCCAACAGGCCGCGGGCAATCAATTGACGATATACAGTACGCCATTCGGTGGCGGTGAGATCCTTACCGATACCGAAAGTACTGACCCGATGGTGGCCGAATCGCGATATGCGATCACTCTCCTTGCCAAGCAGGACCTCGATCAGGTGATTGACACCGAAGCGCTGGCCGGTCCGATGCACACAGGAGAGGGCCATCTGTGAGGCGACGGTGGCATCCCAGGTCTCCGGAGGCTGCAGGCAGGTATCGCAGTTACCGCAGGGGTGTTCGAGACGGTCATCGAAATAGGCGAGGAGCGCCTGGCGGCGGCAGGTGGTGATTTCGCAGAATGCCAACATCGCGTCGAGCTTGTGGCGTTCGACCCGTTTGTGTGTTTCGTCGGCGTCGGAGGAGGCCTGCATCTGCCGGAGGGTGATGACATCCTGTAGCCCATATATCATCCAGGCGTTCGCGGTCTGCCCGTCGCGGCCGGCACGTCCCGTCTCCTGGTAGTAGGCCTCGATACTCTTCGGCAGGTTGAGATGGGCGACGAAACGGACATCGGGTTTGTCTATGCCCATGCCGAAGGCGATGGTGGCGACGATCACCACCCCCTCGTCCTGCAGGAATCGGGTTTGGTGTTGTTGACGGATCCGATTGTCCAAGCCGGCATGGTAAGGGAGGGCGTCGATCCCGTTATCTTGCAACCAGGCGGCGATCTCGTTTACCCGTTTGCGAGAAAGACAGTAGACGATACCGGATTCGTCAGGGTGTTCCTGGCGGATGAATCGCAGCAGGCGCTGCTTGGCATTGCCGTCATTTTCGCTGATCTGATACCGGATATTGGGCCGATCGAAACCAGCGATGAATTCACCGGCCCGCTGCAGGGCCAGGCGTTGTACGATCTCATTGCGTGTCGGTTTATCCGCGGTGGCTGTGAGGGCTATTCTGGGGGTTTCCGGGAAGCGTTCATGCAGCTGCGAAAGCGCTATGTACTCAGGGCGAAAGTCGTGTCCCCAGTGGGAGACGCAATGGGCTTCGTCTATGGCGAAGAGCGCAATCCGTGACTGCATGAGCAGATCCAGCATGCGGGGCGTCAGCAGTCGTTCCGGTGCGACATAGAGAAGGTCGAGCTCTTCCCGGAGGAGTTGCCGTTCCACCTGATGGGCCTCCTCGGGAGCCAATGCCGAGTTGAGAAAAGCGGCGCGAACCCCGTATTGACGCAGGCTGTTGACCTGATCCTGCATCAATGCAATCAGTGGGGAGATGATAATGCCGGTGCCCTCTCTCACGATTGCCGGTATCTGGTAACAGAGGGACTTGCCGCCACCGGTGGGCATCAACACAATGGCATCGCCGCCATCGATCAAATGGCTGATAATCCGATCCTGTGGCGGACGGAAGTCGGAGTAACCAAAGGTATGCCGCAGCACTTCGCGTGCATGCTCCAACCCGGGGTTTGACGGCAGGGTCTCAGTCATCCGTGACATTATCCTTTCCTTTTGCGCGTATGTCAGCGTTTTTACACTGACTAAGTTCAAGTGCGGTCAGCGTTGTGCTAACAGGGCGATTGTGTACCAGGTCTGTTTCAATGTCACTACTCCCGCAACGTTATGGCATGACACATAAAATGGCTTGGTGTAGGCTCCGATGTGAGAATGTTATCCGGATTGAGCTTGTATGTGTGGACTCTGCGGTGAACTGCGTTTCGATGGTGCGCCTGCCGATCTGGCGGCTATCGAGAGAATGAATGAAAGATTGCGCCAGCGCGGCCCCGACCACGGCGGGAGTTACAGCGACGGCGCATTGGGATTTGGCCATCGGCGTTTGTCCATCATCGACCTGTCCGAGCATGCGCATCAACCGATGCTGGACCAGGAGCTGAGTCTGGCACTGGTATACAACGGCGCCATCTATAACTACAAGGAGCTCAGGGCGATCCTGCAAGGGCTTGGGTATCACTTTTTCTCAAGTGGCGATACCGAGGTGATTCTCAAGGCCTACCATGCCTGGGGTGAGGATTGTGTCGACCGTCTGCACGGCATGTTTGCCTTTGCGGTGTGGGATTGTCAACGACAGCGTCTGTTTCTGGCAAGAGACCGTTTCGGGATCAAGCCTCTCTACTACACCCAGGATGGGGTGCGTTTTAGGTTCGCCTCCAACACCCAGGCGCTGCTGGCCGCAGGCGGTGTGGATACCGCTATCGATCCCGTTGCCCTGCATCATCAGTTTACCCTGCACGGCGTGGTGCCGGCGCCGCGGACCATCTTTCGGGGTGTGCGCAAACTGGCGCCGGGTCACTGCATGGTGATCGAAGCGAATGGTACGGAACGTATTCGCACCTATTGGCACTATCCCGCTACCCGTCCCGAATTGCCTCTCTCGGAGGGAGAGTGGCTGGAAGCGATTCACGATACACTTCGCGAAGCGGTGCGCAAGCGCAATGAGATTGCCGATGTGCCTGTCGGGGTGTTGCTGTCCGGCGGTCTTGATTCTAGCCTTTTGGTGGCATTGCTGGCTGAGTCTGGCGCCACCGATTTGAGAACCTTTTCAGTGGGTTTCGAAGACCAGCCGGAAGAGAAGGGCAGCGAGTTCGAATACTCCGATCCCGTGGCCGAGAGATACGCTACCCGGCACCATAAATTCCTGGTACCGAATAGTGAGGTGCTGAAACGGCTACCTGAAGCCGTGGACCACATGGCCGAGCCGATGTTTGGCCAGGATGCGGTGGCCTTCTATCTGCTCGGGGAACAGGTCTCCAGGCAGATCAAAGTTGTTCAGTCCGGGCAGGGGGCCGATGAGGTCTTCGGCGGTTACTTCTGGTATCCACGTATCATGCAGGAGCGCGAGGGTGAAGCGGTGGAGAGATTCGCCAAACACTACTTCGACCGCGATCACGATGAGTATCTGCGCATGGTCGGTACAGAGTATGGCGGCGCCGACTATACTCGGGAGCTGATCGCCGAGCAGCTCGGCATGTCCGATGCAGAGACATTGATCGATGCCGTTTTGCATTTGGATCAGACCATGCTGATTGTCGATGATCCGGTGAAGCGTGTGGACAATATGACCATGGCCTGGGGATTGGAGGCGAGAGTACCCTTTCTCGACCACCACCTGGTTGAGCTGGCGGCACGCTGCCCGCCTGAGCTGAAATTGCGCGAGGGAGGAAAATATCCCCTCAGGGCAATGGCCAGGGGTATCCTTCCCGACGCGGTGATCGACCGTCCCAAAGGCTACTTCCCGATGCCCGCCTTGAAATATGTACGGGGTGAATTTCTCGAGTTCATGCGCGGCATACTCGATACCCGGGAGGCGAGGCAACGGGGGGTCTTCCAACAGTCATATATCGATATGCTGATGGCGGCGCCGGAGATGCACCACACGCGGATACGCGGCAGCAAATTGTGGCATATCGCGCTGTTCGAGTTTTGGCTGCAACGCAATCTTCATCAGGCAAGGAGTACGGGGTGAAGCGTTTGATACCGGCTATCGCTGTGTTAGTCACAGGGTGCTCGGAACCGGTCGATGTCGCACTCTTCAACTACCAGGGTTGTCGCAAGCAGATGACACAGGAGTTCATCGATCAGGGGAGTGATCCGGTGGCCGCAAACATGAAAGCAAAGGCCTACTGTGAAGAGCAGATGAAGAAGTAGGGATATCTCCGTGGAATGTTTATTTGCCTATGGTGGGATCTGCCTTGAAGACGGCCAGTAATGCTTTTACCGCATCCGGGCAAAATTGCTTTCCGCTCTCCGATTCGATCATCCGCAATGCATCATGTTTGCTGACCTCCTGCCGGTAACTGCGAGTCGAGGTCATGACGTCATATGCATCTGCGACAGTGATAATGCGCGAGATGATCGGTATCTCCCGGCCTTTCAGGCCATCCGGATAACCACTGCCGTCCCAGTGTTCGTGATGGTGCAGAACGCACTCCGCGACCTCGTTGAGCAGCGGGTGTGCCAGTGTGCGTAGCATATTTGCGCCGATACTGGCATGGGCCTTGATACCCTCGTACTCATCTCCGTTGAGCTTGCCGGGCTTGAGCAGGATGTTGTCGGGTATGCCGGTCTTGCCTATATCATGGAAACCCGCAGCCAGTGTGAGTACATTCATCTCATGCCTTTGCAGGTTGAGATGCTTACCGATTCGCTCCGATAGTGAGACGACTCTATTGGAGTGTTCCAGGGTGTAGTTGTCCCTTGCCTGCAGGGCATAGTGGAGAATCGGTTCCAGTTTGAAACCGATATGATCTTCAAGCAGTGAAACTCTTTTTTTGCAAATTGCCGATATCTTCCGCATCCATCACAATTCCCTGCCAGACAGGGCGCCTGTATTCCTGCAAGCTGTAGATAATTAAATGATTTTATGTCAATTGAGATCAGTGTCAGTCGTTTTATTCCCGTAATGTCGTCGCGTACATTGTGGTTTTGCCCGTAGCAAAGATAGCTGGTAAATATTGAATTGCAGGTAAACAGCTCTCGTCAGCTGCCTATGCCTCAAATCAGTTACGGCAGGCCAGCACGGATTGACCCGTATCGACAACTTCTCAACTACAGTCGGGTCAAAAAGTGTAAGCTTGGATTATTACGGGTTTTTTATCCCGGCACAAATAGATAGAATTCCCTATTACAATCGTGTTTGAAACTTACATTAAGCACCCCATATAGACACGATAACCCATATTGTGAGGTATACACGATGGATGTCTTGGACAGAATCAAAGAGCAGGTCGAGCAGAATCCGGTAGTTATCTACATGAAGGGAACACCCCAGTTTCCCATGTGCGGCTTCTCATCCCGTGCTGCCGCTGCCCTACAGGATTGCGGGGTGCCATTCGCCTATGTCAATGTGCTCGCCGATCCGGAGATCTTCGAGAACCTGCCACGCTATGCCGATTGGCCGACCTTTCCGCAGATCTACATCGATGGTGAACTGATCGGCGGTTGCGACATTACCCTGGAGATGCACCAGAGTGGTGAATTGAAGAAAATGATGACAGAGGCGGCAGCCAAAGTTGCGCCGACAGGCGACGATCAACGCTGATGACTAAATGGGATACCCGCTTTCTCGGGCTGGCGGCCTACATTTCAGCCTGGAGCAAGGATCCCTCATCCCAGGTCGGTGCCGTCATCACCGACGGTAACCGTATCATCTCGCTGGGTTACAACGGATTTGCTGCGGGCGTGGAGGACAAACAGGAGCGCTTGGGTGATCGTGATTGCAAGCTCAACCTGACTATTCACGCTGAAGAGAATGCGATGATCTTCGCCAAGCGGGATCTTAGCGACTGCACTGTTTATGTAACTCATCCACCCTGCCCCCGTTGCGCATCAAAGCTGATCCAGGAGGAAGTGGGGCGTATCGTCTACATCGCACCCAGTGAAGATTTTCTCTCCCGATGGGCTGGCGACCTCAAACTCTCCAGCGAAATGTACCGCGAAGCCGGTGTGGATGTGACCAGTTACGCAATGGAAGAGATCAATCACGACAATGCGCAGATTACTATCTCACCGGGCGGATTTTTCAAGAAGGTAATGAACCTCTTTTTACGCAGTGATGATTGAATGGTTTATGGCCTGAGCCACATTCTCAATCCTTCTACATCATGAATACCGCACGCACTGCTTCGATTCGCAACCCAGGTATCGATGATCGCTGAGGCAAAGGTTGCCGTCTTTTCCCGGAAAGGCGGTCCGGCCGTCGTTGGCAGGACGGCCGGGTCAATTGTCAGAGTCTGTTAACGTCGTGTTGAGTACGTTGGAATGTTAACTGTCCAGCAGGTCTGTCAGCGCACGGAAGAGATCGGTTTCGGTCAGCATGCCCGCGACATGTTTGTCATCGCCGATAACCGGTAGACAGCCGATACGGTTGTCGTTCATCTGCCTGGCTGCCGAAGCAAGGGGAGCACTCGCGGAAGTTGTGAATACCGGGGTATGCATGACTTCGGCGATCTCCACCGGAGCCTCCTTGAAATAGCGGGCAGCGAGTTGAAGATCCCGCCGTGTCACGATGCCGACCACTTGATTTTCATTGTCTACAACCGGCAGGTGGTGCATGTTTTTCTTTTCCATGATTTCAAATGCCAGATCATAGTTGTCTTCTTGCTGAACGGTGATGGGTGTGGAACTCATATAGTCGCTTACCAGCATCGGTATCTCCTCTGATGTGTTGAGTTTATAGCCATCTATTATGTGATGGTGAATCGTATATCTGAACTTTAGACGATAAAACACCTGTCTGTGTCTACCCGGTAACGGATTGTTAGTGTGGAAATGGCGTCTTTTGAAGGCCCTTGAGAGAACCCTGGCTGATAGATGAATACGAAGAAGGTTTAGCGGACACAAGCTGAAGCGCCCTTGATTTTGTCGGCTGAAAAATGACCGGTTGGGAAATAACCTCTCTATCAATCCTGAAAAAACAGTAATTATGTTCCATAATAGCTACTTAGGCTGGAAATATAACTACTTGGATAAGGGGAAGGTTGATGCCGAAGAAGAGTAAGTCAAATAAAGCACTGCAAGACAAGATCCACAATAAACTGAAAAAAAGATTCACCAAGTCCGATCACCACGAAGCCCTGAAAGCCAGGGTTGAGGCGCTGGAGAAGGAGTTCAAGGCACTGCGGAAGTTGCTTGACGATGGTGTCAGAAAGGCTTCACCGGTAACCAAGAGGCGTACCGTAAACAAACCTGCTGCGAATAAGCCCGCTGCCGGCCGGGCAGCGGTAAAAAACACGAACAATCTTCAGATGATAAAAGGCATCGGTGCCGTTATCGAGAAAAAATTGCAGGATTATGGGGTCAAAAGTTATACCCAAATTGCAGCCTGGAGCAGTGCTGAAATTGAGGATTTCTCACAAAGGCTGAACTTTAAGGGCAGAATCGAGCGGGAGCGCTGGGTAGAGCAGGCAAAAGAGCTGATAGCCGAATAGACTTTTGGTTTGGACGGGGAATCAGTCACCGGGCAGATCGAAGCAAACTCTCCGTATCTGCCGATCCATACTCAAGCGCAACTGACATGGTCTGAATAACCATAGTAGGTCGGTATGTGACTGTTTTGTGTTTTGATCACATATAAAAACAGGCTATCTATGCCCGTTGCCAAGGAGGTCGTGATGCCCCAGTTGAGCCACTACCCGCATATGATCGCTGCCGAGATCGAATCGGTTGCCCGGATGCAGGTGACAGCGCCATTCGATCAAACCCCGATCGCAACCATAGATACCGTGGATGCGAATGGTGTGGAGCGGGCCTTGTCTATTGCGCGTAACCTGTTCTATGAACGGGACGGGTGGCTGGCGTTGTCGGATCGGATTGAAATCCTGAAGCGAACCGCCGAGCTGATGACCGAAAGGGCCGAACTGTTGGCGCTGGAGGCTGCCAGAGAGGGCGGCAAGCCCCTCATCGATTCACGCATCGAGGTGGCGCGTGCCATCGATGGCATCGCAATCTGCATCGAGACCCTGCGCACCGAAGCCGGTGAAGAGATCCCCATGGGGGCCAATCCCGCATCCAGTGGACGGATCGCGTTCACCCACCGGGAACCTATTGGGGTGGTGGTGGCCGTCAGCGCTTTCAACCATCCACTGAATCTGATTGTGCATCAAGTAGCGCCGGCGGTTGCCACCGGATGTCCAGTGATCATCAAGCCGGCAGAGGATACTCCGCTCTCCTGTATGCGCTTCATCGGGATGCTCAGAGAAGCGGGCTTGCCGGCGGCCTGGGCGCAGGCGCTGGTCACTGAGGATCTGGAGGTTGCGGGGAAGTTGGTGACGGACCCCCGGGTCGACTTTTTCAGTTTTATCGGTAGTGCAAGAGTAGGGTGGCATTTGCGATCCCATTTGGCGCCGGGTACGAGATGTGCCCTTGAGCATGGCGGCCTGGCGCCAGTGATCGTTGAGGCCGATGCCGATCTCGACGATGCCCTGCCGCTGCTTGCCAAGGGTGCTTTCTATCATGCCGGACAGGTGTGCGTGTCTGTGCAGAGGGTGTTCGCTGAACAGTCGATTGCACGCCGTATCGCGGATGGACTGGCGGCCGAAGGGAATAGTATGCAGATAGGTGATCCGACGCTGGAGAAGACGGCCATAGGTCCGCTGATCCGCCCGCGCGAAGTGGAGCGGATCCATGCCTGGGTCAGCGAAGCGGTCGATCAGGGTGCAGAATTGGTCTGTGGCGGCCAACCTCTCTCGGAAACCTGTTATCGTCCCACGGTGCTATACAATCCGCCAAGGGACGCAAAGGTGAGTACCCAGGAGGTCTTCGGACCGGTGGTCTGTGTCTATGCCTATGATGACATGGATCAGGCTATCGACCAGGCCAATGCCTTGCCTTTCGCCTTTCAGGCGGCGGTCTTCAGCAATAACCTTCAACGATCCCTGCGGGGTTACAAACGCCTGCACGCATCGGCGGTTATGATCAATGATTTCACAGCCTTTCGTGTCGATTGGATGCCCTTTGCCGGCTTGCGCCAGTCGGGTATGGGTGTTGGTGGCATACCCCATACCATGCGCGATATGCAGATTGAAAAGATGATGGTGATCCGCTCTGACGAGTTATGACTCTTTTTTTGCTGCCGGCTTAATTTCTTCGACCCGGCACACCAGGCTGCCCTGGCTGAGTTTGGCATTGACCCTGTCGCCTCTCTCCGCCTCGCTGCTGGCGTGAAGAATATGGCCATCCTCTTCACGGCTGACGATGGCATAACCCCGGTTCAGGGTATTCAGCGGGCTGAGGGTATGCAGGTCTCTTGCCAGTTGGTTCAATTTCGTTCGAATATCCGTAAGGCTGCTTTCCATCGCACGTTGCAGCCTTTCCGTATATAACTGATAGTGGTGGCGCTGATTCTCGATGCGTTGTTGCGGGGATAGGTGAGTGAGGCTGGACCACAGCTTTTCCAGTCTGTGCTGCAGGGTGACGAGGTGGAGCTGCTGCGCCTGTCTGAGGCGCTGGTTCAGTTCGTCGAACCGCTGAGCGCGCTGTTGCAGGCGTTGGCTTGGGTGTTGTCTCAGGAGACGCTTCCCGAATGTAGAGAGCTGCTCCTGGTGGTATCGCAAACGTCGTGTCTGAATCAGGCCAAGACGTTGCCCAAGCTGGTCCAGCTGTTTCAAGCATGCCATCCGATCGGGAGATACCAACTCCGCCGCAGCCGATGGCGTGGGAGCGCGTTGGTCGGCGACAAAGTCGGCGATGGTGAAATCGACTTCATGGCCGATACCGCTCACCAGCGGAATCCGGGACGCATGAATGGCGCGGGCGAGTGCTTCGTCGTTGAATGCCTGCAGGTCCTCCAGTGATCCCCCGCCGCGACTCAGGATCAACACGTCACATTCATTGCGTCGGTTGGCCAGTTGCAGCATATGCACCATCTGTTCCGCTGCCCTTTCGCCCTGGACCTGGACCGGATAGATGACCACCGGCAGTGCGGGGAAACGCCTCTTCAGCACGGTGAGCAGATCACGAATCGCAGCGCCGCTCGGTGAGGTGATGATGCCGATTTGCCGAGGTGTGGCGGGGAGTGCCTGTTTGTGATCCGCATCGAACAGGCCTTCCGCTGCAAGTTTCTGCTTGAGCTGTTCAAAGGCAAGCCTCAAGGCACCTTCACCGGCCGGCTCCATATGCTCGACAATCAACTGGAACTCGCCGCGCGCTTCATACAGGCTTACTCTGGCGTGCAGCATGACTTGCTGCCCATTCCCCGGTTGAAAACGCAGTCTTTGGCGTTTCATGCGGAACATGGCGCAGCGGACCTGGGAGATCTCATCCTTGAGGCTGAAATAGATATGCCCGGAGGCCGGTTGCGCCAGATTTGAGATCTCACCGCTGATCCAGATCAGTGGAAAGCTGCCCTCGAGTACCGAGCGGGTTTCGCGCACCAGGCGGGAAACCGTGTAGATATCTCTCTGTGGAAAATCACGGGTTGTGGTATTCAAGCTGGCTGTTTCTTCAGGCTGGATTCAAATGCTTCCGGCTGTAACGGATGTTCAAAGTAGTAACCTTGAAATATTCTGCAGCCGTTGTCACGAAGAAATTGCAATTGCCGCTCTGTTTCGACGCCGACCGCAATCGCTTCGATTTCCATTTGATGGGCGATAGTGATGATAGTCTGCACCAATTTGGCATCTTTAGGGTCGCTGGTGATATCCCTGATGAAACTGCGGTCGATCTTCAGTTCATCCAGCGGAAGACGCCTCAAATAGGCGATAGATGCATAGCCGATTCCAAAGCTGTCGATACAGATTCTTACCCCAAGCTTTTTCAATGCGAGAATTTTCTGTTTCGCCTCATCGAGGTTTTCCGCCAAGGTGTTTTCATGAATTTCCAGCGTCAGTCCGTTTGGGTCGAATGAGGTCTCCTTAAGAATACCTTTAACCTGGTCGGCAAATCCGACTTGATGGAAGTGTACGGCATTGATGTTGATCGCAATGCGTCTGAGGTTGGTCGATTCTTGAATCCACGGTTTACTCAGCGTCAGGGCATGTCTC
The DNA here is from genome assembly GCA_040791665.1 of Candidatus Thiodiazotropha sp. GTDB lineage: Bacteria > Pseudomonadota > Gammaproteobacteria > Chromatiales > Chromatiaceae > Thiodiazotropha. The sequence continues at coordinate 396,177 of JBFNNX010000023.1, read as the reverse complement.
AGGACCCATTCGCTAATCGTTAATATCTGCCCCGACTCCTCGGCCACCGGGATAATGATTTTGGGCTTGATCTCGCCCTGCTGCGGATGGTTCCAGCGTAATAGCGCCTCAGCGCTGACCAACTGTTCCTCGTTGTTGTATTGGGGTTGGAAATGGAGCTGCAGCTGATTGTTTGCCAGTGCCAGACGGAGATCGTGCTGTAGGCGCAGATGCGCCTCTGCCGCCTGCTGCATACCCGGAAGAAAGAAGCGGATGGTATTACGACCGGCATCCTTGGCCCGGTACATGGCGGTGTCGGCGAATTTGAGAATGTCATCGGCGGTTTCGTTATTCATCGGGAAGATCACGATTCCTATGCTGGGTGTGATGTGGAGTTCATTGCCGCCGATCGTATAGGGCTCCGATATGGTCTTGAGAATCTTATTTGCGCCCTGTTGCGCCTGCTGTGCCGCGAGTTGAGGATCACCGCTCAACTCAGAAAACAGCACAACGAATTCGTCGCCACCGAGTCGGGAGGCGGTATCCTCGTCGCGGATCTGTTCAGTCAACCTGTTAGCCACCTCCTGCAACAGTAGGTCGCCGATATTGTGTCCCAAGGAGTCGTTGATGGTCTTGAAATGGTCCAGGTCCATAAACATCACTGCCCCACGGTGGTTGTGTCGCAGGCAGCGTGCCCTGGCCTGGCTGAGACGATCGATCAACAGGCGCCTGTTCGGCAGCTCGGTGAGAGCATCGAATGTGGCTTGATGTTCCAACCTGTCCATCGCGCGCATGCGTTCGATCTCGGCACTGATACGGGCGGCGATTATATCCATTACCTCCACCCATTCCTGTTCCAGAAACAAGGATTTGCTCGATGTAACCCAGACGATACCGATTACCCTTCCTGTGAAATCCCTGATGGGTGTCCCGGCGTAACCCTGAGCTTGCAGCAACACCAGATTCTCATCGCCGGGAAACAGGTCCTGCACCCCCTGCGGATAGAGCTGTGCGCCATCTTTTATCACCGCATAGCAAGGTGTGCCTGCTAGGGCGTATTCGAATCCATTGATGGGTTTGTTGTTGACGATGGTAGCCAGTGCCCTGATGCGGTTATCGCCGATCAACTCGCCGATATTGGCGCCATCGGCATCAAACCAATGGCAAAGTTCCTTTGCTACATGCTTGAAAAAGTCGCCATCGGTGATGCCCACCATGCTGCGCATCAGGGTATGCATGGCTTCTGCAGTCCGTTTTCGATCCGAGATATCCTGGTGAGTGCCGCAGGCACGGGTGGGACGGTTAGTGCTTGGTTTATGCTCCACGGCACCGCCGGAACCCTCGATCCATATCCAGCGGCCATCGCTGTGGCGCATACGAAATTCGACATTGTAGGGAACGCCGTCCTCGATATGCTGCATGATAATTGGCGTCACCCGTTCTCTATCCGCGGGATGGAGGCGACTGCGCCAATCCTCGATATTGCCTTTCAAATCATTCGGCAACAATCCCAGCATATCCATCCACCGGTTGTTCACCGTCAACTCGTTGGTGACCAGGTTCCAATCCCAAAACCCCAGTGAGGCGCCTTTGATGACCAGGGAGAGCTGCCGCTCCGTCTCCCGCTGCAGACTGATGTCCATGATCGAGACAGGAATATGGCGAGCCCCGTCAACGGTGGAGGAGAGAGGAAAAGAGACAAACAGTTGGATCGGCCTTCCGTCGGCTGCGAGCATGGAGATCTCCGCGGTGAATACCCGTTTTTTTGCACTGCTTGCGATAAGAAACTCCTTGAGTGCGACAATGACGTCGGGCGTGTAGCTGTCCGGCAGCCAGTGTTGAAGTTCGTACAAGGTTTCGACGGCGAAAAGCCGCAGCGTGGCCGGATTTGCGTTCACGATACGGATCAGCTGAATGTACTCCGCCAGCTCCTGCGGATGGTTGTCGAAATAGCTGCGAATATCCTTCACGCCTGAGTCGATGAGCTGCTGCAGCCTGATCAAGGCCCGGGAACTGTCGCCTTCACAGAGCGCGATGGCTACGCCGTTGAAGAAATGTCGATATTGCGCCTCCTGGGTAATCAGTTTTTGACTCTTGTGACCGTGTTTCAGGTTGAGAATCTGCGCCATGATCAGCAGAGCGACAATTACCAGGCTGCTTATCAGGAGCACCCGTAATACCCAGGTCGGTGTCTTCTCCTCTATGGGTGCCTCCGGCTCGAACAGGGTCCTCAGGTTTTGTTGGTAGGCTGAAAGGTCATCAATTTTCATGATCGCCAAATGGTATTCCAGCCGATTCTTTATATATTCGGCGCTGGGCGATTTTCGCGATATGGCAAGACGAATATCCTGAGGCATCAGCACAATGGGACTGGCGATGGCGGGGTAAATATGACCCCGTGTGGCGCCAAACAGGCGGTTGACCAGGCCGGCGTCCGCATTCTCTTGGGAGACAGCGCGCAATACCCTGTCATAGGTGTCGTATTCGACGAGATCACAGACGATGAGGAACGATTCGCACAGGGAATCAAGACCGCCCGTACCAGTGATATAGACATCGTCCCGCAATACTGCGATACGCTTGCCATCCAGGTCCGGAAACGACTTGATCGATGACGTTTCAGGAACGAAGATCTGCGCCCAATTGCTGATCAGGCCCTGCTCGATGAATATAAACCGCTGTTGTCTCGCGGCGTTGACCGCGATGGCCGGCAGCAGGTCGATCTTGCCGGTGGAAAGGCGCTGCAGATTTTCACTCCAGGTGCCGGCTACATAGTGCAGTTTCCAGCCCTCTTTGGATGCGATCTCTTTGAGAATCTCTATGAAAAGCCCACCGGGACTTCCTGCCTGGTTGGTAGTGACCAAGGGTGGATTGTTATAGATGCCGACTTTTAACGAACTGGCGGTCTGATCGGCTTGGACGACATTGACTAACAGAATGGAAATGAGCAGGAAATACCTTCCAATAGTATTGACGGCTCGTCTCCCCATTGTCGCAGTTCCGGTGAAAAACACTCCTTACCAGAAGCATAGCGCTTCGATAACCGAATGTTTGGTAATTTTTCATGTTGCAGGGATCGCATTGCCTGTTGTAGGGGGGCGGCGAAATCATGCGCTGGATGGCGCCGGTCAGACGATGTGCGGCAATGGGTAGATCGCCAGGTTCGCTGCAGCGTATTTACTGAGGTCTTATGTTGTTGTTTTAGATGATATTTATGGTTAACGGTTTACCGGCTAACCGGCACCTCCTATAATGCCCGGTTTATTTCACCCCACCTGCCGGAATAAATGCTATGCGTGTAATCGAGGAAGCCCTCACATTCGACGATGTTCTTCTGGTACCGGCCCACTCTCAGGTACTCCCCAAAGATGTAGATCTGCGGACCAAGCTGACGCGTGGAATTGAACTCAGTATCCCCCTGGTTTCAGCAGCCATGGACACGGTGACCGAGGCCCGTTTCGCCATTGCACTGGCCCTGGAAGGGGGCATCGGCATCGTGCACAAGAATATGACCCCGCAGCAACAGGCCGCTGAGGTCGCCAAGGTGAAGAAATATGAGAGCGGCGTCATTCGTGAGCCCATTACGGTTGGACCCTATGTCAGTATCGGCGAGGTCGTTGAGCTGACCCGGGCGAGAAATATCTCCGGCGTGCCGGTCGTGGATGGCAAGGAGTTGGTCGGCATTGTCACCGGCCGGGATCTTCGATTCGAGCGGAAGATGGATGATCCAGTACGTAACATAATGACCAAAAAGGAGAATTTGGTTACTGTCAAGGAGGGTGCCAGCCGCGACGAAGTGCTGCAGCTACTGCATAAACACCGGATCGAGAAGGTGCTTGTGGTGGATGACGATTTTGCCCTGCGCGGCATGATTACCGCAAAGGATATTCAGAAGGCCAAGGACTACCCCGGCGCCTGTCGCGACGAGCATGAGCGTCTCAGGGTAGGTGCTGCGGTCGGTGTCGGAGCCGGTACCGAGGAACGGGTGGATGCGCTGGTCAAGGCCGGTGTCGACGTGGTGGTGGTGGATACCGCCCACGGTCACTCCCAGGGCGTACTCGACCGGGTTGCCTGGGTCAAGAGGGAGTATCCCGATGTGCAGGTGATCGGCGGCAATATCGCTACCGGGGAAGCGGCCAGCGACCTGGTCAAGGCGGGGGCGGATGCGGTCAAGGTGGGGATAGGTCCCGGTTCCATCTGTACCACGCGCATCGTTGCCGGCGTGGGTGTGCCCCAGGTGACTGCGGTAACGAATGTTGCCAAGGCCCTGGAGGGTTCCGGCGTGCCGCTGATTGCCGATGGTGGTCTGCGCTATTCAGGGGATATTGCCAAGGTCCTGGCTGCAGGCGCCTATTCGGTGATGATCGGCGGTATGTTCGCCGGCACCGATGAGGCCCCCGGCGAGGTGGAGATCTACCAGGGCCGCTCCTATAAATCCTATCGGGGTATGGGATCCCTGGGCGCCATGTCCGGCAAGGACGGCTCCAGCGACCGCTATTTCCAGGAGACCAACGAGAAGGAGAAACTGGTGCCGGAGGGCATCGAGGGCCGGGTCCCCTACAAGGGTCCCGTGGTCGGCGTCATCTACCAGGTGATCGGCGGTATCCGCTCCAGCATGGGTTATACCGGATGTGCCAACATCGATGAGATGCGCACCAAGCCGGTGTTCGTGCGGGTCACCAATGCGGGCGTCACCGAATCCCATGTCCACGACGTCACCATTACCAAAGAAGCCCCCAACTATCGGCGCGATTGACATGACGACTGATATTCATGCGCACCGGATCCTGATCCTCGATTTCGGCTCCCAATATACTCAATTGATCGCCAGGCGCGTGCGCGAAGCGGGCGTCTATTGCGAAATCTATCCCTACGACAATCCCGATCAGGGACTTGCCGGCGTGAAGCCGGCCGGTGTCATCCTCTCGGGCGGGCCGGAGACGGTAACCGCCGACGAGGCGCCGGCGGCGCCGGACGAGGTATTTCAGCTCGGCGTGCCGGTGCTGGGTATCTGCTATGGCATGCAGACCATGGCGGCTCAGCTTGGCGGCGAGGTGGCATCGTCAGACAGGCATGAGTACGGTTATGCCCAGGTGCGCGCCAGGGGCCACTCACGGCTGCTCAAGGACATCGAGGACCACACCAGCAAAGAGGGGTATGGCCTGCTGGATGTCTGGATGAGTCACGGCGATCGTGTGGAGTCCCTTCCCGAGGGATTCAAGGTGATCTGCGAGACGGAGAATGCGCCCATCGCCGGTATTGCCAATGAATCGTGCGACTATTATGGCCTGCAATTTCATCCCGAAGTGACCCATACCCGCCAGGGCCAACGCATTATCGAGCGTTTTCTGTTCGAGATCTGCGGGTGCGAGGTGTTGTGGACGCCGGACAAGATCATCGAGGACACCCTCCACCATGTGCGCGAACAGGTCGGTGACAAGCAGGTCGTACTGGGTCTCTCCGGCGGTGTCGACTCTTCCGTTGTGGCGGCGATGCTGCATCGTGCCATCGGCGATCAGCTGACCTGCGTGTTTGTCGATAACGGTCTGTTGCGCCTCAATGAGGGCGACCAGGTGATGGCCACCTTCGCCGAGCACATGGGTGTCAAGGTGGTACGGGTGGATGCTGAGGATCGCTTTCTCAAGGCACTGAGCGGGGTTGCCGAACCGGAGCAGAAACGCAAGATCATCGGTAACCTCTTCATCGATATCTTCGAGGAGGAGGCGGGCAAGCTGGAAGATGTCTCCTTTCTGGCCCAGGGCACCATCTATCCCGATGTGATCGAATCGGCGGGCGCCAAGTCGGGCAAGGCCCATGTCATCAAATCCCATCACAATGTGGGGGGGCTGCCTGACTATATGAAGCTGGAGCTGGTCGAACCCCTGCGCGAGCTGTTCAAGGACGAGGTGCGCAAGATCGGTGTCGAACTGGGTCTGCCCTACGAAATGATCTACCGCCACCCCTTTCCGGGACCGGGTCTCGGAGTGCGTATCCTCGGCGAGGTTAACAAAGCGTATGCCGACCTGTTGCGGCAAGCCGACCACATCTACATTGAAGCGCTCTACAAGCACAATCTCTACGACGAAGTCAGCCAGGCCTTTGCCGTTTTTCTACCGGTCAAGTCTGTCGGTGTGGTGGGGGACGCCAGGGCTTATGAGTATGTCGTCACTCTCAGGGCGGTGAAGACGGTGGATTTCATGACCGCCAAGTTCGCCCATCTGCCATTCGAGTTTCTCGAAGAGGTGTCACGCAGAATCATCAATGAGGTTCAGGGCATTTCCCGGGTGGCCTACGACATCTCCAGCAAGCCGCCCGCCACCATCGAGTGGGAGTAGCACAGATCTGGCACTGGCTGGCACTGACAGGCATCAAGACGCAGCGAGCTCACAAAACCAATAACTTATCCACATTGCTGTCTGGCAACATCTGGCACTGGCAGGCATCGGCAAGCAGTTATTATCATTTTTCATGGTATAAATCATGGTATCGTCGCACTCAAAATCAGCGCGGCGCACCTATACCATGCCATGTGTGTCGCACCCGTCATGGTATTGGTGATCGAGTATGAGCCACACTGGATCAGGCGCCCGTATGACTATGAACTCACCCAGGTCACTTTCCTTGCCCTCTAAGCGGCGTAGTCGTTTGTTCTCAGATTTCTAGCTTTCATTAATGAATTGAAGGCTTGCAAAGCGTACCAAAAATGGTACACTATTTCACATGGATGCTGATATGCCTCTTGAAGTGGTTTTTTACCGAACGGAGTCGGGAAATGAACCGGTTCGTGCGTGGTTGCAGGGTCTGAGCAAACAGGACAAGAAGACGATCGGTGGTGATATTAAAACGGTTCAATATGGTTGGCCTATCGGAATGCCGGTGGTGCGAAAAATGGAACCCGGACTCTGGGAAATCAGATGCCGGCTTGATCAACGCATTGTACGAATCTTGTTTACCGTAAAGGGAGAACGGATGATTCTGCTGCATGGCTTTATTAAAAAGTCCCAGAGGACGCCTCAAGCAGATTTGCAGCTGGCTAGAGACCGCAAAGCTAACCTGGAGAAGTGACATGAGCAAACACATTGGCAGCAACTTCGACGATTTTCTGGAAGAGGAAGGTGTGCTTGCGGAAGCGGAAGCTATCGCAGTTAAACGTGTGCTTGCCTTCCAACTCGAGGAATTGATGAAGGCGCAGAAACTCAACAAGACTCAATTAGCCAAGCGGATGAAGACCAGTCGTTCCGCATTGGAACGGTTGCTTGATCCCGATAATCCTTCGGTGACGCTGCTGACCCTGGAGCGCGCAGCCAGAGCGCTGGGCAAGAATATCAAGATTGAAATCGCTGCTTAGAACAAATGGTATGGTCATCTGGGAAAATGGTGCATAGCTGACGAATGACCTACGAGAGGCGGCGATGTATATTTCGGAACTCAAAGTCGAGAACTTCCGCCTGTTTGGTGAGGGCGAGAATGCCGCGTTGCTCAGATTGAGGCCGGGACTAACCGCAATCGTTGGCGAAAACGACTCCGGGAAGACCGTAATTGTTGACGCGCTGCGGCTTGCGCTCGGTACCCGTGATCAGGAATATTTTCGCATTGATGATGATGACTTTCACTGCCCCGCTGAAGGCACGCAGAGCAAAGAGATTCGCATACGCTGCCGCTTCGCTGGGCTTACACGTTCTGACACCGGTGCATTTGCCGAATATCTGACATATGAAGAGCAAGAAGGCAGTCGCGTACCTGTCATCTACCTGAACTGGAAAGCGCTCGCCACCGAAAGGCGCGCAAGATACCGCCGTTATGTGTCAGTTGAAGTCCGCTCCGGCGTCGACGCGGATGGCCCGGTTTTCGACCCGGAGAGTCGAAACCTGCTTTGCGCAACCTATCTTCGTCCCCTGCGAGACGCAGAGCGTGCGCTGTCTGCTGGACGTGGATCACGCCTTTCGCAAATTCTCCAGTACACGGACGACATCGCTACAGCCGGTGTGCCATACGACCATGCCGCTGGTCCGCCGGCTGACCCGTCAACGCTCAGCATTCTTGGAATTGGGGACTTTGCCAACGCGCTCCTCAAAGGTCACGTCGGCCTCACGGGTGCACGCGACCGACTGAACGAAGACTATCTAAAGAATCTGTCCTTTGCAGGCTCCGATCTTAGCGGTGATATCGGTGTTGCGACCGGTGATGAAGCGGCGAGATTGCGGCAACTCCTGGAAAAGCTTGAGCTTCAGCTTCAAGAGGCCGGAGCCGATCATTTGCCACGCAACAGAGGACTCGGCTCGAACAATATCCTGTTCATGGCTTGTGAACTGCTTCTGCTCGGTTCCGAAGAGGGTGGTTTCCCGTTCCTGATGATTGAGGAACCCGAAGCACATCTTCATCCGCAGCGGCAGCTTCGACTTATGCGTTTTCTGCAAGACAGAGCGCAGCCAGTCGGTGGCGACCACGACATTCAGATACTTGTCACAACACACAGCCCCAATCTTGCATCCGCAATCGACCTTGACAATCTTCTCCTGCTTCAGGGAGGAAAAGCGTTTCCCCTCGCGTCAGGAGAGACGAACCTCAGTCCTTCCGACTACCGGTTCCTGCAGCGCTTCCTCGACGTAACGAAGGCCAATCTATTCTTCGCGCGCGGTGTCATCATTGTTGAAGGTGATGCCGAAAATATTCTTGTGCCTACAATTGCTGGGTTGATTGACCGCGATCTGACCGAGAGCGGGGTTTCCATTGTCAATGTCGGGGGTACCGGGTTCCGGCGATATGCACGGATTTTCCAGAGAATAAATCCCGCGGAGGGCGGCGAGATCGGCATTCCGGTTGCGTGTATCGCCGATACGGATGTGATGCCCGACTGTGCTCCCGAGATCGTCGGTAAGGTGAATGCCGGGGAGGCGTGGCCCCAGCCCCAGAATCGCCGTTGGAAGGCCGAATTAGATTTCGGGGAAGGGGAGCTGGACCAGCACAAACAGGCGATCCGTGCGCGGGCAAGCGGCCAGAGCGTTGAGACCTTTGTTTCGGACCGCTGGACGCTTGAGTACGATCTTGCCCGCGCCGGACTGGGGCGCGAACTGTTTCTGGCCATTGCCTTGGCGAAGAAGGACGACGACATCGCATCGGAGACGGTAAAGGCCATTGGTGTTACGCGGCAGGCACTAAAGGACTGGAAGACATTCGCCGAGGAGGCCATGTCAGAAGACGAGCGTGCGGCCCGGATCTATGCGCCCCTCGAGAAGGGCGCAGTCTCGAAGTCTGTCACGGCCCAGTATCTCGCACGAATCCTCGCGCGTACTGGTCAAAGTCACGCGCGCATACCGGCGGAATGGAAGGCTGTTCTTCCGAATTACATCGTCGATGCTATCCAGCATGTGACCTCCGACTCGCCAGCGCCAGAAGCCGAACCCGCTGCACAAGATCAGATGCAGGATTAGGCCGATGTTAAAAGTGCCGCCTGTCGATGATCGTGATATCCGGTGGGCCTGTGAAGTGCTTGGGTTACCGCCTACGGCATTTCACGGAGATGATGGCAATGATCCGCGCGCGGCCGTGCTGCTCAGCAATGAAACGCTTGATGTCGAAGCCTGTCCCGGTAGCGGCAAAACGACCTTGCTTGTCGCCAAACTCGCGATTCTCGCGCGGAAGTGGAAGTCGAGGCGCTCAGGCATCTGCGTGTTATCGCACACAAACGCGGCGCGCCGTGAAATCGAGCGCAGTCTCGGTCGTACGGCCGCCGGAGCAACGCTGCTTTCCTATCCCCACTATGTCGGGACGATTCACGGTTTCGTGAACGAATTTCTCGCCATCCCGTGGCTGCGTTCACTGGGTTATCCCATTGCAGTTATAGACGATGCTCTTTGTGAACAGCATCGGCGCCGTCTACTGTCATTCAATCAATACACGGCGCTTAGAACCACTGTCGTTAACAAGGAGAAGCATCCCAACGTAAACTTTGTCGGTAGCTGGCATGTTGCGTCGCCTGATTTCCTGGTTCTCAAGGAAAACGGCAATCAGGTATTCGTGGATCCAAATAAGCCAGCAGCACAACAACTTTGTCGGCTTGCTCGTCAGTGTACAGAAGACGGGTACTATCGGTACGAAGAGCTGTTTATGTGGGCGGAAGACTTGCTTAACAAGCATCCGGAAGCTGTCGCAATCATTCGGCAGAGATTTCCGCTGCTCTTCATTGATGAAGTGCAGGACAACAGTGAGTCACAATCACGATTGCTTCACCGTATTTTTATCGCTGACGAGGATCCTGTCATTCGGCAGCGCTATGGAGACTCTAATCAAGCGATCTATGCGCACACCGGGGCGACCGGCGCGCAGAGCGACCCGTTCCCTGTGGACGCCATCAGGCGCGATATTCCCAATAGCCACCGCTTCGGTCAGCAAATCGCCGATCTTGCTAATCCGCTTGGTCTGAATCCACAGGGACTGGTTGGGCTGGGGCCGTCCGTGCGGAAGGTGCAAGCCGTCATTCTTTTTAACGACGCCAGTATCACCTGCGTGCTCGAATGTTATGCCAGATATTTGTGTGCGCTATTCTCCGGCGAAGAACTGGAGGCGGGTGCATTTACGGCCGTCGGTGGCGTTCACCGTCCCGGCGAAGATACGAACGTGCCACGCTTTGTCGCGCATTATTGGCCTGAGTACGACCATGAACTGAGCTATGCTGAACCCACACCTAAGACATTTCATCAATACATTGCAGCTGGCTGGAATACTGCTGGCACGGGCGGTGATACGCATTCTGTTGTGGAGAGCATAGCAGATGGAATTTATCGTGCTGTACAGATTGCTGATCCTGCAGTGAAGCGTACACAGCATAAGAGAAGGCATCGCTCAATCCTCGAATCGCTGGAAGGTGTGGGCGACTTGAAAGAGTCGTATCTGGCTCTCGTCATGCGCATCATTGAGGATGAAACAGACATTGAGACCGAAGAGTGGCAGGGAACCTGGGTGCCGGTCATTCTTCGACTTGCCGAGTTATTGTCAGGAACGGACATCAATCCTGTCCATCTGGATGAATTCCTGGTCTGGCCTGATGAGGAACCGGATGAGGAAGTAGTACGAAAAGCGAGGCGCAAAGACAATGTCTACCGCTTTCCTTCGGATGCCCCTGCCGTAGAGGTCCGTGTTGGCTCAATCCATTCGGTTAAAGGCGAAACTCACACGGCAACGCTCGTGCTCGATACTTACTTTTACGACCACCATTTAAATGCGCTCCGTCCCTGGCTGTTAGGCGAGAAGACCGGCCAAGGCACCGAAGGTACTCGCATGCAATCTCGTCTCAAGCAGCACTATGTTGCTTTTACGAGGCCAACCCACTTGCTGGCAATTGCAATGCGGGACAATCTTGACGCCCAAGAGATCGAGGTTCTTAAGGGTAGAAACTGGTGTGTAGGACGCGCACAGCAAGACGGTGGTATAGCATGGCTGTAGTTTCACGAGAAACTATGCCAGTTGCCTTTCTGTTCGTTGCGCCTTTCAGCCCTGAAGAAGCAGGGGAGTGGCTCGACGAGGCATTTCTTCGTGCGCTGAAATCTGCCGACCCGGGCGGCACGGTGGGGACACGGGTTTATCGCGGTGGTATGCTGCTGGCGCAACTTTCCTACAAGACGGTAGCGGTCAAAGCTGAACTGGCAAAGCGCCGCAAACCTGATAGTTTCGTGACATCCCAGACGAGCCATACCGAGCGTTCTGATCGTGGTCTCTATGCTACTCTCGTCGGAGACTTCGTGGAGTCATTCCTTGAAAGATGGCATACGGTAGATCGGGAGAGCTTTTGGGAAAATGTCGGTCGCCGCTCACTCGATGCCACATTCGTGCCGGCGCTCGTGCCGGATATTGCCGTGCGGATGGACAAGGAGTTGCGTTCCCATCCGCTTTATATAGGAGCCGTTTCGCCCGATCTGGGCAATCCGCTTCACCGCTACCTGTTTATTGAGGTGATGTTCAAGGACGCGTTTGTTAGTGGTGGGCGCGTGTATATTCGCGGCGGTATGCCGGGTACGGGCGATCCTTCTTTCATAGGCGCCGACGCATTTTCTTCTGCTGGAATAGGGGTAGTGCCCTACGATCAGTTTGATAATGTCGCGCCGCCACTTGTTCTTTCCGCAGAGCTGAGCGCCCGTGGCCTCGTCAGCGAAATGCGCATGGAACGTCACATGGCACTCGATGTTCATCAGAAGGTCATGCGTGATTTGAGTTTCAGTCGGTCACTATGCAATCTGGATCGTGACTTTGAATGGGACCTTTCCCAGCTCCCGGATGCGCCGGAAGAGGTCAATATACAGGCAACCAAAATCGCGGACTATCTGCTCAATCCTGACCACAAGGACAACAAGGGCAAGGCGAAATTCTTTGCGGAGCATCTTGGTATTACAAAATCAGACTCGACCTATCTTCACGGCCAGCTCGTAGACGCACTTGGTCATGTCACCTATGAAAATGTGCGCATTGATGATTATGGCGTCCGCTTCACGGCCAATCTGCCTGTCACTGGGAAGAACGGGGAGACCGCGACAATCGAGACAGGCTGGATTGTGCGGCCTGGCGAGCGCGCCTCATTTGTTACTGCCTATCCGGGCGAGAAGGATGCTGCGCTTGAAGAGCAGGCCAGACCGCCGCCGCTCGTCTCCGACAGCCTGAAAGGTGATGAGCGCTGGCAGGCGCTATACGACCTTGCACATGCGGCGGGTCTGGAGGCCATGAACGCCTGTGTGCCCAAGCCACTCGTGGTCGAAAACCAGGTCTATATGGAGGGTGATTGCGGCGGTGCTGTCGTCGTTATCGAAGACGGGCGCACCTCGCTTGCGCGCTGGCTGCGAAAGAACGGGCGCGGCCGCCGTCATTATAAGTCCGGCTACGCGATATCTTCTGAACGCATCGGCCAGTCCGCTGAATCCGCCAAGGCATATGCCGATGCCTTCGCACGCGTCCTGCGCCGCAACGGCATCGCCTGCCGGTCCGAGATCTATTACACTTGACTGGTTTTCCGCGCGCGCAATCTGCCTATGCACCTGCTTCCCTACGGCACAATGGATGTGACCGTACCCCTGGACCCGAGCATGGTCGGATGTGGGAAATCGAGCATTTTGAAGGATTTTCTGAGCATGGTATTACCAATTAGCAGGAAAATAAGCCATTGAATATAAAAGACAAAAAAAGCTTATTGACAATAGAGTGGGAGTAGGGAAAATTCGTAAGCTATTGAATTATATTGGAATAACTATCACTCATTGACAATATATTCTGCATTGTTAATGGTATTTGTTGCGTGCAGCAAGGCAGTAGACATCGATACCATGAGATAAAAACTGAGCTTGGCATGGTATCGGTGAGCTTGATTTATGGGTGCTCTGGAGCAATCTGAAACCGGCAATTCCAGCACAGTGTTTTAGAAAAACAGTATTGTTTTTCTAAAACTGTTGGCAGCGTAATGACTACATAACTTACTGAAAAAGCGATTATTTCCGTAATTATCCTCGTGGAGAAAGTCGGGCTATCCCGCGTAAGCCAGTGTCTACACTCTCCACATCTGTTACTTGCAGAAAGTAACCAGGTACGTTACAGTTTCCCATAAAGAAGGAGATTGCTGCTGATTCAGAGTTTTCGGGACCGCTGGCTAAGGGATTTTTATCTGGAAGATAAAACCAGCAAGAAGATACCCGCTGAGATTGAAGCGCGACTGTTCCGAAAGCTGCAGTTAATTGATGACGCGACCTGTGATCTCGACCTACGGTCGCCTCCGAGCAATCATTTCGAAAAGTTGAGAGGGAACTTGGCCGGGAAGCATTCGATTCGCGTTAACAAGCAATGGCGATTGGTGTTTACCTGGTCAGGCGAACGTGGTGAGGCCCAGGACATCTATTTGGATAACCACGATTATCGGTGAGGCAGGCTATGAATATCACAAAACGGCAACCCGTCAGTGTCGGTGAGATGATTACAGAGGAGTTTCTCGTGCCCATGGCGCTGACTCAAGGGCAACTGGCAGAAGCGATGGGTGTCAGTCGAAAAACCGTCAATGAGTTATGTACCAACCGGCGCGCAATCACGGCGGACACTGCACTGATGCTGGCTACTGTATTTGGGAATTCAGCTGATTTTTGGTTGAATCTTCAGCAACGCAACGATGTGTGGAAAGCGCTAAATACACCAAAGCGACGGGCACGAATCGAGAAGGCTAAACCGATTGCTGCCTGAGTTTGAGGGTAATGGCTCGTAGCGTGCACAAGTGGTCCTTCCCTACACGATTCAGGGCTGGCGCTTATAGCTGGAAGGCATCAAGGCTGGCGTGCCAACGTCTTCGCGAAGCTGTCTCTGAAATCAAGAAGGTTGCAAAGAAAGAGCCGCTAGTTGGCGCAGAGGGTGCTGTCCGTCTGATGGAAAAGATCTGGCCGGCGCTGGAACACGTGGATAGCTCCAGTGGTGCGCTTGGATCAGTGGTCAGCAAGACACTGGGTGATTTGATACCGATTGTCGTTAACGCGCCTGCAGATGAGAAGACCCGTAATAGATGGCTCGACCGACTCTGGCAGGCAATGGAGGATGACGGTGTTGATTACCTCGCCCCTGTTGGAGATCGCTGGGGTGAACTCTGTGACTCTCCGGAAGTCGCCGGTCGCTGGGCGGATGAGTTGGTATCCACGTTGTCATCCTGTTGGTCAGATTCAAACCCGGGCAGCTATTTTCACGGCACGACAGCTTGCCTGTCCTGTCTGCTGGTGACGGGGCGCTATGGAGAGTTGCTCGATTTATTGGAACTACCACGATACCCGTCCTGGCATTACCGTCGTTATGGCGTCGAAGCACTTCTGATCTTAGGCAGGAAAGCGGAGGCAGTCCAGTATGCCGAAGCCTCGCGGGGACTGAACCAGCCTGATTCCGTGATCGACCAAGCCTGCGAGCAGATCCTGATCTCATCCGGCCTGCATGAGGAGGCCTACCGGCGCTACGGATTGAGTGCTGCGGTGGGTACTTCCTGCATCGCCCGGTTTCGCTCAGTTGCAAAACGCTATCCAATGAAGGATAAGTTGCAGATCCTGTCAGACCTCATAGCTGCAACTCCGGGTGAAGAAGGGAAGTGGTTTGCAACGGCCAAGGAACTCGGATTTTATGATCTGGCACTGGAACTGGCCAACCGAAGTCCCTGTGATCCAAAAACCCTGACTAGGGCGGCTAGGGATTACCTTGACTCGGAACCGACATTTGCCCTCGGATCGGCAATAGCCGCCCTTCGCTGGTTGAGTGAGGGGTGGGGTTATGAGGTGACAAGCATTGATGTGGTGGAGGCCTATGATCGGGCGATGGACGCTGCGGCCAAGCTGAATATGGTTGACGATGTGAACGAGCGGATTAAGCAACTCGGCGAGGCGAGCGACAATGCAGCTGTACAGTTTGTTCGGAAGGCCGTGCAGGGACGTATGCGTGCATCTGTTTAAAGTGCTCCATTACTTGCAGGAGCAGGGCAGGGAATTGCCGGGCTATGTACAACGAGAATTCGAGGACTACCTCAAATGCGGCCGGTTGGAACACGGCTTTTGCGGGTGCCGGGCATCGTCAACAGCGTGATTGCCGCGCATCTGGTCAAGAAAGCAGGCTATACACACCACACGGCCAGGACGAGTGCAATCACCCTCATCCAGCGATTTGGCTCGGCGCTGAACCGCAACATCCACTTTCACATGCTGTTACTCGATGGTGTGTACGTCGATCACCTCAATGGAACCGCCCGGTTCCATTGGGTCAAGGCACCTACCAGCCAGGAACTCACTCAGCTGGCGCACACCATCGCCCACCGGGTTGGCCGCTTTCTGGAACGCCAGGGCTTGCTGCAAAGGGATATGGTGAGCAGCTACTTAGCATTGGATCCTGTGAATGACGAGGCGATGAGTTCACTGCTGGGACATTCCATCACCTACCGTATCGCCGTCGGTCCACAGGCAGGGCGCAAAGTGTTTACCCTGCAAACCCTGCCGGCATGTGACGAGACGTTTGATGACGGTGCAGGTAAGGTGGCCGGGTTCTCCTTGCATGCCGGTGTGGCGGCCAGGGCCGATGAACGTAGGAAGCTCGAATGGCTGTGCCGGTACATCAGTCGCCCAGCAGTATCTGAGAAGCGGCTGTCGTTAACACGAGGCGGCAACGTGCGCTACCAGCTCAAGACGCCGCACCGGGACGGCACTACGCATGTGATCTTTGAGTCGCTGGACTTTATCGCAAGACTGGTGGCGCTGGCGCCGAAACCGCTTGTGAACCTTACCCGGTTTCATGGGGTGTTTGCACCCAACAGTAAGCACCGGGCGTTGGTTACGCCGGCAAAGCGGGGCAGGGGCAGCAAGGCCAGGGTAGTCGAGGAGCAGCCATCACCCGCAGAATGGCGAGCGTCGATGACCTGGGCGCAGCGCCTCAAGCGTGTGTTCAACGTCGATGTGTCGATCTGCCTGAAGTGCTGAGGCGAAGCCAAAGTGATTGCCTGTATCGAGGATCAGGCGGTCATCGACAAGATTCTTCAGCACTTACGGGCCATGGGGGCATTACCACCGTTGCCGGAATTGCTGCCTGTTGCGCGGGCCTCGCCCGATGCGGACTGGTTTGCATAGCATCCTGTTTTTACATCTCGCTACACGGTACGGCAACAGAAGAACAGGTTGCCTGACGGCATGTTGCCCAAATTAAGCCGGAAGGGCAGAAAGGCAGTGGAAGAGGACAGGTTCAGCCGGAAATCCAGGGTGTTGAATCGATTGAGGCCGGATAGAGCGATGTTTCAGGCGTATCCTGCCTCCAGTTTTCTGTCTTGATATGCAGGGGTGTTGCGGTTATTCTCCTTATACTTTCCATTGGCCCTGATTACCTTAGCCAACGTTTCGGGTCGCCTCAAGGTAGCGACCTGATTCTTGATCACCCTACTGGTTTAGTGGATTGCCTCTCCATCGGTTAGCCCCTGAAATATAACAAGAAAAATGTCGGGGAGTGCAGAAAAGCAAGAAAAGGACATGTTGATTTTGTAGCCAATACAGTTCTGATTGTATGGAGCAGGCAATAGTATGAGCATACACCCCACCGCCATTGTGGATACCGGCGCTGAACTGGGTCGCAATGTTTCCGTTGGACCCCACTCAATAATCGGACCCCATGTGGTCATAGGTGATAATTGCTGGATTGGGCCGCAGGTTGTCATCAATGGGCCAACCTGGATCGGAGCAGGGAACCGCATTTACCAATTCGCCTCAATCGGTGAGTCGCCTCAGGATTTGAAATACGCGGGAGAGCCGACGCAGCTGGAGATTGGCGACCGCAACACCATTCGTGAGTGTGCCACGATTAACCGCGGCACGGTCAATGGTGGCGGGATCACCCGGGTGGGGGATGACAATCTACTCATGGCCTATATCCATATTGCCCATGACTGCACGGTTGGTAACGGGACGGTTTTCTCAAACAACGCCTCACTGGCGGGCCATGTTGACATCGGAAACCAGGTGATATTGAGTGGTTTCACCCTGGTTCATCAGTTCTGCTCTGTCGGTGACCACGCCTTTACGGGAATGGGGAGCGCCATCTCGAAGGATGTGCCACCCTATCTGATGGTGGCAGGAAATCCTGGTCACCCTCACGGCATCAACAGTAAGGGGCTTGAACGGCGAAGTTTCAGTCCGGAAGCCATCAGGGCGATCAAGCATGCCTACAAGATACTCTACCGATCCGGACTGTCATTGGAAGAGGCGAAGCATGAGATCGCAGCCATGGCCGAGGAGGTCATGGAGTTGACCATATTTTCCCGCTTTCTGGGGCAATCCCAGCGCAGTATTCTTCGATAGTGATGTACACGCATTGTGGAATTTGAAAATAGAACCTTTTAGCCAATCGCCGCTTTACTTATAACATCCAGAATCCGATCGATCTGCGCATCCTTCAACTCGGGAAAAACCGGCAACGACAAGCACTGCTGAGAAATCAGCTCACTGACCGGAAGTGAAAGCCCCTGGCAAACATTGACAAAAACCTCCTGCTGGTGAAGCGGGATGGGATAGTAGATGGCGCAGGCGATCTCGTTGTCGCGTAGAGCCTGCTGTATGGTATCTCGATTTTCCGCCAGCAGGGTGTACTGATGATAGACGTGATGGCCGATCCCATCCTCATAGGGAGGCGTAATCCCTGGCATCTCTGCCAGTGCAGCGCTGTAACGGTGGGCAGCGCGGCGTCTATTCTCGTTGTAGTTGTCGATACGCTTCAACTTCACTCGTAAAATTATCGCCTGCAGCTCATCAAGGCGGCTGTTAAAGCCAATCTCGGAGTGATGGTGCTGTTTCCAGCTGCCATGGTTACGCAATACTCGAAGGTGCACTGCCAGTTCGGCGGAGTTGGTGGATACCAGACCACCGTCCCCGTATCCCCCAAGATTTTTACTGGGAAAGAAACTGAAACAGCCTGCCAGACCGAAGTTACCGGTCTGCCTACCGTCAATATGCGCACCAAATGACTGCGCACAATCTTCAATCACCCGGAGATCGTGTCTCTCGGCGAGTGACAGGATGGTGACCATATCGACAGGTTGTCCGAAAATGTGGACAGGCAGTATTGCCCGGGTCCTTTCGGTGATAGCGTCCTCTACCTGGTTGAGATCCAAGTTGTAGGATTGTGGATCGATATCGACAAACACAGGCCTGGCGCCTACATGACGGATCGCCTCGGCAGTTGCGATGAAGGTGAAGGGAGTGGTTATCACCTCGTTACCTTCCTCAACTCCGGCGGCAATCAATGCCAGATGAAGGGCATCGGTACCGGAGGCGACACCAACAGTGTACTCTACGCCCAAGTATTCAGCACACTCCTCTTCAAAGGCGCGCACATTAGGTCCGAGTATAAACTTAGTTTCTTCCAGTCCCGCCAGGAGGCCATTGTCGATCTCCTCCTTAAGATCGAGATATTGCTGCTTGAGGTCTACCATTGGGATCATGTTCTTCACCAGGTGGCATCAAGAGCCGAGCTGCTCGCTAATATCGATTGCTGTCTTTAGTGCCTCTCGCCCATCCTCACCGGTAACTGGCGGTAAGGAGTCGTTCCTAATAGCATCGAGAAATGCTCGGATCTCGGCCATGATAGCATCGGAATTCGCAAAGACACTCTCTTCACTGATGATTTCAGGAATACCGGGAAATATCTCCTTTTCGCCCTTGCGATGAATGCTTAGAATCTTGTCCTGGAAATCGATCGAGATATAGGCATCGGGTTGAAAAATCCGCATTTTACGCTGTGGCTTCAGACTCACCCGACTCGCGGTAACGTTTGCCACGCAGCCATTCTCGAATTTGATCCTAGCATTTGCGATATCGTACTCCCGGGTCAATACCGCCCCCCCCTTGGCATCTATTGACGCGATGGAAGAACCCACCAGATTTTGGATGATATCGATATCGTGGATCATCAGATCGAGCACCACATTGACGTCGGCGCCACGTAGAGTAAAGGAAGCAAGACGATGGGATTCAATAAATTGCGGATCCTTGAGAACACCCTCAAGTGCCAGTACCGTGGAGTTGAAGCGTTCCAGATGCCCCACCTGAAGTACCCGCTGCTTGCGTCGGGCAATTTCAATCAGTGCATCCGCTTCTGCAACGGTAACGGTTATCGGTTTTTCCAGCAGCACGTGGATACCGCTATCGAGAAATTCTTTAGCAACCTGATGGTGAAGCTGAGTCGGCACCACGATACTGACGGCGTCCACCTTGTTCAAAAGCTCGTGATAGTCGGATAACGCCTCTGTGTTGCACTCCTTGGCAACATCGGCGGCAGTATCAGGATCGATATCGACCACGGCGACCAGTTCCGAATCGTCCAGTGCGGCATATTTTTGGGCGTGGTATCGGCCGAGATAACCAACACCGATTACAGCGGTTCTAATTTTATCCATTTCTGTGTGAGCGCTATCATATGTTGATTTAACAAATTTAGCCTATTAAGCATACCAATAGGGGTTGTTCCCCCCTATTGAATAGGGATTCTAAATCTAAGCAATGTGAAGAGTACCGCAAAAAAAGTTGAACGCTTGAGCAGATATTATGTGGACTCACGCAGGATACCAATGACAAAAAGAGGTTTCCAAATCGGTGAAACGGGTTCGAATCCCGTTACCCGCTCTAATATTCTTGTTTCTCAAAACCCCTCAATTATACTTTTGCAAATCCCCCCAACCAAGCGCTCTACTGGGTAGAGAGGGGGCAAGTGGCCACCCTTATATTGGGTCCAGGTCGTTGGTCTCGGCGAAAAGAAAAGTGGGAGTCACCCGTTAAATGACACATCGTATCGAGTAGCTATTTCACTGCGTAGCGCATGTCAACTTCATCTCCAATTTATATTAACTAATAGATTTATCGATATTTTTTAGGCTTTGTTCGATGGGTGTCTTTAAATCTAGACGCCTTAATCTTGCTAAAAGGGTGCTTGGCAGCGCCTTTACCTCAAAGTAGATGTGGTTGGCCAGCGCTATGCTTACCTGTTGAGGCGGGTTTTCCAGAACCAGGGGTCTGGGTTTGGGCGTTATCTCCTAGGGAGGCCGGGTATCAGTAACGTTCTGCTCTGAAATCAGGTTCCCGTTGGGAGAAATCTGCAAAAGAAGCTTATCTAGCTCAGGTCCGGAAAGTCTCTTTATCTGCGCGAGGAACTGCCATTGATCTTCAATGACATTCAATTCTTTATCGACAAATGAGCTATTGCCTGCATGTCTGGCTTCGCGCTGTAGTGGTAATACAATCAAGTTGCCGAATCTCCCTTCAGGCAGAATGTCCTGATTGGGAAATAATCTGTCATAGGAGTCGAAAGACAGGTTTGGATAAACCTCCATCGCTTTATCAAGGAGGCCAAATCCCAGCAAGCGAGCTTCATTGGCGGGCACTTTGCCATCGAAAAATATCCATAAGTGCGCACCATTCCCGGAGCGCGAGATCTCGACTGCGTGAGGTACGCCATATTCGATACAAGCTCTGGACATTGCTTTCACTTCATCCTGCCTGTTCCCTTTGTCGAAGTCGGCGGCCAGCAAGTGGCAGGTGCAGTCGTGGAGCAATGGATACAGGCCAGCAACCTGTTGTCCCGCCAAGTGGCGATAGATGACCTGATCGTTTAACTCGCTAAACTGGCGGTGAGTGCTGTCAAGGCATTTGATCCTCGGTTTGTTGCAGACACCCTGAACCCACTCGTCGCCACAGGCTATGGAATAGCCACTTCGTCCTCGCTGATTTTGCCAGCGATTGGCAAAAATATCGGTGTGGCCACGAAACTGGTTTCTGAAAATCGCTATCTTTTGCTCTGGAGAAAAGGAATCTGAAATGGGAGGTACAGGCTTCGATTATTGCAGCTCTTCTCTGAGTGCGATGAGCTGTTGCTTTTCCTGTTCAAGATCAGCCAGTCTCGAATCGATAGCGGAGATATCACGAAGCTTATCTCCATATTGATTAGGCATGAATTTGAGGTGGTTTGATCAAGGACTCAGCCGGAATACCCAGGCCTTCGTGGAGCTTCCAGATCATCTTCAAAGTCAGCGAACGTTTGTGATTAAGTATCTCGTAAACACGATTGCTTTTACCGATCATCGGCTCCAGGTCTTTTACGGTTAAGCCCTTGCGTTCCATCTCGAACTTGATCGCCTCAACAGGATCAGGCAAATCCATCGGGAAATGCTTGGCTTCATAAGCCTCAATAAGCGTGACCATGACATCCAGCTTTTCGCCTTCTGGGGTGTCTGGTCCAGCCACCATCAGGCTTTCAATTTCTTTTAATGCCGCGCGGTAGTCGGCATCAGTTTTAATTGGTTTGATGTCCATGGTTAATCCTCCGGCAGTCAAATGGTTTGCACATCAATTTTGTCGTACTGCGCATGGGTACCAGTAAAGCGGACGTATATAACCCTGTAGGCGTAGTTGATCCACACGACAAGTCGATACTTGTTCCCCGCAATATTGAACACCACACGGCCATCTTTAAGGATGCTGGCATTCCTGAAGTCCTGCTTTACCTCAGCAGGTGAACTCCAGTCGGCATGCAAGGCATGACGGTACCAGGCCAAGGTTGGCTCCTTTGCATCCTGAGATTCCGGGTTCTCTTCCCAGAAGGCTTTCAGCATCGACAGTGCGATGATTCTCATGTATTCATGATACTAGTCCCAAAATGGGACTTTAGCAACAGCTTTTTTGGTAATACACAGATTTGGCAAACATCATCAACCTCTATATCTTCTTGAAATCGTGTTCGAATGAGACATTCTATGCTTACGGATTTGTGGAAAAAATGAAACTTTTCGAAGAAATTTTTGAGCATGGTATTTTTCATGGCATTATCAATTGCCATGAAAATAACTCATTAATTATTATAGATAAAAAAGCTTATTTATAATTGAGTGGGAGTAGATGGAAACTTCTGTTTATGCGGTTCGATTTTGTTTTCCCTCTCGTTTGCCTTCAAGCCAGCGAAAGAAGTATCCCCTGGCCTTTTCCTCACCCGTCATCAAGTAGTGAAGTGTGTACGAGTTGTTTAATGTGGATCTAAGTAACTGCTCACTCTGTTCTGTGCCGCAAAACAGAATCCTGTCTTCCTGACATACTGTCTCATCGAGGCTTGGCAGCATGCTGGAGTGCCCATCCCTGATAATCGCCAACGGCAGACATGCAAGGGGTTCGTTTCTGTCAGAGGGGTGGTGTAAAAGATTTCTTAAAACAGGTTTTTGGCCTTGCTTGAATAAATTCATCACAGCCAGCGCATGCACCTCATCCAGCGTGATACACCAGAGGTGTGGTTTTCCGTTTCCGATGATATTGTTTAATTTGTCACTGATTTCTTCCGTGAGCTGTTCTCCCTGTTCGTATAAATATTCAACCAATTGCTGAATATGCGGAGAGATTAAATATTTTAATATTCGGCGGGCGGTAGTCAGGCTGGATTGCATGATCAAATCTGCGCGGGCCGCGTCAAATGCAAGCTGATTCTCGTGATAATTTTG
This sequence comes from Candidatus Thiodiazotropha sp., assembly GCA_040791665.1. Lineage (GTDB taxonomy): Bacteria > Pseudomonadota > Gammaproteobacteria > Chromatiales > Chromatiaceae > Thiodiazotropha. The sequence goes on along the minus strand of JBFNNX010000023.1, from coordinate 373,199 downwards.
ACGCACAATGGTAAACACGGTTGGATTCACCACCTGCGTACTCATCAGAATGTTCAGGTTATCCGAGTCATTGTCGGTGCCCGCGACAATACCGCTTGCTCTGGCCAGCCCGGCCCTCTCCAATGTGCCATGGTCCGCATGACCATGAATGAATAAATCGCTATCCGGAGCCTCGTCCGCATTTGGGTCGATGATAAGGGGATTAATGCCGTTTGGCTTCATGTACTGATGAAGCCACTTTCCCATGCGCCCATAGCCGCATAATATCCAATTATCGCTGGGAGCCTTTAGGGGTTTGCCGAGTTGTACTCCCTTTGCCCTTACCAGCCAACTGTTAAGATTATGCAGCCTTGGGGCTGTGATAGCCATACTTAGCAGTTGAGCAAAAATTTCAAATGGGTTAATTATGGTTACGTTATACAATGGCGAAAGATGCTCTTCATGTTTCGTCGAGGTTGAGCGACAGATAATATGAACTTCCGGGTTCATAAATCTGGCCATAACAGCTATTTTGAGGTTGACCTCTTCGTCACCGGTTAAAGCGATCACTGCCTTGCATTGCGGGTGCTTTACACCGGCGTCCACCAAATGTTTAGGCGCACTGGAATCACCGCGCAAACCAGGCATTTTGATGCTGTAATCCCGCAAGGAAAGGGCCTTTATACGTTCAGGATCCCGGTCAATTACTACACCAATGAGATGATGATCACTTAGCCCCCGCGCCAAGAGACTACCTGTATCACCAAAACCGCATATGATAAAGAAGGGATCGGATATTTGTTTCACAATGTTTGAAAATCGATATTCACTCAAAGCCTGGACAAAGTGTGTATTCCTTATTAACCCAATAATAGATCCGATAGCGTAGAGCCATGCTATTACACCCATGTAGAGACAAAATATGGCCCATAGGCGCTGTTCATCGGTAAACTCGTTAGGGATCTCCCCAAATCCGGTAGTAGTGGCGGTATAAGTGAAAAAATAGAACGCATGAAACAGACTCATGTACTCGGTATTGCCGTCTGCGGATTTTCCGGGAATGAGAGCCATGCCCGTTATTCCGACTGCGTAAACGAGGATAAGTACAAATATCGGTCTGCGCATATAACGCAGAACCAGCATGGACACCCTATCCAGTTCTGAGGTTGCAGCCATTGATCAAGCTCAGCGGCGTGACATCAGTGTGTCTCCAATAAGGATGACAACGGAAACGAAATTCGCCAACAGGGCACCGCTTGCCAGTGAAACTATCATAACCATAGATTCCGGACTCGGTCCTATCTCTGTATCGCTCTCAAAAACCACCCAAAATATTCGCGCTGTAATCAGGAGAAGATCCGCCACTAGACTTGCTGCCAAAAGTAACGCACCGACTTGGGAACGGTCTCCAAGCTTTAAGCCGGTCGCAATAAGGCTTACCAAGATCGCTATTGTGAGTATCCATACGTTGTGATGTGAGGGGTTATCGATATTGCCAACCACAAAAACAAAATTAAAGGTCAATGAAAGAATGATAAAAAAACCAAAAATTACTCTTTCCAAATTCATCTTAAATACTCGTATTGGTATTTACACGTAGCCGGAGAAGAATAACGAAATGCCCATTTAATATGTCCCCCGGATGAAGGGATAAAATAAATCCCCAACCGTTTGGCTGACGAGGAGAGATGTCTTAAACAATAGTTTAAGACCGTGATATTTCAATGACCAAGAAAGAGAGGGGCTTTTCTTTAACATGTACATCATTAAAAATCATTTTTTTATATGGGAATCCAAATTAAATAATCAACGGCATTGTTGTTATCGGAATCTGTCCTGATCTCCGGCAAGCCCCCGGCCACTATCGAGTGGGAGAGTCGGCACCGCTACATGGTCGGTGCATAGTGCCGTGGGCAAGCTGCTGTTTGCACTCCCACACCGAATGGGGTCGTATGGGATTTCAATCCGGTTGGCATGTTGTCGTCTTCGAGGCGTCATACTACTGTTCAGCCGGCTCCCGGAGCAGATTATGTATCAACGCCGTTGCCGTCTCGACATCGAAACCGCCGAAGTGTTGGAAACGTATACGCCCCTGTTTGTCCAAGATAGCCATCTCCGGTGTCCCGCGGGTACGGAACAGCTTCATCGTTTGCGGGGTCGGATCATCGCCTTGATGCCGGTCGACTCCAACCAGATGTTTGATTCCTTTCTTTTTTAAATAGGGCTTCAAACGTTCCGTACGCTGGTATTCGTGGCCTTCGAAAACTGTATGTATGCTCAACATGACGAGTTGGCCCGCGGCAATCTCCTTGGCAAAGTGCTGCTCCCAATGTGCCACTAACGGGATCGAGAAATTATTGCACCCCGGACACCACATCTGGAAAAAATCGATGACCACTACTTTACCTCTGAGGTCGTCCAGGGTGACTCCGTCACCATTGATCCACTCATCCACGTCGAGCACCGGTGCCATTGGATAGGTGCCGGCTGTAAGCAGCGGAGTCATGAGGAGCATGGCAGAAAGAGATGAAACAAACGTTAGGGTTCTCATCGGGTGATCCTCGTTTTATTCCGGCTTCCCGAACGGTGCGACTGCCACCAGTCCGGCTTTCCCTTGATTGCTTTCCTCAACACCGGAAGGCTAAGGTTATGAAAGATCTGATTGATTGGCGGCAAGTTCATAGCTACTGGTTTTCTTGTCGTATATGCGCGATTCGGATATCAGGCGGCTCTAGCGCGCATGATCATGGGCATGGGGAAGTGGGCATGCTGATAGAGATAATATATGCATGGTGGTAATTCTTTGTTTTGTCCCCTGATACTGACAATCTCCATTGCACCAGGTTCAGTGCACCTATGAGTATAAGTGATATGGTCGATTCCAACCTTGTTGCGATCAGAGGTCTGATCTTATGCAGGGTATTGACTAACGTAGCGGTTGGCTCATGTAGATTATGATGCGCTGGTGGAGGCGATCTTTGACAAGAACGGATCATCCTGAATAAGTGACTTGCGCAGCTCGATAGACCGTGGAGTTCTCAGAGAGAGACGGGGCCAAGTATTTTGTTCTGGTGAGTCCGGTGACGGTAGGAAGCCGGGCTGAATGATGGGTATAAGTGATTATGGGAGAGGGTGATCCTGTGTCTGGATGTTATGGGCATTGAAGTAGTGGGCGACGCAGTGGTTGAGAGCGATTGAAATCTGGTTGAATTGTAAAATGTTAAAGTGCTGTTTTGTTAGATATCTTTCGTGGTATTTGGCGGTCTGTGATACCCTTGCATTTTGATGCGAAGAGATGGTTTGGGGCCCCACGGGGGAAGAGTCATTTTATTTGATTAATCTGATTTTCAATTCAGCTTGTTAAGTCGCTCAGCAAAGAAATAGAATTTTTCGTTCAAGAAATTATAGATAATGGTATTTTTCATGGTTTTCACTCTGCCCGCTACAAATAGCCAACTGCATTTACTCTATTTACCAAGCTTATCAGCAGTCGAGTGGGAGTAGACCAGGCAGCTCGACAAGAGGTTGGACTGATGGCAGTCGATGCGCCGGACCTGCGGGATCAACAGTTCATGCGACAGGCATTGCTGCTGGCGGAACGGGCGGAATCTCAGGGCGAGGTGCCGGTAGGTGCCGTGGTCGTATCGGACGGCAACATCATCGGCGAGGGCTGGAACCGGCCCATTTCACTACAGGACCCAACCGCGCATGCCGAGATAATGGCGCTGCGTGATGCCGCCACCAGGGTGGGTAACTATCGACTGCCGGGAACCACCCTCTATGTCACCCTCGAACCCTGCCCCATGTGTGCCGGGGCCATCGTGCATGCCCGGGTGGCCAGGGTGGTCTACGGCGCCGACGATCCCAAGGGCGGGGCTGCCGGCAGCGTCTTTGACCTGTTGCCGACGGATCATCGATTCAACCATGGTGTGGCAGTGAAGGGGGGAGTGCTGCAACAACGTGCTGCGGAGCTGCTCAAAGATTTCTTTCGACGTAAAAGATCACAACAACAAGGGGAGTAACAGGCGATGAACCCCAAGCTTAGAATTCTCAGCCTATGGATGGTTCTGTTTGCGATCATGGCGCCGTGTCGCGTCACAGCCGATCCATTGGCGGACTATGAGCGCTGTATCTGGGAGCAGCTGCAGGCTGCGGATCAGGAGATGCGCATCGCTGAATTGAAGCGTCTCTGCCTGCAAGGTCCGGAACCCCTCGATCAGCCCATAGCCAATGGCAATGGGCCTTTACCTCCGGTCACGGAGCAGAGTATTTCATTGGTGGAAAGGCGTATACATGCGGAGAAGGAGACACGTTCAAATCCCTTCGTACTCTCACCCCACAAGCAGAATTACCTGTTGCTTGCCTCCTATAACGACAAGCCGAACTATGAGGTATACAACGTACCGCCTTCCGAGTTCGATCGCGTGGAGATGAAGTTTCAACTCAGTTTCAAGATGCCGGTGGCGGAGTCTCTGTTCGATACGCGCGCGGATCTCTATGCCGCCTACACCAACCTTTCGTTCTGGCAGGCATACAACCGGGATATCTCATCCCCCTTCCGTGAGACCGTGCATGAGCCTGAATTGTTTGTGGTGATTCCCAATGATTGGTCGTTGTTCGGCTGGAGGAATGTGTTGCAGCAGTATGGCGTGGTCCATCAGTCCAACGGGCAGGGCGGTTTTCTGTCCCGCAGCTGGAATCGTGCATATGCCAATTTTCTCTTCGAAAGGGGCAATTTTCTACTGGGCCTCAAACCCTGGTATCGCATACCCGAGGATAATGACGACAATCCGGATATCGACGATTTTCTCGGCAGGTATGAGTTGCGGGGTATCTACAAGCGAGAGAACCAGACCTTCAGCCTGTTGCTGCGAAATTTGTTTGACGGTGACAGTCGTGACACTATGCAGCTTGATTGGAGCTTTCCCATCCATGGGCGTTGGCGAGGTTATCTGCAATACTTCAACGGCTATGGAGAAAGCCTGATCGACTATAACGCCAAGAGTCACCGTCTCGGATTCGGTGTGCAACTGACCGATTGGCTATAGCGCCTCGGGGTTGATGGAGAGGGCGTGCGGCGTCTGATCCGCCTGTCTTGCCAGCTCCATCTGCCGCAGTTGCCATTTCAGCAGCTCATAGTAGGCGCGGATATTGTCCACATAGTTGACCGGTTCCTTGCCGCGGGCATAGCCCCGTTTAAGACTGGTGTACCATTTCTTGAGACTCAGTTTAGGAAGGTGTTTCTTTACATCGGCCCATTTATCGGGGTCGTCACCCAGATGCTCGGTCAGGATCCGTGCATCCTCCAGGTGACCGAAACCCACATTATAGCCGGCCAGGGTCAGCCATAACCGGTCGGGCTCGCTAATCCTCTCCGGCAATAGTTTTTCGATAAAACGCAGATAATTCGCCCCACCGATAATGCTCTGTTCGGGGTCGAGTCGGCTCTCGATTTTCATCTGCTTGGCGGTGGCCTGGGTTAGCATCATGATCCCTCTCACACCCGTGGGTGATTTCGCCTTCGGGTTCCAGTGCGATTCCTGATAACCGATAGCGGCCAGCATGCGCCAATCGATACCGGTTTCCTTTGCCGCTTCCTCGAAATAGTTCTGATATTTCGGTAGTCGATCGTTTATGTGCTTGACGAAGGTGCGTAGTTCGACGAAGTTGAGTCGGCCGATGTGTCCGTAGTGGCGCTCTATCAGTTGGGCCAGGGTGCCGTCTTCACGGATGCGGTTGAAAAACGCCACCATCGCTTCAAACAGGCTGGCGTCCTCGGCATGGGCCATCGCCCATGCCAGGGGTTGTGGCGCAGTCAGGTCGAACCCGACCTTGAGATAGGGCATGAAACGCCGGGTTACGGCAAATTCATTGGAGTCTGCGATGGTGAAGTCGATTTTGTTCTCCTGCACCATCTGCATCAATTCAGCACTCTCCAGATCTGTGTGACTGACCCATTCCAGTTCCGGGTGGGTCTCCTCTTTCAGCCGCAGCAACTCCTCTTCGTGACTGCTGCCGGCGAGGACATGTAGGTTCTTTCCGATCAGGTCTTCGACTTTTCGTGGACGCTTCTCGCCTACGCGATAGACCACCTGCTGGGTGATTTCCTGGTATGAGGGACCAAAGCGGATTTCCGCTTCCCTCTCCGGAGTGACGGTCAGCCCGGCTGCGGCGAGATGGGCGCTGCCATTGATTACGGTGGGAAGCAGATCGTCGAAGTGCTTGGGAATAATGAAGTGGGCCTTTACTCCCAACTCCTGAGAAAAGAGTTGCACCAGTTCATATTCAAATCCGGTCAAACCTTCGGAGCCTTCATAGAAGGTCGTGCCGCTGTTCCGGGTGGCGACGATGAGCTCACCGGACGCTTTGATACGCTCCACGAGGGGGGGTGGGATGCTGCAACTGCCCAAGGATATAACAAGGGCAAGCAGACATAGAGAGACCAGCAGGGTTCGTTGTATTGGCAGCATCTATCTCAATGGCTGGTTATTATTTATTATTATGACTACCGGAATGATCCTTGACTCCATAGTTAGTAAATTTTAATCACTGAATCGGCCGCTGAATGGGACGCTTAGTACTTAACTCTAGCCCATTTAGTATAGAATGAGGCAGTTCACGAGAAGCATGAGTGTCTCTTGGTAACCTATTTTGACAGCTGAGGCATTGATTTTAGACAATTAACTGAATTTATAATCAACAGACTCACAGCACCGGCCAGTTCCACCTGGCCTTATCTAGCCGCCGGTGAGCAACAGCCCGATCAGGAGAGGTGCCGGAGTGGCCGAACGGGCCTGACTCGAAATCAGGTGATCCCTTACGGGGTCCGAGGGTTCGAATCCCTCCCTCTCCGCCATAATAATAATAAAAACAGATAGATAGAGTTTAAAAAAACCTCAGCACGGATCGCGCGCTTTGTTTTTAATTTACCTTGTGGCCAGTGAGCTACACATCGGCAGCGCTATTTTTGACAGTAACAAATCGAAAATGTCGCGGCCTAACGCAGAAACAGTATATACATCTGTGCGAAAACTGTAAGGTTACCTACTGGCCTTTACAGATTCACATAGTGCCTATAAGCAATCCATTGTTCGGACAAAGCCGGTGGCGGGAATCTTGGAAAAGGAGATCTTGTGGGTGAATCCCTCTTAATATCTATCCTGTAAATTGGGGCTTGATAACACGAATCCGATCGGTCCTGTTGCATCAGAAAATGCGCCAATCAAGGCGCGGGGAGAGTACACTGCTGGCTGTGCCGACAGCTGATGAGACGATTTTGCGTCTTGATAGTAATTTTTACCTTTCATCTCTAAAATTGCTTTCACGCTCATGCATAAACGCTCTACACAGTCACAGGTAGCGTGTACGTTGCGATGCATTCACTCCAGAATGGTGTCGGCAAGTGTGACGATTGATCCCAAGCAGGTCTCTATTCAAGGTGCTGCGCCGATAGAACCTTGTTCTTCATCAGCCATTTGACGCCGCGAGGCCAAGCGTAGTTCGCTCCCATTCTGAGCCCAGTGAAATCGTTAGAAACGACAGCTCCAGTCCGGGTGTCCCGAACAAGAATCTGAAGGGTGTATTCTGTCCGGTTTATCCTGGTGATGATTCCGATCAACGACTGATCGGCACCAAGCCGTTTGGCTAATTGGCCTTCGCATCCATTGCAGTGTTGGATTCCACCGGCCGCAGCGACTTCATTGACTGTACTGCCGGTGTCGATGATGCTGTAGTGCCCCGAAGCCGCAAGCATGCTGCGCGCCTTTTCCATCGATAATTTCAAGTTCTCGGCGTCGATCGCATCTTTGGCGATAATCCCATCGCCAGCGCTTAGGTCAATGAGTACAAAATCAAAAACCGCAATCTTTAAGGGACTTGGCTTGGCCGCTTGTTTTCTAACCAATTCCACCAAGAGGTAGTTTTTTACAATCCAACGAAGACTGCGAAGCCAGGTCTGATCTGTGTTTCCTCGCATGTCGGCGCTTTTCCCGAAGATAAGCCTTTTGGCCTGTACGTCTGAAACGTATAAATTGATGTTCGAGATTAAATTAGACACTTTTTGAACCCTGATCCAGGCAACTTGCTCAGCACCAAGCTGACGACCGTATGCGAATTCGCAACCGGCACATTTTCCCAGAGCCTGTCCTTCCGCAATCTTTTTTTGAAATGAGTCCGGGACAGGCACAAATTTGTATCGTCCCGACTCCGACAGCAGTGCCTTGATTTCTTGGGTTAACTTCTCCATTCTTTCCACCTCGGCTACCGACGTTGGTTCGTACTCGGCATTATTATTGAGAAATTCAACATGTAAGAACGCTATGTGTATCGGGCTTGGTTCCGCATTTGCCGACACCAGTACACCAGACATGAACAAGGTTAAGAAAACGCCAACGGAAGTGATTATCTGCCTGATGAAGATTCGTCTGCCACTGGTCAACATGTCGTCACTCCTCTTGGTGCCAAGCTCCGTACTTGTCATGGCATGTGTGCTTGGACGATTGGGCTGTACCTGCTGATTACTGAGCAAATTATCGGTCTTTCAGGCCGGCTGAGACACAGCGTACAATGAGCAACAGTAGAAAGGAATACATTTGAATTTATGACAGGCAGGTAATATTGGATGGTCCGGATCGGCTCAACGAGAATATGGCTTCAAAGATTTTCAAGGCGCTGCCTCCTCTTTTCTTCAAGTTTCCATGGTATGTATGTTAGGAGAGCACGAAGAATAGGGGAACAGTCCTTTGCCTGAATATCGTTGGGCAAATTGCCCGACGTACCTGTGCTATTTTTTGTCGTACAAGCCGATCTAATGACTTTACGATTATGCGGAACGATCCGAAATTGGTGAATTCTCCCACACCGCTCCATCGCTCCATTGATTTGAAGACGTCACTGGTCCTGTGGGTTATGCTTGCGGCTGTCTTCTGTTTAATAATCGTTATGTCGATTGCGTCTCTAGAGACACGGCGAACCCAGAAGACACAGGCTGAAACGACGGCTGATCTCATGGCGCGTCACCTGAGCCATCAACTGCTCCGTATCGATACGGGCTCTGATACTGCGAAGCGCTTTCCTGATCTGGAACCCATCGTCGACAACGCGCTGTCGAGCGGTCAGTGTGCACGCTTTTTCGATGAGCAGGAGAAGATGCGGAGTAGCAGTTGCGTTGGCTCCGACATATCTAACATGGCGGCTCCGGTGTGGTTTTCCGCGCTATTAAAGTTGCTCTTTGTTTCCGACGATTCGGCCAAGCGCATCGTCTCATACAACGGTACAAGTTATGGGACCATCGTCGTCTCGTCTGACGCTGAGTTCATCATGAATCAAACGTGGCGCGAGATGAAATATCTGTTCGTTTTTACCGGACTGACAATACTGGTTTTCAGCATCCTGGTGTATGTTGTTATCTCACGCGCGCTTGCACCCATAGGAGACTTGGTCTCGGGTCTGAACCGGCTCTCCGCCGGCGAGTTCAGCTACCGCCTCCCGGTATTTCGCCTGTCTGAGCTGCATCTAATCAGCGAAGTATCCAATCAGCTTGCCGAAAGAATCGAGAGCACTTTATTGCAACACTCCGAGCTATTGAGACGACTTATGAATGCGCAAGAGAACGAACGACGCCACCTGGCCCGCGAACTGCATGACGAGTTTGCCCAAAATCTCACTGCCATTTCTGCGCTCGCAGCCTCCATCAAGAAAGAAACGGAGCGGGGCAATCCCGCCCTTCGAGCTGAAGCGGAAAGCCTCGCTCAAATCTCAACAAACATGATGAAGTCGTTGCGCGAAACGTTGTTTCACTTGAAACCAGCGGACCTTGAAAAATTTGGTTTGGCTGAATGTCTCAGACAGTTGACAGTTGTCTGGGGCATCAACAACAAGATAAAAATCGAGCTTGATGTGTCGCAGGATATCGACCTGCTATCTGACGCCGTCGCGATCCATATCTTTCGCATCGTTCAGGAAGGCCTCACCAATGTTGCAAAACATGCTAATGCCAAACACGTATGGTTGCACATTGGTCCGGCCTCCAAAGAAGATACGCAGGGTGCAAATGGTAGGGCCATCAAGCTGACTATTGACGATGACGGGATAGGTTGGTCGCATTCAGTCTCCAGCGAAATGTCAAGCGGAATGGGGATCATTAATATGCGGGAGCGCGTGACAGCGCTTGGCGGATCGATTTCGTTCGGTAAAAAGCGGAATTCGGGGTTCAGCGTGCTTGTTGTTATCCCGGTCGATACTGCGCACGGAAGAACCGGATGAACGCCTCCAGAATCAAAGTTATGCTTGTAGATGATCATGCCGTTGTTCGTGAAGGATATCGTCGGTTGATCGAGAAGCACGAGGATATGACCGTCGTGGCCGAAGCTGCCGATGGCGACGAGGCCTATCAGGAATACAAGCAGCAAAAACCCGACGTCGTCGTACTCGACTTGTCAATGCCCGGGAAAGGAGGAATCGAAGTGATCCGACACCTGCGGCAGTGGCATGATGCAGCACGCATACTCGTCTTTACGATGCACCAAAATGTCGCTTACGCTATTCAGGCATTCCAAACGGGTGCGAAAGGTTACATTACAAAGAGCAGCGAACCCGAGGCTCTTGTTTCGGCGATCCGGGACGTTTTTCATGGTCAACGTGCTATCAGCCCAGACATAACCCGTGAAATCGCAATGACGCGAATCGAAGATGAGGGCGCCTCTCTCGATAGCCTTACCGCGCGAGAGTTTGAAATATTCCGGATGATTGCCAACGCAAACACGGTTGCGGAAATCGCCGCGACTCTTAATTTGAGCGCCAAGACTGTATCCAACTATCATTACCTAATAAAGTCCAAGCTCGGCGTTTCTTCAGACATAGAGCTTGCTCATTTCGCAACTCGCATGCGGATCGTCGATCCTGACAAATTACAGCTCGGCGACTGAAATTTCACCCTAGTCATTACCTCGTTGCGGATGATTAGCAACCCCATTGAGTGGTGACAATGATATTTGTGCGTCAAAATGGCGCCTATTGTCGGTGATGGCTGTTTGGATCGGCCTTGGATTATGCAAAAACACAGTGACGTCGGATGGCTAACTAGAATCAGGGCATCGGTAGACGCGATCTGGACATGATGCCTCTATAGTCTCGTGAAAAATAACAAAATGCTGAAGGTTCGAATCCTCACTCTTCGTCAATTCATAAAAAAATGGCATGCGAATGGGCGCAACGCCGTATCGAAGGCCGCAGGAGAAGATGGAGCGCAAGGAGAAGCGGACTAATAGGATCTACAGGTGTAAGTTACGTACCACACCGAAATACGCTTTTCAGATAATACCGGAGCAGGCTGCCTGTATGATTGATACAGCAGCAGGGTGATGTTCTTTAAGGCGATAAAACGTACTCGTATGTTGCCGCTGAAGTGGTTAAGCTCCAATTGCAGGGGTATATAATTGCTCAGTCAACGATAAGCAGACTGATTTGGGCAAGCCGTTAGTCCTCTCACTCCTTCTGTTTATATCCCCATGCCGCATAAACCGGGTTTGAAAAAGGTGTCTGGCCTGCATTGGGGTCATCCGTGGGACGTGGCCAAACGCTGAATTACTCAACATGCAGGTGGTCTTCATGTGCTATGCAGCCATCAGACCAGCGCACCGAAATGGTCACTGCAGCCAGGTCATGTCCATCGACTTCAGCTCCTCGTGTGTGAGTTGATGGTGCCGTTGTATTCATATTGGCCTCCTTTGTGGATTGTTTACCCTGCTTTGGGGTGTACAGTGGTCCATGGACTCTACCCGGCGATGAGGGTTGGGGCTCAGTCCAGACAGGATATTGGATTCTCTTACGTAAAGAAGTGAATCCAGTTCAATGTTGAGTGATGGTAGGCAGCGCCTGCCGTTCGTTGTGACTGAACCGCTTCAAGCGGTAGAGCCTCCAGGCTTGCTTCTGCCGGCGACACATTCCGTAACGAAATGCGGGAGTCAGGTAGGGCAGCGTATAGCGAAGATCGGTAAACCACACACAGGTTTCTCCTCCCTCATTATCCAGGCGATACAGGACTGGAAAGCGTGCGAATTCCCTGAATTTCAAGAACAGCGGCTGTCGCCACGCCTCATCGATCAGGGGGGCGTGGCCAGCGTCATCTCCCAGCAGGCTTTCCTGTCGCCACTCAAGCGCAGCGGGTCCCCGGTAGTGATTGATGACGGCCTTATCGTCGGCAAGCAGGCTGAGATAGGCAACCCGATACCCATCCCCGACCCGGTTGATTGCCTGCCAGTAGAAGGGGGAGAAGGGTTGTGGCAATAGGTGCAGGTCGGACGTTTCGGGCAACTGCGCGGCAACAATCTTGTGGGCATGACTCCTGAGTCCCCATTGGGCGCCCAGGTAGAGAGACAGCAACAACAGACCACTCATGGCAGCACGTCTTCCCGGGTGACGAAGGGAGTAGAGGAGGATTGCTGCAAGCAGAATGGTGACTATCCCATCGATGACAAAGCTTGTACCGATAGCGTAGAGGGAGGACGATAATGGATAGAAGATTCTGATCCCGAAGACCGTCAACAGATCGAGCAGAATATGGGACGTAATCCCCAGTCCGCACAGGGCATAGACAGTGAACCACTGACTTCTTGCCCAGTGGGAGAACATCCAAAGCGATGCCAATAATCCAGCCCAGACTGGCATGACCAACAGTGAGTGAGTTGCAGTTCGATGCCAGTCCGCTAGGAACAACAGGGGGTCTATCCAGAAACTCAGATAGTCGATATCCGGAAAGGCTGCTGCGATGCCGGCAACGGCCAGTCGCATAGGCAGCTCCTTAACAAGAGCCGATTCGATTCGAGTAACCGCCAGTGTACAGACCGCGCCGAAAAGAACATGGGTGACAGTGTCCATCGGCTGGCGGTTATTCTCTCCTTAGTGGACCGATCCCTCGACACTCTGTGCGGTATCTGTCTTAGCCTCGCCATGAGCCGGGGTGAAATCTTCATGCCCGGTTCTGCTGAAGGGGGTTAGAAAGCGCGCTACTGATTCTGCGCGACCCAGCAGCCGGTCGAGTAATCGCCTGGTTTTTTCCGCCTCACTGGAGCTGTCAAACAGCCAGTGAGCGAAGCTGGCAAGGTAGATATTGGTCAGTCCTATCTCTTCAACGACCCGATGAAGATGAATGGCGTCACGATGTGCCGACTCAAGAAACCACTGTACCGTGCGGCTTATTCTCAATACGCCAAGCACCTGCAGATGTATGTGACCCAGCTCGAATTTGTACATCAGCATATCCCGACTGATGCGGCGATGACGCTGCATCGACATCAACCAGCACATGATGGAACGATGAAGGCGTTCCCGGGTGGTCAGGGAGAGGTAATCCGGCAGGGCGGCATCGGCCAGCATGGCGCAGTCCGCGCGATCGTACCACGCCTCTACCAGGTCATCCTTCTGCCGGTAATAACGATGAATCACTTCAAGATCGATGCCCATCTCAGCCGCTACCTGATGCAGTCGTATCGATTCCCATGAGCCCTCCTCGGCCAATCGAACGGCGGTATCGAGGATACGCTCAGCCAAAGGGTCGACAGGTGTTTCGCGAGCGTTTTTCGAAGGGGTTTGGTTTGTCATGGCGTTATCGGGGTGAGTTGATGGTAACTAGCAGTATAGTCGTTGGTCGCTTTCCATTGCAGGCGGATAGCGGCAGTACGTTGAAAAAATAAAAATTAGTAAAATCAATAGAATGAATCCCGTCACTCTGCTGAGGGATCTGGAAATACCCTGTTATGAGCATATCTAATCAGGAGCACACACCGTTCGCACTCAGGTCTAATCGGATGATAATTGAACCGGCAGTTCTGCCCAGAGGAGAGCGATGGAAACCATTTTGGCTGGATTATTAATGTTGGCACCGGCGATCTTTTTCGTCCTGCTGGTCGTAGGCGGAATCATCATGGCGAGCATGTGGATCTATGCACATTTACCGATCAACAAAGCTGGAAAACAGCAGGGCATCGAGAGAAGAAGCGGTATCGACAGGCGTCATACCGTCATGCAATAGACTGCTCCTCTCTGAGCAATGATGAAAAGGCCTGGGCCGCGGGGGAGAGAGAACTGCCCTGCTTGGCGATGACCGCCAATTCACGGGCGATGTTGAGTCCGCGTACTTCGATTTCGCAAACGCCTGCCAGGGTATCCACGCCCATGCGACTGACAAAGGCAAGGTTGCCTGTGGTGGCCACCATGCGCAGGATGGCCGGTATGGAGCGCAGTTCCATCACCACGTTCATCTCAACACCTGCATCGCGCAGGGCCGCATCGATAATCTGGCGCACCGCCGTGTCAGCCTCGAAGCCGACAAAGGCGAGTCCGTCGAGGGCCTTGGCGTCAATCTCGCCCAGGCGCGCCAGGGGGTGCTCCCTGGGTGCGACCAACACGATCCGGTCGGTGATCAGGGGCCATATCTGCAACTCCCTGGCCTGCACGGGCAGGGTGACCAGTCCCAATTCCAGGCGGCCGCTGATGACATCCCCGGCGACTTCGATACTCCCCGCCTCTTTGAGTTGAAAACGGACCCCGGGATGCTCCTGCCGAAAGCGGGCGATCGCTTTCGGCAGCACGAAAGAGACCGCGGTTGCACCGCCACCGATGCGCACGGTGCCCCCTTCCAGACCCTGATGTGCCCGGACCTGTTCACGCAGGTGGTCGAAACGGTTGACCAGGATGCGCGCCTCGCGCTCGACCAAACGGCCAATCTCGGTCAGTTGAGCGCCTTTGCGCCCTCGGGATAACAGTTCGGCGCCAAGGTGCTCTTCCAGCTGCTGCAGGCGGCGGGAGAGGGCGGGTTGGGTGAGACCGATCCGGTCTGCGGCTTCGGTGATGGAGCCTGTGTCGGCCACTGCCAGGAGCGATCTCATGAGTTGAAGATCCATAATCAGGCAATAATAGCATGCAAAATATTTATGATATATATGCGAACAATCCATTATACGTATGGATTGACCTCTGCTATCTTCCTAATCCACACGCCGGCTATACCGGAATCCCATGATCAGGAGACTGCCATCGATGGCGGATCCCCATAACTGAAGCGAGGTCATCC
The DNA here is from genome assembly GCA_040791665.1 of Candidatus Thiodiazotropha sp. Lineage (GTDB taxonomy): Bacteria > Pseudomonadota > Gammaproteobacteria > Chromatiales > Chromatiaceae > Thiodiazotropha. The sequence continues at coordinate 358,150 of JBFNNX010000023.1, read as the reverse complement.
ATGCTCGAAGCCTATCGCCGGCACGTCGAAGAACGCGCCAAACAGGGTATCCCACCGCTGCCGTTGAACGCGCAGCAGGCTGCCGATCTGGTGGAGCTGCTGAAGAACCCAACCGCCGGTGATCAGGAGACTCTGCTCGATCTCCTCACCAACCGGGTGCCGCCGGGGGTGGATGATGCCGCCTATGTGAAGGCGGGCTTCCTGGCCGCCGTGGCCAAGGGTGAGGCGGAGAGTCCCCTGGTGGACAAACAGAAGGCGGTGGAACTGCTCGGCACCATGCTGGGCGGCTATAACATCCAGCCCCTGATCGACCTGATGGACGACAGCGAGCTTGGCGGGCTGGCCGCCGAGCAGCTGAAATACACCCTGCTGATGTTCGATGCCTTCCACGATGTTAAGGAGAAAGCCGATGGCGGTAACGCCAATGCCAAGGCTGTGATGGACTCCTGGGCCGACGCCGAGTGGTTCAAGCGCAAGCCCGACGTACCTGCTGAGATTAAGCTGGCCGTCTTCAAAGTCACCGGTGAAACCAATACCGACGACCTTTCGCCGGCTCAGGATGCCTGGTCCCGCCCCGATATTCCGCTGCATGCCCTGGCGATGCTGAAGAACGAGCGCGAGGGCATCACCCCTGACGAGCCAGGCGCGATTGGTCCGATCTCGAACCTCGAAACACTCAAGTCCAAGGGGTTGCCCCTGGCCTATGTGGGTGACGTGGTGGGTACCGGTTCCTCGCGTAAGTCGGCCACCAACTCGGTGCTTTGGCACATGGGTGACGATATCCCCTTCGTACCCAACAAGCGTCAGGGCGGTGTGGTACTGGGCGGCAAGATCGCGCCCATCTTTTTCAACACCGTCGAGGACTCAGGCGCTCTGCCCATCGAATGCCCGGTGGAACAGCTCGCCATGGGAGACGTTATCGTGGTGAAGCCCTATGAGGGCAGGATCGAAACAGAATCAGGCGAGGTGCTCTCCGAGTTTTCCCTCAAGACCGAGGTGCTGCTGGATGAGGCGAAGGCGGGCGGTCGCATCCCCCTGATCATCGGCCGCTCCCTGACCGAACGAGCCCGTGAGGCCCTGGGCCTGGGCGCCACTGACGTCTTCCGTCGTCCCGTCGATCCGGAAGATTCCGGCAAGGGTTTTACTCTGGCCCAGAAGATGGTCGGCCAGGCCTGCGGTGTCGACGGCATCCGTCCCGGTACCTACTGCGAGCCGCGTATGAGCACCGTCGGTTCCCAGGACACCACCGGTCCCATGACCCGGGACGAGCTGAAAGAGCTGGCCTGTCTCGGCTTCTCCGCCGATCTGGTGATGCAGTCCTTCTGCCACACCGCCGCCTATCCCAAGCCGGTGGATATCAACACCCAGCACACCCTGCCGGACTTCATCCAGAATCGCGGCGGCGTCTCCCTGCGACCGGGCGACGGTATTATCCACTCCTGGCTCAACCGCATGCTGCTGCCCGACCAGGTGGGCACCGGCGGCGACTCCCATACCCGCTTCCCGCTGGGCATCTCATTTCCGGCCGGTTCCGGCCTGGTGGCCTTTGGCGCGGCGCTGGGGGTGATTCCGTTGGACATGCCCGAGTCGGTACTGGTGAAATTCACCGGTGAGATGCAGCCCGGCATCACCCTGCGTGACCTGGTCAACGCCATCCCCTACGCGGCGCTCCAGCGTGGTCTGTTGACGGTGGAGAAGAAGGGCAAAAAGAACGTCTACAACGGCCGCATCCTGGAGATTCAGGGGCTGCCTGACCTGACCGTGGAGCAGGCCTTCGAACTCTCCGACGCCTCCGCCGAACGTTCCGCCGGCGGCTGCACCATCGAGCTTTCCGAGGCATCGGTGGCGGAATACCTGCGCTCCAATATCACCATGCTGCGCTGGATGATCGACAGCGGTTATGAGGACGCCCGCACCCTGGAGCGTCGTGCCCGGGCCATGGAGGAGTGGCTGGAAAATCCGACTCTGATGCGTGCCGATACCGACGCAGAGTATGCTGAGGTGATCGAGATCGACATGTCGCAGATCAAGGAACCCCTTCTGGCGTGCCCCAACGATCCGGACGACGTAAAGCCCCTGTCGCAGGTTGCGGGCACCAAGATCGAAGAGGTCTTCATCGGCTCCTGCATGACCAACATCGGTCATTTCCGTGCCACCGCCAAGTTGCTGGAGGCCTCGGGTGAAGCAATCCCGACCCGCCTCTGGCTGGCGCCGCCCACCAAGATGGATGAGGCCCAGCTGATGGAGGAGGGACTCTACAACGTCTACGCGGGTGCTGGTGCCCGTACCGAGATGCCGGGGTGCTCGCTCTGCATGGGCAACCAGGCGCGTATTGCTGCGGGCTCAACGGCGGTTTCCACCTCCACCCGCAACTTCCCCAACCGTCTCGGCAAGGGGGCGGACGTCTACCTCGCCTCCGCCGAGCTGGCCGCGGTTGCCGCCATCATGGGCAAGCTGCCGACGGTGGAAGAGTATATGGCCTACGCTACCAAGATCGATTCCATGGCGCCGGAGATCTACAAGTATCTCAACTTCGACAAGATGATCGAGTATGTGGAGTCGGCCAAGCGCGGGGAGGAGATCGCGATCAAGCTGGCTGTCTGAATACGGCGGGTGTCAGGCGGCCCAGATATGGAGTCTGCCTGACACTTTAGCCTCGTCTTGCTCTTTTCCGTAACCAGCCAAGTATCGATTTCACAACAAATCCCGCCTGGTATTGGGGATCTGACGAATACGGTTCATGCCGCCAATGACCTGTGTATGGCTTATGCGGTTCTCTTGATAGCGCTGTGGGTGTCGGATTCGAACAGTTTTGATGTTGTTAGGACGATTGTCCATCAGATTCAACATGGCCTGATCAACCACCAGCGACCCGTGTTTGTTGCTCCTTATGTTTGTTGGAGCAGTGGGATTTCAAGGTTGGATATCAATCCACGCTAGTGAAATAATGGTGTTATAACCCTGCGTTAAAAACACAGATTACAATCTATTACGGGATCAGATCATGACAATAATCGGTACGCCCTTCTCATCTTCCGCAACAAAAATCCTGCTGTGCGGCTCCGGAGAGCTGGGTAAAGAGGTTGTCATTGAATTGCAACGGCTCGGTTGTGAAGTGATTGCCTGTGATCGTTATGACAACGCTCCGGCAATGCAGGTGGCCGACCGGTCATACACCTTTTCCATGCTCGATGGCGATGAGTTGCGCCGGGTGATTGAGTTGGAGAGGCCGGATTATATCGTACCTGAAATAGAGGCGATCTCCACCGACACCCTGGTTGAACTCGAGGCCGAAGGATTCAATGTGATTCCCACGGCAAACGCCGCGCGACTAACCATGAACCGCGAAGGTATCCGCCGGCTTGTGGCGGAAGAGCTGGGTATTGCCACCTCCAACTATCGGTTTGTCGACAACCAAGAGGATTTTGTCGAAGCCGTAGCCGAGATCGGCATACCCTGTGTGGTAAAGCCGATCATGAGTTCTTCAGGCAAGGGTCAGAGTACCGTCAATAATGAAGACGATGTGCAGAGAAGTTGGAGCTATGCGCAGGAGGGTGGCCGTACCGGAGCTGGGCGAGTGATCGTCGAAGGCTTTGTCGATTTTGATTATGAGATCACTCTGTTGACCATTCGCCATATCAACGGCACCAGTTTCTGCATGCCGATAGGGCATCGTCAGGAGGATGGAGATTATCAAGAGTCGTGGCAGCCGCAACCGATGTCCGATGCCGCGCTGACCCGCGCCAAAGAGATCGCCGAGCAGGTGACTGGGGCCTTGGGCGGACGCGGTATCTTCGGCGTGGAGTTGTTTGTCAAAGGGGACGACGTCTATTTCAGCGAGGTATCTCCCCGCCCGCACGATACCGGCATGGTGACGATGATCTCTCAGGACCTGTCGCAATTCGCACTGCATACACGTGCGATCCTGGGCTTGCCCATCCCTAATATCATGCAACATGGTCCTTCTGCATCAGCAGTAGTGTTGGTTGAGGGTAACTCTGAAAATATCCGCTTCGGTAACATCGATGTGGCGCTTGAATCTCCGGATACTCAGTTACGCCTGTTTGGAAAACCGGAGGTGAAAGGCAAACGCCGCATGGGCGTTGCGCTGGCACGCGGAAAGGATATTGAGAATGCCAGAGAAAAGGCTTTTAAGGCGGCTTCCGCCATACATGCTGAAGCTTAGGCGCAGCTGCGCCTGTCACATCGTCGCAGCGGACAGATTGCGTATCTCAGACGTATACAACCGCATACTGCAGCCCCCCATCATTTCTCCAAGCCGGCGACTGCCTTGTTGATTGTCGCATCATTTATTTCCAGCCCAATTCAGCATAGAAACAACCGACCATATTCATTGAATAGAGTCGGCTGTTTACTTGTGGACAGTATCAACCCGAAGAGGCATGAACCGCATTGATTCAGATATGGATATGCGGCTCAAATATTTACCTGGTCATGTTCATTACATGTCATCACAAATGTGCCCGGCTTTTTCCCGCTCCTCCACTGTCGGAGGCATATGGGGTTGCGGCATGCTGGCCATCATATCCTTCATCATTTCACTACATTTTCGCATCTCTTTCATTTTGGGGTCGTTATACATCTGCTTGCTGTACTTCATGGCGGCGCTCATTGCCTCATCGCGCTTGCCGGCAGCGCATAAGGCCTTTATATCGGCCTCCATTTTTTTGCCTTTGGCCTGGAGTTCATCCATTTGTGATTGATCAATTTTGCTGAAACACTTTTGTGCCTCTTGCGCCTGCATCATCATTTGCTGCATCTGTTGATCACTCATTCCAGGGGCGGCATTGCCGGCTTGAGCGAACAGCAGTAGTGTAATTGAAGTAAATCTAGCCGATTGTTTAATGGTAGATATCATTACATTCTCCATGTAACAGATGAATATATTCGTCGGTATCAATCAAAAATACCCCGTTAGACAGATATCTAACCAAAGTTATCTCGATAATGGAAGTGATGGTGATAGTGAATAAATCACAGTATTCGATGTTAATAGAGTCTGCAGGCAGGCCGGATGAGATATATGGGGTAACGTTGCTCAACTGTAATCCCTGCATCGTTTATAGGTAGTTTAAGCTTTTTTACAATTCATAGTTAACAATTGTTTATCATCGTCATTAGTTCGATGTGATGCTGATACCTGCTTGTAAAGCAAGCTAATGTATGGATGTGGCGTCCAGCACTAGGGGGGGTATGATATTTATACATAATCCCAGCTTTGCGGGGTGCGCCACGCAGGAAGTGCCCTTGGGGTGCGCCAGAATAAGCGCCACTCGGCATCGTTTTGCAAATTTCCCAGTGTGTGTCAGATAGCTCCCGCAAAGTAGAGCCTTGACAAACACTCAATACGTGCATATACACTATATTATGCGTAAGAAAAACCAAAGTTGCGACCTCAAAATATGTCAGGAGATTGGCCAGACATGTGCCATGTTCAATCTGCGCAAGGCGTCCAGGGTTTTGACGGCAGTTTACGAGGAGGTTATGAAACCCAGTGGCATATTGCCAACCCAGTTCACCCTGTTGGTTGTAACACGGGCCTTGGGGCCGGTTGCCATATCCAGGATGGCGGTGGTTCTGGCGATGGATCGTACTACGCTGACACGTAACCTGAGGCCTCTTGAGCGAGAAGGGCTGGTGACGGTAAAACCAAGCAGGCATGACAAACGTACGCGTGAAGTGAATCTGACGAAAAAAGGGATGAAGCGCTTGGAGCTGGCTCTGCCGCTATGGCAGGAGGCGCAGCAGAAGATCAGATCAGCGCTGGGCGGCAGCCGGCTTGATCGAATGATCGAGGATCTGACAGCTGTTGTGAATAGCGCTGCAACAACTTGAGCGGAATTTTCATGGCAATTATACGTGTATATACACATTAATAGGCTGACGCATGAAACAGACAACATCGAAAATCATGTAAATTCCATAAGGAGAGCAAATGAAGATAACTGTCTATCGTATTATGTTAGGCCTAGGCGCATTTCTCATGTTCTTTCGGTTTGGTGGGCCGGCCTTGATCTACGGAACTACAGGTCCGGGGCCCTTTTCGGAGGTTTGGGTAGAGCCTGGGAATGCGACAAGCTTGTTGTTGGACGCAGACCTTCGGTTTTTCGGTGCGTTGTTATTAGGCATCGGCCTCATCATGATTTGGCTCATGTGGGAAGTCGAACGTGGAGGGACTGTCCTGAGGATTGTGGCGGGGGCGGTTCTGGTTGGAGCTGTAGCACGCATCTACGCGCTCGTTCAATTCGGATCGGCGGGTATGGCCGGGACCATCCCCATAGTAATTGAAGTGGCCCTCCCTATTGCATTGATCGTGTTACAGGAATCGATTCATAGAGATACACAGTCAGCGCAAGGGCATGACGCGGTTCTATAGCGAGGTGCGCACATTACCTGACTCGGCATTACCGGTTCAAACCCGATTCGATGGCATCTTGCTTGTGCGAAGCATGCCATAGGTTGGTCGAATTATATGGAGATTATGTCAATGACTACGAAACATGTGAGAAATGAACACCCCCCAACAGTACTGATCACTGGTGGATCCAAAGGGATTGGGTTTGAATTGGCGAAACAGTTCGCCATGCACGGCTACGATATTGTATTGGTGGCACGCAGTGAAACCGACCTCAAGCATGCAGCCGGGAGATTGGAAAACGAATATGGTTGTCGTGTTGATACGTACCCTCTAGACCTGACCGTTGACGGCAGTTCCACTCTGCTTCATCGGCAAGTGAGTGAAAGGGGTATCCAGGTGGATGTGCTTGTAAACAATGCGGGGATAGGCGACGTGGGCCCCTTGGCGGAGAGTGATCTCGTCCGGCAGCTCGATATGCTGCGGCTCAACGTCACTACACTGACAGCACTCACCAGGCTGTTTCTCCCCGCCATGATTGAACGCGGAAATGGACGAATTCTGAATGTCGCTTCACTGGCCGCCTATTTTGCGGGTGGTTCAAACTGGGCAAGCTATGTGGCTTCGAAACACTATGTGCTCGCATTCACCCGCGGTATGGCCAGAGAGCTTGCAGGGACAGGGGTCAAGGTCACGGCATTGAGTCCGGGACCTACGCCGACGGCATTTGCCGGTCAGGCAGGTGCGGACACCATGCCGATCTACCGCTTTATGCCCAAGCATTCGCCGGCGAAGGTGGCGCTCGCCGGTTATCGTGCCGTCATGGCGGGGCGAACCACGGCAGTGCCGGGCATGCTCAACAAGGTGCTTGCCTTGCTTGGCGAGTTACCCCCCCGGTCGATTGCACAGTGGGTGTTCGATTTTCTCACCCGCACACCGTCAGTCACTACCACAGATTCCAGGAGGGCGTTGTAAGAATGATCTATCTGCGTCCTGGTAGATGGCATATTGCGACCGGCCCTAAGTAAACCAAGGAAACTGTGATGCAGTTATCCAGTTTGCCTCTGCTGATTGCCGTTCTTTTCGGATTTCTCTGGTTTCTTGTACGTAGACTGCATCGGCTTGAGTTGTTGGATTCAGTTCAGCGGAATCAGATGGCCTTGCTGATCGGCGTCCTTTTGATGTGGGGTATGTTTGTCGGTTATCAGTCAAGCATGGGCCGATTCAGCAGTGAAGCATTTTTTAATCTGTTGCCGGGGTATTGGTTGCCCTATGTGCCGGTTGTTGTCCCGGTGAGTATGATGTTGTTACTGGCGCCGCTCCGTGATGGCCTGAGAATACTCGTGGATGAAACGCCGGCCCATTGGTTCAGCGGGATACATATCCTCCGAATCCTTGCCTTTGGGACCTTGATCAAGGCATCGAAGGATCTGTTTCCCCATATGTTCGCCTGGTTTGTGGGTGGTCCGGATCTTCTGTTCGGCGTCTCTGCCATCATCGTGACCCTGTTGGCCCGTTCTGGGCGTTTGAGTGATCGATTTATCCTCTTTTGGCATCTTGTCGGTGCATTTGCAATCGTCTTGCCGGTAGCGGGATTGATGCACCTGTTTATGGCGGAACCCCTGTTTGCAGAGCTGTTCATGTTCCCCATGGTCATGGCGCCGGCCTTGATCGTGCCAACACTGGTTATGTTGAATCTGCTGGTGGCCTGGCGGTTCTCCGAACGGGGAGCGTTGAAACAGTAACTACACACCTGCGGTCATTTTTAAGCGTTCTCAACCACAGATGTGTAATCAATATTCATCAACAGCCATACCTGATTCTTTTGCCATCCATGGCTTTAGCGCCTTGCGTGGCGTATCCATATCTATTCCACCAGTCGAGACCATCTATCAGCGCTTTGATCAGAAAGCCCAGTCTGGCAATATTCAAAGCGCCCTTTGCGGAGGCATTGCATGCTATCCCGTCACAATAGACAACTTAGCGCACGTCTTTGTCGGGATTAACTGCGTTATCGGGAGTAGTGTGCAGTCAGGACGGTTTTCTTAATTAAATTCTGGTAGAGATAGAAACCAACCATTGCCGGCGACGCATCCTGTGCAAGGGGTAGCTTATCGGTCTTTAGGGCATACAGGGTGATTTCATACCGATGAGGTTTGTCACCAGACGGTGGGCAGGGGCCGCCATAGCCAGGCTTTCCGAAATCCGTTCGGCTCTGCACGGTGCCGGTGGGTAAACTGTCCGGATGGGAGGCTGCGCCTTTGAGCAAAGTGGTTGCACTACTGGGGATGTTGAACAGAACCCAATGCCACCAGCCACTTCCTGTAGGCGCATCCGGGTCATAAACAGTCAGGGCAAAACTCTTGGTCTCTTTAGGCGCGCCTCGCCAGTGGAACTCGGGAGATACATTGCCACCGGCGCATCCAAATCCGTTGAATACCTGTTCGTTACCGATCCTTTGGCCTTCAGTGACTTGAGGACTTGTGATAATGAAGTCGCTGGCCAATGTTAGCTGTGATGTCAACGCACAGCAGCAAAACAAAAAAACGCTTTTCTTCATGATGGTCTCCAATTATGTTGGGTGTGGAGATAGCATGCCAGCGTGATCCTGTTAGGATTGTTCGCAAACGGTCATTTTCTGTTCGCTTTCATTCAAGCTGATTCTCAATTCTGTGGGTGGAAGGCCAAAGCGCTTACTGAAATTGCTGCTGAAACGTGAAACAGAGAGATAGCCGCAGTCATATGCAATTTGAGTTATGGATTGTGAGGTTTGCAGTAATAACATGAGTGCTGCGGATAAGCGTTGCTCGACTAAGAGATCGCGAAAACCTGTCTGCTCCCGTTTCAAATTACGGCGTAGTGTACTCTCACTGATGGCCAGACGTTGGCAGACCTCGACGATTTCCCACTTTTTGGCGAGGTCTGTGGCAAAAATGGATCGTACCTTCTGACTCCAACTGGGCTGGCACAATGAGTAGGTCATAAGTCTCTCATCCTGCCTGAGCAGGATGAGTAATAGCTCCAGAAGCCTGTGACGAATTAGATGATCATCGCTGCTCGGTGTCAGGTAGTGTCTTATGGCGTTTGCCAGGTCAGCCTCAATGTTGAAATGAAGTATTTGTGGCGCAATCTGCCGGTGATGTGGTTGCAGTTGATGGAGACGGAGAAGATGTTCGATGTCAGCGACTTCGAAAGGAATCACCAAGGCCCGATAGCGACCGCTACGCCGGTCTGGTTCATTGCGGAGATCGTAGCTCCCGGGTGAAGGTACCGTGAGAGCGTTGCCTGTATTGCAGATAATATCCTGCCCTTTTTCAATCATTATTTTTTGGCCGGAAAGCACGAGGATTATACATGGGCTATCAAAGGGTACGTGTCTGATCTGCACTCGATTGCCACAGGATATAAGTCCATGTTCACCTATTTTAGTTTTTCCATTGGGGTCAAAGGATTGCAAGGATTGCTCAAAGAAGTTGGATATGGAATGTGTGAATTCGTCCATGTATCGGGTTATCTCATTTTCTATTTTACCTGGTATCGACAACGTGCAACTCAAGCACGATAGCGATTGGTTTTGTAACATGCCAAGTGCAGGGTCTTACGTATGCTCAGACATGGCAGCCATAATAGATGCCTAACGAATTAATTTTAGGGTATGTTGGCATCCCTTGTGCAATTCGACAAGATTTGCTTCGGACTCTTTCAACAGCTGTGCGAAATCATATTAACCAACGGTTTTCTTCACATTTTCGGCCGATTCGGCAAGTAGACTTACCAAATAAGAGGTGAAATACTTTCAAGCGTGCTGACGATGCCCTCTACAGGGCCAAGCAAACAGGCAGGAAAAGGGTGGTGGTTGAAAGCGATTGATGGGTGTCCCCTCATGGTGGTGATTAATCCATGATATCTGTATCCAGTTTGATCGTAGCTAAGCTTTGACTGCCGTACTATCCTAACCAGATAGCTGTAGGGAGAGCGGCATCCGGAGGCATAGCATGATTCAACTCACTATCAACGGCTCGAAACAAACCCTCGATATCGATCCGGGAATGCCCCTGCTGTGGGCATTGCGTGATCATATGGGGCTGACGGGCACCAAGTTCGGTTGCGGGATTGCTCAGTGTGGGAGTTGTACCATCCACCTTGACGGCGAACCGGTACGTTCCTGTATCACCCCCGTATCGGAGGCGATAGGTAAGCAGATAACCACAATCGAGGGTTTGAATAGCCCTGCCGGCAAGGCGGTACAGGCGGCCTGGCGCGAACTCGAAGTGGTACAGTGTGGTTACTGTCAGTCGGGCCAGATCATGTCGGCCGCGGCATTGCTCGAGCGAAAATCGAACCCCACCGATGCCGAGATCGATGATGCCATGCAGGGCAATCTCTGCCGTTGCGCCACCTATGTGCGGATTCGTGCCGCCATCAAGGCGGCTGCGAACAAGTCCGCCTAGGCCGCAGGGAGGGAGAGAAGATGAAGAGTAACTGGATCGTCAATCTGAGTCGTCGCCGTTTCCTGGCGGCAGGTGCCGCCACCGCGGCCGGGCTGACCCTGGGTATCATGCCCGTAACCCGAGCGGAATTACGCAAATCGGGACCCGGTTTTGCCGGTACGGCGCCGGCGCAGCAACAGGCCTTTCGACCCAACGCTTTTTTGCGTATCGGCAGTGACAATCAGGTCACCGTGATCTCCAAGCATCTTGAGATGGGACAAGGGACCTACACAGGTCTGGCGACCCTGGTGGCGGAAGAGCTGGATGCCGCCTGGGAACAGGTCAGGGTGGAGGGTGCCCCGGCGGATGCCAAGCGCTACCGCAATCTCTACTGGGGCGAGGCCCAGGGTACAGGCGGCAGCACTGCAATCGCCAACTCCTGGATGCAGATGCGCAAAGCGGGTGCTGCGGCGAGACATATGCTGGTGGAGGCCGCCGCGAAGCAGTGGCAGGTGAAAGCGGATGAGATCCGGGCCGAGGCCGGTCTCCTGACACATGCGTCCAGCGGTCGCAGCGCCAGCTTTGGTGAGATGGCGGAGGCCGCCGCGCAGCAGCCGGTACCCCAGGAAGTGTTATTGAAGGAGCCTGATGAATTTCGCCTGATCGGCATGCGCCTACCTCGTAAGGATAGCCCGGAAAAGACAGATGGCAGCGCTGTCTTCACCATCGATGTGCAACTCCTCGAAATGTATACCGCTGTGGTGGCGCATCCTCCGTGCTTCGGCGCCAAGGTGCGTAGTTTCGACGACAAGGCGGCAAGGGCGATCAAAGGCGTCAAGCAAGTGCTGCAGATCCCTTCCGGGATCGCCGTTGTGGGGGATGATTTCTGGAGTGCCAAGCAGGGCCGGGATGCGCTGCAGGTGGCGTGGGACGAAAGTGAGGCATTCAAGCAGAGCTCCAGTGAGATACTCGACAGCTACCGCGAACTGGCAAATCAGCCCGGCACGGTCGCCCGCAATGAGGGTGACAGCGAGGCGGCGATGGCCAGCGCTAAAAAGGTCATCGAGGCCGAATACAGCGTACCTTTCCTGGCCCATGCGCCGATGGAGCCGATGGACTGCGTGGTGCGCATCGATGCCTCGGGTTGCGAGATCTGGAATGGCGAACAGATGAACACCGGCGATCAGATGGCGGTTGCCGGTCTGCTGGGATTGCAGCCGGAGCAGGTACGTATTCACATGCTCTATGCGGGCGGTTCCTTTGGCCGGCGGGCCAATCCCAAGGCCGACTATGTGCTCGAGGCGGTGCATATCGCCAAAACGATGCCGCCGGGGACGCCGCTCAAACTGATCTGGACCCGGGAAGACGATATGCGGGGCGGTTACTACCGGCCACTCTATCTCCACAAGCTCAAGGCGGGACTGGATGCCGAAAACCGGCCTCTGGTATGGCAACAGCGTATCGTGGGACAGTCTATTCTGGCGGGTACCCCGTTCGAGTCGGTGATGGTCAAGGATGGCATCGACCAGACTTCGGTAGAGGGTGCGGCAAATCTGCCGTATGCCCTGAAGCATATCCATATCGATCTCCATTCGCCGCAGTTGCAGGTGCCGGTACTCTGGTGGCGTTCGGTTGGCTCCACCCATACCGCCTTCGCGGTAGAGTGTTTCCTGGATGAGCTCGCTGCGGAGGCGGGCGAAGACCCGGTGGTCTTTCGGCGTGCCCTGCTGGCCGGACATCCAAGACACCTGGGCGTATTGAACCTGGCCGTGGAGAAGGCGGGGTGGGGCGAGTCTCTCGGCCGCAAGCGTGGCCGGGGAGTTGCGGTGCACGAGTCCTTCAACTCCTATGTGGCGCAGGTGGCGGAGGTCACGGTGCGGCGCGGGGTGATCTACGTGGACCGGGTGGTGATCGCGGTGGATTGCGGCGTTCCGGTCAACCCCGATGTCATCGAGGCGCAGATGCAGGGCGGCATGGGCTATGGCCTGGCCGCTACCCTGGCCAGCGAGTTGACCCTCAAGGAGGGACGGGTCGAACAGTCCAATTTCCATGACTACCTGACCCTGCGCATCGATCAGATGCCCGAGGTTGAGGTCTATATCGTACCGTCCACCGAAGCACCTACCGGGGTTGGCGAACCGGCTACACCGGTGATAGCGCCGGCCGTTGCCAATGCGGTGTTTGCGGCGACGGGGCAACGTCTGAGACAACTACCGCTTAGGCCCGCCTGATAGGTTTATGGTTTTTAAAGCGCGAGTTGCGGTGTGGATGTTTTCTGGTTCCCACGCTTCTCCGCGAAAATCCATACCTTGTTTTTCTATTGCACTGTGGTCTGCATTCCCACAACATCAAGGCTGAGTGTCCGTCAGGAAAAGCACCCACAACCTTGGTGCGACGCCTGGCTTCCTTGAGTAATCGCTCCATTGGGTTGTTGGTCTTCAGCTTCAGCCAATGCTGCGGCGGGTAAGCATAGTAGGTCAACGTCTCATGGATCGCTGTCTCAACCTGCTCAGCCTGCACCGAGTTTCATCGTTTTGAGTTTTTCAACGACGTCCCGAGCCTTGCCTGCTGCCGCTTCACTCAGGCCCATGCAGGCGTAAACGCGGCATCTTGACCTCAGCCTCGCCGGCTTTGATATGTAGCTTGCGCCTATAGTGACCAGCACGCGTATCGATGCGATCCGGCGAGTGCTCATAACGCTGCGCCCGGCACATCTCATCGGCTTCTGCATCCAGCATTTGATTCAGCGTCTCTTCTACCGTGCCCCTAACCATTTCATCTAAATGGGTTCGGATCTCGCTCTCATCAATCCGAATCACTTTACTCACCGGTTTCGTGCTATCTTTTTCCATGGTGGTTCCTTATGGTCTGTACTGTGGTTTGGCGATTACAGTTTTAACAGACCGGAGCCACCGCCTCAAAAAATGTGCACGTGATAATTTACGTTATCTTCCGGTTTGGTCGATTGTATTGATATCACATCAACTACTTACTCATGGTTTTTGTAACCTTCGTAACGTGGATCTCCGCAGTACCCTGGTTGTTCCGGTAATAGGCAAACACACCCTTTAGACACACATCGCACAGGACGCCATTAACATAGAAATACAAAGGCCCATTGTGTTTCGCTGTGAACTCTGCTTTTCGACCTACCGCCACCTGTTGCCGTCCACCAATGTTGGCTATTAACTTGAACCAGTCTTGGTTGCCGGTATTTCCATCACTGTTGTAGCGTTTGAAAAAAGAAATGAGTTTATGTCGTAGGCCTGGTTCGTCCACGAAACCATTTGCATTCGCAGGAATATGCCAGTCGCTCCAGTTATCGTCTCCTGTGACTCGCACCTTGTAGATCGCGCCCTTTTCCACGCTGATTCCGGTTGCATACCAGGGATTGCAGGTGTGGAAGTCGTGTAACGTTGAACCATTCGCTGGTAGTTGGCTGAATTTTATCTTTTCACTCACACACGCATCCCTATTGGGTGGCAGAATATGCATGTTGAACAGCCACAATAAAGCCAGCAGGACGACAAAGCCAAATGCTGTCACTGGAAAGACCTTTTCACGTATATAATTGCGTATCTTCTGGGGCGCATAGATTGCCTTGACAATATCCACCATGGATTCAAGTAACGTACCCGCCGGAGAGTGTACTGCCGTACCATTAGTCAGATTCCACCCTGATCGCCCAAGGAACCGGGTGCGCTTGCGTAGGTAGCTGCGGAACATGAGCAGTGCGCTGAAGAGTACGACCAGTGTGGCGAGGAACCACCAGCGGCCACTGAAGGCGTAGAGCCATTTTTCCGGAAATCCGCCGATGTATTCGGAGAGGGAAGCCGGTAGACTTTCTAAGATGCCTTTCCAGTTGTCGGACAAAGGCATGGGCATGGCCCCGTACCTTCGGACGGCAAGGAGTGTACCGATGGTGGAAACGAGTAACAGGAAATAGGTGACTCTGCGCCACCAGACGATTTTTTCACCCAGACTCTGCGCCTTCAGTCGTTCATCCGGTAGGGTGTCCATTGGATGTGGTTTGCCTGTCGGCGGTACCGAGTAGTGTTTGCCGAAAACCATTGGGGCGTAGTCTTCGGTCACCTGCTTGATTCGCTGGAATACCGACTCGTGCAACAGCACTGGAGCGTTTGCCAGATCGCAGATCTGATCCACTTCCCGGGGTTTGTAACGGTAATAGGAAGCCAGGCCTGCTCGTGAGTCATATATCTTGCCGTTGACTCTGGCCTGTTCCGACGCTTCTATCCGGGAGGATTTCAATAACTTCAGTCCGCAGCCTTCCGCTTTCTCCATCATCCAGTCCAGTGACACGTAAGCCATTTCATCCTTGGCATAGCCGCCGCCGACGTTGGAATGAACGCCGGAAAACCAGATCTGTTCGATCTTTTGTCCCGTAACCTGCAAAGACTCGTCCCACATCAGTGGGTGAAAGGTGTGCCTTTCGTCGTCCAGGGAGAGGGCGTGATAGTTGTGCCCGGCAATGGGGTACCGATCATAGCTGTAGAATCTGAAATGAAACCACCAGTCGAGAAATTCGGTCAGTTCGTCGATGGGAAGACCGACTGCATCGACCGTATCCCATACCCCGATGAAACGGATTATCGGGCGGTACACCAAACCGTCGTCGGCACTCTCCTTCTCCGACCATTTTTTTTCCTGCTCTTCCAAAACTTCGGTGAGCGGTTTGTGGCCGAGTTCTCGATACGCCCGGACTAGCTGTTCGAGTGGCACATGCCCTACTCTCTTCCGAATAGAAGGAGTAAGCACGGTTTTACTGAATTTCCGGATCTCCTTCCGCCAGTCGAGATATCTCTTCATGGCATCATCAATGCGCCTTTCCGTCTCTTTCGGGTCCCCATCCGCCTTGACGACTCCGCATACAGTCACCATATAGGCCAAGGCTCTGATGGTGAAGGCGCCGCGGCTGAAACCGAGCAGATAAATATCGTCACCAGGTTGATAGTTGTGGACCAAAAAGTGGTACATTTCTCGGATGTTGGCCTTCAGACCATAGCCAAATGCCCCTCCAAGCAGTCGAAAAAGTTTAAAAGCCTGGGTGCCGACACCGTCCTGATAGAAAGTCAGTTGGCCTAGATTGGTATCGACCGCTTTATAAAAGCGCCAGACATTGGTACCCCGAGCTTTTCCGCCACTGTTACCTGTACCGTCCGAGCATAAAACGAGTTTCCTGGTCATGGGCAGACTCCTTTTTCCATGCAGGTGCTGACAAAAGTGGTCCTTAGCTGATCAGCACACAGATACCGCTTATTCGATTTATATTTCAATCGCAAGGAGCGATCGGAAATGGCGGCGCATCTGACCTATAGAGATGTAGGTAATAGCAAATCCTGCCGGGAGTAGGATTGTCCTTGTGCCGCGGGTATCTCTGAAATAATCATATATTTCTTATAGCATTCAGTGCCTTTAATAGTCTGAGCATAGACTAAGTGCAAAGAATGGTAGTAGTAAAAGGCCAGACAGGGCGTGCCATTGGAATGCCTGAACTACTGTATGTCTTGTCTCAGCATTAGAGTGTTTATAAAAAAACTGCTACGAATGTGCATAATGAGTTATTTAAGGTGATCCACTGATAGCCTGCCCGGTCGGTTGATGACATGTTCCTACTGGAGATCCGCCACAGAGTAATATTGGATCACTGCCAACAGGCCCTAGAGTCATGACTGAGATACAAGGCATACTGCTGGCGGCCGGTACCGGTCAACGTTTCGGCGGCCACAAGCTGCTGCATCCGCTCCCTAACGGTGAGTTGGTGGGCATGGCGGCGGCGCATAATCTCGTTACCGCGTTGCCCAGCACCCTGGCAATCGTACGCCCTGATGATGTTCGTTTGGCTGAGCATTTCGAAGCCCTGGGTTTGAGTGTGCTGGAAAACGCACTGGCGGAGCAGGGCATGGGGAGGAGCCTGGCCATGGGGATAGGGGCCAGTGCCGATGCGGCGGGCTGGGTGGTGGCGTTGGCGGATATGCCCTGGATTGCGCCCGAGACCATTCGCTCAGTGGTCCAAGCGTTGGTTCAAGGGGCTGCTATCGCCGCACCCGCATTTCGAGGACGTCGTGGCCATCCAGTTGGTTTCGGGCAACAATGGGGGGACCGGTTACAGGCCTTGCAGGGTGACCATGGTGCACGCCATCTGCTGCAGGCCCATGCCAATGAGCTGATCTTGTTACCCACGGAAGATCCTGGTGTTCTGCTCGATATCGATCAGCAGGGTGACTTGAATGGCGGAGGGGCAGCTGTGGACTAGTGTTAACAGGCCCTAGGAATCCGGCCACCTGTAATGAACCGGAAAGCGGCCGTCGGCTTCGGGGACGAGTCCCTCTTCCGCGAGTCTGCGGTACTGTCTTTCGTTACCCGGGTAGTCGGCAATCCGCCGTTGTCCGGTGATCAATCGATACCAGGGAAGATCGCTCTCCCTGGGCAGGGTACGCAGCCAGGCCAGTACCTGCCGAACGTGAACGCCACACAGCCCGGCGATATCGCCGTAGCTGCAATAGCGGCCTGGCGGGATCGATGCCAGGGTGGTGTAGAAGATCCTGCGCATCTCTTCCGTGGCCATGGTCACCCTCCCGTTTCACTGTATCGATTGATGAAATGAATCGCTATTTCTATTCTTGACGTATTGTTAAAGGACGCACGCTATCGATCAACAATAACATCAAGGTATCTGCCATGAAAAAAACAGCCATCCTCTCCTGGTCCGATCTGCAACCGCTTACCCCAACCTACGCCCTGGCTGCCGGCGTCGACCTGGTCGTTATCAGATGGCGGGAGGAGGAGCGGGTTTCGGTGCTCTACGGGCGTTGCGCCCACCGGGGCGCACTGATGGCAGACGGCCGCATCGAGGGCGAGGATCTCATCTGTGGGTTGCACGACTGGGACTATCGCTACAAGACAGGGATCAGCGCCTACAACCCGGCGGAACGTCTGCACCCGTTCCAGGCCTGGGTCGAGGAGGGTCGGGTCTGGGTGGACGAGGATGAGATCAGGGCCTGGGCTGAGGATAACCCCCAGCCCTATGAACGGGAACGGTATCAGGGTCTGTATCAGGACCTGCATGGCGGCAGTGAGGAACCGCACTACAAATATATCCAGCATCTGGCCGAACACGGCCTGTTGAAGGTGGGCCATCACGGCCGGGTCAGCGCCATGGGCGTACCCTGGGACGAGCTGCCGAAATGGGAGCGGATCCAGCTGCTGACAGCCCAATTGCATCGAGTGCCGTTGTTGGATGATCACCCGGTAGGCACCGAAGTGGTGATCGGCCCCAACGCCGACAAGCCATTGCGGCTGGATCTCCCCCTACTGGTCTCAGACATGAGTTTCGGCGCCCTGTCTGAAGAGGCCAAAGTGGCGCTGGCCAAGGGGGCGGAACTGGCGGGTACCGGCATATGCTCCGGCGAGGGCGGTATGCTGCCGGACGAGCAGGCCGCCAACAGCCGCTATCTCTACGAACTGGCATCGGCCCGTTTCGGTTACTCGATGGACAAGGTGCAACACTGCCAGGCTTTTCATTTCAAATGCGGCCAGGGAGCCAAGACAGGCACCGGCGGCCACCTGCCGGGAAACAAGGTCAAGGGCCGGATTGCCGAGGTGCGTGGGTTGGATGAGGGTGAGGCCGCCATCTCGCCATCCCGCTTTCCCGACTGGGAGAGTGTGGACGACTACCGCCGTTTCGCCGACGAGGTGCGTGAAGCCACCGGTGGCATACCCATCGGGGTCAAGCTCTCCGCGCAACATATCGAAAGGGATATCGAGGCTGCGTTGAGGATCGGCGTCGACTACATCATATTGGACGGCCGGGGCGGCGGCACGGGAGCGGCCCCGAGGATTTTCCGTGACAACATATCGGTGCCCACCATTCCTGCCCTGGCCCGGGCCCGATGCTATCTGGACAGGCGGGGACGGAGTGACGTCTCCCTGGTCATCACCGGCGGTCTCAGGCTCCCGGCCGATTTTATCAAGGCGCTGGCCCTGGGTGCGGATGCTATCGCCGTCTCGAATTCGGCGCTGCAGGCCATCGGCTGTCTCGGCATGCGCGCCTGCCATACCAACAACTGCCCGGTGGGCATCGCCACCCAGCGAGCGGACTTGCGGCGGCGTCTGAAGATCGGGAAGGGGGCCGAACAGCTGAACAGTTTCTTTCGCGCCTCGACCGAGTTGATGCAGGTGATGGCGAGGGCCTGCGGTCACGATCATCTCGGTGGTTTCTGTGCCGACGACCTCACAACCTTCGATCGCGAAATGGCCCATTTGACCGGGATTGCCTATGCGGGAGTCTCAGTTGCGTAACCTTTGATGTGAGACAACCATGACCAAACAAGAAACCGAGGTGCCGGTACGACTTCCCTCACTCACTCTGTCCGCTTGGCGACCAACCAGGGATACCCTGCAGCAATATGCCCGCATTGCCGGTCGGGTGCGTAGCCATTTTATGCCGAAGTCAAAGCACTGGTGGCATATTACCTTGAGTGTCTACACCCATGGATTGACCACCACACCCTTCTTCGCCGACGCGCAAACTTGCGAACTCAACCTCGACCTGGCCAGTCATCGACTGGTTCTTTCCAGCAGTGACGGCAGGCTGTCGACCCTGCCCCTGGCGGGACAGAGCACGGCGGGTTTGTGCCGTTGGATCATTTCGGCTCTCCCGTCAGCCGAGGTCGATTTGGCGCGGCGCCTGTTGGATGAGTACGGGGATGAATCGATCTTACCCTACGATTACCAGGCGGTTGAAAGTTATCGTCGCGCGATCAATTGGGTAGATAGCGTGTTCAAGGCGTTCAAGGGCGGGTTGAGGGAGGAGACCGGCCCGGTGCAGCTATTCCCACACCATTTCGATCTTGCCGTGAACTGGTTCTCCGGCCGGTTGGTTCCCGGTGCCGATCCCGCCGATGAGGAACATGCGGATGAGCAGATGAATTTCGGTTTTGTCACAGGCGATGAATCGATTCCGGATGCCTATCTTTATGTGACTGCCTATCCTGAACCCGGCGATTGGATGGAACTTGAGTTGAAGCATGGTGCCTATTGGCATACGGATGGCTGGGTCGGTGCGATACTGCCCTATGCAGAATTGCTGAGGCAGGATCAACCCTATACTTTGTTGCTTGTATATCTTCAGCAATTGCGTTTACATGGAGCGGGCTTGATGGCTTGATCTGCCAATGGCGTGCCTGGGATCTCAATAAGCAAAAAAAAGCAGAATGAGATATTGATATGGAAAGCACTATCACCATAAACAGCGGCCGTGATCGGTTAATGACGGAGTTCCAGCGTGTCCGGCAATTTTCCGAGACCCTCTGCCTGCCGTTACGGGCCGATGATTATCAAATTCAATCCATCGTCCAGACCAGTCCGCCGAAGTGGCATATCGCCCATGTGAGCTGGTTTTTCGAGGCTTTCGTGCTGTCCCACTTCAATTCCGGCTACAAGCCCTTTCATCCCCAGTTCGATTACATCTTCAACAGCTACTACTACACCCACGGCATGATGCATCCCAGGCCCAGGCGGGGACTGTTATCCCGTCCGACGGTGGACGAAGTCTACCAGTACCGTGCCCATGTGGATGAACGGATGCATCGGTTGATGGAATCCGTAACCGATAAGGATTGGCGTGAGCTTGCATTCCGGGTCATCCTCGGGCTCAACCATGAGGAGCAGCATCAGGAGCTGCTGCTGATGGATGTGAAGCACAACTTCTGGTCGAATCCGTTGAAACCGGTTTATCGGGATGATCTGCGGATCGCCCCAGGCAAAAGCAGGGCGGTACGCTGGGTGGAGCAAGCGGGTGGTGTCCACCGAATAGGTCACGGACAGGATGAGGGCTTCGCCTATGACAACGAAACACCGCGGCATGATCTGTTGTTGTCCGATTTTCGGCTTGCCGATCGCATGGTGACCAACGGCGAATATCAAGGCTTCATGGACGATGGTGGGTATGACGATCCGGCCCTATGGCTCTCCGATGGCTGGGCGCTGCTGCAACGCGAGGGTTGGCGGCATCCGCTCTATTGGGAACAGCAGGAGGGCGAGTGGATGCAGTTCACTCTGGGCGGGCTGAGTCGATTGAATCCGTATGAACCCGTCTGTCATCTCAGTTACTACGAGGCGGATGCCTACGCCCGCTGGGTGGGCAAGCGTCTGCCGCTGGAGAGCGAGTTGGAGATCGTGCTGTCCCAACAGCCGCTGAGTGGCAATTTCATCGATGAAGATCAGCTTCATCCGGCCCCGGCCGGGGAGGCAGGACAGTGGTATGGCGATCTTTGGACCTGGTCGGCCTCGCCCTATGCCGCCTATCCCGGTTTCAAACCCTTGGCCGGCTCAATGGGGGAGTACAACGGTAAATTCATGTCCAACCAGATGGTGCTGAAAGGCGGGTGCTGCGCGACGCCTACCGGTCATACCCGTGCCAGCTATCGTAACTTCTTCTATCCCGACGAACGCTGGGCCTTTACCGGCCTGCGGCTTGCGGAGGACGCATGATGGAGAATGTCACCTTCCATGACCACAAACCTCAAGCGCTCAGTCTCTACGATGCGGTGGTCACGGGTCTCTCCAAATCGGACAAATCGATCCCGCCGAAATTCTTCTACGATCAGCGCGGATCGGAACTCTTCGACAGGATCTGCGAACAGCCTGAATACTACCTGCCTACTGTTGAGCGCCACATGTTGTCGAGTCTGGCCGAGGAGATCGCGACCTTGACCGGAACAGGTCGAGTGGTGATCGAACCGGGCGCCGGCAGTGCCGGCAAAGTACGTCTGCTGCTCGATGCTTTGCGACCGAGCGCCTTCGTGCCGATGGATATCTCTTTCGATTACCTCAAGTCGAGCGCAAGAGCCCTGGCGGTGGAATATCCCTGGTTGTCCATTCATGCCGCCTGTGTCGATTTCACACACTCGTTACCGATTCCATGCGAAGTACCCAACGGGCAGCGCTTACTCTTTTTTCCCGGCTCCAGCCTGGGCAATTTCAGCCCCGGTGAGGCAGGCGAATTTTTACGCCTGGTACACGATACAGTGGGCAGCGGGGGCATGATGCTGATCGGCGTCGACACCAAAAAGAGTGAGCGGGTGTTGAATGCCGCCTATAACGACGCAGCGGGTTTGACTGCGGATTTCAACCTGAACCTGTTGCAGCGCATGCAGCAGGAGCTGGACGCCGACATCGATCCCGAAGTCTTCGAGCATCTCGCCTTCTATAACGATGAAGAGGGGCGCATTGAAATGCACCTGGTTAGCACTGAAGAACAAACACTTCGCCTCAACGGTCACCGCTTTGAATTTAAAAAGGGCGAAACGCTGCACACCGAAAACTCCTATAAATACTCACCGACGGAGTTTATCGACCTGGTCACCGAAAACGGATTCACCCAGATTCGCCATTGGGTCGATGAAGATGGTCTGTTTGCTGTCTATCTGGTGGCAGCTGCCTGAACCGAATATTCCCCACTATCCCTAGGTAAACATGAATATAAGAATTTAACAGGGATCACTCAAAGCAGACTATCCGGCCGGCTCTGAATGCCCAAGGGGTTTTACCCCATTTCCACGGATGGTTGAGTTAAGAGCGTCTACTTTTTGTGGGTAGGATCAGTGTAAAAACTTGCATCGTAGGAATCATTATGAGCATACGTACCATTGTAATACTTATAGCAACACACTGCGTAGTTGGTATATTGGGATTCGGCGTCGGTATCTACGCGTTGCCTATTCTTACCGCGCCTCCTGCTCCTAGCGAATCTGAGATAAAGGTAATGTCTTCGCAAGCCAAGTACACAACATCATTTCGCAGAGATCTGAAAGATAGCGATGCTTTTCATTGGGGAGAAGGTACAGTTACGATCGGTAACAAATTTATAACGTTCATGGGCAAACTTGCACCTGGCCCAGACTATAAACTCTATCTTTCTCCTGAATATGTTGAGACCGAGGATGATTTCAATCGTTTGAAGACTACTATGGTTCGTGTGGGTGATGTAAAAACATTCGAGAACTTCGTAGTAGATGTTCCGGCAGGTATAGATCCGTCTAGTTTTAATAGTGTAATTGTTTGGTGTGAGTCTTTTGGCGAATTCATTACATCGGCTATGTATCGTGAATGAAAAAGCTATACCATACAAGCGCTACGAGGCTGACAAATGAAAGCTATCCTTGCATTTTTCGTTTATTTTTAGGGACGCGAGGGCAGCTTTCTTTTGCAGCTCAAGCTAACGTTTGTGATACAAAATAGTGCCATGAAAATCAGGGAATCCACAGAGGCTGATAAATACGGAATTGAAGCCGTGCATATCCAAGCATTTGGAAAAAATGAAGGTCCAGAAATCGCAGAATTGGTTGATGATTTGCTTAAGGACGAAACGGCATTTCCATTGTTGTCTCTCGTAGCTGTTGTAAACGATAAAATCGTCGGTCATGTACTTTATACAAACGCAGTTGTCAGACAATCTACCGAATCAGCTTCGGCGCAGTTACTGGCGCCGCTAGGGGTCTTACCTGAAGCGCAAAACCAGGGGATTGGTGCTCAACTAATTAGTGAAGGAACAAGGCGATTAACAAAATCAGGAGTGGAACTGGTCTTTGTTCTAGGACATCCAAATTACTACCCACGTTCTGGTTTTAGGACGGCTGGAATTATTGGGTTTGAAGCTCCCTATCCGATACCTGAGGAAAATGCAGATGCTTGGATGGTATTGGAATTAAAAGAAGGGATTGTCGGGAAGGTTAAGGGAAAGATTCAATGTGCAAAAGTATTAAATCAACCGCAACACTGGCGCGAATGAAGATGTAATCAATCACATCCAACCGACACAAAAAACGCAATGACGCATTATAAAGAATTAGATCGATCTAAGAAAAAATGATGTACAATACACTTAATTAAATAAATGCAGTAATCGCACATACTTCCTCCACCCATTATCGTACTCAATATTTTACACATGATTGACCTAACCCGCTGGTCTGCATTGATACTTGCCTATCTCTTTCTGGCGCTCGCGGTTATTGGTGTGATTTTTCCTGGGTTGCCAACGGTACCGTTTTTGTTGTTGGCTGCCTGGTTTGCCGCAAAAGGATCAGAGCGGCTGCATCGTTGGCTTTATGCGCATCCATATTTTGGAAAGTTATTGATCGATTGGGAGCAGCAGGGGGCAGTTTCGCGCTCCAGTAAAGTTATGGCCGTAATATTGCTAATTGTAGCTTGGGTAATTATGTACCTGCAGATCAGCAGTCTATGGGTGATGGCAGGGCTGACTGTGCTGTTTGTATCGATCGTGGTTTTTCTTTTAACACGACCTGAACCGCGCTGAAGTGCGCTTACGGCAATTGGATTACCGACTCCAAAAGATAGGCACGGTACTACGGGTTTTGCCGCGGTAGAGTGGGTAACGCGGTTCACGTTTCCAGACAACCACGTCCATCGGATTTACTGCCAGGGACAAATCCTTGTGATTCAGGTAATCGATGAGGGAACGCGCCAATCTGCGGGCCTGTTTACGCTTGGTATCCGAAGCGGGCACACCGGCGCAAGGTGCTATGATGACATTATTGTGTTTGAGGAAGGGTTGTACCCAGTCGGGCAGTTTTTTCTCCCGGAGCTGCTCTTTCGGCAGGGTGATGGCAGCACCTCTGACTCGATTCTCGGACAGCGCCTGGAGTAGTGCGGAGTAATCGATATTGCCGCTGCGCGATGTGTTTACGATAAACGGGCGGTTTCTGGCAAAGTAGAGTTCCTTGCCCTTGAAGACCTTCTCCTCCCCGGCGGTATGTATACTGATCACATCGGAGTGTTCGAGCACCTCACTCAGTTGGTTATACTCAATCACCGGTTTCTCAAGCGGTGAACGCTGGTGGAAATTCTCATAGACATTGCGGAGGTGTGTATCATAGCCGATCACACGTTGGCAGTGAGGGCGTATTTCAGTGGCCACAACCTGGGCCACGTTGCCACAGCCAATAAGGCCAATCACCAGATTCGCCAGCTCAAAACCTGTCAATCCGTCGTTATCAAGTTCTGTGAGATTTGGAACGACCAATGCCTTCTTGGAATCGCGCGTGCGAAATGACCTGCTGATCAGGGTTACCATTAAGCGTACTGCAAGATTTGCCACTTCATAGCTGTTACCGTATTCGGTGACTTTGACCAATATCCCGTTGCGCGAGGCATCGGCGATGTCGATCTTGGTGATGTCATCGCCGAATACGCCGATCACCTTGAGGGGCTTGCCTGCCGATTCAAGCATTTCGAAGTTGATGGAAACCTTGTTACGAACCAGGATGGCCGAATAGTCTCCAAGTTCAAGCAGAGGCCGCAGAATACGTTTCTTCGGTGAAACGATATCTGCTTCGAACTTCGCTTCCTGGAACAGGTCCAGAACCAGTGGAGAAAGTTCGCTGTCTAGAAGTACACGTCGGTTTTTCATCCAGTCACCTTGATATTACATGTTGCTATCTGCACGGGTAGTAATCACGAAGGAGAAATCGTTTGTGATTCAGATGCTTGTGAACTCCACACTGAATTCCCCTCGATCCCATTCTAGAGGCTGATCACGACACCATAGGTGTAAAGAATAGTCCCATATGTTGAGGTTACTAAAAAATAAGTTCACTTCACAGCGGCAGTTTATTTGTATTCTACCCATGAACCTCTGTTTTTATTATATAACTCAAGGTGCTAGTGAAGCCGTGATTATATCGGTAGGGGTATTTTCAGGCATACCCCTAGGGCACTTCCTTCGGGGCGTACCCCGCAGGGCCGATTGGATGAGTGTTAACGGGCCCTAGTAGCTTGAAAACAGCTTATTGAGTTTTGTGCCGATACGCTCAAGTTCCCTTATCGTGTAGTCGTAATCAACCTTGTCCTGATTAAATCGGGATTGGCCGTTTTCGTTACTCGAACGGTAATCTTCTTCTTCTCTTTTGAGATGACCGCAGATAGACTGCAGTTTACTGATTATCTGGCTCAATATTTCTGTATAGTCAATCAATGTTTGGTGCAACAGCGCGGAATTTCTCAAAGTCAGGTCATCTTCGCTTACACGATTGAGCTGTTCACCCAACACGGCAAGTTCATCCTGAAGCACTTTCAGCTTATCCTCGTAATCACCATACAGAGAGCTTGACTCACCCTTCAGGGCATACAGAACCATCCGGTAGGAAGTAAGACCGAAAAGTGCGCCATGTATTTCGGCATATCGGCGATGAACATCCGATATTTCACATCCCAAATTAATGATTTTGGACATCTATGATGTTAAATCCTCTTCAACGTTAGCCCGTTTTTCGGGTTCTTGACGAAGTTGGCGATGGTAACGGGATTTTAGCCATATGCCTATCAGCAGCATGCCCAGCGCGATGGATGTCAAAATGAAATCAAGTTCCTTATTCACTGCATACATGGCGGCTGAGATCAGAGCGGTCACCCAGAATGCCACTACGGCAATCACCCATCGGGTTTTCAGGCTGTCACACTGCTTCTCCCAGTCAAGCCAGTCACTGCCTGGTTTCTGTTTATGTTCTCCCATATGTCCTACAATCTTCGTGAGAAATTTATCGGCGGTCAGCAGAATTGTACACGATCCGGAGGCAATTTCTTCCGAAGGATAAACACCACACTTTTCGCTGTTGGCGTTAAGCGAATCTTAAGGAAACGCTGATTTGATCAGTGGCTGTCGATTCCGCTGATTGAGGGGATCCATGAATGATCATTCATCATGAGATTTGAGCGGGCAGTTGAAAGTTAGGATGGTCGATCATCGAGGGATATTTAGGCTATATTCCTTTCACGTGTAATTCCTCTTCCAGCAAGAGTTAAGGATCGATAGATTTATGTTTATTACAGAGTTCCTGATAACTTCGTTGATCGTGGTGCTGATGCCAGGCACCGGTGTGCTCTATACCGTCTCTACCGGCCTGACAAAAGGGTGGCGCGCGAGTATTTTTTCCGCGCTTGGCTGTACCTTTGGGATCGTACCCCATTTGGCGGCCAGCGTGTTTGGATTGGCGGCTATCTTGCATGCCAGCGCCTTGGCGTTTCAACTGTTTAAGTTTCTGGGCGTTTGTTATTTGGGTTATCTTGCCTGGACTATGTGGAATGAATCCGGAACCGTACATTTCGAAAGCAAGCCAGGCGTATATGGGTACGGAAAGATTGCTTTGCAGGCCTTTTTGATCAATATATTGAATCCTAAACTTTCGATTTTCTTCCTTGCCTTCTTACCGCAATTCGTTCCCGGCGATACTGCGTCGCCCGTTTCTTACATGCTTGTTTTAAGTGCGATTTTCATGTTGATGACCTTGATCGTTTTCATTGGTTACGGGGTCATGGCAACGCAGGTTCGTCACTATGTATCGCGGTCGCCCAATCTGGTCCGGAAAATCCAAAGGGTATTTTCCGGGTTATTCCTGGCTATGGGAATTAAGCTGGCGGCGATGGAACGATAATCGCTATTTATCGTTGCAGTGAGATTTGCTCATTTCGATCTATCACGTTTATGGAGTGTGTATGAAACAAGACCCGGAAGCGAACAAGCAAAATGCAATTGCATTCTACCGCACAGCCTATCTGGGCAGTCCCAAGAAAGCTGTCGAGTTGTATGTCGGGGCAGAGTATATTCAGCACAATCCTCTGGTGGGGAATGGCAGGGCGGCTTTCATCGAGTATTTTGAGGAGATGGCGAAATCATATCCCGATAAAGAGATCAAATTTGTTCGCGCGATAGCCGAAGGCGATTTGGTGGCTCTGCACACACATCAAATATGGCCGGGAAACGAAGAGTATGTGACCATGGATTTCTTTCGTTTCGATGAAGCGGGCAAGATCATCGAACACTGGGATTCAATACAACAGGTACCGGCAGAAACCAGGAACGGTAATACCATGTATTAGGGCCGATTGGATGAGTGCTAACAGGCCCTAAACACATGACTGAATAATTTCGTATCCATGAGGCTCTGGTCAATTCATCCAAGATATCTGGATTCCAAAGGATTGGTGGCGTTGTGGAGGGAGGCACTGTTGGCGCAAAAGGTCTTGGAAGGAAAAACGAGTGGGTATAGAAACCATCCTCAATTGATCAGGTTCAAGGAAACCAATAACCCGCTTGGAGCCATTGCAACCTACCTGCGTCAAGTTGCTGCTGAAGCCGGTAGGCGTGGTTACAATTTCGATAAAAGTAAAATACTCAATAAATGCATACGAACGAAGCTGTATGTTACTGATAGTCAAATAAACTATGAATTCAGTCACTTATTAGAGAAGTTAAAACGGCGGGATCCCGCTTCCTATAAAAAGATAAGAAAAATATCAGCCATAAGCCCTCACCCATTGTTCAAACTCCACAAAGGGCATGTAGAGGATTGGGAGGTTACGCAAGGATAGATGAAAGGATCGGTCATTTCACTGCTTGCGATAACTCCATTTTGGTCTATAGATGTCAATAACTTCGTCATCTGTTTGTAGCAATGGGGTCGCGCGGTCATGCAAACACGTTTTATCGGCGTACTGTTTTTTCTGTTCTCTGGCATTCTACATGCTGCGGATGAGCATATCGCTTGCCAACAGCCTAATGCCTATGCAGGTTATGATGTGGAAACGCTGCTCTTGATAGCGCGAAGTTGCAGAGTGTCTGAAGTGGCCGACCTTTATTACAATCGGGCAAACCACATCCGTCAAGTGGAGGAGTATCTCCGGTTTGAGCAAAGTTTGAACAACCTGGGCGGCAGTGGCAGCATCGCTTACATCGATTCCTACCGGATCCATATAGCTCTGGCGGAGGCCTTGCTGGGCAAGGCATTAACCCCCTATGCAACACAGGCATTGAGTCGTCTAAATCGTATCTACGAACGTAGTGGCGAGATCGCCGAGTTGCGCTTCAAGGGTTACGATCTGATTGCTAACGGGCTTCAGCGGCGGACCAGAAACAAGTCGCACATTTAGGATCGCTGCATGGTTTCCTTCCTTGATTGCCGTTCCCCATCCATTCAGCGAAACAGCAGTGAGACATCCTTGAACTTTGGATTGTTGGCATCTCCCATCCATTCAAACGCAACCGATTCACTGTTTGTGACATGGACTCCGTTTAAGCGCATGCGTTGGAGTGCGTTTTTTCGGTGATGGGGGTTTCGCGATGAGACAGCGTCTTCCACCACGAATACCTGATAGCCCCATTGTTGCAGTCCGGATGCGGTCTGCAGGACACAGATATGGGCTTCGAGTCCGACTATGACAACCTGTTTGCGCTCTCCGTTTTCCGTCAATTCCTCTTCAAATCCCGGGGCGGTGCAGCAGGAAAAGGTCAGTTTGTCTTTCGCCTTGGTGTGCGGCGGCAGGTGTTGGGCTATTTCCGGCAGGGTGTTTCCAAGCCCCTTGCCGTAGTGTTCGGATAATATGATGGGCACATCCAGTGAGCTTGCTGCCTGGCTGAGTCTGATGATATTGGCAACCATCTGATCCAAGTCGGTCTTCGGCATTGCCTTGGTGAGCCGCTCCTGGGTATTGATGATCAACAGCTGACTGGTCTTGGCATGGGTCAGCGGTAATTCACACTTGCTTTTAGACATGATCTCCCTCACTTTTATAGTTATTCGCTGTGCTGCGAAATTTAACCGGGGAGCAGCAACAGGCTAGATGATTAAAACTCAAACTCTACGGGTGCCGGGGCATTGATCAAAGGCGCCAACTCCGTCTCCAAGATGCTCTCTTCCTGAAAGATCTTGTCGGTATGCCGGGTGATCAGCATGCATTCCATCACCGGCGCAGTGCCGATGACTACAAACAGTCGTCCGCCGACGTTCAGTTGTTGCCTGAAGATTTCTGCTTGTTGGCTGGTGGGCAGGGAGCCGGTGACGGCTATCGCATCAAAAGACCCCTCCTCCAGCGGATCGGCAAGGGCGTCTCCGGTTTTCAGAGTTGCGTTACGAATGCCCTGTTGTTCGAGTTTCTGTTTGGCTTGTTCGATAAATTCGTTGTGCAAATCGATAGAGACGACCTCTTGAGCCAGGTTTGCCAGACAGGCTGTGAGATAACCGCTGCCGGTGCCCACTTCCAATACCTTGTCCGTCGGCTGGATTGCCAGGGCCTGCATCAATTTGGCTTCGATTCGGGGAAACATCATATGCTGCCCCTGTCCGATGGGGACCTCAATATCGGCATATGCCAGGTCCACGTAGGATTCCGGAACAAAATGCTCCCGTGGAAGGGATTCCATTAACGAGAGTACGCGCGGATCGAGTACTTCCCAGGGGCGGATCTGCTGTTCCACCATGTTGAATCGTGCTTTCTCGAAGCTGCTTGCCATCATGTAAATATCCTGGTCATTAATATGGTTTAATGCGGCAGAGGAATAAGACTACGTATTTTGTTCCCTCCGGGCAAGATTCTCCTCACTGAATTCATCCGGACAAACGGCATAGACGCCGTCAATCTTTGGGGTATTTCGATACAGGCCTTTGCCCTTCGGGTTGAAAGGCTGGCATTATTTGCGACGCTAACATATTGTTTTTTAAGCTTATTTTGTTACGAGGTCGGCTGGCATGCAATGCTTGCCGCCATCGCTACCTGCGGTCTGCCGAACCACCCTCCGATTAATCTTGGTTCACCGTTGTGAAATCGGGTTATACTGCTCTGATTGGCAGGCTGGGGGTGCTCATGGCGGGTGGCCGTCGTGGGCTGAGAAAGACCCTTAATACCTGATCCGGTTAATACCGGCGGAGGGAAGCTGAAACCTGACCGGGCTCATCTTCGCCTCTGCCGCAGCGAGGTTTCAAGCATGAGCACAATCCCTGAAGATTTCATCGAAAAGACCATCACGCTTTCCGAAGCGGTGACCGGCCCCTTCTACAAATCTCGCAAAATCTATGTCGATGGTTCCCGTCCGGACATTCGCGTACCGATGCGGGAAATCAGCCAGGAACCTACCGCTGCCAGTTTTGGGGCGGAGGAGAATCCGCCGATCCCTGTTTACGATACCTCAGGCCCCTTCACCGATCCTGCCCACCAGATAGATCTGCTCAAAGGGATGCCCGATCTGCGCTCCGGCTGGATTCAGGAGCGCGGCGACAGCGAATTGCTTGACGGTCCCAGTTCGGAATATGGCCGGGCACGGCAGAACGACCCCGCGCTTGCCCATCTTCGTTTCGAGCATGTGCATGCGCCGCGCCGGGCGAAACCTGGGAAAAATGTGACCCAGATGCACTATGCCCGCCAGGGAATCATTACACCGGAGATGGAGTTCGCGGCTATCCGCGAAAATTGTCGTCTGCGGGAGCTGCGCGCTGATCCCCGCTACTTGAAACTGCTGCGTCAACATCAGGGCGAGACCTTCGGCGCCCGTATCCCCGATGAGATCACTGCTGAGTTCGTGCGCGCTGAAGTGGCGGCCGGAAGGGCCATCATACCCGCCAATATCAACCATCCCGAGCTCGAGCCGATGATCATCGGCCGCAACTTCCGGGTCAAGATCAACACCAATATCGGCAACAGCGCCATTACCTCATCCATAGAGGAGGAGGTGGAGAAGATGGCCTGGTCGGCCCGCTGGGGCGGCGATACCCTGATGGATCTCTCCACAGGCGACAACATCCACGAGACCAGGGAGTGGATATTACGGAATGCCCCCATGCCCATCGGCACCGTGCCCATCTATCAGGCCCTGGAGAAGGTCAACGGTAAGGCCGAGGAGCTGAGCTGGGAGATCATGCGCGATACCCTCATCGAGCAGGCGGAGCAGGGGGTCGATTACTTCACCATCCATGCCGGCGTGCTGCTGCGCTATATCCCCCTGACCGCCGAACGCGTTACCGGTATCGTCTCCCGTGGTGGTTCGATCCTGGCCAAATGGTGCCTGGCCCACCACCGGGAAAACTTCCTCTATACCCACTTCGAGGAACTATGCGAGATCATGAAGGCCTATGACGTGGCCTTCTCCCTGGGTGACGGCCTGCGTCCCGGTTGTCTGGCCGATGCCAACGACGCTGCCCAGTTCGGTGAACTGGAGACCTTGGGTGAACTGACCAAGATCGCCTGGGAGCACGACGTACAGGTAATGATCGAGGGCCCGGGTCATGTGCCGATGCAGATGATCAGGGAGAACATGGACAAAGAGCTGCAGGACTGTTTCGAGGCGCCCTTCTACACACTGGGTCCCCTGGTCACCGATATCTCCCCCGGTTACGACCATTTCAGTTCCGGCATAGGCGCCGCGCAAATCGGCTGGTACGGCACTGCCATGCTCTGCTATGTGACACCCAAGGAGCACTTGGGGTTGCCCAACAAGGAGGATGTGCGCGAAGGGATCATTACCTACAAGGTCGCCGCCCATGCGGCGGATCTGGCTAAAGGCTTTCCCGGTGCCCAGTTGCGGGACAACGCCATGTCCAAGGCGCGATTCGAGTTTCGCTGGAACGATCAGTTTGCCCTCAGCCTCGATCCTGAGAAGGCGATGGCGTTTCATGATGAGACACTTCCCCACCAGGCCCATAAGGTAGCCCATTTCTGTTCCATGTGCGGTCCCCATTTCTGTTCCATGAAGATCACCCAGGATGTGAGGGAATATGCCCGCTCCCAAGGGGTCAGCGAGGATCAGGCTCTGCAGCAGGGTATGCAGGAGAAGGCGGTTGAATTCAAACACCAGGGTGGCGAGATCTACAAGGAGTTATGAGGCTTGATCGCTATCTTTGTCAAACCACCGATCTGACCAGATCCCAGGCGCGCAACATCATCCGGGATGGCAGGGTCGGCGTGGGCGGTGCAACGGTCACGCACCCCGCCAGCCAGGTGGATGTACACGCCGAGGTGACCCTCGATGAGTGCCTGCTGCCACCGCCATTGCCTCGCTATTTCATGCTGAACAAACCCCTGGGCGTGGTTTGCGCCACCCGCGATCTCAGTCAGAGAACGGTATTGGATCTGTTTGATGTGCCTAAACGGGGTGCGCTGCACATCGCCGGACGGCTCGATATCGATAGTTCGGGTCTGGTGCTGGTAACCGACGATGGTCAATGGTCGCATCGAATCACCGCACCCTCCAACAACTGCCCCAAGACCTACCATGTCACACTCGCCGAACCGCTAAAGGCCGGACAGGCCTCACGCGTGGGTGCTGGTTTGCTGCTCAAGGGTGAGAGCAAACCCACGAAACCGGCAACGATTGAAAGGGTTTCGGAGCATGAGTTGCGCCTGACTATCAGCGAAGGCCGATATCACCAGGTGAAGCGTATGTTTGCGGCGTTGGGAAATCGCGTTGTGGCGTTGCACCGGCTGGCGATTGGAGGAGTGTCATTGGATCGGTCCCTCTTGCCAGGCGCATATCGACCTTTGACGCGTGATGAAATTGGACTGTTTTAAGCTTCTGTCGTTCGCTCCTCTGAACCCTGGCTGTGCCATCGTGGATTAAAGTTCCGGTATGGGCCGGCCGATCCAATAAGATGTCAACCTGCTTGCGGGCAGGTCTCCGTATGCGGGATAAAAAGGATAATGACCTGACGCTTGCGATCGTGATTCACCGCCTGGAAACGGTGGATAGTTGCAGGAAACGATGATCAGGCGCTGAAAGACTCGGCCGCTGCATATCTCATTGAATATTGATGACAACGATATAAAGTGTGTTACGAGAGGTAAAGTCGTGCAGGGAATGGGGTCAATAGAGGCGCTGCAGGCAGGGGTTTTCAACCGGAGCGATCTGGTGCAGCTGCAGGAAGTGATCGACGCTTGTGATGTCGGACTCTGTCTCATAAACGCCGATCGACGGGTGTTCGCCTGGAATCGGCATCTATCTGACATTACCGGAAAGACGGACCAAGAGGCGCTATCAGAGCCGCTTGAAGAGCTTATCCCACAGCTGGCAGGACCCCGCTTCTCTAAAATGGTGCTCACTGCTGCGCAGGCAACCCAGTCCGACGGATCGTTGCAGACCTATTTCTCCCTTACCGGTAGCCGTCATCTGTTCAGAGTCGATGAAAAGCGTTTTATTCGGGTCAGCGTCAAGCCACTGATGATGCATCCGGGTTACTGTCTGGCGCAGATCAGCGAAATCGACTCGAGCCTGCTCCAGGACGAGAAGCTGGCTACCAACACCATGGCGGAACAGCGGACTTGGGCAATGCTCTCATCGGTGGAAGATGCGGTTATTCTGCTCGATGCGGCGGGTAGGATCGAATTTGCCAATCTGGCTGCGGAAGGGATGACTGGCTACTCCAGCCGGCAGATGGTGGGACGCCGATTGACTGAGGTATACCGGCTCTTCGATGAATCGGTTATGGATAAGGATCCGCTTCCGTTTGAAA
Organism: Candidatus Thiodiazotropha sp.; assembly: GCA_040791665.1. Lineage (GTDB taxonomy): Bacteria > Pseudomonadota > Gammaproteobacteria > Chromatiales > Chromatiaceae > Thiodiazotropha. Next base: position 324,032 of record JBFNNX010000023.1, on the reverse strand, counting down.
GGATTATCGACTGCGAAGGAGCGCAGCTGGTATTGAAGCACAAGGAAGGCCCGAGTCTGCCGGTGCAGCAGTCGATTACCAGTCTCAAGGATGAAGCGGGCAATCTGGAGAGTATTGTGCTGGTTTTCAAAGACACCAGCCAATCAAGAAAGCTGGCGGCGCAATTGAGCTGGCAATCAAGCCACGATCCGGTGACGCGGCTCTACAATCGAACCGAATTTGACCGTCAATTGACAAGTTTATTGGAACGGCCCGCGGTAGAGGAGTGCATGCATTGCCTGCTCTATCTTGATATTGACCGCTTCAAGATCGTCAATGATAACTGCGGTCATGCCGCGGGGGATGAACTGCTGCGTCAACTGGCCAGTCTGATAAAACGCTCCATCCGCAACAGCGATCTGGTGGCCAGATTGGGCGGAGATGAGTTCGGCATACTGTTGTCCCAGTGTTCTGTCGAGGCGGCTGAACGTATCGCGGATAGCATTCGCCGTTCGATCCAGGGATTTCGCTTTGTCTATGGAGATAAAAGCTTCTCGCAAAGTGTCAGTATCGGCATGGTGCCCATCGACAATCAGAGCAATAATCTGGAACAGATTCTGAGTTTGGCTGATTCAGCCTGCTTTTCCGCCAAGGAGGAGGGCAGGAACAAAATCCATATCTACGATCCGCTTGGGAGTTCTGCCGCCCGGCGACACGGTGAGGCGAAATGGGTAACCCATATACGCAGTGCGCTGGACGAGGACCGCTTCACGCTCTATGTGCAGCCCATTAAATCGATCAACAGCAACAATGCATCAGAGCATGTGGAAGTATTGATACGCATGTTGGATGAGTCGGGTGAATTGATCCTGCCCGGGGCCTTTATACCGGCGGCGGAGAGATTTGGCCTGATGCCGAACGTGGACCGTTGGGTGATCGATCGACTGATACGCTATATGGTGGACAACCGGGAGGCGTGTCTCGCTAGGGGAGGGCGTTACTTTATCAATTTGTCGGGACACTCTTTGTGTGACGAAGATGTCCTGCAGATGATTGTAAACAGAATCAAGCGCTATGACATTCCGAAGGGAATGCTCTGCTTCGAAGTCACCGAAACCGCGGCAATATCCAATCTGACCTCAGCCGAGCACTTCATGCGGACGCTGCAGCGTTTCGGCTGCGAATTCGCCCTGGACGACTTCGGCAGCGGTCTCTCATCGTTCAGTTATCTCAAGCACCTGCCGGTGGAATACCTGAAGATTGACGGTACCTTCGTCAAAGAGATGCTCGATAACCTAATCGATGATTCGATGGTGGATGCTATCAACCGGATCGGGCATATCATGGGATTGGAGACCATCGCGGAGTTTGTGGAAAACGACAGCGTTTTGCATCGCCTGAAAGATATCGGAATCGATTACGCCCAGGGCTATGGCATCTGCCGGCCATACCCCATCGAGAAACTCTTCGAGTAGGCGGGTTCAGCACACAACTATTGCTTCTCTTATGGTCCTTCTACGCTGTCCACTTTATTCAGTTATCTGATTACTCACGATACTCAGCCGCCGATCAGGTGATCGTGATCTTTACGAACAAGCCGCAAATTGACGCATAATATGAATTGTCCGCAAATATACGCGAATAGACACAATCTTAGCGGTTTAATCCAAAAGCTTAGGTGAGACAGTCATCATTGGTCTCGCGGCACACTCAATCGGAAAAGGTGTTGCACATGCTGTAGTATTGGGTCCATCCAATCAACTTTGTTGGAGAGTTAATAGATGGATTTGCGTTTATTCGCGGACTTAGAACTATTTTGCGAGTATTTGCGGCTTGCATTCACAGCGCCCTCAGTGACGGTGATGTAGGCTAAAGCAGATAGTTGAGCATGATGGGTAATCGGGTAGCCTTTTAGGTAAACAGTTTCGGGTCACAATGTGACAATCAGGCGCACTGCATCCAGACGCACCCTGGTGGCCTGCAGATACTTGTGTAGTGCAAGGCCCTGATCCTGCATCAGGCGGATCTCCTCCTCGCGTATTCCCGGGTTGTGTTTCCTGAGTGCCATCATCCGCTGTATCTCTTCCGTGTAGTACTCCATCATCCCGTTAGCGGCACTGTTTTTTAGTGGCTCCATGCTGTGATGGGCTGCGGTTTCAGTTTGCCCGACCATTGCTCTTATTTGTTGGCGGTAGCTATCGATGACCGGTAGCAGGGTCTGTGTCTCCAGGGCCCGGGCATTCTCCAGCAGATCGTCGCAACCGATCAGTTGATCCCATCGCTTGCCGTTGGCATCGAGCAGGATGCGGATCAGTGTCGGTGGCAGGAATCGGGCGACATGCAGTTTGCGTGGAGCCAGACACTCGACCACGAACAGGGACTCCAACAGAAGCTGTCCCGCTTTCAGTTTGGCGTGCTTGCAGGCGAGAGCGGTGCTGTTTCCGGTCTGCTGACCGATGACATGCTCCATAGCCCCGCTGACCAGGGGATGTTCCCAGGTCAACAGTTGACGCTCCTCATGGGCAAGGGCATCGCTGCGACTGTAGGTCGCCGTCATCCCCTCGCTTGACAGGCCTGGCAGCTGCCCCGCGATAACCTGTTCCCCGGGACGCAGAATAAAGCCTGCACCCAACTCCTCTGTGTCGATGTTGTAAGTGTTGAACAGCTGCTCGAGATAGTCGCGCAGATGCGGGGAGCGGTCCTGCTCCCGAAGCTGCTCGACCAGCCAGCTGGCGGTGGGCTCACGGCAGGCGCCCAACTCCAGCAGGTGGTCGCGGCCTTGCTGCAGACGCCGTTGGGTCGCCATCCTGAGTTGCCGCGTCTCTTCCAGGAGACGTTCCGGATTGCCTTCCCCGCCAATACCCTCCAGTGATTCCCATAGTAGCGGGCTGAGCTGTTTGTAGAGTTCATGGGCGCCTGGCACCGGGTGGCTGAAGGCGTCCAATCCATCCCGGTACCAATGCAGCAGTATCGATTGCGGGCCGGGTTCCAGATAGGGGAGATGAATCTGAACCGTCTCTTTCTGGCCGAACCGGTCGAGTCTGCCTATGCGTTGTTCCAGCAGATCCGGATCGAGGGGGAGGTCGAAGAGGATCAGGTGATGGGCGAATTGAAAGTTGCGACCCTCGCTCCCGATCTCGGAGCAGATCATCAGTCTCGCTCCCTCCGGGTCGGCGAACCAGGCCGCAGATCGATCACGCTCGATGATGCTCATCCGCTCGTGAAACAGCGCGGCACCGATCCCGGTCTGTACCCTGATAGCCTCCTGCAGCTCGATGGCTGTTTCCGCGTGGGCGCAAATCAGCAGGTATTTCCTGGAAACATGTCGCCTCAACTGTTCGATTACCCATGCAACCCGGGGATCGACAAGCCACCAGGAGGGGTGTCCCCAATCGGCATACAGACGCTCGGGGGTGAGGCGCAGTTCTGTTTGAGTATCGCTTTGTATCCCTGATTCCTCATATTCCGTAGGCAAGGGCAGTGGGTGGCTGTGCAACTCCCGCTTGGGAAAACCGCTGACACCGGCGCGGGTGTTTCGAAACAGCACCCGGCCGGTACCGTGTCGATCGAGTAGCATCGAAATCAGGGTTTTCCTGGCTGTATCCCGCTGCGTCTCATCGGCATCGCTCTCTTCGAGCAGGGCCATGAGGGGCTGTTGTTCACTCTCGTCCAGGATATCCCACAGTTGTTGTGCCGCCTGCTTCGATATCCTGTTGCGCCGGAGCAGTTGCTCGACCGCCTCCGCAACAGGCTTGTAGTGGCGCTCTTCCTCCTGAAAGGCCTGCAAATCATAGTAGCGATCCGGATCGAGCAGTCGCAAGCGGGCGAAGTGTCCTGCCCGCCCCAACTGTTCCGGCGTGGCAGTCAGAAGCAGCACCCCCGGTGTTTTGAGTGCCAGGGCCTCAACCAGCAGATACTCGGCACTGGGATCGTCGGCAGACCAGGTCAGATGGTGTGCTTCATCCACAATCAGCATATCCCAACCACCATCCAGTGCCTGGCTGAGGCGTTGAGTATTGTGATGAAACAGATCAAGGCTGCAGAGCACCAGCTGTTCGGCATGGAAGGGATTGTCAGCCTGTCCGGAATCCTGGATGGCCTGGCAGGTCTCCTCGTCGAAGATGCGGAATCTGAGATTGAAACGCCGCATCAGCTCCACCAGCCATTGGTGCACCAGGGGATCCGGTACCAGGATCAGGGCTCGGCTTGTGCGCCCTGTCATGAGCTGATGATGCAGTATCAGGCAGGCCTCGATGGTCTTGCCGAGCCCCACCTCGTCGGCCAGCAGTACCCGTGGATTTGGTCGGTTGGCCACTTCATGAGCGATGTACAACTGATGAGGGATCAGATCGATCCTGGGTCCTCCCAGACCCAGCACGGGGGATTGTAGATGTCGCCCGAGTTGGCGCAGGGTGTGATAGCGCAGATTGAACCAGTGGGGTGGATCGATCTGGCCCGCGGTAAGGCGCTGCTGAGGTTGATCGATACGCAGTGAGTCGTTGAGGTCCGCTTCTGACAGGGAGATCTGCCTGCCGTTCTGATCCTCTCCCAGATAGGTCAGACAGCCGTTATCCTCGATCACGCGGGAGACCAGCAGCGAGTCGCCGTCACGGCTTTCAATCCTGTCACCGAGCGAAAAGGCGACCCGTGTCAGGGGAGCCCCCTGTTGTGCGTAGACCCGGGTCTCCCCAACTGCGGGGAAATGGATGGAGACTGTGCGTCCTTGGCACTCAACGATGCTGCCCAATCCCAGCTCGGATTCGCTATCACTGATCCAGCGTTGGCCGGGTAAGAAAACTGGCATCGGGGTATGGTCCTGGAAAAAAAGAGGCTGATGATATCATTTCACTGATTTTGATCCAGTGTGGCGTTGCCTGCTCGTGTCTCCTACCGATGGATTGGCGGCGGGAAAAGACTTGAGTCTGGGCGGCAGCTGGGAATAATAGTCCGACGACAAACCGAGTGTGGTGGATTGTGGAAAAAAAGTTTGAAAAGATTCTCTGGAGCAGCCGACTTGTAGTCTTGGCTGCCGTTGTGGCAAGTATGGCTGCGGCCGTTGCGATGTTCTATATGGCCTCGGTGGACGCTGTCTACATGATCTCCCACCTCGGTGACTATGCCTCCCCTTCCCTCAGTGCGGAGCAGCGGGTCGATTTACGATCCTCCACCGTTACCCATGTGGTGGAGATCGTGGACGGTTATCTGCTCGCCACGGTGCTATTGATCTTCTCCCTCGGCCTGTATGAACTGTTTATCAGTAAAATCGATTACGCTGAGAACTCCGAGAGTGCCTCCAATGTGTTGATGATCACCAGTCTGGACGACCTCAAAAGCCGGCTGGCGAAGGTCGTGATGATGATTCTGGTGGTGCGCTATTTTGAGTTTGCTCTGGGCATGGATTTCACCACACCCATGGATCTCCTGCAGTTTGCCGGTGGTATAGCGCTACTTGGATTGGCGCTTTATCTGGCCCATCTGTCAGACAAGGATGGTGCTCACTGATTTACAGAGATCTTTGTAACAAATTGATTAATAAGTGATTTATTGTGACTACATAATCGTCGACGTGCTGTTGTCAAGGACATAAAGTGTGTTGTGATTTAATGTAAACTAACCCGACTGATAATTGTCTTTGATAGCCAATGGCGGTCTATTTACTTTATAATCCGCCGAGTTTGTGGGAAGGGTACATCTCATCCCTCCAGGTGTGTGAGTGATAACTGTTTGAATTTAGAGGATAATACCTGATGAAAAAAATGAAGATGATGCTGCTGGCTGCCAGCACGACAGTTCTGTCTCTGGGTGCCGTAGCAACTGCTAGCGCTGATCCTGTAGCACTTGCAACTCAACGCGGTTGCATGGCCTGCCACCAGGTCGAAACCAAAGTCGTCGGACCGGCTTATAAAGAAGTCGCTGCCAAGTATAAGGGCCAGGAAGGTGCGGCTGAGATGCTGGCCGCAAAGGTTAAGGCAGGCGGATCCGGTGTGTGGGGCCCTGTACCCATGCCACCGAATGCGCATGTCAGTGATGAAGATATCAAGGTTATCGTTGATTGGCTGTTGACGCTCTGATACAGAACGCCCATCCAAACCGGAAGCCGGAAAAGCGCCTGTCATAGTGTCAGGCGCTTTTTTTTATTCAAAATAATCTGTGGTTGCGTTGTATTAGGGCCGATCGGATTAGTCTTAACAGGCCCTAAATGGGCCAAATGACATGTGTTGTGTGAAATGACCTAAAAATGCCATGAATTGCCATATTATTCTTCGATTTGGATTGCCTTGGGGCCGGCATTGATGTCATTCTCGTCACCCTTCGAATCAACCGTTTTCGGATTGCTTCCGTCGAAGATGAATTGAGGGTCGTGATACGCAGGAGGAGTTTTAGAATATGTCCTATTTCAAACGTTTTTCACTCATCGGATTGTTTTATATCGGCGTCTGCCAGGTGGCTGTGGCAGGCGGTGTCGCCGACGCTATCATGGTGGACGACCCCTATATCAGGGCTGTTCCGCCCGGTCAGCCGAACTCTGCATCTTTCATGGCGTTACACAACATGGGTAAAGAGGGGAGCGCATTGATGGCAGCAAGCAGTCCCGCCGCAGAAGTGGTGGAGCTGCATACCCATACCATGGAAGAGGGAATGATGCGCATGCGCAAGGTGGAGAAGATCGATCTGCCCGCCGGTGAGGTGGTCAAGCTGCAGCCCGGTGGTCTACATTTGATGCTGATCGGCCTGAAGCAGAAGCTGGTCCCGGATGAGAAGGTCTCGCTGACCCTGGGCTTCGAGGATGGTTCGAGCCTGCAGGTGGACGTCCCGGTGCGTAAATTGCAGATGCGCATGAAGCAGAGTGGCCATCAGGGCCATATGCACTGATAGTTGACTACAGCAGCTCCCTTCAGCTCCCTTGAGGTACTGAAGCAGGCATTCACTTCCGGGTTGCAGCGGTTGCTGAACAACCCCGGTCTGGGTAGCTACATCCTGGTGCACGCCAATGCCTGTTTCGACGCTGAGATCTATCGGGTACTCAAGAGGGATTTGGCGCACCGATTCGGCCACCTGGCCGCATATTGCCGGGAAGCCTTGAGCGAAGGCCGTGAGCTGGCCGGTGCCGAGGATGATCAACTGGTCTTCCTGAAGCTGATGGCGATTGGATTTGAGGGTATACAGGCCACGGAGTTTCGGGAATCGGGTGAGTGGGAGCTACAGTTCAACCATGTTCGGGCATTTCGGCCCTCTCGCATGAGCAGGCAGCCGGTGCAGGGAATCAGCCGTCCATTCGACCCGAACGGTTTCAACTTCAATAAACCCTACCTTCGCAAAGAGGTTCTCTGGGCGGGGGAGTTGCAGGGGAAGGAGGTTGAACTGCTCTACAACAAATTCCCTTTCGCCCCTCTGCATGGGCTGCTGGTACCGCACCGGCGTGCAAGACATCCACAACTACTGAACTCTGACTACCATGACTATGTCTGGTCCCTGGCAGAGGACCTGGGGGCTGGGTTGCCGGGTCTGGGTATCGCCTACAACAGCTATGGCGCCTACGCCTCCGTCAATCACCTCCATTTTCAGTTCTATGTACGCCCATCTCCATTGCCCATAGAACTGGCGTGTTGGGATCACAATGGCGGCAAGCTGCACTATCCCCTGTCATGCAAGGTGTTCGGCTCTGCGGCTGCGGCCTGGGCGCATATACGCGCACTGCACGAGCGTGAGACCAGTTACAATCTGATCTATCGGCCGGGTCGGCTCTACTGTCTCTCACGCAAACGGCAAGGCAGCTATCAGCACGCACCGTGGACAAACGGGTTCGCCTGGTATGAACTCGCCGGCGGGATTACGACCTTCAGTCGATCGGATTTCGAAACCCTGGATGCCATGGCTATCGAGCAGGAGATGGGTAAGCTCAAGGTGTGATCGGTTTTCGTGGGCGATGGGGCAAACGGCTATAGCCATCTCAACAGGTAATAGAGGCGAAATCCTTCGGATGAGCGGGAAGGACCCATCACCTCGGCTGCATGACAGTCTTTCTGTTCCGAGGCGGCTGTCACGGCCTCTTCAGCGCTGGCGACCGCGTGCACGCAGTTTTCCGGGAAGCGCTTACGGCGTTGGCTGGGGGTATAGATAACCGCGTAGCAGCGCTTTACGATGGTTTGGTCGGGGTCTTTCTGCATAGATAAAAACTTTGGCAAATTGGAATGTCTGATTTTGACCTTTATTAGAAAATTCTGCTATAGTTTCGCAGCTTTTTTGGGGCTTTAAAGGTTTTCGCCCATGGGTAGGTGGAGCCGCAAAGCTCGGAATTTCAACATATCCAGCAGAATTTAAAGCAGGATTGATCATGAATAAATGGTTCATAACCGCAACTATCGCCCTTTGCATCGGATTCAACCTGGCCCACGCAGCCGGGAACGCAGATGAGGGAAAGAACAAATCTGCGATCTGTGCAGGGTGCCATGGTGCTGATGGGAATAGCCCAATCAATCCACTCTGGCCGAAAATTGCAGGACAGCATCCTAGGTATATCGAGAAGCAGATCAAGGATTTCAAATCGGGCGCCCGTGTAGATGCAACCATGGCTCCGATGGCTATGCCGCTCTCCGATCAGGATATCGCCGATCTGGCTGCCTACTACTCCAGCCAATCGAGGCAGATCGGCGAGGCTTCGGCCGACATGGTCAGTGCCGGGGAAGCGCTCTATCGGGCTGGAAATTCCGAGACCGGCATGGCTGCCTGCATGGCCTGCCACGGCCCGGCAGGCTCTGGTAATCCGCAGGCTAACTTTCCCGCCATAGCCGGACAGCATGCCGCCTATGTGGAAAAGGCGCTGAAGGATTTTCGCGACGGCAAGCGCACCAACGACGCAAGCAAGATGATGCAGGGTGTTGTCTCGCGTATGAGTGACGAAGAGGTGGCGGCGGTTGCCCAGTACGTCCAGGGTCTGAGCAGGTAATCAGCGTTATCTGTACCTGTAACCGGTGCATTTAGGCGGCTTTATGGCCGCCTTTTTGCGTTTGCATGCTATTGTATTACAAACCTGTGCGATCACGCTCAAGTTTTCAGCCTGTGCTGCCGTAAAATTTAGAGCACTCGAGGTAATAATCACAACACACGCCAGAACAACGATGCACAATCAAATCATTCAGAACCAGACCGCGCTGGACGGCACAGACAGACTGCGCCTGCTCAGCTACAACATACAGGCCGGTGCCGATACCCGGCGCTACCGTGAGTATGTCACCCGTGGCTGGAAACAGATGCTGCCGCATAGGCAGCAGCTGGGGAATCTGGATCGGATTGCGCATCTGTTGAAGGATTTCGATGTGGTGGGGCTGCAGGAGGTCGATTCAGGCAGTCTGCGCAGCGGTTTCATCGACCAGACCGCCTATCTCGCCGAGCACGCGGGCTTTCCCTACTGGTACCGGCAGGTGAATCGAAGTCTGGGCAAGCTGGCCCAGCATAGCAACGGCGTGCTCAGCCGGGTTGAGCCGAGCATTATCTCAGAGTACCGATTGCCCGGACTTCCTGGCCGTGGCGCGGTTCTGATGGAGTTCGAGACCAACGAGAAGCCTCTGGGTATCTGCATGATGCACCTTGCATTGGGCCGTCGGGCGCGTCTGCGCCAGCTCTCCTATGTCAGCGATCTGGTATCTCACTATTCACATCTGGTGTTGATGGGGGATTTCAACTGTGGTTGCAGTTCCCAGGAGTTCCGCTACCTGATCGAACGGACCAACCTGCAAGGCAGTCCCTGCGACATGATGACCTTTCCCAGTTGGCGCCCGATTCGCAAGCTGGATCATATCTTGGCCTCGCCCAGCCTGAAAGTGGCAAAGTCGGAAGTGCTCAACTATGCACACTCGGATCACTTGCCGGTCAGTCTGGAGATCGAATTACCGAAAGATGTTGTGCTGCCTATGGTCGCCTGAGGGATGTCCTCGACAATACCTGGAATTCGGCTGCTGACAGCATAACGGTTACGCTTTACATACTCTCGCGAGAATGGCGATAGGCGATGAATGAGAAAGACTGGAAACAGCGATACGAAGATCTGCTGCGTCAACATGAAAGCGAGGATGAAGCCAACCGCGAGTTGGAAGAGTTACTGACTCGCACCATCATACGCTTGACCCTTGCCGCCAATGGTCTCGATCCCCGCCTGGACAGCCACCTGAAAGGCGTCCGTGACGCTGTTCGCGGCGGCGTCAACGATAAACTGAAGAGTAAGCTCAACGCCCTGTCGGATGGGTTGCTCCACTTCTCGGAAGATCCCGGTGAGGGGGATGTCGACACCACGGACGACTACCTCAAGCTGCTCGATACCCTCCAATTAAACAAAAAAGAGGCGCAGGAAGCGGCTGCGCTGATGCGTCAACTGGCCGATGATCCGTCACAGTTGGGGGATGGCCGGTTCTCCCGATTGGTTCAACTCTTGAGCAGAGAGCAGCCCGCTAAAGGGAAAAAGGCGGGTTTGTTCGAGCGCCTGCTGGGTAGTGCTCAAGGTGAACTTGAGGAGGGACCGAAACCCAATGATATTCTGCTCAATTTGCTGGAGCAGGCCTCATGGCCGGGACATTGGGGAGATGAGATCGATAAATTGAAACGGCGTCTCGACGGAAAGGCAGTAGCCGATGCCTGGTCGGAAGTCTTGCGGGATCTGCTCGAACTCTCCGCAAAATCGTACGGCCAGGTTCAGATGGAGATCAAGGAGGCGGAGGATTTTCTGGAAGAGCTGACCCAGCGCCTGCAGGATCTGGGCGTACATCTGCAAAGTGCCCACGATGGGCGAAATCAGATTATCGAGCACGGCCGAACTTTGAGCGAGAAGGTGACCGGCCATGTCGGGGATCTGGGTGTAAGCGTCCAAGCTGCGACCGATCTGCAGCAGTTGAAATTGGCCGTGCGTGAACGCCTGAGCCTGATCCAGAGTAATATCGACGACTATCTCGAGGAAGAGAAGCAGTGGCACCATAAGACCGAGGAGAGTGAAAAGGAGTTGAAACATCGGTTGGCAAAGCTGGAGAAAGAGTCCAGCGAACTGCGCTCACGCATGGTCGAGGCCCACCATCTGGCACTGATTGATGCGGTAACCGGGTTACCCAACCGCCTGGCCTATGAGGAACGGGTGGAGCAAGAGTATGCACGCTGGAAACGATTCAACGCCCCCCTCTGCATGTTGGTATGGGATATCGATGATTTTAAATCGATCAACGACCGCTTTGGTCATCAAGCCGGAGACAAGGCCCTGCGGGTCATCGCGAAGAGTCTTCAGTCGCGTCTCAGAGTAACCGATTTTATTGCCCGTTATGGTGGTGAGGAGTTTGTCTGCCTGCTTTGCGGTACCGAGGGTGGTGAGGCATTGAAGGTGGCGGATGAGATGCGCAGATCTGTTGAGACCAATGGCTTTCATTCAGCCGGCAAACCGGTACCTGTGACCATCTCCTGCGGTATTGCGCCCTTTGGCGGGAGTGATACCATCGATAGCGTGTTTTCGCGGGCCGACAAGGCCCTCTATGGGGCAAAGAAGGCCGGCAAAAACCGTTGTGAGTTGGGCTAATCCGGGAGCCGGCCGCTTATCGGCGGCAGCCGGGCGGTTCTGCTCGGGATGTATAATCCCGGAGATCATTCCTGCTGATAGAAATATCGCCAGGGATGCCCGTTGCAGGCTGTTTCCAAGGCAGTGAGCAGGGTGGAAGAGGGAATCGCTTCCTGGGGGAAGATATTCTCCACACAAAGAAACAGACGTCCGCAACCGGCGCTTTGCCGGAAGTCGTATGTAACCGGGTCCTGGCGGTGACCGCAATGGGGGCAGCTTGCCTTGTAGCCGGCACCCCCCTCCTGCCAGGATTCAAAAATGGCCTGCCACCCGCTTAATCTTTTGCGGCAGGCCTCGCATCGGGGCGGCTGGGTGTTTGTGCCGCAAAGCAGTTTGGGGCGGGGGTGGGGACCTTCTGGTAATAGGCGGCAGAAGGGTTCGCCAGACCTATCCGGTTGCAGCCGGATATAAGGCGAGCACCCCATGAAGGTCACCAGCTGCATGAAACGCTCCCCCAACAGATACCCCGGATCGCTCTCCAAGGCCCCTTCAATCAAACCTATTTCATGTAGTTTGGCGAGGATGGCTTCAGGGTCGTCAGGCAGCAGATAGGGATCTTCCGGGGTCAGCACCAGGCGACCGGTGTGCAGTGGTTGGCTCATTGGCTGTCCGGGTCGGATGCCGGGCGTGGTGCCTGTCGATAGAGGGGAACCGCTGTGATGCTGTTTTTCGGTGAACCATCCACCAGCTTATCGCTGTAGGTCATATAGATCAGAGTATTGCGTTTTGCATCATAGAGCCTGATGACCTGCATGGTTTTAAACAGAATCGATGTGCGTTGTTTGAATACCTCTTCACCGTCTCGTGACTGGTTCATGATGTCTGCGGCCAGCTTTACGGGACCTGTCTGCCGGCATGCGATTGAGGCGTCCGAGGTGTCCTCAGCAATACCGATGGCCCCGCCGACGCCACCGGTTTTAGCCCGGCTCAGATAGCAGGTGATACCTGCAACAGCCGGGTCGTCGAATGCCTCGATGATGATCTTATCGTTGGGCCCTATGACCCGGAATTTCGTACTCACCTGCCCCAGCTCTTCCCCTTGCAAAAGAGACGACGACACGATAAACAGCAGCAGAGACGGGATGGTATATCGTCTTGATCGGTCCGGGTTGTGCATGAGATATCGAGCGACTAGTGGCTTGGGATTCATGGTTCAAGGCATTTTTATACCTTGAATGGATTGCAGAAGAAAGAGGATAGGGGCTCCTGAGCGAGGCGCCCCTGTTTGTACTGCTCGTGTTGTCGGGTAACGGCAGAACCGGGAAGGTCTGTCAATTACAGGCAGCTGCGCCCGACAGGTCTCGTCAGACCTGCAAAACGGCATGCCATCTTTGCACCGCCGGGAAAAAGCGTCTCAATATAACGTTTGGTCCAGCGGCAATCGTTTTGGTCCTTGCAGAGATTGCGCGCCAGGATCGGTATCTCCGGTGCGATCTCATACTCTTTGTAAAAGCGATGCAGAAAATCGATTAACAACCAATGTTCATCGGTCAGTTTTACACCATCGGCTTCTGCCAGGGCTTCTGTCACCGCCGGACTCCAGTCGTCGAAGTCGAGTAGATACCCTTCATCATCAATGGTGATCATCCGACCCTCTACTTCTATGGTCCTGTTGGCCTTTACCGCTTCAGGCGGGTTGGCAATATCGGGGTGTTCAAGCCTCATGTTGGTCTCCTTGGTGTGCAGTATGCCGTGATTTTTGTTGTTGTTGTCTCTTAAAAATAGCAGGATAAATCGGTGCTTATCTAGTGTTGTGTTGATATAAATCAACTCTTTTATACTTAAGAGATATTGAATATAGTCGGTTTCTATAACCAACGGTTCATAAAAGAATTTTTGGGTCAGCGGGCTTATTAATCCGCAAAATCGATTATGCACAGAAATTGTGCTGATACGGCATCAGGCATCGGCGGGAGTTTAGACGGAGGGTGTCATAGACTGATTCGATGAACAGATGCTTGGTCATTTCCAGTGTCGGCGAATGCCTGCTTCGATACTTTCATGGGGCGGTCGGTGAGTGTTGCAATACCGCCGCTTTGAAAGAAATCTGCCATGCTCAGGTCTCAAATTTGTTGTAACAGGTTTTGAATCGCCTGATTCCAACCCGACGGACCGGGTAGATCAGTGATTGTGACGTCAGGTCGCTGTTCAAGAACGATATGAGTGCCGTCGTGTCTGCGTACTATGATTGGAATATCGACCGCGAGCAGCATCTCCCGATCGCCGTCACTGTCACCCAGGCCTACGGTTTTGGTGAGCGCATAGCCGTTCCGTTTCAGATGTCTGGTCACATACCCGACTGCCTTGCCTCTGTCTGTATCACCCAGCAGGTAGTGAAATCGGTCGCCTTGCAATAGTCGCAGGCCAGCACGCTTGACATCCTGTCTGAACTGGCTCAGTCTAGCTTCGCTACCTTGCCAGAAAAACACCTCCGAGCCGAGTCTGCGCATGGCGAGCTGTGCCATCTCCTGCTCAAGTCCGGTACATGCCATGACCTCATCCACGGTCATGTCGCCGAATCCTAAGGTATCGTAGTTGGGATTTGTACGACTATCGACGAGAAAATCACGGATCTGCAGATAGCCTGGAGGGGCGATCTGAGGTGGCTCACCGGGATAGACGATGACAGCGCCGTTCTCACCGATCATGGGCCCTTCAAAGTCGAGTCTTTGCATCAAGAGAGCAAGTTCAGCATAGGTTTTGCTCGAAACGGGAATGACCGGAATATGTCTTTCTTTGAGTCTCTTCAGTGCGGGAAGTGCGTCACGATGATCGCGACTATGGTGATCCAATAGCGTGCCGTCAAGGTCTGTGAATACAAGCCATCCCATTGTTATTGCTCGAAATTCTATGCCTTTAGAGGGATTGAATCAGGTGTGCCGTTTAAAGCCCACAGTCAAACAGTGCGCATTAGCATACATTGAGATCGGCATATCTGAATGATCTGGCGCAATTGACTGAATATTAATCACATTGCGCGATAGGGGTGTCTGCCCGTTCGGGGTCGCTCGGTTCCCGGGCAGACTCGGTCCGGGTCTCTGTGCACAAACCGTCAGGCGGTGGATATCGGTGCGGAAAGGCTGTTGCCGTTATACAAATCCCGAGTATATGCGCTCGAATCCCGCGAGTCTCCACCCTGTTCTTGTCTACCGGGCGAGATGCGTGTCATGATCCGGATACTGTTCGCCCGGCACCTTAATAGAAATGACCATGCACAGAACAAAAAGAGTATGCGGATAAACACCATGCCTGAACTTGGAGGTGAGATTTCGATACCGAGACAGCTGTTGCGAGTATCCGCGATTCTTCTGTGTAGAGAAGAGAGAGTCGAAGGAAGTAAGCGGGCCGGATTTCTATCTTGGCGGTTTACGGCTGATGCCGATTCTGAATGCCGTGATATGGCCAAATCATATGTTTAAGCTACTCCATGAGCAGCTATCATTATGTTTTTATCAAGCTTCTAAAAACGTTTGGAGCATCCAGATTGATGTGTGCCGTCACGGAACTCGACCCGCAAGCGTGCTTTCAAAATGTTACCAAACGCATTGTCAACAAAACCTCTCCCACTGAGGGATATAGTGAATAGATGTCCAATAGCTGCCGCTCTGTCGAAACTGAAAGGGGTACTGACTGAAAAAACCGGTTGGAATTCTGCCGTCAACTATTTGGTAACGCCAAATAATGCGGATGTGATGCGTGTGACTCCCGTGACTGGAAAAAAAACCGCCAATGGTTTGTCGATTTGGCCATGCCTGTTGCTGCTTATGTTTATCTCCGGGTTCGGCTGGAGCGCGGAAAAGCCAGCACCCTTGGTTATCGTTGCGGAAGTCGTCGAGGATGAGTTCATCGAGCGGATCGAGGCATTGGGTACACTCAGAGCGAATGAGTCGGTCGAATTGACGGTGAATGTCACTGAAACGGTCACCGCCATTCATTTCGATGACGGTCAACGGGTAAAAGCGGGGCAGGTGTTGGTGGAGATGACCAATCGCGAGGAGCATGCCCTGCTGCAGGAGGCCCGGGCCACTCTCAATGAGGCCAAGCGTCAATACAGCCGGGTCAGTCGACTCGAGTCTCAGGGTATCGAGGCGCAGTCACTGCTCGATCAGAGGCGACGCGAAGTGGATACCTCACGTGCCCGCTTGGCGGCCATCGAATCCCGCCTTGCGGACCGGCTGATCACGGCTCCCTTCTCCGGCGTCATCGGACTGCGCAACATCAGTGTCGGCGCATTGGTGGAAACAGGCGATACCATCACCACCCTGGACGATGATGCCACCATGAAGCTGGAATTCGCAGTGCCCTCCGTCTATCTCGCGGACCTGCAACCCGGCTTGATGATTCGTGCCCGCAGTCGTGCCTACCGTGATCGAATCTTCGAGGGTGAAGTGAAGGTCGTGGATAGCCGGGTCGACCCGGTCAATCGTTCGGTTCTGGTACGTGCCTTGATTGCCAATCCGGAGCGATTGTTGAAACCGGGCATGCTGATGACCGTGGAACTGTTGCACAATCCCCGTCGTACCTTGCTGATACCCGAGTCTGCGCTCATGCCAAAGGGCGAGGATCAGTTCGTATTCGTTGTGGCGGGTGAAGATAATCGGGTGGAGAAACGGAAAGTCTCCATCGGGTCGCGCCGTCCCGGCGAGGTGGAGGTGGTCAGCGGGTTGATGATAGGTGAGCGTGTCATCACCCATGGCACGGATAAAGCCAAGGCCGATGGGAAAGTGCGTATCAAGGGTGTGCAGAAAGGCGAGGTCGCCATCGATGCCTTACTCAAGCCATTGGTCAAGGCCACCAAGGGCAAGCCATGATCCTTTCTGACATTTCAGTCAAAAGACCTGTCTTCGCTTCTGTCCTCTCGATGTTACTGATTGCCTTCGGTTTGGTTGCATTCGATCAGCTGCCGTTGCGCGAATACCCCAATATCGATTCTCCGATCGTTTCTGTGGAGACGATCTATCCCGGTGCGGCGGCCAATGTGGTGGAGACGCGTATCACCCAATTGATCGAGGATCGTATCGCCGGTGTCGAAGGGATACGTTTTATCTCATCGGTGAGTGAGGATGGACGCTCCGCGGTTACCATCGAGTTTGACGTACAGCGGGATATAGACGGTGCCGCCAATGATGTGCGCGACCGGGTATCGGCCATTCTGGATAACCTGCCGCTGGAGGCTGAGCCACCGGAGATCCAGAAGGTCGACAGCAATGAAGATGTCATCATGTGGCTCAATCTGGTCAGTGACCGAATGACGGTACCCGAGCTGTCCGATTATGCGCGGCGCTACCTGGTCGACCGCTTCTCGGTGCTCGATGGCGTGGCCCGGGTGCGGGTGGGCGGCGGCCAGACCTTTGCGATGCGTATCTGGATCGACCGCCAGGCCCTCGCGGCGCGCGGCTTGACGGTAGCCGATGTGGAGCAGGCTCTGCGTGCCGGGAATCTGGAGTTGCCGGCAGGGAGCATCGATTCGGTAGACCGGGCCTTCACGGTACGGGTAGACCGGACATTCCACACTGCGGACGATTTCGCCAGGCTGGTGCTTGCCCGGGGTGAAGAGGGTTTTCTGGTGCGGCTGGGTGAGGTGGCCAGGGTCGAAAAGGGCGCCGCTGAGACGCGTACCTTCTTCCGCGGCAATGGCGTGCCCATGGTCGGTATCGGAATCATCAAACAGTCCACCGCCAATACCCTTGCCGTGGCAGAGGCGGCCAAGGTGGAGATGGAGCGGGTCAATACCACCCTGCCCGAGGGTATGGAGATAAAGCAGAGCTTCGACAGCTCGGTATTCATTGAAAGGGCTATCAGCGAGGTTTACAAGACCCTGTTCATCGCCATCCTCCTGGTGGTGGCAGTGATCTTCCTTTTTCTTGGCAGCGTTCGGGCAATGGTGGTGCCGGCGGTAGCGGTGCCGGTCTCGCTGATCGCCACATTTCTGGTGCTGCTGATACTCGGTTTCACAATCAACATATTGACCCTGCTCGCCTTGGTATTGGCGATCGGCCTGGTGGTGGATGATGCCATCGTGATGTTGGAGAATATCCATCGGCGTATGGAGGAGTATGGCGAGTCGCGGCTCGTGGCGGCTTTTCGCGGTGCCAAACAGGTGGCTTTTGCGGTGATCTCGACCACCGTAGTGTTGGTATCCGTGTTCACCCCAATCGCCTTCCTAGGGGGGGATATCGGGCGGCTCTTTTCCGAGTTTGCCCTGACCATGGCCGCGGCGGTCGGCTTCTCCAGTTTGGTCGCCCTGACTTTGTCACCCATGTTGGCATCCCGGATCCTGCCAACCGGTAATGTCGGCAGGGTAAGTCTCAGCCGATGGGTGGACGGACTGTTTGGACATATCCGGGACATCTATATCAGGACACTTCATGTGGCAATGCGCCATGTATGGCTGATGCTGTTACTGTTTGCCGGCATCGTGGCGATGGCGTACTGGTTGTTGCAGCAGATACCCGATGAGTATGCCCCCAAGGAGGACAGGGGTGCCTTCTATCTGATCGTCAACGGCCCGGAGGGTGCCTCTTATGAATATATGAAAGACTATATGGATGAGATCGAACGGCGCATGATGCCGTACGTGGAGACCGGCGAAATCACGCGTCTGCTGGTACGGGCGCCCAGGCGATTCAGTAATTTCGCGATCTTCAACGGCGGTATCGTCATCAATGTGTTGAACGACTGGAGTTCACGCCGTAGCGCCTGGACGATCATGAATGAGCTGCGTAAAAACCTATCCGATCTTCCCGGCGTGAAGGTCTTCCCGGTGATGCGCCAGGGCTTTGGCCGGCGCATACAGAAACCGATCCAGTTCGTGATCGGAGGGGGTACCTATGATGAGTTGGCAGAGTGGCGGGATAGGCTGTTGCAACAGATCGAGCAAGACAATCCGGGATTGCTCGGTCTCAACTGGGACTATAAGGAGACCAAGCCGCAGTTGAAGGTGGATATCGACTACGATCGTGCGGCAGAACTTGGCGTTACCGTGGAGACGATCGGCCGTACCCTTGAAACCATGTTCGGTTCGCGGCGGGTTACGACCTATATCGAGCAGGGTGAGGAGTACGATGTCATTCTTGAAGGCGAGCGCAGTGATCAACGTACTCCCACGGATCTGAATCATCTCTATGTCCGCTCCGCAACCAGCGGTCAGCTGGTGCAACTATCCAATCTGGTGACACTGCGGGAGGTCGCCGACTCGATCGGCCTGAATCGCTACAATCGGGTGCGAGCCCTCACCATCGAAGCCAATCTGAAACAGGGACTCGCCTTGGGTGCGGCACTGGACTATCTCGAAGGATTGGTGCGGGAACATCTTCCCGCCCATGCCATCATCGACTACAAGGGGCAGTCTCGGGACTACAAGACCGCAGGCAGTTCCGTCGTGTTCGTGCTGATACTTGGAGTGGTGGTCGTCTATCTGGTACTCGCCGCGCAGTTCGAGAGTTGGCTGCACCCCCTGGTTATCATGTTGACGGTACCCCTGGCAATGGCGGGGGCGTTGCTGGGTCTCTATCTGACAGACCAGACGCTGAATATCTACAGCCAGATCGGTTTGATCATGCTGGTGGGACTGGCGGCAAAAAACGGTATCCTTATCGTTGAATTCGCCAATCAACTCAGAGATGCGGGCAAGGCGTTTTCAGATGCCCTGTTAGAGGCGGCCCACGTACGCTTCCGCCCGATCGTGATGACCGGCATAACCACGGCGGCGGGTTCCCTGCCGCTGCTGCTCTCTGCAGGCGCGGGTTCCGAGACACGCACTGTGATAGGTACTGTCATCCTCTCGGGCGTTATTGCCGCGACCCTGTTTACCCTCTATATCGTACCGGTCGCCTACCATCTCCTGGCCAAGCACAGCGGATCGCCCAGGCAGCTCAGCCAGCAGTTGGAGAGAGAGTTGTCGCAAGGCTACAAACAGGGCGCAGGCGACGAGGCGGAATGAGCAAGCCTTTTGGTTGTCTTCTGATTGATTGGATATAGTATAAAATCGTCTCTACTCCTCCAATACAATTACGAGAATATCCAATAAAAAACCATAAAACATGGAAAAGTGGCATAACGAGTCTATCTACTCAATCAGTGCATGGATTCTGCAGCTGCTGAGCTACCCTCTGTGTCGCTGGTACCTCTTTCGCTTAAGAAAGTGGCGTATCAACGGCGAGTCGCACTGTAGTGAGGTTGGAAAACCCCTGATCATCGCTGCAGCGCCGCACCTGTCACACCTTGATGTGGTCATTGTGCCGGCAGCTGTACCTCCCGGCCTGTTGCCGGTGCGATGGCTTGCGGATGAAAAAATCTTTACCGGTCGGGCCAAATCGGTTTGGTTGGGGTTGTGGGGGGCGGTTCCTGTCAAACGCGATCCCCAAGGATCATTCGAGGATCAGGATATAGACGGTATTCTCAGATTCGTATTGCAGAAAAAGAAATGTGTCGCTCTTTTTCCTGAATGCTGCCTGGTGGGCGGTCGCTTCAATCATTATCACAAAGATATAATAGCCTCGGCTCTCGAACAGAAAATATCCGTGTTACCCATAGCGATTACAAACGACCTGAATGTAAAACAATCGGTAACCGATGGTGTGACGATGGAATATAAGTCGGTTTCAATTGGAAAGCCTCTATTGAGAGCAACTGATCTGCTTGATGCCATGGCCTCGTGACAGGGGTGTGGGTGAACTTCATTGTAGATTGAATATATCGCTGCCTTTCAGCCCCCCCGTATTGCCGAGTGGGGCCTGTTAATACTAATCCAATGGTCCCGGTTCCGCGGGTTGTGCCTGATAAGCGCCACTCTGTATTGATTATCGTTCATTTGGAACTGCCGAGCCTCTCTCCCCGTGCATTGATTGGCTCTTTTACAACTGCAGCAAAACCGTTTGGATTCGTGTTAACAGGCCCTGGATAAGAGATAGAGGAGGTTCCGCATGTCTACAGGGCTCGAAACGGGGTGCAGCCGGTGCGGTCGCTAATACATATGTTGACCCCCATTCACAGAAAGCGTCGATCCGGTAATGAAGCTGGCCTCGTCAGCGATCAGGAACAACACGGAACGGGCAATATCTTCCGGTTCTCCGAGACGCCCAACCGGTATCGTCTTGATGATTTTCGCCAATATATCCTCCGGTACGGCACGCACCATGTCGGTTGCAACATAGCCCGGTGCCACAGCATTGACGGTAATGCCTTTGGTGGCGCCTTCCAAGGCCAGGGCTTTAGTGAAGCCATGGATACCTGATTTCGCCGCTGCATAATTGACCTGTCCATACTGGCCCGCTTGGCCATTGACAGAGCCGATATTGACAATGCGGCCGAAGCCCCGCTCACGCATGCCATTGATGACGGCGTGGCAGGCGTTGAAGCATGAGGCCAGATTGGTCTGGATGACCTTATCCCATTTTTCGAAGTTCATTTTATGCATGGTACCGTCTCGGGTAATGCCGGCATTGTTGATGAGGACCTCAATCGGACCGACCTCTTCTTCGATCTTCGAGATTCCTGCCTCTACCTCATCAAAATCACCGACATCGAACTTATAGGCGGGGATGCCAGTGCGTTGTGTGAAGGCCTTGGCCGCCTCTTCATTGCCGCCGTAGTTTGCCGCAACCGTGTAGCCCGCATCTTTCAATGCTACACAGATTGCCTCGCCAATGCCGCGGGTTCCGCCGGTCACTAGTGCTACACGTCCCATAGATCTTCTCCTCTGCTTGATTGTTGATTTATTGCTTATTCAGATACGCTCGAAGGCTGCTGCGATACCCTGACCGCCGCCGATGCACATGGTGACCAGTGCATTGCGTCCGCCGGTACGGTGTAGTTCATGGATCGCCTTGGTCGTCACGATTGAGCCGGTCGCCCCGATGGGGTGGCCCAGGGAGATACCGCTGCCGTTGGGATTGGTTTTATCCATTGGAAGATCGAGGTCTCGAATCACAGCCAAGGCCTGGGCCGCAAAGGCCTCGTTGACCTCCAATACATCAAAATCGGCGATAGACATGCCCGTATCCTGTAGAAGCCGCTTGACCGCGGGCACGGGACCTATGCCCATGTATTTGGGATCACAACCGGCGAAAGCGTAGCCTATCAGCCGCGCTATCGGTTTGAGTCCCATGGTTTCCGCCGCCTCCGCCGCAGCCAACACAACGGCTGATGCGGCATCGTTGATGCCTGAGGCATTTGCAGCCGTTACCGTTCCGTCTTTCTTGAAAATGGGACGAAGCTTGGCCATGCCGCCCATATCGGCATCGGTACGAAAATGCTCGTCTTTTTCGAACAGTGTCGTGCCTTTGCGGGACTTAATCTCGATCGGCACAATTTGTTCTTTAAAGCGACCCTCTTCCCAAGCGGTGGAAGCGCGTTTATGGCTTTCGACAGCCAATTCGTCCTGTTCCTCGCGGGTTATGCCCCACTTCTCGGCGATATTCTCCGCCGTGATCCCCATATGGACGCTCTCGAAGGGGTCCGTTAGTGCGCCTACCATCATGTCGACGATCTTGCTGTCCCCCATGCGCGCCCCCCAGCGCTGATTGACTGATGTGTACCCGGCGCGGCTCATGCACTCAGCGCCGCCTCCTATTGCGACATCGCAATGGCCGGTTTCAATTTGCTGGGTAGCTGAGACAATCGCCTGCAGGCCGCTGCCGCACAGGCGGTTCAAGGTGAATGCAGGGGTATCGAATGGCAGGCCTGCGTTTACCGAGGCCACACGGGACAGATACATATCTCTCGGTTCCGTATGGATAACGTTTCCCAATACGGTGTGTCCAACAGCGTTAGGGTCGACTCCGGCGCGCGTGACCGATTCTTTTATGACGGTTGCCGCCAATTCGCACGGAGCGATATCTTTAAGGGTGCCGCCATATCCACCGACGGCTGTACGAACTGCGCTCAATACGACTATGTCGCGGGTTGTTCCCATCTCCTCCTCCGAATCATTAGTGAATTCTATCTCAGCATAAATATATTAGCATGGAAAAATTATCCGGTTGAAAATAGCCCATTCCTACCATGACACAAAGTCAGAAATTGCTGCACCAGCTTGGGGTATCTCTCCCGGTTTTGTTTGTCATCATGGGGCAACCGGATTCGGGTAGTGGCATGTCTGATTAGCCGATCACGAAAATCTCACGAATCTAAAATATTTCCGTCCGCGTATTTAGATACAGTCTCCTGTCTCTACGAATACAGCGCTTGGAGGAAAATAACAGCACCAATAAAGCAGTATCGATAATAACCGTCCTGTGATCTTGGCTGATAAATCAACACGCATATTTCCGTAACGCTTATCCACTGCTAAAGAGGAGAGTAACGTCATGCCGAATATATGTGTAAAAATGCCGGGTATCGGTGCGTTAACCGTGCTGTTTATGGTGCCATTGAGCGCATCGGCCTACGATCTGAGCGATGTCTTCGGAGGCAACGTAAAATTCACAATCGGCGGCTATGCCAAACTCAGCGCAATGTGGACGGATACAGATAGCGGCAGCCTCGCAGGCGGGGCGAGCAGTACCGGGCGCACATTCTATCTGCCGTCATCCATACCCACGGGCGGATCTGATAGTGACGCGGTATTCGATATGACCGCGCGTGAGTCCAGAATAAACTTCAAGGCTAACACCCTGGCTGGAGGACATGCGCTAGGGATGGTGCTGGAGATGGATTTTCTGACCACGGGCTTCGGTAACGAAGTGGTCAGCAACAGTACGTCGCCACGCCTTCGACACTATTTTCTGACCTATGACAATTGGCTGTTCGGACAAACCTGGTCGACCTTTATGGATACCGCGGCCTTGCCGGATGCCTTGGATTTTCTTGGCGCGCCGGAAGGTACGGTATTTATCCGCCAGCCGATGATCAGGTACAGCTGGAACGGTTTCCAGATCGCCTTGGAGAATCCTGAGACTTTTGCGGATAGCGGCGTCAATGATGACAACAGCGTACCCGACATAACCGCCAACTATAAGTTATCGAGGGATTGGGGCCATCTCAGGGTGAACGGCCTTTTGCGCGAACTGAAGTATGAAGATGGTGCCAATGAGGATTCCACCACTGGTTGGGGTGTCGGTATCAGCGGCAAGATTGGGGTATTGGATCGCGACGATGTACGCTTTGTCTTGAATTACGGAGATGGCATGGGACGCTACACCAGTCTGGGTGTGGCGCGTGATGCAGTCATTGACCCAGCGAACGGCGACCTCGAATCCGTCGAGTCTGTGGCAGGCTTCGTTGCCTATCGCCATCAATGGAGCAGCAAATGGCGGTCGAACCTGATCTATAGCTTTGTCGAGGTGGACAATCCATCCGTCGCGCCGGGTACTCTGAATGAGAGCGCAAACAGTGTGCAGGTCAATCTGATGTATAACCCGACCAAACCGATAACCCTCGGCGTGATGTACCTGAAGGGCGAGCTTGAAAAAGAGAGTGGCGATGACGGCGAGCTCGATCGAATTCAGTTTGCCGCCAAATATTCATTTTAAACGGCAGTGCGTATGCAGAAGCATGTGTCAAGGTTGTTAAGGCAATGGATAAATCCCTAAGCTTACAATCCTGCGTTAACTGAATGATTCAGCCAAGCAAACTCACCAACACGCTGCGAGTGTTGGGGAGTTCTACCGCTCAAAGGTTGTTGTTCAGGAAATAATTCCTTCGTCGAGTCGACTCGATTCAATCAGAAAATCGTAACAGCGATCGCAGTTTTTCTTATCGGCGCGCAGCTTCATGGCAGCGCGCGGGTGTTGATTGAGGTGTCCGCTGATACCATAAATGTCATTGAATCCCCACTCGATCTCATTGCGTAGAGGAACGAATTCCTCCTGGATCGCTTTGTATATGGGTTCAACATCGAACTTGGGGTTTTTCAGGAAATTGAGCAGCAGTTCCAAATTGCAGTTCCCGGCGCCACGCCCAATGCCGTTGATGGTTGCATCGAGAAGGTTTACCCCGTCGATAATCGCCTGTTGGGTGTTGGAGAAGGCGAGCTGTTGATTGTTGTGGGCATGGAACCCCAGTTCCTTGCTTGGCGCATGCTTTTTGTAGAGATTCAGGTAATCGGTCACCTGTTCGGAGTAGAAGGCGCCGTAGCTGTCAACGAGATAGAGGTAATCGAGTTCTGCTGTCTCCTCCACCTGGTTGAGCGCTTCGATTAACTCGGTACGAATGGCGGCGGAGCAGGCCATGATATTGATGGTTGTTTCGTACCCCATGTCCTTTGAGCGTTTGACCAGATCCAGCCCCTTGTCGATGTCGGGTACGTAACAGGCCACGCGCGCCATATCGAACGGACTTTGATCTCTGGGTTTCAGGCTGTTGAAATCGACCCGGCCGATATCGAACATCACCGCGATCAAAGGCGGGTTTTCACACTCATGGGAGTCGATAATCATCTTCAGATCATCATCGTCACAGAAGTTCCATTTGCCGAATTTATCCCGGCTGTACTCCTCACTCACGGCAAGCCTCTTACCCAGTTCGATAATATCCACACCGGAATCACAGGCGGCGCGATAGACCGCCTTTACGAAGTCATCGGTAAATTGGTAGTTGTTGATCAGACCGCCGTCGCGAATGGTACAGTCCAGGACTTTGAGCTCTTTGCGAAACACGTTGGGATTCCTCGTGGCGTAAGGTGGGATTGAATCTGGTGATTCTAGCCGATCGCATGCCCACGTACTATAGGCGGATTTCTGAACGGATCGATATCATCATGGACAGCATGACCAGTTATATCGATACTCTGTGTAGTGACGATTAGAGCCAGTCGACTGAATATTGTAAGTGGCCCTAGGAGGCCTTTCTGAGTGGTGCGAGTGTTTCCAGTAGCTTATCGACCTCAGACTCGACGGTTTCCGATATTTCGAGGCATATTCCGGATGAGACCCTGGCGGTATCCATCGCCGATGGATGGGGTTGCAGTGTCCCCTGGTCAAAGGGCTGGTCTTCATTACTGGATCTGGAGAGAAGTACGGCGATGTGTACGATAGAGGTCTCCAGAGGGTATTTTCTGGAGCGCAGGGGCTCAGGATGGAATTCGGTTGTTTCGACCAAGGAGTCCGGCAATTGCCACTGTCGCATGAGTGCAGCGCCAACCCGGGCATAATCTAGACCCAACAACTCGCGTTCGACCTCTACTGGCGGCAGCTGCTGTTCCCGGGCTTGCTTATCAGCCCCCATAATCTCCTGGGGAACGCTTTGATAGAGGATCAGGTGGCCGATGTCGCTCAGCAGACCGGCAACAAACAGTCTCTCACTATCCAGCACGCCCCGGTGCTTGGCGAGTTGTTGAGCGGCAAGTCCGCTGAATACGCTACCTCTCCAAAAACTTCGCATATCCAGGTGGGCAGGATCGATTCCGCTGAAGGCATGGGCGATGCAGGTTGTCAGCGCCAGATCGTGGATCTGCTGGGCACCGAGCATACTGACAGCTCTTATGACGGTCTCTATTCGACCGGCAAGGCCGAAATAGGGACTGTTGACCAGCCTGAGGACTCGGGTGGTCAATGCCGGATCAGTACTGACTGCATCGGCGATTTCGGTGACCTCGTAGTCTGGCCGCTCGACCACAGATTTCAGTCTTAAGTAGGCTTCAGGCAGGCTGATGAGTTTGGCTTCGCGGGTCACCTTTTCCCAGAGGGTTGACATTTTGTTACCTCAAATCGCTGCGTACCCAATCACTTGGCACCACCGTATTATCGTTTATCTTTGGTTTCTCTGCACAGCGTGAAAAATTCAGTCGGTGGCGTATAGGTGAAGTATACCAGCCCGACGCTATTCGCGAAGTACGAAATAGAGACGGTGAGTATGGCCGTGGTATAAATCCCCACGACTTTTAAGGTATGAATCCATTGTATTGATGGGAATGGCCTGGGACAGCAAACTGCAAGTCTGTCTGTTCAGTGCCTGCTACCGACCTTTTTGGCGTGCACCGGACAGGCAATCAAGCTGATGCCTGTTAACCGTTGTAGATCCGCAGTAGATCGGTGGCCCGTTCCATGGTAACAGGGTCGCTGTAGTAGGATCCCTGTATCTCATCGCAGTCAAGCTGGCAAAGCATATGCTTTTGAGTCTCGGTCTCCACGCCGATGGCTGCGACCTTCAGGCCGAGGCTCTTGGCCATGGAGACGATCGCTCTGACGATAATCAGGTTTTGGCTGTCGGGGAGCGTGCTGTCGAGAAATTCCCGGTCAATCTTGATATTCCTTATGGGCAGGTTATGCAGGTAGCTGAGGGATGAAAACCCCTTCCCGAAATCATCGAGGGTGAACTGGATTCCGGCTTTACTCATGGCATGCATGGCGGCTTGAGTGTATTCGAAGTTCTCAATAAGTGTGCTTTCGGTGATTTCCAGTTCGACTTTGCCGGGCGGTATTTTCCGCTTTTTACAGATACGAAGAAATCTGTCGCTGAGCGCGGATTGATCTCTCAATTGAACAGGTGAAAGATTGACGGCGATGCGTAGATCGTGGAAACCCATTTTGTGCCAGCGACGCAGATCCAAACAAGCTTTTTTGAAGACCCAGTTGCCCAATTTGTTAATCAATCCGGTATGTTCAGCGACCGGAATGAAGTCGTCAGGCGGTATGGGGCCGACCTTGGGATGCGTCCAGCGGGTCAGTGCTTCCATGGATGTAATGAGGCCGGATTTGGCGTCTATCTTCGGTTGGTAAACGACCTCAAACTGTTGCTTGAGAATGGCTTTGTAAAATTGCATCTCCAGCCAAATGTCATGGAATGCATTTCGATTGAGGTCTCTCGAATAGAATCTGATGTTATTGCTTCCAGGATCGCATTTAGCTGCATGTCTGGCGCTATAGGCCATTTGCAGGAGATCGAAAGTAGTATCGCCGTCATGTGGATAGAATGCGGCGCCAACGCTGAATGAGACAAACAGTTCCTGATTATCGACCTCCATGGTTTTCTTTAATCTGCCAAGGATACGGCGTAGCACCCATGTTACGGATTTAATATCCTTGATGTCGCTGAGGACCAAGGCGAACTCGTCGTTGTTTAAGCGGGTTATGGCAGGGATTCCATCGTCTTCCTCATTATCCAACACCGCTACGGTATCGGATCTGCGGAGTGCGTCGATCAGCCGTTGCGCAACAATTTTTAGAATTTGATCACCGATCCCATGTCCGAAAGCCTTGTTAATACGTGAGAAGTTGTCGATATCCAAAGAGACCACGGCGACCGAGTGCTTGTTGCGTTGTGCCCTGATAATATCTCTCGAGACGCGGTCATCGAATATAAGCTTGACGGGCAAACCGGTTAATTCGTCGTTTTTACTCTGTCTGTTGATCTCATCGCGAGTGTATTCAAGCTCAGATTCAAGGCGTTTTATGGTTCTTTGAAGCATTTGAACTTCAGCCTGCAACAGGCCGACGGTTGCCGTGTCGGCCGCATTTTCGGGTGCTGGAATGATCTCTTCCGATTTATCGTTATCCCGTTCTTCATTTTTCTTTATTCCGGGTCTCCAAGCGATGACCTGATTTTTACCTTGCTGTTTGGCAGCATAAAGCGCATCGTCTGCATTATTGACAAGAAAGATGGAATCTTCCATCTGCTGTTGCATAGCGGCAAGGCCGAAGCACAGCGTAACCTGTTGACGATTGGTGAACAGTGTGCGGCATTTATTTTGTATGTCCAGGCGCAGTCGATCTGCAATGGTCGTCGCCTGTTTGATATCGGCATTCGGCAATGCCAGTGAAAATTCGTCTCCTCCATATCTACCGACCACATCCTCGGGCCTTGAATTGCTGTTGAGGATCTCCGCAACAAGCTTGATGATTTTGTCGCCGTTTGCATGGCCGTAAAGGTCATTGATCCACTTAAAATTGTCGATGTCGACCATCATGAAAACCAAGTCGTGTCCTTTCGCTTTGGACTGCTCGAACAGCAAATCAAGTTTATTGAAAAAGACGCGGCGATTGAGGCATCCGGTGAGAGGGTCTCTTGTCGCGAGATACTCCAGCTCAACGGTTTTGTCACGCAATGCTTTTTCAGAACTTCTCAGCTTACCGAGCGTGGAACGGAGTTTTCTATGTTGCTTTTCCAGGTCTGTCAGATCGTCGAATGTGGCGAGCACTCCGCGGATAGTGCCCAACGAGTCAAAAATAGGTGCTGTATTGACAGAGAAGGATTTTGTCTTGTTGCTGAATTCGAGACGTACGGGCACCCCGGATTTACGCTCGCAATTGTATAAGCTGAAGTGCCATGGCAGGATATCATCATCCATCCCGCCCTCTCTCTGCTTCCATTGCATATGGCCGATCTTTTTTCCGATAACCTCGTCTCTATCTTGTCCGGTTTTTGCTATAAACGAGTCATTCGCCAAAACAATCCTTTCTTTCTCGTTGACTATGACAAGCCCTTCGGAAAGCGCATTGAAGGCATTTCTGACTTTCTCGGGGATAATCGAAATAGCGTCGAAATGTTGAGTAAATCTTTTGTTGAAAAATAGATAAACGATCAGGATGAGCAATATCGTGATGAGTGTAAATATAGTCAGCTCGATTGGCGAATATTGTACGGTATCTGATGGGTCGCCAAATGCTAATTCAAGCGTTCCCACAATCCGGTCATTCTTCTCTACGGGAACCTTTATCTCCTTGTAGATCGGGTGATGCGTAACAAGATCCCCGGGATGCGAATGGTGTCCCCCGACCTCCAAGTGTATTCCGTCATTGAGATAGAGGGCTGCTGAGATAATTGCCGCATGCTCTTCCACGACTTCATTCAGCAGGGACTCAACGGATGGATGGTGCTCAAACGATGCCAGCGATGATAGGCGTGAAGCCGTGCCTACGGCGGTCTTCATCTGAATTGATTCGTGATGACGATCTCCGTCAGAGATATTATCCGACAGTTGGAGCAAGATAAGTACTCCGATCGTGATGATGATGGCGACTATGCCTAATTTGTACGAGAGGATGAGTGGACGCATCTGATGGATAGAGGCCTGGCCGATTCGGAACATGCTTGGTTGATTGTCACGGTAGGTAATTCAGTCATTTGTAAAATAGATGTTACAAATTCTGTATCGACTCGATCCGCGTTTTATTTAGTGCGCCATTTTGACACCGGATTCAGTGGATATGGAGCTGGATAGGTGATGCGAAAGGGCCGCACTCGGGTGGGACAGGGAGCACGCCCGCACCTTAATTGCTATATATCGATTCCATCTTGCTGGCGATACGACTTTGATCCTTCACTTCACTCAGCGGGTATTTCACGATGACTCCGTATCGTTTCTGTTCACCAATCCTGATTTCTGCATAGGGAATTGCGTTGCCCAATTCTGCCGTGACTTTCACATTGTGTCGTTCGAGGCAGTCACTCTTATTGGTCAGGCCGCAGTAGATTGCCGGCTGACTGAGTACGCTGATCAATAATTCAAGATAGTCGTTAATGTTCTCCAGTCCGCGTGATGACTTGGCAAGTTCTTGTTCCGTCTCGGCGAGTTGTTTGGTCAACTGACTCTGTTTTTCCTGTGTCAGCTTGACGTCCTCGGTGACGAAGTCGAGTACCCCACGTTCGGCCTGCAGCGATCTAAGTGACATCTGAAGGTGAACGCGTTCCCGTTCCAGATCGGCTTTCTTTTCTGTTTGGCGGGCAATTTTCAATACCGCTTCGGCGACAAGGTGCTGGAAGGCCCTTTCCCGCAGATCAAGGCGTACTCCCGCCTCCGATTCCGCTGGTTGAACAAGTTGATGACCGGAGAAGTTGACCACGGTCTGCATTACGTCGCTTTGCACCATATCGCCCTTCATGATATGGCCCAGTATGGTTTTTTCCTGGCGGCTCATCAGCATCAGGGCATAACCGTGAGATAGAGAAGAATTGCTTGCTTCATTGGCGAAGGTCCGAAACTCCATGGAGTGGCTGAACAGATGTTCCATCTGTTCGGAAGAGCCGAAATAGGTATAGACCCTGGGATCGCTTGCAAAGGCTTTTGCATTGATCTCTATCGGCCCAGGAATCTGATCGATGAGCTCATCTAAGTGGTCCAGGGCCCTGTCGACGGCGGGTAGCAGTTTTTTTCGGTAACCGGAAACCAGATTTATACGTGAATCGAAGCTTTTCACCGCTGCCTCGATATAGGTGTCGAGCGCTTGCTGGGAGTATTTTGGATCGTAGCCCTGTTTCGAAGTGAGCAGTTTTCTTATAAGAGAGAGCATCGACGGTTGTGCCTGCAGTTTTGATTATTCACCTAACTATAGACCCAGTGGTTGAAAATGCTCGGTATACAAGCTGTCGGCATCGCTGAAAATGTAAGGATGCGGCGTTTTTTCCGCAACTGGTCGTTCGTGCATTTATCCGGCCGAGACAACCGTAACAAAACTGTCATAAACGATTGCTATGGTCTATACAGCACAGGATGGAGATCGTGAATTTATAAGACATCAAGGGGCGAGGTATGGGTAAGTTTGCCAGCAAGTTGCGCATTGGAGAGAAGATTGGATTCGGTTTTGGTCTGGTGGGTCTGCTGTTTCTCGGCGTGATTTGGCAATACCATTCGACACTGCAGCAGTCGTTGGTCGACTATCAGCGACTACAGGATCTCTATGGTGCAAAAAAAAGTTATGCGTTGGAGATTGAGAACGGCATGCTCGAGGCGCGCCGAGTGGAAAAGCTGTTCCTTATCAATCGCAGTGAACAGCTTGTGGAGGAGGTGGGTCGGCATGTAGAGGATGTACTCCGATATGCCGAAGAGCTGGGAGAGATCGATCAGTCTGCGGCCAAGACATCAGAGCGGATCGATGAGCTCAGCCATGCCTATCATCAGCATTTTCTCATGATTGCGGATGCCTGGCGAAAAAAAGGGTTGGATCACAATTCCGGCCTGCAAGGGGCATTTCGTCATGCAGTCCATGAGTTAGAGGCAATGGCTGGCCGATTTAAAGTGGGAAACCTCTATCTGCAACTATTGCAAATAAGGCGTGGAGAGAAGGATCTTGCGCTTCGGCGTGAAGCACAATATCGCGACGGGGTTTTGCAGCTAATCGAAGCGTTTAAGAAGAGGTTGGCCGATTCAGAGCTGGAACAAGCGGTACGGGAAAGATTTCTGCAAGAGATCAATACCTACCGTGATACCTTCGTTGTCTATGCACGTGATGTACTCGCAAATCAGAGCGTTGCTGGTGGCAAGGGACCGTTCCGGCAAGCGGCCCATCGGCTTGAAGCGCTCATCAACGGTCATTATATACCCGACCTGGAACAGCATATCCTGCAGCTAAGGCGGCGGGAAAAGGACTACCTGTTAAGGGGGGACGAGGTCTATGTCGAAATGGCGCTCCGCGAACTCGAACTTATCCATACCCAGGTCGACGGATCGGCGATCTCCATACAGGACAAAGCCATATTCAGCAGTTTGTTGGCAAACTATAAAGATGATTTCCTGGCACTGGTCGAGCAAAACAAGCAAATTCAAAAAACCACCGAGGAGATGAAAAAAGCAGTGTCAGAGATTGCTCGCCTGGTGGAGGATAATGTCGTCAGTGCCAACCGGACGATGAATCAGATGGCATCGGATATCAATCTCACTTCCAGGGAGAACGAGAGACTGATGCTGTGGATTGTTGCCGGTGCTGTCATATTGGGTATTTTCTTTGCCATTACCATCACACTGCGTATTGTCCACCCGCTGCGCAAAATGGCGGGCATCCTGGACCAGTTGGCGTATGAAGAGCCGGCGGAACGAATGCCGTTTGTTCCTGATGGGCGGGATGAGGTTAATTCCATGGCCGAGTCGGTCAATACGATGGCCGACCATAAGGCGCGTTTTATAGCCTGGTGGAAGATGTCGATGGAAGAGGCCGATGTCTGTGAACAGCTTAAACAGGTCATTACGGCGGGTGATGGGCAATCGAATCAAGCGCTGGGAGAGGCCGAAAAGGAGCTGTTGAGCGCAATCGCGGCAAGGAAAGAGTTACTTGCGGAACAATATCGTGAGATATCAAGACTCAACAGCGGTATTTCCGAGCGGGCGGAAAGACTGCTGCAGGAGCACCACAAGGGTGAGTCGGGTACCTCTATCAATACGATATATCATTTGGCGCAATCGATACGCAATATTCTTGAGATGACGGTCACCCCGAACAAGTCCAAACCCATGACAGGCTAGGGCCTGTTAACACTAGTCCAATCGACCCTGCTGGGCGGAAAAATAGCCCCAGCCTTTCGGGTTGCGCCCCGCAGGAAGTGCCCTTGGGGTACGCCTGAAAAAGTACCACCCGGCGTTGCTCGTCGCTCATTTTGAACAACCAAACATCTCTCCTCGCGCTTTGATTGGCGCTTTTTCAGGAGCAACAGGGCCGATTGGATTTAGTATTAACAGGCCCTAGAGGTCCTAAAAACGGACAGTCTGGGATTGGGGTCATTCAGGAATGGGTATCACCATGACGGGCACTTTGGAGTGACGTATGACGCGACGGGCGGTATCCCCCATCAGCCCACCTCGCAGAATGCCTTGGCCGCGCTTGCCGATGACCACTAGATCGTAGCCGCCGGAGTGGGCCTTTTCAACGATTCTGTCACCCGGTTCGCCGATATCGACGACCACGTCGTAGGTGACATAGGATGAATCTTCGCTGCTATCCATGCACTCTTCACAGAACTGCTGGATACCCTCTTTAATCGAGGTGTCGCTGCGTTTCCGATTCACCAGGATCTCCCTGGCCTCTTCCACGTTGCGGTTTCTGATTTCGTTCCAAAGCTCTTCATTGAAGTAGCCTTCGAGAAATTTCTCGAATTCGCGGGACTCCACTACATGGAAAACGGTCAGCTCGGCATTGTAGCTATGCGCCAGGCTGGCGGCATGAGGAAAGGCCAGGCGACCCTCTTCCGATAGATCGGTGACATAGAGGATCTTTTTGTAGCCAATCCGGGGTAGTTTTGTATTAGGCATATTCCGATCTCGCTAATCAGGTCTTTACCGGTGATTTCTTGAACCAATCCAGCCAGATGCCGCTGAGTAGCCAAGCGTAACCGTAGGTGCCAATGAGGATCAGTATGAAGGTGACGGCGATATCCTTCGCTGTGCCATCCAGTGAAAAGCCGGGTACATAGCCGAACAGGAAAGGACCGAGGTAGAGGAACTTGGCAAATTTGAAAGAAGTGAATGCGGTTTTCCACATGTTCGCCTTGGCGATTGTGGCGCCGGCGAAGGCGGCGATGCAGACCGGTGGCGTGATGTTGGAGTCCTGTGACAGCCAATAGACTATCATATGGGCGGCAATCGGGTTGACGCCCAGCTCGGTGAGAGCGGGCACCGCGACTACCGCCGTGATCAGATAGGCTGCGGTAACCGGAACACCCATACCGAGAATCAACGAGGCGAGGGCGATCAACAGGATGGTCAGCCAAAGTTTGCCATCCGCCAGCTCAATGACGATATCGGCGAAGGTAAGCACCAGGCCGCTGTAGGTGAGTACGCCGATGATAATACCGATGACGCCCACGGTGGCGCCAATCTTCAAGCTCGATTCGGCGCCCGCGCGGGACGCCTCGAGGAAACCTTTCAGATCGATGCGGGTATCCTTTCGGAACCAGCTGACGACTATACAGGCCACGATGCCGAGGATGGCTGAGTAGCCCGGCGAGTAACCGAGCAGCATGAAGATGGTGATAATCACAAGCGGCAGGACGTAGAACCACTCCTTTCTGAGTATCTCCTTGGCGCTCTCTTTCGATTTCTCGCCCACGATGTTGAACCGCTTGGCCTCATAGTGGACCATGACGAATACACTGAAGAAATACATCAGGGCCGGGAAAATGGCGACCAGCATGATTGTGGAGTAGGGTACCCCGGTCAATTCCGCCATGATAAAGCCACCGGCTCCCATGATAGGCGGCATGAACATACCGCCGATGGAAGCGGCCGGTTCGATGCCTCCCGCCACGTGTGGTCTGAACCCGGCCTTTTTCATCATCGGTATGGTAAAGGCGCCGGTGGAGACGGTATTGGCGATGGCGCTGCCGGAGATGGAGCCGAACAGTCCTGAGGCGATGACAGATACCTTGGCCGGGCCACCGATCTTGTGACCGACGGCGGCAAGGGGGAAATCGATGAAAAAGCGTTGCGCGCCACTCCTCTCCAGAAAAGCGCCGAATATGACGAACAGAATGATATAGGTCGCCAGTACGTTGGCCATGATGCCGAATACGCCATCACTCTTGTAAAAGATGCTGGTGCACAGGTCAGGGAAGGTGTCCCCCGCATGAGAGATCATCTCCGGTGCATATTCGCCATATACGCCATACAGCAGCATGATTGCCCCGATGATGACAAACACGCTGCCGACCACCCGCCTGGCAAGTTCGACACCGATCAGCACGCCGACCATGGCGATCCACTTATCGAGCTCCGTCTCTGCGCCGGCACGATAGTTGATCGCCTCGAAATTGACAATCCAGTAACCGATGGAACCGATGGATGCCGCGATCAATATATAGTCCCACACCCGACCCCAGACAGTGGGAGTGCGGTATAGCATGAATACGAGCATATAGGTGATGATGATATAGATGCCGCGGTGGTATTGGGTGGCAGCAGGTTCCAAGACCGCGGAGTAGGAGTAGAAGAGCACCAGCCCCAGTGCCAAGGCGTCGAACAGGATCTGTTCGATCCGATGGAGTTTTTCGTAAAGCATCGTATGATCCGCTAGCTAAGACATATCAACGCCGAAAGAGATAATCTCGTGAGAGGTTATGCTTGCGGCGATTTTAATCTGTGACTCTTATCCCTTCTCTTCCCAGTATCGCTCTGCGTCTGGATGGAACGGTGTGACGATCCCGTTGACACCGCTGCGAAATGAACAACCGGATTAAGCAAACCGATTGTTAATAAGCTCAAAATTGTAGTGATGATGCGCCATTTTCGTTGTTATCTTGGCATTCAAACATGATGCGGTCGAACTGAATTCTTACGCCTGTTGATCAATACAACATAGACGAAAAAGGTGATCTATGCCAGCCGATGATCAACTATTGACAAAATCATGACCCATGGAGTAGGTCATGAGTGTTGTTTCATGCTCAACGGCTTAAGCGGGTTCGTCATTGAGATTGGCGGGGTAGAAAAGGCCCGTAGAAAGCGTATCGCCTATAGTGCTGTATCTTGTGCTCATCAGCTGCTGACTTGGTGTGAGCGAAATGATTCGCGCAGCATATACGCAGCCCGCTGCATGGTTTCCAACGCTGGAACGACTTCCTGCCAGCTTCTGGTCTTGAGTCCGCAATCGGGATTGATCCAGAGCCGGTCAGGCGGGATCCGCTGCATTGCCCGACGCATGAGAGTCATAATTTCATCGAGGGATGGAATGTTTGGTGTGTGGATATCATAAACACCCGGTCCGATTGCGTTGGGGTAGTCGAATGCATCAAACACTTCCAGCAGCTCCATGTCCGAACGGGATGTTTCTATGGTGATCACATCCGCGTCCATGGAGGCAATAGCCTCGATTATGTCGTTGAACTCCGAATAGCACATGTGGGTGTGAATCTGAGTCGAATCCTGCACACCGTTGGCGCATACTCTGAATGCATGCGTTGCCCATTCGAGATAATCCTGCCATTCGCTGCGTCTAAGGGGCAGCCCTTCCCGCAACGCCGCCTCGTCGATCTGGATGATTGCAATCCCGGCCTCTTCCAGATCAAGCACCTCGTCTCTCAAGGCGAGCGCCAGCTGAATGCAGGTGGCCGCAGCTGGCTGATCATCGCGCACAAATGACCAATTGAGCATGGTAACCGGACCGGTCAGCATCCCTTTCAAAGGTTTTGTTGTTAGGGACTGGGCATATTCAATCCACTCGCCTGTCATGCAGTGACGACGCTCGATATCGCCATAAATGATCGGCGGTTTTACACAGCGCGAACCATAGGACTGCACCCAGGCATGCTCCGTAAAGGTAAAGCCATCCAGCTGTTCGCCAAAATATTCCACCATGTCATTGCGTTCCGGTTCACCATGTACCAGCACATCCAAACCGACCCTTTCCTGTTGCCGGATACAATACGCAATCTCCTGCTCCATGGTTTTTTTATAGCTGTTCCAGGTCAGGATGCCGTTACGATAATCCCGACGGCATTGACGGATCGAACCGGTTTGCGGGAAGGAACCGATAGTGGTGGTGGGGAGGGGTGGCAGGCGTAGTCTTCGTGATTGTGCCCGGCTGCGGATCTCGTAAGGATTTCGCCGCTGCGCCATCGACAGATCGATTTCCGCCATGCGTTGATGAACAGTCGGCTTGAATACCCGCTGAGATCTTTTACGTGCGAGCAAAGCGTCGGCGTTTTGCTCCAGTTCGGTCACAACGCTGTCGCGCCCTTGATTGAGCGCGGCCGCGATGAGTTCAAGCTCCTGCAGTTTCTGTTTGCCGAAGCTGAGCCACGATTTGATCTCCGGATCGAGCCTTTGCTCACTTTCCAGATCGAGTGGAACGTGCAGCAGTGAACAAGAGGGGGCGAGCCATAGTCGTTCCTGGAGGCGGCTATGCATCGGCTCCAGCCATGCCAAAATGGTATTGAGATCGCTCTTCCAGATATTTCGGCCATCGATAATGCCGAGGGAGAGGATTTTATGCACCGGCAGCCAGTCGATAATCCGGCTGACCTCATCCTGCTGACGGCTCGCATCGAGATGCAGCCCGGCCACTGGCAGTTCGCATGCCAGTTGCAGATTTTCCCGCAACTGACCGAAATAGGTGGTCAGCAGCAGTTTGACCGGGCAGCCTTGCAGCTGGTAATAACTCTTGCGCAGGGCGTGTTGCCAGGCTGGGCTGAGTTCGGTCACCAATATCGGTTCGTCGATCTGCACCCACTCCACGCCAGCCTCTGCGAGTCGTGTCAGGAGTTCAGCGTAGATGGGCAGCAAACGCTGCAGTAGATCGAGCTTGTCGCTGCCGTCCTTGCATTTACCCAGCCAGAGATAGGTTACCGGGCCAATGATAACCGGTTTGATCCGCTTGGGATCAGAGCCGGTTTCGGTTATACGCGAGAGCAGGGTATCGGCCTCTAATCGAAAATCCGTGGTGTGCTCGAATTCCGGTACGATGTAGTGGTAGTTGGTGTCGAACCATTTGGTCATCTCAGCAGCCGCCACCGGTGCTGCCTCCCGGTTGGAAACGCCCCGGGCAACTTGAAAATAGTCGTCAATGGTGGTGATCCCCGCTTTCTGTCGGAAACGGGGTGGGATATTGCCCAGGAGAAAACTGCTATCCAGTACTTGATCGTAGAACGAAAAGTCCCCCACCGTCAGCATCTCCAATCGAGACTGCAACAGCAGATTGTCCCGGCGAATTCGGCGTGCCGCTTGTTCCAGTTCCTGTCGATCGAGCTCCCCCCGCCAATAGGCCTCGAGGGCATATTTCAATTGTCGTTTGGTGCCGATGCGGGGTAGTCCGAGGTGGTGGGTTGTTACCATAATCCTTGCCCTGAGATGTCGTTATCACCGGGGCGCTATTGTAGGGAGGGTAATTATGAAAATATAATGATAATAATCCTATGTTTTATGAAAATATCTCATAATATGGTAGAGCTGACTCATCTCAAGATCATTGCTGCCCTGGAGCACCATGGAACGCTCACTGCAGCTGCCAATGCACTCTTTCTCAGCCAGTCTGCGCTTTCACACCAGATACGTTACTTAGAGGAAAAGTTGGGTGTCGAGCTCTGGGAGAGGCGGGGGCGTCGGTTAAGATTGACCCGCGCCGGCATACAGCTTTTGAATGCGGCGCATGAGATCCTGCCCATCTTGGAGCAGACCGAGCACACCTTGAAGGCCATGGCTGAAGGGAAGCGGGGGATACTGCGTATCGGAGTGGAGTGCTACCCCTGTTATGAGTGGCTGAAGGGTGTTATCGCTGACTACTTGGGCCGTGAGCCGGATGTTGAGGTGGATATTCTCCACCGTTTTCAATTTACCGGACTGGAAGGGTTATTGAATCGCCACATCGACTTGTTGATCACTCCGGATAGGGTGGAACAGTCAGCGCTCGGGTTCGATACGCTGTTCGAATACGAGTTGATGCTGTTGGTATCCGATTCCCACCCGTTGGCTGGCGCATCGTGGATTCAGCCGGAGCAGTTGGCTCAGGAGAATCTTATCACTTTTCCGGTGGCGCCGGAGCGTCTGGACATCCTCACCCTCTTCCTATGGCCAGCAGCGGTAAGAACGTTAACACACAAACAGATTGAATCATTCGAGATTATGCTGCAAATGGTAGCCTATAATCGAGGCATCTGTACTCTACCGGACTGGTTGGCCGCTAAAGTATCTACGGAGTTGCCACTGAAAGCGCTACGCTTAGGTAGTCAAGGTATCAACAGGAAGTTGTATGCGGCTTATCGTCATGAAGATGGGGGGATCGGTTATTTGCAACGATTTCTGCGAAGGGCTGAGCAATTTAAACCCTGAGATAAGTCAGTTTCAGTATAAAAATTGAATCCCCGCATCATGGAAACGAAACAGCTGAATAGGCATGTGTATCTTCTGTATCATTATAGGATATGTTGATCAATGGAGATCAGGTGCAAGGTGGAAAATAGGTTCTCCGGTTAGTGCGGGGCTGTTAAATGCATCGGCGATAGACCAATGAAGAAATTTCTCACTTGGCGCGATGACTGGTATCTGGGAATCGATGAAATCGATCAGCAACATCTGCGTTTGGTCGAGCTGCTCAATCAGGCGGCAGACTCGGTTGTGATGCAACATTCAGAATCGAGTGACGACGGTATTGCAATGCGGTTGGTCCTGCAACTTCAGAAGGAGACAAGGCAGCATTTCAGAGATGAGGAGGCCTTTATGCGTGCCCATGAATATCCTCAGGTTACCGGCCATCATCGGGAACATGCGCTGTTGCAGGCAGAGTTGAGTGATTTGATGAGGGAGATAGACGAGGGGAAGCGCAGGCTCGATATAGAAACCCTGACTTCACTCAAGTATTGGCTTATCGATCATGTCATAGACAGCGATATGGATATTGCTCGCTACATGAACAGCCGATGAAGACCCTTCAGGATTAAAGACCATGGACCGGCGCCGATTCGACTTCACAAGCCTATAACGATTTATTGCAGTCTATAGAGCGGGGCTGTGCTCGCCCAGGACAGCTGACTTTGTCGTCAATGACAGAGAGTATTGATCACATCTCGGGGGATGTCAGGCTCTCCATAACGGCAACCTGAAAGGAACTTCACGGCGCCTGCCGATGATGCCGTCAACAGCCCCATCAGCGACAGGCGGAAATCCGCAACCTTCTCTGCCGGCCTGATTGCCGCAGCATGTCTGTGTGTCAGCTCCACTCTGACAGATTCGTGGCAGGTCGCTGCCATAATCGTATTTTAGGCAGTGATCTGTTTCATTGCGCTGTTCAACAAACGGATGGTTATGACCATCCTATCTGAAAGGATTTTCTTGTTTCTGACGGGTATTGCTTTGGGTTATGATTTTGCTGTGTTGCGTAATCGATATGGTGTATGCCATACAGCTGTTTGGCCGATCATCGATCAGTGTTGGCTGGTCCTAAACGGTTTACGGCACTGGTGCTTTTGCCTCTATTGTGGCTTGATGACAAGCGGGTGGATTATGCTTGGAAATTATCTCAACGGTCAAATCAGTGATCGGATCGGTCAAGAATTGCTCTCAACTCCAGCTCATGGACCGAAAGATGTTGAAAGCGGTCACTGAGAAATACAAACGCTTTGAATCGGTCGGGAGTTTACTGGTATGGCAGTGAGCGTTTTCGATCTCTTTAAAATCGGCATAGGCCCTTCCAGTTCCCATACCGTCGGGCCGATGTTGGCGGCCAAGCGGTTTATCGGAAGGCTGACGGAGGAAAATCTTCTAAAGGTTACAGACAGAATCCAAGTGGAACTGTTTGGATCGTTGGGCGCCACTGGCAAGGGGCATGGTACGGATAAGGCATTGCTGCTTGGGCTTATGGGAGAGTCGCCCTCAACGGTGGACGTCCAGACCATACCTGAGCGAATCGATGCGGTCCGCGAGGAACAGGCTGTGGTGCTGAGCAGTGGACTGCGCCTCTCTTTCGATCTGCAAGGAGATCTTCAATTTCATCGTAAAAAACGGCTCGAACTGCACGCCAACGGTATGCGGTTCACGGCCTTTGACCGGAAGGGCAAGGAGATTTTACAAAATCTCTTTTATTCGGTTGGCGGTGGTTTTGTAATTGAGGAAAACGCACAAGGGGAGGCTGTTCTCAGCGAGGATAAGACCCCGCTCAAGTATCCTTTTCATAGCGGCGAAGAGTTGTTGCAGGTCTGTGACGAGCAAGGGCTCTCAATTAGCCAGCTGATGTTGGAGAATGAAAAGGCATGGCGTGGTGAACGGGCGATACGCGATGATTTGCTGCAGATATGGGATGTCATGCAGCAATGTGTGGAGCGCGGTTGCACGACTGAGGGGGTGCTGCCGGGTGGATTAAAGGTAAAACGGCGTGCTCCGCGTCTCTACAGGCAGCTCAGTAACGATGCTGAACTCAACCAAGTACCGCTTGGTACCATGGACTGGGTCGATCTGTTTGCCCTGGCAGTCAACGAAGAGAACGCCGCCGGAGGCCGTGTGGTGACCGCACCCACCAATGGGGCAGCCGGTATTATTCCCGCGGTACTCCACTACTATTGGCGATTTTCACCGGGAGCGGCGCAGGATGGTGTGATCAGGTTCCTACTCTGTGCCGGTGCGATCGGTATCCTCTACAAGGAGAATGCCTCAATTTCCGGCGCCGAGGTAGGTTGTCAGGGCGAGGTGGGTGCCGCCTGTTCCATGGCGGCGGGCGCCTTGACCGAGGTGTTGGGCGGTACGCCGCGCCAGGTCGAAAATGCCGCTGAAATAGGGATGGAACACAATTTGGGCTTGACCTGTGATCCGGTAGGTGGTCTGGTACAGGTACCCTGCATCGAGCGTAACGCCATGGGTGCGGTAAAAGCGATAAATGCTGCGCGCATGGCCTTGCGGGGAGACGGTTCACATTTTGTCTCACTGGACAAAGTCATAAAGACCATGCGCGAGACCGGCGCGGATATGAAGACAAAGTATAAAGAGACATCGAGGGGGGGATTGGCGGTCAACCTTGTCGAGTGTTGAATATGATCTGTGGCGGGAATGGACGAGCTGAACCCGGCCGATAAAGGATGGTAGATTACGAATATGAATGAGCAAGGCGTCTTTTACAGCTGGGAACAGGCCTGTGACTACGTCGGAGACAGCCGTTTCCTGACCGAACTTGATGAACTCTATTTTCACTTCAACGGGTTTGCTTCTGTCGAGGTGGAGAGGGGAACCTTTGACAGGGTCTATGTGGACGGTTATCTCAAACTCTACTCCACCGATGTCAAAGAGTTGAAAAAAAATCTGCCGGTCACCTACAGCAGCGCCCTCATCGATCACAACATCACCATCAATGGTGTTGTTCGCAACGACCTGTTTCAAAAGTTTCTGGTGTTCGACGAAGAACTGCTCATCGGCGACGGGAAAGGCGAAATGGAAAATGAGTTCAACTACCCTGCCGACATGCATTTCAACCACGACGATTTGAATCGCGTCTGCGATACTTACGGTATACAGCGTCCGGATTCAGAACCTCAATCCAAGCCTATTGTCGTCAAGGATGAGGTGACGCTGCAGGTTATCGGCGCCCTTGCCTGTATGCTGGCCATGAACAACGATCTTGAGGGCTCGCTGCAGAATCAGCGGCACATATCGGAAATCATAATCGACGATCTGTTCACCATGCTCAGCGGTATGGGAGTAGAGGTCGACGGCAAACAGAAATTCCTCTATGAAAGACTCATTTCAGAGGGCGTGAAAAGCATCATCGAAACTTGATCCTTGTATCGGTAAACCCTTGTATCGCTGGGGTATGGTGCCATGCCATGTGATCAATGGCTTTCATTAGTTGTTGTATTTAAAAGTATTATTTTGTCCCATCCATTTCGCGCGGGCGATTACCCTAGTATTTCTCTAGGGTATTGGCCTTGCAAATCTTAATTCCTGACTATATTACTGTGTTATTGAAATTCAGCAGTCGGCCGGCATGGGCCTAGGGCAGTAATAAATGAACCTGTTCCCGCAACGTATTCCTCAATCCCTTGTGCTGCAACCGCCGCAAAGGTCAACCTCAGTGGAGGCGAGAAATGGGTCTAGTCAACAGTAGCGTGGAGGGTCTTATAGATACCGGTTATGCCGAGGGGTTTGTCACTCGGATCGAATCGGATACTCTGCCTCCAGGCTTGGACGAGTCGGTTATCCGAACCATTTCATCACGAAAAGGCGAGCCCGAATGGATGCTCGAAAGGCGTCTCCAGGCCTATCGCCATTGGTTGAAGATGCAGGAACCCGACTGGGCCGCCATCCGTTATCCCGCAATCGATTTCCAGGCGATCTCCTACTACTCTTCACCGAAGAAAAAACCTCAACTGGGCAGCCTCGATGAAGTCGACCCGGAGTTACTGGCCACCTACGAAAAGCTGGGGATCCCTCTTGACGAGCAGAAGGCGCTTGCCGGTGTGGCGGTGGATGCAGTCTTTGACAGTGTTTCAGTGGCGAC
This sequence comes from Candidatus Thiodiazotropha sp., assembly GCA_040791665.1. Taxonomy (GTDB): domain Bacteria; phylum Pseudomonadota; class Gammaproteobacteria; order Chromatiales; family Chromatiaceae; genus Thiodiazotropha. Next base: position 280,907 of record JBFNNX010000023.1, on the reverse strand, counting down.
CACATTTCGGGAGACATTGGCTGAAGCGGGTGTGATCTTCTGCTCCATGTCAGAGGCGATACGCGAATACCCGGAACTGGTACAGCGCTACATGGGGTCGGTTGTTCCCTACAAAGACAACTATTTTGCTGCGCTGAACAGTGCCGTGTTCAGTGACGGAACCTTTGTCTATATACCCAAGGGTGTGAGATGCCCGATGGAGTTATCCACCTATTTTCGTATCAATGAGGCGCAGACAGGGCAGTTTGAACGTACCCTGATCATTGCCGAAGAGGGTGGTCAGGTAAGTTACCTGGAAGGCTGTACCGCTCCGATGCGGGATGAGAATCAACTCCATGCCGCTGTGGTGGAGTTGGTGGCTATGGCAGATGCAAAGATCAAATATTCAACGGTACAAAACTGGTATCCGGGTGACAGCGAGGGCCGTGGCGGCATATACAATTTCGTGACCAAACGGGGGGATTGCCGAGGCGATCGCTCACATATCTCCTGGACCCAGGTCGAGACAGGATCCGCGGTTACCTGGAAGTATCCCAGTTGTATCCTGCGTGGGGATGACAGTGTGGGTGAGTTCTATTCCGTGGCCGTGACCAAGGGCAGGCAGCAGGCGGATACCGGCACCAAGATGATCCATATGGGCAGGAACAGCCGTAGCACCATCGTATCCAAGGGCATCTCGGCGATGACGGGAAGCAATGCCTACCGGGGCCTGGTACGTATCGCGGCAAAGGCGGAAAACGCGAGAAATCATACCCAATGCGACTCCCTACTGATCGGAGACCGTTGTGCCGCCCATACCTTTCCCTATATCGAAGTGAAGAATCCCGCCGCCCAGGTGGAGCACGAAGCAACAACCTCGAAGGTGAGCGAGGATCAACTGTTTTACTGTCGTCAGCGTGGCCTCTCGGATGAGGATGCGGTGTCGATGATCATCAATGGATTCTGCAAAGAGGTCTTCAACGAACTGCCGATGGAGTTTGCTGTTGAGGCCCAGAAACTGCTTGCAGTGAGTTTGGAAGGCGCTGTCGGTTGAAATTGAGGAGAGGTTATCGATGTTAACGATAAAGAATTTACATGCCAGCGTGGAAGATAAAGCGATCCTGAAAGGGATCGATTTGCAGATCAAAGCAGGCGAAGTGCACGCCATCATGGGACCCAATGGTTCGGGAAAGAGTACCCTGGCGCATATTCTTGCAGGAAGGGATGGTTATGATGTGATTGACGGTAGCGTGAGTTATATGGGTGAGAATCTGTTCAATCTCAAGATTGAAGAGCGTGCGCACAGAGGGCTCTTTCTCGCTATGCAATATCCGGTTGAACTGCCGGGTGTCAACAATATGACTTTTTTACGGGAGTCGATGAATGCGATACGCAAGGCTAACGGCGAGGGGGAGGTCGATGCGGTCAGCTTCATGAAGCTTGTGCGTGCCAAGGCGAAACAGGTGAAGCTGGATGAAAAACTGCTCAAGCGTTCAGTGAATACCGGTTTCTCCGGGGGTGAAAAGAAGCGCAACGAGATTCTTCAAATGGCCGTGCTGGAACCTCGATTGGCGATTCTGGATGAGACGGATTCCGGTCTCGATATAGACGCGCTGCGAACGGTTGCGGATGGTGTGAATATGCTGCGTTCAGAAGAGAGGGCCTTGCTTGTCGTAACCCATTATCAGCGATTGCTTGATTATATTCAGCCAGATTTCGTGCATGTGCTGGTGGCGGGCCGCATTATTCGTTCCGGGAGCAAGGAGTTGGCGATTGAGTTGGAAGAGAAGGGCTACGGTTGGCTGCTGGAAGAGGCGGCGGCATGAAGATGCACGGCTACCGAGAGAGTGTGCAACATACCATCGACGGTCTGGACCAAGGCAATGGGGACTGGCTCATCGAACAGCGTCGAGCTGCAATGGAACGCATGGCCGAGCTCGGTTTTCCTCATGTCCGCCAAGAGGCCTGGCGATACACGAATGTGGAGGGCCTGTTGCAAAAAGCGTTTACATCAACCCCTCCCATATCGGATTCATCCCGTGTGATCGTCATCGATGACATGCTCGAGGAACCGATAGCGGCGCGTCTCGTATTCGTGGACGGTTTATACCACCCTGGACTGTCGACAGGTATTGAGCAGATGGGGTTTAAGGTCGGGAATTTGCGTGCCGCGATGGTCGTAGGCGATCAGTCGGTGCTCGGATCGGTCGGCAATCTCTCCGGGATGGGGGATCATGCCTTCGCCGCCATGAACATGGCGGCCCAGCAGGACGGTGCTGTGATTCAGCTGTCGAAAGGTGTCGTGATCGAACAGCCTATCGAGTTGCTGCATATCACGACCAGTGAGAGAAGCGGGCATGCGCAGCAGATGCGTCACCTGGTCGAGTTGGATGCGGATGCTTCGGTAAGTCTGATTGAGCGTTATCTGTCGGCGGTAGATGATAACGACTACTTCAACAACATCGTTTGCGAGATCAATCTGGCAGAGGGGGCAACCCTGCAACACCAACGGGTGCAACAGGAGAGTAATCGTGCCTACCATCTGTGTGATCTGTACGTAAATTTAGGGAGGGATGCCTGCTATCTGGGTGTGAATGCAGCCTTGGGCGGTATATGGTCACGCACCGAATTCCATAATCGCTTTTCCGGAGAAGGCGCGGAATGCGAGGTTGACGGCCTCTACGTGGCGGGTGACGGTCAATTGATGGATTTCCATCTCGATGTGGATCACAGCGTGCCCCGTTGCAGAAGTCGTGAGCATTTCAAAGGTATTCTGCATGGGGCTGGAAGAGCGGTATTTGACGGTTTGATAAGGGTGGGGGCTGATTCACAGAAGAGCCAGGCAGATCTGCAAAACGCCAATCTGATGCTCTCAGGCAACGCCGAAGTCGACACCAAACCCCAGTTGGCCATCCTCGCGGATGATGTGCAGTGCAGTCATGGTACGAGTGTGGGCCAGCTGGATGAGCAGGCACTCTTCTATCTCCGCTCGCGTGGAATAGATGCGTATCAAGCACGGCGCCTATTGAGCCTCGGTTTCGCCGGCGAAATTATCGACAGGTTTGAAACGGACTCCCTGCGTATGCAGATAGGGAGTGATCTTGAACAGCGGATACGGTTTTGATTTCAACTGGCTTGTTTTGTCGGTACAGAATCCGTGACAGACGGTGATGGCAGATGAGTGGTTTGCAAATGAGTGAAGCTAACAGCGGAACTGTACCCACCCGGGATACGTTGATCGAGGCCCTGTGCACTGTTTACGATCCTGAGATACCGGTCAATATCTACGATCTGGGATTGATCTATCGCCTGGAAGTGGATGCCGAGGGCAAGGTCGAAGTCGATATGACCCTCACTGCTCCCGCCTGTCCGGTGGCAGGTACACTGCCATACGAGGTCGGTAGGGTGATCGATGCGGTGCCAGGCGTCACCGATGCCGTAATCAGACTGGTGTGGCATCCTCCTTGGAGCCAGGAGCGGATGAGTGATGAAGCTAAATTTCAGCTGGGACTACTTTAAGAATCCTTACTGGTCATGCGGCAGGGTAGTTATTGGAATGAAATGGTATGAATCGTGAGTACTGTAGAAAGTTGCTTGTCAAATGGCTGAGTGGAGTGGGCAACCAGGGTCTGTTTCAGCACTCTGCTGCCTTAATTTAGAGGTGTATTATGGCAATTCAACTGACTGAGAGTGCCGCCAGGCATGTCAAATCGATGCTGTCTCACAGAGATGGCGCCATTGGACTGCGTCTGGGTACCAGAAAGAGCGGCTGTACCGGTTTCGCATATGTGGTCGACTATGCGGAACAGGTGGGTGAGGATGATCGGCTTTTCGAATCCCATGGCGTAAAGATCGTCGTCGATAGTGGGAACCTGCCGATGCTCGACGGCATGACAGTGGATTATGTCAAGGCCAATATGCTCAATGAGGGTTTCGATTTTATCAATCCGAATATCAGGGAACAGTGTGGCTGTGGTGAGTCATTCAGTGTGTAAACAGCTGCCTCAAGGTCTGGAGAGCGGGATGAGTGAAATCGACGAGATCGTGGAAAATTTCGAGTTTTTCGACGATTGGGAAGGGCGTTATCAATATCTCATTGAACTGGGAGAGGCGTTGCCCGTCATGCCGGATGCCTTGAAGGTGGAGGAGAACTGGGTCAAGCCCTGTATGAGTACCGTTCATGTCTCCGCGCATCGGGATGAGGACAATCCGGCACTGGTCAGTTTCCAAGGCGATTGCGATACCGCGATCATCAAGGGCGTGCTTGCGCTCCTGATAGACCTGCTATCCCATCGTACCCTGGATGAAATCCATAGGTTGGATGTGGACTCTCTCTTCAAGCGACTTAAGTTGGAGGAGCATCTGAGTCCGAATCGGCATGTCGGCATCTACGCCATACTGGAAAAAATGATCGAGAGGGCCGAAGCCCTCTCGAAGGCCGAGACATCGAAGCTCGAGCCAACCATCTAGTCGTAATCTTCAGCGGCCTTCATGGCTGCCTGCCGTGGCCGCCTCTTTCATTGTGCCTCATCCGTACACAGGATATGCGCATTAGACTCGCCGGACTGTGCCAATCCCTCAAGGTTCGATATGACCTGCATACTGGCTTCTTCCATCATGCCGATGTTGTTGATACTGGCCTGTTTATCCCCGCTTTCAAGATGGATCAGGGCCTGTTTGCCGTATTTGTGAACGTCCTGATGGGGTGCTTCGATTTCACGATAACCGGGAAGGTTGGAGAAGCAAGAAACCCCTTCGCCGTTATAATACCACTGGCCCAGGCGGCAACTCCTGTGATCAGAGAGCGCGTCGGCGGGGAGCTCGGCCAGACCGAGAAAGGCCTTGTAGATGCTGAACTTGAAAACCAGATGATCGAACTTCGCCAGCTCCACGAAGGTCCGCAGTGAGGTTGAGGAGATGGTCTCCTCCATCGATTTCGAAAGCTCGAATTGCTGTTTGATGGTTGCGATGGAATCTGAGACCTGATTCTGAAAATTGTGGGTTACATCCATCATCGACGACATGGTGTCCATCGATTTCTTTGTCTCTTGCGTGATGGTATCAACCAGTGCGGCGATTTCCGTTGTCGCCTCGCGTGTGCGTCCGGCCAGACTGCGAACTTCATCGGCGACCACGGCAAATCCCCTTCCCATCTCGCCTGCACGCGCAGCCTCGATTGCCGCATTCAGTGCCAGCAGGTTGGTTTGTTCCGATATGCCCTGAATGATGCTGACGAAATTACTGATGTTACCGGCAATCGTACCCAGTTTATCAACGCTTTCGGAACTCTGTTGGGAGATCTGGGTGACGCTGTCGATTTCGCTGTGCATGACCTCGACGCTGGCGATTGCCTGGGTTGAAATCTCAGAACCGCGGATGGCATTCACCTTTTCATCTTTCATGTTCGTGGCTGTATGCATCAAAGAGTGCTGAAGCTCACTGAAAGAGTCGCTCAGTGTAGTAAAATTTCCCAGTAGCTGTTGTTGCAGATGCAGTTCTTTTGATTCCTCTTCAATCCGTTGACGCAATTGTGCATTCTCTTCCTGGAGTGTGGAGATTTGTGCGGCCTGCAGCTCGATCTGACTGCTCTTTTCGGTCAATTGCTGTTGTAACCGGGAGATCTGTTTCTTATTGGATATGCCAAACATTAGAATTCTCGGATGAAGAAAGTTAACGACTGCGGGTTTTCTGAATTCGATATGCCTATAGCGGCCGATAATCGTAAAAATAAAGGTTAAAAAGGTTACGTAAATGTAAAATAATGTGAGAAAACATAGGTATCCTTGCAGAAGGTCTTGCGGTCGGCGCTGTCACAGCCATAGGTTGTATAACCTGGGATCGTGCTTGGTTATAAGGCTTTGGATTTAATCCGGAGTGATCTATGACAGAATTCGATGGGCAGCGAAGTGTATGATTTATTTGTATCCAGCCGGGAGACATCAGCGGTCTCCGAGAATACTTCAATCTTCATGGAGAGACGGTCCGGTCGGTTATTAGCGATTCAGGGGCGTCGTTACCGGTCTAACTGCAACTCAATGGTGCCGGTGGCCTCGATACGCAGTGTCTGACTTCCCGCAGCGAGTGCAGGGGTAGCAGATGCCCCCTCCAGGGCCATCATGTTGGCGCGCATTCGGAAGGGCTGGACCGGCCGGTCCGATGCCTGTATTGATATTTCCACCAGGCGATATGCATTTCGTCCAAACTGTTTCGTCACCAGGTCAGCACGTTTGCGGAAGGCGTCGATCGCCTGCAGCGTCAGCGACTCCTCCACCTTTTCCCTCTGCACCGGTGAGATTGCATAGCTGATTGAGTCCAGGGCCAGGGTTGACTGCAGCTGGTTCAGCAGTTTGCTCAGCCTGTCGCTGTGCATACTCTGCAGGCGGATCGATTGGCGTACTCGCCAGCCAGTCAACCTCTGCTGCTGGTAGATTGGCGAAGTCTGATAGCCAAGGGTCTGCACCTTGATGCCCTCTTTGCCCTTTGCGTCGCTAACGGCCTGAGAGATCAGTCGGTTGACACTGTCAGTCAACAATCCTGGATCACTCCCCTCCTTCTGCGCATAGAGGACCGCGATCAGGGTGTCATTCTCAACTTCAGTCGAAGCGCTGCTGTGTAATTTTACACGATCATAGTGGTGAACCTGTCCTTCAGCCTGCAGAGGGGATTGCGGTGATATCAGACTGAGACAGACAAGGAGAGAAGCGGGTAGTTTCCGTATAGTCGATTTGGACATACAATCTCCTGTAGGTCGATTCTGGTTATGTTGTACTGCATGGATCGGCTGCGATCAGCCGCTCCGATCCATTCTCTCAGTGTCCGGCTTCCGACCCCGTCGCACAATGCTACAGTATTCGTCTGTTCAATACCTGCAACTGCCGGCATATACCTATTTATAGGTATATGGTTCGGGTTCGCATGCATCCGGTGAACTTAAAGTTCTTGTCCCAACAGGCGATATAGATTATTGCAGCTTGCCGGAAAACTGTTGGAATTCCGAAGCATGAGATGAAAGGAAGTATTGCGCCGACAGGCAGGGAAGTTGTTCTGGAAAACAATGACTTTATCGTCTCAACAACAGATACCAAAGGGAGAATCAGGTAAGAAAACCGGGAGTTCATGCGTATCAGCGGTTTCAGTGAAAGCGAACCGATAGGCAAGCAGCACAGTGTCATCCGCCACCCGGATATGCCGCGTGGTGTTTTCAAAAAGCGTTGGGAGACCATTGCGAGAGGAGAAAAGTGTTTCGCGTATGTCAATAACCTCTGTAGAAAAGGTGATCACTATAGGGCGTTAGCGAATTTTTCTCCCGATTTTGACGGGCGAGGAGAGATTAGGGTTATTTCTCCGTGCGGCGAAGACCGAATCAGCAAGCCCTAGACTATTTCTCGCAACTCTATTTGAGGTTGTTGAGAACAGAGCAACAGTCTGGTTCGCGGCGTGCCATTGATGCATCAGCCACGTTACTGAATCAAGTCATTAACGTGGAAGGGTTTAAGAGTTATGAAACGATTGTACTTGGCCACTAGGCTGAAGGTCTATGTGGCGGTTTTTGTTACCCTGAATCTATTGACCATTCTATCGGTGCATTTGTCGGGTGGTTATCAACACTGGCTTTGGTTGTTTCCTTTGCTTTCAATCGCGACTGCGATGGTGATCGGGTATCGGATGAAGATGCCATTCTATGTTATGCGGGAAATCGACAGAGTGTTGACGGAGATGCTTGAGGGGCAGTTCACATCACGCATCACCAGGGTCCCCTGGATGGGAGAAGCCGGGCATATCGCATGGAATCTGAATGAATCGCTGGATCAGTTGGAAACCTTCTTCAGAGAGGTCAAGACCAGTTTTGAACTCGTCTCGCAAGGTCACTATTATCGTCGCACCTTACCTGCAGGTTTGCATGGTGAATTGGAAAAGACCCTGGCGCGTATCAATGAATCGCTGGACGCGATGTCGGATAACGCAACCTATATCAAACAGAACGAGATGGCGGCTGAGTTGCAGGAACTGAATACCAGCCAGACCATGAGCAATCTCTTGCTGAGCCAAAATGATCTGACGCGTATCACCGATGAAATGCAGAAAGTCTCGGCCATAGCGACCGACAACATGCAAAAGGCCCAGGAGAATCAAGGGGCGGTATCCCATGTTGTCGATTCCCAGACCAGAACCCTCGGTCTGATAGAACAGAGTCACCAGACCATGGGGCAACTCAATACCATGAGTGATGAGATTACCGGCATCCTGGGCATGATCGGCGAGATTGCCGATAAGACCAACCTGTTGGCCCTCAACGCCTCCATCGAAGCGGCGCGTGCCGGTGAGCACGGCCGTGGTTTCGCGGTAGTGGCGGACGAGGTGAAAAAACTGGCCAAAAGCACCAAGAAGGCGACAGACGAAATTCGCGATGTTGTAACCACCTTTCAAAGTGAAACCGCAGTGATGCAGACCAATTCCAACGAAATGCTGGAAATGGCGAACAGTGTGCAGAATGCCGTGGAGGAGATGAGCACCAGTTTCAGTCACTTCTCGGATAGGGCGCAAAAGACCTATACCTCTGTCAACTATGCACATGACATCTGCTATGCCTCTCTCATCAAAGTGGATCACATGATCTACAAACAGAAGGCCTACAAATCGTTTTATGCGGGAACCGATAATCCCGATGCCCAGGCCGTGCTGGTGGATCACCATAATTGCCGGCTTGGCAAATGGTATTACGGTGGTATCGGCAAGGAAAGCTTCGGCCACCTGCAAGCCTTCAAGCAACTCGAGACGCCGCACTCGGCGGTACACAGCCATGGCCATGCGGCACTCAACTACCTGTCTGAGGATTGGCAAAAGGATCAGCAACTGCAGAAACAGATTATCGACACTTACACGGAGATGGAGCATGCAAGTGACCAGGTGATGGAGCGCATCGATACCATGATTTCTGAAAAACACAATTAGCAGGGGTGCGACCATGAAGCGAGCTATTACGCCGACTGATCGGGAAATCGTTATGGATGAGCACGATTTCATCGTCTCCAAGACTGATTTGAAGGGACGCATAACCTATGCAAACCGTATCTTTATGAAGATTGCCGGTTACCATGAGCAGGAGCTGCTCGGTGTGCAGCACAATATTATTCGTCATCCCGATATGCCGAGGGGTGTCTTTCGCCTGTTGTGGAATGTGATCGAGTCGGGACATGAGTGTTTCGCCTATGTCAAGAATATGGCGAAAAGCGGCGACTTCTATTGGGTTTATGCGAATGTAACGGTCGATTACGACAGTAGGAATAATCCCATCGGTTATTTTTCGGTTCGCCGGAAACCCAGCAGGAAAGGCGTCGAAGCCATGATGCCCATCTACCAGGAGATGATGAGGATCGAGCAACAGGCCGGTGCGCGCGATGCCCCCAACGCATCGATGCAGTGGCTGATGGATCTGCTGAAGAGCAAAAAAACGACCTATGAAGAATTCATCCAGACCCTCGGCCATTGATGCAAAGTAGAGTCGTAGCGACCGGTTACCCATACGCTCTGTAGCCATTGTTGTTTGTATTCCTGATACTGGGTGGCTTCCATGTTCAATCCGGAATTTGCCATTGTGGGGTATCCCGACGATTCCCTCTGGTTGAGGCCGAGCCCTGATATATAGGTATTTATAACGTACTCCTGGTCATTGGATGGGCTGTTATTCATGAATTGATCGAAAAGCTGTATGTTGACCATGGCTCGAAGTCGTGAGAGGTCCATATCATCATTCATGGGAGTGTTGATACGGAGTGCGTTGTAATGGGAAAGGTAAATCTTTTCCAAACAGCGCTACACTAAACACTCTATGAGTCAGGGAAAACGAATATCTGATCCTTTCCGCCCGCTGTTCGGTCGAGAGAACAGTGTCGTCTGGCTGGTTGCCATCGTGGGTTTGAGCCTCTCGTTTGCCGCTATGCTGCTGATGCGGCAACAGCTGGAGGCTCACAACATGCTGGACTTCGAATGGGTTGCGCACAATCGCATCCGTGCCCTGACGCATGGCATAGATAACAGTATGCTTGCGGTGACTACGCTTCGCGACCATGTCATGGCATCCGGTGAAGTCAAGGGTGAGGAGTTTCAACTGTTCGCCGGCTCCTTGTTGGATCGATACCGGGGTGTTCAAGCGTTGATCTGGGCGCCGCGGGTTAGGGGTACGGATCGGGATCGATTCGAAGCCTCAGTTACATCGGCTAGTGAAACCTTTCAAATCTCTGAAGGTGACGGACATTTCGAGCTGCTGCCTGCTGGCGAACGCGCAGAATATTTTCCGGTGAGCCATGTCACTCCTGAGAGCAGTGACACCATACCGTTTGGATTTGACCTGGGATCAATACCCAAATTTGCCGACGCCTTGTCGCGCGCCAGAGATCTGGGTCGGATGGAAGCGAGCGGAAGAATCGCATACCCGGTATCTCAGGAAGGCGTTGAATACGGTTTCATGGTCGCCAGCCCGGTGTTTGTCGGGAGTAAAGCAACTGATACGGTAAACCAGCGCCGTGCAAACCTGAGTGGATTCGTTGTGGGTTTTTTTCGCCTTGCCAGCCTGACTAACGCCGCCATATCGTTACTGGAACCGCGGGGTGTGGAAATCCTGATCCTGGATGAGTCGGCGCCGCACGACGAGCGTTTTTTACATTTCTACACCAGCCGCCTCTCTCCCAGGCGAATCGGGGCAGGCGAGTACGAGGGCTGGATGAATGACACGGATGAGGCGAAGGTCATGGAACGCGTCCGGATCGCTGATCGGGTACTGGCGATCATCTGCGGCCGGACCAATATGTTCCGTAGCGCCGAGGCGTTTCAGGAAGGCCCTTGGATGGTGTTGATAGCAGGATTGCTGTTTACCCTGTTGTTGTCATTCTATCTGGCCAGAATACGTGAGAATATTCGACAGCGCTCGGCCATGGAACTGCAGCTGGTCGAGCGGGAAGAGTTGTTCCGGCAGATGACAGAGACTGTGGACGAGGCGTTTTGGTCCACGGCGGTGAATGAGGGCGGATTGCTCTATCTCAGTCCAACCTACGGCAGGATGCTGGGTATCACCAGTGATATCAAACGCCAATCCTTACTCGATGCAGCCTATCCCGAAGACCGGTTGAAATTAAGCGAGGCGCTGCAACGTATCAGCCACGAGGGTGGAGATATTGAGGTCACACATCGGATTCAACGAGCAGACGGTAATCTGCGATGGGTGCGAACACGAGGATTTGCGGTACGTGACAAGGATGAGCGGATTTACCGCCTGGTAGGGTTTATCGAGGATATAACCGAACGAAAGCTGGCTGACGAGGCGCTGCGAGAATCCGAGGCCAAGTTGAGGGATCTGTTCCAACAGACACCTGACATTATCATGACTGTCGACCGCAAGGGCAAGATCCTATTGATGAACCGGTCGATTCCGGCACTGCCGGCAGAGAGGGCGGTGGGACGAAACTCCCTGGCGCTGATGCCGAGAGATTTCCGTAAATGGTTCCGCAAAGCGTTGAAAAAGGTATTCCGCAAGGGAAGCACCCGAAATTTTCAATATTCGACAGATGATGGCACCTATTGGGAGGGGCGCATTGTACCCATATCCAGTAGCGAGGGTGCGGTGACGGCCGCGATGGTGATTGCCGGTGATGTCACTGAAAAGCGTACGCTGCAGGCTCAGGCGCTGCGTAACGCCCGTCTCGCCTCCATCGGCGTGCTGGCCGCCGGTGTGGCGCATGAGATTAATAACCCCAACAATGCCATACAGTTCAATGCATCGTTGATTTCACGGGCCTGGCAGGATATCACACCCATATTGAATGAATATTATGAAACACATGGCAATTTTGCGCTGGGCGGCATGCCCTTCTCAGAGGCCAGGGAGAGTTTTCAGCAACTCCTCACGGGAATAACCGGAAACTCAGACCGCATTCGTCGCATCGTACAAAACCTAAAGCACATGTCCCGGCAGGATGCCGGTGAGCTCTCCGAAAAAGTGGATATCCAGCAGGTCCTGGAGGAGACGGTTATGATTCTCCACAATCAGATCCAGAAGTTCACCGATAACTGTTCCCCGAATATACCGGACGGTCTACCCCTGGTGCAGGGAAATTCACAACAACTCGAACAGGTATTCATCAATGTCTTGCTGAATGCATTGCAGGCCCTGCCTGATCGCGGCAAAGGTGTGAAAATAGAGGCTGGCTACGATAAGGATGAAGGTGACTTATGGGTGGCGATTCGCGATCAGGGTCGAGGCATATCGGAGAGGGATCTGAGTAAATTGACGGAACCCTTCTTCACAACCCGGACAGACGCCGGCGGTACCGGTTTGGGCCTATCCATATCACGTTCCATTGTAGAGCGGCATGGTGGCAGTATGCATTTCGAATCGGTGTTGGGTGAAGGGACCTGTGTGACAATCCACTTCCCGGTCATTCAGAAGGTATGAGGGTGCGACATGATGGGGCATGAACCGAAGATGGCTTTCCCGGTTGTATTGGTGGACGATGAATCCAGCGTACTGTTCAGTTCCAAGATGGTGCTGCAAAGTGCGGGTATCAAAGAGGTGCTTACCCTCGAGGACAGCCGCGAATTAATGCCGTTGTTGGCTGAGCAGGATGTAGCCGTGGTGGTATTGGATCTGTTCATGCCTTATCTGTCAGGGACACAGTTGCTGCCGGAGATCGTCAGGAAGCATCCGGAGCTTCCGGTAATCGTCATGACCGCAACCCAGGAGGTGGAGACTGCGGTTGCCTGTATGAAAGAGGGAGGCTTCGATTACCTGGTCAAACCGGTGGAGGAGAATCGTTTCGTCTCGAGTGTAAAACATGCGATGGAAGTCAGGGCTTTACGCCAACAGGTGAGCGCCCTCAGACGCAGCCTGATGACGGATCAGCTGGAGCATGGGGAGGTATTTTCAAATATCGTTACAGTCAGCCGGAAAATGCGCTCTCTATTCCAGTATTTGGAGGCCATCGCAGTCTCTACTGAGCCTGTGCTTATTACGGGTGAGACAGGCACCGGCAAGGAACTGCTGGCAAAGGCCATTCACCGATTGAGTCATCGCAAGGGCGCTTTTGTTCCGGTCAATGCGGCTGGACTGGATGACACCCTGTTTTCGGATACCCTGTTCGGTCATCGTAAAGGTGCGTTTTCCGGAGCGGACACAACTCGAGAAGGGATGGTTGCCAAAGCAGAGGGCGGCACCCTTTTTCTTGACGAAATAGGCGACCTGACAAACGCCTCCCAGGTTAAGTTGCTTCGGCTTCTGCAGGAGCGGCGCTACTATCCTCTGGGTTCGGATATGGCCAAGGTTTGTAACACCAGAATACTGTGTGCGACCAACCGCAATCTGAATGAACGCATGTCTGCCGAGTCCTTTCGCTCCGACCTCTACTACCGTCTGAGCGTACATCAAGTGGATATACCGCCTTTACGTGAGCGCAACGAGGATATTCCTGCACTGGTGACCTACTTTATCTCAGAGGCCGCTGATTCCCTCGGCAAGCGTATGCCTGAAGCGAGTCCTGAATTGTTGACGTTACTTGCGAACTATCATTTTCCAGGCAATATCCGAGAGTTGCGTGCGATGGTCTTCGATGCGGTAGCCCGTCATAAATCGGGGCAGGTGCTTGGGATAGAGAGTTTCCGCAACACGGTCAAGTTACAGCAGGTGGCTACTGAAGAGAGACCGGATGGGGCAGCCGCCATGGAAGGGCGTTTTCCAACCCTGAAAGAGGCGGAGCTGTTGCACATTGAAGAGGCGCTGAACCGGGCGGGAGGAAATCAGGGTACAGCCGCCGCCCTGTTGGGAATTTCGAGGCCCGCTCTAAACAGACGCTTAGCTCGTATGCGGGGGCGCTGATTAAAGGGCTGTCAACATGACAAATTGTTAGCCGTTACAGCCCCTAGATCAGGCTCAGTATCGCAACAATGGAAAACATACCGATGAGAAACAGCATTGGCATTACAAAGAAACTGAATGAAGGTTTGACTATTTCGGCATTGTCTCTTGACTGCATTTTTTCGCTCCTGTCTGACGGTGTCACTGAATAGGGCATGCTATGGGTGACGGGATGATGTAATAGCGCTATCCGTTGAGCATGCCGTAGACTTTATTCACAGCATCCAGCTCCTTCTTCAGCTTTTTACGATTCGCCGTTGAACTCTCCCTGGTCAGTTTCTTGCGCAATTTTTGTTTCTCCGCTTTGACTTGGCTGAGATAGCACTTCAGTTTTGTCCGTTGCTTTTCCCGCTTTTTTTCAACGGTGTCTAGAAGGAAATTGATTTCTTTAACCAGCTTTTGATGTTTCATTGATTTTCATTGCCTCCACATAGGGATTTGAACTCTATCTGCATCAATCAAGCGCACGAATTGTGCCAACCAAATGGATTTGTGATTAACGAAAGATAATCAGATAGATAGGGCGGTTTATCGAAACAGGAAAGCCGAATGATGGGTGTAACAAGATGAACGCGCTTAGCATCTGTCGTCAGGTCTATCTTGCTTCAGGCCTTGTAAATCAGAAGGTTAAAGCCTTGGTCGTCATATTGTGTGGGATGTTACAGGTTAAAACGTTACACCCCCTATCGATGGCTTCGTCCCAATAATCGCCTTTCGCCCAACCAGATTGCAAGGCGTTGCATGGGGTGGCGATTCCCGCCGGGTCGCCAGGTACGGCGCAATCGGTTTTGGTAGGCATCGAATTGGAGTCCCCATGGCGCGGCCAGAACCTTCCCTCTACGGAGCAGGATTTTCAATACCTGGGTCGCGGCAAGGCCCGCGCATAGTTCGCATCCCATTGGTGTGGAAGGCCCCTTTTTGGCCATGAGGTCAATCCGTTCGGGTAATACCAGATAGGTGGCGTGAAGTGCGGTTGGCGCCAGGCCGACGAGAAATCGCAGATATTGCTGATGCTCGCCTCTTCCTTCCAGCTGAAAGTACGCTTCAAAGTCCATTCCACCAGGTAAAAAATTGAGCAATGCCGAACCCATCCCCAGGGGCGCGGCAGTGACTGCAGGAATCTTCATCCGATCGCAGGCGGAAAAAAGAGCCCGTCTCGCTTCGAGGGCGAAGAAGTCCAGTCCATCCAGATAGAGATCGCAATCCGATAGAAACGCCTCAGCTTGCGCCGGGCTCACTCCTTGCGGAAATTGACTAATATCGAGTTCGGGATTGATCGCCAGGGCCATCTCAAGCAACACATCGAGCTTGGCTCTGTCGATTGTCTCGAGATTGGCGCCTGCCTGGCGATTGAAATTCTCCACTGCAAAGGTATCGAAGTCAGCCAGATTGAACCCCCCCACGCCAAGTCGGGTCAGGGTCAATAGATGGCTGCCTCCAACACCTCCCAAACCGGCGATGGCGACACGGGAGTTGCGCAGTCGTTGCAGCTCCGCCTCCGTTACCCAGCCGATGGTGCGTGAAAAAGCCGTATGGAAATCAAACCGGGTCATTGTACTGTCGATCATCCATGACGGTTGTCACTGCCATGGCGGAGTGGGCGATGTGTAGTCATTCATTTGGCATTACCTGACTTCTCTCTTCACAATTTTATTGAGGCTTTATCAGTCACGACAGAGCCGATTGGATGAGTGCTAATAGGCTCTAGCTCACCATGGATGAAATTGTATAGCTTTAAGATTTGCGGGTTCATGTGACATGTCAATTCACTGCGGGGCAACTCAAACAGCGCTCGTTCGCCTTTCAGCTCGAAGGGTGTGCTGATCTGCCTGAACAGTAATCCGTAACGTTTCAGATGGCGCTGTAATCTGGGTTCCATCACCACCAGGACGAGATCGAGTTTACAGAGATCCACCATGGCGATCGCCGAAAGATAGAGACCGATGGAGATGTTCGGAAAATTGCGCCGTTCCTCCTCGGTAAACAGTGTGGGATTGTGGCTGCCGAGAATAAAGGGTTTGCCGGCCTCGTTGGCCCGCCGGCGGAAGCAGCTCGGTACCGCCAAGCGGGATATCTCCCCAACTTTGCCCTGGGTAAGATGATTCAGTTTATCGTTTTCAATGATATCGATATCGTGGAGCTGAAAGGGCAGGCGGGCCTGTGCGTTAGCGGACGGCGGGATGACCAGGCGCACGCAACCGGCGATATCGCCGGTCCTTTTGTGTTCCAACAAACAGTGATGTGCGTAGTCGTCACACTCATCACGCTCGAGACGCTCCTCATTCAGCGGTTCCCAGCCCAGTTCCTCGGCATAGACCTGATAGCGAATGTTATAGCTGAAGCGCCTTTGGTGACGTGTTGCTGCGTATCGGGGGCAAAAGTAGATCGAAAAATTCCTTACCAGGTCATCCATTCCTATCTCCCTGATTTGCTACTGTTGCAGGATTTTTGGTTATGACATGATTTCCTGATGGTACTCAGTATCAATCGATTATCGAAATAGTGTGATCGATCCGTTGTGCTTGCCATGTGAAGCAGGCAACAATCCTATAACCATAGTCAGTCCCGGAAGAAGAGACAAATGATTCAGTTTGCAACGGAAGCCACAGCCGATTGGATTTTGTGTAAACAGGCTCCTACGCAGCCGCAAAAAGTTACTCTGTCCCGGATCGGCATCCTTTTTATCCGGCTGTGACCGGGTTTGAGAATGACGCAGCGCGCGGCAATTGACCTGGATCACGATTTCATCGCTTGGCAGTTAATTATATGGACCGTCGAACGCTATATTTACCTCACATTGATGTGGGATGGGCTAGGGACGTGGTAGGGATGTAGTTGACATGAAGTACTTAAGACATATGTATGTATCACTGATCGAGTCATTGGGAATACACACCTCGGATCAGCTCTATGAGCTGTTCAGTACCAAGCAGCATGGAATGCCGATCTCCAGTCATCGCGCTGCGGTCATGCAGAGCCGCGTCTTTTTCTTCAGTGTGATATTTGCGGTTTTGGTGCCCGCATGGTCGGTAATCGATATTCTCTATCTGCCGCGTGAACTGTGGAGTGAGTTGCTGCTGATCCGTATGCTTGCATCTGCAAGCTTCGCTATTATCGCATGGCAATCCCGCAGGGAACCCGATCTCACGTTGGCTCGTATGCTGCTTGCCGCCATGTTGGCGATAACGCCGCTCTTCTACCTCCTCTCGGATCACATCATTGCGGCCCAACAGCTCGGTGGCGCGGCAATGATGCTGGCGGAAGTCTATGCTTTGCTACCCTTTGTCATGGTGGCCGGTCTGACCCTGTTTCCATTGGCTATATCGGAGTTTCTCAGCTATGCCTTGCCGATTTTCATGGTGGTGGTTTACTCCGTCTATCCGCAGAACTCGGCAGAGATACCCGAAGCCGTCTCCACGATCTGGTTGCTGATACTGCTCCTGGGTGTTGGCCTGTTCGCCTCAATGACCCAACTTCGCTACATGCTGTCGCAGGTGAGTCACGCCAGTTACGATGTCTTGACTGGCATGCTCTCCCGTCGTGCCGGCATCGAGATACTCGAGCTGCAATTTCGTCTTGCATTGATGAGTGAAAAGCCCTTGTCCATCCTCTATTTCGATCTGGATAATTTCAAGGTGATCAACGATACATATGGGCATGACGCGGGCGATAGTGTGTTGACGGCCGCCTCCCGGCAGATTCGCGATACGGTGAGAAAAGGGGACAGCGTGATCCGTTGGGGTGGCGAGGAGTTTATCATCGTACTTCCCACTGCAGACCACAAAGAGGCGAATGATGTTATTAAGCGAATCATGTTGGCCGGTCTCGGCGATCGTCCGGATGGCTTGCCGGTCACCGCCAGTATCGGCATAGCAGAGGTTCAACAAGACAGACTAAAAGACTGGAAATCACAGGTCGAATTGGCTGATCATCGCATGTATACCGCCAAGACCAACGGCAGGGCGCGCTGTGTTGGTGTCGGTGGCTATTCTCTTGAGTGGTTGGCGGCTATGGAGCGGTCTGCCGGGTTTTAATTCTCTCGGAGGTATCATTTCCTCTGAAGCCCTGTCGCTTCGCTCGTCGTCCCCGTAGCCTACTTATCATAATCCGCATGGGTGCACCCGATAATTTAGGTATCAGTGATAAGGTTTTTGTGTCGAAAATTTTTACACTCAACAATCGCGCATGCTTCAAAACATCTATTATGCGCTGAAAATTTAAGGTTTAAATTAATCTTTAAAACAATAGCTTGCCGCGGCCAGCCTCAGATCCGGTCACTCAATATCGGCACAGATGTTGCCCGATAAAAATTCACCATTAGATCCGGAGATTACTACAGTGAAACAGATCTTTCGTCATTGTCTTTCATTGCTTGTTGTCGCCCTTTTTTTGTTCTCCCAGGCAGCCGTGGGAGTCATCATTACCCAAAATCCGCATCTGGGTACGGATGTTGGCAGTGTTGATATTTTTATCTCTGAAGCCAATATGCAAGGGAATCCAGCTGCCGAGACAGCATGGGTCAATTCCGTACTCGCTACATCCGGCATTAACTATTCGGTCCAGACCGAGACAGTGGACTACTTTCTCACAGACACCGCAGATGTGTATGCGTTTGAACTTCAATCCGCTGCAACCGGTTATTTCGTGATCAAAAATGCACAGCGGGTGGCCCTTTTTCAGAATATCGGTGCACTGGACTGGGGTGTATTCGATGTCAATTCACTCTCTAGCGCAATCAACCTGCCAGGGGAAGAGTTTCAGATCAGCCATGTCACAGAACTCAACGGTAGAAATGTAAATGTGCCTGAACCCTCGACAGTAATCTTGTTGGGGCTGGGTCTGGTCGGTATTTCCCTTGCCAGACGAAAGAGAATTGCTAATTAAGCGAATGGGGAATGACTGACTGTATCTATATCGGTGCTATCCGAGCCTGGTTTATCAGGATCAGTCAAGTTTGCAGGTATACGCTTATTGGGTAACGGTAGGTGGGGATTGTGTTCGTGCGGTATCGCAATCGAACTCAATCCCTGGCCACGATCTCCACGCCCTCGGCAATTCTGTCCCCGGGATGCACTACCACGCGTTCCCCGGCTGAGAGCCCGGAGAGGACCTCCGCTTCAAGGCCGGTACGTCGACCCAATGTGACCTGGCGTTGTCTCGCCCTGCCTTCATGCTCCACAAATACCTCCCACTCATCACCATTTCTGAATAAAGCGGTCAGCGGCAGTTTGAGCACGTCGCTGCCGCGCCACAGGACGATACTTACATCGACCTGATAACCGTGGGCGATACGCGACCAATCTGCCTTCGGGGATGTGAAATCGATTATCACGTTCACCCGCTGCTCTTCGATACCCAGGGCCGATACCTTGGTGAAACCGAAGGGTTCCACACGGCGTACTTTGCCAGACAGGTCTGAACCGCCACCCCAGTTTTCAATGATCACCGATTGCCCGGGTTGGACCTTGACCGCATCTGATGAGAGCAGGTCCGCGACGATCTCCAGCTCTGTGGGGTCGCCTATCTCCACCAGCGGCTCGCCGGCGTTCACCACTCCCTCGCTCTTGTGCAGGATTTTCAGGATTCGGCCATTCACTGGTGCCTTGATCGGTACGCATTGGCACGCTTCGGAGTTGTTCCGTGTCTCGACAGGTGAAATCAGTTGTGCCCGGGCCCTTTCCAGTTCGGCCTGTCGCGCCTGGCGTGTGGCGATAGCGGTCTCCAGTGCCGCTTGGCGGGTCTGATGCGTGCGCTCTGCCATCTCCAGCTCCCGTGCCGAGATCACCGCCTCCTGGCGCAGGCTGCTTGCGCGTTTCAATTCACTAAGGGCGAAAGCAAGTTCGACCCTGGCCTCTTTCACTGTCGCCTCGGCAAGTATCAAATTCGCCTCGGCTGCTCGGATATCGGCCCTGGCCTGGGCCTCACTGCGGGGGTCGAGCAGGGTCGGGTCGATGGGTTCGATCTCCGCTATCAGGGTCTCGTCGGCGATCACCTCGTCCCCTACCTCTGCCTCGATGCGCATTGCCCTGCCGCTGATGGGAGCGGACAGCACGAACACATCCTCTACCCGGGTCTCCCCCTCTTCATCCACGGTCACCACCAGCTCGCCGGGGCTCAGACTGAGCAAATCCACCGGGATCGGTTTGGGGATGAAGGCCCACACCAGTGCGCCCAACAGGATCAGGCCCAGCAGGCCCCATAACAGAATGCGTTTCCAATGTGCGTTCATTTCTCTCACTCGCGTGTCTTAAGTACTGCAATCAGATCGAGATGGTCAAGTCTGCGTCTGACAAGCGCCGCCGAAAAGGCGGTGGCGCCTAGGGTGACCAGGACCGCCGTGGCGTCGGTGGCGGCCTTGATGACAAGGGGTATGCGGTAGAGTTCGGAATCCATGGCGCTGGTCATCACCCAACCCAGGCCGTGTCCCACGAAACAGCCCAAGGGTAATCCGACCAGGATCAGCAACGCCGCTTCTCCCAGCAGGATGTAGGAGATCTCGCCGCGATGAAATCCCAGCACTCTCAGCGTGGCCAGTTCACGCCCGCGTTCTGACAGGGCGACGCGGGTGCTGTTGTAGACCACACCGAAACCCAGCGCACAGGCGAAGGCGGCGAAGAAGGTGGTATAGATCATGATGGTTTTGGCCATGGTGTCGTTGAACTCTTTCACTGCGGCATCCTTCAGCACCACCGCCGAGACCTTGGGGAGCGATTTCAGACGTTGGTAGAGGGAAGAGAGCTGATGCTTGTCCACCAGCAGATTGACCGCCTCGAGACTGGGGCGCTGATTCATCATCCGGTTCAGGGCCTCGATGTGCATATAGGCCGGAGTGCCCATATAGGTTTCAAACA
This sequence comes from Candidatus Thiodiazotropha sp., assembly GCA_040791665.1. Lineage (GTDB taxonomy): Bacteria > Pseudomonadota > Gammaproteobacteria > Chromatiales > Chromatiaceae > Thiodiazotropha. The sequence continues at coordinate 260,174 of JBFNNX010000023.1, read as the reverse complement.
GCGCCACTACTGGGGTTTCCCGCTTGGGACGACGATCCTGCAGAACCTCGACACGGACGGTGTCGCCAATCCCCACGCCCAGTTTCGACGCCAGTCTGGTCGAGAAAATCAGGCCGTCCGGCGGCACTTGGAGTACCTCCCCGCCGGCATCGTAGACTCGCTGCAGATGGGGGTTCGGCAATACACCCTCAATGGCGCCCCGATGGCTGCGATTGCCGACCAGGAAGTCAGCGCTTACGGCACGCATCGGCTCGGCAGCCAACACCCCGGGCATGCGCCGGAACTCGTCCAGGACGGTGTCCGCCTGGGTCTCCACCAGACCTACTGTCATGCTCTGTCGCTGGGCATCGTGGAAGTAGACCTGGACGATCTTTTCGATGGAATCGATCCACTGCAGCGCCATCACCATCACCGCCACCGACAGGGCGATACCCAAGCAGGTGAGCAGGGCCCGGACCGGGGATCGGAAAATCTGTCTCAGGATGATCCGGGTCGGCTGGTCCAGCCAGTGTCCGGCACGGCTTTTGGAAAGTGCGGTCTTGCGGAACATCGGGGGTGCAGGCGGCAGCATCGCCTCGGCAGGAGGCAGGGTCGCGGCGTAGCGCACCGAACCCAGACTGCCTGCCAGGGCGGCGATCAGGCTGATGATGGCACCAATGGCGAAAACACCTGCATCCGGGCGGAATATGAGTAACGGAAAGCGGAAAAACTCCGCATAGAGCTCAGTGTTGACCCGCCCCAGCCAGGCGCCGAGGAGCCAACCCAGCAGGATCCCGACACTGGCCATCGCCATCACCAGCTTGGTGTAGTGCCAACCCACCTGCCAGTTGCTGTAACCAAAGGCCTTCATCAAACCGATCTCGCTGCGGTCGGTGGCGATGAGCCGGCTCAATACCATATTGCTGAGGAAGGCGGCCACGGCGAGAAAGATGGTCGGCAGGATCGTCGACATTGTTTTCAGCTGTTCGATTTCGTTCATCAGAAACCAGTTCGAGATCTGATCCTTGCGTGCAATCGCACCTTGGCTGCCGTAGCGTTCGAGCAGACGGTCGAGTCGTTCGATTACCTGCTCAGGATTGGTGTCGTGAAGCAGACCGAGACTCAAGTCGTTGAAGGCGCCGTCGAGGTCGTAGGCGGCAGCCATCGCCTCCTGGCCGAGCCAGATAATGCCGTAGCGCTTATCGTCGGGGGTCAGGGCCCCTGGCCCGATGGCATAGATGAATTCCGGGGAAAGGGCGATACCGACCACCGTGAGAGTGCGTTGATTGCCGTTCATCAACGCCTGCAGTCGATCCCCCGGTTGCAGGTCATGTGCCTCGGCGAAGGGTTCGCTGAGCACTGCCTCGTCGGGATGACCCGCGGCGACCAGGCGTCCGCTACGCATCACCAGCCGATTCAAGCGGGGCTCGCCCTGTTCGGGGATGGAGACCAGTTGACCGATCACCGGCTCTTCAAATCCCTCGATGGAGAGTGTGGCGAACTGCTTGATGCGCGCTTCAACCGAGCGCACGCCGGGAATGGTACTGATGCGTTCGACCAATCTAAGAGGGGCGCGTTTCACGTTGCTGAAGATTTCTGCAAAGCGTTGTCGCTCGTAATAGGCGGCCGCGGTATCCTGCAGGGCCTGCTGGGCGGAGAGAGACATCACCAGTACCGCCACGCCCGAGGCGATCACCACCGCAATGGCCAGTACCTGACCGCGCAGTTTCCACAGGTTACGCAGCAGTTTCAGATTCAACGCGCGCATGATGTTACCAACTCAGCTCCCTTGCCGGCTGACGGCTGGGATTGCTGACACTGTTGATGACCTGGCCGTCGCCGAAGTGGAGCACCCGGTCGGCCATGCTGCCGATCACGGTATTGTGCGTGATGACCGCCGTGGTCGTCCCCAACTCCAGATTGACGCGCTCGATGGCCTCGAGCACAAGGATGCCGGTATGGCTGTCCAGGGCTCCCGTAGGTTCATCGCACAACAGGATATCGGGGCGTTTGGCGATGGCGCGGGCGATGGCCACGCGCTGCTGTTCGCCGCCGGAGAGCTGCGCCGGGAAATGATTGAGTCTTTCGCCCAACCCGACCAGTGAGAGTGCCTCCGCAGGCTCCATGGGGTCGACCGCGATCTCGGTTACCAGGGCCACGTTCTCGCGTGCCGTAAGGCTCGGTATCAGGTTGTAGAACTGGAACACGAAACCCACGTGATCACGCCGGTAGCGGGTGAGCAGTGACTCATCCCCTGAAGTGACATCCATATCGCGAAAGCTCACTTGTCCGCTGCTCGGGGTATCGAGACCGCCCAGAATATTCAGCAGGGTCGATTTGCCGCTGCCGGAAGGGCCCAGCAACACCACCAGTTCGCCCTCAAAGAGGGATAGATCCACACCACGCAAGGCGTGTACGTCCACCGCACCGGTGTGGTAGGTCTTGGTAAGAGAGCGGCCCCGCAGGGTGATCGTCTGCTGCGTCGCTGGATTCGGTGGGGACAAGACTTTCATCACTCCTTGAGGCCAGAAGGATTAACTCAGAGAGTGCAGGCGCTGCATAAAACAAGCCGGAAACGGGGCAGCTCACACCTCCCTTATAGAAGTATAACCGGCCATGGGGGAGATGAATTGACTGACAACAAGCCAACCGTCGAAAGCAGACCGCACTGTCTGTTTAAACAGGGAAGCGGGCAACAGAGGCGAGTGAGTATGTGGAGACCGGGGGTGTTATTTCCCTTTTTTCGAAGGCGCGGCGGAGGTCGGCAGCAGGTTGATCTCCCCTTTCTCGTTAAAGGGCAGGGATAGCATGCTGTCCGGTGTGCTCAAGCTGCCGCTTATCTGATAATCGAAGGTTCCACTCTGGCGATCCTGAAGAGCACCGAACTGTTTTATCAGACCGAACACCGTACTGCTTAATTTAACTTCGAGCATGGATTCGCTGAAACCCTGAACCGTGGCTTCCTGATTACTTACGCCCGAGGCGAACCGCTTGCCGTTCAGATCCAGGTCGAAACTCATACCGTCGATTCTCAGCGCCTCTTTGGAGCGATTCTGCAGTCGGATCTTGACCAGGTAGCGTTGCTCCATGAGGGTCGATTCGAGCGGCTTCAAATCGGCGATGGTTACCCTGATTCTCTCCTGCTGAGTCTGCAAAGAGGCGCAACCGGAAAGGATCTGGAGAAGAAGCGACAGGATAATATAAGCGGCTAGCCTGTTCAGTGCGTGGGTTTCTCTCCAGGGATAGCTGCGGTATGTCTGATTCACTCTGTCTCTTCCTGCATTCATCATCGCGGGCCCTGTTCAGTATGTTCAATTGGTGTCGGCTCTTCCGGCTTGGTTTTTCGCCATGAACCGAACAGCAGTGTCAACAGCCCCAACAACAACTCGTCCGCGAAAGGGATCATGTCGGGTATCAGCAGGTCGAGGGCAAACAGCGAAGCTGTCACCAGAAACAGCTGACGGAACTTCAATCGGTCGGCGTATTTCAACAGGGCTGTGATAATGGGTATGTGAGTCATTTGGATTCGGGTCAGCGGCCTGTCATCTGAAAACGGCGCTCCCCACCTCGTTTGCAATGCATTTCTTATCGATCTCCATCGGCAATGGTTACCCGAAGAGAGGGCGCCAGTCCAGCTCAGAGTGTGAAATTTTATGACCTGGGTCCTGTCGCCGGCGGCGATCACCCCAGTCATTCCTCTAACCCAATGTGGGTAATTGCTTATATGGAAAAGTAGGGTTACTGCCCATAATAAACGTGATTTGCATAGGGTAATGTTTATGTGAAGGAATTCACAATAATTAACATAACACGAAAAAAATTAGGATATTGCGGGCTCCGCAGAGGCTGTTACTCGAAAAGGGGCATTCGTTAAACAATAAATGGAGAATGGATGGGGTGACCGGCGTGTGTGCAGACGCTTCTGCTTATGAATCGGGTTTTTAAGGGGCTCCTTTTAGACTTTGGCTGTACTGGCTCTTCAAGTTGAGTTGGACCTAACTCGGATATCTCAAGGGAGACCGGTTCATAGGCAGGTTTGTACACCACTCCGGATATAACAACAATGCCAATCGTGAGGACATGGTGCTACGTACGGCTGGCGACCTAACCGGTCTGCCTGTCGTGTTCCTTTGCGCCTCCCGGTCAGTCATTTATTTCACCACCCTTCATCATCACTACTCGGATGCGGTATGTGCGTAATTTCGCTTTTTACGTGGCATCCAACGAAATGGGGTCGTTGACTGGTTATAGGAAAATCGATGGCGCGAACCGCTGTCGCGTTCGGAATGACCGCAAAGCAGTAACAAACGACTGAGTTAAATAAGCTTTTACATTCTGGAGAGGCGTATGACTAATAGACTCACGATGTTGCATGGCTATGCAATGGGGATGTTGATACTCATAGGGAGCCTGGTGCTTCCACAACCGGCGGATGCTGTGCCCGCTTTTGCACGCCAGACAAGCATGCCCTGTACGGCCTGCCATTTTCAGCACTTTCCTGCACTCAACTCGTTTGGCAGATCGTTCAGAGCCGGTGGCTACACGCTGACCGGTGGCCAAGGCATGATCGAGGGTGATGATATCTCCATGCCGTTGATGCTGAATGCATCGGTGATAACCAAGCTGCGTTATGTAAAGAGCAACGGCAACACCAATGCCGGTAGCGACTATGGTGTCATCGAGTGGCCAGATGAAGCGGCTCTCCTGGTGGGTGGCAAGCTGGCCAAGGATGCCGGCTTTCTCATGGAGCTGGGACTGACCGACGCCAACTCCTTTCTCTCGACCAAGGTCCATTTCAATGTGGGCAAGGCGGGAAATACGCAATTCAGCGTCATACCCTTTTCTACCGACGGTCTGGGATCGGCATACGGGTTTGAGTTGTTGAATACCGGCGCCCAACGCTCGCAACGGCCGATCGAGGAACGCAGGGGTTTCAGTGCCGCCCAGGCGCTGGGTTTGGGTAGCGGCGAGGCAACCGGTATCGCGCTCGTTGCCTCGAGTCATAACTTCTTTATCAACTACACGCCTTGGGTGCCGGGTTGGGAAGAGAACAACATGGAGGTCAAACCATCCGGACTGGCTCACTATCTGCGTGCCGCCTACACACCGTTTATCGGTTCCTGGGATAGCGGTTTTGGATTCCAACTCTGGTCGGGGGATGCCGAAGTGGCCGATGGCGCAGGTGGTGAGACCATGATTGCAACCGACGGCTGGGTCGTGGATGGTCAGTTGCAGGGCAGTGTGGGGAGTATGCCATTGGGTATCTATGCCAGTTACGGCAGCTGCTCCGCCGATGAGTCCCACTTTCTGGAAGGCTGCACGAATACCGATGATGGAGAGGCATTCGGTATACTCGCCCAGCTAGGCGTGTTGCCCAACAAAGCCAATATCTTCGCTGCCTACCGTTCCCTCGACGACGGTTCGGAAGAGGATTCGGAGTTCAATGCCACCACGGTCGGTGCAAACTATCTTTTCTCGCAAAACATTCGTTTTGAACTCTTCTATGTGAAGGAGAGTGGAGATGGTGTGGATGCGCGCGGCAATGAGCGCGACAGCAAATGGCTGTTCCAACTCTTTGCCGGTTACTAATGGACAACTTGCGCCAAATTGGAAAACGAACCGACTTTCAGTTGCCTCGGCTGCAAGAAGATTGCAGTACAGAACCAAGTGAGGATTATCTCATGAACAGAATTGTTACTAGAATGGCCAGATTCGCAGCGTTGGTCAGCGCATTCGGATTGATTTCACTCTCTGCTTACGCAAGCGATGCTTACGAGGGCTATACTCTTTTCAATCAGTCTTGTTTTCTCTGCCATGGAACAGATGGCAAGGGTAACGGACCGCTGGCGAAGAAGCTCGATGTGGCGCCTGCCGATTTGACCGACGGAGATGACGGCGCGGCAGACAAATCGGACCAAGAACTGTTCGGCATGATACAGGGCACTATCAAGCACGGTTCGGGGGCTAGCGCCATGCCGCAGTGGGGCTTGGCCATGCCGGGTAATCAGATCAAATCCCTCGTCTCCTACATTCGTTTTCTGCAGAGGTCCAAGCACCCCCTGTTGGGTGATCCTGTTGTGGGGAAGAGTGTATATAACAATAACTGCGCCGCCTGTCACGGTCGATCGGGCAAAGGGGACGGGCCGCTGGCAGCGGTGCTGAATCTAAAACCGAAGGACCATACGGACAGCGCTGAAATGAACAAGCACCCCAACTCCCACATGGTTGAGATCGTGACTCATGGAACGCCGGGTAAATCGCTGATGCCCGGTTGGAAGGATACGCTCACACAAGCGGAGATTGAAGGAGTGGTCAGTTATTTGCGTCTGTTATCGACCTACTAGATAGCAAAAGAGGGAATTGGGTAGGGCCGCTGCCTGAAAGGCAGCGGCTTTTTTTATCCGCTTATAAGGTGTCGAGAATCCTTTTGCGGGCTTGCTGATACTCCTGTTCGGTAATCAACCCCTCCCGCCTGAGGTCATCAATGCGAATCAGGCGTTGCTTGACCGAATGATTCACCGGCTGTTTAGCGGCTTCGATTTTATCAGCCTCCCGTGTATGCCGTGTAGTGGGACTGGGTTGAGGGGGGGAATCAGGCTGGAGTGCAGAATCCATGTTCCCGGTTGCCGGTGGGCTATCTTGCCGTGACGTAACCGGAGGGGTTATCGCCATGGCGGGACGGGAGGTCCGATGGGTGGCGGTAGACAGGGTTTCGTTGCAGTTGAGTTCGACCGACAAGCCTGTATTGAAGTCCTGATAACGGATGCGTCTTTTAATATCCTGACAACCTGTTTTTCTGATCAACAGCGATCCGTACATCGGCTGAGTACTGGCATCGTAACCCGCAGGGTAGAGCTGCTGTTGCGGGATTGAAATAGGCGTTTCACCGATCGCTTTTCCCATCACATAGACGGTTGCTCCGCTGGGTTCGGTCGCGACTTTAAGTGGCATGTCACCCGAAACCCCGCCAATACCGCTACAAGCGTGGATTAAAGGCAGGCAGGTAGTGATACAGATCACACCTTTTATCCTCGGTAATAGATGATTCCCCATTTTGTGCCCTCTTTAACAGGATTGCTCTCTATTCTGCAGGCACTATAAATCAAGCCATGACAAAAGACACGTCCATCTGCGGACTCGTCAATTTCTATGAAGCCCCGATTCATATCATCCCTGGCATTTTTACAATGCAGAAAATAATGCCGTAACCGGTTTTCTGTAATTATTATCGCTTGCAGCGGTAAAAGAGGTGATGGGGCGCTCTTACGGCCCGAATACTTAATAAGAGTTTAACGACTCCTTAACGTTTAATTAAGTAGTAACTACTGGATCACATTTTCGTTTTTATATTTTAGGTGTTTAAGTTTCGGTTAAGAATGGGGTACTAGTTTCAGCCTTAAAGAACACGACCGCCCCAGGATAAGCGTTTTGTCACTAAAGAGCACGCAGGGGCAAACTCTGGCACGAGGTGTAATTGCTGGTACAAATTGACGGATATATACCCGGGCAGTTGAGGGTTTTCCTTTGGTTAGGGCGGTATTCCGGCCCTTCTATGGTTTGTTAGGACTTGAATTGTTACAAGTCGTATATGAGTTTGTATAACTCTGGAGGTTTGAGATGAATACAATTTTGCGGTTTTTTGCGTCTTCCGTTATGGCGCTGTCGCTATTATATCTACCTTTGCACGTATCCGCCGACGATGCGGCCACGTCAGCCAATGGAATGACTGAAGTCTCTTCGGGCAGTTTGGATGAAGCACTGGTTATTGTGGACAAGATCGTGGGCATAGATGCCGAGGGTAATCAGCATATCCTCTATAACGAGGAGGATGGGCGCGTGTACCGCTTGAACAACATCGAGCAGGCGATCCACGACATGAATGCCAAGGGCATCGACACTAAGGGAACCTTCTGGTCTCTGCAAGCGGTGTTGAGCGACACCGTCTACTTGATCGGTAAGAACAGTAATCCCTATCCGGCGCAGCGTGCCGAGACCGCCATCCCTGAAAGCCTGCCGTTGGCGGTAGAGAATCTGCGTATCACTAAAGACAGGGTTATCGCTATCTATACCACTAACTGCGATAACAACTCGATTTGACAATCAACCAACCCTCCCTGACAGATTTGCCAAGAGGCGAATCTGTCAGCGCAGAGGGTTTCTCTATTTCTCGTAAATTGTTCAACTTGCGGTAGCGCCAATTCAGCGCTCGTCAACTTCACGCATCATCTCTTCGCGACACGTACCCCTTGCCTTTTCCATCTCATCGCGATGAGGAAAGTAGCGGAGGGGTTATTAGATGCGGCGCATAGCCTTTCCAACAGATAAACAGTTGCCCCCCGGTAATCGGCAAGCAGGCACAGCACGGGGAGAAAGAATTAATAAGATCGGTAATGAGACAATCACTCTGCCTACTACTCCTTGCGACGCCGAATCCCTAACCGCACCGATTTCCTGCCGAATTTGTCGCTTACCGCATCCATGGTCCGGTACAGACGCTCCTGTTTGGGATCGCGGTCAGTCGTTATCTCATCAAACAGGTCAGTCTGCTTCGCAGCCATGGCGGCATCGCTATCCCAACCACTGACACCAAGACCTATCAGCCGCACCGCTCGCCCAGTCCATTGTTCAGACTGATAGAGCTCCCATGCCAGTTGAAAAATCTCCTGGTCCGCCGATGTCGGCGTCGTCAGGGTTCTGCTTCGGCTGTGAGTCTCGAAGCCGCGGAAGCGGATCTTGAGGGTCACCACACTGCCCCTGCGACCCTCCTGGCGGGCGATATAGCCGACCTCCTGTGCCGCCCAATGCAGGGTGTCACGCACAATCTCCGGGTCGGTGATATCTTCGTTGAAGGTGGTCTCTTTGGAGATTGATTTGCGCTCGCTATTGAGATGAACGCTGTCCGAGGCGATACCACGCGCCTGCTCATAGATTTTGGTACCGGCGAGGTCGCCCAGGTGGCGCCTTATTTCCAGCAGGGATAGACGACGCACATCAGCCACGGTTCGCAGGCCGATACGTTGCAGAATCGGCGCGCTCTTTACTCCCAATCCACGCAGCACCGCCAGGGGCTGAGGGTCGAGGAAGGCGCGTACTTGATCTGCCAGTACGATGGTGAGGCCATCCGGTTTTTGATAGTCGGAGGCAAGTTTGGCGATCAGGCGGTTGGGTCCGATACCAACCGATGCGGTCAGTCCCACACACTCCAGAATAACCGACTTGGCCCGGCGTCCGATGGCCTCAGGCGGGCCGATCAGCCGTTCCATGCCTGAGATATCCAAGAATGCCTCGTCTACGGAGACCTTCTCCACTGCCGGGGAGATACTCTCCAGGGCCTGCATGATCTGTTGCGAAACCTCGCCATAACGGCTCATGCTGGGACGCAGATAGATCGTCTCCGGCGGCAACCGACGGGTAGCCTCGCTGATCGGCATGGCAGAGCGCACACCATAGCGTCGTGCCTCGTAGGAGCAGGTAGCTACCACACCGCGTTTGCCCGGTTCCGCGCCCACCACCAGCGGGCGCCCCTGGTACTCAGGGTGATCTCGCTGCTCAATGGATGCAAAGAAAGCATCCAGGTCGATGTGCATTAACAGTCGTTGGGACATGAGTTGCCGCGTATAAACACGATCTCCATGATCAATCCGAGTTCGTCCTTTTCTGTCATGGTGGGTAAAGAGGCGAGCCTTTCGACCTGCAATGCGCTTACCGCGCCAACCAGAGCATCCAGAATGTCGTCATCGGCGAGATCCTTTTTCGTCCAGCCTTGTCGTGCTTCGTCCACTATCGCTCGGGTGTGGGGAAGAGAGCGGCCGAGGAGTGCACGCCGTTCTGTCTGGCCTTGCGGCTTCTTCTTATTATGCGCCATTGGTTGGCCGTTGTTCAGGGTGCAGAAACAGACCTCCGGGTGCATCTCTCTCAATTTCCCGGGTTCGGGCAGGTCACGTATCAGTCGGTCGGCCTCAGCGATCTTTGGCACGATACCCCAGCTCTGTCGCGAAAGCTTTCTGCCGGTTACCGAATGGTTGACGGCGCTCCCCTCCGGGTAGCTCTCACAATCAAGTACCTGGCGACAGGGTACCGGGAAGACACTCGATGCCCTTGGGCCGAGCAACCTCCTTGCTTCGCGATCGCACTTTCGCTCCTCCGCGCCGAACGATTTCAGGCCAAGGGGAATATCGATCAGGGTGAGATCGGAAGCAGTGATGGTATCGCGCAATGCCTGCAGGTGTTCGACCACGCCGAGCCTGAATCGCGCCGAGTCGAAGAGCTCAACGAAGAACCAGCCCCGGCGGCAGCCATCGATGCCGACGACGCTCATCATTCAGTGTCTGGCTGTTGGAGTATGCGGCAGTGCATGTGATCAGTATAGCGGGTCCGGCTCCTGCACTTTAGAATCGGATCTCTTGTACAGCCGGTTTAACACTGCCGCCACGATTGCTGACATAGGCCTGGTTGCGCCCGGCAGCCTTGGCCGCGTAAAGGGCCTTGTCGGCATAGCCGAGAAGGGTGTTGAGGTCGTCGCCGGGGTGGTCGTCCACGCTAGCAAGACCGATGCTCACTGTGACCTCGATACCGACAGGTTCGAGCTTCTCCACTGCCATACGCAGCTCTTCGGCCCGGGCCGGTATTTCGGGACCATGGGCGATGACCACAAATTCCTCACCGCCAAAACGGACCGGTAGACCGTCACTGAAGCGGCGGTTCAGCAGTTTGCCCAGCACCATCAGCACCTTGTCGCCCATCAAGTGACCCTTGCTATCGTTGATGCGCTTGAAGTGATCCAGATCGATGATCATTACCCAGCCGCTTTCGATACTGGTGAGAAATTGCTGACCTTCATCCACAAGATAGAGCCGGTTACGAGTGCCTGTAAGGGCGTCTGTGGTGGCGATCCTCTCCATGTCCACCGTTTGACGAAGCAGGGCGTCATACTGGTATTTAACCAGCAACAGCGAGCGTACCCGTGCCATGACAACCTCTTCCACCAGGGGTTTGATGACGAAGTCGTTGGCACCGGCGTTGAAGACCTCCACCTGGGTATGTATCTCGTCATTGCCGGTGGTTACCAGTACCGGAAGTTCCTGCGCAGAGTAGTGCATGCGTACTCGTAGGAAATAGAGTAGGTCGCCGCCGGTCATTTCACCCTTTAAATGGAAGTCGGTGATTACCAGGTCAAAGCCTCTTTCATGTTGGGTACGGGCGTTTTCGAGCAGGGATTGAGCCTCTTCCACCGAGGTGACGTGCAGGACCTCCATGCCGTGTTGTTCCATTATCTGTCGGGTAACGGTGGCGGCAGTCATGCTGTCCTCGATGTATAGGATGCGACCACAGAGATCGGGGTTCCGTTCCATGAATGATTTGATGAACTGTCCGAAGGCCTTGAAGCCGAGAGCCTTGTCAAAATAGTCGGTGACGCCTGCATTAAAGCCTTCGTGCAGCAGACGCTGATCGGCGTCAGAGGAGACAACGATGACGGGAGTATAGCGATTACGCTTACTGGAGCGGATGCTGCGACAGAAATCCAAACCGTCCATGTCAGGAAGCAGTAAGGCGGTGGTTATCAATGAATAGCGGTCTTGTTCAATGAGTTCCAGGGCCTTGGTGGCGCTGGCACAGCTGGTGATAATGATCTCAGGCATGGCTATCTGCAGCCGCCGGGTGAGTACTTCGCGAGCGGCACTGGAGCTATCCACCAGCATGATCCTGTTGCCCATACTTTTCTTACAATCCTATGATCGGATAGTTACATCAATTTCCAATACCAACCACGGGCGCGTGCAACACTTATGCAGAATGCGCGGTTGGTAGCCGTCGGGGGAGCAGCGCATGCCTGCTCTGTCCTTGAGTAGAAGCCGTACTTAAATATTTCATTTAGCTTGGGTTAACCCGGCACCCCAGACTTGGAGGAGTGGTGTAGGACGCGGGGAACACAAAGCCGCGGCCCGCCAGCTCCAATCAGGATCAATCTCTTCATCCTATCCTTTGAAGAGTATGGGCAGACCCTGACATCAGAAAGGATAAATGTCCTGTTTACCCAAGTCCAGTGATTGATCTCCGAATGTTCATTAATCCTCTAATGTACACTGTTCTCCTGCTGGTGCGGGTACAAATTCACACTGAACTTCAAGTTAACTTCAAACATCATTTCTGCGACTACCCGGGATCGAGATATGCTTGGCGGCAGTTCAGCGAAGTCCATAGTTGATGGGAATGGTGAACTCCCATTGATCACGTTTAAACTCCTCGGGAAAGGGCAATCTGCCGCTGATCTTCTCAACCGCTCGACGAGCGGCCGTATCTAGCAATTTGCTGCCTGAACTCTCGACGATTCGCAAGGCCCCGATGACACCGTCCCGGCGGACGGTAAAACCCACCAACACCTCACCCTCCTGACGCAGGCGCACGGCCCGGCGGGGATAACCTTTGTTGTTTTCGATCGCTTTGCGCAGTGCGGCCTTGTACTCCTCCTCGAGGCGTCGGATCAGGCCCATATCGATGGCAGGTGCGACCGGTAGCGGTGTCTGCTTTAGCGGTTCAATGGGTTGCTCCACTGGCGGTGGTTTGAGCCTGGGCTTCGGTTCAGGTCTGGGCTTGGGTTTCGGTACTGGCTTGGGGGCCGGTTTTGGTTTGGGCGGCGGCGGTGGTGGCTCGACCACTTCCGGCTCCGGTTCTAGCTCCACAACAGGCTCTGGTTCCTGGATAGGCTCCGGTTCAGGTTCAGGTTCGGGTGGCTGAAACATCTCAAGGCGCACGGCCAACCGGGTTTCCGCAACGGTGTCGCTGGGTAGCTGGGCGACGCCGGTCAATACCAGTGCCAGCAGCCCCAAATGGATCAGGGCGGAGATGAGGAATGCCGGTGTATGGGTGCTCATCGACCGCCGCGGGCAACAATAGAGAGCGTCTCCAGATTATTCGCTTTGAGAAGATCAACGACTGTCACGAAACGTTCGAAGCGTACCGATTTGTCCACGTAGAGAACTACCGGAGTTTGTTCATAGAGCGTGCTCAGTTGTTCCCCAAGCGCATCCTTGTCTAGCGCAATCTGATTGAAGAAGATCTGCTCATTGGCGTCGATGGCGATCTCCACGCCCTCTGGATCACTGAGTGTTTCCGCGTGATCAGCCTCGGGCAGATCGAGGGTGATTTTGCCCTGGTAGATAAAGGTCGCGGTGGTCAACACAATCGCCAGTAACACCAGCATGATGTCGATGAAAGGGATGACGTTGACAGTGTCGATGCGTTTCATGATCGTTGTAACCGCTTCCACCGTTCAGTGATGACGTCGACCTTGCGCAGCAGGGCGTTGTAGAAGAGGATCGCCGGAATCGCCACCACCAGCCCCATGGCGGTAGCCTTCAATGCCAGGGCCAGTCCTAGCATGATCGTCGCCGGTTCGATATCACCGCCCTGACCCAGGTCGTAGAAGGTGATCAATATCCCCAGTACCGTGCCGAGCAGGCCGATGTAGGGTGCATTGGCACCGATGGAGGCAATGGTCGTCAGGTGCGCGGTAAGTGCGATATTGAGGGTGTCCGGGTGGTCATAGTCGGCGAGACTGATTCGGGCGAAGAAGAGGTAGCGTTCGATAACGAACCAGACCATGACGAAGCTCATCAGGCCAAGTAGCCCAAAGACAAAGATATCGAGATATTGTTTTACAAACTCCACAAAGCCTCCGACTGCAATCCCGGAAAAAACAAGGGCCGAGATCATATTTGGGTGATGCCTGATTGTAGACCCTGAGGTCCACTCACCCAAAACCGATCAGTCGGCCCATACCGAGGATACAAACCCTTTTTCCTGAATTACGATCCATTCCCTTGCGAAGGTAGGGGCAGGTTATAAACCCCAAGAAACTCAATCTTACGGAATTATTCTTTATAACACCTGGCACCTCCATGGGTATTCGAACCAGGGCTGCTAACACTCATCCAATCGACCCTAACTGCTTTCACTCAGTAGAAGCTGTAACTGAGCCCCGCCCAGAATGCCCGTGGCGAGCCGGGTGAGAGGAAACGAGGATCTTCATAATCGTCACTCAGTACCTCATCGGCTTCGCCATAGAGGCCGAAGGTTTCGTACTCAGTGTCGAACAGGTTATCCACCTTGGCGAACAATTTGAGATTGGCGGTGGCCGCATATTCGCCCCGGATGTTGACCACGCTATAGCCATCGATCTCCTCATCGAGATTGGCCTCGTCACCACGCAATACGATATCCGAGCTGTACTGGAGATCGGCACCCAGTGAAAACTTGGATGTCATACGATAAGTCAGGCCGGCCTTGAGCAGGTTCTCCGGCAGTCCGGGTAGACGGTCACCGGGTTGCACAGCGAGTTCACCATCAATCGCAAAGGGATTGTTGGGGCTGGCGATGGTCAGGTTCTCCTCGAACGTGGCTTTCAGGCGTGTGTAGCTCAGGAACCAGTCGAGCCGGTTGTCGACCAGGCTGCCATTCAGGCTGAGTTCAATGCCCTGACGCCGGGTTTCGCCTACATTGTCGAAGAATCCCTCATTGGTCAGGGCACCGGCGCTGATGAAAAGGATGTCATCCTCATTGACAGTCTGAAACAACCCGACATGCCACGCCAGCCCTGCCCGGGAGCCTCGGACACCGGCCTCCCAGGTTTTTGCCACGACTTGATCCAACGGTGGATCGGAGAGGAAGGCGTTGGGTAGGCGGCAGGGATCCTCGGGATCGGCACAGGTCAATTCCATGGCCGTGGGGGCGCGGTTTGATTCACTGTAGCCGGCGTAGAGATTGAGACCCTCTCTCAGGTCGTAGGCGAGGCCCACGGCCGGATTGAAGCGGCTGAAGCTGTGATCCCCGTTCAGGGCTGTGCCCAGCTGGTCGCGCAGCTCGATCTCGGTCCTGTTCCAACGGCCGGAGAGGGTCAGCGCAAGCTTTTCGTTATAGGACCAGGTATCGGTAAAGTAAAATGAGAGATTCTTGGTTTCGGTCTCCACCTCGGTGAAGCTCTCCTCGACGAAGATGCCGCTGCCGATCGCCTTGCGGCTGTCGTCGAGACTGCCGAGTTCCGTATCGGAGGAGAAATCCACCTCGCTGCGGTCCGCCGCAATGCCTACGATCAGTTGGTTTTCCCTACCCGCCAGTGGTTGCAGAAAGGCTGTCTGCAGGTTCAAGCCAAAGGTATCCTGATCACTCTCGGAGCGGTTCACGGTACCACCCTCAACCTCGTCGTCCGCGACGATGGGATTGCCATCCTGATCAAGGACAAGCTCCTCCTCGTCCTCATCCTCTTCACAGATGAAACCTTCGTTTGCTGCCTCTTCACACTCTTCGAAATCGGAATCATCACCGTTGAGCGTGTCGATCTGACTGTTGCGGTAGTAGAGCGCACCCTCCAGGATAATCTCATCACCCAGAGAGCGCTCCCCACCCAGGCGAAGCAGTGTCGCCTCCTGGTCGGTGATGTCGGGACGGGTGAAGATCGCCTCCCGATCCTCCTCCAGCAGGTCCGCCGGCAGCGCTCCGTTGCCTATCAGGTTGCTGTCGCTCAGGCTGAGGGTCAGGTCGAGGGAAGCCTCTTCCCCCTGCCAGACCAGGCTGCCGAAAAGCTGTTTCGATTCCGACGGGGAGTAATAGCGCCAGCCGTCCTCATCGAAGTAGTTGCCGGTGATGAAATAACCCAGGTTGTCCTGGCTGCCGCCGATGCTGGCCTGGGCCGTATAGCGGCCGAACGAGCCCCCGGTGATCTCGATCTCGGCGCCAGGGTGGGTGAAGCCATTCTTGGTGCGTACCGAGAGGGCGCCGCCCAAGGTGTTGAGCCCGAACAGGGGATTGGAACCCGACATCAGATTGACTCCCGCAATGGCGGACTCGGGAATCACCGACCAATTGACGGTATCACCGAAGGGTTCATTGATGCGCACCCCATCCATATAGACCGACATGCCCTGGGGCAGTCCGATCAGGGGCGAGGCGACGAAACCCCGATAGAGCAGATCCGATTGCAGCGGATTGTTCTGCGCCTCGTTTAAAAAGACGCTGCCGAATCGCTGGTTCAGAAACTCGGAGAGATCGAGGCTCTGCAGCTGCCGCAGATCATCGTCAGTGGCGATCTCGGTATGCATCGGCAGACGGGTGCGTTCGATCTCGACCCCGTGCAGCGGGGTGGTGCTGATGACATCGATCGACGGTAAGCGTTCGTCCGCCCACCCTGTCCCGGAGCCCGTCAGGACGAGGGAGGCGGTGAGCAGCAACCTCTTGTGGTTTGTCTGTCGAAGCGGAACTGCGTACATGGTCGTTTGCTCACTTTTTTGTTGACTGCTTTGAAAGAATTTATATGCCCATCAGGCCTTGAGTTGAAGAGGAGCTTTTCTCGGGATTTCGGGAAATTTTCCCGTACCAATTTCGAACATGATCGAACAGTGTCACGTGTTACACATGAGGGTGTTTGCGGGTACTTGCGGCTGGCCGGTGCGGCGAGCCGCACCCTACGACTGTTTTCTTGTTCTTACACTACCGCACGGGAACGAGAAGAGGTGTGGAACGAGTGCGAACCATACATGCATTTGCGTTTATTGGCGTTCATTTGCGGACTCAATACAACAGAACTATTCGCTGACCGGGTCGATGATCCCATGTCGGATGGCGAGGTGTACCAGTTCGGTGGTGGTCTTTACATTGAGCTTGGTCTTGATCTGGGTGGTATAGTTGGCCACGGTTTTGTAGCTCAGAGCCAGTTCGTTGGCGGTCTCAACCGGAGACTTGCCGTGGGCCAGGAGGTTGAAGATCTGGAATTCACGGGTGGTCAGGCAATCGAAGATCTCCCCGCCCCCGCCGGCCCGGCGCAGGGCCAGGTTCTGTGCCAATGCATGATCGATGAATGCCTGGCCCGAGGCCACTGCGCGGATCGCATCGACCATGATCTCGGCAGCGCTGTTCTTGGTGATATAGCCTCGTGCGCCGGCGGCCAGCGCCTTCTCCACGAAGGCCGTATCGTCGTGCATGCTGAATACCAATATTGCCGCTTCGCTGTCTCGGGCGATAATTCGGCGGGTCGCTTCAAGCCCGCCGATGCCCGGCAGCGACAGATCCATCACCACTACGTTTGGAAGCAGCTCGGCAAAGCGCTGGCAGGCCTCTTCGCCCCGCTCCGCCTCGGCTACGACCTTTATGTCAGGGATGCCGTCGAGCAGGGTGCGGTAGCCTGCCCGCACCACGGCGTGATCGTCAACCAACAGTACCCGGATTGGATTCATCTGAAATATATTGTTGTCTCTGTCAGCCGTTCTTCGGGGTGAAGGGTAGATAGATATCGATTGATACACCCTGTCCAGGTTCGCTGGCAAGGGAGATTTTCCCATTCAGTGCCTCGACCCGCTCACGCATGCCCAACAACCCCATGCCTTTCTGCCTGTTGCGGTGGTCGAAACCATGCCCGTCGTCCCGTATATACAGTGCGATCAAACCGTTCCCCTGCCGCTCGAGGCGGATCTCGACCTTCTCCGCGGCGGCATGCTTGGCTACATTGGTCAGTGCCTCCTGCACGATGCGATAGAGGGTGATTGCCGTATCCTCGTCTATTTCATCGAATTTGCCGCTGAAGGAGAGGGCGCAGAAACACTCCTCTTGACTGTCGTTCCAACCGTCCACCAGCCGTTCGATAGCCGTTACCATCCCCAACTCCTCCAAGACCACCGGGCGCAGACGGTTCATCATGTCGCGTACCACGCCATACATCTGGTTGCAGACCCCGATGATGGCGTTGGCGCCCTCCGGCTTGCCATCGGATTGCAGCTTGAGGGTCACCGCCATCGCCTTGATGGCGCTGATGGATTGTCCCAGTTCATCATGCAGTTCCCGCGACAGGTGGCGACGCTCCGACTCCTGTACGGAGAGTAGCCTCTTGTTCAGCTGTCGGTTCTCTCTCTGCTGTTCGTCCAGCACTTGCGCCATGTGGTTGAACTGCTGAGACAGTCGGTTGAGTTCCGGCAGGTTGAAATGGGGCAGACGTGCGGCATAGTCCCCCGACTGAATGACCCCAAGACCGGTGCTGATCTCGTTTACCGGCTGCAGCGAGCGGCGGATGATGATGGCCATCAGGATGATGCAGAGAATGGTGAAAGAGACGATCAATAAAACGATCGAACGCGCTTCCCGCCACGCATCTTGGATCTCGTCGGTGGGATCGGCCAGGATGACGATCTCGCTGGTGCCGATCAGGGGACTGGCGATACGCTTGCGATACTCCGCCGGCGGCGGTTTCACCAGATCGATAAACCAGCTGGGCACACTCAACTGGCGTTCCTGTCGGCGTTCACTGAATGGATAGATGATCGTGCCGTCGCCGCGCACCACTGCGATGTTGAGATGGCGGATATCGTCCAGCCGCTGAAGGTGGCTGATCAGGATCTGCTGCTCCTGCGGCTGGTTATCGGCAGAGCCGCTGATCAGGGCTGCGGTCAGCAGTTGCATGGTCAGGCGGGCACTCGACTTGATTTCGTCTGAGATATTGTCGCGAGTGGCGTCAATTGCGTAGTAGGCGCCGCTGGCGAGCATACTCATGACGATTGCGATCACCAGCAGTATCAGGCGATGTGTCAGGGTCATGGGAACCCCCGGCTGATTGTTGTCGGGAAAATATCCCTTGGCACCACTAAGACAACTGGATTATTTATTAGAGCATGCATGCCGTCCATTCTTTTGGAGTCAATCACGATGCCTGATGTTCGTCAAACCCTAATATCAGCCGTATTAATTATCGCCGCCTCCCGGTTCGGACCCGCCATTGCCGACGAGCCGGGCAGGGCGACCGCCCTGGACGACATCTCGGTCACCGCCACGCGGGTCGAGAAATCTCTGGAGACTGTTCCCGCCGCCGTCGGTATCGTGCAGCAGGAGGAGATCCAATTTGCGGAACCGCAGCTAGGTCTGGACGAATCCCTTACCAAGGTGCCTGGGATCTTCATGCAGAACCGCTACAATTTCGCCCAGGATCTGCGTGTCTCCATCCGTGGCTTCGGCGCCCGCTCCGCCTTCGGTATCCGCGGCATCAAGGTAATGGTGGACGGTATCCCCGAAACCCTGCCGGACGGCCAGGCCAACGTGGACAGCATCGATATCGGCTCCATCGGCAACATGCAGGTGATCCGCGGACCCGTCTCCGCCCTCTATGGCAACGCCTCGGGAGGTGCGCTGTTGATCGAGTCCGAGGAGCCGCCCGATACCCCCTTCATATCCTTTCGCCCGACCTTTGGCGAAGATGGTTTTCAGAAACACCAACTCAAGTTCGGCGGCAAAAATGAGCGCTTCGACTATCTGCTCAACCTGTCCGACCTGAGTTACGACGGCTACCGTGAGCATAGCGCCACCGAACTCAGCTCCCTCAACAGCAAGTTCGGCTTCGATTTCACCGGTGGCGGCGGCCGCCTCACCGCCGTACTCAACTACACCGACTCGCCACAGGCCGACGATCCCGGCGGTCTGACAGAGGCCCTGGTCGACGAGGACCCGACCCAGGCCTGGACCCGAAATCTTAGCCTCGATTCGGGTGAGAAGCTGGAACAGACGCGGCTCGGTTTCGTCTACGACAGGCCGCTGGGCGAGCGTGGCGAATTGCGGGTGCGCAACTATTACGTATCCCGCGATCTGGCCAACCGCCTGCCTATCGGGGCGAGCGGTCATGGCATTCTGTTGGACCGTTTTGCGTTTGGCGGTGGAGCGCAGTATACCCATGCCGCTCCCATCTCGGGACACGCCAACCGGCTTACGCTGGGAGTCGATCTTGATCGTCAGAAGGATGAGCGCAAGCGTTTTCTGCTGGCGGGCGACAGCCTGGGCACGAAGATTCAGGACCAGGACGAACAGGTCGACAGCATCGGCTTCTACATACAGAACGAATACAGCATCAGCGAACAGATGGAGCTCACCTTGGGTGGGCGCTACGACCGTCTTGACTTCGACGTGGATGACAACTTTCTCAGTAATGGCGACGATTCCGGCGATCGCAGCTTCCGTAAGTTCAGCCCGACCCTGGGAGTGCGCTTCACGCCCAGGCCCGGACTCAATCTATATGCCAATCTTTCCCGCTCCTTCGAGTCGCCCACGGCCGTCGAGCTACGTGACCCCGACGGTGCCGGCTTCAACCTGGAACTCGATCCGCAGGTTGCCACCAGTTATGAAATCGGCGTGAAAGGCGTGCTGGGGAACAAGGCCCGTTATGACCTGGCCCTGTTCACAATGGATGTCACAGACGAGTTGGTTCCTTTTGAAATTGATGATACCGAATTCTATGAGAATGCGGGTGAATCGAGGCGCAACGGACTGGAGGCTCGGTTGGTGTTCGAGCCGGTGGAATATCTGATCGCTACCCTGGCCTATACCTACTCCGATTTCGAGTTTGAGGAGTTCGTCGATGACAACGGCAACGATTTCGGCGGGAAGGTCATACCCGGCGTTCCCGAAAACCTGCTCAGCGCCGATTTTACCTATACCCATCCCAACGGTATTTACGGTCAGTTCACCGCCCTCTATGTGGATGAGATCTACGCCAATAACGCGAATACGGTTACCAATGATGCCTACACCGTGGCCGACCTGCGTCTCGGCTATAGCAAATTTATCGGCCCCTGGGAACTTTCGCCCTTCATCGGAGTGAACAATATGTTCGATAAGCAATACAACGGGAATGTGCGCATCAATGCCTTTGGCGGACGTTATTTCGAACCGGCACCCGACCGGGATGTCTATGCCGGTTTGACCCTGCGTTACGACTTTGAAGGATAAGCCGGAGCGTAAGGTAGAGTGCGGCTTGCCGCACCGAATAGATGACAACCATCGAAGGAGAACAACCATGGCACTTAACGATCCCTGCTGTACCTTGGTCCCCTACTTCAAAATCCACGAAGGTAAACTCGATGAGTTTCGTAACCTTGGCGAGCAGTTTGTGGAGAAGACAAAGACAGAGCCTAAATGCATGCACTACGGTTTCAGTTTCAACGGCATGCAGGCGCATTGCCGCGAAGGCTATGCCGATGCGGAGGGGATACTTGCACATCTCGAAAATGTGAGCGCGCTGCTGGATCAGGCCCTTAAGATCGCTGACATCACCCGACTGGAGGTACACGCGCCCGCCTCCGAGATCGAAAAGCTGCGCGAACCCCTGAGTGCGTTAAATCCGGAACTCTATACCATGGAAATCGGTTTTCGGCGTTAATGCCCAAGGGTCTGTTAAGAGTCCCTGATTATTGCTGTATGTTTTGGGTGTGAGATCTACTCTTTTGGTATGACCCCATACTTAATTGCGAGTCGAACAAGCTCGACAGGGGAGTTAATGTCGAGCTTTTGTTTGATGCTGGTTTGATAATTGGCGACGGTCTTGTGTCCAATATCCAGATGACTGGCTATCTCCTCAACGGTCATGCCTTTTGCCAAAAGCCTGAACACCTCAAACTCTCTTGTTGTCAGCCTTCGCGTGGGATCGTTACCACCGTTCTCACTATGCAAGGCTACTTTCCGGGCCATATCCTCACTTAAATAATTTTCTCCAACACTGGCTTGCCGCACTGCATTTATCAGGTCGTTGGTAGGTCCCGATTTTGCGACATACCCCATGGCGCCAGCTGCCATTGACTGGATGGCGTAGGTGACGTTTTCGTGCATGCTGTACATGATAATCTTCGCCTCAGGCCAACACGCTATAATTCGCCTCAAAGCCTCGAGTCCTCCCATGCCGGGCATGGACACGTCCATAACCAATACATCAGGCATGGATTCTCCGTACAACTGGCAGGCTTGCTCGCCATTCTCGGCTTTACCTATCACTATCATGTCGCTGTTTTGTTCCAGCAGTCTGGTCAATCCGGACCTGACGACGACGTGATCGTCTGCCAGCAGGACGTTGATGGTGCGACTCACATGATCTCTCCTTGTTTAGGGATGCTTACCCTGATGATTACGCCTTCGCCAGGTCTGGTGTCGATATTTATCTGTCCATTCACACTGTCAACACGCTGCTGCATCCCTGACAGGCCGAAACCGGATCTCCGCTCCGATGCGTCAAAGCCCTCTCCATTATCTGCGACCTCAAGTTCGTAAGTCGTCGTGCATTCCTCCAAATCGATCCTGATTTTTGTGGCCTTCGAGTGACGACTGATATTTGTCAGGCATTCTTGCAGAACGCGGTACAGGGTCAACTGAATGGTCTCGTCAAGCGCGGAAAACTGCCCCTGGATCCGATATGTGAGATCTGTTTGCGAATGCCGCGCTTGCCAGGAATTAACGAGCTCCCGCAGAGCTTCGATGAAGCTCAACTCGTCAAGGCCGCCGGGTCTCAAGCGCTTTAGCATACTTCTCAGAATCACTATCATTTGGCACGCGACCTCATCGATCGCCTGGGCGCTTTTGATGCTGGACGATAGATTCTTAGATTGCTTTATCACCGATGCGTCAACATGTATCGCTGTCAGATGCTGGCCAATTTCATCGTGCAGCTCTTGCGCAAGACTTTTTCGCTCTGCCTCCTGCAGGGAAATGATCTGCTGGGTCAGACGATGGTTGTCCCGGATGCTGCTTTGCAATGCCGATGCCATCGTGTTGAACTTGTGGCTGATGCCCGCCATTTCGGGAAGTTTGAAGATAGGAAGACGTGTTCCAAGCTGCCCCGACTCAATGTCGGATAGAGCCTTTGTGATGTGTGAAATCGGTCTCAGGGCGTGTGATACAACGACATAAACCATAATGTTCACGGCCAGGAATACCAGAGAAATCATCGTCAGCAACATTTTGGTTTCTTCCCAGGCCTCCGCAATTTCGCTGTTCGGCTCCGGACTGATGACGAGTTCCCCCTGTTTGGCTGTGTTTACATAGACGGGCAGTCGTTGTTTGGCTATGTCCTGCAACGCGGTGTGCATCAGTTCTTTGAACCAATCAGGGGTGGAGTCGTTGTTTTCCTGCGGTGTTATGTCATTGCTTTCGACCAAGTTATTTTCTAAGTCGTAAAAAGCGATCTGAAGATGGCGGACGTTCGCCAGCCGATCCAGCTTGAACGGGGCGGGCTGTTGCCGTGCGAACGCCTCAGTCTGATAAACATGCCGTAGCTCCGCAGTCAACATATGCGCGGCAAACACCATCGTTGACTCCAATTCTGCACGGACGTTTTTCCGTGCGTTATCGACCGCTTGTATTGCACTGATAATTAGGATGATCAATAGCACCAGCGTCACGATAAGATTGAGTCTGAATCGAAGGTTCACACATTCATACCAAAGTCAGGAACAGGTCAGTTCATTCTAATGGTGTATATACCAAGTTTGGATAGGAAAAACTTCTTATCTGGACCAAGTATAAGCCTATCGGCAACATCGCAATGGTAGACGATGCAGTATCTCTGATTCTTTCTAGTAAATTTACGTGGATCCCAGCTTGTGCGGGCTATGAGCGGTTATAGGCAGAGTGATTGATCTTGACTTTGCATGCCTTCATACAAGTTTGGGATAACCGCATCATACGACGCGATTACGAATCTCACCGGCAAGAAAGACCTGGATATTCGCCGCCACGTCATCGATCAGCCGCTGCCTTGCTTCACGGCTGGCCCAGGCGATATGGGGTGTGAGAATCAGATTGGGGATCTTCGGATTGAGCAAGGGGTTGCCGTCTACCGGGGGTTCCGCGTCAAGCACGTCTATTCCGGCACCTCCCAGCTCACCGTTAATAAGCGCGTCCACAAGCGCTGATTCATCCACGATGCCGCCTCGGGCGGTATTGATCAGTAGGGCGTGGGGCTGCATCAAAGCCAGCTCGCGGGCACCGATCAGATTGCGGGTATTCTCCGCCAAGGGTACATGCAGACTGAGTATGTCCACCTGGGGCAACAGCTCATCCAAAGGTATTCGGTCCGGATCTGTTCCGTTGCCAGGCCGTTGAGCCACCAGGACACTCATACCGAAGGCCTCGGCCAACCGGCCCACACCGCGGCCCAATTCACCGTAGCCCAGGATACCCATACACTTGCCAGACAACTCCCAGATGGGGTAGTCAAGGAAACAGAAATGGTTTGCCCGTTGCCAGTCACCGCTTGCAACCGCTCTCTGATAGTTCTGCTGCTGAGTGGCGAGAGAGAGGATCAACGAGAAAACATGCTGTACCACCGAAGGGGTGGCGTAACCGGTTACGTTTGTAACAGCGATGCCCAGCTCGGTGGCCGCTTCAAGGTCTACATTGTTGCTGCCAGTCGCTGCTATACAGACCAGCTTGAGATTTCGGCAGGCTGCCAAAAGGTATCGATCGAGCACCACCTTGTTGCTGATCACCAGCTCGGCATCGATGATTCGTTCCAGTCTCTGTCGGGATGCGGTAGCCTGATGCCAGCCCCAATCGCGGGCCATGGCTTTGAGCGGCGACCAGGCGATGTCTCCGGAATCGACCGAGCCTACATCAAGAAAAACGCCCTTATTAAACAAAACCGCCTCCACTATGGATAGTATCGGGAAATACTGAACGCGTAATGCTCAATGCCGTTTTGCACGATTCCGCTGATCTGCCGGACGTCGTCAGGGGAATCCTCCCCTTGATGGAAATGGCGCGCCCGACAGGATTTGAACCTGTGACCCCCGCCTTCGGAGGGCGGTACTCTATCCAGCTGAGCTACGGGCGCTGAACAGGAAGCGTAGTGTAACGACAGGCGCCGGCTGCGTCCAACCCGTAATCGACTGCACCGTATCAGGGAGAATGCGGCCTGGAATACGGTCGGTTCGAACTTTTTGCCGCCTGTGGGTATAATCGCCGGGTTTTGCGAACAGCCCAGGCCCCTGGCCTCAAGATTAACAACGGAGGACGAAGCCCGTGAAGATCAAAGCCCTATCCCTGTCTGCCCTCATCGCCCTGGCGGGACTATCCAGTCACCTGACGGCCGAGGAGCGGGCGGATGTGCTCGATAGAATCGCCCCCATCGGCAAGGTAAGCGTGGCGGGCGAGGCCAAACCCGCAGCCGCGCCGGCAACCCAGACTGCCGCCGCTGAAGCACCTGCTGCAGAGGTGCCGGCAGCCGAGGCCCCCGCCGCTGAAGCCGCGCCTGCCGCGGGTGGCGATGCACTGGCACTGGCCACCCAGTCAGGCTGCATGGCCTGCCACCAAGTCGCAACCAAGGTGGTCGGTCCCGCCTACACAGAGGTAGCCGCCAAGTACAAAGGTGACGCCGCTGCCCTGGATCTGCTGGTGGCCAAGGTGAAAAGCGGTGGTGTGGGAACCTGGGGCCAGATCCCAATGCCGCCCAATGCCCACGTCTCCGATGACAATATTCGCACCATCGTCAGCTGGGTACTCACCCACTAAGGCAGTTTACAGTCCGCAAATGAACGCGAATGAACGCAAATGTTCTCAATGTGTCCGTCGTGCGTTGTATCTCACGCTTGCCGGGATATATTGTCATGATTAATTGATGGGTAAGCTACGCTTGGCACCAAAGAGCTTCGCAGTAAAAAAATATTATCATTAGCGTTTATTCGCGTTCATTTGCGGACGCTTATCAAAAAATGGCCTCATGCAGCCTGTTATGAAAGCAGAGATTTCAGATTTGCCAGGTGGGCCGATCCCCGTTGCTGTTTCTCCTCCTGGCTGAGTTGGCTGTTGCGGCCCTCCCAGTTGAGGTTCTCTTCGGGTAGTTCCTGCAGGAAGCGGCTCGGCTCGCAGGGTATCATTTCGCCGAATCGCTTGCGTTTGGCGGCATAGGTGAGGGTCAGGCTTTGTCGTGCGCGGGTGATACCTACATAGGCGAGGCGGCGCTCCTCCTCGATGTTCTCCTCCTCGATACTGCTTCGGTGGGGCAGCAGCTCCTCCTCCATACCGACCAGGAAGACATGGGGAAATTCAAGTCCCTTGGCGGCATGCAGGGTCATCAGATGGACCTGGTCCTGCTGCTGCTCCTCGTTCTGTCGCTCGAGCAGGTCCATCAGGGTCAGGTGGTTGACCATCTCCACCAGGCTCTTCTCCTGCAGCTCGCCGTTATAGAGGGCCTTGAGCCACTCCATCAGATCGTTGACGTTTTCCATGCGCCTGTCCGCCACACTGCCGCTGCTGGCGTTTGCCCTGATCCAATCCTCGTAATCGATCTCCCGCACCAGGCCACGGACCGCCTCCACCGGGCTGTTCTCGGCCTCCCTCGTGCGTGCCTCCATCAGCCGGGTAAACTGCTGTAGGCGATCGTATGCACGTGGATTCAGCACGCTCTGCAGTCCAATCTCCCGGCATGCCGGCAGTAGGCCTGACTCACGTTGACGGGCATAGGCGCTGAGTTTTTCCAGGGTGTTGGGGCCTATCTCCCGGCGTGGAGTATTGATGATCCGCAGAAAGGCGCTGTCGTCCTCGGGATTCGCCAGCAGCCGCAGATAGGCCATGACATCTTTTACTTCCGTACGTGTGAAGAACGAGGTGCCGCCGCTGAGAAAATAGGGAACGTTATGGCTGCGCAGCGCCTGTTCGAACTGCCTTGCCTGGTGGTTGCCGCGATAGAGGATGGCGAAATCGCTGTTGGCGGCCTTTGCCGTGAACTTCAGATGGATGATCTCCGAGACCACCTTCTCCGCCTCCTGCGCCTCGTTGCGGCATTCGAGCACACGCAATTGCGGACCCGGACCGAGATCGCTCCAGAGTCGCTTGTCGAAGACATGGGGATTGTGGCTGATCAGGTGGTTTGCCGAACGCAGGATACGACCGCTGGAGCGGTAGTTCTGCTCAAGTTTTATCAATTTCAAGTGCCTGAAATCGGACTGCAGCTTCGCCAGGTTTTCAGGGCGGGCGCCACGCCAGGCGTAGATAGACTGGTCATCGTCACCGACAACGGTGAACGCGGCACGTACGCCGACCAGTAGCTTGACCAGCTCATACTGTGCCTGGTTGGTGTCCTGATACTCATCAACCAGCAGGTAGCGGATACGGTTCTGCCAGGTTTCGAGGGCATCAGGATGTTGGCGAAACAGGGTCACGGGCAGCAGGATCAGGTCGTCGAAGTCGACGGCGTTGAAGGCCTTCAGGTTTCGTTGATAGGCGGTATAGAGATGCGCCTTTCTGGCCTGCAAATCGTCCTCTGCGCCGCTCAGTGCCTGTTCAGGGGTTATCAGATCGTTTTTCCAGCCCGAGATGCTCCACTGGATTGTGTTGAGTTCAGATTCATCCCCCAGATTCTCTTTTCGTAAAAGCTCTTTGAGCAGTGTGTCGCTGTCCTGTTGATCGAAGATTGAGAAGCCGGACTTGTACCCAAGCCGCTTTACCTCCCGACGCATGATGTTGAGGCCCAGGGTGTGAAAGGTGGAGATGGCCGGGCCCGCCTCATTGTTACGTCCGACCATACCCGCTATGCGCTGCTTCATCTCCCGCGCCGCCTTGTTGGTGAAGGTGACGGCCGTGATCGATCTCGGATCCATGGCGCAACGGTTTATCAGATGGGCGATCTTGGCGGTAATCACTCGCGTCTTGCCGCTGCCGGCCCCGGCGAGTACTAGCAGTGGGCCATCGATATAGTTGACCGCTGCTTGTTGGCGCGAATTGAGATCGGACATGGGTTGCAGTCTTGTGGTAATCCAAGGTTGGGGGATTCGAATCGAAAGGCGGAAGATTACGCAGGGATGGGGTCCATTTCAACAGCGCGGCTTGCTTGCTATGATGACTATTTTATGCTGCAGCAGAAAAAAGAGAACGAGTGATCACCTGATGGCTATGACAAGAGACCGGCGCCGAACCCCCAGGGGAGGCAACGAACGTCAGTTGACCCGGGAGTCCTGGCGGGTATTCCAGATTATGGCGGAGTTCGTCGAAGGCTTTGAGCAACTGGCTCAGATCAGTCCTTCGGTCAGTTTCTTCGGCTCCGCACGCACCCCCCGCGATCACCATCATTACGCCCTGGCGGAGGAGATCGCACGGCTGTTGTCGGACAGCGGTTTTTCCGTGGTCAGCGGTGGCGGTCCCGGGATCATGGAGGCGGCGAACAAAGGGGCCTTCGAGGGGAAATCCACCAGTATCGGGCTGAATATCCAGCTGCCCATGGAGCAGGCCGGAAACCCCTATCAGGATATCGCCCTCAATTTCCGCCACTTTTTTGCCCGCAAAGTGATGTTCGTGAAGCATGCATCGGCCTATGTGGTACTCCCGGGCGGCTTTGGCACACTGGATGAGATGGCAGAGATACTGACGCTGGTTCAGACCGGCAAGACCCGCAAGATTCCCATCATCCTGGTGGACGGGGCGTTCTGGCAGGGATTGCTGGATTGGTTTCGCAATACCCTGTGTCAGGCGGGCACCATCAGTCCCGAGGATCTCGATCTGGTGCAGGTCTGTAATCAACCGAAAGAGGTGGTGGACGCGATCTTCGCCCACTATGAGACCCGTCGTTTCGAACCCTCGCCCGCAGAGCAGGAGATTCTGCTCGAACTCTGACCTTGGTGGCTGATAGACTCTCTAAGCAAACCTCTGGGATTGTCGAGGATGGCATTGATCGGGGTTTGCTGAATAATCATTTAGATGGGCTGGATTGCCCGGCCGGTAGTTGATGTACCTCCCAGGAGGGAGAAGATGTTCAAGCACAGTTATACGATCATACCGACCTTGTTCTGTCTGGTATTGAGTTCCGCTGGATTATTGGCAGCGGAGGACCTTGATGCGCCCGAGCCACCCGATTTGCCCCTGCCTGAGGTGATCGTGGATGGTGAGGTGATCGAACCCGAAGTGACGATCATCAAGCGGGAGGAGGGGACGATCTACGAGTATCGGATCAATGGCCAGCTCTATATGGTAAAGGTCCAACCTGATGCCGGACCACCCTACTATATGGTAGATCGTGATGGGGATGGTGAATTCGATTCCCGCTCTACAGATCCGACCAATATCTCAGTACCGCAATGGATATTGATGCGATGGTAGCGGTCCGAAACTCTCCATGAAAGGTGTCATATCGGTACTCGAACGGATTGCTTCACTCTTTGAGATCATCAACGAATGGCTGGGACGGACCGTATCCTGGTTGAGCCTGTTCATGGTGCTGGTCACCTTCACCGTGGTCGTACTGCGTTATGTCTTCGACCTGGGCTGGATCTGGCTACAGGAGTCGGTCACTTTCATGCACGGGGCGCTGTTTCTGGTGGGTGCCGCCTATACCCTGAAGCATGAAGGTCATGTTCGGGTCGATATCTTCTTCCATCGTTTCTCACCGCAGAAACAGGCATGGGTCGATATGCTCGGCAGCCTCCTGCTGTTGATGCCGGTGTGCCTGTTCATCTTTGTAATCAGTTGGGAATATGTGATTCAGTCCTGGTCGTTACGTGAGGGCTCCAGGGAGGCCGGGGGGCTGGATGGAGTCTACCTGTTCAAGAGCCTGATCCTGTTGATGGCGGGGCTTTTGCTGATTCAAGGGATCAGTACGGTCATTCGCAGTCTGTCACGCCTGATGGGCCGGACTGATGGTGTGGGAGCGGGAAGCGATGGCTGAGTTTCTGCCGTTGATACTGTTTCTGATCGTCTGCTTGGTGTTACTGCTGGGCTATCCGGTCGCCTTCTCCCTCGGCGGCACGGCATTGGCATTCGCCTGGTTCGGCAGCCTGAACGGCTATTTCGATGACGCCTTCCTGCAAGCGCTGCCCAACCGCCTGTACGGTATCATGACCAACGAGACATTGATCGCGGTGCCGCTGTTCGTTTTTATGGGAGTCATGCTCGAGCGTTCCCGGGTGGCGGAGAATCTGCTCGACACCATGGCCGCCCTGTTCGGTCCGCTTCGGGGGGGGCTTGGTATATCGGTAACCCTGGTTGGTATGTTGCTGGCGGCGAGTACCGGCATCGTCGGCGCCACGGTGGTTACGATGGGCCTGCTGTCGCTGCCGACCATGCTGAAACGCAACTACCATCCGGCGATCTCAAGCGGCGTCATCTGTGCCGCCGGTACTCTCGGTCAGATCATTCCTCCCTCCATTATTCTGGTCTTGCTGGGCGATGTACTCTCCGCCGCCTACCAGCAGGCACAGTTGAATATGGGGATCTTTTCCCCGGATACGGTCTCCGTAGGCGACCTGTTCGTCGGTGCGATGATTCCCGGTCTGCTGCTGGTGATGCTCTATCTTGTCTACCTGATCGCGGTCGCCTTCGCCAAACCCGAGTCGGTGCCCGCCATTCCCCGCGCTGAGCGGGAACAGGAGCAGCAACTGCTGATGCGGGTGGTCAAAGTGCTGATGCCGCCGTTGCTGCTGATCGTTGCCGTGCTCGGTTCCATACTGGGCGGCCTGGCCACGCCGACCGAGGCGGCCTCCGTCGGTGCCATTGGGGCGATATTGCTGGCGATCAGTCAGCGCCAGTTAACTTTCAAGACCTTGAAGGAGGTAATGAGCGGTACCACCAAGGTCACCAGCATGGTGTTCATGATATTCATCGGCGCCTCTCTCTTCTCTCTGGTGTTCCGGGGATTCGGGGGTGACGAACTGGTGACGGAACTGCTGACCGATCTGCCGGGTGGCGTGATCGGCGCCATGGTGGTTGTCATGCTGGTGATGTTCCTGCTCGGTTTCATCCTTGACTTCATCGAAATCACTTTCGTCGTGGTACCGATCGTCGGTCCGATCCTTCTTTCCATGGGGCTTGATCCTGTCTGGTTGGGCGTGATGATCGCCTTGAACCTTCAGACCTCCTTTCTGACACCGCCTTTTGGTTTCGCGCTTTTCTATCTACGTGGCGTCGCCCCACGCGAGGTGACCACAGGCGCCATCTACCGGGGTGTGGCGCCGTTCATTGTGATTCAGCTGATAATGCTGGGCCTGCTGGCTTACTGGCCGCGACTGGCAACCTGGTTGCCTGCCGTTGTATATGGTTAGAGAATCGGGAATATAAGAGTTGGCATGAGCTGGCGACCCCCGGCAGAGCGGGGATTCAACCAACGCATTAATACCGCTTGATCGGCGCTTTGATTCAATCCAGCGGAATACGGATCTTCTGACCGGGGTAGATCAGGTTGGGATCTTTGATGACCTCACGGTTTGCTTCGAAGATCTTCGGATAGTCGGAGGCCTTACCGAGGAAACGCTTGGCGATTGCCGAAAGGGTATCGCCGCTCTCAATCGTATAGTACTCGACCTTGGCCTGTTGTTGTGGTGCGGTGACGGCATCGGCGGTCACTTCACTGACACCCCGAACATTGCCTGCGATCAACACCGTCTTTTCCAGGGCTTCCGCACTATCCGCGTTTCCTGACAATACAACCTTGCCATCTTCAAAGCTGACTTCAAGGTCCTTGATGCCCGGATTGTCCGCTTCGATCTGTTGTTTTATCTTTTCCGCAGGATCGTCATCCTTACCGAACAGTTTTTTTCCCAGGTTTGCTGCAAAATCAAACAGCCCCATAGTTTACTCTCCTATCGTTTGCTAACTAATTTCATTGATGCAGGGTTATGAATCGCACTAGGATATTGCCTCCTGTGCATCGTGATCCTGCCAGATTACAGTACCGGTCCGTTACAGCCAGGGCCAGTATAATCCTCCCTTGGAATGTCCGGCAGGATAGCGGGTCAGTCTTTCAATACGAAAGTAACCTTCAATGTTACGCGGTATTCAGTGACCTTGCCGTTGCTGACAGAGACCTGTTGATCCTTGACCCAGGCCCCCTTGATGTTCTTCAGTGTCTTGTTGGCGCGTTTGATGCCCTTGGTGACGGCATCATCAAAACTCTTATTGGATGAAGCGATGATTTCGGTGACTTTTGCGACTGACATGTGATTTCTCCTTTATGGGATTTATTATGCGATCTGTGATTCGGCAACCTGTAGGCACGCTGTACAACTATCTGATGCAGGATGCGGATACGGTTTACCCGATCAGATCGATGTGCCGACAATTCAAGCTTAGGCAACCCCGAGATGCTATATCACGTCCTCTTTGTTGGGTTGTAGCGATCACAGAATTCTTTTTTTATCGTTGGTTGCGAAATTGTGGTCCGCTGGCTCTAAAGACCAGCCTGTAGCATAGGATAGTGGGACGCTTTCCAACAGGAGAAGCGGGGAAAAGACACAAAAATTTTCAATCAATCGGCAGCGTGAAAGTGCCGTTGCGGTCAACCGCCCAACGCATGCAACAATTTCTTCAGTGCCTGTCCCCGGTGGCTCAGACTGTTTTTCACTTCCGGTGCAAGTTCGGCTGAACTGCAGTCATGGGTTGGAACATAAAATATTGGGTCATAACCGAAACCGTTTTCCCCTTGTGGTTCGTGTAATATTCTTCCTTCCCATGTGCCCTGACAGATGATCGGGGTCGGATCTTCGGCGTGGCGCATATAGACAAGCAGACACTGAAACCTGGCGCTTCGCTGATCATCGGGTATATCTTTGAGATGCCCCAGCAGTTTTTGCAAATTCGCCTCGTCCGTCGATCCGGGGCCGGCGAAACGGGCGGAGTAGATGCCGGGGGCGCCATTCAATGCATCCACCTCGATGCCCGAGTCGTCGGCAATGGCCGGTATTCCGCTCAGACTTGCCGCGTGGCGTGCCTTTTTGATGGCGTTCTCAACGAAGCTGAGTCCATCTTCAATCGCATCCGGAATATTAAACTCCTTTTGCGCTACGACGATGATCTGTTCACTGGCAAGCAATTGATTGATTTCGCGGACCTTGCCTGCATTGTTGCTGGCAAGAACTATTTTTTCACCTTTATGATGCATACTCATTCCTGTCTACCTGTTCCCATCGTTTTCGAGAAATATCCCTAATAAACCGACTATCCATTTTTGAATGTAGTTTCCGCTGAGGTTGTCTTTTCTCAGTGTTTAGTTGTTGAGGGCTTTTTTCTGGATTTGGATTATCTTCGCTATGCCTTGCTGCGCAAGGTCTAGCATGGCATTCAATTCGTCGCGGCTGTAAGCGGTGCCCTCGGCTGTGCCCTGGACCTCGATGAAACCGCCGTTGTCATTCATCACTACATTCATATCGGTTTCGGCGTTAGAGTCCTCGGCATAGTCAAGGTCGAGCACCGGTTCCCCGTTGTACACTCCCACCGAGACGGATGCGATCATGCCAAGCATGGGGTCATCATCCAACAACCCAAGTCCCCGTGTATTGTTGATGGCATCGACCAGTGCGACACAAGCACCGGTAATGGATGCAGTTCGGGTCCCGCCATCGGCCTGGATAACATCACAATCAAGGGTAATGGTTCTTTCTCCCAACCGCTTGAGGTCCACAGCGGCACGGAGCGAGCGGCCGATCAGGCGTTGTATCTCCAGGGTGCGACCACCCTGTTTTCCGCGGGCCGCCTCTCTTCCCATGCGATCTGTGGTGGAGCGGGGCAGCATGCCATATTCTGCGGTAATCCAGCCCTGGCCGGTTCCTTTTAGAAAGCGTGGGATCTGTTCTTCGACACTGGCGGTGCAGATGACTTGGGTGTCACCGAAACAGACCAAAACCGATCCCTCGGCATGTTTTGTATATTGGCGGGTGATGGTGATCGGTCGCAGTTCGTCAGCTTGGCGTGCGGATGGTCTCATTAGAGAGTCGACTCCATTGTTACAATCGTATTCCGGCCTGACTCGATCAAACCGCAGTGAATATCGGGGGCGACATTATGGGTGAAAGCGGCAGTGTTGTCAGCTTTTCGGAAAAATTGTCACATTTCAAGGCGTGTCTTGCTGGAATCGGATGGATAGGTTCATAACTTCATAGCGTGCGGCTTGCCGCACCGTTTAACGCGTAATTTTACTGGTGTCATTTGTTATCAGATTCCCGTTCATTGAAACGGATAGATAGATAATCTCCTTCAGCGACGACCGCCGATGATCGATCCCAGGATACCGCGTACGATCTGTCGCCCCAGCTTTGAGCCGATGGCGCGCGCCACCGACTTGGCGAAAGCCTCTCCAACACTTTGGCGCCTCGATCCGCCGCTGCTTCTGCCGGCCTTTTTTCGAGCCTTCTCTTCGGCCTCTCTCTTCGCCTGCTCTTGCCGACGCTCGATCAGCTCCTCTTCTCGCTTCTTCAGCATTTCATAGGCTGATTCCCTGTCGATCTCTGCACTGTAGGTGGTGCTGAAGGGTGAACGCTTGATGATTTTTTCGCGTTCAGCCTGATCGATCGGGCCGAATTGGGAGCGCGGAGGGGCCATCAGTGTCCGTTCCACAATGCCGGGTATGCCTTTTTTGTCCAGGGTGGAAATCAAGGCTTCGCCTACACCAAGGTTGCTGATCACCTCCACGGTGTCGAATGCCGGATTTTCACGGAAGGTTTCAGCGGCGGCCTTGACGGCCTTTTTGTCGCGAGGTGTAAAGGCCCGCAAGGCATGCTGTATGCGATTGCCCAATTGACCGATAACCTCATCCGGCACGTCGTTGGGGTATTGGGTGATAAAAAATACACCGACACCTTTGGATCTTATCAGTCTTACCACCTGGGTGATTTTTTCCAGCAGTGCCTTAGGAGCGCTGCTGAAAAGCAGATGCGCCTCATCGAAAAAGAAGACCAACTCAGGCAGATCGGCATCACCCCTTTCCGGCAACTCCTCCATCAGCTCGGAGAGAAGCCATAACAGGAAGGTGGCATAGATACGTGGCGAGTGGTACAGGGTAGTGGCGTCGAGAATGCTGACCACCCCCCGCCCCGAGAAGTCTGTCTGCATGAGATGCTCAATCCGAATCGCAGGTTCGCCGAAGAAAATCTCGCCACCGGCCTCCTCCAGCACCAGCAATCTACGCAGAATGGCAGTGACGCTCTGTCTGGAGACGCGGCCGTATTCCCGTTCCAGTGTCTTGCTGTTGTCCGCAACCCAGTTCAGCATAGATCTCAGATCTTTCAGGTCGAGTAGCAGCAATCCCTCGTCGTCAGCCAGGCTGAAGGCGATCTGTAACACACCCTCCTGGGTCTCGTTCAATTCCAGCAGGTTGGCCAGTAGTGTCGGTCCCATCTCGGAAACCGTGGTTCGTACGGAGTGTCCCTGTTTGCCATAGACGTCCCAGAACGCTACCGGGCAGGGCTCGAATTCATGGCCCTCAATCTTGATGTAATCCAATCTCTCTGTGATTTTGGGATGTGCCTTGCCACTACCCGCGAGACCCGACAGATCACCCTTTACGTCGGCGGTGAATACCGGCACGCCCAGTCGTGAAAAGGACTCGGCCAGCACCTGTAGGGTGACTGTCTTACCGGTGCCGGTGGCTCCCGTGATAAGACCATGACGATTTGCCATGCCTGCATTGAGCAGGATCTGTTGAGTACCATTGCCGCCAAGCAGGATCTTGTTGTCTGTCATCTTCATTCTTCCTGGGTCGCGAGTTGACAAATATTTAACATTCTCGACTGTCACGCATCTTTTTTTCGGTTAGACTCAGCCAACGATAGCTTGAGAGTCCGCACCCCGGACACCACTATTTAACATGCCAGTCGGGATTTGGCGAATCGATGATTCCGGAGAGAGCATTCTCATCATGAGGAATTGTACCGGGGCTTGTGCCGTGTGGCATGGCATGTAACCTACTCAGCGGCAATCGTATCATTGTTCAATCGATAGCCGCCTGACAGTGGATGCGGTGTGACCTTGCAGAATATGGCTTTTTCTAAGCGGTAGAATCGGAATTGTTCGTACCCGTGCATTTCAGTGGTTGCAGCTATTGAAGAGTGGAATTGCCTCTGGGTGGAACAAGTCCTACATCACGATTGGGGAGTTGACAGATGCGTTGGAGAGGTCAGCGAAGAAGTGACAATGTCGAGGACCGCCGCAGTATGCGTGCGCCATCCCCGATGGGCGGGCTCGGCGGCGGTGGCGGACTGCTGAATCTGCTGCCCGCTGTATTTAAACTGTTCGGTCTCAAAGGTGGCGTGGTCGCGGTTTTGGCAATCGGCGCCTACGCTCTGATGAGCGGAAACCTTGGGTCCATTCTGGGAGGGGGCGGCGGCCAGGATAACCTCTCTAACCACGAGGGTGGATCGGTTAAACAGAGTGCTGAAGAGAAGACTCTGGTGGAGTTTGTCTCAGTCGTACTGGCCGATACCGAAGCCACCTGGCATCAGTTGTTCAAGAAGATGGGCGGGCAGTATGAGGAGCCGAATCTGGTCCTGTTTCGTGGTGCGACAAAGACAGCCTGTGGTTTCGGTCAGGCGGCAATGGGACCTTTCTACTGTCCGGGCGATCACAAAGTCTACATCGATCTCTCTTTCTACAGTGATTTGAAAAATCGCTTCAAGGCCCCCGGTGACTTCGCCCAGGCTTATGTGATTGCCCACGAAGTTGGGCACCATGTGCAGACCCTGTTGGGGATTTCGCAAAAGGTACAAAATGCCAAGCGATCATTGAGCGAGGTGGAGGGCAACAAGCTCTCCGTCCGTCAGGAGTTGCAGGCGGACTGTTTTGCGGGTATCTGGGCCTATCACGCAGACCGTTCACGACAGTTGCTGGAATCGGGGGATATCGACGAGGGACTGAATGCGGCAAGCGCCATCGGTGACGATCGCTTACAGAAACAGTCTCAGGGTTATGTCAGCCCGGACTCTTTCACACATGGCAGTTCTGCGCAACGTGTCAAATGGTTCAAGGTCGGTTTTCAGGGTGGTGATTTAAAACAGTGCGACACCTTTTCCGCGAAATCACTGTAGTTAAGTCAGGTGCGAAAGCCCATGTATGGCCATTGCAGGGGTTGTCAGCCAACCAAGGTAATGCATGATGGTATCCACGACGACAATAAGATGATAGGAGAGGATTGGTTATGGGTATAATTTCCTGGATAGTGCTTGGATTGATTGCGGGCGCATTGGCTAAGTGGCTGATGCCCGGCAAGGATGGCGGTGGTTTGATTATTACCACTTTGTTGGGGATAGGTGGCGCCATGGTGGGCGGCTATATCGGTTCGTTCATTGGACTGGGTAGCGCCACCGGTTTTAGCATCCCCAGTATTCTGACTGCCACCGCGGGTGCGTTTCTTATACTCTTCGCCTACCGGCTGATCAAACAACCGAATAAGGGGAACGATACCGGCGGTGCCTCTGAGTAGGATCTGTTCGCACCTGTCCAATCGGCTCTGTTGCGTCCGCATAGGCCCTGACGCCTGCCGACAGACTCGGTCAAAGAGGGTTTAACAAACCTATTCGATATCGATATCGTCGACGAATTTGCGCAGGTCTTTGATGGCTTTCGTTACATCGACCTGCTCTGCAGGGGTGCTGAGCAGATCCCTTTTCTTACGTGACAGGGACATGCTGAAGTCGGCGGGTGTCAGCTTGGCTTCCTTTTCTCGCCATTTCAAAGCGACCACAGTGACATTGTCGCTTTCGGGATGGCTAGTGGCTGCAGCGTGGTTGGCCAGCTGGGCAATTTTTTTTACCAGCGATGACTGATCTTTATACAGGGTATCGACCATCGGGCGCTCGGCCAGCGGTCCCCAAAAGCCATCGCTGCAGAGCAAAACCACATCCCCCTCCATGAGCTCGTGCGGTCCGCTGAGTTCAGCAACCGGTCGATTGTTGGTACCGCCCAGGCAACGGGTCACATAGTTGCGGAATTTATGGGTATGTACCTGTGCGGCAGATATGAGCCCCTGTTGACGGAGATGCTCTACGTAGGAGTGATCGTCGGTGCGAAGATGGATCACGCCGTTACGCATAATATAGAGACGGCTGTCGCCGATATGTGCCCAATAGGCGTTGTCTTCCTGTACCAGGCACAATACGCCTGTCGTACGGGGTTCGATCGGTGGCTCCTGCTTACTGCCGAATTCGAGGATCTCCCGATGACTCATCTCCATCAGTCCGGAGAGGAAGAAACGTGGATTGGCAATGGGTTTGCGGCTGGTTAGGAATGCCTTACGCGCGTTATCCATCAGAATTTGCGCAGCCATCTCCCCCTTTGGATGGCCACCCATGCCATCCGCCAGGGCCAGCAGGATGGAGTCAGGCGCCTCCATGATCAGGTAACGGTCCTGATTCACGGAACGGTCTCCCAACAGGGTATATTGCGCCGTCTCGTATTTCACGATATGGCCCTTTTCTCACCGATCAGGTCTGAAATGGCGCTTTCGCTATCGAGCTTATCGATCTGCAGTGCCTGCAGCAGTTCACCGGCATTCTGAGGCCGTTTCTCATACTCGATCTCCATCGCCCAGTCGATCGCCTCCAGCATGCTTGCCGGATAACGGCGACGATAGATTCTGGCTGCGGGTTTCAATTTCTCCTTGGCATGGCGCTCAATGGCTGACGGCGGTGCTTTACCGTCGAGACAGGCGCGCATACTGGCTCCGATTGCATACACGTCACTCCAGGGGCCGACATTACCCGACTGGTAATATTGCTCGACTGGAGAGAAACCCGTGGTGACCACGCGTCCCGTTCGGCTCCCTTCATTGTGTACTTCATGTACGGCGCCAAAATCGAGCAGCAGGGGATTGCCTCCCGTACGAAGATGGATGTTGCTGGGCTTGATGTCCAGATGTAGCAGGTTGCGCGAGTGGATCAGGTTGAGTGCATCGAGGATAGGGGGGAAAACCGTCATCAGAAAGCGGGTGCTGAGACTGCCGCTACGCTTCTTGATGTAGCTGGCGAGGTTTTTGCCACGCTCATGGTCCATCACCAGATAACCGGTATTGTTGGCAAGAAAGAAGCCTCTCACCTGTACGATATTGGGATGACGCAGCGAGGCCAGTACCTTGGCTTCCTGATAGAAGAGTCGCAGGCTGCGATTGAAATTATCGGCCTGTTTCTTGTCCAGGGGGATAACCTTGCCGTTGCCCCCTCTTTTTGCCAGCTTTTTGGGCAAGAACTCCTTGATGATGACCTCATCCTGCGTATCTTCATCTTCGGCCAGATAGATCAGGCTGAAGCCGCCGCTCGCTACCACTTTCATGATCACATAGCAGTCTATTTCAGTACCTTCCGGCAAGCTGTCTCGGAGCTTATCCATGCGGTTCCCGTTGAAAATATTTCGCTGTCAAAGAAAGGATGAGCATCACACTGATTATAAGGACATTTATAAGAAATACCTGTGTAGATTGAGAATTTTGCCCCAGTGACCGGTAAAAAAGTGATTTTCTTCAAAAAAACGCTTGATACTGCGGCACCTGGGATACATTGCCAACATGACTCGGCCGCTCATACCCAAGCATAGCGGCCTGGATCAGGGATTCTGTAGTCGTGGCAATGCTTGCCGCCTCATTGTCAGGTATCATGCCATACGGTACGAAATAACGTGAGCCATAGGGGTGGTGATTGCATGCCATCCCCAGACTAATCCGGAGATCTCAGGCAGGACTATATGATCAGCAGTATGACAGCTTTCGCTCGGGAGGAGTATCGGGGCGACCTGGGTATCCTGAGCTGGGAAATACGCTCGGTGAATCACCGCTATCTCGAGATGTTTTTGCGTTTGCCCGAGGAGTTGAGGGTGCTTGAGCCGATGGTGCGGGAGCGTATGAATGCCAGACTCGGACGGGGCAAACTCGATGTCAGTCTGAAGTTCAAGCCGGGTGGGATCGCGGAGGCGGGGTTGAGTGTCAACCAGCGCATGGTCCAGCAACTCGTCAATGCAGAACGGCAAATTACCGATATGACCGGCCTGAACGAGAGTGTTCGTAGCGCTGATCTGTTGCGTTGGCCTGGTGTGCTGGAAGAGAACGAGCAGGACATAACCCCGGTTAAACAACAGGCAATGGCGTTGTTGGAGACCGCCATTGACAGCCTGATCGATAATCGCCTGCGTGAAGGAGAACGCCTTGGGGAGATTATCCGGCAGCGCTGCCATAGCCTGAAGTTGCAGGTTGAGCAAGTGCGCGAACTTATGCCGGAAGTGCTGGAAGGTTTTCGAAACCGGATCAGTGAACGCCTTTCCGAAGTACTGGAAGAGATGGATGATGCCCGTTTGGAGCAGGAGATGGTGATACTGGCTCAACGCCTCGATGTGGATGAAGAGATGGATCGTCTTGAGACCCACCTTGAGGAGGTGGAGCGTGTATTATCGGCGGATGAGCCCATCGGGCGACGACTCGATTTCCTCATGCAGGAACTCAACCGTGAGGCCAATACACTGACATCCAAGTCCAGCAATGTGGATGTGACCCGTGCCGCCGTGGAGATGAAGGTGTTGATCGAACAGATGCGTGAGCAGATCCAGAATATAGAATAAGCCTCATACATATTGACACATCAATAAGTGATCGGATGAAAGACGTTATGGGAACAGCATCGATGACGGCTCAGGGTACCCTCTATATTCTCTCCGCACCCTCCGGTGCAGGTAAGACCAGCCTGCTGAAGGCATTGCGCAAACTGGATAGCGGATTGCATGTCTCCGTCTCCCATACCACGCGGGAAATGCGCCCCGGCGAGCAGGATGGAGTCGATTACCACTTTCTCTCCCAGGAAGCGTTTCTAAGGATGGCGGGAGAGGGCGGTTTTTTGGAGCATGCCGAGGTTTTCGGCAACTATTACGGTACATCCGAAGAGGCTGTAAACACCGAGCTGAGGGCCGGTCACGATACCGTGTTGGAGATCGACTGGCAGGGTGCGAGACAGGTGCGCAAACACTTCCCGGAAGCGGTTTCCATCTTTATTCTGCCCCCTGACCACCAAGCTTTGCGGAAACGTCTGGATGCCAGGGGGCAGGACAGTGAAGAGATCATTCAACAGCGCATGAGTCAGGCTGTGGAAGAGATGTCACACTATGCGGAATTCGACTATCTCGTTATCAATGATGACTTCGATACTGCCGTTGCCGAACTGGCAGCCGTTGTGACCGCGCAACGGCAGCGTCTCACCTATCAGGTGGCGCGCAACAGTGACAGGATCCGGGATCTGCTGCAGCGCGTATAAGGTACTCCTGCCCGCTGTTTAACCCGAATGTGATGATTAACCGGCATTTTGATAATAACCACAGGCACTGTTTGAACGCAGAAGGCTAACCCGGATGAAAGATTCCCGTTAAAGCTATAATATAGCGACCCCGATTGACACTGGATTCGATATGGCCGGTAAACTCTACATCAAAACCTTCGGTTGTCAGATGAACGAATATGACTCGTCACGCATGGCGGATGGCCTGCGCGTGGGTGAGGGCCTGGTATTGACCGAGGACGCCCAAGCGGCCGATGTATTACTGTTGAACACCTGCTCCATCCGTGAGAAGGCGCAGGAGAAGGTATTCTCCCAGCTGGGGCGGTGGCGTCCCCTGAAGGAGAAGAATCCCGGCTTGATCATTGGCGTCGGTGGTTGTGTGGCGAGCCAGGAGGGTGAGGCGATACGCCAACGGGCGCCTTATGTCGATATTGTGTTCGGTCCTCAAACCTTGCACCGGTTACCCGAGATGATTCGACATGCCAGGCGTGAACACACACCGGTGGTGGATGTCACCTTTCCCGAGATAGAGAAATTCGACCGGCTCCCCGAGCCTCGCGCCGATGGGCCTACTGCCTATGTGTCGGTGATGGAGGGATGTTCGAAGTATTGCACCTATTGCGTGGTCCCCTTTACCCGCGGCGAAGAGATCAGCCGACCCTTCGACGATGTCATCGCCGAGGCGGCCGGGCTGGCGGCCCAGGGAGTGCGCGAGATCAATCTGCTGGGGCAGAATGTCAACGCCTACCGGGGCGAAATGGTGGACGGCGAGGAGGCGGACCTGGCCTTGTTGATCGAGTATGTTGCGGCGGTTGAGGGGATTGAGCGTATTCGCTTCACCACCTCTCACCCGGTGGAATTCTCGGACTCATTGATCGATGTCTACGGCCAGGTGCCGGAATTGGTCAGCTTTCTCCACCTGCCGGTGCAGTCAGGCTCCGACCGCGTACTGGCGATGATGAAGCGGGGCCATATGGCCATTGAATACAAGGCCAGGATCCGTCGTTTGCGGGAGGTCCGGCCCGATATCACCATCTCCTCCGATTTTATCGTCGGCTTTCCCGGCGAGACCGAGGCGGATTACGAGGCGACCCTGCAGCTGATCGAAGAGGTGGGTTTCGACCACTCCTACAGCTTCATCTACAGCCGCCGCCCCGGCACCCCGGCTGCCGATCTGCCGGACGACGTGCCGTTGGCGGTCAAGCAGCAGCGGCTGGAGCGTTTGCAGCGGCTTATCAACACCCAGGCCCAACGCATCAGTCGCCGCATGGTCGGTACCGTGCAACGCATATTGGTGGAACGGCCTGCGAAAAAAAATCCGGCACAACTGGCTGGACGCACTGAGAATAACCGGGTGGTGAATTTCGATGGCCCTATGGAATTGATCGGTCAATTTGCCGATGTGCGGATTACCGAGGCGCTGCCGAATTCCTTGAGAGGCGAGTGGTTGCAATCCGCTAACGACAGAGCGGCAAACGCTTAGGATTTACGCTTGGCTGAACATCCCGACTCCCTGGATCTGCTCCTCGAACCCGCCGACAACGAAAGGCTGGCGAATCTTTGTGGTCAGCTCGATGAGCACCTGCGCCACATCGAAGGCCGCCTGGGCATAGAGATCAACAATCGTGGAAATCGCTTCCGCCTGATCGGTGAGCGTCACTCGATTCAGGCGGGTGAGCGGGTGATACTGGATCTCTACCGCGCCACTTCGAGCGAGATACTCGATCCGCAACGGGTCCACCTCTATCTGCAGGAGGCGGGCGTGGATGAGCTGTTGGAGCAGAAATCCACAAATGATCTGCCCGAGACAGTGATCAAGACACGGCGGGGACTGGTTCGGCCGCGCGGAGCGAATCAGAAAGAGTACCTGCATAAGGTATTGACGCATGACATCAATTTCGGTGTCGGTCCGGCGGGTACCGGCAAGACCTACCTCGCCGTTGCCAGTGCGGTGGACGCGCTGGAACGCGATCAGGTTCGGCGTATTCTGTTGGTCAGGCCCGCCGTGGAGGCGGGAGAAAGGCTCGGTTTCCTGCCCGGTGATCTGGCGCAGAAGATCGATCCCTATCTGAGACCCCTCTACGACGCCCTATACGAGATGCTCGGTTTCGAAAAAGTGGCGAAATTGGTGGAGCGCAATGTCATTGAGATCGCCCCCCTGGCCTATATGCGTGGCCGTACCTTGAATGAGTCGTTCGTTATTCTGGACGAGGCTCAGAATACCACGCCGGAGCAGATGAAGATGTTTCTCACCCGCATCGGCTTTGGTTCAACTGCGGTGATCACCGGTGATGTGACACAGATCGATCTACCCCGTGGTCAACAGTCAGGACTGCGCCAAGCCACGGAAGTGTTGGCCCATGTGGAGGGGATCAGTTTTACCTTTTTCAATGCCAGGGACGTGGTGCGGCATCCGGTAGTGCAGCGGGTTGTACGCGCCTATGATGAGTTTGACCGCAAGGGATGATCCCTTGAATACGCTGAGTGTGGAGGTACAACAGGCCGCGAAGGCATCCGTTGATCTGCCTGCAGAGGATGAATTCAGGCAGTGGGTGGAGGCGGCGTTGCCACAGGATCACGATTCCGTGGAAATGGTGATTCGACTTGTTGATGAAGAGGAGAGCCGCCAACTCAATCGCGATTTTCGCGGCCAGGATAAAGCGACCAATGTACTCTCTTTTCCGTTTGAGGCCCCTGTCGAAGTGCCATTGCCGTTGCTTGGGGATCTGGTGATTTGTGTTCAGGTCGTGGCGCGGGAGGCGCTTGAACAGGGTAAGGATTTACACGCTCACTGGGCCCATATGGTGGTTCACGGCGTGTTGCATCTGCTGGGGTACGACCACCAGAGCGACACTGAAGCGGAACAGATGGAGCGTTTGGAGCGGGATATTCTGCTCAGCTTGCACTTCTCTGATCCCTACAAAGATGATGTGTGATGAACCGCGAATCGTGAGTTTGCAGCGGCTCTTTCCAAACTGGCATAGCGTATGGATCTGAATTTGCCGATAAGCTTAAAGCAAACCCTGCCTGTTGTGCTGCGTTATCCACGTCTTATGGCTTTGGCGGCGGGTGCCGTCACGACGTTGGCATATGCTCCGTTCAATATCTGGATCGTGGCGTTGGCCGGGCCTGCCGTTCTGTTCCTGTTGTGGCTGGAGATGCCACATCTCAATGTCAAGACAGGCTTTATGTATGGGCTGGGTCTGATGGGCAGTGGCGTTTCATGGCTGCATGTCAGTATCGCCCAGTTTGGCGATCTTGGCTGGCTATTCCCGCTGCTGGTGACCCTTGGATTCATTGTCTTGATGGCGCTCTATTACGCCTGTCTGGGATGGTTGGCGGGGCGTTTTTACGCCACCAGGAGCCAGTTACTGATACTGGTCTATCCGGCTTTGTGGGTGTTGCTGGAATGGTTGCGTGGTTGGTTTCTGAGCGGTTTTCCCTGGCTGCAGATCGGCTATTCGCAAATCGATTCGCCATTGGCGGGTTATGGACCGCTGTTGGGTGTGCTGGGGATTAGCTGGATGGTGCTGATTACAGTGGGCTTGCTGCTCTCCCTGGCCGGTTCCACGCGATACCGGATCGGTTATCTTAGCGCAGCGGTGTTGATCTGGGTGGCAGGATGGCTGGGGGCAAGGATCGACTGGGGTCAGCCGATAGGAGAACCGATCAGGGTCGCCCTGATTCAAGGTAATATCCCGCAAGCGGATAAGTGGCTGCCCGAGCAGTTGCTGCCCAGCTTGGTGTTGTACGCCAACAAAACCAAGGAGAACTTCGATCGCGATCTCATCGTCTGGCCGGAGACAGCGGTCTCGGCGTTTCAGTTCCAGGTGGACGAGGCCTTTATTCAGCCCCTTGAAAACACGGTCAAAAGACACGAGACACACCTGGTGTTCGGTGTCGTGCAGATGGATCAGGAGCGGAAGCGCTATTTCAATGCCATGGTGTCACTGGGTAATGAGGAGCGCGATCACTACTATAAACGCCATCTGGTGCCCTTTACCGAGTATCTGCCACTGAAAGGCATACTCTGGCCG
This sequence comes from Candidatus Thiodiazotropha sp., assembly GCA_040791665.1. Classification (GTDB taxonomy): domain Bacteria; phylum Pseudomonadota; class Gammaproteobacteria; order Chromatiales; family Chromatiaceae; genus Thiodiazotropha. The sequence continues at coordinate 215,371 of JBFNNX010000023.1, read as the reverse complement.
CTGGTCGATCTGTTCACCATTCCGATGTCGGATTTCAGCACGAGGGAGGAAGCCGAGCCGTTGATGCGTGTCGGTGACTATCTGGCGGGGCTTTCGATCTGTTATGAGGACGCCTTCGGCAGCGAGATGATCGAGGCCCTTCCGGAAGCGGCATATCTGATCAACGCCAGCAACGATGCCTGGTTCGGCAAATCGCTGGCCCCCCATCAGCATCTGCAGATCGCGAGGATGCGGGCGCTGGAGACAGGGCGTTATCTGCTGCGTTCGACCAATACCGGGATCTCAGCCATCATCGGACCAGGCGGTGACATCCTGGTTGCGTCGCCGCTGTTGGAGGTCGATGTTTTAAAGGGGGAGATTGTGCCTCTGGAAGGCGTAACACCCTATGCAAAATTCGGCAATCTCTCCGTGCTGGCTCTGTTACTGCTCACGATGATCGCCGGATTTCCCTGCCGATACTCAATGCTCCGGGAGCGAAGCAGCAGGTCTCGGGAATGAAAGCGCGTCCAACTCGTCAAGCCGCCGTTGATACTCTAGCTCCTCGTAACGTATTAGGGCCTGTTAACACTAATCCAATACACCCTGCTGGGGCTGTTTTTGTGCCCAGCAAGGCAGAATGAGCGAGGTGTAGTCATTCTACATGAGCGAATGATAACGCCGCTGGGGGCAAAAACAGCCCCAGCCCTTCGGGTTGTGCCTGAAAAAGCGCCACTCGGCGTTGCTCGTCGCTCATTTGGAATAACCAAACCTCTCTCCTCGCGCCTTGATTGGCGCTTTTTCAGGCACAACAGGGCGTATTGGATTAGTGTTAACAGGCCCTAGTTCATGCAACTGATGGATCACCATCTCTTCCGTACTCCACTCAGCAGAGGCTACCGGAGGTGTCGACAATGGCGAGTCGCAGCCGATCAGGCAAAACAGTAGAATAAAATGTACTCCGACATTATGCTGGATAGTTGTTGGGTGGCAGTTTCGATTGCGCATGGTTGTGTTAAAGGATGGTGTTTAGGAAAAGTATAGGCCCTGGCACAGCCTGTTTTTTTGGTAATGAACTTATTAGCATGATGAAGAAATCTATCTTGATAACCGGCGCCTCCTCCGGATTTGGTGAGGCTTGCGCACGTCGATTCGCCGCCGCCGGCAGCGACCTGGTGTTATGTGCCAGGCGCCTGCAGCGGCTGGAGGCATTGGTGTCGTCGCTCCCATCGTCATGTCGTGTCCATGTGCAGCAACTGGATGTGACCGATCGAAAAGGCGTAGAGGCATTCGTCGATCGACTCCCGCACGATTTCAGGGCAGTCGATGTTTTGGTGAACAATGCCGGGCTTGCCCTGGGTCTGGAGCCGGCCCATGAAACCGATCTTGATGATTGGGAGGCCATGATCGACACCAATATCAAAGGGCTGATGCGCATGACCCGGCAGATTTTGCCCGGTATGGTGGCGAGGCGGCGCGGACACATTGTGAATATCGGATCGGTGGCGGGCAGTTGGCCCTACCCGGGCGGCAATGCCTACGGCGCCAGCAAGGCCTTCGTGCAGCAGTTCTCGCGGGGGTTGCGTGCCGATCTGCTGGGTACTCCCGTGCGTGTCACCAATATCGAACCCGGATTGGCGGAGACAGAATTCTCCCTGGTGCGTATGAAGGGTGATGCGCAAAAGGCCGGTGATGTCTATACCGATACCCATCCACTTTGTGCCGAGGATATCGCCGAAATTGTCTATTGGGTGACTTCGCTTCCGCCTCACGTGAACGTAAATGCCTTGGAGGTGATGCCGGTGTGTCAGGCTTGGAATCCACTGGCGGTCGACCGCACCCTCGGTAACGAGGTTTGAATTTAAATGTACCGTTGAATTGGGTTTTGCCCGGTTTTAAGAGTCGCTTTTCACCGTATTGCATGATGGGATGCATGATCAAACAACACACCAATCACAGAAAGAACCGTTAATTCAACTGCGAATGAACCCCAACCACCGTCAATACACGCAAATTGCCCATAATGAGAATAGCATGACAACGATGCGCACTATCATGCCATTCGCGATAGTTTGCGGTGAGTGGCGTCCATTTGCGGCCGGTTCTTCGTCAGTTTGTCAGCCCCTTGATCGGGGAAAGAGCTGCGAGAAAAAGAGTGGTGAATCTGACCGTCAATCGATCGGCGAATCGGGGTTGCAAGCTTGATGGCCCTGTTGAAAAGCGCGGTCGATCTCTGCCTGTTGCGCAGTGCACCCCAGGATCTGCCTGCCTCGAACCACTTACTGTGGTTATTGGTACTGCTGAACCTGCTGGTCGGTACAGCGATGGTTTTGGATGGTGGGTTGGGGCTGTTTCGTGCTGTGTTGGAGAATCTATTCGGTCTGGCGCTGATGCTGGGTGTATTCGCCGCAGCCCTGGGTATGAAAGGTTTGCTGCCGCGTTTCAATCAGACAGTTAGCGCAATGATGCTCAGCGGTCTGCTGTTGAGCCTTCTCGCGCTGCCCCTGGTAGCATGGAGGCATCGCAGTGAATCGAGCGAGTCAGAACTTTTATTGCTGGTGCTGTTCGTCTGGAGCATCGTCGTACTAGGCCACATCCTTCGCCATGCATTCGAGGTCAGTTTGAACCTGGGTATCGGTTTTGCGCTGCTCTATACCCTCACGGCATGGGGTATCATAAGCCATCTCTTTCCGGTAGCCGGCTGATGCATATACATATTCTGGGAATCTGCGGTACTTTCATGGGCGGAATCGCTCTGCTGGCACGAGCCCTGGGTCATCGGGTCAGCGGTTCCGATGCCAATGTCTATCCGCCTATGAGTACCCAACTGGAACAGGCAGGGATAGATCTGATGGAGGGGTTTGAGGCGGATCATTTGCAGCCCGCGCCCGATATGGTTGTCGTGGGTAACGCTATGTCCCGCGGCAATCCCGCCGTTGAGGCGATGCTGAATCGGGGACTGCCCTATACCTCCGGACCTCAGTGGCTGGCGGAGCATGTTTTACAGGGGCGCTGGGTGTTGGCGGTGGCAGGGACCCATGGCAAGACCAGTACCGCCAGTCTGCTGGCCTGGATCCTGGAACAGGCTGGCCTGCAACCGGGTTTTCTGATCGGCGGGGTTCCGGAAAATTTCGGCCTATCCGCCCGCCTGGGAGACTCCCCGTTCTTCGTGGTTGAGGCGGATGAGTACGATACCGCCTTTTTCGACAAGCGCTCCAAATTCGTCCACTATCGGCCACGCACCTTGATCATGAACAACCTTGAATTCGATCATGCCGATATATTCGACGACCTGGCGATGATCCAGCGTCAGTTTCACCATCTGGTCAGAACCGTTCCCGCCGAAGGATTGATCATCAGTCCGTTGAGCGACGGCAATATCAGCGATGTATTGGATATGGGCGTGTGGACACCCCTGGAGTTTTTCGATCCAGAGATCGAGGCGGGCTGGCATGCGGAACATACCGCCGCTGATGGCCATAGTTTCGATGTTGTTTGCGAAGGCGAGATGCAGGGACGGGTCAGTTGGGAATTGATCGGGAAACACAATGTTGCCAATGCCCTGGCCGCGCTTGCCGCTGCCCGCCATGCCGGGGTTCGGCCGGGGACTGCTATCGAAGCCTTCAGTGGCTTTAAAAATGTCAAACGGCGTATGGAATTGTGTGGAGAGGTGAACGGGGTGCGTCTGTATGACGATTTTGCCCATCATCCGACAGCAATAGCGACCACCCTCGAGGGTTTACGCAAACAGGTTGGCGACTCACGTATCATCGCCCTGTTGGAACCCAGGTCGAATACCATGAAGCGGGGCGTACATGCTGACCGCCTGGCAGATGCGCTGCAGGCCGCCGATCGGGTGATGATGTACATACCCGATGATCTTCAGTGGGATCCCGCTGCCACACTGGCTTCTCTGGAGGATAGGGCAGAGCTCTTTAGCGATACCGCATCGATGGTCTCCCTGGCTGTGGAAATGGCTCGACCGGGAGACCATATACTGGTGATGAGCAACGGCGGCTTTGAGGCGATACATCGGCGTTTGCTGGAAGCCCTAGAATCCAGTGAATACATACAAGAACGCGTACCTCACCAGCAGGTTGAATGACTCAACGCTAAACCGATCAAATAGAGCCATTTATTTACCGCTAATGAACGCCAATCACCGCAAACTTCCGCAAATGGTATGATTATGTGCATAGCTGACAGACGACCAGTTACCCAATCAGCCATCGCGGGAGATAGCCTATTGAGGGATACAGGCCGTTCGGTACCCGGTTTGCAAATCGCTGGCCGATACTATCTTCAAAGTGAGAATTTGCGCTTATTTACGGTGATTGGCGTTCCTTTGCGACCTGCTATTTCTCAGCTTGCTATCCATTGATCAGGGGAATAACCATATGGAAAAGAGCCAAGCCCCCATCGCTGTGGCGATCACCGGTGCATCCGGCAGCGCCTATGCTTTGCGTCTTCTCGAATCGCTGATCGCCACAGACCGGAATATCTATCTGATGATCAGCCAGGCCGGTCAGATCGTGCTGAAAATGGAGAGCGATCTGGAATTACCCGGACAGCCTGCAGAGATGGAAAAACTGTTGATAGAAAGATTTAATGCAAGAGCGGGTCAATTGCGGGTATTCGGTAGACAACAGTGGTTGGCACCCGTTGCGAGTGGCTCCAATCCGCCCGGCGCCATGGTGGTCTGTCCCTGTACCACCGGCACCTTGTCGGCCATTGCCTGTGGTGCGAGCAACGATCTCATCGAACGTGCGGCTGACGTTGTGCTCAAAGAGCGCCGCAAGCTTATTCTGGTAGTGCGGGAGACACCTTTCTCAGATGTTCACCTGGAGAATATGCTCAAACTGAGTCGTATGGGGGCCGTGATCATGCCGGCCAACCCGGGTTTCTATCACAACCCGAAAACGCTTCAAGAGATCATAGACTTCATGGTCGGCCGGATTCTCGATCAACTGGACATTGGGCATCGTTTGATACCCAGGTGGGGTGCTACAACGCCTTGATATAGGCGGCGACAAGCTCGGCGTGCTGGGCATCGATGTTCGGAAATGCAGGCATGATGTGGCCGCCATTGCGGATCATGCCAACAATCTCTTCCGTGTTGGCGTCGGTGCCCGTTAGTTTCAGTAAAAAGCCAAACTTTCCGCTGCCGTTTTCGCCATGGCAACTGGAACAGGCGTTAGCGTAGATATCCATGCCGTCCATTCCCGCTACAGGTTTGAAATCGTTACTGTCGCTGCAGCCGGTGAGTAGGAATCCGCTCAGACAAATGCCTGCAAGATAGGTCGCTTTTTTCATCTTGTTACCTCGTGATTTACTGCACATATCCGGTTCCTGCAGTTGCATTGGTCTGAATACACATTCCGTGACGGCCAATTTTGCGAACAATTTCGGAGCCAGAGTTTAGAGGCAGCTTAGGCTGCCGGGAGCAGATATTACTCTATTTGCTATCTGCTCGGGTAGCCTTAACCATGTAATCACATTAAAGAAATGTGACATATGGTGTATCTGTCGGTGAATCTTGAAAAAGCGCAAACATTATCAAATCAGTTCCATTACCTTTGATTCAGGAGGCGAAGCAATGAAATAGAGTACAAGAAACAGCTATCGGCAGAGAGTTACCAGGGCAATCGAATATATCTATAGCAACCTGGAGGACGATTTGATTATTTGAATGTTGGGGCATCGGTAAATTTATACTCAGAAAGCGAGGCGGCTAAGATATGATGTTATAGGATGGTGCAACGGTTGCGGCCGCTGTTTTTCGAGCGGTAGAGTGCCATGTCCGCTCGTTTGAGCAGAGATTGAATATTGTCGTTGGGTGTAAGTATGGTAGCGCCAAAGCTTGCGGTAACCGTACCAACTTTATCATGGTCGATTTCTTCTATAGCCGTTCGCAGAGACTCAACCATCGTAAGCAGGTCATCCGGTACTATCTGCGGGGCGATAATCATGAATTCTTCACCCCCCCAGCGGGCCAGTATGTCTGATTTGCGAATTCTGTTATGCAGCAGTTCTACGGTATTCTTTAATACCTTGTCGCCTATGTCGTGTCCATGGTTGTCGTTTACCTCCTTGAAATGATCGAGGTCCAGCATGATCAGTCCGAAATTTTGATTGGTCAGGCTGGCCCAGGCAATTTGTTTTTTCAACTCCTCATCGAATTTTGTTCGGTTGTAGACCTGAGTCAAACGATCGGTTTCTGCGATATACTGTAACTGCTTTTCCATCTTTACGGTATCGGTGATGTCGCGATGTGATTCGATAATCTGTACCACATTCTCGCCGGACTCATCAAAGATTGGGGTGGCGCGTACATCCACATGCATCACTTTGCCTTCATAGTCGTAATGCTTATGTACAGCGGATACAGTTTGCCTGGTTTTTAATATCTCATTGATCGGGCAAGGGTCATGTTTTCCGCTGCATGGAGTATTGCGTTTATGGGTTAGGCGGTAGCATGTAGTGCCCTCCTTTAGCTGTTTATCATTGGTATACAGGTTGATGGCGGACTGGTTGGCCAATTTCAATTGATGGGTATTGATGTCGATTACCAGGGTTGGATCGGCAATGGCATCGATTACTCGTTGGATGTAGTTATGGGATTCCGTGAGTTGTTCTTCAACCTGTTTAAGGTGGGTAATGTCGCTGATATGGATAAAATAATGGGTCAGTTTGCCCAGTTCATCACGGATGAGATGGGTTGTATCCTGAACCCATTTGTGTTTATTCGTGCGGTCGATGATTTTATATGGACTGCGTTTGAAATAAGTCATACGATCCCGTTCGGCCTGTATGTTTTCCTGGGAGTATTGCTGAAGATAGTCGGGATCGATGAGGTTGGAAAATGTCAATTCGCCGTTCGTGAATTTATCGGTTTCATAGCCCATTAAATCAGTGATGTTGGAAGAAATGAACTCTACAGGCCATCCCAACTCGTTACGCAGTTTGGCGATAATACTGGGTCCGCTGAGAAACAAGTCATGTTCATGGGATATGCGTTGGTTAAGATGTTGCAGTTGCCGTTCATTCAGTTTGCGCTTCTCTCGGTTCCAGATCGCAATAGCCAATACAACAAACAGTATTATGAGCGTTGTTCCCAGCAGGTGTACGCTGTTGGCAAGCTGCCGCCACAATCTTGCGTCGATCAGTTCTTTCGGTACATGCAGAAGCACTCTGAGGCAGCTTGTGCAGTAACTATCCAACTCTTCACCCGAAGGGTTGATGGAGTCGAAAGTGTATAGCCCCTGCCGGTTGATTTCCTGGCCGCGATTCATTTGTTGGATGGCGTGCCAGGCAGTGGCATGTTGCACATTGATTCCGGTTTGGGGGCTGTCGGGAAACATGAATCCCCAGTCCTGGGCGCTTTCTGGGCTTAATAATGTGTAACCCTGCCAATTGAGTAATATGGCGTTCCCGGAAAAGCCCGCAGAGATCCTGCGAAACTCGTTGAGTATATTATCTGCCAGGTAGTTGAGTATCACTACACCTATGGTGCTGCTGTTGCTGTCAATGACAGGAGAAGCGAAGCGGATCGTCGGTTTCAGCGGTAACTCAATCTGTTGGTTCTCGATATTCAAATCTAGCTGGGTACTGTATATGGTGCCGGGCGGTGTATTGATGGATTCGGTAAAATAATAACGGTACTTTTTGGATTGCAGATCCTTGTCTTCAACTACTATGGGATTGCCATTGTTATAGTTGACGCGTATCCGTTCCTGACCGGTATTGTCGAGAAAGCGTATCTGATCGTATCGTTTACGTTGCAGAACCAGGGATTTCCATGACTCCTGTATATCGTCGATTTTGAATTGAATTGTATCTTCCGAATTCAGATCGCGAAGTTCCTGTTGTTCGATTACGTAGAGCAGATCAGAGTGAATTTCGATAAATGCCAGGCTTATCTGTTTCGTTAATTGATTGACGAGGTTGTTCGATTCGAGCTTTAGCTCGTTTACTATGGTGTTTAGGGTTTGCTGATAGACGGCCCAGAACAGCAGGCCTCCAAAGGTTGTGATAAATACCAGAAGCAGCAGGTAGATTCGAATCAATCTGCCGGAGTTCATGACGCGGCCATGACGGTGTTGTCAGGGTTCGATAAGGAGTTGCGATGAAATACGACCACCGCTCCGATAACCTTGTCCTCCTCCTTGATCGGCGTACTGACGTAATCGACTCGTAGGGGGTTGCCGTTTTTTCGCCAGATGGTCTCCTGTTCACCACGATGTATGTCACCATGTTCAAGTACCTTGGTTATCGGACACTCCGATTCCGGATATTCGCTGCCGTCCCTTCGGCTGTGGTGCCAAGTGACATGGCTGTTTTTACCGAGTAGCTCATCGATGGTGAATCCCAACATATCCGCCGCTGCAGGGTTGACGAAAATATGGTTTGCCTGACTATCGATGCCAATAATGCCGTCACCCGCGATATCCAGTATTAGTTCTTTTAACTGTTTGGCGTGTAAGGACTCCTCCTCGATTTTTTTATACTGATCAATGTCATCGATCACAGCAATCAGATAATCGTTTCCATTGTGATGATTGGGTACGGTGGAAAGTGAAAGCTGGATCCATTTGGTAGTGCCGTTGGCGCAAACCAACCGTACCTGAGCAGATATCCTGCTCATCTCTCTGCTACGAAGTTTGTCGAATGCGTTGGTGCATAGAGGTACATCATCGCTGAACAGTAAATCCTTGAGATTGATCTCCATGATTTGTTCAGGTGTCAGTGCAAGGATCTCGCTGAGCCTGTCGTTGATACGTACAATCGTCCCGTTCAGGCTGATATGGGCGAGTCCTACCGGAGCCTGTTCAAAGGTAATGATTTGCGCGTGTTCGTTCTCTTCTAGGGTTTTCTTATGTGCTGTCAGTGATCGATTGAGTCGAATCAGTCGCGTGACAAGCATGATAAGGATTACCAGAACAAGCAGAACTATCAAGTACCTTTGCCAAGTATCGGCAATCGAATCGAGAAACCTGTATTTCAGGTTTTTGTCGTAGGGGGGCATTTCCAATAGCGCCAAAAGGTCATGTACTGTCTGATAGTTCTCGGGGATTGTCCACCCGTGTATATTGGCATCGAGGGCGGCCGGGTGGTCGGGGGGCAGTTTCAAAAGCGCCACTGCGACGTCTCTTGCGAGGGTTTTAGGCGTGCCGGGCAGTTGAGATATGGGCCATTCGGGATAAAGCGGCGTACTTATGGTATACGGATAATCGTCATAATACTTGGGTGAAATGATACGAAGATCATCCTGATTCAGCTTGCCTTCCTGAGCCATCCGTTCCAATGTGTCGGTTCTGACGATGCCGACCTCCGCCTCCCGATTCAACACCGCATTCACAACCGCATCATGGGTGTTGAGAAAGAGCAAGGAGGCGAAATCCCATTTCTCCATACCCTCCATTCGCAACTCCCTTCGCGCTATGATCCATCCGCCGAGAGAGGTGCTGTGAACCGCCGCAACACGCTGATCTTTCAGATCAGTCAGTTTTCGAATATTCCCTAGCTCTTTGTAGGTGAAAATGACACTGCCAAATCTCGATACCTGGCTTTCGTGAGACAGTTTATTGACCAGAGTGAGTATCCGTCTGACCCCGTATTTGACCGACAGGTTTACATAGATACCTGGATTCACGATGACGAAATCGACCATCTGATTCTTTACCAGAATCTGAATGTCGTCGAAAGCCATGGGAATGATCTTGAATCGATAGTCCGGCAGAGTGGCGTTCAGATAATCTGCGGTCGCGCTCCAACGTTCGAGGCTTTTGTCAGGTCCCCTCTTTGCCAGCACACCGATGTGTACTTCTGTCGTATCCGCCAATACCATTGAGGCGGTTAACCATAATAGTAGTATGGAGAAAGTGTGCCTGACTGAATATCTGATTTGTTGTTTCAATTGCTTAAACACATTACGGACTCGGCGGCTTCCATTCCTTCGTCGTGTATCATTCTTATTGTAGGACAGGGTATATCTTTCCATAAATAATTTGGCTAATACACACATATATTTCGACCGAATTATATTTAGCTTTAATCCGGGTATGGGGTAGGGATTTATGCTTCGATCACTGACGTGGTTTCAGTATCAGCCTGACCGGACTGCCCGGGTCAAGGTTGATGTCTTCTTCCAGTGGCGCAAGAGTTTGTCGCAATAAATAGACCGGCTGCTCAAATTGCCGGACCGTCCGCGGTATGGTGAGCATGCCGATCACGGTTTCGGCGCTTTGTAGTGTTACGTTACCGATGGATATTCTCAAATTGCTTGGGTCGAGTCTGAACGGAGTCGACCAAAGCCTCAGCAACAGCCGCTGTTGATTCGACAGGGATTTGACCATGACCAATTCCTCGTGACGGGCATCGTGCGCCTGTGGCGGTACGGGTAGGGTCTCAAGTTGGGCATCGGGAGACAACAGACGTAACAGATTGCCCCATCCCAGCATATCCGCTTGGTGCCAACCCTGGCGCTCCAGCAGGGTGATTAGTTGTGCCGGGTCGCCTGCCAGCTGAACGTTCAGGGGATGGTCCTTGTCACCGAAGATGTCATTACGGTATAGAGGTAAGCCGGCCTGGCCTGTCTGCCACGCCTGCAGGGAGACATGCACTGCCTCTGGTGTGTGTTGATAGGTGGCGGATCTTTCGGCTGCATGAAACCAGCCGTAGCTACCGTATGCCAAGAGCAACAAGAGTGTGGCCCCGATCAATGTGGCTGAATGGGTTTCCGCTTCCACATGGCGATAGTAAGCAATACCGAGCAGAGCGATCCAGGCGATACCCAGGGTGAGACTGCCGAGAATATCTGTGGCCCAGTGGGCACCTAAATAGAGCCTTGAGAGAGCAACTGCGCCGATTGCCAAAGCGGCGATACCATATGGAAACCAGCGCCATTCACGGATCAACGTTCGGGCTATCATGATCGAGAGAAATCCGTACAGGGTTAGGCTACGCAATACGTGCGCACTTGGGAATGACCATGGCCCTAGGGTGTCCGGCGAGCCCGGAGGGCGAGGTATGCGCAGGCTGTATTTGAGCAGCAGCGGCGCCAATATCCCAAAAGCGGTTGCAGCAAACAGATAGTAGAGGGTCCGCTGATGGCCTTGCAGCAGTAGGAGGATGGCAACCCCCAAGGCAATCCAAAGGATCGTGCCGATATCACCCAGGTTGGTAAATAACACCATTAACTGGTCACCCCAGGGTGTGCGAAGGCTTTGCAGACCGCTATAAAACAGCAGGTCGGTCTTTCTGGTCAATGAACCATCCAAGACTATGCCGGTGATCAGTACAAACAACAATGCGGCGAGCAGCAACAAAGTTGCGAGAAATGCCAGTCCACGTGCTTCGGGATGGTTCGGATCAGCCAGGGAACGGGAGATCGACCTGAAACCCCTATGCAACTGACCCCACTCGAAACCTCGCTGGACCAGGGTGGTGGCATGAGGTTGAATCAGCCTGAAGAGTGTTCGGACTAGGATGAAGAGCGCCCAGGCCAGAAACAGCAGCAACAACATGAGTGCGACCAGCCGGAACGCAACCTCGGATGCGAGCTCCAGGGAGGCTCCGAACACGATACCGGGCAACAGATAAGCCGGGGCCCAAACCAGCGCCGAGAGAATGTTGGCAACTATGAAACGTAGCGGGGGCATCCCCAGCATGCCTGCGACGAGTGGAATGATGGCGCGCACAGGTCCGAAAAAACGGCCGAGGGCCACACTCTTGCCTCCATAGCGTTGGAAGAAGGCGATACCCCGTTGCAGGGTGGCGGGATGATGGCTGAAGGGCCAGAAGCTCTGCAATCTGTCCTGAAAATGGTGCCCCAACCAGAAGCTGAGGCCATCCCCCACGACAGCGCCGGCCACGGCCCACCAAAAGACGGCCCAGAAATCCAGAATGCCGGTGGCGATCAGAGCGCCGAAACCGAACATCATCACCACGCCGGGTACAAGCAGACCGATAATGGCTACCGACTCGGAAAAGGCTACAACGAAGACAGCCAAACCTGCCCAGAGTGGATTTTCTCCGATCCATGCCAGCAGGGGGGTGAAAAACTCACTCATCGATAGCGGCTCGCAGAAACGATTGAATGACAGTCGGCAGGCGTCGAGTCTTCTCTATTTTTAGTCGAGGCTGATAACACTAATCCAGTGCGGCGAACGACTCTCCGGCAGCACGGACAGTGTTTTCAATATCCTCTTCACTATGGGCATCGGAGACGAATCCCGCTTCGAATGCGGATGGCGCCAGGTAGATGCCCCGTTCCAGCATGGCGTGATAAAAGGCCTTGAAGCGGTCCTGGTCACATGCGGTCGCAGCGGCATAATCGCTAACGGAGGCGTCGTTGCTGAAGAACAGGCCAAACATACCGCCAACATGGTTTTCGGCCAGCGGAACGCCGGCCGCCTTCGCCTGCTGCATGATGCCATCGACCAGCTTTTCGACTTTTGCCGATAAGTGGGTATAGAAACCGGGCTCGGATATCAGTTCAAGGGTCTTCAGACCGGCGGTCATGGCTACTGGGTTTCCTGAGAGCGTGCCTGCCTGATAGACCGGGCCCAGGGGTGCGATCTTTTGCATGATATCCTGCCGGCCGCCAAAGGCGCCTACCGGCATGCCACCGCCGATGACCTTGCCCAAGGTGGTCAAATCGGGAGTGATGCCATAGTGTGCCTGCGCCCCTCCGAGAGCGACCCGGAATCCGGTCATCACTTCGTCGAAGATCAATACGGTTCCATGCTTGTCGCAAACCTCACGCAGGGTTTCGAGAAATCCCGGAACCGGTGGGATGCAGTTCATGTTGCCGGCGACCGGTTCCACAATGATGCAGGCGATTTGGTCACCGACCTGGTCGAAGGTATCGCGTACCTGTCGGCCGTCATTGAAGTTCAAAGTGATCGTATGTTCAGCTAAGGCTGCAGGTACCCCGGGGGAGGAGGGTTCTCCCAATGTCAGCATCCCGGAACCGGCTTTCACCAGCAGCGAGTCCGAATGGCCATGATAACAGCCTTCGAATTTGACGATCTTATCGCGTCCGGTAAATCCTCGGGCCAGACGGATCGCAGACATGGTGGCCTCCGTGCCCGAGCTGACCATGCGCACCAGATCCATGCTCGGCACCAGCTCGCACACCTTCTCCGCCATCTGACTCTCAAGCTCGGTGGGGGCGCCAAAGCTGAGACCTTTATTGATGACCGAGGCCACTGCCTCGATCACTTCGTGATGCGAATGGCCGAGGATCATCGGCCCCCAGGAGCCGACATAGTCGATATATCTTTTGCCATCCGGATCATAAATATATGGTCCCGCGGCACAGTCGACAAAAACCGGCTCGCCGCCCACCCCACGGAAGGCCCTGACCGGCGAATTGACACCTCCCGGAATATGCTTCTGTGCCTGGGCAAAAAGTTCATGGGAACGGCTCATCGTAGTTTCTCCTCCGGCTCGAATAGTTTTGTTAGTCGACGGCAGGCGGCTTGGATATCCGTCTGTCCGAATACCCCGTGAATGACAGCCAGCATATCCGCGCCTGCACTGATCAGTGGGGCGCCATTCTCCGGCGTAATCCCACCGATGGCAACCAGGGGAAGCTTGAATTCATCTTTTGCGATTGTTAACAGTTCGGACTGAGCCTGCACCGCATCGGGTTTTATACGCGAGGGGAAAAAACGTCCGAAGGCGATATAGTCGGAACCGGCAGCGACCGCTTTGCGTGCGAGAGCGAGATGGTTGTAGCAGGAGACGCCAATGATTGCATCCTCGCCAAGAATATTGCGGGCAGACGACGGCGCATCATCTTCAGCTCCCAGGTGGACACCGTCGGCCCCAACCTGTTTTGCCAGCTCGATATCGTCATTGATGATCAGGAGCGCAGCATAATCACTGCATAGGCGCTGCAAAGCCATGGCATCGGCAAGGCGCCGGGAGGCATCGTCTGATTTGTTCCGATATTGAATAACAGCGGCGCCTCCAAGCAGTGCCTGTTCCACGTGTTGCAGAAGGTACTGTCCGGGACTGAGTTGCGCATCGGTAATGGCGTAAAGGCCCCGCAGGCCGAATCGTTTATCTCTATTCATGGTCCCTTGGATGCTTGAACAGTCGTCCCGGGATGGATTGACATTTACCCGTCCTGAACCCATGGGTCAATGCCAACCAGCAGTATTCGAGCCCCTGTGATACCGCGGCCTGCAAGGTCTCACCCGTTGCCAATCTGGCAGCAATGGCGGATGCCAGGGTACAGCCGGAGCCGTGAAACTCGCCCGCCAGCCGCCGCCATGAGGAACGGACTGCAGGCGCATCGTTCCGGTAGAGATGATGGTTGATCTCATCTCCCTCATCCGGGTCGTGGGTACCGGTTATCAGCACGGCACCAGTTCCGAGGTCGAGTAACCGACGACCCATGACGTCATGATCGGGGACTCCCTCCAACCCGGCCAGTTTCATTGCCTCGGGTATGTTGGGTGTGATCAGGCGGCACATCGGGAGCACTGTCCGCCGGATATATTCAATCATTCTCTCATCGGCGAGTTCGCTGCCTCCGCCCGCCCACAGGACCGGATCGAACACCACTGGGATAGTTGGATGCCTGTGCAGGACCTCCACAATCGCCTCAGCTGCGGACAGGCTGCCGAGCAGACCGATCTTGATGGCGGCTACCTGGCAGTCTGAGAGTGTCGCACTGATTTGATCCACCAGTATCACGGGGCTAATGGGAAGCAACTGACTGACGTTACAGCTATCCTGCACGGTCACGCAGGTGAGTGCAGTAGCAGCGTGACAGCCATTTGCCCCGATGGACTCGATGTCCGCCTGAATGCCGGCACCACCCCCCGGGTCGTGCCCGCCAATCGCTAAAACCACGGTTAATAGAGGTGATTTAACATGCATGACGAAATTGTATCCCTTTTTGTAATCTAAGTGGTTTTTCCTATGCCGACCTTGATCGGGGGGTTGTGGTGGTCGAAAAAAGCTATATCCTATGCCGCCCCACCCCTTGAGGGATATATTTTTTCAATTGAAACGGGTGGATGGATTAAGGGTTTTTCCTAGGATTGAGCGCTATCACTGCTAGACTCAGGGTGTGTGAAGCAATTGAAACGGCAGTACGAAGCAGTCATTCGGTTATTGGCAGGTCACTGGCTACAGGACAACGATTGCAGACATTAGTCGAGATGAGACTGTGAGGGAATAAGAGATGAGTCCACAAATAGAAGAACTTCAAGCACTGGCACGCAACTATTGTGAACTGGTGGAGAGTCTGCAAGAAGGCAATACACAGTGGTTGCAAGAAGTCGCGGGCCTGCTGCCACGCCTGCATGCGGCTGTTGCCGCACTCAATCTCCCGACCCCGCGCAATTGTCACTACACAGCGGCCGATCTGGACGCCAGATTTGAGCTTTATACCTATCTGCGGCAGTTGTTGGGCGAACGCGACAGTTATTGGATGGAGTATGATGTGGCCGGTGACGGTCAGAGCATGAGCGGCAGCCTGGCGGATGACCTGACCGATATCTACTGCGAGCTCAAAAGCGGACTCAACATGCTTGATGGGCATCCGCAGAGGGCTGTCGAGGGGTGGCACCTGGGATTCCACCTGCATTGGGGGCAGCACCTGCTCGATGCTGAGCGCCATCTATACGATCTGAATGCCCGAAACCAGTTGGCAACATGACCATACTGCTGCATCACCCCTGTTTTTGATCGCCAAACGCCCATAAAGACCAACTTTTTTTCTATGTTAATTGGCATAGCGATGCCATTTCTTGGTACTATTGTGCCCATACGACCATATTGAATTTAGGAGACACGGCATGAGTTTAAATGCCCTAAACGAAAGCGATTTAACCCTGACCAGCACTGCGCAGACCAAAATGGGCGAACTGTTTCAACAGGTCGATGACAATATCGAAGGCGTACGGGTATTCGCTACCCCTGGGGGGTGCAGCGGCATCAGCTTCGGAATGACCTTCAGTGACGCGATCAATGAAAATGACGGCGTACTCCAGTGTGACGGTTTCAAGGTGATCGTCGATGACGGCACCCTGCAATACCTGCGCGGCGTAGAGATCGATTTCATCGATCAGGGGGATGGCAACGCCAGCTTTGTGTTCAACAATCTACAGCCCGTTGGGGGCGGTTGCAATACCTGTGGATCCTCTTCAGGTGGTGGCTGCGGCTAGAAATCTCCCCATTTACACCGTATCGGGTTGGAGAAGTGCGTTTGGTCACACGGATCCCTATCCGGGCCGGCTAGTGCATGTTGCAAAAAAAACCGTGTCCGGGGATCCTGGCGCGGTTTTTCTTTAGATGGGTGAGTAGGGTTGTGCAATGAGCAAGGGAGTTGTCGATCTATTGGTGGTAGGTGCAGGCATCAGTGGCCTGGGCATGGCGCTGATGGCCAAACGTCAGGGTATCGAACCTCTGATTCTCGAGGCGGGCAGCCACATCGGTGGCGCCATCAACAGCCACAGGTTTGAGACGGAAGGGGGCAGGTTCTGGGCGGAACTGGGTGGTCATACCTGCTACAACAGCTATGGGAATCTCTTGCGGCTGTTGGAAGAGAGCGGGCAGCTTGGTGGTCTGCAGCCGAAACAGAAATTACGCTACTGGCTCCAGAGCGGTGACCGGTTGAGTTCCATTCCATCCCGATTGAACTACCTGGAACTTCTCGGGGTCTTGCCGCGCTTTTGGATGAGCAAAAAAGCGGGACGAACTGTCGCAGACTATTTCGGCCATATCTTGGGCCGGCGCAACTTTCAGCAGGTGCTGGGCCCCGCTTTGGATGCGGTTGTCTGCCAACCGGCCGCCGATTTCCCCGCAGACGCCCTGTTTCGCAAGAAACCCCGACGTAAAGAGATTGTTCGCAGCTACACCGGACTTGAGGGACTGCAATCATTTGTCGAGGGAATGGTGGCCGGGCTTGAGATGCGTCTGGATAGTCCCGTCATCGGGCTGGAAAAGCGCGGTGATCACTACCGGGCGGTAACACCGGGAGGCGCGATTCAGGCTGAACATGTCGCCCTGGCGGTGGCGCCTGACGTGGCGGCTGAAATTTTGGCGGAGTTCATGCCGGATTTGGCTAGGCGTCTGCAGGAGATCGAAATGGCTTCAATCGAAAGCCATGCTGTGCTTCTGAAAGCGGACCGGGTCGCATTGCCGCCCCTGGCCGGTATCATAGGTGTCAATGACGATTTCTACTCCGTGGTTTCGAGAGATCTTGTGCCGGATGAAACATACCGGGCCTTTACCTTCCACTTCCGTCCAAACGGTCTGGACGAGGCAGGGCGTATGGCTAGAATCTGCGAGGTTTTGGGTGTCGGCGAGGGAGCTGTCGAGTCACACGTCAGTTGCAGTAATCGTTTACCTGCTTTGCGCCTGGGCCACCATGAGCGAATATCCTGGATCGATAACGCCTTGCTGGGTGGGTCCTTGGCGTTGACCGGGAACTGGTTCTCCGGGGTCTCCATCGAGGATAGCCTGATCCGCTCGAGTCAGGAGTGTCAGCGCCTGTTCGGCGCGACGGATTGATCCGCTTCCAGACACGCCTCCGCCTCTATCGATCATGGGTGGGGCCGGTGAAGACTCAGTGTGAGCGTCTCCGGCGCCAGGCAGACCTGGTCGTTACAGGCTTGCAGGCGTATCACCAACGGCAGTACCATGGGAACGGTGGAGCTGTTCTCTAGGGTTGAAACCAAGGCCTGCAAGCGCACCTTGCCGCTGAATACGGAGAGGGGTTGTTGCTGAAAGGCGAGGACCTGGCGCTCTCCCTCGGGATAGGTGACCGGGCCCATCTGCCATCCTTGCGCTCTATCGGACAGTTTCAACCGGGTAGCGATCAAGTCTTTCGCCATAGGCTGGCTGGAGTTGACGTGCCAGCCATCTGGGATATCGATATCGACGCTCAAAAGCAGCCGATTCGGGGCTGATGACAGTGCGCCCTCAATTCTGATACCTCCCTGGGCAGCATAGGCCAGCCCGCCCAACTCCCCATGCAAGTGGCCGGCCGTGGCGGTTAGGAGATAGCCGTAGCTGGTTGGATTGCGCTCGATTGAAGGGGCGAAGCGGGCGATCAACGCATCCGTCTGAAGGCGATAGTCGAGCATGCCGGTTCGCCTCCAGAGACGTTGCAGGACGTGGATCGCCACGGAGCTGCCGGAAGGCATGGCATTGTCTGAACCCTCATCCTTGGGGCGTCCCATGGCGGTGATGCCGCTCTGGGCTTCATTCATAAAGAATCCGCCGCTATTCGTATCGAGAAAGCGATCGGTCATTGCCTTGGCCAACTCCTCGGCCCGCTGCAGCCACTTTGTTTCTGCCGTCAGATCGTAGAGGTAGAGTAACGCCTCCGCCAGATAGGCGTAATCCTCTTGGGTCGCCGATATGGATGAATCACCGTCGAGGTGGACCCGCCACAACGCGCCCTTGCCGCGTCGGTTGTGTTGCCAGATGAACTCTGCCGCCTTGATGGCGGCCTGGCGGTATTCAGGGTGAGACAGAATTTGTGCGGCCTGGGCGAATGCCGTGATCATCATGCCGTTCCAGGCAGTAACGATCTTATCGTCCCGCAAGGGTGGAGGGCGGCGATTTCGAACCTGCAACAGGCTTTGGTTGATGCGATCGAGCCGCGCTCTCAGGGATGTGACCGCCAGATCCCGCTCTTCGGCAAAGTTCTCCAAGCCCTGGTCGAGGTGGAGGATATTCCGGCCTTCAAAATTACCCCGGGAGGTCACCCCATACAAGCTGTTGGCCAACTCCCCGTCCTGCGGCGACAGGGCTGCCGACAACTCCTCCTTGGTCCAGGTGAAGAAGAGGCCCTCTTCACCCTCGCTGTCGGCATCGGTGGCGGAGTAGAAGCCTCCTTGCGGAAGGGTCATCTCCCGCAATACATAGTCAAGGGTCTGGGTGGCCACTCTGCGGAACTGCTCCCGTCCTGTCAGACGCCAAGCCAGGAGATAGATACGGCTCAGATGGGCTTGGTTGTAGAGCATCTTCTCGAAGTGAGGGACCAACCACTCGTAGTCGGTGGAGTAGCGGTGAAAGCCACCTCCGACCTGGTCATAGATGCCGCCGCGGGCCATGTGGTCAAGGGTCGATTCGAGCATCTGCAGGGCCTCCCTGTGATCGTTTCTCTCCGCCTCGTCGAGGAGCAGATAGAGCCAGGGTTCACGAGGGAATTTAGGGGCCTGGCCGAAGCCACCCTGGATTTCGTCGAAAGCGCGCTGCATGCTATCCACCGCAGTAGCGATGACAGAGCGGTCCAGCGTCTTGGCCTCTCCCTCGAGGCTGTTGCTGGCCTCAACCGCCGATGCCACCTGTTCGGCCTGTTTTTCGACATCGTTTTGACGTTCCCGCCAAAGACGCGATATCTGCTGCAGCAGTGAAGTGAACTGCTCCGGGGTGTAGTAGGTGCCGCCATAGAAGGGCTTGCCCTGGGGAGTGAGAAAACTCGACATCGGCCAGCCGCCATGACCGGTCAGCAACATCACCGCAGTCATATAGACCTGATCCACATCAGGGTGGCTCTCCCTGTCGACCTTGATGGCGATGAAATGCTCATTCAGGAGAGCGGCAATGGCGGGATCTTCGAAGCTCTCTTTCTCCATGACATGGCACCAGTGGCAGGTGGAGTAGCCGATGGAGAGGAAGACTGGCTTATTCTCCCGTTTGGCCCGTGTAAAGGCCTCTTCCGACCAGGGGTACCAATCCACAGGATTGTGGGCATGCTGCAGCAGATAGGGGGAATCCTCGAGGATCAGGCGATTGATGTATCGCGGTGAACCGTCCTCGTTGAAATGCTCTGTACGCGGACGATAAGCGATACCTTTTGCGAGATAGGCTGCTTTGAGTATCTGCTCCATTTGCGGTGGCCTTTCGACTCGGTAGGTTTGACAGAGGACAGGGGAGCTTAGGCCCAGCATCAGGCCAAACAGGATAATGGCTGTCTTGATAGACATTAAGCGTCTACTCCTTGTCTGGAAGGCCGTCAGCCGGGCTTATACCATCTCCTGCGACATATGCTCGCATGAGCTGCATTTCCGGCGCCATAATCGGTCAATAGCTCAATTTGACCTGTTGCTCCATGGGCAGTGAGTGATCGGCAGCCCACTCCTGGGTGGAGCCGTCATAGAGTCTGGCTTGACGGTTGCCGAGGATTTCATGGGAGACGAACCAGCCCAGGGCCGCCCGGTTACCGGTGTGGCAGTAGTTGATTTGAGCCCCGTTCAACGCGACCTGACTGGAGGTGTAGATGCGTTGCAGATTGTCTGCGGTGTGTAGTCTGCCGCTGCCGTTCACCGTCAGCCAGTCATAGTTGAGGTGCAACGCCTGGGGCAGTCTGCCTGCACGCTCCTTGCCGCCACCTCCATAAATGCCGAGGTATTCGGCCCGGGTGCGGTTATCCACGATTTGAGTGCCGTTGTTGAGCGCCAATTTGACCTCTTTGGCAGTGGGATTCATCTGCTCGCGGTAATTGGCGGTGAATTTTGTGGGTTTTCGCTGGTTGTTTCCCTTTTCCAGGGGATAGATGCGTTTCTCGGCATAGCCGACCAAACCGCCATCGAGGATAGAGACACGGTCGTGACCGAGCACCTTGAAGGTCCAGTAGACCCTAGCGGCCGTAGCCATGTCCCCGGCACTGGCGCCCAGGGAGATCAGGACCACATGGCTGTCGTTGTCTATGCCCAGCGAACCGATCAGCTTCTCAAGCACCGGTACCGGCGGCATGTTCTTGAGTGCACCCTTTTTTTCCATCCGCCACTGGGCATAATTGCTATTGATCGACCCGGGGATGTGAAAACGCAGGTAGTTCTGATTGTCCTGCAGGTCGAGTAAAACAAGCTCTGGGTTGTCTCTATTGTCATGCAGCCATGACGGGGTGACCAGGGGCGCTACGGCTGCTGTCAGAATGCCTGGAAACATCAGCAGTAACAGAAGAAAGGATCGTTTCATATCGATTTCCCGATTTTACCAAGTGAACGCTGGTGCGATTAGAGTGCGGCATGATCGCATCTATCAACAATCAGATCGATATCGGAGTGGAAAGTTTAAACTGCGTTACATGTGTGGATTTCGGGCTCTGCTGTGTCAGAATAGCCTGATCAAGGAGTAATCAAGCATTATGAAATTACAATCGGGGCTCATCTTAGCCTTACTCGTTTTCGTATATGGGGATCTATTGGCGGCAGACTTCGAAGACGCCATGGATGCCCTGACCAAAGGTGAACACCACGAGGCCTATCGAGGCTTCAAGCGCTTAGCAAAAAGAGATCATGTCAAGTCCCAGTATCAACTGGGAATGCTCTATCTCTTCGGCAAGGGTGTGGAACAGGATGCGGGCCAAGGCATCAGATGGCTGAAAGAGGCGGCAAACAACGGCTCCTACATGGCGGCCAATGAGCTTGGACAGATCTATCTGTCGGGCAAGGGCGTCGACGTCGATGAAAAAGAGGCGATCAAATGGCTGGAACTGGCGACAGAAATCGCGGAACAGAATGAGGGGGAGGCCGAGGATGGCTGTGATTAGCCACTCTGCCACGGCATGAAATTCAGCGACTTCGGTTTCGAGGAAAATCCCTTCGCGATAACCCCTGATCCGCGCTATCTCTATCTCAGCAGGGGACACGAAGAGAGCCTTGCCCATCTTATCTACGGTACCGGGCCGAACGGCGGTTTCGTACTCCTTACGGGTGAGGTAGGCACCGGCAAGACCCTGTTGCTGCGCAGTTTGCTGGCGCAACAGCTGGATAACGTCGATATCGCGCTGATCCTCAATCCACGCCTCTCCCGACGGGAATTCATTGCCACCATCTGCGATGAACTGGGTATCGAATATGAGGGTCCGCCCTACTCCTTGAAAATACTCATCGATATTCTTACCCGGCATCTGTTGCGGACCCATGCCGAGGGCAAACACACGGTATTGGTGGTGGATGAGGCGCAAAATCTCAGCCCGCGGGTATTGGAACAGGTGCGTCTGCTGACCAATCTGGAGACTTCCCGGCATAAACTGTTGCGGATCATTCTGGTGGGACAGCCGGAGCTGCAGCAGATGCTGGAACGCAAGGAGATGCGACAGGTCGATCAGCGAATCACAGCCCGTTACCATCTGTTGCCGTTGAATGCTCAGGAGACAGGCCGTTACATTGCCCACCGCCTTGCGGTAGCGGGTGTTCGCGAGGATCTGTTCACTCCGACGGCGCTACGGTTGATCCACCGTTTCTCAGGGGGCATCCCGAGGGTTATCAACGCCATCTGTGAACGTGCCCTGCTGGCGATCTATGCATCCGGCAGGCAGCGGGCCGGTGTCAGGCTGGTATGGCGGGCTGCGCGTGAGGTAAAGGGAAAGCGCTCAGACCATCATCGGTGGCTTTGGGGTGGTGCTTTGCTGATTCTCCTGCTGGGTGCGCTGGGCTATTGGTATAACCAGACAGCTCTCGATCAAGCTGTCGTGCCTAATGAAGAGGCAAACATCCCGGAACCTGCAATCCCCGAACTGCCCACCGTTGTTGAACAGTCGCAGAGAGTGGAAATACCCGTCCTGCCGGACAGAAAGATAGGTCCGGGTGGGAGCGTCCCAAAAGCCCCGCGGGAGGCGCTTCCTCAGCAGAAGGAATCCAACGCGTCACGGGAATCATCCTCGCCCGCAGAAGTGGAATCGTCAGCGGATGACTTCAAGCTGGGGAAACTATTCGGCCTGCCGCAAAGACGAGTGGATATGTATCAGACGCTGCTCAGCCTTTGGGATGGTGCAAAACGGTTTCAGGGCTCCTCACCCCCTTGTCAGCAAGTGAGGGGATTTGGTTTACGCTGCCTGATATCGACATCGGATTGGGCGAGTCTGCTGGGTATGAACAGACCGCTGCTGCTGCAACTCAAACAGGATAAGCAGAGGCGCTTGCTGTTGCTGAAACATGTGGACGATGAATGGCTGCTGGTTGACGGCGGTATGCAGGAGGGGATCATTACCCGGACCGAGCTGATGCGCTATTGGACCGGTGAATACATCATGTTCTGGCGGCCCCTGGCCGAGATCGCTCTGATAGGCGAGGGCTCTTCCGGCAGCGCGGTTACCTGGTTACGCGAACGCCTGCAGAGAGTGGACGGTATCGAGCCGCCGGCGATCGAGGGTCCGGACCTTTTTGATGCCGAGTTGGAGAATCGTTTGAAGACGTTCCAGCAGCGGCGGGGATTGGCTGCAGATGGCGTAGCCGGTCAGCAGACCATGATCTATCTCAACAATCTGGCAATCCCGCCGGGGACGCCGACCCTGGTCTCGACCCAAGACCTGGCGGGAGGTTGAGATGTCCCTGATTCTCGAAGCGCTGAAAAAGGCGGAACGCCAACACAAGCTGGGAGAAGTGCCGAAAATCACATCCGACACGGAGCAGCCGCCGTCGACCACATCTCACCGGTTGGGATGGCTGATGATGGCGATGTTGGCTCTGATCCTGCTCGGGACCGGTATCTATCTGGGGAGCAGCACTCTGTTGTCGCCGCAACTGCAACAGCATGGGCCGTCCATCTCCAGCACCGATCCCGCGCCGCAGGTTGGTGAGCGGGAGCCTGCACCCGATAGCGCCACAGCGCTCAACGTCAGGGAGACGATGAGTGACTCCTCGGATCCGGTTCAATCAGTCGCGCCACCCCAAGCGTTCACCGAAACCCAGCCGGTGGAAGCGACTTCTCAAACGAAGGAGATCGAAATACCACAAGTGGTGGAGCCGGAACCTCCGCCGCCACCAGCGCCGCCTCGACCGCCAAGACCCTTGCATGAGATGCCGAGTGGCTTTGTCGCCAATCTGCCTTCGATGAGCATCGATATTCACAGCTATGACCAGCGACCGGCAAAGCGGTATGTGCTGATCAATATGGAAAAGTATCGCGAAGGAGACTATCTCGCCGAGGGACCGAGGGTGATGGAGATACTTCCGCAAGGGGCCGTCATGGAGCATATGGGGGAGCGCTTCATTCTACCCATTGGCAACTAGGGCCAATGGGATGAGTGTTAACAGGCCCTAAGGGCCTGTCACCATTAAGACTTAGGCGTTCTTGCAATCGCCCAGACATCGACCCGTTTTGCTCCCGCTTTTTTTAGCATCCTACTGAGTTCGGTTACGGTCGCCCCGGTGGTGATGACGTCGTCCACCAGTGCCAGATGGGTCCCCTTGACATCGGCGCATACCTGAAATGCATTGGAAATGTTCCTGCGTCTTTCCTCTTCGTTCAACTCCGATTGTGTCTTGGTCTCCTTTGTACGCCGGCAAAGACGCCAGTCGAATGGAAGCCTGCACTGTCTGGCCACCACCCGTGTGATTTCGACGGATTGGTTGAATCCCCGCTTGCGAAGCCGTAGGGGGTGTAGCGGGACGGGAACCAGTACATCGGGTCGCTCATCCATCTCTCCCAGGTGTTCCATTAGCAATCCTGCCAGGGGTTCCACGAGGTGGAGTTTGTGCTGGAATTTAAGCATGCCGATGAGTCTGTTAACCGGGGGCTCGTATATGAGGGGGGTGATGGTTTTCGTAAAGGGCGGCGGTCGACTGAGGCAGCGACCGCACCATTGCGTCGATGGAACATGCGGTGGAAGCGGAAGGGCGCAACAGGGGCAGGCGTGACGATTGAACGGCAGTGAATTTTGGCAGGCGCGACAGATATGGTGTTCGCACTCACCCTCGGCGCCACACAGGATGCAACTCCTGGGATAGAGTAATAATCGTATAAAATTTATACAGTTGTCGACTTTCATGACCATCCTTGGTTGACAGGGGGCGGGCAATCCTTACCATAGGCTCTCCGCCGTGCTCCACACAATTCATACACACAGGTTGGAT
Organism: Candidatus Thiodiazotropha sp.; assembly: GCA_040791665.1. Classification (GTDB taxonomy): domain Bacteria; phylum Pseudomonadota; class Gammaproteobacteria; order Chromatiales; family Chromatiaceae; genus Thiodiazotropha. Next base: position 190,559 of record JBFNNX010000023.1, on the reverse strand, counting down.
CATCATGACCGAAACAATTTTACGCCATGACTGGAGTCTGGACGAGATAGAGGCGCTGTTCGATTTACCCTTCAATGACCTGCTGTTCCAGGCACAGAGTCTACACCGGGCCAACTTCGATCCCAATCAGGTGCAGATGAGCAGTCTGCTCAGTATCAAAACAGGTGCCTGTGCCGAAGATTGCGGCTACTGTTCGCAGAGTGCGAAAAACGCCACCGGGCTGGAAGCGGAAAAACTGATGCCGCTGGAGGATGTCGTGGCCGCGGCAGAGGCGGCGAAAGAGAAGGGTGCGAGCAGGTTCTGCATGGGCGCTGCCTGGCGAAATCCAACCGACAAGAATCTGGCACGGGTGATCGAAATGGTGGAGGCCGTTCACGATCTGGGTATGGAGACCTGCCTGACCCTTGGTATGCTGACCCATGCGCAGGCGAATCGGCTGCGCGACGCCGGCCTCGATTACTACAATCACAACCTCGACACATCGCCGGAGTTTTACGGCAATGTAATCACTACCCGCACCTTCGATGATCGACTGCATACCCTGGCCCACGTCAGGGATGCGGGCATCAATGTCTGTTCCGGGGGGATATTGGGAATGGGAGAGTCGCGGCGGGATCGTGCAAGCATGCTGCGCGAGTTGTGCAATCTGCCCCGCCATCCGGAATCTGTGCCGATCAATATGCTGGTGAAAATCGAGGGTACGCCCCTCTCTGGCGCGGAGGAGCTCGATCCCTTCGAGTTCATACGCACCATCGCGGTGGCGCGTCTGCTGATGCCGCATTCCTATGTGCGCCTGTCCGCCGGAAGGGCGGAGATGAGCGAGGAGATGCAGGCCCTCTGTTTTTTCGCCGGTGCGAATTCCATCTTTTATGGCGAGCGGCTTCTGACCACGGATAATCCCGAGGCAGACAGAGACATGTATCTGCTCCGGAGGCTGGGAATGAAGACCGAGCAGTTGCAGGAGACGGAGGTCAAAGCGGCCAAGGTTCCCTGCAGCCAGGCAAAAGCCGGTTAGAGTCCCTTCACTGTCTTATCCGAGGATTCAGTCTGATGAAAGGGTTGGCTGAAGCGTTGCAAAAACGCCGCCACGAGGGGCTCTATCGATCCCGTCGGGTGGTATCGACGGCGCAACAGCCCGAGCTGGTGGTCGACGGTAAACCGCTCACTGCTTTCTGCAGCAACGATTATCTCGGCCTGGCAAATCATCCCGAAGTGGTGGAGGCGATGCAACATGCTGCCGGGAAGTTTGGTGTGGGAAGTGGTGCGGCGCATCTCATTACCGGTCACAGCCATTCACACCATCGCTTGGAAGAAGCGTTGGCGGAGCATACCGGTAGGTCCAGGGCGCTGCTCTTCTCAACCGGCTATATGGCCAATCTTGGCGTAATCAGCGCCCTCCTGGAGCAGGGTGACAGGCTCTTCGAGGATCGTCTCAACCACGCCTCCCTGCTGGATGCCGGTCGGCTAACGCTGGCCAGGATGAGACGCTACCGGCATGCCGATCCGGAGAGTCTGCGTATCCAGTTGGAGAGCAGTGATGAGGGGCAGGCGCTGGTAGCCACGGACGGTGTGTTCAGTATGGATGGCGATCTGGCTCCCTTGCCGTCTCTGGTCGAGCTTGCGCGTCGTCATCAGGCCTGGTTGATGGTGGATGACGCCCACGGTCTCGGTGTGCTGGGTGACGAAGGGGGCGGTATTCTCAGCCATTTCGGTCTGAATAGTGACGACGTGCCCATATTGATGGGGACCCTGGGTAAGGGATTCGGTACCTATGGCGCTTTTGTCGCGGGTAGCGAGGAACTGATCGAGACACTGATTCAACATGCCCGAAGCTATATTTACACCACCGCCCCGCCGGCCGCGCTGGCGGAGGCGACCCTGGTCAGTCTGCGTCTAGCCCGGCAAGAGAGCTGGCGGCGCGAGCGATTACAGAACCTGATCGCCCGATTTCGTCAATCGGTGCAACAGATCGGTCTGCCGCTGAAGGATTCCATGACCCCGATACAACCGATTTTAGCCGGATCATCACGGCAGGCCATGACATGGAGCCGGCGGCTGGAGCAACAGGGTGTGCTGGTGAGCGCAATTCGACCGCCGACAGTGCCGGACGGGAGCGCACGGCTTCGCATCACCCTCAGCGCCAACCATACGGATCGGCAGCTGGATCGTCTGCTGGATGCCCTCTCCTCACTTCCACAGGTGGCGGGATGAGGCTGGCTACAGAGAGTCAGGGTGTTGGAGCGGAATTGGTGATGCTCCATGGCTGGGGCATGAACTCTTCTGTCTGGGCGGATTTTGCCGAACGCCTGGCCGACGATTACCGTGTCACACGAATCGACCTGCCGGGCCACGGCAACAGTCCATTCGATGGTCAACAAGAACTCGTCGCCTGGGCACGGGCCTGTCTCGATGTGGCGCCTGATCGTGCAGTCTGGATCGGTTGGTCACTCGGTTCCATGCTCTGTTTGCAGTGTGCCCTGCTGGCACCGTCTCGTATCGAGGGGATTGTCGCGTTGGCGGGTATGCCGCGTTTCGTGCAGGCCATGGATTGGCAGTATGCCATGGCGCCGAAGATCCTCGATCAATTCATTCAGGCCCTGCACGAGGATCACCTTCAGGCCCTAGAGCGTTTTCTGGCCCTGCAGATGTTGCGTAGCGAGCATGCGGTAAGGATGTTGAAACGACTCAAATCCCTGTTGCGGGAGCGTCCCGATCCCGTGCCGGAGGCGTTGCAGGCCGGCTTGGAATTCTTGAAATCTGTCGATCTCCGAGAACGACTGATCAACCTCAGTTGTCCCACAACATGGATCTACGGTAATCGGGATACCCTGGCGCCGGCAAAGGCGTCCGCTGATCTGCGTCAGTGGCTACCCCGGGCGGCCATGCATGTCGTGGAGGGGGCCGCGCATACCCCGTTTCTCTCTCATCCGGAAGAGACCCGTAAACTGATACTTCGCAGTTTGGAGTCGATGCATGGATAACGATCGACGCGGTCCCATCGACAAGCGGCAGGCGCGAGCCGCCTTCTCCCGTGCCGCTTCGCACTACGATGAGGTGGCTGAGCTACAGCGGGAGATCGGCAGGCGGATGTTGCAGAGACTGACCTACATCCGTCACCAGCCCCGGGTCGTGCTGGACGTGGGGGCAGGGACCGGTGAAGCGACTCTGGCATTGAAACGGCACTATAAGCAGGCGCGCACCATTGCTCTCGATTTCGCCATACCGATGCTTCACCAGGTGCGCAAACGGGGTGGTTGGCTGAGGAGACCCGTCTGCATCTGCGGCGATGCGGAGCAGCTGCCACTGGCCGATCAGTCCGTGGATATGATCTTTTCCAATGCGGTCCTTCAGTGGTGCAATGACCTGCAGGGTACCTTCAGCGAGTTTCTGCGGGTATTGCGTCCGAACGGTATGCTGTTGTTCTCCACATTCGGTCCCGATACCCTGCTGGAGCTGCGCAAGAGCTGGTCCCAAGTGGACGGCAACAGCCATGTCAGCCCCTTTCCGGATATGCATGATGTGGGGGATGCCATGGCGCGGGCCGGTCTGGCGGAACCGGTGGTGGACGTGGATCGCATGCGCCTCACCTACGATGATGTGCCTTCGCTGATGCGTGATCTGAAGACACTGGGTGCGCATAACGTTACCAGGAACAGGCTGCGGGGATTGACCGGAAAAGGGAGGTTGCGGGCGATGTATGAGGCCTACGAGTCTTTTCGTATGGATGATAAGTTACCGGCCAGCTATGAAGTGGTTTACGGACATGCCTGGGCGCCCCGACAGCGTCAGATCGGTGGAGTAACCGCCATTCCCGTGGATCAAATCGATATCGGAAGGAGGGGACAGGGATGACAGGCGGTCTGTTTGTAACCGGAACCGATACCGGATGCGGTAAGACAGAGATTACCCTTGGAGTGATGCGTAACCTGCAGCGGCAAGGGGAGTCGGTATTGGGGATGAAGCCCATCGCGTCGGGGGCGGCTGTGACCGAGGATGGATTGCGCAATGAGGACGCGTTGCGGATACAAGCCCAATGCAGCCGGGAGATTGCCTATTCGTCGGTCAATCCACTGCTCTATCAACCGCCCATTGCCCCCCATCTTGCGGCCAAGGCAGTTGGTCGGCCGATTAGGCTGGATGAGATTGTGCAAGGCTATAATCAACTGCAAGCGATGGCCGACAGAGTGGTTGTGGAGGGTGTCGGCGGTTGGCATGTACCCTTGGGTGACGGCATCACCCTGGCCGATCTGGCCCGAACCCTTGATCTCCCCATGATACTGGTGGTGGGTATGCGGCTCGGCTGCCTCAATCACGCCTTGATGACGGCCGAGTGCATGCTCCACAGCGGGGTCCAGTTCAAGGGTTGGATTGCGAATCTGGTCGATCCGCAGATGCAGGCCTTGGATGACAATATCATCACGCTGCAGTCCTGGCTGCCGGCGCCATGTCTCGGAGAGGTTCCCTACCTTGAGTCACCGACAGCGGATCGTATTGCGGAGTACCTCGATGGTCCGCTGTTGGGCGCAATCCAGTGACAATCGGTTCAATCTTTTATCCCGGCTATCCTATTATTCCTCTATCGATCACGCTGTATTTGTTTCGTTGCCCCGAACAGTGCTGATATGAAACTCGGCACGACCCGTAGACAATGAAACACGACCCAGAGAAATAACGGCCATAGTGAAAATAGGCCGCCACCGCTGCTGCCGGGGCCGATCGGATCGGTGCTGTCGGTGATGATCACATCGAAGCGTTGCTCAGTTTCACGTACGAAATCGATACCGTCGTTGATGATAGTATTGGTGCATGGAAGGCGATGGCCGTCATCGAGGTGCATTTGGTCTTTCGTCAACTGCTGTAGCGGCCAATCTGTTTCGCTTCTGTTTGCTTAGTCTCCGGAGTAAGAGACCCTGTCATGGACAGTTACCAAACCGGCTGTACGGACCCTCGCGGTAATGCCCCCGTGACCCCGCATGGCGTTATATCCACCCGATCCGAGCTGCCTTTCCATTTTGCTGCAGGGATGGCAAAGACCGCTGTATTCCAGCATCGCCTCTCCGATCCGGAAGGTCTTGTCTTTTAATGCCAGCAGGTTGATGCCGGAAACCGCGATATTTCGCCGCAACAGGGAGGGAGAGACGGATTCCACGCCAAGACAGGCGGCAATCACTTGCAGATGTTCATATTGGATGAGGGTCACCTGCCTGGGACTCCCGGCACTGCCTTTGAAGCGATCCCCCTCCAACCCCTTGCCCACCGCCAACGGGATAGATTGCAGGGTTGTCATGGCCTCCCTCCGCGAGGGCCTGATCCCGATCCATTCGACACGCCCAATCTGGGGAAGCGTTTCCAACAGGCTATGCAGGGGTTTTGATTCGGCCAAGTAGCGACTCCTGTATTAGACTTTTGATAACCCGCCATCTTAACGGTAATTTAAACTATGCGATGACACACTATTGCGTTCTATTCCTCAAATACCAGCAAATCCATCTCAGCGGCCTCCTGCCTGAGCGGAATAAGCGATTGATACTCTGGAGAAGCATGCCAGCCGGTCAAGGCTTTCAAATCCGAGAAGCGTATTACTACGGTATCACTGTGATTGTGGCTCCCTGAAAGTACTGATGACAATTTACCTCTGAAGACCAACTCACCACCCCAGGTTTCCAAAGTGGCCGGGACCTTACTGCGGTATTCCAGCCATTTGTCTGAGTCGTGTACTGTAATGTGTCCAATAATATATGCGTTTGCCATATCCGGATGTTACCTTTCTGGTTCTTTAATCGATTAATCATACTTGATGTCGAAAACGGATAGTCGTCAACGCCAGCAGTCTCTTGATTATGTAATCCTGTAGTTTATCGTTTAAATGACTTGCCAACTGGAAAGTGTGTAAGTTCAAAGGCGCCAATGTTGAATGGTGTTTCCCAAGAAGCTGTTTACGATGCGGTATTTAGCGCGACACTTGTTGCGGCAGAAAAAACCAGCATGTGCATGAGTATTGCCGGGCTTTGTGCGGTATAAACCAACAACCCCGGTTCTTCATTGATATTTTTCCATGATATTTTCGGAAGACAAATTGCACAGATGCGTTTTATATAAGCAAAGACTGGTTTAATTCTTGTGCGGAGTAGTGCGCTTATTATTGCAGCTACCTGGATTTCCAGTAGCATTAAGAACAATTCAAGCCCTATGGCATCGACAAAAAGTGCAAGCTCGATCATTTCGGGGTTGAGAACGATAAGTACAACTGCAAATGCCGTTGCGTATTTCCATGCTGTACTTTTCATTTGCATACACCATTCCAGGATTATCGGAATACTAAAAATGTGGCGGTCGGCGAAACAGGGCATCCCCAGGGGGCTGCGCCTTGTATTTGTTGTTAGGTTGAAAGCATGGGGCCGTATTCTTTCATCCATGCTGTATACCTTTCAATAGACTCCGGAGTGATTTCCTCCTCCAGGGATTGTATCAATTCACCATCAAATATGTACCTTGCTTCGCCTTTCACGACAAGATCGGGCGCCCCGGATAACTTGTAGGTGCAACGCCAATTTCGAAAGAGTTTATTGCCAACCACCGTTGGTTCCGACATGGCGTGCAATCTGCGTGAATCAAATTTGCGATCGTTGTTCGAAACGTCGTTTTTCAGAAAATTGATGATCGACTGTCGGCCGTTGATCTTTGGATCAGGCCCGCCAACGTTCCAATATGTGGCATTCTCGGCAAAGTGTTTTTCAAGTCGATCCCAGTGGTCATCGGCAATACAGGCCTCGAAATCTGCAGCGAACGAGTTGAAACGGTCAATGAGGCTCATATTGTTGTGTTTGACTCCAACTTATAGGCCAATGTATTCCATTGCCTGTTTCGCATTATTGAAATCCATAATAGTTTGATCGTGGCTAGTCCTGTTTCCCACTAGCACAAAGTTGTAGCCCAGCTCTTCACAAGCCTTTTTGTCCCATTCCGCGTCACCGAAATATGTGCAGGGAACTGTAATGTTGCCGACGGCTTTTTCTTTGGCAATTTTCATTATTTCGGTCCGCGAAAAATGGTTGTTCGAGGATGCAATCGGGATACCCGAAACATCAATTTCCGCTGATTCCAATTTCATTAGAGCGGTTTCATGCCAGCCGCCGGTGGCAACCGACAAACTTAAATTTTCCAGTCGGCGCAGCTCGGCAATAAATTTCGAAGCACCAGGTACCTCCTGTGCCGGATTGTTTTTCAGGTGGCTGGCAATTTTACTCGTGAAAATCTCTTTTACTTCAGCACGTATACTATCTCCCTTGGTATCAAGTCCATTTTCAATAATATGCTGTTCAAGAATACCTGCGTCGCTAACGTAAGCGTACTTCGTCCAGTCAGTATATAGCTGATGACCTAAAACCTCATACACTGCCTCGAGATAGCAATTTTCGTCAAGCTCGTATGATCTTACTAGGGTTCCGTCAACATCAAACATTATATGGTGCAAGATGGCTATCTCCTTGGCCGGTACACTTGAGTCAGGCATCATGGATCACTGTTGCCCTTCAGGGCTTCGAATTTCACTGCCTTCTGTAATTGCATCTTATAGAATCCCAAAGTATGTATCCAATGCCCTGTCAACAGCATTGGTGTTTTCTTCAAACTCCTTTGTCAGGTGGGTTCTCAGGTCTATGTAGGCTGGCCGTTGAAGCCCTCGCCTATTTAAAGAAGAGGCCTTGCTGTATAGATGTATACCCATGCCATGGGGCGGGACGCCCAGGGCGTGCGAGGTTCTTTGGTGGGATACGCGTATTGGAGCGTCGTTACCCTGTCGGGTAACGACCAGTTCTGCGGAACCCGGTTGTCAGCCTAGGTGAGTTGCGCCTTGAGCTTGGCCATGGCGTTTTTCTCGATCTGACGAATGCGTTCAGCCGAGACCTGAAAACGGTCCGCCAATTCATGCAGGGTCGATTTCTTATCGCCCAGCCAGCGGGCTTGCAGTATCTCCCGGCTACGTTCATCGAGATCCTGCATGGCGTTGATCAGGCGCTGCTTCATCTGCGACTCGCTGTCCGAGGACTCGAGCAGGGATGCGGGTTCCATGCGCATGTCGCTCAGGTAACCGGCCGGGGTCGCTGTCAACTGGTCATCATCGTCTTGCATGGGGCCATCGAAGGCGATGTCCTGGCCCGAGAGGCGCGATTCCATCTCCATCACGGTTTCGGGTTTGACTCCGAGATCCTGGGCTACATCGTTGACCTCCTCCTTGGAGAACCAGCCCAGACGTTTTTTGGAACTGCGCAGATTGAAGAACAGTTTACGCTGGGCCTTGGTGGTGGCCACCTTGACGATACGCCAGTTTTTCAGGATGTACTCGTGGATCTCCGCCTTGATCCAGTGGACGGCGAAGGAGACCAGGCGCACTCCCATATCGGGATCGAAGCGTTTGACCGCCTTCATCAGGCCGACGGTGCCTTCCTGGATCAGGTCGGGCAGGGCAAGGCCGTAGCCGCTGTAGTTGCGGGCGATGCGTACGACGAAACGGATATGCGAGGTGATCAGTGTCTGTGCAGCCTGGAGGTCCTTGTGATCGCGCAGCCTGATCGCCAGGGATTTCTCCTCCTCGGCGCTCAGCATGGGCAGTTGGAAAGCGGCGCTGATATAGGCATCCATACTGCCTGATGGCAGTGCTGTCAGTGCGTTTTCATTGCTCATCGAGTATCCCCTCAAATAACGGCTGGTTGAATATTAGCACTCTCTATAGAGGAGTGCCAATCGTTTAGTATGACCCAGAGTCATAGTAAAAGTTCCCGCTGGTCCGTTGAGATAAATTATCTTAAAAACAATAAGTTAAATTGCATGGCCTGGTTTCATTCCAATTGGACCGGGATGCTCGTTCCCACGCTCCTGCGTGGGAATGCATTGATAGGTGGCGTATTAAAGCGAGATATGGGTTCCCAAGCGGGAGCATGGGAACTAGACATGGAAATTTGCGATTCTCTGGTACCGACTCACTCACGAGGGTGCCGCAATAGTAGACGGGTGACCAACCAGCCGCTCCATGCGTACAGCAAATAACGCTAAACTGGCCTTCATTTGCGACTATCCGCAGTGCGTTTTACAGCTTCCCACACGAGAGTGTGGGGTCGAGACGGAGGTCAGCCGGGTTCAATGGCACTGAGATGCCTGCCCACCGCCAACCAGGCACCGGCCAGACCCAGCAGGCTGCTGCCGAGCAAGAGAGAGGCGATGGTCGAAAAGTCGAACGACGCGAGGGTGAAGCTGCTCTCGTATAGGTTGGCCAGGTTGGCGATCGGTCCGCTGAGCAGGGTGATGGCGATGGCGATCAGCAGCCAGGCGATAAAGCCTCCGAACAGGCCATACCAGAAGCCGGTATAGAGAAAGGGTCTGCGAATGAAGGCGTTGGTTGCACCGATAAGCTTGGTGATCTCTATCTCGGCATGACGGTTCTGGATCTCCAGGCGAATGGTATTGCCGACAATCAGCAATACCGCCATGCCCAGTAAAGCGGCCAGGACAACCACCGCCCTCTGGGCGATGACGGTAATCGCCTGCAGTCTTCGCACCCACTGCAGGTCGAGTTGGACAAGCTCCGCATCGGGCAGCAGCTTCAACTCCCGTACCAGAAGTTGTGCCGTCTCAGCGGTGGTGTATTCCGCCTTCGGTTGGATGATCAGCACCGCCGGCAGGGGATTGCTGTCGAGGGCTTCCAGGGCATCGGCATAGCCGCTGAGCTGTTGGAACTCCTCCAGTGCCGCCTCCCGGGTGATCAGTTGCACGCTCTCGATGCGTTGGTGTTGACGCAGTTTGTCCGCCAGGGATGCCGCCTGCTTATCGGAAACGCTCTGTTTCAGGAACAGCGATACACTGGCCCCGCTGTCCCAGGCGCCGCTGACATGCTGCAGGTTTCCAAGCATCACGTGCAGTCCAACCGGCATCGCCAGCGCTATGCCGATCACGGCACAGGTCATCAGCGATGCGAGATGGTTGTTCACTATTCTGCCGAGACTGGCGAGGGCGACTTGCGCATGCCGCTGGAGCCAGATCTTTGGCGCACTCACCAGCAGTTTACTAAGAGACATGACCGGGCTCCGCCAGGGTATCGCCAACCAGCTGTCCCTTGCTCAGGGTGAGTACACGCCTCTGCATGCGGTTGATCAGGTCGATATCGTGGGAGGCGATGAGCAGGGTTACCCCGACCTGGTTAAACTGCTTGAACAGCGCCATGATCTCCTCGGAGAGCGCCGGATCGAGATTACCGGTGGGTTCGTCCGCGAGCACCAACGGAGGTTTGCTGACCACCGCGCGGGCAATGCCTACCCGCTGCTGTTCTCCTCCGGAGAGTGTGACCGGCGCATTCCGCTCCTTGTGCAGCAGTCCCACCTTGTCCAGGGCGGCCCGGACCCGGCGTCCAATCTCCTTATGACCGACACCGGCGACCACCAGCGGCAGCGCCACGTTATCGAACACGGTACGATCATGCAGCAGTCTGTGGTCCTGGAATATCATACCCACATCGCGGCGATGGTAGGGAATCTGGCGTTGCTTCAGGCGGGTGAGGTTACGATCGTTGACGTGCAGCTGTCCGTTGCTGGGCCGCTCCAGCAGGCCGATCAGTTTCAGCAGGGTACTCTTGCCGGCACCGGAATGGCCGGTGAGAAATACCATCTCTTCGGCCTCGATACGCAGGCTGACGTTGCTCAGGCCGGTGTGCCCCCCGGGGTAGCGTTTACTGACGTTGTCAAAGTGAATCAAGGTGATGGTAGTTCGTCGTTAGGTTTCAAACAGGGCATCTACAAATTCGTCCGGGTCGAATTCCCGCAGGTCCTCTATGGCTTCGCCGACACCGATGAAGCGGATCGGTACCTTGACCTTATCGGCGATGGCAAAAACCACGCCGCCCTTTGCCGTGCCGTCCAGCTTGGTGATCACCAATCCGGTCAAGCCGACGGTCTGGTGAAACTGCATGGCTTGATTGACGGCATTCTGTCCCGTACCCGCATCCACCACCAATAGTACTTCATGGGGGGCGTCCGAATCGATCTTCTTCATTACCCGGCTGATTTTCGCCAACTCCTCCATGAGGTTGGATTTGGTATGCAGGCGCCCTGCCGTGTCTGCGATCAGGACATCGATATTGCGTGAGGTGGCCGCCTGGAGTGAGTCAAACACCACCGAGGCCGCATCGGCACCCGTATGCTGGGCAATCACAGGGATCTGATTTCGTTCTCCCCAGGTTTGAAGCTGTTCCACCGCGGCGGCGCGGAAGGTATCCCCGGCAGCGAGCATGACGGATTCGCCATCCAGCTGAAACTTGCGTGCCAGCTTGCCAATGGTGGTAGTCTTACCTGCGCCGTTGATGCCTACCATCATCATCACCAGGGGCTTGTCACCGCTGCGTTGGGTGATTGGTTTTTCGCATGCCTGAAGTATTTCCCTGAGATGCTGCTTCAACAACTGCATCAGCATTTGTGGTTCGCTGAGCTCCTTGCGGTCAACCCGTTCTGTCAGGTCGTTGATGATGCGGCCGGTTGCCTCGACACCCACATCGGCTGTGAGGAGAAGGGTCTCGAGTTCCTCCAGCAGCTCGTCGTCAATGGTCTTGCGTCCAAGCAGCAGATTGGCCAGACCGTCCGTGAGGTTATGCCGGGTACGAGAGAGGCGCTCTTGCAGTCTCGAAAAGAGGCCACGTTTAACCTCTTCCGGAGGGGGGGGTTCACTACCCTGCAGTTCCTGTTTCTTGCGTTTGCCAAATCCGAACATACGGCGGTTTACCAGCTCTTGGGTTGGAACTCTGTGAAGATCACAGGTTCATAGTTGTTGTTTAGACAATCCCGGCAGCCTCTGAAAGAATGCCCAGGATCATCGAGGACGCTATTCTACAGTGCCATGGGTCCATATATAAAGTGAGGATGTACTTAATGCGAAGATTGATCACAGGCCTGGTGTTGATGGCGCTCTGCGTGAGTTACGCGGAGGCTAACGTGGTTGAGCACCAACTCGATAACGGTATGAAGGTGATAATAAAACAGGATCGCCGTGCCCCGATCGCGGTCTCTCAGGTCTGGTACAAGGTGGGATCGAGTTACGAATTCGGCGGAATCACCGGCGTTTCCCATGTCCTTGAGCATATGATGTTCAAGGGTACTGATAACCATCCGCCCGGTGAATTTTCCCGTATCATCGCTGCCAACGGCGGGGATGAAAACGCCTTCACGGGGCGCGACTACACAGCCTATTTTCAGACCATGGCGAGCGACCGGCTGGAGGTCTCGTTCGAACTCGAGGCGGATCGTATGCGCAATCTGCTGTTGCTTCCCGAAGAGTTTGCAAAGGAGGTCGAGGTCGTCAAAGAGGAGCGCAGGATGCGCACCGAGGACAAGCCGCAGTCCCTCACCTACGAACGCTTTCTGGCGGGTGCCTATGAGAGTTCTCCTTATCGTACACCCGTGATTGGCTGGATGGCGGATCTGGATTCCATGCAGGTGGAAGACCTGCAGGTCTGGTATCGCAAATGGTATGCGCCGAACAATGCCACCCTGGTGGTGGTGGGTGACGTGGAACCGGACAAGGTGATCGCGCTTGCGCAACGCCATTTCGGTCCCCTCAAGCCGGAGCAGGTGGCGCGACCCAAGCCTCGATTGGAACCGGCCCAGCGCGGCAGTAAACGGATCACGGTAAAGGTTCCTGCAAAGCAACCCTATCTGGTGCTGGGTTACAAAACGCCGGTGGTGGGCAAGGCCGATGAGGCCTGGGAGCCCTACGCCCTGGAGATGCTCGCCTATGTAATGGATGGCGGCAGCAGTGCCCGTCTCAGCAACAATCTGATTCGCGGCAGCAAGCTGGCGGTTGCGGCGGACGCCAGTTACAGCGCCTTTTCCAGACTCCCGGGCATGCTGGTGATGGATGCGGTGCCGGCGCCGGATTCAACCATCGACGTGGTTGAAAAGGCTCTCCTGAAGGAGGTCGAACAATTCAAAACAGAGTTGGTCAGCGAGGATGAGATGGAACGGGTACGCAATCAGATTATCGCCGCCAAGGTATATGAGAAGGACTCGGTTTTCTATCAAGCGATGCTGATCGGCCAGTTGGAGACTGTGGGACTCAATTGGCGTCTGGCGGATGAGTATGTGGATCATTTGAAGGCGGTAACCGCGGAGCAGATCAGGCAGGTAGCACAGAAGTATCTGGTTGAGGACAACCTCAGTGTTGCGGTGTTGGAGCCGCTGCCATTGGAAAATTCTATGGCCAAACCCGTGAGTAAGGGGATTGCACATGCACACTAACGCTTGGATCAGGTGTATCGTCTTCTGCTGCGGCCTGCTGCTGACTGGCTGGGCGACAGCCGCACCGCTAATTCAGACCTGGCAGACGGCAAACGGTGCAAAGGTACTGTTCGTCGAGGCGCCCGAGATCGAGATGGTGGATGTGCGCATCGTCTTCGATGCGGGCAGCGCCAGAGATGGCGACAAGCAGGGCGTAACCTCGTTCACCAACAGCCTCTTGAGCGAAGGCGCCGGTGATTGGAACGCTTACCAGATCGCCGAGCGAATGGAGGGTGTTGGGGCGCAGCTTGCAACGGGATCTTTGCGGGATATGGCATGGGTTTCCGTGCGCTCGTTGACCGAATCCAAGGCGCTCTCCACCGCCCTCGAGACGTTGGCCGCGGTGGTCGCCGAACCCCGTTTTACCGATGAGGACATCGAGCGGCAGCGCCAGTCCATCCTGGCGGGCCTGGTCCAGGATGAGCAGTCCCCCGGCAGTCTGGGTAAAAAGCGGCTCTATCGGCTTGTCTTCGGAGATCATCCCTATGCCGGTGATCCAGAGGGAAGTATCGAGTCGGTAAAGGCCATAACCCGCGAGGACATTGTGGCTGCCCACAAACGGCTCTACGTGGCAAAGAATGCCCTGGTGGCGATTGTCGGTGCGCTCAGCATGCAAGAGGCCGAATCAATTGCGGATCGGGTGACAGGCGGACTTAAGCCGGGGGAAGCGGTGCCGAAACTGCCCACCGTTAAACCGCTGCAGACCGCGATCGATGAACAGATCCCCTTTCCCTCAACCCAGTCTCATCTCTATATCGGGCAGCCCGGCATGCGCCGTGGCGACGCGGATTACTTCACCCTCTATGTGGGCAATCACATCTTGGGTGGCAGCGGTCTGGTCTCTCTCCTCAGTCATGAAGTTCGCGAGAAACGCGGCTTAAGTTACAGTGTCTACAGCTATTTCCTGCCGATGCGTCAGATCGGGCTGTTCCAAATGGGACTGCAGACCAAGAACGATCAGGCCGGCGAGGCACTGCAGGTGGTCAGGAACACCCTTAAACGCTTCATCGAAGATGGGCCGACAGCAAAGGAGCTCGAGGCGGCGAAGCAGAATATTACCGGCGGATTTCCCCTGCGTATCGCTTCCAACGGAAAGATCGTGGAGTACCTGGCGGTCATCGGCTTTTACGATCTGCCTCTCGACTATCTGGACAGCTTCACCGAAAAAGTGAACGCCGTAACCCGTGAGCAGATTCAGGATGCCTTCCAGCGGCGGATAGATCCGGATCGTCTGGTCAGGGTGCAAGTGGGACGCATCACGCCATTGGCTCAAGTCTCCAAACAATCAGACGCTGATAGCAGCAAGTGACACAATAAGTGCAAGGTATAAAAAGTGAAGTCACCTCAGACGGCTTTTCAGGTAAGAATTATCGGGGGGATGCATCGTGGTCGGCGGCTGCAGTTTGCAGACCTGCCGGGCCTGCGACCGACCGGTGATCGCATACGCGAGACCCTGTTCAACTGGCTGCAGCCCTACATCGAGGGTGCCCGCTGTCTCGATCTGTTTGCCGGCAGCGGCGCATTGGGTCTGGAGGCCGCCTCCCGTGGCGCATCTGAGGTGGTGATGCTCGATACAGCCATGGCTGTGGTCAGGCAGTTGGCAGAAAATAAGCGTCTACTGGGCCTCGATCAGGTCTCGGTTGTTAGGGCGGATGCATTGCAATGGTTGGAGCAGGATGCGACACCCTTTGATATCGTTTTCCTTGATCCGCCTTTCGTCGGCAATCTATTGGAACCACTGTGCCAACGCCTGAGTATGGGATGGCTGGCCGATGGGGCCCACATCTACTTGGAAGATACCGCTTCCCGTGATATGCCGACCCTGCCCGCAGGTTGGGAGTTGAGGAAACAGAAATCAGCCGGTCAGGTACACTACGGCCTGGCTTATGCCCCGCTGCCGGGCTGATAATTATCATTCATCAGTTCGGTTTCTGGTAATATCATGCCTTTTACCTAGACCGTGAGCTTATGATAACTGCTGTTTACCCCGGAACCTTCGACCCCATCACCAACGGTCACAGCGACCTGGTGAGGCGGGCATCCGATCTTTTTGATCACATCATATTGGCCATCGCTAAGAACAGCGGTAAAAATCCGGCGTTTGATCTGGATCAGCGAAAGAGACTTGTCGAAAGGGTATTGAAAGGTGTGCACAACGTTGAGATACGCACATTTGACAATCTATTGGTTGATTTCGTGCAGCAGTGTAATGCAAACGTGATCCTGCGAGGGTTGCGCGCGGTCTCCGATTTCGAATACGAGTTCCAGCTGGCTGGCATGAATCGCCGCTTGGCGCCTGAAATCGAGACCCTGTTTCTTACCCCGGCTGAGCAGTTTGCTTTCATATCATCCGGTTTGGTGAGAGAGATCGCCTCACTGGGCGGGGATGTCACAGAGTTTGTCCATCCGGATGTGCAAGCGGCTCTGAGTAAACGCTTCGGTTGATACGGTTTCCCTGGCTGATGCAGGGTTAAATGGATCAAACATCAATGCCACACTCACGGCTATGAATAGAATTCTGATCATGCGATTTTGTTAGGAGAGTAAAAATATGGCGTTAATAATCACTGACGAGTGCATCAACTGTGATGTCTGTGAGCCTGAATGCCCAAACGGTGCCATCACCCAGGGTGATGAGATCTACGAGATCGAACCCGATCTCTGTACCGAATGTGTCGGACACTACGATACTTCACAGTGTGTCGAGGTGTGTCCGGTGGACTGTATTCCCAAGGATCCCGATCATGAGGAGAGCTACGAGGATTTGTATGCCAAATACCTCAAGATCACCGGCGAATCCGAATAGCCACTCTGTCAATGTGCTCAACCATTCTCAAAAAGGCTCCCTCGTGGAGCCTTATTTTTCTCTTTTTCATCAGCGTTCAGCTGGTGGCGGCCGAGAGACCCGGATCTGCCGCCATCGCCACGGCCCATCCGCTGGCCACCGCGGCGGGCCATCACCTGTTGCAGGCTGGGGGGAATGCCTTCGATGCGGCGGTGGGCGTGAGTGCGGTACTGGCTGTGGTCGAACCCTATAGTTCGGGTATCGGTGGTGGCGGCTTTTGGTTATTGCATCGGGCCAGTGACGGTTTCGAGACCATGCTGGACGGTCGCGAACGGGCCCCCCTGGCAGCCGATCGCGATCTCTATCTGGATCATGCGGGAGAGGTTATCCCGAATCTTTCGATCGATGGAGCGCTGGCGGCCGGTATCCCCGGTGAGCCTGCGGCCCTGGCTCATTTGGCCCGGCACTACGGTCGCCTCTCTCTTGCCGATTCGTTAGGGCCGGCAATCAGATTGGCCAGGGAGGGATTCAGGGTCGACAGTCACTACCGCAGAATGGCAAGCTGGCGTCTGGCCGTTTTGCGTACCCATCCTACTTCGGCCGAGCAGTTTCTTCAGCAGGGCGAGGTGCCCGCTGAAGGAGCCCTGATCAAGCAGCCGGATTTGGCGGAGACCCTTGAAAGTATCGCCCTGTATGGGGCGGACGGTTTTTACAAGGGTGAGATTGCACAGCGCCTGGTGGATGGTGTGCGGGCTGCTGGCGGTATTTGGAGCCTCGAGGATCTGGCGAACTACCGGGTGGTCGAACGGCAACCCATTGTCGGTCGCTATCGGGGCCTGAAGATCACCAGTGCGGCGCCTCCATCGTCAGGTGGTATAGCCCTGATGACCATGCTGAATATCCTGCAGGGATTCGATCTGCAGGCCCAGGATGAACCGCTCCGCACTCACTTGATAGTGGAAGCGATGCGCCGCGCCTACCGGGATCGTGCCTATTACCTAGGTGATCCCGACTATGTCGACATTCCCGTGGAAGCCCTGACTCATCCCTGGTATGCGGCCGGTTTGGCGCGGGATATACAGCAGCATCGTGCCAGTCCGAGTGTCGGTAACCTCTCACAGGCGCAAGAGGGGCGGGATACCACCCACTTCTCAATACTCGATAGAGACGGCAACCGGGTTGCGGCAACACTCAGCATCAACTATCCCTTCGGCTCGGGTTTCGTGGCGCCGGGTACCGGGGTACTGTTGAATGATGAAATGGATGACTTCTCCGCCAGTCCTGGTGTACCCAATGTCTATGGTTTGATCGGCGGCGAGGCGAATGCCATTGCGGGGGGGAAACGTATGTTGTCGAGCATGACGCCGACCTTCGTGGAGGATGATCGACGGGTGGCGATTCTGGGTACCCCCGGCGGCAGCAGAATCATTACCATGGTTTTGTTGGGAATTCTGGAAATGGCCGATGGGAAGGGACCTAACAGCTGGGTGGAAAGGCCGCGTTTTCATCATCAATATCTTCCCGATGTCGTGCAATTCGAACCGGGTGCCTTCAGCGATTCACACATGCAGCAACTGGCTGCTATGGGCCATAATCTGAAGCCCCTTGATCGCCGTTACGGAAACATGCAAGCGATTTTGTGGAACAAGGGCGCGGGTAAAGTCGTAGCCGCGTCAGATCCCCGAGGCTTGGGATTTGCCCGAGTTGTGAAGACAAGTTCTCAAAATAGAGAGTGAACAGGCCGCGAACTTGTGGGAAAAATTTGAAAAAAGTTCTTAAATTTGGAAACTTGCCATTGAATTTGTTTGAATTTTAGCTCAAGCTTTCGTGCCAGATGCTGCTGCTTCTTCAACATGATTCCTGTGGATGCAGCAAGTTAGGGAGCCGGCAGCCGCCACTGTCATACCGGCATAGGTGATACCGCTGTCGTTGTTTTGACATTGAGAGGACTGTTTGTTGATTGGTCCTTGGGGATGAGTATCCCAAATAGGCCGTGCATGCAGTGTATTTCAGGGCCTATTTGGGAAGCTCTACATCAGCGCGACCAGGTAGAAGGGGTGTGTAGCTTTTGCACACAAGTAATAAGTAATCCGTAGAGAGATCGAGAGTAATTATGAAAACCACCATGATGAAAACCGCCGCAATGATTCTTACTGTTGGATTGTTCGCAGGTTGTGCGACGAACAACGGCCTGCAAGAGGATGTCGCCAACGCACAGGCTGCAGCCGATGCTGCCATGAAAGCAGCCAAAGAGGCTCAGCTGGATGCAGCTACCGCCCAGGGTACTGCTGATGCCGCCCTGAAGGCCGCCAACTCCGCCAAAGACGCCGCCGAAGCCTGTAGCGAGCGTTGCGGCCGTATGTCTGAGAAAGCAATGGCCAAATAAGACCTGCGCCGATCGACGACAGAACCCACCCGCAGTGGGTTCAAGACCCCGGCAAGCGAACCGCCTGTCGGGGTTTTTTAATTGCCGTCCGCGACGGCATTCTCCCGCCACAGGTATAGGGGCATGGGTATGCCGGTCTTCTGTTCAATGAAACCGTGCAGCTGATCCCAGTCCGGTCGACGCTTATCCTCGCCTAACTTCCCGATCACCGCATTCACCAACTCGGTGTAGTTGTTACCCCGTTGCTCGACATACTCAGCCAGTGGTGGGTGTACCTGGACATAGAGTTCGCCCTTCAGCCAACCGGCTTTAAAGGGTTTGTCGATAATCCTGACCGGGACGCCGATATCCACCTCCTCGAAAAAGCGTTCGACATTTTCAGGGTAGAGCCGGATACAGCCGTGACTGACCCGCATTCCCACGCCATAAGGTTTGTTGGTACCGTGCAACAGATAGCCATTCATGCCCAGGTAGATGGCGCGATTTCCCAAGGGATTATCGGGTCCCGGCGGGACGACCGGCGGAAGCGGGTCGCCCTCCTCTTCATGCTCTTGAAGGATCGATTCCGGAACGGTCCAACTCGGGTCCTTTTTCTTGCCGATAACGGTGGTCTCGCCGGTAGGGGTGCTCCAACCCTCTCGGCCTATGCCGATCGGGTAGGTGATCACTACAGGACGGTCTTGCGGAAAGTAGTAGAGACGTAGTTCCGCCAGGTTGATGACCACGCCCTTACGGGGTCCCGGGGGCAAAACATACTGCTGGGGGATGATGATTTCCGCACCTTCTCCAGGCAGCCAAGGGTCCACATCGGGGTTGGCCGCGACCATCTGCCGATAGCCGATGTCATAGGTGCGCGCGATATCGGAGAATGTCTCTTCATAGCGCGTGGTCAGCATGAAGATCTGTCCCACCACATCATCTCCCTCGGGAGGCAGATCGAGAGTGACAGCCCGGACAGATCCCAGGGCGCACATGCTCAGCAACAGTGTGAATAACAAATTCAAAGGCATGACTACATTAGTGTTAACAGGCCCTAGTTTACCTGAGGATCGACTGTTTTAGTTGAGATTTATGGGGCAGATGCCGCTTCACAGGGATATGGATTGCGTAAATCGCTATGCAGTTCCTGAAATCGCTGCGCTGGGACGGAATCTAAAGAATTGGGTTCCCGGGTCGATAGCATGTTTGATATTGGTATTTTTTCTTTTAAGATCAAGAGCCTCTGAAATTATGGCGCCTGGCCGGCTGATTCGTGGATCAATCTGGAGTGCCGACATAAGGCGGTTCGGTCTCTTACACGGTGATGGCGGCGGAACCCCCATCAGCGGCGGACAGGACGGGCATGCGACGAATTGCGTTAATTAATCAAAAAGGTGGTGTGGGAAAGACCACGATTACCACCAATTTGGGGCATGCGCTGGCGCTTGCCGGTCACAGGGTCACCGTGATCGATCTGGATCCGCAGGGTCAGCTGGCGTCCAGCTACGGTATTTTTCGCGCACCCGCGAAGGGGATCGATCAAGTGATGTTGAAGTCGCAGGATCCGGCCTCGGTGAAACAGGGGATCAGGGATATGCTGACATTGATTCCCGCCGGCAATCGCTTACAAGAGATCGAGTATCTGCATGACGGTGGCGCATCAAGGGCTCAGCTGTTGAAGCAGGCACTGGATGGTGTGTTGGATGACCAGGCATTTGTCCTCTTCGATTGTCCGCCCTCGTCGGGATTGTTGGTGGCGAATGCCATTTTTGCCGCCGATGAAGCGCTGATTCCGGTTAGTGGCGATCACATGTCATTGAACGGGTTGGCGAAGATGCTGATCACCATTAAGAAGTTCGAAGCCTACCTGGACAAACCGTTGCGCAAGTGGATCGCTTTGAACCGCTACTTTCCCCGCAGACGGCTCTCCAAGGAGGTTTCGGAGAAGCTGAAGACGCACTTTCCCGATCAGCTGGTCAACACCCAAATACGGGAAGCGGCAGTGATTGCCGAATGTCCGGGTATTGGACGCACAATTTTTGAATATAAGCCGGGCAGCCAATCGGCGAAGGAGTTTCAGGCCCTGGCAACAGAGTTGCTTGAGGGCAATCCCGGGTAAAGCTTGGCCGATATATGACGATATTTAAAGCATGCATACACGTGGCAAGGAGATACTATGTCCATATCCAGCGAGCTTTCCCCCGATGAAACAAGCGTCACCATAGTGGTATCCGGGCGGTTTGATTTTTCCACCCATCAGGCGTTCATGCAGGCCTATAAGGCCTTTCCCAAGGGTGAGAAAAACTATGTTGTTGACCTGACCAACGCAGAGTATCTGGATAGTTCCGCGATGGGCATGCTGCTGCAACTTCGTGAGCACAGCGCCAAAGATACCGACGGGGTGATACTTAAAAACGGTAACGAGGCCGTGCAGGATGTGCTGCGAATAGCCAATTTCGGTAAATTATTCGTCATTCAATAGTTTTGATAAAGGCGCAGCGCCGTCTCTTGCATCCGTGGTTTATGGCGCGGAACGCACTATTGACGCCTGAGGACTGCACATCGGTCCTCCTTTCCGGTATGCTTGCCCCTTTTTTTCCAGGGGTCGTTCCAGATGGGATTCAAATGCGGTATCGTGGGTCTGCCGAATGTCGGTAAGTCAACCCTGTTCAATGCCTTGACCAAGGCCACAATCGCGGCGGAAAACTACCCCTTTTGTACCATCGATCCCAATGTCGGCGTGGTGCCCCTGCCGGATTCCCGTCTGGATGTGATCGCGTCGATCGTCAATCCGCAAGCCGTCATCCCCACCAGCATGCAGTTCGTGGATATCGCGGGTCTGGTTGCCGGCGCGTCCAAAGGGGAAGGATTGGGGAATAAATTTCTCGCCAACATCCGCGAGACAGACGCCATCGCGCAAGTGGTACGCTGTTTTGAAGATGGCGACGTGGTGCATGTGGCCGGTCGTGTCGATCCGGTCAGCGACGTGGAGGTTATCAATACCGAGCTGGGTCTGGCCGACCTGGAGTCGGTCGAGAAGGCGCTTGAGAAGAGCGTCAGACAGGCCAAGACCGGTGACAAGAAGATATTGGCGCGTAAGGCCTTGCTGGAGAGGGTGCGCGACCATTTGAATGAGGCGAAACCGGTTCGCAGCATGGAATTGGACGATGGTGCAAGGGCGGAGCTCCGCGATCTGTTTCTGCTCACGATCAAACCGGTACTCTACATCGCCAACGTGGCGGAAGGCGGCTTTACAGCCAATCCTCATCTGGATGCGTTATCCGCCTTGGCGGCTGACGAGGGAGCGGAGGTCGTACCCGTTTGCGCCGCCATCGAAGCCGAGATAGTCGAGCTGGATGAAGACGAGAGAGGTGAGTTTCTGGCCGACCTGGGGTTGGAAGAGCCGGGTTTGAACCGGGTGGTCAGGGCCGGTTACAAGCTGCTGGGCCTTGAAACCTATTTCACCGCCGGCGAGAAAGAGGTGAGGGCCTGGACCATTCCAGTCAGTGCCACGGCACCGCAGGCGGCCGGCGTCATCCATACCGATTTCGAACGAGGCTTCATCCGTGCCGAGGTCGTGGCCTACGAGGATTTTGTCGCCTGTAAAGGGGAGCAGGGGGCGAGAGAAGCCGGTAAACTCCGTTCCGAGGGCAAGGAGTATGTGGTCAAGGATGGCGATGTCATCCACTTCCGATTTAATGTCTGATATTGACAGGGGGGGTATGGCAACAGTATATTCCACGCCCTTCACAACAGCTTCTGGCAAGGTAGCTCAGTTGGTTAGAGCACAGCACTCATAATGCTGGGGTCGGCAGTTCGAATCTGCCCCTTGCTACCATATGCAAAAAGGCCTGACGAACGTCAGGCCTTTTTCGTTTCTATAGCGTTCAGGTCGTCTGGTCAGTTTCGATTCAGGGTTCTGCTGTATTGCTCCAGGCCAGTTGGACTTGAGTACTACGCCTGATCTCGGTCAGTCTATCCCCAGCTTTGTCCTAGACGCCCATAATGGCCGGTACCAGCGAATAGCTGGTGCTGCGTCCACCACCTGGGTCTTTTCGTAATGCATTTCGTTCAATAAGATCCAGAATGTCCCGGTAAGCTGTATCTTGCGAGCACTTTGCAAGATTATTCTCCGTATTGACCGCTGCCATGCCCGTTTCAGCTTTGGTTGGACGGCTAAGTTGATTTAGATGCCCACCCATGTTTACTGGCCGCAGTGCGGATAGTGTTGCGGAAGCCAGCCTAAGTTATTGAATTAAAAGGCTAGGATTCGATCATGCCCCTCATGATGCTGGGGATCGGCAGATCGAGTCTGCCCCTTGCTACCATATAAAAATAGTTATGTAAAAATCCGATACTGCTGGGTTTTTATGTAAGCACTGTGTAAGCATTTTGGAGAAAAGTTCAGCTATTTTGCTTTCAAACATTTATACCGAACTCAATAGATTATTCTCGTATCCAAACTAGAGTTAAAACATTAGTGGTAGTGGTTGTATTCAGGTGGTTCTGTCCTGTTGAGGACGGGTGGAACAGAATTAACGGACATAGCTGAGATCTACCATTAAAAGTCAGCTTCTATTTCATCCAAGATAGCGGTCACATTTTGGCTTATTCTCTCATCGGAATCATACCTTTGATTCTTTAGATAGTGAATTGATGTTTCTCTCCCGATCTCCCCCAATGCCGCCACGGCATTTAACCGTATATCAACATTTTGGTCCGACGACAACAGAGCTGCCAACGCATAAACCCCCTGTTCGCTTTCAAGTTCAGCGAGAGCCCAGATTGCCGCGATCCTCACTTGCAGGTTTGGGTCATAGAGAGCTGGCTCTATATAGGCAATCATGGCGTCATCCATTTGCATACTGAGTGACTCAACGACTGTTGCCCGTATGACCGGATCGGGATCGTATAGGGCATCTATGAGGGTATGATTGATTTCACTATGCTTATATCCGCTGATCGCATTTACTGCTGCCAGACGCAGTGCAGGTTCACTATGGGATAACATGGGTTGTAAGTGATGCATTGTATCTATAGCGGATAGATTTTCATCTTCAACCATTTCTATCCATTGGAGCTCTGCAGAATATCTCTCTTCCGGCAGATTTGTTGCGGTATCATTCAATAATTCCGGATTCTCACCCTGTACAGTTTTATCTACATTGCTCGAAGCCTGGTGGGATATCTCTTGTACTGGAGACGGCTTATCAGTCTGTTCTATAACATTCTCGTAAATAGCTATCTCGTTGTGACTTCGGGTACTACAAATCCAATAACCAGCAACAATTACGAATAGAGCCAGCAGTAGTGATCCTGTAACTTTCATGGCAGTCTAGCTCCTGTCTGGATGCCCCTCCCTAACGGGAGGGGGTTGGTCAGTATCATTCAACAATAAAGCAGCTTTCAACCGCAGATTTATTACCGCTCTCTGCCCTTACGAGAATTTCAAACTTATATTCACCCTCCTCTGACAGAGTGAAAAAATCTGGATCAGCGACGGTCCATTGTGTTAGGTCACCAGGTATGATGCTGGTTGACTTGTAATCCGTGTCATCGATCTCAACAACAACTTCATAGTAACGAACCACTACATCACCTTCCTTTCCCAGTTCGCTGTGTGAACCGAGTACCGGTTCCCATGTCAAGGTTACCGGCGCATTAACGACAGGTAGTAGATCAGCATCACAGTCTTCTGCTGCTGGCAGACCGTTGACAGTTACATTGTCGGGAGCGGCAGGAATAACATGAGATAGGAATACTTCATTTTCACGCTCCTCCCCATCCAGAGTAATGCCTTCTATTTCGTAAATTCCCTCAGGAAACCGTTTGAAGAAATTCACAGGGTCAAGTTCATCGAAAGTCGGTTCAGCACTTTCGAAAAACAGTTCGGTGATACCCTGTCGTTTGAGGCGTCCATTTGCCCGTACAGTCATCATGCGGCGCTCATTGGGATCCTCAATTTCTAGACGCTTCCACTCATCCCCATCTACTTTGCCATGAATACCGAGATCGCCATCAGTATCGTTCAATTCGAAGAATAGCTCCGCTTCATCGAATGGTATATCCTCACCCGCAATACCCGTTGATGATGCAAGAATAAAGCCCGCAGTGAGAAAATAGATGGGTAGATTTACATGGTTCATATTACTTTCTCCTCTATTGATATTTGATATTTACAGACTCCATGCATAAGATATTTTGTACCCATGACCTGAAATTAGCCTGATATTAAACTGAATGTTTACTGAATATCTTTAATCAGATTACACTCATGTCGTTATGAGTCATTTTCGGGAATCAACACATGAAAATAACCACATCGATATTTATTGGGCTTATGCTTTTTGCTAGCCAAGCTGTTGCGCTAAGTAAAAGTGATGTCAGAAAAATTATAAAAAAAGCCTATCCCGGCGCGAGAATTAGTGAAGTTGAAAAAGAGACTTATAAGGGAGAAAAGATCTATGAAGTGGACTTCATACATGATGGCAATAGGCTTGAGGCCATCATTGGACTTGATGGAAGTATCATCAAGGTTGATATCGACGATTGAGTATATAATTAGACAGTAACAGAGACAATAAAAGTCCTTACCGCAAACTCTATTTAAATAATTTGTGGTTCAGAAAATTTTTATTTTTATTCAAGATTGTATTTGCTATGCTCTTTTCTAATCCTTGCGTCCTCGTTTAAATGGCGAAGATGTAAGCTGGTGAGCATATACCAGCACCAGATTAGGCCCTGCTAGCCTCATACTTCATGGAGAGTTTAATTCACCTATCTGAAGATAACCTGAGGATTGGGCATTGCGGCAATTAGTTCCGGTCACCATTATTTTTAGCCTCTTGCATGCATCGCCTGCTTCTGCACAGAGCGGCGGATACTTTTATGCCGACTTAGAAATTGGCCTTGAATTCAAAGAATTAGATGGCTTGAGCCTTGGGAGTGAAGCTGAGCGCAATCGACTGGTAGAGCAGGAAATGGAATTCGAATTCGATATCGAATACTGGGTAAACGACAAATTTAATCTGTTCTTTACTGGCGCATTGATTGATGAAAACGAAACCATAAAAAGTGCAGACATAAAAACCGCACGCACGGGATTGGAGTTCAGAGAACTGGGGGTTGCCTACTTATTTGGCGATATCATAGATTCTGAAATAAATCTTGGACGCGTAGAATATGAAAGCATCAGCCAGTGGTGGTCCTGGTGGGACGATGAATTGGATATCATCAATTTGCAGTTGTGGTTTGGTGACTTTGAGACTTTTCTTGCCATGGCTGAAGAGCAGGCGCCGGAATCTACGGATGAGGACTTTATCGATCCTGAACTGGATGATGTTCAACGTCTGATTTTCAGTATGAGCTGGGAGATCATGGATGGACAGATCCTCAACTTTTATTATCTCAAGCATAATGACAATTCGCCTAACTATCGAGTTGGCGATCTTGAAGATATTGAGAAGATCGATGAAGAAGATGCTGACTTAATCTGGAAAGGTATCAGTTATGTTGCCGGGATTGAACATTACATGATAGGAGAGATCGATCTGGAACTGCACTATTCAGAGATAAGCGGTAGATCTGTTATCTATGAGTTCGAGGATTCGTCTTCGGGTGTCGCTGAGGTCAGTGAACGGGAAGATGAACATATCAATGGCACGGCCAGCGGCTACTTGTTGCGCTGGACACCTCGTGGACTGGATGAGTTCTCACTGATTATCGCTGGCGCAAAAGGGTCTGGTGACTCTGATCTGGGAGACCGTCAAAACAAATCTTATCGTCAAACCGGTTTGCAGGGAGACCTTGAATCCTACGGCGAGCTGTATCAGCCGGAATTATCCAATCTTAAGATCAAAATGTTTGGCCTTCAGTGGCGGATAGCTGAGAACATGTCGTTTGCGTTGATGCACTTTGACTACAGGCAGGATAAGTTATCGGACGAAATACGCGACACCACTATCGAGGTGGACCCATCTGGGGCCAGCCGTGATTTAGGCAAGGAGTTGGATCTGGTCTATAGCATAGAATATGAGGAAACCCTGGAACTATTTTTCACTTACGCTAAATTCAAG
Source organism: Candidatus Thiodiazotropha sp. (assembly GCA_040791665.1). GTDB lineage: Bacteria > Pseudomonadota > Gammaproteobacteria > Chromatiales > Chromatiaceae > Thiodiazotropha. Next base: position 164,021 of record JBFNNX010000023.1, on the reverse strand, counting down.
CCAGGCAGTGCTTATGCCGACTACCGGCAAGACTCTACTGACTATATCGGTATCGACTTCGCGTATAAATTTTAGTAACCGATCACTCCAGTACCAGTGGTACACCGGAAATTGTTACCATAAACATGCTCTGGCTATCCAGATCCAAGCTAATATCAAGTTTTAGAATTCGCGCCAAAGCATACACTAGTGTGAGACCAAGGCCTGAGTGACTGGTTTTTCCTTGTGATTTGTTTTTACGCCAGAAGCGATCCTTCATGTGTACTATATCTTCCGGTCTCAAGTCTGCAGCGACATTCTTGACCCTGAGTACGATGTAGTCATTCTGAATTTCCACGCTTAATTTAATATCTGCTTCCTGTGGACTATAGTTGATCGCGTTGACAAATATATTGCTGAGTATCATCGCGAATTTTTCCCGATCAGTGGAGATTGTCAGGCCCTCCGGTATATGTTTGACAAAATTTTTACTAACCTCATGCTCATTGATCGCCATTTGCCAGATCGAATCACAAAAATCAGATAGCAGGATCTCTTGCGGATCGCTATTCAACAGGCCGGCATCAGATCTCGCCAACTCAAGAAGGGTGATGACCACCTTCTCCATCTGGTTGGAAATTTCACCCACATCCCTGAAAAATTCAGTGAGCTGTTCTCTGTCATCCGGTATCATCTGTCCCACTTCGGAGAGCGTTTTCAATTCGGAGAGTGGTGTGCGCAGTTCGTGAGCAACATTGGACGAAAAGCGCTTTTCCCGCTCAAATGCAGATTGCAGGCGCTCTAGAAAATTGTTCAATTGGTCTATAATTGGCGTGATTTCAAGACTTTGCTCTCCTTGTTGACTCAGACGTGCGCTTAAACTGGATTCATCAATTTCGCTCACCTGTCTCGCCAGTGTCGAGAGTGGCAATAGACCTCTTCCAACCAGTTGCCAGACCAGCAAAGAGGTGGCCATAAGTACAACAATGACGATGGTAAAGATGGTGAGCCCAATCGCAAAAAGTGTATCGTCAAGGGTTCTTCTTTCTCGGGCATAGACCAGCGAGATCGGTTTGGGCTCAGGAATCTCGACAGCTCCCTCCTCATCATCTATCTCAACACGGGGCATAAAGTTGATCTCGATCAAACGCCCGGCACGACCATCCGGCAGTTTTACATCAGCGAAATGATGCCTATCCAGCCCAATACCGATCAGCGGCAGGTCAGAGTCCAATAGCGATGGTGATTTAATCAGTAACTGAGTGCCAAGTTGCCAAAGCTGGTAATAGTGTGAATTCGGTCCTAACTCGAATTCGTTCATTACGCCATCCTCGGCAAAATCAAATTCCAGACCCTCTTCGTCGAGTTCGGTCAGTGAAATCAAGGCCTTAGCCTTGTCGAACAATGAAGTGTCATAAACTGTGATTACTTGTTGTGAGATCCGCAAATAGAGGAACACCGCAGTTAATGATAAAACCAGGACCAAGGTACCGATGATGGTGAGATTTAATCTGCTGCGGATCGATTTCACGGGATTCTATTCAACCAAATAACCGAATCCGCGCCGCGTTTTCACAAGCCCAGGGGCACCTGATGCCTTCAAACGTTTACGTAGCGAACTGATATGTGCTTCTACTGCATTACGTGTTACGTAGCTGGCAGCGTCGTAAAGCTGATCTATGAGCTGATCGTGGGAAAAGACATGTCCTCGTCTGCGAGCGAGATATTCCAGTAGTTTAAACTCATGCGGTGTAAGACTAACTACATTTTCATTGAAGCTTACCTGGCGCTCCACCGTATCTATTTTAACACCCTCTATTTCGAGAACAGGATTTTTGATTCCTGAGTGACGTCTGTTCAAGGCCCGAAGTCGCGAAACGAGTTCATCAAATGAAAAAGGCTTGACCATATAGTCATCCGCACCGAGATCAAGACCGCGAATTCGATCTTCTGTCTGATCATTCGCAGACAGAATCAGTACTTGGCTATTATTGCCTTGACTACGCATGGTCGATAGTACATTCAACCCATGCACCTTCGGCAATACCAAATCGAGTATGATCGTGTCATACCGATTCAGTTTTATATAAGTCAACGCCTGTTCACCGTCAAATGCCTGATCTACTGAAAAACCATGTCTTTTCAGACCGGCATATAGTGAGCGTTGCAGGCGAATGGAATCTTCAACCAATAGTATTTTCACAATCAATATATGGCTTGAATTACAGAACAATCAGCAATGCAGTTGATCATCTTAGATAAAATTTGCTCAGATATACACTCTAGTCTAGCGTATCAATCTGATATTTTGCTGAATATTAGAGTATGGATTCATTGGGTTTTACTTAGGGCCGATTGGATTAGTGTTAACAGGCCCTAGTAAAAAAGTTAGGATTTATGTTGCTTTAATTATAATTAGCAAATCACAATCCCGATTTTAGTCTGTTAGGTATTTATGTTTGTTACCGATTGTTACCCGGCGAAGTCAAAATGTACACACTTGCTCCTGGCCACATACATGGGATTTGAGGGGTGGTGATTTATGCGTTCAAGCTTATTCTCAATACCAAAACAGGGATTGGAGGGGGCAATGTCGTGAATCAAAAGCCGGGGACTTTCTGATGAAATTCGCGGTGATCGCCAGAGAGCTCAAATGCGAAATCGCCTCTGTAGCGAAGCTAGTATAAGTCGCTAGGCATCGGGCTAACTTAGAGTGGCAGAGCTATGCTTTTAGAAGCGTCCAAACACCGATAACAATAAAACCGATACCTGCGACGTAATGAAGATGTTTTTCGCTAATGTATTGGGAAAGCAGGCTCCCGGCAAGTACTCCAATCCCAGATGCAAGAATCAAAGCTAAGGAGGCCCCGACAAATACTGTGAATTTGCTTACCTCTTTGTCTGCGGCAAAAAGCATGGTAGCCAACTGGGTCTTGTCTCCAAGTTCCGCAATAAAAACGACGGTGAAAACCGTGGCCAGAATTTTGTAATCCAATTCTTTACCCCATTTTATGTTCTGAACGACCTGTACTCGAGTGAGTGTTTCGGTGTGATATCGTTAGATAATTGTTTAAAAAATCAGTTGATTATAGACTGATTCTGCCAGAGGGCGCAGTTTTTCTTTATTCATTTCGCCGGCAACTGCGTAGTTGATGGCATTGTCCACCCAATAGAACACAGAAACATTCTGTTGTCTGGCGTAGTGGAAAGCACTGCTTTTCTCATCTGAGTGACAGGCATATAGAATGATTCGATGACCTGTCTCGTCTTCGTACATCAATAGGGCTCCCGGTCCGTCATCGGAAGAAAGCAGGCGTCCCCCCAGCAGCTGCATATTGTGGACGTCCAACTTGGGTAGGACGATTTGCCGCCCCATCCGCTTGCTGAGCCAATTGATCAAATGTTCACGTTCTTCACCTGAAACTTCGACGGGGTGACGTACCTCGGGTGAATATACGGCATAGGCCATGACTGCTTCGATCACCACGTGATCGGGTTCGCTGTCGGCAGACACTGGTACCAGGGCTTGGTTCAACCCAAGATAAAAACCGGAAAAGAGTCCGATTGACACCAGGGCCACCGCCGCAGCTATCTGCAGTAAGTGCCGGCGAATATTCCTGTGATGACGTCCCAAGTGGAGCAAGTTAGGTGGAATGGGTTCATCGAGGATCGGATCATATATCTGCTTGAGCAGACTGTTCATCTGATGATACTCGTCCACGCGTTGGCGCGCTTCGGGGTTCTCCGACAAATAGTTTTCCACATCGCGCCTGGTTTCGCTGTCGAGCTCCCCGTCCACGTAGGCATGCAGCCGTTCCTGTTCTGGGGTGAGAGTCTGTTTCATTTGATACGCCTCAGTTTTGTCGGCTCTTCGCCTTTCAAAATCTGGCGCAGGGCTTCGCGAGCCCGGTGCAAACGGGACATCACCGTACCGGTAGCGACATTCAGTACCTGCGCAACCTCTTCATAACGCAAGCCTTCGACGCAGACCAGCATCAGGATCTCCCGTTGCTCATCGCTCAGTTGGCTCATTGCCCGTTCGAGGTCGCGTAACTGCAGCATGCCTTCCTGGCCGGATTGTCGCATATCCGCGGTCTCCGACTGGTCAAGTGATTCCATTTCATTACCACGATACCTGCTCCGCAGGTTGCTGACATGGAGGTTATGCATGATGGTGAAGAGCCACGCGCGCAGGTTGGTATCGCTCTGCCACTGGGACATCCGGCTCAAGGCTCGATCGAGGCAATCCTGTACAAGGTCTTCGCTCTGATGCCGATCCCGTGTGAGTGAACGCGCATAACGGCGTAAGTGTGGGATATTCTCGATCAACAACTTGGGAAAGTTATCCACCATCAATACGAATATATCACTGTTTAAACAGTCATTGAATCCCAAGAATTTTCATCGCCCGACCGAGAACATGGACCGATTGATCGTGCCTGCCCGAGCGGTGGTAGGTTTCACCCTTGGCTCTCAGCTCGCGTACTTCTGCCAGCTGTTGCCCTGAGAGGGGGGGATTAGATGCCAAAGCAGCATCGATTTTCTTCATATCCATGGGGCAGTGGAAAGCGAATGCTGGAAGAGGTATCAGGATGAGATACCCTAGCATCTGGCGAATTCTCTTTTTCATACTTATGCTCCACTTATTCACAAATTATGGCCAAAGAGCACGTATTGCAAACACTTTAAAGCTCAAGGTTATTCTAATTGACGAAGCCTTCTATAGGTATCAACGGTGCAGCATAAATAATATTCCCAAATAATCTCAGTGGGCGGCGGGTTGCCGCCCACGCTCTCGTGATCAATCCTCGAATTCGACCTCATCGGCGGTACCGTTGCCAGGCTCTACGTCCTTGATCTTTACCAGTGATCCAACAGTCATACTGGTATAAAAGGTTTCGGCACTGATCGGCAAATCGTTGACATCTTCAAACTGGGTTGCGGCTGAAGTGAAGAGCGTCACCCCGAGAATAGTGATGGAACTATTGGCGACAAAGTCCTCCACGGGACCTTGCAGGATCAGGTCATCGGCATCGTCGCGCCGCAACTCTGTCAGAATCACACGATTGCCGCTATCGAGCAGACCGCGCACCTCTATGAAATCGCCACTGCCCAGATCGTTCAGAGAGAGCGATTCGACGACCTTCGTCTTGTCTTCCATGCGTGTTCGATTGTCAACGAAAACCGTAATGTTGCCGTTGCTTAGAGTCAGTATGATCGAATTATCGACGTTGGATACCGAATTGACATGGGCGTCGATTTCCACATCGTCACCACCTCCGCGGACGCCGATTTTCTGCGCCTGCAGTGTGCCGTCGACCATCGGGCCCTCGGCTTCAACCTTGATGCCGTTACCCAGGGTCAAGCTGGCCGGTGTAAGGATGGCAGAGGAGGCGTCAACCGCTCTCCCTGAGATCATGAAATCACTGTCGTCGACGTAGTCGGTAATGATGCCCTCCAGGCTTACCTTACCGATACCGTCATCGAATCCGTCATTTTCATGGGCGATGCGGGTAGCCTGGATCTCGCCGTTGGTGTCCAGTGTGCCTTTGACTTCAATGAAATCTCCATCCGAGATCGCACCGTCTAAGCGGCTGAGATCGGTCCTGATGCCGTTAGGATCGTAAATAACGGTGATACTGTTGATTTGGAAACTTTCAGTCCCGCTGTTACTGATCGTTCCCTTCAACTCCACCTCGCTTGTACCCGGGGTAAAGTTGCTTTTGCGTTCGAGAAAGGTGGCATTGAGGACGAGTGATCCGTCATAAAATCCACTCACCTCCACGAGATCACCTTCGGCAAGACTATCGAAAGTTGTGTCATGGAAACTGGTGCCTACCCTATCCACGGTAACGCTGACACCCAATACAGTAAAGGTTTTGGTCACTCCATCCGCATCGACCAGCAGATTGGAAATTGGACCCTGAAGTTCATTATCAAAAACGATGCTGCTGGCATTGCCGCTGTTGTCATCGTTCAAAGTGGCGGTTACCGTAACCACCATACCCAGCTTAAGATCGCTCTCAGCACCCGGATTGTCGTCGACGGTGAAGCGGGTTGAATTGGTGTGGTAGCGTACGCCATTGACGTAGACGCTGCCGAATCCGGTAATGACCCCTCTGGCCGTGATACCGGTAGCGTCTTCACTGCTGCTTCCTCCACCTCCACCACCGCAGGCGGACAGAATGAAACCGACAGCCAACAGTGTGTATAGAATGCTTTGACTATGCCTCAATGTCATGGTGATAACTCCTCATTTGATCGTGATTGTTAACTTTTCGGGCCAGACCGCTGATACGCTGATCAGGCCAACCCTTACTGAGATAAACGCTTTATATGGGAAATTATTCCCAAATTATTCATGTGCATGGCTTGTTCTACTGCTCTACTGATTTACAAGGGCTAAAGAGGAATTGATTCAAGGGTTTATGGCTTTGTCGTATCGATGGAATGGGTTTCAGGTCGTTCTGACAGTTGAAGACAGACTCGCCTCTGAGGTAAAAAATCCCGTGTTCTTGCGCAGATCGTTACCTGTATGTCATCGATGGCACTCGCCGCTTCGGGGCCGAGATTGATATCACGCCGCAGTCGGTTGCTTCGTTGTCAAGGGAAATGAGATTTGGGAAATCTCTGTATCGTAGGATAGATCGATAGAGGTGAAGATGGCCTGTATCAATCGTTCCCTCTATCAAGCGCCGTGAACCCTTCTTCTTCGGTTAAACTGGCGGGTCTGAATATCTCAACCTTGCGAAAGAACTGATCAACCACATAGATACGGCCATCTTCATCAACGTCGATACCCGCCGGCAGCATATATTTGGCTGGCCCGGCGGTTTCGGAACGATCACCCAGATACAGCAGCAGTTCACCGGTTGAAGTGAATATTTGGAAATTGCCGAATGCGGCGTCTACAACATAGATGTTGCCTTCACTATCAGATGCTATACCCTTGGGACGAGAAAATTGACCCAGTTGCCGACCTGGAGAACCCCAAGAACGTATAGGCGTACCTTGCTGGTCAAGCACTTGAACTCTGAAGTTACCACCATCCGTAACGAATAGGTGGCCCTCGAGACCCATAGCCACATCTCTTGGCAGATTGAACTCTCCGTCTGATTTACCTCGGGAGCCAATGGTGCGAAGGTAGGAGCGGTTTTGTGTGTCATAAACAGCGACGCTGTGCTGCGTTGATTTAATGCCTCCCACATCAACGACGAAGATCGTGTTGCCGTCATCGCTTACTTCCACACCGCTAGGACGCTCCATTTCATTCGAGAGATCTATGTCGTAACGCCACTGGCCATTTCGGTTATAGCTCATTACCTTCTTTAACTGAATATCACAGACATAGAGGTTTCCTTGGTTATCTGTTGCGACACCCAGCGGTTTGTACAAATCGCCGGCATCACCGCTATCACCGATAATGATGGATTGACCTGATACAAAATCCAGGGCAAAAACGACACGGTGCACGGTATCGCTGATAAATACGCGCCCGCGATGGACTGCAATGTCAAAAGGCTTGGCGAATGAATAGCCTTCTCGTTGAGTAGCTCCGGTCAGTAATTGTTTCAAGCGAGAGAGCTTGTCGGCGACCTTGACGGCACCGGTGCCGTATATCGTCCTCTCATAGTAGTAGCGTGGGGGATCGGGTGGCGACGGGAATGCGATAGGTTCTATTTTTTTTGTGTTAGGATTGCCTGCACAGCCACCGATTAATAACAAAATAATAAGCGCAAGGATTGCCATCAAGCCCTCACCTGATAGATGATGAATTAAGTTTGCGCTTATTGGGTTATGCTTGTGTCTCATCGATGGTACCAAATTAATAATGTGATGAAGACGAATAGACGATTACTTCGATGTCTGCTTTCGTGGTTTATTCAGTTGTCTGCTGTTTGCAGTCTGCAGGTTGTTGCTATGGAGGAGCCTTATACTTCTCCCGGCGCCAATCTCGATGGACAACTGGAGATGGGGCGTGAACTCTATAATTTTTACTGCTATTTTTGTCATGGCTATTCCGGAGATGCGCAAACACTGGCGGCAAAATTTCTTGTGCCGCCCCCCCGCGATTTCACGTCTTCCAAGCCTGAGGAAATGACTCGCGAACGGATACAGACCGCAATCCGTGATGGCCGTGCCGATACTGCTATGAAACCGTTCAGAAATATCCTCACCGATCTGGACATCGAGGCAGTCGCCCTGTATATCCATTCGGCGTTTATTGTCGGTAAACAACTGAATACTCGATATCATACGGTTGAAAACGGTTGGTATGGACATGATCGCTTCCGTGATAGTTTTCCATTCGCAACGGGTGAAATTCCCTTGGATGTGCCGATCGAATCGCTGAATAATAATCAGAAGAGAGGGCTGCGGGTCTACCTTGACAGCTGCATTAGTTGCCATGACAGATCCCGTGTGGATAATCCGGCAGTGACCTGGGAACCCGTTGCCACCTCCTATCCAAGGCTTGGGTTTCAGACGGGTGACAGTCTCTTGCCCCCTGATGCTCAGTCCGGCGCTAGCCCGTTTGCCAAACACGATATTGCTCCCTCCATTTCTGATCTTTCCCCCGAAGAGCAACTGGGAGAATTACTCTTCCGGCAGAATTGCGCCTTTTGTCATGCAGCCGACGGTACGGGTAAAAACTGGATTGGCACCTTTCTCCAGCCCCATCCCAGGGATCTGACCAATCCCGGGTTCATGGCAAGTATGAGCAGGGAGCATTTGGCAAGGGTCATTCGCGACGGGATCCCGGGCACTTCCATGCCGGCATGGAGATCGGTCTTGACCGATGAGCAGATCGATGCTGTCGTTCGCTATGTACATCGTGCATTTCACCCTTTGGTCGGATTTTCGGATTGATTCAAACTCTGTTTCGGACGGATAAACATCTGATAGACATACTCCACGATATCCGCAATCTGCTGTACCGATAACACCTTGTTCCAAGCAGGCATGTCCGTACCGCGACTGCCCTCGGCTATTGCGGTGTAGAGTTTTGGCCTGTTCAGCATGTGGCGTGCCGCAGCGTGCTGAAAGTTACGGGGTTTGGGCAATATAAAGTATGCGCGCGGGCCCTTGCCGTCCCCCTTGACACCATGGCAGGCCACGCAATTCTCTATATAGTAGCCTTGTCCCCTAGAGGCATTGCCGGAGAGGTTATGTTGGAGTGGCGCATCCATATCATTCACATGCGCCACCTGGAGGCTGTTGTTGTTTTCCTGTTGTTCTTTAGTCAGAGACATGAAGGCCTGCCGCACATAGTCGACCACACTTGAAATATCTTGCTCACTCAATTGGACTGAAAATCCGGGCATGGCCGTGTCGGCCTTGCCATGACGTACCACTTTCCGCATATAGTGACGGGATAACTGATCGGCCATGCCGGGCAAGGTAAAATTTCTTGGCGGTGGTTTGAGATTCGTTATCGTCCAGCGCGCACCCCGGCCATCATCACCGTGACATACGGAACAGTTTTCTGCATAGAGACGTCTACCTTTTTCACCGTCCTCACTGGTTGACGGCCGCATCATGGTTATTCTTATGTAATCGACGATGGCGGTTATCTGTTCGTGATTCAATTGATTTTTCCAGCCAGCCATGGCAGTACCGGGCCGTCCCTCCGTCACAGAGAGGATCATGCGGTTACGGGTTAGCTCGAACGAGGATAGTGGAGAAGTGAAATCCCGTGGAGGCGGGGTCATGCTGCCCTGCGCCCGGCTCCTTCCGTCACCGCGATCACCATGACAGACGGAACAGTACTGAGAATAGAGCATGCCTGCTTCGCTAGCCGCGGCCAATGCAAGCGGATGAACCGATAGTATAAGCGGGACGAGAAATGCGTAAATACGGCTTTTATTCATCATGCAGAATATTGAGCAAGAATCACGTGGAGTGGGTCATGTAGATCAATGCAAAAACCGAACCACAAACAGGGTATACGACGGAAGTCGCTTATCGAAAGGGTAAACCGTTAGATAACCATCACTTCAGTCGAAATCGGGGCGCCTGCAAGGCTGTGAATTATCAAATGTGGGAATCTATTCCGAGAAATGAGAATAATCAGTTCTCTATCGTGGGCATGAAAAATAGACCTCCACGGTTAATACCCTGAAATTTTAAACAATTATTTGTTTGGCTTGTTTATTGCTGCCTCTTGTCCTGTTACGTGGTAATTCCGTGGCTAATAAGTTAATCGGGAGGAAAGATGAACAGTAAATATATTCTCGCGGGCATGGTCTGCGTTTTATTGATGGTAACAAACAGCCAGGCAGCGATTAGGGGTAGTAATCACGATCTATCAGCTGGGGGAAGCGCACAGGCAACGACGACTGCCACAACTGAGGTATGTGTTTTTTGTCATACGCCTCACGGCTCGAATACGGCTGTAAGTGCGCCGTTGTGGAATAAAGCAAGCCCAGCAACAGCCTACACACGTTATTCAGATCTCGGTACCGCAACGCTAGACGGTACTGAAGTCACTGTTGGATCCGTATCGCTGGCGTGCCTTTCATGCCATGACGGAACACAGGCTATGGATGTCGTCGTCAACGCCCCTGGTTCGGGTGGTTGGACCGCGGCAGGTGCGGAACTGGATGCGGTAGCAATATCGGCTATGGCCAATACCGGTGGCGCCCCAATCCCCATGCTCGGGACGGATCTGCGAAACGATCATCCCATCAGTATCGCCTATGCCGGTGGCGGTTGTGCGGTCGGTGTGGATCCATGCACACCTTCGACAGGAGCAACCTCCGATCGGGATTTCAACGACGCACAACACGCTACCATCAATGGAAACAATCAGTGGTGGGTTGATGTGGCCTCATACGATAGTACAGGTGATGGTGTGCGCGATGCGACAGGGACTGCGGATACCCGCGAGAAGTCCGATATCTTACTCTACACTCGCGATTTCACCGGTGTTGACGGACCTTCCGTGGAGTGTGGAAGCTGTCACGATCCGCACGAAGACACATCGCGACCTGTAAGTTTCCTGCGTATTGCGAATACGAACAGTGATGTTTGCCTTGCATGCCACATAAAATGATCGTTGCCTGTCACCATGTGTTATAGGATCGATCGATTCAGCGGGACAGTTATGGAAGCGGCGCAATCCGCCAGCAGCCTCAAGGGCTGGTGGTTATTGCCGCCTTTGTTCAAGGGTATTGAACGCTTCCGCAGGGTGTTTCTGTCGTCATTCCTTCTTGTTCCCACGCTTATTCTTTCCATTATCGCAGGTGATGTATGTTCGGCAGAAAATCAAACTGCTGAAAAGGAGATTTTCGCCACCGTCAACGGTGAAACTATTCACATGTCTACCTACCGTTCGATCGTGCACATGGGTGCTCGGCAGCGGTTTTACCACGGTCAGCCTCCAGAAGCAGATTTGAAGGCCTACAGAAAAGAGGTAGGAGAGCAACTGATAGATGAGATAGTGCTTCACCAGGAGGCGCTTCGACGCGGAATAGTGCCGGATCCGGAACGCGTAAACCTGGAAGTCAATAAAAATCTCAAGCGCCTGACATTGCAAACGGGTTGGTTGGATGCAAAGGAAAAAATGTTACCTGTACTTCGTCAAGGACTGGAGCGAAACGACAGGATCAGACAGCTCAAGGATCAGTTTCGCAGCGAGGTACCCCGGCCTAGCGAGACAGAAGTGCGTGCTTTTTATGAAACAAATCTCGATAAATTCACATCACCGCCGCAGTCGCACATATCCATGATCTTGCTCAAGGTGCCACCATGGGGCGATGCCGATACCTGGCGCCAAACGCGTGAACGACTTGCAGCGATAAAACATGAAATTTCCGGGGGAATGGATTTTAGCAAAGCTGCGGAACGCTATTCAGATGATGGTTCTGCCTCCATGGGGGGGGATATGGGCTATCTGCATCAGGGCATGCTTGGGACACAGGCCGAAGAAGTGATTTCCGGACTGAAAGCCGGTGATATTTCAGATCCGATAACTTTGCTGGAGGGTGTCGCCCTGTTTCATCTGATTGAAAGATTGGGTGCACGAATCAATCCATTGGAAAAAGTCCGTCAACGAGCAGTTGATCTGTTGATGAGAGAGCGCCGGGAAACCGCTGTATCGGTCGAAAAAAGACGATTACGCAAAAATGCCGATATCCACTATCCAGTCCCGGAATATTACGACAAGCGGCAGGAGGTGAGTGGCCGTAGCGATAAGAAAAAATCTTGATCGGGAACATCGTACAGCGATGGCCGGGTCCGGGTAATGAAAAAAGGTGGAGTGTTGATCTTGCTAACCGGAACACTCATTACAACTACCGGGGTAGTATCTGGATCCGATTTCGATCAGTCACATGCTGTCGTTTCCGGAAGTCTTGGAATGCGATTCCGTGAAGTCATACCTGATTCTGGCGAAAAGTCTTTTCATCGGGCATATACAGGGGAAATACTCGGTAGAAGCCACATCTGGAAACCCTGGTTTGGCAATTGGAAGGGTAGACTTTCGTCTAGTTGGGAGAGGAAGGAAAACAGCCGTCATACACAAAATGAAATCATCTCGGGATCAGGTGAGATCAATCTGTATCATTTGAGTAATTTTCCCTTTTCCGCCTTTTTCGATATCAAGGACAGCCGAGTTGACGATAGTGACCTATTGGCACTGGATCGTGAGGAACGCCTGACACGATATGGACTGCGGCAGTCATATACGCCGGTAGCAGGCGGTATGAATATCAATATGAATCTGTTTCATGACGACCGTGAGGACTTAAAGACTGGCGATACCGAGAAAAGCACGCGCGGTATCCTTAGCGGATATCTTCACCGCGGATCTCATCGAGTAAGCGCCCTCGTTTTGGCGAATGATAGAACGCGGAGCCTAATCATGGACCGCCATAAAGATTGGCAGTCGGATATCTCGCACTCCTACAATCCGGGAGCAAATTTCAGTCTGATAACAAGCATAGGCGCAAGCGGAAGCGAAACCGGGGATACGCTTGGACAGAGTGAATCATCCCAGGAAAGATTTGCAACGAATATGTTATGGCGAGCAGCGAAACTGCCTGTGACTATCCGCGGTGATTTTTTTTTCAAGTCTCTATCCGCTGAATCCGAAGTCAGGAGTAACAAGGAGGAAGACGAGACGAGGGGAAATCTCTCGTTTACCTATCTGCCAAAAGATCGATGGCGTTTAAGGGGTAGAGTGGGAGGGCTGTCACGGGCAGGCGATGTCGAAGAGGAGAGTTATTTCCAGTCTTTAACCGCAGACTATACCTCACAATTGATTCCGTGGGGCGAATTCACTTACGGCTATGGCGCAGGTATTGGGATCTCAAACGAAACAAATACAAACGAGGAAGATGAGCGGATAGGGCAGACGGATTTTTCCCACAATATTAACCGTAACTGGCAATATGGCAGGACCGGATCGATTGGTATGTCGATCACTTTGGGGCAGGATTTGAGCTATGAAAAATCTTCCATAGAAGAAGATCTGGGTACACTGGTCAATCGTTTTTCATACAGCCTGAGTGCTGCCGGTGAGGCCCGCTCGACAAATCTCAATATTGTGCTCTATGACTCCCGTAATTCCGGACGTAATGATTTTGCTACCCAGAATATTAGCATCAGTGCCATCCACAACCAACGGCTCACTCGCTATTCGGACTATGGGATCACATACAACATTAATTTCACAAGGCAGAAGGGTAGTAACGCGCTAGTGAAAGAAGACGACTTCTTCGGACTTGATCCCAAACCTGAAATTGATGATACCGAGTTCAGCAGTCTAGAGATTTTCTATCACAATAATAGATTGTTCAAGGTGCGAAATCTACGTTTCGGTAGTCGTTTAAGGGCATCCAACAGGTCGCTTTTTCTGGATGATCTCAGTTCGGATTCCGGCACTGAATATTTCTGGGAAAACCGGCTCGATTACACCATTGGAAAATTGGATATCGATTTACGCACCACTTGGGTTGAACGGCCGGCAGTGGATGACGCGGGCACCAAGACGATCACCTTAAACGTTCGGCGATTCTTTTGAGGCCGATGATCCCGGTGGCACAACAAACAAAGCGGAGGTTTTTTGATGCGGATTAGAAGTCAAATGGTATTGACATGTTTATCAATGCTGTTGATTTTTGCATTCATCGTCAATGATGCAAATGCGGAGTATGGGGATGTGGTGATCAATAACTACTCCGATGAAGCCGGTATGCGGCCAGTTGTATTTCCCCATTGGTTCCATCGAATACGTTTTCGTTGCAAGGTGTGTCATGCCGATCTCGGGTTCAAATTTCAAGCCGGCGGTAACAACATCACAATGCTGAAGATCATCGACGGCGAATATTGTGGCGCCTGCCACAACGGCGACATCGCATGGTCAGTGGAAAACTGCAACGTCTGCCATTCCGCAGCCCCAGGCACGAAGACACAGGTGCATGAAAGCACGTTGCAAAAACTGATTGCACCGGCAGTCGCCAAGTAACGGAGTCAATGCAATGAGCAGTTGCCACATAATATTCGTTTTTTTCTTGGTTATTTCTCTTGCGACTCCCGCTTTTGCCGTAGATATATCACCTGTCGGCAAAGTCAAGGTAGGCGACCTGGCAGTAGGCCAAAAGACGGCGGATAGTTCAGAGCCGCGTGCCGAACAACAGAAGGATAAAAGGAAATCCGTTACCGGTGATGACAGTGTGACAGAAAAGGACAATGCCTCACAAAAGAAGAAAATCGTAAATGAAGGCGAAAAGGCTGCCGCTAACAAAAAGGACCAATCCTCGAACAGTCTGAATAAGCAGATGAAACCAGGCAAAAAACTTGCTTACAACCCCAGTCCCAACAGCTTCAATCGACTGATGAAACCACCTTCCAAGAGAAACCCGCCACCGGCCAAAGACGGAATCCATGATCCGGATAACGATGGCACACATATCTTGCAGGCGCCGAGGGACTCCTTCAGTCAATTAACCAAATCCAATTCCGGAAATAGGGTGGACTGGGTTGCGGCTATTGAAAAAGGCGAGATCAATCCACGCTACGATCGCCTGGATCCTAAGAAGCTGCCAATCATACTCGACCTTAATATCGTACGTGAAGTCAAGGGCAGCATGCCCGATGTGGTCTATCCCCACAAACAGCATACGGAGTGGCTCGATTGCTCTAATTGCCATCCTGCCATCTTTGTACCCATGAAGGGGGCAAACAGTATCAGTATGGCTTCGATTCTGCTGGGTGAGAAATGCGGGGTCTGCCATGGCAAAGTTGCGTTTCCAGTCTCGGAATGCAGGAAATGCCACTCCAAGAATAAAACGGAGTAGAAAATGCATATAAGGTGCATGATGCTACTAAGGGTGCAGATGATAACGATTCTATCAATACCCGGGTGTGCACAAGCAGACTCCAATGCAAGGCACGGCGAAATGGAACTCATCGAGCGAAAAGCGCAATTGGGATACCAGATGCTGGAGCGACTCAATGTGGCCGATGCCCGTCGGCTTCGGAACAATTTGACACAATTGGTTTCATCATCGAATGAAACCGATATCGACTTACGTCTTCACGAAATCGATATGTTGCTTGCGCAGATAGCGGATCTGTACAGGCAGCGCCATGATCGTAAGTTGTTACTGAAACATCAGGATAAATCGCGCTTCCTCCAAAGCCAAGAAGAGTTCAGGAGCCTATCCGAGAATCTTGAAAGCGCGTCCAAGGATATCCGCGGCGATTCATCCGATCTGCATGCAATGAAACAAGCTTATCTTGATGAGCTAGAGCAAGCAGAGTCTCTGGCGGATGCCGGTGATTATGGTGCGGCGATTTCCGTCTTGAGCAAGGCAAGGAACATAATCATTCAGGCTATCACACTGATCAACAAAAACCGCACTATCGAATACAAACTCGAATTTGCCAATGTCGCTGAAGAGTATGAATACGAATTGCGACGTTACACCAGCCAAAAGATGTTGTTGCAGTTGGCGATTCGTGAGCGGCAACCGGATCCCGGTAAAACGGAGAGGATTGAACAAACTCTTGCAATTGCCGATGCGTTTCACGAAGAGGCGCAAACCCATGCGCAGTCTGAACGTTACCGGGAGGCGTTGAGCAGCCAGGAGATGGCTGTCGGCAAACTCAATTCAGTGCTGCGACTGATGGGCTATTTCTTTTAACTCGAGAGGACAATGTCATGCAGTGCCTCAGCCTTAACAAAATTCTCCTGATTCTGCTTGTACCAATTTTGACAATATCGTGGGTCAATGCCGAGGAGAGCAAGAAGCCGAAATTTTCCCTCGATCGGGAGGCTGTGCAGAGCCGAATTGACAATGTCGACAGGTTGATAAACACGTCATCAGGTGCGCATCGCGTCGCCGAAGGAAGTGAACAGGCGAAGGCCTTGCGCGAACAGGCATCCAATCATTTCGAGAAGGCGCAACTCTACTTCCAATCGGACAACATGGAACTCGCCAATGAAGAGCTGCAACAGGCGACGCTCATCATGTTTCAGGCAATCAGGCTCGTAGGCACCGGCGAGATAGGCGAGAACAAGATTAAAAACGATTTTCAGAAGAAGCGCAGCAGCCTGCAAGCATTGCTCGAGGCACTGCAACGTGTTGCTGTCGAAAAACAGACCTCAAGCCCGGAAACGGGCAAGATCATCGAACATGCCGAGGCCGCCGACCGTCTCGCAGCGGAGGACAAGATCGAAGAGGCGCAAATCCAGCTGGACATCGCTTACGAAACAGTTAAGCAGGAGGTTGAGAAACTGCGCTCCGGCGATACCCTGATACGTGCGCTCGAGTTTGCCAGCAATGAAGAGGAATATGCCTACGAACTCGATCGCAATGAGACCCACTTTATGCTGGTCAAACTGCTGCTTGAAGATCGTGACATAAATGCGGGCACACAGTCGGCCGTGGACAAATTTATCGCCGAGGCGCGCCGGCTGCGCAAATTGGCAGACAGGGCATCCAAGGAGGGTGATTTTGAGGAGGGCATAAAAAAGCTGGAGGAATCAACCAAACAGATCGTACGCGCCATCCGGCGTGCGGGTGTCTATATCCCTGGATAGGCCATTGATCCTTGCACCCATACAACAAATCGATTGCAGAGCCGTTATCTCGGGACTGTTGCTCTCAATGCTTTGCTTCTCAGCACGAAGTGATGCACCGGCATGGAAATCCATCGCCGAAGACGGCATTCACGATCCCGACAACCCGGCGCTATCCCTGTTGCAAGAGCCCGCCGAAGCACTCTCGCTGCTGCCGACGGACAACGCCGGCAATCAGGTTCGGTGGGTCAGGGCTATACAGGAAGGCTACATAGAGCCACGCACGAATATCTATCCCGAAACGAATATCGAAGTCCTCGATCTCGATATCATCATGCCCCGCACAGGCTCCGCCAAATATGTTCGTTTCCCCCATCGGGCCCATACCGAGTGGCTCGATTGCAGCAACTGTCACGATGCCATATTCAAGGCAAAGGCAGGCGCCACCCCGGTGACCATGCTGCAAATCCTCTCTGGAGAGTATTGTGGAAGATGCCACGGTGCAGTGGCCTTCCCGCTGACGGAATGCGATCGCTGTCATAGCGTCAGCACGACAAAGCCTCCCGGTGTGGTCAAGGGGCAATGAACAAATATGGCACAGGCGGGAAGACATCGATTGTGGCTGCTCTTCACGGCCCTGATGGTCACAACAATGGCTGGTGCGGAATACGCAGACGTCATTCTGAATCGGTATGCGGAAAAAGAGGGAATGCGTCCCGTCATATTTCCGCACTGGTTTCATCGGATTCGCTTCCGCTGCAAGGTCTGCCACAACGAATTGGGATTTGAGATGCGTGTGGGATCAAATAACGTCACCATGACCGATATCATCGAAGGACGCTTTTGCGGCATGTGCCACAATGGAGAGATTGCATGGTCGGTTGAAAACTGCGATCTCTGCCATTCGGGAAAACCGGGGCTGAAGAGCGGGATATTCGGCGGTCATCAAACAGGGGGGCCTGGCCGCTGGTAGCCATGACAAGCGATGAAGTATCTATGTATGCTGATTTCGATTTGTTTGCTCCAGGCCTGCGCTGAGACGCCGAAGACACTCTATCTGAATCCTCCAAGTGACGATGCCGCTACACACTTGGAAGTCTGGCCGAAAAACGGCGAGGTGCCACGCTATGCCTATGCCGGTGAGCTGACCGGGCAGAGCAACTTCCGTACTTCGCCAGATAATCAACCAAGCCGAACGGTTAAATTTCTCTCTTGGATTGTCGGTCTGGATCCAGCCCAGGGTGAACAATCCGTCATCCTACGGCGCCCCCAGGGTGTAACTGTCGACAAACAGGGCAGGATCTATGTTAGCGATGTGAGCCGGCAGGCAGTTTTTGTCTTCGATCCGACCCAGGGTGAACTGCATGTCTGGGAATGGGCCGAAAAGTCCAAGCGCTTTCTATCGCCGGTCGGTTTGGCCATTCGAGAGGATGGCGAAGTCCTTGTGGCGGATTCTGAACTCGGGCGCGTTGTACGCCTGTCACCCGAAGGTAAACCCAGGGGCGTTTTCGGCAATGGCGATCTGCAGCGACCGACTGGTGTGGCGCTGGATCGGGAGAGTGGGCTGATCTATGTTGCGGATACCCGCGCCAACGACATCAAGATCTACGATCACCAGGGGAAACTGGTCGGTAAATTCGGCAATGCCGGCGATGAGGCGGGGCAACTCAATTCCCCGACCTATTTAACCGTTTCCGATGGACGTGTCTATGTCACCGATACCCTGAATGCACGGATTCAGGTCTTCGATACTCAGGGGCACTGGCTACAGCTGATCGGCGAACGAGGTCACTATATCGGGAACCTCAATCGACCCAAGGGTATCGCGGTGAGCCGCGAAGGTCTGCTCTATGTGGCCGAGTCCTACTACGACTATCTCCTTGTGTTCGATAAGTCCGGGGAGTTTTTGATGCCGATCGGCGGCCCCGGCAGTCAACCAGGCGAATTCATGCTACCGGCAGGCATCTGGCTTGATGACCATGGTCGGGTTTACGTCTCCGATATGCTCAACGGCAGGATCTCCGTTTTCCAGTTCCTGGGAGCGGACATATGAAAAGGGGGCACCGGCTTGCCTGCCTCTTGATTTTCGCCTCCGGCGATCTCAATGCAGAGCGCATCTCGGATATTCGCAACACCAAGCACAACCTCTCGATCAGCGGCCCAGGACCGGTGAGGGCGACCAGTGAGTCCGAGGTCTGCGTCTTCTGTCACACTCCCCATGGCGCCTCGGATATACCAGCCGCCCCCCTCTGGAATCGGGCGCTTTCGGGAGCCACCTACACCCCCTATACCTCCACCTCCATCGATGCCCAGGATACCACGGCTGAACCGGGGGGCAGCTCAAAACTTTGTCTCTCCTGTCACGACGGCACGTTGGCCATCGGCGCCGTCAACGTGGCGAACGGACAGGCCAATGCCAGCATCTCCCTGCAGGGTACTGCGGCTGGCGGAACTGTCCCGGACGGCAGTGGCGCATTAAGCGGATTCACCCGCCGCATCGGTGTCGATCTGACTAACGACCACCCGATCTCGTTTACCTACGACAGCTCGCTGGCACTGGCCGACGGCGAGCTGCGAGACCCATCCATCGAATCCCATATCGCGACACGCGCGCCGGGGCAAAATCCCAAGCCCCTGGTACCGCTGGAGTCGGACCGCCTTGAATGCGTCAGCTGCCACGACCCCCATATCCGCGATACGGACTCTGCAAAAAACATCAAATTCCTCAGACTCAACCGCTTCCAGGAGGGGCTTCCCGGCAGCGGTTTCTCAGAGATCAGCGATATTGTCTGCCTGGCCTGTCATGACAAACTCGGCCAGCTCTGGGCTGACTCCGCTCATGCCGACCCGGCAATCGCCGACGAGACCTACAAGTCCGCTCCGGCCGATCTGAGGGAGTTTCCGGTGGGGATCGCGGTTTGGCAGGCCGCCTGCCTCAATTGTCACGATACACATACCGTGCAGGGATCGAGACGCCTCCTGAGAGAGGGTAGCGATGCGGTGGGAGGGCCCACGCAACCCCGCCTCGGTGGTGACGCCGCCATTGAGAGCACCTGCTACCAATGCCACACTAACGACGCTTCGTCGGTGCTGAATTTCTCCATCGAGGTGCCTAACATCGAGGATGACTTCGCCCTTGCCCGGCATATGCCGATTAGCAGCATCGACCAGGCGGCGACTATTGAGGTGCATGACATCAGCGACGCCGATTTCAGCGAAGATCCGCTGCTCCTGGGTAACGGCGATCTCAACAACCGGCATGCCGAATGCACCGATTGCCACAATCCCCATCGCCTGCAGCGCAACACCCTTTTCAACAACAGCGGTTCCAACTCGACCGGTACCCACGAACACGGCGCCTCGCATTCAAATATCGCCTCTGGAGTCTTGCGCGGCACAACCGGCGTCGAGCCGATCTACGGATCGGCGAGTTTTCACGATCTGCCCCTGAGCTATACCCTCAAGCATGGCGATGGCGGCGACAGCGCCAGCGATCTGGCGATCAGCCCGTGGGTCACTCGGGAGTATCAAATCTGCCTCAAGTGCCATTCAGACTACGGCTACGATGACAATAACCTCTATCCCACCGGCAATCGTCCTGCACTGGGGGATTCGATCGGCACTACCACGCCCGGCACAAACGGCCTGACCCAGTACACCAATCAAGCCCGGGAATTTCAGGCTCCCGTTTCGCATCAGGGATTTGGCTCACCAGGGGATAGCGGCGCCGATATTGACTTTCTGAGTAATAATCAACGTTCTTGGCATCCGGTTATCGCAGCGACCGGCCGTAGCGGCCTGCAGCGTAACCAGGGTGATGAGGATATCTCGAGCAACTGGGTGCCTCCCTTCGATGACGCCGTGGGTAGCCAGACCATGTACTGCAGCGATTGTCACGGCTCCGGCACCTCCCCGGGAACTGTGGTACCGGACGGTGGCGACAATGGTCGTCCCTGGGGACCTCATGGTTCGAACCACAATTTCATCCTAAAGGGTGATTGGTCCGCGGACACCGGGACGGGGCGTCCTCAGGATCTCTGTTTCAAATGCCATGATTACGCTGTCTATGCCGGAGGTGACCGTAGCGTCGACAGTGGTTTTGGGCGGGGCGACAATCTCCATGCCGACCACTTCGAGCGTATCACGGGTAACCGGGTCAAATGCATGTGGTGTCATGTGGCCGTGCCCCACGGATGGAAGAACAAGGGGCTGCTGGTCAATCTCAATGACGTGGGTCCCGAGGCCGGACTGCCTCCGGGCACCGAGATTCCGATTCAATCCAATGCGGAGGTCTACAGTCAGGAGCCTTACTACTTCAACGCCAAGCTCAAGGTCATCAATTTTGCCCAGTCGGGCGATTGGCGTCCGGACAACTGTGGTTCCGCCAGCAGCAATCCAGATGTCGGTCGGGATTGGATGGGGGCGGTATGTCAGAATCCACCATGATCACCAGGGCGAGCAGACTGAAGCCGGGTGGATCTGGCGGGCAGAGGGGAGAGGGCAGACTGAAATGGCTCCGCCCCGTGGCTTCATTGCGTATCACCAGTCTTGGCCTATTGCTGTTGGGGGCGGGGGGGGTTGTCGCCTCTCGGCAGAGTGACGCAGGTCAGTGGCTGATTATCGTTTCGCTACTGCTGCTCGCCATCAATCTGAGCGCAGCGCTGCTCAGTAGTCCGCTGTTTCGTGTGAGACCCGCACTGTTTGGCATGCATGTCGGCCTGTTGTTGCTAGCGCTCGCTCTGGCATATGGTCAATTGAGCCGTTTCCGCGGTCATTTCGAAATCACTGAGGGTCAAGAGTTCGATCCACGTCAGGTGATCGTCGATCGTCAGGCTGCTCTGCCCACCGCTCTGCCCCTTGAAGCTGCCTTCGCACAGGGGGCGATAAAGATAGATTATGCCCCGGGAATGATGCGCCGGCAGACCCGAAGTCGGGTGGTACTGGCCAACAATCGGGAGTGGACAGCGAGCGAAGGCCAACCTTTGATCATCGATGACTACCGATTCTATGTCACCCACAACAAGGGATTTTCAGCACTGATCAGTTGGTGGCCAGTACAAGGAGGATCGCCTACCCACCTTGGATCCCTCCACTTTCCCTCCTATCCGAGACTCGCGCCGATGCAGACCCTCTCTTGGATGGCACCGGACGGAACAGCGCTGACTTTCGAAATTAGGCCAACAAACATACCGCAAGATGATGATTGGACTCTGAGTGGCACGATGGCGGAAGCGCTGTTGCTGGTCACCTTGAACGGCTTAACTACAAGGCTTCAGCCGGGAGAGGCCATGCGCCTGCCTGGCGGCATGTTTCGCTTTGAAGGCGTCAAGATGTGGATCGGCTACCGCATCTTCTACGATCCGAGTCTCTATTGGTGTTTTGCCTCTGCGTTAATCGTCATCTGCTGTCTCGCCGTGCATTTGGCGGGTCGCTATTTGCGAAAGCCGAAAACAAACATCACCCTGGCAGACACAGGCAAGGTAACGATATGAACGATTACACCCTGTTCCTCTATCCCGCGGCGGTCGCCTATCACCTGGCGGCTGTTTTGTCGATCCAGGAACTGATTGACAGATGCAACGACTATAGCCGTTGGATCGGCGGAACGATCCTGACTGGTACACTCTTTGTGACTTTAGCCATAGCCGGACGCTGGCTTACATATGGTCAGGGGCCATTCCTAACCATGTATGAAGTGCTGATCAGCAGTCTTTTCAGCCTCTCCCTCATCTATGGGCTAGCCTATGCTTTTGTCCCCATTACCCGTATTGGAGCTCCATTTGCTGCAGGCACAATGTTGCTGCTCTTTTTTTGGGCCGCCGAGACCGATCCTGGCATCAGGCTCTTGCCTCCAACCTATGAAACGCCATGGCTGTGGGTGCATGTAATATTCGGAAAACTATTCCTAGGATGCTGTTTGGTTGCGACCAGTCTTGGTGTATGGCTCATTACACCTTTAAAACGATTTGTCCGTTCCGTCCGTTACATGTGGGTACCGCAACAGATCGAACGGCAAGTCTGGATATGGCTTTCGATAGCCTTTCTATTTCACAGCGCAATGTTGATTGCCGGTGCGGTATGGGCGCAGGACGCCTGGGGTCGGTATTGGGATTGGGATCCTCTTGAAACCTGGGCATTTATCACCTGGCTCTGCATGGCGATTGCTTTACATTTGAGGTCTGTCTATCACCTGGGCCCGCGCAGTCTGTCTCTGTTGGCGATGGGTGTGTTTGTGCTCGCCTTCCTGACTTTTTTCGGGGTGCCGTTCATCAGCATCAACCCCCATCAGGGGGCCGTATGAGAATGTCACAGGACTTGCGCTTTCCGATCACTGCGTTGGTCATAATCGCGATACTCGGCGTGGTTGCTTCAATTCGAGATGAAATCAGCGAACCAGCTGCTAAAGTTGAAGCCAAGGGCGGAACTCCACAAATCATGGAGCCGATAGATCCGTTCGACGAACTATTCCGGAATGCGGTGGGGTTGCTGCACACACGGCATTTTAAAGCGGCGGCGAGTTCATTCAGCGAGTTGGTGAAACTGGCGCCCTGGATGCCAGAAGCGGAAGTTAATCTGGCCTATGCCTTAATGGGTATGAGGCAGTATGCCAACGCGCGGCACCACTTCAAACGTGCGCTTGAATTGAATGAGCGTCAGCTGAACGCCTATTACGGCCTCGCTATTTCCATGGAGCAGCTGGGAGATTTGGATTCGGCATTGGGCGCAATGCGTGTTTACGTGCATCTTGCGATGGATGACGACCCCCATCTGCGAAAGGCCTGGGCGGCAATCTGGGAGTGGGAGAATGCACGCAATGTTGGAGAAAAGGTGATCGAATGAGTAAACGATTCCTAAGCTTCACCCTTTTGAGTCTGATTGGAATGGTTGTGGTTACGATTATGTTGATCGCGGTCTTCCGTGATATCAATCAGAGTACGCTGGAAAGACACTTCCATGAGCACAATGTCTTGCTTGCCCGCATTTTGCGCAATGGTTTGGTGAACGACAGTCTACCCGATGTGCTGAAAGAGATGCAGGAACGAACGGGAGACAACCGACTCATATCCGCTTTCGAGGCAAAACTCAAACTATTTCTCAAGGATGTCCATGTTGCAAAAATCAAGATTTTCGATCTTGACGGAATAACAATATACTCATCGGCTCCGGGTGAGGCGGGTAGGGATGCAAGTAGAAATCCAGGCGTTTTTGCTGCGCTTAAAGGACTTAGTTCGGGAAGCATGGTCTATCGGGATAAGTTTAATAGCTTTGACGGTATGATCGAAAATCGGAATCTTTACCAGCAGTATATTCCCATTAACGAATTGGTGAGTGAACGGGTCGAGGGTGTCTTTGAAATCTATTCGGATGTAACGCCTTTTCTGCAAGCTCTTTCAAATACGGAGCAGAAGTTTCTTATTGTTTTGTTTGCTGTACTGGGAACATTTCTTTTAGCGCAAATGTGGCTCTATCATCGAACGGACTCTGCGCTGGTCAAGGAACAGGCGCAGACAGAACAATATCTCGAGGATTTAGAGGTAAACCGTAAGGAGTTGGAATCGCGCGTAGAAACACGCACCGAGGAACTTGAGTCATCTCACTATTTTCTTCAATCCATTATCGATGGTATCGCCAATCCTCTGTTCGTTATCAAAAAAAACCTGCAAGTATCACTAATGAATAAAGCCGCCAAAGCCTTGATCAAAAAAAATACGCCAAAGGAAAAAATGGCATACTGTTACCAGATTTCCCATCGTCGTGATACACCCTGTGACGGTGAAGATCACCCTTGTTCATTTCAAGAGGTGATGCGTAGCCAGTCTACCGCAACCGTACAGCACAAACATTTCGATAGTGATGACAATCCCATAATCGTCGATGTTGTTTCGACGCCCCTTTATGACAAAGACGGTAAGTTGCAGGGCATCATCGAAGTGCAGCATGATGTCAGTGAACTTGTTCACGCAAAGCAGAAATTGGTACATAGCGAAGCCAGACTGCAGGCTATTCTCGATCACATTCCCGATGCCATCTTTACGCTCGATAAGACCGGAAAGATAGAGTCTGCAAACCAAGCGGCTCTCGGTATGTTCGATTACACGCACGATGAGATGATCGACAAACGTTATGAATCCTTATTTTGCTCGGATCAAGAAGTTCTACTCAAAACCACGAATCAGGTCGAACATGAATATTGCGCACGTAAACGGGGTGAAGAACTTTTCCCAGTGGACCTTTGGATTGGAGATTTACGTTTGGGAGAAGAGAAGCGATTCGTTGCAGTGGTGCGAGACATTACAGAAAGAAAAATCGCAACTCAAGAACTCGAGCGTACAAGACAACAGTATTATCACCAGGAAAAAATGGCGGCCATAGGACAGTTGGCGGCCGGGATATTGCACGAGGTCGGTAATCCCATTGCTGCTATTGCCGGCGCTGCAGACAATATGCGTTCCGCGAGCGGATGGGGTGGACGGCAAGTGAGTGTGAAGAGCGATTTTCCACAAGTTGTGTACCGCAATCTTCAGATGATTGAAGAGCATACCGGGCGGCTTTCAAAGATAACCCGAGACATTGCAGATTTTGCCTCTCCTAGAATTCGTGAGCGTGAGTTGACGGATATCAATGGTTTGATCAGGAGTACTGTACGGCTTCTTGGTTATGATCACCGCTACCGCAAAATGGAGATCAGGCAATCCCTCGACAGCCAATTACCGGCAGTTGAAGCCGTACCCGATCAGATAACACAGGTACTGGTCAACCTGATTATCAACGGACTGGATGCATACAATGCAGATAGTTTGCGGCCGATGGTCGAAATTATCACGCGTGTTGCGAATGGGGGTATAGAGATTGAGGTGATGGACAATGGTATCGGAATGGACGAGCGGACGCTTGAACGTGCAAGTGAGCCTTTTTTTACAACCAAGGAGCCGGGCAAGGGTACAGGACTCGGACTTTCATTGTGCAGTTCTATCATCAGCGCGCATAA
This sequence comes from Candidatus Thiodiazotropha sp., assembly GCA_040791665.1. Classification (GTDB taxonomy): domain Bacteria; phylum Pseudomonadota; class Gammaproteobacteria; order Chromatiales; family Chromatiaceae; genus Thiodiazotropha. The sequence continues at coordinate 138,027 of JBFNNX010000023.1, read as the reverse complement.
CGGCAAGCTGACGTTTGACAGTCATCCTGGTACAGGTACTTCAGCAATAGTTTACCTGCCAGGAATAGACGTTGACTCAAAGGCGAATATGTAGGAGGGGTGTATGAAACAGATGCATATACTGGTCGTTGATGATGAAGCCGCAATACGGCAGGTGTTGACAGCTCAGCTGACTCGCGCAGGCCATACGGTGGATCAGGCGAACTGTGGTCAGGATGCCCTGGATATGATGTATACCTCAGACTTCGATGTCTGCATCTGTGATCTACGATTACCCGACTTGGACGGCCTTGAAGTAATCAAGTGTTGTCGAGCAAAAGAGATAGATATCGCCTTTCTGATGATCACAGCGTTCGCTTCTGTCGATACAGCGATAGAAGCCATGAAACTGGGTGCACATGACTACCTTATGAAACCTGTAAAGGTAGAGGATGTTCTGATACGTATTGAACACATCGCCGATGTTGCCCGGCTACGTGATGAAAATCGATACTTACGTAAAATGGTAGAGGCCGATATCAGATCTGATACTTTGGGTCTTTCTGCGTCTATGCGGGAAATAGAGACAATCATCAAAAAAGTGTCACGCACAGAAGGTACTGTTCTCATTACGGGTGAGAGCGGTACCGGAAAGAGTCATATTGCTCGTACGATCCACTCAAACAGCAGTCGGCGGGATCGTGCTATGGTGACCGTAAACTGCGGTGCTATCCCAAAAGAGTTGTTGGAGAGCGAGCTTTTTGGTCACATCAAAGGCGCATTTACGGGTGCCGACAGAAACAAGAAAGGACTTTTTCGGGAGGCCGATGGTGGTACATTGTTTCTTGATGAAATAGGTGAATTACCTCTCGCGCTGCAAGTTAAGCTTCTCCATGTCATCGAGGAAAAGGAGCTCAGGCCTCTGGGTACAGAGCAGTCTAGACGGGTAGATGTGCGCATCATTGCCGCAACCAATCGAAAAGTCGATCAAATGTTGCAGGATGGCGCTTTTCGGGAGGACCTCTACTATCGCTTGAATGTACTTCATATCACGCTACCGCCGTTACGTAGTCGACGAGAAGATATCCCTTTATACATAGGATATTTTCTTGACTCAGAAATAAAGCGACTCGGTTTGGAAGGCGATTACGCCCTTGACCCTGATGTTGAGGAGCATCTGCTTGCCTACGAATGGCCTGGAAACCTCAGAGAATTGCAGAATGTTATAGCCCGTATGCTGGTGCTGGCAGATAATTGCACCATTAGCATGGGGGATTTACCGTCGCATGTAACCAAGTATGAACACAACGGTATTGATCATGATATTGGCGAAACCTTCGGTTCGCTAAGAGAACAGGTAAGACGATTCGAAATTGGTGTGATCAAGAAAGCGATTCACGCTGCAGACAACGACCGGGCAATAGCCGCACGTACTCTCGATATTGGTCTATCCACGCTGTATAGAAAACTTGAGGAGAGGTAACGGATCAGGTGTCAACATCAATGCATCAAAGATTGGTCCAATGTCTGGAAAATGTCCATGTATACCAAAAGTCTCATTAAACCACCGAGATTGGCAAGCTTTATTTGCGAAATTATTGCCATATTGTTTCTTTTTCCTCAATTGCTGCGGGCAGATAATCAAGATGATTACATGCGGGGTCTACAGGCCTATCAGCGTGAAAATCTGATGGTTGCAATCGAATTGCTGCAAAGAGCCGCCGACAACGGGCATGCCAAGGCACAGAGTATGCTCGGATACATATTTGACAAAGCCGAGGAAAACGAACAGGCATTTCATTACTATCAACTAGCGGCGGACCAGGGCGATGCGGATGGTGCATATGGGTTGGGCAATTTGTACGCCGCAGGGGAGGGTGTCGAGAAAAATCTCTCCCAGGCAGTCGGGTGGTATGAAAAAGCCGCCTACAATGACCACCTGCTCGCAATAGACGTTCTCGCCACCGCTTATTTGAATGGCGGACTGGCTTTGACAAAAAACACAAGCAAAGCGATTGATCTATTGCAGCGTGGAGCGGCGCTTGGGCACCTTCCATCCGTCCGGCGGTTAAGAAAAATCAGAGAAAATGAAGGTATATAAACCCAATAGTTATCACTGCTGAAAACACAATACAACTGCATAATGAACAGATCAACCAACAATTTTTTGCTATTTATTCTAGTTGTCCTGGCCATGGGGATAGACCCTGCTTGTGCTGTGGCGGGTAAGCCTGAAAATGGCAATCCGACAGACGAGAGTCTGGATTCCAAACGGTCAGTTGAGGTGCTAGAGCGCTATGAGATCGGCCAGAACGTCTACGCAAGGGCGCTCGCGGTGGAACCGGAGAAAAACAGCCTATGGGTCGGCACATCGGCTGGTGTCCACGAGATTGACTTGGGAGACCAATCCATCCGAAACACGTTTACACGTGAACATGGTCTCGCAAACGAGTATGTCTTTGCGATAGGCATAGATCAAGCCGGCTATAAATGGTTTGGGACGAATTCAGGCGGCATGTCCCGTTACCGCGATGGTGAGTGGAAAACCTGGTTCCCTATGCACGGTCTTGCCGACTATTGGGTGTATGCCTTCGCCTGGCAACCGGACGGTACGCAGTGGATTGGAACCTGGGCTGGGGCCAACAGCCTCGATCCTGTGACGGGGAAAATGAAAACCTACCTTACCGAGCTGGTGAACGAGTGGGTATATGGCATTGCTGTCGATTCGAAAAATCGCATCTGGTTCGGCACTGAAGGGGGAATAAGCCGTTTCGACGGCATTAACTGGAAATCCTGGGATCATGCTGACGGCCTTGGCGAAAAGAACAGTGATAAAAAGCCCTTCAGCCGTAATACGGGGCTTGGCACACGAAGCCGTCACGACCTTGGGGTGCTCAGCGGAGGAGAAGCCACCTACAATCCCAACTATGTATTCAGCGTATTGATTGATTCGCAGGACAATGTCTGGGCCGGCACATGGGGTGGCGGCCTCGCACGATTCGATGGCGAAGAGTGGGAAAACTATACCGTTGAAGACGGCCTTGCTGGCGATATTGTCTATTCCATCGCACTAGAGCCGGGCGGTGTTCTGTGGATAGGCACAAATAACGGGTTGTCACGATTTGACGGAAAAGATTGGACAAATTATGGGCGTCATGATGGTTTCAGTGATCTCAATGTCTACGCTGTAGTGGTGACCCCCGATGGGGAAATTTGGGCGGGCACCAAGGGTGCGGTTGTCAGGCTTGGCATTAACAAGGTGATGGCTAAATGAAAGTGACTAACGAAAAAGTGATCTATTCAGCCATCGGACTGATTGCCATTGTGGCCGCCTATTGGGTCGGCACACAAAACACGCCAGTCACCGATTCGCCGTCTAAGGGTGAGCAGGCTGGTTTTGACGTGTCTGAGAAAATTGTACCGAAGACACCTGCCCCGAGCGCCATGCCCGATGCGCATCCTCCAAACGTCCCGGATCAGGGACACAGCGTCGATGGAAAGGGGATCCGGTTCGCTCACTTCAGGGTTGGCAACAGCAACGTCAAGGCGATGCTGGACGACGGTGATATCTTATGGGTGGGGACTTCCGGCGGCGTCATTCGCTACGACAAAGCCAAGGATGAGCACCGGCTCTTCGATGTGCGATCAGGGTTACTGTCCAACGGCATCTTCCATCTCAGCAAGTACGGTAAGAAACTTGTTGTTGGCACCTATGGAGGAGGACTTTCTCTCTTCGATCCGGATACCGAGGACTGGGAGAACTACAACATTCAACACGGTTTAGCGGATGCTTTCATCTACGATATGCTCGAGATGGACAACGGCGATGTGTGGATCGCAACCTGGTCTGGAGCAAACAGGGTGGTCGGAGGTGATTTTAACGACCGCACGGCATGGCAGACATTCACTGTGAAAAACACTCAGGGCGGCTTACCCAATGATTGGGTATATGCCTTGGCAAAGGGTCGCGATGGCGAAATATGGATGGCGACGGAAGGCGGTTTGGCCAGCTTCAAAAATGGCAACTGGAAAAATTGGAAACACGAAGACGGACTGGGGGCGCCATACGGGCTGGTAAAGGATCAGATAGACTTCAATCGGGATCCGGCAAAGGAATCGAGCCACCACGCGCGTCAAAAGGTGGAAATGGGTTTGCAGAGCGTGGATATCGCTTACAATCCTAACTATATTGTTTCACTCCACGTGACAGAGCAAGGCATCGTCTGGTGTGGCACGTGGGGTGGAGGACTTGCACGTTTCGACGGAGAAGTATGGAGCTATTTCACTACCAAAGACGGTCTGCCCGCCAATCACGTATTCATGCTCGAACCAGCAGAGAACGGAGAGTTGTGGATAGGCACTAGCAACGGCCTCGCCATGTTTAACGGCGCCTCATTTAAAACGCTAACAACTCATGACGGTCTGTTTGCCAATAATGTCTTTTCTTTGGCGATGGAGACGGACGGTACGATTTGGGTTGGCAGTTTCGGGGGGGTTTCGAGGCTACAGAACTTAAGGCTGTAATGTTTCGAAGATAAAAAATTTACGCCGAAAACAGGTGGTTTGTAGATTGAGTATACTCAGTTGTTCATTCCGAACGGTATCCCGATGGTTCCAATTTGTGAAGCTCACACCGGTACAACTTTCGGGATGCAGTAGCTTGCGTGATTTCGTTGAACGTCTCAGTGTAAATGTATCGTCTCGATCATCTTGGCAGTATGTTGCAGCTTCCCAAAGAGAGTATTGTGGTGATGGACCGTGAGTATAACGACTATCGCTGGTATAATCTGCCTCATGCCGCCATACGTAAAAAGGCCTGACGAATGTCAGGCCTTTTCAGTTTCAATGGATCTCAGACAGTCCGAATTATTTCAGGCGTGTGCAGTGTTATTCCAGGCAAGTTGGATCTGGGTGCTGCGCCGGATCTCGGTCAGCCTCTCCCCGAACTCGTGAATATTTTCATCCAATAGGGCGGACAGCTCGATTTTTCCCGTGCGGGCCGTATCCAGTTCCAACCGCTTCTGTCGCAGTTGGTCGAGCTCTTTGCGGAGAAGGATATCTCTGAAATAGATAACATTGGGCTCGATCACCTGACTCATATTCATTCGCAGTTCTCTGCTTGTGAGCAGGATCTGTTTGTCCAGCTGGTGTATTTCATTGCTCAGGTTATTGATCACATCCAGCTGCTCATCCCAGATGGCGAACAGATTGTCGACACCCTCTTCCACCCAGTTTTTAATCTCCTGCAGGTGCTGCTCCTTGAGCATTCGTAGCACATGGGAGTCAGACATGGAGATAATGTACTGGAACACCTCGAGCCAACTCTCTTCGCGATCATTGAAGAGTTTGTCCATATAATGCAGCATGAGGCTTACCGGTTCGGTGTAGTCGTAACCTGCGTAGGACTTGCTGACCGTATTCATGATATCGGCGAAATTTACAGCGGTACCGATAAATGCCTTGTCGTCCTCCAGCTGGATGCCTTTGGCATAGATTGTAGTCAGCCGGTTGAGCATGCGCATATAACCGTCATCCTCGATCTGGCTCTTTTCTGAACGGATAAATCCGGAGATTTCGGTCAGCAGCTCACGCACCTTGTCAACATCCGGATCACTGTGCTTGCGACCGAGCATCGACTCCAGGTAGTCGAAATACTGTTTGATGATTTTGCACGACTCTTCCTGAGCCATGACTGGAAGTCGCTCGACACAGCTGATCCTGAAGGGTAAATCCTCCAGGTTCATCAGACTGTCTTGGTTTAGGTTCCTATACAGGTTGCTCATAGCCTGGCTATATTCCCAAAATACCCTATAGATTACTAGATAAATTATATTAACATTTTCTAATATATCAAGTAATTTCGATACGAAATATCGTGAAAATTGCTGTCTTGAAAAGATTATCGGCTTTCATATTAGTAACTTGAGGCATGCGCTTGAGCTTCGAGGCGTCCATTGCACGGATGAAGTTCTCGATTGGGTAATTCTCATCCATTAAATTAGAAGGCGACGCTTGGTCTGATGCCCAAGGGTAAAAACAGGATTTGATTGAGTTGGGGGTTAATGTGATTGGGAGTAAAAACAGTAGGTTAGGCGGATTGTTGGCAGTTGCGCTATTTTTGCCGAGCCTTTGCCTGACGGATGACGTGGTACTGAATGGAGCAAACACAGGCTGGATCATGGCTTCCACAGCATTGCTGCTCTTCATGACCCTCCCTGGGCTGGCTATGTTCTACGGCGGCCTGGTCAGGACCAAGAATGTCCTCTCCGTGCTCATGCAGTGCTTCGCCATCGCCTCGATGGTCTCCATCCTCTGGTTGATTGCGGGATACAGTCCGGCCTTCGGTGAAGGTAATGCCTGAATAGGTGATTTCAGTAAGGTGCTGATGATGGGCATCGGGCGGGAGACCCTCTCCGGCGATATTCCAGAATCCCTGTTCATGCTGTTCCAGATGACCTCTGCGATTATCACTCCCGCGCTGATCGTGGGTGGATTTGCCGAGCGCATGCGTTTCTCATCGATGCTGCTTTCGCGAATGGATTAAATTCGGCAAGCCGAGCGCCCTGGGTGCTGTGACCGGGATGGTCGCCGGCCTGGGTACGATTACGCCCGCATCAGGCTTCGTCGGTCCTGCGGGTGCGTTGGTGATTGGTCTGCTTGCGGGGGTGTTTTCCTCAGCCTCTTTGGGAGTGTTTTCCGGATATGGCTTTACCGATGGCATCGAGAGCATGGGCGGACAATTCAGCGTCCAGGTTATCGGCGTTGTGACAACCATTGTCTTTACCGGGGTTGCGACCTTTGTAATCCTGAAACTGGTAGACGCCCTGTTGGGATTGAGAGGCGACAAGGAGCAGGAGATCGAGGCCCTAGGAATGGTTGCTTCCCATGAGTGACGCTCTTCATAACATGATCTCGCTGCTAACCTCCTGCGCGGAAGCGAGATCAACAATGACGTTTGACCGGGCCAACCGGATGAAATCGATGAACTGATACCCCAACGGCACAGGCTTGTGGTGTTGGAGAATAGCGACGGTTAATCCCCTGCATCGCCCATGAACCATCAATCTGGTTCATGGGCATGGTGTATTTTACGCAGTTTCTAACCAGTAGTTGGGCCACTCCTATAGCTTGCCAGTGCGCTGTCCGTCTCGAATATCGCTACCTCGACGACCGGAAAGCCACCGGCTTTGACATATTCAAAGATCAGCCTGGCGATATTCTCTGCAGTGGGGTTAGTCTCCATCACATATACGGATTCTCCGGCCTGTTGCAGTAGAGGGAGGACCGGATCATCGCTATGCAGCAGCATATTGTGATCCAGAGTCTGGTCGATCCAGTTCTTCACATAGTCGCCAATATCGGAAAAATCGCACACCATACCCAATGGGTCTAGTTGTTCGGCTTCCAGGCGGATGACGGCCTTTGCGTTGTGACCATGCAGATGGCGGCATTTCCCCTTATGATTCAGTAGCCTGTGGCCATAGCAGAAATGGATCTCTTTAGTGACTGCAAACATGTCGCGAAATGTGGCTTTGACAAAGGGGACTCAGTATAAGGCCAGGATTGATGGGCTGCCAGTGGTTGTAAAGGAATCGATATCGATGCCGCTAAACTGATAGTAAATTCATTCTATGGATAGCCATGAGCGAAGAATCAGAAAGCGAAGAGTTCGAGGTGATATTCGTAGCTCGAGAGGCTGTAGGGCATCTTCGGCGTCTTTCGCGTGATTTTCCCCATCTCGCCACCCAGCCGGTACGTGTGGCCATCGATACCTGGAATGAGGATATGTTTAGCAAGGGGGAGCTGGTCCTTGTGGAGAGACAGCGTGTCAAGGCAGAGCAAGATGCCATGGAACAGCGTGCCATCGAACTCATTGATGTGAATCACGTGGATGATGTCCTCGACATGCTGAACCGGGATTCATCCAAGGAGATCGGCTATTACGATTTGATCGATATGGTTGGAAAAGACCGCTATATAGAAGCCCTCACACGGGAGGCGGTCGAATTGAAAGTCAACGCAATCTCTTCGGAACAGGCAGCCGAACTCTGGAACAATTGCGGAAAACCGACCGTTGGCGGTGAAAGATGGACTGCCACCGGGGTCTCCGTGTTAATGGGAAAAAGTTGAATCCGGCCTAGCGTTGACAGATTCTAGACTGTCTCAGACGTGCCCGATGTGAGAAAGCAGCCTGTATAGAGATGTTCCCCTGTGACCAGGTAGCGACCGTGAAAAAGCAGATTTTGCGGAAAATCTATCTTACAGGCCGCGGTAGGTCTGAATTGAAACCGCTGCCGCGGGATATCGACATCCAGTGTGACCGATTGAAAGCCGAAAAATCGTTCGACCAGCGGGTAGTAGCATTTGTAGAGGCTCTCTTTGGCACTGAATATCAATCGTCGCGGCAGATCCCCGTGATGTCTCATGAACGCCTTCTCATCTTCGGTATCGACATAGCGAGCAATCCCCGGTTTTAGTGGCTTGAGCGGTTCCACGTCTACCCCCAAACCGGCGATCTCCCCATTAAGCGCGCACACGGCAATACAGCTGTCATCACAGTGACTGATACTGCCGACATATCCTCGCGGCCATATCGGTTGACGTTTTTCACCGCGTAGCAACGGCCCATATGGGGCATCTAGCCGTTCCAGGGCTGCATGGGCTGCATTGCGGCCGGCACGGAACTGGCGTTGCCGCTTTGTGATACTGCCTTGAATAAGTCTTTCCTCTTCCGCGTGAACGGGAGTCTCCCACATCACACCAGTGGCATTGACGATCACGACATTTGATGGGAAGAGCGGGGAGAGGTTCATGCTGCGAGATTGAGTCTGCTTTTTTCTGAGGTTGGATTGTAGCATTGATGGCGGGTTGTCACCGTCGGCTTGTTGTCGGCGAATGGATTCAGGTATCAAGAAGAAAATGTTAGATGAATGTAAATAAAAAGAAGGGGATTCCCAAAATCATCATTCACCCATGCAAGCTTCGATCATTTAGCGATATATCCGGTGATGTTATTCACAGATTTTTCCATTCATTGTGAACTTTTACTCGCTTGAGAGATTTTTCCCAAATCGCAACCCTGTCCGTCCATACAATCGATCAAGCTAATGGGAGATGGAGGCGGATCAGGGTAGGTCCAGGGTTTTATTGATTTCCAGTTCAATGTAAAGGGGCCTATTTCATGTTTAAGCCGTTTATATCAAAAACAACAACTTTCGCACTTATTCTGCTCCTCGCCATACCAGCCTCAACCTTTGCCAAAGGCAAACCTGCGAAAACCCTGCGTATCACCGATGCTACCTATGACGGCACGCTCACAGTCATAGGTGACCGTGCGCCCAGAAATGGAGAAGTCGTCGTCAGCAATCCCAACCCCGATGTCAGCCAGTCTTGGTCGACGACCAGTAACAGGCGGGGCAAATGGGTGCTGAGCGTGGCTGATCCGCAACCTGTGCCCTGTCGGGTGAGTGCCAGCGATGGAGCCAGCGAAGCCAGCGCGGATGTGGTCGGCGCACCCGATGACTGCGATGGAACCGTGGTGGTCAACACGCCGCCGACAGCGGTGGACGACAGTGCCGAGACCGATCTCAATCAACAGGTCGTAATCGATCTGCTGGTCAATGACAGCGACGCGGACGGCAGCCTCGATACGGCCAGCCTCAATTTTATCTCTCTGCCGGCCAACGGCAGCCTGAGCGACAACGGCGATGGGACGGTGGTCTATCAGCCCGATACGGACTTTTTCGGCAGCGATAGCTTCGACTATCAGGTGTCGGACGATCAGGGCGCTCCGTCCAATACCGCAACCGTGAACGTTACCGTCAACGATCTGCCACCTCCGCCACCGGTCGATCCGATCTCGATCAACTCCACAAGCGCGAATACCGCACTGCCCGCTTCGCCGGTGACTGAACGGCCTGTGGCAGCCTCCAGTGAGTATAAAGTGCTTGCAGCCAACGACCTGGGCATGCATTGCGCCGACCTGGATTATCAGGTCTTCAGTATCCTGCCGCCATTCAATGTCATCCATGCCCAGGTAGTCAGGCGTGGCGTGGGCAATAGCGCGCCTCAGTTGATGGATGACAGCAATATCGATCTCTATTACTCCGCCGCTTCGAACGCTGACGATCCTGTCTTGGCAGACGATCCTGTTTCGCCGGTCTTCAAGTCCAATTTCTGGGCCGATCCGGATATGGATGGCCGAACCTTCGGTTTCGATACCTATGAACCGCTCTTCTTCGGCCTGTTGTTGCCGAGCGATATTTCGACACAGGATGTGGGACTGCCGGTTCCCGACAGCCATCTGTTGCGAAACTGTCTGGTTGGCTATCTGGACGGTACCGCGGACGCGGACTCCACGCGCCAGGGCTGCGCCATGGTGCAGCAGAGCATGCCGGGTCTGTTCGTCCCCTTCTCCGATAATCGGCCGCAGCGGTTCAGCCGCTTCGATGTGAACATCAACTTCTTCAACGAACTGTTGGGCGGTGTGGGCCTGGGCGGTCTGATCCATGACGTCAATTGGTTTGCGGCAGACGGTATTCCGATCATGCCGGTGGACGATCAGGGTCGCTCCAATCCCTATCCTTTGATGCGAGTCGAAGCGATCGATCGCGGCTCACAGGCTCAACTCGCCTCCACCGATATCGTAGTGCCGGTGGCATCGGAAGCCGACTGTCAGACCTGTCACGCCACTGCGCTTGACTGCGCCTCGGTGCCGGCCAATCCCGCTTTCGAGTGCGACGGCAGCGCCCTCGGTCGTACCGCCGACTGGAATATCATGAGCATCGATGGGGACGCTGAGGGTGTTATGCCGCCGGGTGACAACGACCTGCAGCGGCTGCTGAATACCGCCAAGGTCAATATCCTGCGTCTGCATGACCGCAAGCACGGCACCGATCTGGACGCCTCGCGTCCGGTGCAGTGCGCCACCTGCCACTACACCCCGGCCCTCGATCTGGCACAGCTGGGTCCCACGGACTCCCCGGGTACCAGCCAGACAGCACACATCACGATGTCGCGGGCGATGCACGGTCATCACGGCACTATCCCGGCCGATCCGAGCCGGCCCTTCGATGCGGTGACCAACAACCTGTTCCCCGACATGCCGGCGCCGGATGATCCCATGCGCTACGCCCTGGCGGTGGATCACTTTCCCCAGGCAACGGATGAATCCCAGAGCGTCACTGAGTATGTGCTGGAGAAGACCTGTTACGCCTGCCACCCCGGCAAGCGTACCAAGTGTCTGCGCGGCGCCATGGCTGCGGGCGGCGTGGTCTGTCAGGATTGTCACGGTCAGGCCAGGCACGTGGGTAACGACTTCTCCGAGCACCTGGCCAGCACACCCTGGCCCGAGGGCGCCAATCTCAACAAACGGGTGCCCTGGGCCAGCGAGCCAGGTTGCCAAAGCTGTCATACCGGTGATGCGGTCAATCCGAATCATCCTGCCGGCGCCATTGTCGCGGATGACGGCATTCGTCTGATGCAGGCCTTCAATCTGGTGCCGGGCAGGGATCCCTCGGGGGCGGAAGACGGTACCGAACTGGCTGTCGCCCACAGCGTGCCAAGCTCCCGTTTCGCCGAGAACGAGACCCTCTACCGGTTGAGTAAAGGTCACGGTGGGCTGATGTGCCAGGCCTGCCACGGCAGCACCCACGCCATCTTCCCCAATCCCATGCCAAACGCCAACGACAATGTGGCTTCCAATCAGTTGCAGGGCCATGCGGGTACCATCGTCGAATGTGATACCTGCCACGATCCAAGCACCTTTGAAGATGGCGGAGCGTCGGAGCTGACCATGAACGGTCCCCATGGCATGCATCCCGTCGGCTCCTTCCGGTGGAATAAATCCCATAAGGAAGCCCGTAGCAGCGGCGGTCAGAATTGTCGCGCCTGCCATGGCACCAATGGCGAAGGCACGGTACTTTCTGCCATGTCCACCGATCGCATGCTGTTGTGCAAGGATGAGAAAGGAACGATGTGCAGCAACGACGACTACGCCCTCTTTCCCAAGGGGCATGAAGTAGGCTGCGCCGACTGTCATGAGAAGAAACTCTGATAGTCGATTCACTGCCGGACAGTTGCCTTGGTTTGCCCATTCCGTCAAGGAATGGGCAGGCCCCATGTCCCTCAGGTACTCGCGAAAGGTGTGTAAACGCGACGGGTTTCGTCAGTCGCATAATTTTCCCTTGACCTTCTCTTTACGAGCATGCATGCTCATTTCCATGAACAACATTCACCAGGCAAAGATGACCATTAAGCGCCGCCGTCTACCCGTATGGGCAGTCGCCGTTTCATCTGCGTCCGGGAGTTTGATGCGAAGTTAGCAAACACCTAAACAAGTTTTTTTACGAGGCCGCAGATGACATCATCTGCGGCCTTTTTCGTTATAGGAGGTAAATAAAATGTCCGTGCCGGCCGCCTATCTTGGGATCGTGCTGATTTGGGGTACCACGCCGCTTGCCATCAAGTGGAGCGGCGAGGGAGTTGGCTATCTGTTTGGCGTCACCGGCCGCATGGTGATCGGCGTCATCCTGGCGTTGTTGGTACTGCGCATGATCGGCCAGCCTCTGGCATGGCATAAGCGGGCGCGAGACACCTATCTGATTGCGGGCCTGGGAATATTCTTCGCCATGACTGCGGTCTATTGGGCATCCCAGTTCATACCTTCGGGATGGATCTCGGTGGTTTTTGGACTGTCACCTATCTTCACAGGCCTGATGGCACGGATCTGGTTGCAGGAGCCCGGGCTCGATCTGCAGCGCTTTCTCGCGGTATTGATTGCGCTGGTGGGGTTGGCGACGATTTTTACCGTTGGTATTGAGCTCGGTATGAGCTTTGTCTTGGGGTTGAGCGGTGTATTGATCTCGGTGGTCACCCACTCAGCCAGCGCGGTATGGGTGAAGCGTATCGATGCTCAGCTGCATGGCTTGGTGGTGACCGCCGGGGGTTTGATGGTGGCGGTGCCGCTGTTTCTGCTGAGTTGGTTCCTGCAGGGTCAGAGTTGGCCTGTGGTCATCGAGCAGCGAGCCCTTACGTCGATCGTCTATCTCGGTGTTGTCGGATCGGTGCTCGGATTTGCCCTCTACTTTTACGTTCTGCGATATGTGGAGACAACCAAGGTTGCGCTGATAACGCTGATGACGCCGCTAATTGCATTGTTGGCCGGGAAGTGGTTGAACGCGGAACAGGTGGACATGAACGTATGGGTAGGCACAGCACTCATCATGCTGGGGCTGGCAGGGTTTGAATTGGGTGGTCGAGTACGTACTCAATTGCGATCGAGCAAGGCCAGCGAGAGCGTCGGCCAATAGGTGATAATCAATACCGCGCCAAACAGAAGGGCAAACCAGGGAAGGGTGGCACGGTATATTTCGGCGATGGGCTTATCGAAACGATAGCTGGCAATGAATAGATTCATGCCGACCGGCGGCGTGAAGTATCCGATCTGCATGTTTGCCAGAAAGATGATCCCAAGATGGACCGGGTCGATACCGTATTCAATGGCTACAGGCAGTAACAGCGGAACCATCAACACCAATGCGGAGAAAATATCGAGCATAGTGCCGAGTACCAGCAGAAAGAGGTTCAGCAGAATCAGGAATGTGAGCGGGTCTTTGACCCGCTCATTTAACCATTCGAAGAATTGGTTCGGAACATCCGCATCGATAAGGTAGTTGGTGGATGCCATCGACAGTCCCAAGATGACCAGGATGCCGCCTACCAGCAACATCGCTTCACGCATCACCTTGGGCAGCTGTTTGAGGGGTATCTCTCTGTGGATGAAGACCTCGACGATAAGCACGTACACCGCGGTGACAGCGGCAGCCTCGGAGAGCGCGAAATAACCGCTGTAGATTCCGCCAAGAATAATGACCGGCAGGGGGATCTCCCACATTGCCTCGCGTATGGTCGCTCTTGCCTCGGTGAGAGTAAATTCGTTCAGCGGCAGGTTCCGGCCTGACCAGAGCCCCCATGCAAGGAGTATCAATAGCATCAACAGGCCGGGAAGCAGGCCTGCGAGAAACATCTCATCCACAGTGATGGAGCCACCGATCCCCAACTGCTGGGCCACTACGGCATACAGGATCAGCGGTAGGGCCGGGGCGAACAGGAGCCCCAGACTCCCGGATGTGGTAACCAATCCAAGGCTGAAACCCTGTCGATATCCAGCCTCCCGCAGGGCGGGATAGAGTAGGGCGCCCAGTGCCACAATGGTGACCCCTGAAGCGCCAGTGAATGCCGTGAACAGGGCGCATGCCACCAGGGCGACAAAGGCCATGCCTCCGGGAACCCAACCAAGCAACGCCTGGGTAAGTCTGACCAGGCGATGGGGGGCGCCGCTCTCACTGAGCAGATAGCCGGCAAAGGTAAACAGCGGGATGGCTAAAAGTACCGGCATCTCTGCCAGTCGAAAGAACTCAATGACCACTACCGACAGATCGATATCGGACTGATGGAAGCCCCATAAGGCGCTGGCGCCGATAATGGTAAAGAGTGGCGCACCGAACAACGCTAACAGGATAAGGCCCGCAGCAATAATCATTCACCATCCTTTTGCAGCAGTTGCAGGGGAATGTTGAACAGAAAACGTAGCGTCATGATGCCGAAGCCTATCGGTATGATGATCTCGCCCAGCCAGGCCGGCAGACTGGCGAATAGTTTGGCGCCATCCAGCCATTCCATGTGGACGAAGCGCACGGCATGCCAGGTGATGATGCCGCAGATCAAAGCGCTGAAGAGGTTGTGGATGAGCGACAGCGCAAAACGACTCCGTTTCGATAATCTATGGGAGAAGAGGTCGATTCGGATATGGCGGTCCTCTCTGGTGGCGGCGATGGCGCCTAACAGGGCAAGCCACAAAACCATGATACGCAGGGTCGGGTCGGCCCAGATCAGACCACTGTCGAATAGGTTGCGCAGCACGATCTGGCTGGCTGCAAGCAGGATTGTGGTGCTCAAAAGAAGTGCCATCAGACCATCTTCGAAAAGCAGTATCAACTGTTTAATACGCTTCACGGTGAGTAACATGGTGCTTGCTCATCTATCGATCGGGTAGGATGTGTTTGTCAGTTTATGAATGCCTAAATTGTTTTCACTCTTGCCTAAATATATATCCGACCTGAGTTACAAGATATGTATGGCAAGCCATATGCAGTGGGGCTGATGGCTGGTGGTCAAGACCCGGTGAGCGGTATGGGCCGGTATCAGTATGCTGTCTCCTCGATAGAGGGAGATCTCCCGGTCATCCATTTCCAGCTTCGCGCTCCCCTGTAATACGCAAACCCACTCGTCGTGGGGCTGTTGAGATACTTCAGTGACGGTGTCAGGCGGGCTTAGAATGCGCTCGATGGTGATATTCTCGCTTTCCAACAAGATCTCGAATATTTCCTTTTCTTCTACTGCCTTGTCGGGTTTGAAGAGATTCATGCCGGTCTTATTGGTTATGTTTGTGGTCAGATGTCTGAAAAAGAGTACAGGTAGATCTTATCAAGCTCATGCATTGCAGGCTTGATGGCAGTGCAAATAGTGGATGAATCAGTGTGGTTCATGGATTGACGTGCTTGCCCTGATTGATCACTAAGTGTAGTTCATATTGAGCAGTGACGGAGAAGAATCTACCGGGTTAACGCGATCTGTCGATATTGCCGAATCAGAGATTGCATCCTCTTTAACATGCCTTCGCTAAAGATCTTCTCTTTACTGAGTTTTTGCAGCGTTATGCTGGCATGGGTTTCCCACGCCTGTTGTTGGGCTGGGCTGGGACTGATAAATTCAACCCCCTGCTTTCGCAGGGCGAGCATGGCTTGTTCATTGTCCTTGCGATTTTGACTGTCAATCCTCTCAAATGCGGATTCTAGAATCTGTTTGACTATGGATTGGTCGGTTTTTTGGAGCTTGTTGAATGCCATCTCCTTTAGCACAAGTGTGGCATAGAGGTAGGCGAGGGGTACCTGTGTCAGATAACCGACCCGGGTATGCCATTGCAGTGCGATAGCTCCGATGGGGGCGCTGGCAATGGTGTCGATGAGTCCGGTTTGCAACCCGGTAAGCACATCCGTCAGAGGCAAGGGGACCGGAGATATGCCCAATTCCTGAAACATGGATGCATTGACCTGGTCCCCCTCAGGAATCCAGATTTTTAAATCCTTCATGTTTTCAGTGGATGTCACCGGTGAATTCGAGAGCAGATAGGCAAAGCCACCCTCACTCAGTCCGAAACTGATATAACCCTGATTTTTGAGTCCTTCGATGATCTGGGGATCCATTACCCGACGTACGGCATCGACTTCCTGGAGATTGCGAAACTGGAATGGAAGGGTATAGACCTGGGCATCCTTGTAGATAGTGCTCAGGCCGCCACCGGTAATGGCGCCGCCATGCAGTTGGCCGATGCGGATTTTGCGCAGCACGCTGTTGTCATTTCCCATGACGCCACCGGGATAGAAGCGTATTTTGACTCTGCCGTCGGTCTGCTGCTTAATCTGTTTCGCTGCCGCCCGCATCTCTTTCATCCAGTTTGTACCGTCCGGTGCCAGGGTGGCGATCTTCAAGGTGGTACCCGCCTGGCTCAAGGGGTTAAACAGAAGCAGTAGTAGCAGTGTGTTGATCAAGCGGAACATGGTGCAATCCTCAGTACGAGTTCAGCGGCTACATCAGCGTCCATCGTATACATTACCTTTTTTACAATGCTGTTTACGAACGGATACAGTCTAATGTACGTTGTCAGACCGCAAATAGACGCAAATCACCTTGAGCCCGTTAATACTATTCAATGGGCGTTTATACAGGCGCAACGGAACCGACTGGATTAATGTGAACAGTCCCTAACCCTGTTGGCAGTGACAGTGAGCATCCGGGTCCTGACTCAAAAATAGTCGTCTTCAAGCAGCTGTCTGGCCTGCTGTTGAGCCATAACGTTACTCAGGGTGAGCCCGGGTTTTATCGGATCGGCCTCGATGATCTCGTTTAGCAGTCTATCGTGAAGGGTTTTATCAAAAACCAATCGGGAATAGTGTCGAGCAAATTCCAGTTTTACAATCAGGTCATCCCCGGCGGAGTATTCTATCGCCCATTCGAAGTGTTGGCGGCCAATCTCAGGCTTACCCCCTAAGGCTGGAGGGATTTGACTTTTGATCACGCCAAGGTAGAGCTGAGCCCGTCCCCGTTCATATGAGGGCGCAATAGAGACTATGTGTTCCAACATGGCCTGGGCTTTGGCGAGGTCGGCAATGGCGTTCCAGTCGTCGCTGTGGGCCTGAATCCAACCCGCCCAACTCGTAGCATAGAGATAGAGCCCCTGCAGGTCCCCGCTGCCTGCTTCATGAACTGCCTGTTTAAACCGATCGTAGGGCCCGGATGCCTTTTCACAGATAGCGGGTGTTGTTTGACACAAACCGCGACCGGCGTATTCCAGGGCTTTTTGCGTCAGGCTTTTTTGCCGTTCGGGGTCCGTCACCAATCCACCGGCGTAGGCGCCATAGAGTCTAGCGCCGGCATATAACAGCGTTTGATCATCGGGATCCTCTTCGATGAGCGAGTCGAGCAGAAGCAGGTAAGCGGGTGCGCCGGATCGGACTATTTCAGGATCCGTCTGATTAAGCATCGCGCTGGAGAGATTAGCGGCCAACCGGTCCGTGGCCATGGAGACGCAGCCACTGAAAATCGATAACGGAAACACGGAGAAAATCAGGAGCATAACCGGTCGGCTATAAATGCGGCACAATGGGGGTATCATGCTTGTCTCCGTGAAACGGTTTTCTTCCACCAGGGCCTGTTTACAGGCCAGGGAAGCTATCTTACCTGTCTGACATGCAAGGAAATGGAAGCGAGTGTGTGTTGATAATCTGATGCCGTCTTTTTCAAGGGCCCGATGTGTATCAACGGTGTTTTCTACCCACCTGTTCCATGTGGTGTAGCCAGTTATTGAACATGACACCAATGGAACCGCTGCCGGCACGGCGTCCCTTGAAGGTATGGAAACAGCTCTCATCCTCATCGGCAAAACGCGCAGCGCCGATATTCAGGCACATGTAAATGATGAAGATATCGAACAGCAGCAGGGCTATTGCGATAGGCACATGGATGACGGCATCTTTTTTCAGCCAGCTGACAATCGGTGTATGGTAGGCCAGAACAATGTAGAGGGTGCCGAACAGGAGCGCTACAGCAAGCAGAGAGAAGATATCCGCCAGACGTTCATGTTTCCGGGTGTACCCTTTGAGACTTTTACAGACTGACATGGGTAGAATCCAAACACGAGTTGAGTAGAGATATCGAGAGATTAACCGGCAACACGCATGATCTCAAGTCGATTTTGCATAAGATCGGGGTTTCTTTTTGAATTCAGTAACCTGGGATGTGTATAGTGGACTGCCTGAAGGCTGAATTCATGAGGGTCTACACTGGCCGCGTTCATGATCCCCTGCTTAACGGTGTATGAGGGAGTGCTGTAAAACAAGGGATTGTCCGCACGGGGATCGTTGTCAATCGTGTTGAATGCCCTTTACGGTATGAGGTGATTTTTTATAAACTTCTGATATTAAAAGTAAAAATCGAGGGGTGTGAAGGGTGGAGAGTCTGATTGAACTGATAAAGGGTCTAAATAGCATAGTTTGGGGCCCGTTGATGCTGGTGCTGATTCTGGGTACCGGACTGTTTCTCATGCTTGGCCTGAAGCTGATGCCTCTGGCCAAGCTGCGGTACGGCTTTCGTATGCTGTGGCAAGGCCGCGAGGGAAGGGGGGCGGGTGAGATCAGCCCGTTCAATGCCTTGATGACATCCCTCTCCGCAACCATAGGAACAGGCAATATCGCAGGTGTGGCTACCGCCATCGCCCTGGGTGGGCCCGGTGCTTTGTTCTGGATGTGGTGTACCGCCCTGGTCGGCATGGCCACCAAATATGCCGAAGCTGTACTTGCGGTACGGTTTCGCGAGGTGGACGAGAACGGAAACCATGTGGGTGGCCCGATGTACTACATCAAGAATGGGCTAGGTGCAAAATGGGCCTGGCTCGGCGGCCTGTTCGCTGTGTTCGGTGCCCTGGCGGGATTCGGTATCGGTAACACGGTGCAGGCCAATTCGGTGGCTCATGCCTTGTCGGGGAATGACGGTCTTCAGATCGCCCCCTGGGTGACCGGGTTGGTGATGGCGGTATTGGCCGCATTGGTACTGATCGGTGGAATCCGCCGTATCGCCGAGGTGGCGGGTAAGCTGGTGCCCTTCATGGCTATAGCCTACCTGCTTGCCGGCGTGGTGGTGTTGATTCTCAATGCCGGCGCCGTACCCGGCGCGGTGGTGGAGATTGTCAAGCAGGCATTTACCCCGACGGCCGCCACAGGCGGTTTTGCCGGCGCTGCGGTTTGGGCTGCGATTCGCTTCGGCGTGGCTCGCGGTATCTTCTCCAACGAGGCCGGTCTCGGCAGCGCCCCCATAGCCCACGCTGCGGCAGCCACCGACAATCCGGTGAGACAGGGCACAGTGGCCATGCTCGGTACCTTCATCGATACCCTGATTGTCTGTTCCATCACCGGATTGGCTATCATGGTGACCGATGCCTGGACCAGTGGCGAGACGGGCGCGGCCCTCTCCTCTCTGGCTTTCGAGCGTGCACTCCCGGGTGTCGGCGGTTATGTGGTCTCTTTTGGATTGGCGATATTTGCCTTTACCACAATCCTCGGTTGGAGCGTGTATGGTGAGCGTTGTGTGGAATACCTTTTCGGTATCCGCTCCATCACCCCCTTTCGTATCGCCTGGGTGGTGATGATTCCGATTGGTGCCGTTGCTCAGGACCAGCTCAACTTTGTCTGGTTGATCTCGGATACCCTGAATGCACTGATGGCGATCCCCAACCTGATTGCCCTGCTGCTGTTGAGCCCGGTGGTGTTCACATTGACGCGGGAATACTTCAGCCAACGTGATTGAGTATGCCGCAGATCTGCAACCCTAAGGATCAGCTGAGGTATGTGCTCTCTTGAGTGATCCCGGCCTGCGACGTATTCAGCTGATCTTCGGCGGTTTGCTGCTGCTGATACTCGCCTGGACTTTCCTGCCACAGGTGGAGCAGTGGCTGGCCGGACTTACCTCGGAACCACGCCGGGTCACGCCGCGAGGCGATTTGGCTGCGGATGAGCAGGCCACTGTGGAGATCTTCCAGCAAGCGAGCCCCTCTGTGGTCTATATCACCACCCTGCAGCGTGTGCGCAATCCCTGGACCCGGGATATCTTCAGTCTGCCTCAGGGGACCGGCTCGGGCTTTATCTGGGACGATCTCGGCCATCTGGTGACCAATCATCACGTGATTGCCGAGACAGCCGAGGCTAATGTGCGACTCAACGACGGGCGCAGCTATCAGGCAGTGCTGGTCGGCAGCAGTCCCGATCACGATCTGGCGGTGCTGCGTATCCGGGTTCCATTTGACCGGCCGCCCCCTGTACCCGTTGGCAGCAGCAGCGATTTGAAGGTAGGGCAGAAGGTGTTTGCCATCGGTAATCCCTTCGGCCTTGATTACACCCTGACAACCGGAGTCGTGTCGGCTCTCGACCGCTCTCTACCCGAGGGTCGCAGCGGGGTTGCCGTTGATCATCTGATCCAGACCGATGCCGCCATCAATCCGGGCAACTCCGGGGGGCCCCTGCTCGACAGCGCCGGTCGGCTGATTGGGATTAACACCGCCATCTACAGCCCCTCGGGGGCCTATGCCGGGATAGGTTTTGCAGTGCCGGTGGATACGGTCAACCGGGTTGTGCCGGAACTGATCGCAAAAGGGCGCTATGTACGGCCCTCACTCGGCATCTCGGTGGATGAGGATATCAACCAGACTATCCTGGACAAACTCGATCTGGAGGGCGTGCTGGTGTTACATGTGTCCGCTGGTTCAGCGGCAGAGACAGCGGGTCTGCGCGGCACCTTTATCGACCCCAATGGGGGGGTGGTGCCCGGTGATGTAATTCAGGCGGTCGGTGGTCGTTCGGTGAGCACGGTCAACGAATTGCTGGGTCGCCTGGACGATTTTCATGTCGGTGATCAGACCACCCTCTCTATATGGCGCAACGGCGAAGAGATCGAACTGACTGTAGTGCTGCAGCAGGGCATCAAATAACCCGGCAAAGATTGGTTGCCGAAATGCCGGCCCCGGTCAGCCCTGTTTCGAACCTCCCAGGCAGGGTGGTGAGTCCGCTACTTTGCCCCCTTGATCAAACCAGTCTTGCGGGGTTAGCGTGTGGAGAGCGAGGGCGTGTATGCCTCCTTGTAACTCCTCCGTCAGGACCTTGTTGACTTGACGATGACGGCTGATCAGTTTCTCTCCCTTGAAGGCGTCACTGACAAGTACAACCTTGAAATGGGATTCCGAGCCATC
The DNA here is from genome assembly GCA_040791665.1 of Candidatus Thiodiazotropha sp. GTDB lineage: Bacteria > Pseudomonadota > Gammaproteobacteria > Chromatiales > Chromatiaceae > Thiodiazotropha. The sequence goes on along the minus strand of JBFNNX010000023.1, from coordinate 116,693 downwards.
CGGTACATTGTGCATATGGCTTTCGTTGATCACCTCCAGATGCAACGGTGCGAAAGCGGACTCCAACTTCTTTTGTATGGTCTCCTGGATGGTTGTCATGTCACTACCTCAGTCATCGTTGAGTACTTAGGGCCTTTTAACACTAATCCGATCAGCCCCTCATAAGGTGCCGGGTAAATATTATATCGCTTTACAGTTTCAGGATTTCACGTACAAACGGTATGGTCAGTCGTCTTTGAGCGGCCAGGGACGCCTGATCGAGCCGTTCAACGAGCAGGGTGAGGAAGTGAATATCCCTGGGCGTACGCTGCAGCAGAAAGCTGGCGATTTCCACACTCATGGTCATGCCCCTTCGTTCGGCATTGCTGATCAACAGTTCCAGTCGTCCGTCATCATTCAGTGGAAACAGTTGGTAGCAGGGCCCCCAGGTCAATCTTGATGCCAGATCGGCGAGTTGAAGCGGCAGTTTCGCGGGGGGGCGGTCGCTGGCAACGATCAGTCTCGCCTCTTTCTCCCGCAGTTGATTGTAGAGATTGAATATCGCCAATTCCCAATCCTCCTTGCCCGCCAACACTTCCAGGTCATCGAGACAGACCAGAGAGAATGTCTCGAGTCCTTCCAGCATGGCAGGCTCCAGACCGTGCTCTGACTTGAATGGCAGGTACGCGGGCTGACCTTTCTCCTGTTGCGATTGATGGCAGCAGGCCTGGAGCAGGTGGCTCTTGCCGCAGCCTGTTGCGCCCCATAAATAGATAAAGGGATCAGATCCACTGCGCAGACGGGATAGCGCCTCGCCATTGCGTCCACTGATGTAACCGGAGAAATCGATACTGGGTCGGATGCTGAGGCTTAACGGAAGCTGAGTAGGCATGGGGTCGGATCAGGAGTTAAGACGTTTCACGGTCTCTGCCATACGCCTGCCCTGGGTCTTGCATATGCGTTTCTCTTCATCGCTCACGGGCAGCTTGCTTTCGCCACCGGCCAGGTGGCTGGCTCCATAGGGCGTGCCGCCGCTTCGGGTATGCAGCAGGGCGGTTTCGCTATAGGGAACGCCCTGTATCATCATTCCATGGTGCAACAAGGGGAGCATCATCGACAGCAGGGTGCTCTCCTGTCCGCCGTGCAGGCTGGATGATGAGGTGAAAACCGAGGCGGGTTTGTCGATCAGGGCGCCACTCATCCAGAGTTGGCTGGTGGTGTCGAGGAAGTATTTCATGGGCGCGGCCATATTGCCGAAACGTGTTGGACTACCCAGTATCAAGCCATCGCACTCGCGCATATCGGTCTCACTGACGTAGGGAGGGCCGCTTTCGGGAATAGTGTCTTCAACCGCTTCACAGAGTGCGGAAACTTCGGGAACCGTGCGCAATCTGGCTGTGACACCCGGTATCTCCTCGATACCTCGTGCAATATCGCGTGCCATCTCGGCTGTGGCGCCGTGGCGACTGTAAAAGAGAATCAACACTTCTGCCATAACTGCTACCTGTTGCGTTACCTATACGGTCGGTATTTAATTCAGCCTGTTTCTGTTTACAGAATATCCAGGACCTTTTCAGGTGGCCTGCCGATTGCGGCCTTGCCGTTTTGAATGACGATCGGACGTTCGATCAGTTTGGGATTGGCGATCATTGCTTCAATCAACTGGTCCCGACTCAGACTCGGGTTGTCCAGTTGCAGTGCCTTGTATTCCTTCTCCTTTGTACGCATAAGCTCCCGTGGCTCCAATCCGAGCATATCGAGAATCTGCCCAAGGGTGGCCCTGTCCGGTGGCGTTTTCAGATATTCAACCACATCAGGATCGATACCCCGGTCCTGTAACAGTTGCAGGGTCTGTCTGGATTTACTGCAGCGCGGGTTGTGGTAGATCTCAACACTCATAATCGATGGCCTCCTGCTAGGCTCTGTTGTGTCTGACAATGCGCCACCCATCAACAAACTTGTGTGGCGGTTTGCCTCAAACTTAATTTGCCGTCATTGTATCCATACAGAGTGAATGGCTCCAGAAGCGGTTCAATGGAATCGATATTGAAAAAAAGTGGAAATCGGGGATGAACCAGAAAGATTTCAGCGATGGGGGTATCCCGGCGGTCCGGCATGTCATGTCCTTCCTGCGCCTGTGGCTGCACCATTTCAGGCATGATGGGGGAATTCAGCATGTGTCTGCGTTGACCTACACCACACTTCTCTCGCTGGTGCCGCTGATGACGGTCATGCTGGCACTGTTATCCATATTTCCCGTCTCCGACAGAATCTCGGAACAGATCGAAAACTTCCTGTTTCAGAATTTCGTCCCCGCAGCCGGTGAGGCCGTGCAGCAACATCTGAAAAATTTCAGTCAAAAGGCAGCTAAACTTACCGGCGTTGGCTTTCTGTTTCTGGTACTGGTGGCCTTGCTGCTGATGAGTAATATCGATAAGGCCTTCAACACTATATGGCATGTCAGGCGAAAACGTTCACCACTTGCCAAATTTACTGTCTATTGGGCAATTCTCTCACTGGGGCCGATATTGATCGCGATTAGTGTGGGCGTGACCTCCTATCTGGTCTCCATGCCCTTCTTCAGTGAGGCTGAAACGGTGGTGATGGTGCGGTCAAGGTTGTTGGGAATGATGCCGATCATGATCTCGGCGCTCGCCTTTACGTTGTTATATGCGCTGGTCCCCAATCGATCGGTGATGCTGCGTCATGCGCTCGCCGGCGGTGTAATAGCGGCACTCTTGTTTGAGGGTACTAAAAGAGGTTTTGCACTCTATATCACAACTTTTCCGACCTACGAAGCGATCTATGGAACGCTTGCGGTTATTCCCATCTTTCTGATATGGGTCTATCTATCTTGGTTGGTGACCCTGCTGGGTGCTGAGTTCACCTATTGTCTGGGTATCTACCGTCATGATTGGCGCGAGAGAATGAAGCAGCGCGGGGACAGGTTTTTACTCGCAGTGAATATGCTCCGCCAACTGCGCGTATCGCAACGCAAGGGTGTGTCGACCACTACACGCCAGTTGCAGGGGCGACTGCAGCGTAGTACCGAAGAGCAACTCGACTCCATACTTCTCTCATTGCTGCGAGCCCGCCTGGTCTTGCAGACGGAAGATAAGGGCTGGGTGTTGGCGAGAGATCTCAGGGAGGTCACTGTGGCCGAACTTTACAATTCCGATGCCTATGTACTGCCGGATGACAGCCAGTTGAAAATGGTTCCGGATAGCTTGGGAAAATTGATGGCTAAGATTAATGACGACTTGCGACAGTCAATGGATTTACCTTTGGACGAGTTGTTGTAGCATTCTTTAAAAGAGAGACTAAACCCCCTATAGTGTTGTTTGTAGTAGATTGCACTTCAAATATGTCTGTGTGTCTGCCGCCGGTTCAATCGATCTATTCCGCGGCTCCAGCAGACATGCAGTACACATGTCAAATCAATGGATGATATGCCTCATGACTGTACACACAATTGTAAGCGAAGAAGGCCCGTTTTACGGGGATGGTGTTACCACAACGTTTCCGTTCAGCATGTCACTGTTCGATTCCGCACAACTCAGGGTAACCAGAATCACCAGAGTAGGTATCACAGAGGTCTTGACGGAGGGAGTTGACTATACGGTCAATCTGAACGCGGATCAGCAGAACAATCCAGGCGGGGAGGTAGAATATGCAGGTATAAACGGCCCTTTGCTCAGCGATGAGGTACTGCATATAAGGCGTATGGTCGATCTGTTGCAACTGACGGATCTGCAAAGCCTGGGTGATTACGCACCCGCGGAGATCGAGCGCTCACTGGATAAGTTGACAATGATCGCGCAACAGTTGAGTGATGATGTGGCAACTTTACAGAAATCACTCGCCGCAACGGAGAGTGTCAAATTCGCCGTCTTAGGAGCCAGTGAGACGGTGTTTCCCTGGCGACAGACATGGGTGAACCTCATTGACGACGCATTCAAATCCGAAGGCCTTAAGGTTGATTTCTTTCATTCCGGGGCTGGTGCACTGACCCATCATTTGGCGATGACACAACCCGATGCACTAACCGGAGAGACCCGGGTCGAGCTGACGAGTGAAAGCGACCCCGATGTGATCATAGTAGAACTGGGGATAAACGACGCCATACTTTCACTCGGAAATCGATCGCAAACCGAGATGATTGCAGATGCCCGGGCACTGTACGGTTTCTTCAGGGAGAATAATCCAAGAGCGCTGATTCTCTATTCCAGGCTGGTGCCCTATGACGAGGAAAAGCATAGTCAGGTTGCCGTAGAGAACATAAAGAAAAAGTATTGTGTGCCATTTATGCATCAGACCTCGGGAATGCCTGGCGAAGCGAACTTATATACCTCCGAGCTTGCCGAGGTCGACAAGGTGATTTCACCCGAGATGCAGGAGAGGCTCGATAACTGGCGGGTTTTGGATGCTGAGTGTCAAACGCTGGCGGATGCCTCAATCGATACAAACTATTTTCAAGTGGCGAGATTAGGTCTGCTTTCTCACGATCGTTTTCATCCTACTTCACTGGGTCATTACTTTATCATGAGTCGTGTCTGGAACGCTTTTCAGAGGAATGCGACGATCAGGACGGCGATTCCCGAGCTTAACAGAATAAGAATTCTGGGAGACTTTACAAACTTTGAACGGTTATGGAGATCCGTGCTTAAAGTGGATGCGGGAAGGGATGGTTATGTCGTTGATCAGGCGTTTCTGTCGGGTTTTGAATATCCGATGTGGATGAATATCTATGGTGATACAAATCTGATTTACAACATAGAATATTGGGCAAATCAGCAGCGGCCAACAATCGATGTGACCGATAGTATCGACAAATCCGGCAACGACATGTTCCTGGTGATGATGAATGATCTATGGCCGAATCTTGAGATCGAAACAAAATTATGGATCGAGGGTGAGAGTGAACCCTCCGTATGGAGCAAGGCATCGCCCAGACAATTCACATCACTGACAGGCAGTCACATCGGCACCCTGCAGAATATCAACCTGGCCAATGGCAATTGGAACATAAAGTATAAAGTCGGCAACGATGTGTTTGGACCGTTCGGCATTGCCGTTTCCGGCTGAAACCCTTGGTCCAGTGTGTAGAATCTGTGACGAGGTCCGCTTGGGTTAGGCGTTCTTGATTCGGTATCGTTCGAATCTTGATGTCGTCTCAAGCAGTTGTAAAGGTGTTACGCTGGGGGCGGGAATCATCTCTTCAACGCGGTATTCATGGCCGATGACGAAGAAGTTCTTCGGTACGATAAGAGAACTGCGGTGGGTATGACCCTGATCGATAAAGATGGCCGCTCGATCCTTCAACGGTTGCGATGTCTGTTGTTGATTTGTCAGGCGCAAGGTAATTGGTTCGATCTTCCCGATAATAAACTGTATACCAATTTCCAGCAGATTCTCATTACGATTCAATGCACGCTTTATAATGCCGATCTTCCAGTCGTTCTCCTTTCTTCGCTGATGGGTGGAAAACAGGATCAATTCTCCGACTAGTGGCATAGTGACGCTGTTTCTTGATATTTTGAGCGCCACACCGGAGCGGCTTTGATTTGTACGTATCGCCGTGAATTGATGTGTGTAACTTGATTCCTCTCCACGTTGAATACCGCTGAGTTGAGTCATGTCGATCTCCTCATCGGCCGATTGCGAGGATACGCTTTTTCCGGTGAGGTAAGTATATATTGCATCAATACCAATCCATAACATGACCTGTCCGGCAGTGGAGTGACGCTCACTGTCACGCTTCAGACGGATATGCCAGGACTTCAGCATTCGCGCCAACAGGTTTGTGGTTTCCTGCATGCTCAATTTCACCAGGGCATCCGGTTTCCCCAGTTCAGATCTCTCCATCTGCCTAAGTTTCTGGTGCAGCAGCTTACTGATAGGAGTGAGATCGAACAGGGTAAAACGGGGTTGTGTCAAGTTGTTTCGACACTCGGGATGAAAAAGGTAGGGAGGTACCTCGCCCAGTCGGTCGATGACGTAGTGTCCTGTGGTATCTGTCTCTTCGGTAGGGGTTGAGATAAGAGCATTTCCAGCCAGTGTATTGAGATACTCGAAGCACAACCGCGGCTCACCCTCCTGCAGATGGCAGGGATCGAGCAGTAACAACAGGAGAAAACGATTGTACTGGTGGGATATGGTGGCATATTCCGGTTCATTCTGATCCGGATCTTCGATCTGATTGTGTTGGATCTTTTGCTCTTCAGCGTAGGTCATCAAACGCGTTACATCCCGGTACACTCTGCCGCTTCTGCAGTCAAAATCCTCGCAGGCAAGAAGATACTCCTGGACGAAATACTTGATCGCATGGTAGATCGTATGGCTGAGGCGCTGCAGATTTTTTTTACTCGCCTTGATGCTGATACATTCATTGGCGATATGGCAGTGCCCGTAGGCCATCTCGAGTATCACCTGACGTATCAGGTTAACAGGCGTCTCCGCTTTGCGTTGCGCATGGCTATGGATCAATCTTATGCAGGGAGTCGTGTAGATCTCCATCAACTCGTCACGCTTCTTGACCAGTCCCGGATATCGGTTGAGTCGGCTCAGACTGGTGAGTACCGTTTCCGCCAACTGCGTTTGGTTGGCAAAGGGCAGTGCCGTTGCCCATTGACGAAGCAGTGTCGGATCGGTTTCCACCAAGGGATTTTCAAACGGGTCCTTTTCTGGCACAAAAAACAGTGCCTGGGAGGGTGGTGCGCTCCTGTGGGAGAAAAAATCAAACATGGTGATCTGAATGAGTGTTCCTTCGAGCCCTTGCTCAGTTGCTCACTATATCATCCCGGTTGAGACGCGGAACAGTTTTCATTCCACTAAATCCATGGCATAGCTCATCAAGTGCGCCTTCAGGGGAGCGGGTGTTGTCGGTGCTTATTGAATAAATCCAATAAATACAGTTGGATAAGTGGTATGATGGGGTTGCGTTCGGGTTCAAGCGGGCACTAACCGGGGATGACTATGGATTACCAGTCAAATAAGGGGGATTTTAATACGGATTGCGTAATATTGTGGTTTTCATGAATTGCACTTACCGGAATTTACCCTGAGAATGCAGGTCAGAGAAAATTACCGGGCTTTGTGTACTGTATTTAGGTCCGGCAGGCCGGTCATTGATAGAAATACGGAGAGAGATATGTCCTTGATGAGTCCGTTGCCGCGTGCGCTATGCATCATCGCGTTATCGCTTTTATCGATCACAGCAACGGCGGAGACGGTGGATTTCGAATTGCAGGGATTGGATGGTAAAAGTTATCGCCTCTCTGACTACAGGGGCAAATGGGTGTTGGTGAACTATTGGGCGACCTGGTGTCCCCCCTGCCGTGAGGAACTGCCTGAACTGGAGGTTTTTCATAATAATCATAAGGATAAAGATGCGGTTGTGTTGGGTGTGGCCATGGAGCGTATCGAAAAGCCGCGATTGAAGGCCTTCGTCGATGAACAGTTTCTCAGCTATCCAATTCTTATTGCCGAGCCGGCGGCACGTACAGAACTGGGGAGGGTGCCGGGTCTGCCCACTTCCTTTCTGGTCAATCCCGAAGGTGAACTGGTCGCCCGTCAAGTGGGACCGTTGACTATGGAAGATATCGAGAGTTTTATCGATACCATGCGCGAGTAAGGAGAAAATAGATGTCACGGTATCTCATTATAATTGCCTTGCTGCTGCTCCCCTTTGGCGATATAGCCGCCGTAACCCGGGATCCGGGAGAGCATTTTTTCGACCAGTCGCTAGGTAACTTCAGCGACGAACTGGAAATGGCGCGGGATGAGGGCAAAAAGGGGGTGCTGATCATGTTTGAGATGGATGAGTGCCCGTTCTGCCATCGAATGAAGACCCGGGTGCTAAATCAGGTCGAGATTCAGGACTATTTCAGACAACATTTTCTCATCTATACGGTAGACATCGAAGGGGACGTTGAGATCGCTGACTTCCAGGGCAACACCATGAAGGAGAAGGAGTTCGCATTTAAGCAGTTCAGAGTCCGAGCGACGCCGGTGTTTGGTTTTTTTGACTTGGAGGGGAAGATGATCACCCGCTTTACCGGGGCTACGAATGATGCTCAGGAGTTTCTCTGGTTGGGAGAGTTTGTTGTCGATGATCACTATAAGACGACCAATTTTTCGCGCTATAAGCGAGAAAAGAGAAGAGCGCTCCGCAAAGATAGATAGGCAATGTTTTATTGCATGCTGATGAGCGGAAAAGTCCCTTCGCCACATATGCGAAAGTTTAAAGCGCTGCTGCTCATGCCGTCTCTGTTGCTATGCCACGTGGCTCATGCATTGGAGCCTCTACCCTCGCCGCTGACCCTGCAATATGCCTTGGAGTTGGCCGATCACGCACATCCCGAACGCGGCCTGGTTGAAGCCGATCTTGCGCAAGCCCGGGCTTTCGCCGAACAGATTGCGGCTGACGATGACGCCCATCTCTCACTGACTGCGGAGATGCGGGTCATCGATCCGTCCGACATAGCGGCAGACGAATCTAGAAACGACAGCCTGGCCCGGCTCAATCTGAGTAAACTACTCTATGATTTCGGTCGCACCAGTCATGCGCAAGAGGCAGCCGAAGCAGGGTTGATATCCCGGCGATGGCAATTGCTTCAGGTCAGACAGCAGCGCAGGCTGGATGTAATGGCAAGATTTTTCGATGTCTTGCTGGCTGACCTTGAGTTCGCCAGAGATAACGAAGCACTCGCCATCGACTATATACGCTTCGATAGGGCGCGTACGAAAAACGAGCTGGGAAAGGTGTCAGATATTGATATGTTAGAGCTCGAGTCCAGCTACCAGCAGTCACTGCGCAAGATGACGGCAAGTCGAAACAGGCAACGCATCACCCGCTCTCAGTTGGCGATCAGCTTGAATCGGCCGCTGGATCTGCCTGCCGAACTGGAGTCTCCCCAGTTCAACTCATTGGGGGAACTTCCTGAGATAGAGACGCTGGTTGAGAAGGCGTTGCGGGAAAATCCGAAAATCAAGGCTCTACAGGCCGAGCTGCAGGCGGCAAAGAAGCAGCTCCAGGCCAGTGAGGCAGAGGATAACCCGGTACTGCGTGCAGAATTGGAGGCCGCAGCTTATCAACGTAAATTGGGTGGACGCAATCCTCTGACCGCGGCACTGGTTATCGAACTACCCCTTTATCAAGGTGATCGGGTAGCATCGGTTGTTGCGGAACAGCGGGCACACGCAGATAGGAAACAGGCCGAACTGGCAGCCTATGAGCTTGTTTTGAGGCAACAGCTGTTGGATTTCTGGATGGAGTTGCAGAGGTTGAATGTCGAACGCGAGGGATTGCAGGTGACAGGGGATTTTCGCGATCTCTATCTGGATCGTAGCCGCACCCTGTATGAACTGGATATGGCGACCGATCTGGGTGATTCCATGTCCCAGATTGCCGATATTCATCTGCAGCGGGCGAAAAACGATTTTCAGATCCATTTGACCCATGCTCGTATCAAAGCGCTAACAGGCGATCTGTTGACATCGTCTGAAAATAAGAATGACTGAATTGGGAGATAAGGATAATGAAGGTTATGCGAGAAGTCCTGAATACGACATACCTGGTCGCCGGGCTAACAATTACCTGTCTGTTCTTCGGCAGCCAGTTGTTCGCGCGGGACCTGGAGGCCGTCACCGACTGGAACAACAGGGCGGAACTGACCACCCTGGTCAGCGGTATGGTGAGTCGTGTCAATGTGGACGTGGGGGCCTCTGTAAAGCGTGGGGAGGTGCTTCTGGAGCTTGATCAGCGAAGATATCAGTCAAGGCTTGCCGCTGCGGCATCGCGCCTCGAAGCGACTTCTCAGCAGAATGAAGAGGCAAAACGAGAGTTGGACCGAGCATTGGAGCTCTACGATCGAACCCTGCTGTCAGACCATGAACGGAAGCAGGCCGAGATTGCCGCGGCCACTTCGGATGCTGCCTATCGCGAAGCGGAAGCCAAATTGGTCACGATCCGATTGCAACGGGAGTACAGTCGTATAGCCGCGCCTTTTGATGGGGTTGTGGAGTCGATTCATGTGCAACCCGGTCAAGCGGTAATCAATCGGTATTCGGCGGTGCCGTTGATGACACTGTTTGACAACAGTCGAATGAAGGCGCTTGCCGAGATCGATGAGCGCACTGTGAATGGATTGAAACAGGGTATGGGAGTGCAGGTAGGCGTGCATGGGCAATGGTTGCATGGCACGATCCACAGGCTGGGTATGCATCCGGTAGCGCGGGATGCCAATGGTTCAAGGTATCTGCTGGAGGTTGTGTTTTCCTCCGCATCAGATAGGGTGATTCGTGCCGGCGAGAAGGCGGTTGTGAGGCTGAGCGATGAATGAAAGAGCTGACAATGGCGCTGTGAAGATCTGTGTTCGCTGTCATGTGGCAGGACAGGTGCAAGGCGTCTTCTATCGGGCGACAACTCGACACGAAGCCCAGCAACTGGGTATCAAAGGCTATGCCAAAAATCTCCATGACGGTCGTGTGGAGGTTGTGGCATGCGGGAGCGTAGAGGCGATCGAGGCCCTGCAGTCCTGGTTAAGCAAAGGTCCGGCGGATGCCAGGGTGACCGGTGTCTCCTGCGAGGCGATCGATTATCGCGATTATCCGAGCTTCAGCATCGCCTGAGTCTTGGTGGACACTGCAGTATCGTCTTGAAGGAGTACCGGGGCCAGTCTACGCTCATCCCATCGGCCACGCTGAAACTGTTTTTCGTCCAGCCAGGCAGCACGAGCGAGGTGTTGTTGCTCTATATGGACGAACCATAACGCCGCTGGGCGGAATAACGGCCCCTAGTTAACTATTCCGAATAGCCTGGTTTGTCCAGGGGCCTGAATTTCATCTGATTCTGCTGTGTTCCGGATGGTAACTGCGGATTTGGCCTAAAATTCTGTTCCATGCTGTGCATGCCCTGAGTGCCGGTGGTCTGGTCAACCGGTTGCTGTGTGGCTGGATAGCTCAAGGGAGCAAGGGGTTGCCCGGTTGCTGGAACGGATATCTCGGCACCCCCCTTTGTGGTTGCCTGCATGGTTTTACCCGTTAACTGCTCGTTATTCAGTGGGCGGAAACGGAATTGCTCGCCATAGACAGGTTGATCGGAAACTGCGGGGCCATAGCTGGGGGTTGATGGCGTCTGAGGGGGCTCTGCATTGACTGTGGGCGCCGGAGGTTGCTGTCTGGGATTACTTGTGGAATAGCCACCGGCTTGCGGTAGTGGCTGGAAGCCCGGATGTACAGGCGGATAACCGTGAGCTGCACCTGGATAGCCATAACCCGGTTGATAGGCAGGGGGTGGAGTATACCGGTAGTTGTAGTAGTCATCAGAATATCTGTTTGAGCCGCCAAAAAAATTACGCATCGGGTTGAACATGCCACCCATCATGTTTCCAGGATTAACGCTAAATTGCCTGTTGCTGTAGTCTGAATCGTCTGCCTGAAGATGGATGGAGATCAATAATGCGCCGCTGATTAACAGCCATACCTTGGATTTCATTATCAGCTCCCTCGACTGCATTGGTCGTTTGATTCGATAGTTATGAAGCTACGAATTTTAATTATGTAATATGTGTGGATAGGAAGAAGCATGTACCTTATCGACTGCCATAAAACCGTCATAATGAAATAATACACGATCACTATGCAACTACCACCGCTTACCGATGGAAGAATTCTCAGACGATATAAGCGTTTTCTCGCGGATATAGAATTGCCCGATGGCGAGGTAGTGACCGCGCACTGCCCGAATACCGGCAGCATGCTCGGCTGCTGGCAACCCGGAGCACCGGTGCAGATCAGTCGCAGCGTCAATCCGAAACGCAAGCTGGCTTGGACCCTGGAGAGAGTGGATATGGGTCAAGGCTGGATTGGTGTACACACCGGTCGCACCAACCCGGTCGTCGAGGAGGCGGTGAGGGGCGGGGAGGTGGATAGTTTATGCGGTTATCGTAGCATTCGCCGAGAAGTCGTATACAGGAATAATGACGAGAAATCGAGGTTTGATCTCTACCTTGCCGAGGGCGAACGGGCCAATGCCTGGGTGGAGGTCAAGAATGTGACCCTGTGGCAGGGGGCTGGATTGAGTTTTCCCGATGCGGTGACCCTGCGTGGCCGCAAACACCTGCATCAGCTCACCGATGCTTGTCGGCAAGGATATAGAGGGGTCATGGTCTATGCCCTGAATCGTCCGGAGGGCGACTACTTTCAACCTGCTGACGAGATCGACCCGGACTATGGAGAGACGCTGCGTCGGGTTGTCCGGGAGTTTGGTGTAGAGATACTTGCGCTGCGAATCGAGCACGGCGAGAACAGCATGCGGGTGAAATCTTCCGTCGAAGTTGTTCTGGATTGATAATTTTTTTTACTGACCGCCGATCAATACCCCATGGAAGCCAGATCGAGGCCCGATGGAATTTTCGGCAGTGAGTTGAGACCCGTCAGGATGGTGCCGTCGGGTTGCAGACTCAACCATCGATAGCCTGGCGGAGTGGCGTCGATGGCGAAGTCGTCGACCCTGGGTATGAACTGCACACAGGTCGAGGGCGAGCCCATCAAGCGTACACCTCTGTATTCGGTGTCAAATACTTGATGGATATGTCCGCAGAGGACCGCCTGGACCTGCGGATTAGCATCGATCAATTTGAAGAAGGCGTCCGGGTTCTCCAGCACCATGGTATCCATCCAGCGACTGCCGACAGGAACCGGATGGTGATGCAGGCAGATCATGGTGTGTTTGTCGGCATGGGCCCGCAACAGCACTCCCAGTAGTTCCAGTTGATTCTCATCGATACGGCCGCTGTCACTATTGGCTATGGTCGAATCAAGGAATATCAAGGACCAGCCTTTCGCCTGCACACTCGGAATACAGTGTACATTGTCCTGATTCAGGATCTGTTTCATCTTGCCCGGTATATCGTGGTTCCCGGGCAGGCAGTATGTGGGGATTTCGGTCAGCTGTAATCTGCCTAGCAGCCGTTTATAGCCTGAGTCAGAGGCATCATGCACCAGATCGCCAGTGGCCAGAATGAAATCCGGATTGCCGGTTTCCTGCAGTGCCTGGGCAAGCACATGGTCAAATGTTTCTAAAGTATTGATTCCCAAAAGGCAGCGCGAAGGGTCGGCATAGAGGTGACTGTCCGTCAGTTGCAGCAGATTGAGACTCTCAGCGGGGAGCTGCTTGAAATTTGGCGGCTGATTGTCAGGACTGCTGCCCATAGAACGGTTCGCTTTTCTGTTTTTTAGTCTGACGAGCAATTTATCTCTCCACGCCCCATCAGGACCCTTGTCATATTGCCATAATATTAGAACAGGATTTGCTAAAGCAAAAACCACTTTTTTACTTCTTTGCCCTATGCTTAGGGATTATTCCATATTCTCCTTCGATTTCTGTTGAGGGGTTAACATTTTTTAAGCCAATTAGTTTTTTCTATCTTAGCGGCTACACTATAGGTTATGACACTTAACGAACTCCGATACATCGTGGCAGTGGCGCAAAAACGCCATTTCGGACATGCGGCAGAGGCCTGTTATGTGAGCCAGCCGACCCTCAGTGTGGCCGTGAAAAAACTGGAGGAGGAGCTGGGTGTAGGACTTTTTGAGCGTGGTCAGGGTGAGGTGAGTCTGACTGCCGCCGGTGAGCGCATCGTGACCCAGGCACAGCGGGTGTTGGAGGAAGCGGGCATGATACGTCAGCTCGCCAGCCAGAGTGTTGACCAGTTGGTGGGTCCGCTGCGGGTGGGTGCCATCTACACGGTAGGACCCTATCTGTTTCCTCACTTGGTGCCGCAACTCAAACAACTGGCGAGTGATATGCCCCTGGTGATCCGGGAAAACTACACTGCCGTACTCACTGAACAGTTGAAGCAGGGGGATTTGGATGTGATCCTTATCTCATTCCCCTATGACGAACCGGGTATTGTTACCCGTCCGCTCTACGATGAATCCTTTTCAGTGCTGTTACCCATGAAACATCCGCTGAGCGAGTTTGAATCGATCACGGTTCAACAGCTTCAGGGAGAAAACGTTCTGTTGCTGGGTGAGGGCCACTGTTTTCGCGAACAGGTAAAGCAGATCTGTCCCGGTTGTGTAAACAAGGGCAATGGTGACGCGAATCAGCAGGAGAATCTGGAAGGTGGTTCGTTGGAGACGATTCGCTACATGGTGGCAAGCGGAATCGGCATCACACTACTCCCCGATACAGCGATTGGAACCGAATATCTGCGCTGGGACCTGCTTACCACAAGGCCATTGGCGGTGAAGTCGCCTCAGCGCCGTATTGGGATGGCCTGGCGGAAAAGCTTTCCTCGTCCGCAGGCGGTAGATCTGCTTTGGGAATCGATTCGCTCCTGTCAGCTGCATGGGGTGAGTCTGGTTTCAGAACCCGCCCAACTGGCTGTGGGCTAGCCGCTCCCAATTCAATCTTTGTCTCTCTGATGGGGTGCTGTTCCATGCCTGGGATTAGTGTTGTCAGGCCCTGGGCAGCGATAGCAGCTGTCTATATCACCCGATCATTACCGCCATCCACCGGAATCTGTGCGCCTGTAGTCTTGCTGAATCGCTGATCACAAAGCTCTGAGGCCAGTTCGGCCACATCTTTACTGCTGATTTCGCACTTCATCAGATTGCGTTTTTTATATTCGGCGATGCTGACTCCGTAGTGCTTCGCCCTGGCGGCCAGGACCTCTTCTGTCCAAATGCCGGTATCGAAAACGGCATCGGGATGGAGTGTGTTGATGCGGATGGCATCACTCGCCCACTCTAACGCAATAACCCTTGCCAGCTGTGTCAAAGCGGCCTTGGATGCGGAATAGGCGGCGGCTCCCTGTCCCGGTGCGGGTACGTTTTTGGATCCGATGACGACGATCCTGCCGCCGCGGGGAGCCCGTTTAAGATAGGGGTGGCACTCCCGCAACAGGCCCAGATTTGCGTCCAGATTGATGTCCATGACTTGACGCCACTGATCATCATCCAGCTCTGATACAGGGCAGCCACCAGGGAAGATACCCGCGTTTAGAACCAGCATATCTACACCTCCGAAACGCAATACCGCCCTCTCCAGCGCCGCTTTGACGCCATCGGTGTCGCTGATGTCACAGTGCACGCCAAGGAAGTCTGTATGAGTGAACCGATCGACGATAGCTGGGGTTTTATCCAATCCGATGACAGCGGCGCCTCGTTGCAGCATCGATTCGACACAGGCCTTGCCGATTCCCGAGGCGGCACCGGTGATAATCGCCACCTCCCCCTGGAAAGGGGGAGGCTGACCGTTTTTACGCAGCTTTGCCTGCTCCAGTTCCCAATACTCCACATCGAAGATGTCCTGAGTCTGAAGGGCATGCCAGCCTCCCAGCACTACCGCCCGCTGGATGATCGTCATGGTGTGTCGGTAGATGTCGGCAACGATACCCGCATCGCGGCTGTTTTTACCGACACAGAGCATGCCGAGTTCCGCGTCGAGTACGACTCTGGGTGCCGGATCGAGCATCTCCACAGGGGTCCTGGTTGAGGGGGCGTGATGTTCAAAATAGCGTTGATAGTCCGCCACGTATTCGATTACATCCCTGCCCAGCATAGGTAGCTGTTTGGTGCGGATGACATGGTCGGGCGTGGCAGGTCCGCTTCGGGAGATCTTCGCAAGGTCTTGTCGTTGGCAGAATGCAAGCTCTGCGTGACTTCGATGGCTCTGTAGGATAACCGGAAACCCTGCGACATCGGAGATCTCCTTGCGCAGATCTGCCAGTAGTTTCGGCCGTGTTGCATGTTCCGTACAGTGCAGAGGCAGTTCCCAGGCCCCCGATTGCTGTATATAGCGTTCGGCCTCGTCAACCAGTTGGATCATGTGTTCATAGGCGTGTTGTGCCGTGTCGCCAAATGTAAACAGGCCATGATTCATCAGCACCATGCCGACGGTGTCTTGATGGGCACTGCAAGGAAACAGCGTTGCCACGGACTTCGCCAGATCAAAGCCGGGCATCACATAGGGAATGACGACTACCCGGTCGCCGTAGAGTTCGCGAATGGTCTTTTCCCCCTGAGGCGTGTTAGTCAGCGTTATGATGGCATCCGCATGGGTATGATCCACATATTTGAAGGGCAGAACCGCATGCAGGATCGCCTCTACCGATGCCGTTGGTGCAACGGCCAGGGTCTGTTGGGTCTTCAACTGGTTTACCATTTCGCTGTCACTGAGTGACTCGAGCTGGGCCAGTCGCAACAGATGGTCCATGCGTACGGGGGTGAAACCCTCACGTTCGATTGTTGCCAGATCCCAGCCACTACCTTTAACGTAGAGGATCTTCTCCTCCTCACCGAACAGGTTTGGTTCGCTGATTTTTACCGATGTATTGCCGCCACCATGCAGCACCAGCGATGGATCTGCACCCAGCAGGCGTGAGCTGTAGACGCGTAGATCCAGTTCACTCTTGCATTCTGCTGCTGCGATGTCATTCCAAAGGCTTTTCATCAAATAAGTTCCGGGTTATTTCACTCGGTTGTTGCAAGCATACACAAGTCCTGAAGAATCAGAACTTCTTTCATTCACCATATCAGACCGACCACCGTACCGGTGAGCAGGGTAGCCAGTGTGCCGGCGACAATCGACTTCATGCCCAAGGCGACGATCTCGCTGCGACGTTCCGGTACCATCGATACCAGTCCTCCGAGCATGATACCCAAGCTGCCGAAATTGGCGAACCCGCAGAGGGCATAGGTGAGAATCAGTCGGCTACGCTCTCCCAAAGCATCCGCCGGTAAGTGGACAAGATCAATATAGGCCAAGAGTTCGTTGAGGACCGTCTTGGTGCCAAGCAGGGATCCGGCGGTGTTCGCTTCAGACCAGGGGATGCCCATGAGCCATGCCAGCGGGGCCATCAACCAGCCGAGGAGGCGCTGCAGGCTCACTGGTTCCCCTGCGATATCCGGCAACAGGTCAAGAGTCTGGTTGAGAAGGCTGATCAGGGCGACCAATACGATCAGCAGGGCGACAATGTTGGCCAGCAGTTTCAATCCCTCCATGGTTCCATTGGTGATCGCCTCCATGCTGCTGCTGGCCGGCTGTATATCGAGCAGCTCGCCGGCCGTGCCGGGTTGGGTCTCGGGTACCATTAGCCGGGAGATCATGACGGCTGCGGGTGCGGAGATCAGCGAGGCGGTCAGCAGATGCCCGATTGGGTTATCGATGACTCCCTCGAGGAAGCTGGCGTAGAGTACCAGTACGGTGCCGGCGATGGTTGCCATGCCCAGGGTCATCAGGCTGAAGAGTTCGCTGCGGGTGAGTTTACTCAGATAGGGGCGGATCAACAGCGGTGACTCCACCATGCCGACAAACACATTGGCTGCCGCGCCCAGGCCCAGTGCGCCGCTGATACCCAGGCTCTTCTGCAACAGCCATGAGAAGAATCTCACCACCAGCGGGAGTATCCGCCAATAAAAGAGCAGGGCTGAGAGGGCGCTGATTAGCAACACCAGCGGGAGGGCGCGAAAGGCGAGAATGAAGCTGCTAGCGCCGTCGCTCTCTGGGAAAGGGGATTCGGCACCACCCAGATAACCGAAGACGAAGCTGGTACCCGCTTCTGTCGCCTGCTGTACTGCCAGCAATATCTGGTTGAGTTGGATAAACAGTGCCTGGAACAGGGAGAGCTTCAATAACAGCATTGCGAGAACCAGTTGAAGGAGAAGCCCGGCAACCGGTACGCGCCAGTCGAAGGCCTGCCTGTTTTCGCTGATCAGCCAGGCTAGCAGAGGGATAAGGAACAGACCGGTCAATCCCTGCAACATGGCCATCGGCCTGGGAGGTTAGAAATTGTCGGTGGAGGTGAAAAGACCGACGCGCAGGTCCTTCGCGGAATAGATCTCACGGCCATCGACCTTCATCACCCCATCGGCTACACCCAGAACCAGCTTGCGGGCTATCACCCGCTTGATGTTGATGTGGTAGGTAACCTGCCTGGCCGTTGGCAACACCTGGCCGGTGAACTTCACCTCACCGACGCCCAGAGCCCGGCCATGTCCCGGATTGCCTATCCAGGCGAGAAAAAACCCCACCATCTGCCACATGGCATCGAGACCGAGGCAGCCCGGCATTACCGGATCTCCGGGAAAATGGCAATCGAAGAACCACAGATCGGGATTGATATCGAGTTCGGCCAGGATTTCTCCTTTATTGAACTCTCCGCCGTTATCCGAGATTTTGATGATGCGATCCATCATCAACATGTTGGGTGTCGGAAGTTGTGCATTACCCGGACCAAACATTTCACCCTGGCCGCAACTCAAAAGCTCATCGCGGTTGTAAGCGCTTTGTCTGGTCATTTTGGCTCCGCCTCTCTGTGAAAAGCCCGGTACGGGTTTATAAAGCGGCATAGTTTCCCCGCTTCAGCGGTAAGCTGTCAAATCCCCGTCCCTGTTCTTTGCGGTAGTCCTAATAGTTATTACTCAACAAAACCGCTAATGAAAGCAAATGTTATCCCATGTCCAGGTTCAGTGAGTCTCCGCCTGTGATGAAAAACCTTCAGTGGATAGCTGACAACGCGTATCAAAGGATCCAGAACTCTAACCGAAGTTAAGTGCTAATCCTATTGATCTATAAACCGCACGCTAAACAATTTTTTTCACGTATTTTGGCTTTTGTTGTTTGTTTGCGGTGATCGGTGTCCATTCGTGGGTTGATTTATATCTCATCGATCAAGGATGGACCCGACAATCTCTTCGAGGGGAATAAAGCTGTTCTCACTCTCCTGGCGTCCCCGGTACTCCACCTTGCCTCCGTCGAGGGACTTTTCGCCTACCACGATGCGGTGGGGGATACCGATCAACTCCATGTCGGCGAACATAAATCCGGGTCGAACATCCCGGTCATCCAGAAGTACATCGATACCCGCTGCCGTCAACTCGCTGTAGAGTCTCTCCACCGCCTCCCTGACCCGCTGTGATTTACCCAACTTCATGGGACAGAGGACCACATTGAAGGGGGCCAGGGCGGTTGGCCAGGCGATACCCCTGTCGTCGTGGTGCTGTTCGATGGCAGCAGCTACCACCCGGCTCACGCCAATGCCGTAGCACCCCATGGTCATCACCGCCGCCTTGCCGTTCTCGTCGAGCACGGTGGCATTCATGGCGTCGCTGTATTTTTTACCGAGTTGGAAGATGTGGCCCACCTCTATGCCGCGGGCGATAGTAAGGCTGCCCTGACCGTCGGGGCTGGGGTCGCCCTCGAGCACGTTGCGCAGATCGGCTATCTCCATCGGTTCCGGCAGGTCGCGGCCCCAGTTGATTCCGAAGTGGTGCTTGTCGTCATGATTTGCGCCGGCGCTGAAGTCGGCCATCTTTGCCACAGTGCGGTCGACAATGCATGGGATCGGTAGGTCGACCGGACCCAGGGAGCCGGGGCCGGCGCCGATAGCGGCTCGTATCTCCGCCTCGTCGGCGAAACAGAGGGGTGATGCCACCTGGGGCAGCTTGTCGGCCTTGATCTCGTTCAGGTCGTGGTCGCCGCGTATCAGCAGGGCCACCAGCTCGGCATCCATCTCCTCGGCAGCCTTCACTACCAGGGTCTTTACAGTCTGTTCGATGGGTTGTCCGAACTGTTCCACCAGTTCCTGGATGGTCTTGGCGTGCGGTGTGTCGACCAGGGTCATCTCCATGCCGGGCGCCGGACGTTCACCCGCCGGGGCGACCGCTTCGGCCAGCTCCACGTTGGCGGCGTAGTCGCTCCCGGTGGAGAAGGCGATGGCGTCCTCGCCCGATTCGGCCAGCACGTGGAACTCGTGGGAACCGCTGCCGCCGATGCTGCCGGTATCCGCAGCCACCGGGCGGAAATCGAGGCCGCAACGGCTGAAGATGCGGGAGTAGGTCTCGTGCATCACCTCGTAGGTCTGCTGTAGGGAATCTTGGTTTAAGTGGAAAGAGTAGGCATCCTTCATGAGAAACTCGCGGGCGCGCATGACGCCGAAGCGGGGGCGTATCTCATCCCGGAACTTGGTCTGGATCTGGTAGAAGTTGACCGGCAGTTGTTTGTAACTGCGAAGTTCGTTTCGCGCCAGTTCTGTAATGATCTCCTCATGGGTGGGGCCGTAACAGAACTCCCGCTGATGGCGGTCGTGCAGGCGCAGCAGCTCGGGGCCGTACTGCTCCCAGCGGCCCGACTCCTGCCACAGCTCGGCTGGCTGCACCGTCGGCATCAGCACCTCCAGCGCGCCGGCCCGGTCCATCTCCTCGCGTACAATGGTCTCCACCTTGCGCAGTACCCTCAGGCCCAGGGGGAGCCAGGTGTAGAGACCGGCTGCCAACTTGCGGATCAGGCCGGCGCGCAGCATCAGCTTGTGGCTTGCGGTCTCCGCATCGGCGGGAGTCTCCTTGACGGTGTATAGGGGGAACTTTGAAGTACGCATGGGTGTTGCTCGGCCTGGTAGTGAAAAGGCGTGATTCTATCCCGCTTCGGGTGGCGGGTCACGGTCAGATAGGTTTCATGCAAGGCATGAGGTATATTTCAAGCCGCAAACGGACGCCAAAGTCTAGCGGCGATTCGACTTGTCTGAGGTATTTGTGCGTCAATTCGTGGTGATTGGCGTCCATTTACGGATTGCTTTATTGGTCAATCCAGGCCCTCTGCAACCTCAGTCCTTTATCGGGACCGCGTGGGTCTCTTCGATGTAAGCGACTTCAGCCTCGGTCAGCTCGATGTTGTCGTAGCCGGTGATCATGGTCTTGACGTAGTGGGTCGGTGTCTTGCCGGTGGTGGTCATGTAGACGTGGATGATCACGAATGTGCCCATAAGGTAGGCCGCTGCCGTGTGTACGAAGGCGATCAGAGTCAGTCCCCGGACCGACCAGTTGTAGCCGCTCCACAGATCGTAGAGCAGATAGATGAGACCGGAGGCCCAGAGGGCGGGGCCGATCAGCAGCATGAAGCTCATGTAGGCCAGCGACTGGAGTGCGTTCTGCTTGCGCTGCAGCCCTTTTTTGTAGGGGTGGGGATCGCCTACCAGGATGCCGTAGGCGTAGAAGCGAATCACTTTCATCACGCCCTCCTTGAATAGGTATTGGCGCCATTGACCGGTTGTGAAGTTCCAGAAAGTGGTGAAGACCCATAGCAGGATCAGCGCCAGTGCCGCATAGCTGTGAACGACCACTGCAGTGCGAAAATCGAGCCAATCGTGCAGTCCATGCAGCCCCAGCCCGGTGTAGAATAAAGTGAAGATCAGCAGCGCCTGGGACCAGTGCCAAAAGCGCTCGTAGCGGGTGTAGAGCATGACATGGTGTTTCTCGTCCCGCTGCATGATGGCTGCATTCGTTTCGCTGCGGGTGTCGCTGTTCATGATGCGCTCCTGTGCAGAATTTTCGTGCCCATGAGCTTGCGCAACAGGCCATGGAGTAAAACGCCCGCCAATGCGCCGCCCAGTGCCAAGTAACCCAGGATGTCGAGCCAGCGGAAATTGTCACGGCCAGGCATGTAGAAACCCTCGAGATCGTCGAGACGTCCGTCACGGCTGTGGCACTCGGCACAGTCGAGGGCATCCTCGGCAGGTGCCACCATATGGGTGATGGGCCAGAAGGAGTAGGTCTCGACGAAGTCGTATTCACCGCTGTAGGGGATGTTGTTCTTTGCCATGCCGACCTTGATGGCGCGGGCGAAATCGTAGTTGCCCCAGTAGGCGTCATCGTCGTCACCCCACAGGTGCATATAGACCATGGTGTTGTTGACTTTGTCGTAGGGCTGCACGGTATGCATGCGCTTGAAGGGCCAGATGCGGGAGGTGCCATCATCCTGGGAGCCCCTGAAGACGTTGATCTCCACCGGACCCTTGGACGGGTCGAACCTGGTGTCGATGGTGGTATAGAGCATCTGACCGTCGAACCAGCCATAGTGCGGTATCAGGTTCTCATCGTACTCGAAGTTGCCCTTGATCGATTTATAGGTGGCCCGGTGATCCCCGTTGCCCTGGGTGTAGTGCTTCTCCTTGAAGCCCTCGCCATCCTTGGTCCTGCCGGCCGTGCGCCAGTCCCAGTCGACCATGGTGGCGATACCGCCGCGGGCGATGGTGGGTATATGGCAGGTCTGACAGGCGATCTTGTCCACATGGCCGTTCAGCTTGATGCCAACCAACGTGGTCTTCTCATGGGGGGTGCCGCTATGGCACGACTCGCAGGTGGCTACGTCACGGCGTTCACCCGGCAGTCCCAATCCTTCGGTGTCGCGGGCCATGACGTTATAGCGGCTGCCTGCCCACAGGTGCTGCTTGGTCACATGGCAGGTGGTACAAGTGAAATTGAGGCCCTCGGCGTCCATATGCACGTCGAGTCTCTTGTCGGGTAATGAAAGCGAGGAGTCCAGGTCGCCGTGTTTAACGCCATCACCGCCTCCGCCGTAGAAGTGACAGGAGCCGCAATTCTCTCGTCCCGGCTTGCCGACGCCTTGCGCCACCTTGGCCCACTGAATCGGCAGTTTGCCCTCGAACATCACCGAGCACGCCTTGTTGCCCATGCTGTTCGGTGTCTTGTAGTAGGTGCCGGTGCGGTCGTGGCAGACCAGACAGTCGATATTGTCCTGATTGGTGAAATCGAACCCTTGGTCATCCCAGCCATAACCGGCATGGCACTGGGCGCACATGCCCTCGTTGCCGCGGGCATTGGTGCAGAAGGTGTTGATCAGATGCTTCTTGCCCAGCGTCTGGCCAGTCTCGGGATTGTCATATTCCCAGGTCCAATGGATCGACTTCATGAAGTGGCGGCCCGCCTCGGTGTGGCAGGATAGGCAGGCCCTGGTGACTTGCGGACCGTTCTCAAAGGGGCCTTCGAGGATTTCGAACTTTCTGTGATCGGCTGTAGTCTCACCGTCGTCCCGGATACTCGGTTTGGTATCGGTGACGATGCGGAAGTTCATGTCCTTATCGTGATGCCTCGCGGTGGCAGTGCGCCCGATGTCGGCCAGGATTTGGTTTGAAACTCCCAGAAGAAAGGTCGTCAGGAAGAGAAAAATTCTGGAGTTGATACCCAGCTTCGAATGTTTATCTATCTTCATACCGGTGTTGGCGGTCAATGACCGTGACACATAAAACAGCATTGCCCGGTCATGTTTAAGCGTACAAACCACACCCAAGCCGGGAGGCTCGGGGTTGCTTAATATCGAGAGTGAAATCCCTATGCATCCTCAGGGTACTCAGCGACGTATCGCATGACATTGATAATTCCCAATGGGAACAACGACAGGTCATCCGGTACCCAGGTTGTGCCGAGGTCAGGGGTTCGAACAATAGGTAATTGAGTGCGGTAACGGTGCTGTGTCATATCAATCGATGGGTACCGGCTGCATGTGGTGCCGCCAGAGACGGGAATCTGCCACTATGGGTGAAGTTGACAGAGGATTGTCGGCACCTGGCATACAGCCGGTAAGACGGTGTTCTACAACCTGCGGAGATAGGGTTGTGGATACCGTCTATGGTGCACTATAGAGAAAGACGGCGGCATCCGTCATTGACGGTTCGCAAATACATTGCGAAGTATAAGTGATTGTCTCACCTATAAAAAAACAGTCAAAAAAGATGCTGTCTGGGCTAATGGGCCAATTCGGATGCGTTAAAAGGTCGAGGAGTTCCAACCCCATTGATGGCGCTCAGCGGCGCTGAACTCTATGTAAACCCTGTCAGGAGAGACGGCCAGCTGCTGCTCCATAAGTTGGCATAAAGCATTTGAAATCGATCGAGTCTGGTCATCCGGGAGACCTATGCTTTTCAGCTCTAGATAGGCCAGCGCATCACTGCTGCCCGCAAACAGCATTTGTGGATTGTGTTCGATGCTGATCATGACATACCGCTCGGGTTTGCCAAGGATGGCTGCCACTGTTTCAGAGGCATGTTTGAGCAGTTCATCCAGCCTGTCCTGATCTAGGGGGCGGTTTGTGGTGATCTTGAGCAGTGGCATCTGCGGCTACCTTTTGCAGTGCTCTTTGATCTGTTCTCTTGCCTGCTGCATCTTCTTTTGGCGATCCTCCTCGGTCAGGCGGACATAGCCGTCCTCGGTCTTGTACAGACGGTTTCCCAAGGCAGTGAGCTGTTGCAGATTCTTTCTGGCAGTATTACAGTTTTTCCTGTTTTCAGCTTCGATTTCAGCCTGCTCTTTCCTCTGCGCCTTTTTCAGCGCCCTGTCCTCGGCGCTGTCTGCCAGTCTTTGACGCAGTTCTTCAAGTTGTTTTTTAGAATCAACGGTACTGCTCGCAGGTGCGGTCCTTATCTTGACGGTTTCAGCTTTGACGTCCGGCGGTGGCGTTTGTGAGTAGGTTACCACGCCCTCTTCGTTGACCCAGCGATAGGTTTCAGCGGAAGCCACGGTTATGAAAGTAAGTAATAGAGTGAGTAAAAGCGTCTGTTTCACGGATGGGATCCCTGTGTCGTACATCATTGATCAGGATCATTATGGAGCATGTTGCCTGAATGGCAAGTATTGGGAGAAGCTGAAAGTACAAAATGAGAGGGGATATCCGCTTGACCTATAAAGTCAGTATTAGTATTTTGCACTGTTTCTGTATGTTAAGTGTCCGAAAAGAGAATCGGCGCAATTGGAGGCCTCAAGGTGGAACTCAGCGGTGGCGAGATCATCGTTCAATGTTTGAAAGATGAAGGTGTGGAGCATGTGTTCGGTTATCCGGGCGGTGCAGTACTGCATATTTACGACGCAATTTTCAAACAGAAGGATGTGAAACATATTCTGGTGCGCCACGAACAGGCGGCGGGGCATGCGGCCGACGGCTATGCGCGGGCCACCGGGAAACCGGGCGTGGTTCTGGTGACCTCCGGCCCGGGGGCGACCAATGCGGTGACAGGCATTGCCACGGCCTTCATGGACTCAATCCCGATGGTAATTCTTACCGGTCAGGTCCCGACGCCGGTGATCGGCAGTGATGCATTTCAAGAAGTCGACACTGTTGGTATTACCCGCCCCTGCGTGAAGCACAACTTTCTGGTCAAGCGGCTGGAAGATCTGGCCGAGACCATCAAAAAGGCCTTCTACATAGCCACCAGCGGTCGTCCCGGGCCGGTAGTGGTCGATATACCCAAGGATGTGACGGACCCGGGGATCAAGATTCCCTACAAATATCCCAACAAGGTCAAGATGCGCTCCTACAATCCGGTGATCAAAGGACATCTCGGGCAGATCAAGAAAGCGGTCAAGATCATGATGGAGGCGGAACGCCCGGTCTTCTATACCGGCGGCGGGGTGGTGTTGGACGATGCCGCCAAACCACTCACAGACCTCGTGGATACGCTGGGATTTCCGATCACCCAGACCCTGATGGGATTGGGCGCCTATCCGGGAAGCGGCAAGAACTTCCTCGGAATGCTCGGTATGCATGGTACCTACGAAGCGAATATGGCGATGCACGAGACCGACGTGCTGATCGCTGTCGGCGCCCGCTTCGATGACCGTGTGACCGGTCATGTAAAACAGTTTTGCCCGGATGCGACCATCATCCATATCGATATCGATCCTTCATCGATCTCCAAGAACGTACGTGTTGACGTGCCCATCGTGGGCCCGGTCAAACAGGTGCTGCGGGATATGCTGAAGGTGGTCGACGAGGGTGATGCACAACCCAGGAAGCAAGCCTTGAAGCAGTGGTGGGAGCAGATCGAAAAGTGGCGCTCCATGGATTGTCTGAAGTACGACCAGAAGAGCAAGCTGATAAAGCCGCAGTACGCGGTCGAGATGCTGCACAAGGTTACCAAGGGGGATGCCTATGTGACCTCCGATGTGGGTCAGCACCAGATGTTCGCGGCACAGTTTTATCGTTTCGACAAGCCGCGGCGCTGGATCAACTCGGGAGGGCTCGGCACCATGGGTTTCGGCCTGCCCGCGGCGATGGGCGTTCAGATGGCCTATCCAAAGGCTGAAGTGGCGGTGGTTACCGGCGAGTCGAGTATTCAGATGTGTATCCAGGAGTTGGCGACCTGTCTTCAATACGAACTGCCGATCAAGATCATTCTGCTGAATAACGGATATATGGGCATGGTGCGGCAGTGGCAAGAGTTTTTCTACGAGAGTCGCTACTCCCAGTCGGGCATGAGCGTGACACCGGATTTTGTCAAATTGACCGAGTCCTACGGTCATGTGGGCATGCGCGTTGATAAAACGAAGGATCTTGAGGGGGCGATGAAGGAGGCTTTTTCTCTCAAGGATCGGCTGGTCTTCCTGGATGTGGTGGTCGATCCTTCGGAGAACGTCTATCCGATGATTGCGGCAGGCAAGGGGCACCATGAGATGTATCTGTCACCCGGGAGTGAGTTGGTCTGATGAGACATATCATATCTATCCTATTGGAGAATGAATCCGGCGCACTGGCACGGGTGGCAAACCTGTTCACCGCGCGCGGCTACAACATCGAATCGCTGACGGTGGCGCCCACCGAGGATCTGAGTCTCTCCCGCATGACCCTGGTAACCAGCGGCAGCGACGAAATCATCGAACAGATCACCAAGCAGTTGAACAAGCTGATCGACACGGTAAAGCTTGTCGATCTCACCGAAGGCAGTCATATCGAACGTGAGATGATGATGATCAAGCTGCGGGCGGAACGTACCCAGCGTGAGGAGATCAAACGCCTGGTGGATATATTCCGCGGCAAGATCATCGATGTCACGGATACCAGTTACACAGTCGAGCTGACGGGTGCGGCGAGCAAACTGAATGCCTTTATCGAGGCGGTGGACGAAGATCTGATCATCGAGGTGGTGCGCACCGGTCCCTCGGGCATCGGCCGCGGATCGAAGGGGCTGGGGCTTTAAATCATACAAGCCGCAATTGAACGCAAATCACCGCAAATGGTCGCGAATGGTTTCAACTTGTGTTTAGACAATAGCCGACATCCTGTATATCGATGGCTTCGCCCCGGGATGTTGGTAGAGATATATGCAGGGTAAGGTTGTAGGCATAAGCTATTTGCGCAAATTCGCAGTGATTGGCGTTTATTCGCGGCGTAAGACCAGAATATAAAACACTACATTTTCCGAAGGAAACAACATGGCTATCAATGTTTATTACGACAAAGACTGCGACCTGAGCATCATCAAGGGCAAGACGGTCTCCATTATCGGCTACGGCTCCCAGGGGCACGCCCATGCCAACAACCTGCAGGATTCGGGTGTGAACGTCATCGTCGGTCTGCGTGAGGGGTCTCCTTCGGCCATCAAGGCACAGAACGCTGGTCTGACGGTGAAGTCGATCGAAGAGGCGGTACAGGCGGCCGATATTGTCATGATCCTGGCGCCGGACGAATTCCAGGCGAGGCTCTATCGAGAGCAGATCGAACCCAATATCAAGGAATCCGCAGCGCTCGCCTTCGCCCATGGTTTTGCGATCCACTATAATCAGATCGTGCCGCGGGAAGATCTCGACGTTATCATGATCGCCCCCAAGGCACCCGGCCATACGGTGCGCAGCGAATATCAAAAGGGCGGCGGTATACCCGATTTGGTGGCTATCTATCAGGATGCCACTGGCACGGCCATGGATACTGCCCTCTCCTATGCCTCCGCCATTGGCGGTGGTCGTACCGGTATCATTGAAACCACCTTCAAGGACGAAACCGAGACCGATCTGTTTGGTGAGCAGGCGGTGCTATGCGGGGGTGCCGTGGAATTGGTGAAAGCCGGTTTCGAAACCCTCACCGAAGCGGGCTATGCACCCGAGATGGCTTATTTCGAATGTCTGCATGAGTTGAAACTGATCGTCGACCTGATGTACGAGGGAGGCATCGCCAACATGAACTACTCCATCTCCAATAACGCGGAGTATGGTGAGTATGTGACCGGCCCCAGAGTGATCAACGAGGAGAGCCGCAAGGCGATGCGGGAGGCCCTGCACAATATTCAAAGCGGCGAGTATGCCAAGCAATTCGTTTCTGAAGGCGCCCTTGGCTATCCATCGATGACCGCCTACCGCCGACTCAATGAGGCTCACCCCATTGAACAGGTGGGTGAGCGCCTAAGGGCCATGATGCCTTGGATTAAAAAGATCGTGGATAAGTCAAAGAACTGATCCATATTCAAGTATCGGGGCGGGGTGCGGTTTTGCCGCACCCTGAACCATAAGAGCCGTACAATCTTTCGTCTACGCCCGCTACAGTAAATCGCTTTCAGGTCCGGTAGATGGATGGAGCGCCAAACTGTTCATGGATTTGATTGCTGACCTGAGGCGAGATTCGGGTAGCCTGGGCAAGGCCGTGCAGGTATTGAGCTTCCGCCTGACTGTCTAGATCTATAGCCATCAGCGATATGGCATAGACCTGTTGTTCCAACCCTTGCGGTATGGAGCGAACGAATCCCTCCAGATCCAACGGCTGCGCAAGTTCATTGCGAACGAACTCGATCTCGTCCTGGGTCACTTCACCAAGCTTGCCGAGAATCTTCTGCTGTTCCTCCCTGTCGACCTTGCCGTCGGCCTTGGCGGCATTGATCATGGCGCGAATCAACAGGGTCGCCTGGTCCGTTGCCTGCTGATAATCCATGCCCTGGGGCAGATGATCGCTGGACTTGAAGTGAGCCGCAGGCTGAGCTTCCCGTTGTCCGCCGAATTGGGACATGGCGGCGCCCAGCAAACCTCCCAATCCTGCGCCTCCAGCACCACCGCCAAGCAGACCGCCAAGCAGATCAGTGAGTTCGCCGGCGCCGGACCGGCCCGATCCCTGTGTCCTGCTGCCACCGCTCAAAAGGTCTCCGAGACCTCCTGTTCCCGATTGAGCGCCCCCGCCACCCAGAACGCTGCCCAGGATATTGCCGAGTCCGCCTCCAGTCGAGGCCTGGCCGCCTCCCATCATGGCTCCGATAACCGAGCCCAATATGTTGGAGCCGGAACCACGGGACAAGACGCCGCTGTTGAGTATGCTGCCAAGCAATTTGATCGCATCTATATTAGCCATTATTCATCATCCCATATGTTGCTGTCATTACTCAGGTGGTTTCCGATACGCGCAGTGTACGAACTGAGGCCGGTGCGACCGAAGAATAGTGCCCTGAAGCCGTCAAATAACGTTGATGCCAGTTATAACCGAAGTGAAATTATCGAGAGGCTGTAAGCAAAGCCTTGGGTCGCTCCGCATCAATTCTATTGATATACGATACACCTTGCACTGCAGTGAGTCCCAGGGTGACATCAAAGTTAACAATTTAGCTCGTCTAGTCGTTTAAATAAAACCCATCCGTGTAAGGGTTTATGACACTCCGTGATAAAAAAGGGGGTGGTGCAAGTCTGAGAGTTGTGACTATATGTTGCAGAGTGACATCGTTCGAAGTGGAAGATATGCCTGAATTTCGACCCCCGAATTGACGGCGGCAGCGATTTCCAGTTTGCCGTTCAACGACTCCACTCTTTCACGCATGCTCATCAATCCCAGGCCAAGCCCCTCGTGGATAGAGGCAATGTCAAATCCTATGCCGTTGTCAATAACGCTCAGGTGGATCGATTCGTCATGTAGTGAGAGTGTGACTTCGATTCGGCTTGCATGTGAGTATTTCAGGGTATTGTTCAATGATTCCTGTACGATGCGGTAGATCGGGTTTCTGTAGGCAACGGGTATCTGGTCCTCTTCAATCCTGTAATCTGTCACGATCTTTAATGATGGGGAGGCCTGCGAGATCTGCCTGCATTGCCAGGTGATGGCCGCCAGGACACCGAGGTCATCGAGAATGGCGGGCCGAATGGAGCTGCATATGGATCTGACTTCGCCAATCGCCTCTTTCACCATGACTTAAATCTGTTGTAACGAGACTTTGTGGTCATGTGGTGACTGGCTTGGAAGTGAATGACTATCGTAATGATTCAGACATTGCTGTACCTGTAATCCAATCGTAGTCAATAGCTGCCCCAGCCCGTCATGCAACTCACGTGATAGTCTTTTTCGCTCCTCCTCTTCATTGATCGAAGATGAAGAAGAACGCTCGCGTTTTTGAGTCTGCTTATTTACGTCCGGTATTTGAGAATGAGTGAAGGCGTCAAGAATTTTATTCTTTTTGGCTAGCGACATTTTTTTCTCTTGTTGGCGAACTGGAGCGGAACAATGGGCTATATCCGATGACTGATAATAACCTTCTCTGCTATATGGTGGATATAGCGCTTATCCATTAAACAGCTTGAACGATCTATTAAGTAAATTCCTTAATCAGGGACAATGCTATGACCCACTGATCGGTATCGGGTGTTGATGTCCGGTATTCAGGGGTATGCATAGCAGGGATAGTCATCTTATTCGTAATTTAATTGATCTGAATCAAGTGAGTTTACAATTGTGTTTAAGCGTCTAACGGTTTGCACGATATGAGAATTACGTACCCGGGTGCTTTTCCTGGAGCTCCCCATGCATAACCAAGGGATAGATGTACTCTCATGGAAGAACTGCGGCAAAACCTCAACTACCTGATAATCGACGATTTTGACCAGATGCGAGTCTCCTTTAAGGGGATGCTTACCAGCTATGGTACAACCGATGTCACAACCTGCTCCTCGGGTGAAAAGGCCCTGAAGCTACTGGCAAACAACAGTTATGATGTTGTGATATGTGACTACAACCTGGGTGACGGGAAAGATGGTCAGCAGGTTCTTGAGGAAGCGAGGTATCTCGGTTGCCTGGGGCATGCGGCCACCTTTTTCATGATCACGGCAGAAAGCAATATGCCGATGGTGATGAGCGCATTGGAGCATCAGCCCGATGACTATATGGTGAAACCGATTAATCGTGAGGTGTTGCACCACCGTTTGACAGTCGCACTAAACAGAAAGCGTCAGCTGAAGGAGATAGATGACGCACTCATTCGTGATGACAAATTGAGTGCGATAGATCTATGTCGGGATCGCTGCGGGAAAGATCTCAAGCAACGACTCTATCTGGCTAAACTCCAGGCGGAGCTGTGCTTGGATATCAAACGTGTCGATGAGGCCGAAAAGATCTATCAGGAGATATTGGCGATTCGTAATTTTCCCTGGGCTCGTTTCGGACTGAGCAAGATCGACTTTCTGAAAGACAATCATGAACAGGCGGAGGCTGGATTCAGGGCGCTGATCGAACAAAATCATCTCTACCTCGAGGTCTACGATTGGTTGGTTCGGCTGTTGGAGAAGAGAGGGGAGACCGAAGAGGCGCAACAACTGCTGCAAGAGGCGGTTGATATGTCACCTAAAGCGGTTGCCAGGCAAAGGAAGCTGGGGCTGTTGGCAGAGCATAACGGCGATACTGACAGAGCTGAAAGGGCCTATCAGGCTGCCATACGTTGGGGAAGAAATTCATGTTTTGCCAGCGCTCAGGAGTATAGGTGCTTGGCGAATATCTACCAAAACAATGGCCGCAGACCCAAAATGGTCAAGTTGCTCAGTGAAGGTCGTAAACGCTTCAGTCATCAGCCGGCAGACCGTATCCAAATGTTGTGTGGCCAGGCGCTGGCACAACATCATCAAGGTGTAATGACCGGTCTTGACATCTATCTTGATGAGATAATACGCCTGGTTGATGAACATAAAAGAGATGTTACCGCCCACCATTTACTGGATGCTGCCGATGACCTGTTCCAACTGTCGAAATCCGACGAGGCACAGGAACTGTTGAAAGTATTGCTCGGCAATCACCATGATGATGATCACTGGATAGACCGTGTCCGACAATTGATGCTGCATCATGGCAGGGATCATGATGTTGAAGGATTGGTTTCAATCGCCAAGAGTGAATTGCAACAGATACATATAAAGTGTACTGAACTGTTGCGTACAGACAGACTGAAGCAGGCGATTACCTTGCTAAACGATACCGTTGAGCGTTATCCCAGAAACAGAACGCTGATGTTGATGGCGTCTGGTGCAATGATCAATTATATGCGCGTTAACGGTATTGATCCAGGCTATCATTTCAGATGCAGATTCTCGCTTAACCGATTACTCGAAAGGGATCATCAGGATACAGATGCAGGTCGCTTTCTTGATATGTTGAATAAGATTACACCAGCTGCAGTTGAGGAGGGTCTTGGTGGATAAAATTAACAGTGACAGGGATGCGATCGATCTAAAGTCGGCTTTTGCAATGGTGTCCCATGATATAAAGAACTCACTGGGAATATTGCTCAAGTTCATCGGAACGATTTCAGAGATCAGTAAAATGGAAGGGTGCGCAGGGATTCAACAATGCGCCGATATGGAATATGAGGTGCGCAGGATCAATAACAATCTGGTAAAATTACTGACGTTATTCAAGGTTGAAGAGGGAGTCTATTTATTGAATGTTGATGCCCATTCAGTCAAGGATTTTCTTGATGAGGCACTGCTGGAGCATGCTGTCATAATGAGGCAAAAAGGGATCGATTACGATATAGAGTGTGAACATGACTTGTATTGGTATTTCGACAGAAATCTGATGATGGGTGTCATGGGGAATGCGATCAGCAATGCCTTGCGCTATACCGGCGATAAAATTCATCTGACTGCGAAGGCATCGCCTCAGGGTTTGACTATCGGTGTCGAGGATAACGGTGATGGATTTCCCAGTAATATGCTGGCACAACAAGACGGATTCATGAATCCTGAGTCGGGCTTTATCAACAACAACACCGGGTTAGGGCTCTTTTTCACCCAGACTGTGCTCGATCTGCATCAACATAATGGTATACGCGGTCATGTGGCGTTGGCGAATCAGGCCGAGACGGGGGGAGGCGTTTTCTCCATTTTGTTACCCTGAAGCTGACGCTGCGGTACGGTGCCTCGTGCAATCAAAAATTGAAATGATTGTTGTCGAAGACTGATGCAACGGCATAATTGCAGTAAGCCGCTAGCCAGTGTGGATAGCCCCTTCTTCACTGTTTCTGTTTTCGTTCGATGCTTCTGTCAAAGCTGTCTTGCCGTCACGATCTGGTGTTAGAGGTTCATATTCGATCCGCTTGCGGCCCTGGTGTTTACATCGATAGAGTGCGTCATCTGTACGCTTTATCAGATTATAGTGTGACGGATATTCCTTGAAGTCAGTGGCCAGTCCTATGCTCAAGGTCAGATTTTCATCGATTGGGGAATCGGGATGTTTAATTGCCAGGGAAGCAATCGCCAGTTGGATACGCCTGGCAACCTTCTCCCCTCCGGCCCTATCCGTATTCGGCAGGATAATAATAAATTCCTCACCGCCGAAGCGCGCACACAGATCACCACCGCGATGTAACGATTTCTGTATGTTTCTGGCCACTTTGATCAGACAGTCATCACCCTCCCAGGTGGCCGAGAGAGTCGTTGAACTGCTTAAAATAATCGATATCGCAAATCATCAGCGTCAAGGGAATTTGGTAACGGCTGGCGCGTCGGTATTCGGTAAGCAGCCTGTCGAAAAAGTGGCGGCGGTTGGGTATTCCGGTCAGGGCATCGTTGATCGATTGCTGGTGAACTCGGTCATAACTGGCAAAGAGCTTGTGCAACAGTGTGACAATAACAATTATTCCAATCACGCCATGACCGACAATTATTCCCCGGATTGGCGCGGGGTGGACATCGGGGATGGTAACGCTGATGCCTCCCCGTAAATCGCCTTCCTTATATCCCTGCTTTTCTTGGCATTGCAGGCAGGCCCGAGTAGTCATCAAGGGAGCCATATAGAAGAAACGATAACCGTCTTTGTCTGCGAGCAAGCGGCTGAACGCGTCGCTGTCCTCGGATTCAAATTCAAGCAGTGCCTCACGTTCCTGATCGCTGGGTTTGTTTTTTGGGCGAATCGGATTGAGGCTGGTGATGTGTAGTTGGATACCGTTACTTTGAGCGGCAAGTTCGGCAACCTGCCTGGTCATGTATGCCGGATTGACCAAGGTTAAGGTCAGTTTATCGTCAACTACAATATCCCGCCTGTCGATTTCGATATAATCGTTAGGCGGAGTCGACTCGGTGACCGGTACATAGACGCCGCCATGGTTGGCGTTCCACTGTCTGACTATTATGACATGGTCAAAAATAAGACGTGAGGTATCTTTCAGGAAATGGAGATGCTTGTCTTGAGTGTTTTGTACATTCCAGCCGAGAGATATCAGTACCACCAGGCACCATGCAGCGAGAAGGAGTGTGGCTAGTTTTTTATAGTTCAAAAGCTTACGCCGTCAATATTATTCAGTGCGTACAGCATATAAGGATAAAAATTATTGGAATTATAGCAGTTGCCGGGTTATCGATATTTTTTCAGGGGAACAGGAACCCTAGCGGCAGTGTCCGTGATCATGGCCGTATTCACGCATATCATCTGTTTCAAGATGGGTTATAATGATCTGTTTTAAAGCATCTTTTCTGGGAGATAGCAGATGTCAAAAGATGGCATTAAGAAGGTGGTTCTGGCTTACTCGGGTGGTCTCGATACATCGATTATCGTCAAGTGGCTGCAGGATGAGTATCAGTGTGAGGTGGTGACCTTTACTGCGGATATCGGCCAGGGCGAGGAAGTCGAGCCAGTGCGTGCCAAGGCTGAGGCGGCAGGTATCGGGGAGATCTACATAGAGGATCTTAAAGAGGAGTTCGCCCTCGACTACGTGTTCCCGATGTTTCGCGCAAATGCCATCTATGAGGGCGAGTATCTACTGGGGACCTCCATAGCAAGACCCCTCATCGCCAAGCGTCTGATTGAAATCGCCAACGAGACCGGCGCAGATGCCATCTCCCACGGCGCCACAGGTAAAGGCAACGATCAGGTGCGTTTTGAATTGGGCGCCTATGCATTGCGGCCCGATATCAAGATCATTGCTCCATGGCGTGAGTGGGATCTTAATTCCCGAGAAAAGCTCTTGGCCTATGCCGAGGCCAACGGAATTTCAATCGAGATGAAACGGGAGGGTAAGAAATCGCCCTATTCGATGGATGCCAATCTGCTCCATATCTCATACGAAGGGTATGACCTTGAAGATCCCTGGAATGAGCCCGGCAACGATATGTGGCGTTGGACGGTCTCCCCTGAAGAGGCCCCGAACCGGACGACCTATGTCGAGATCGGGTTTGAGAACGGAGATCCGGTCTCCATCGACGGCGAGAAGCTCTCCGCAGCGGCACTCTTATTGAAACTCAATCAGTTGGGCGGAGAGAACGGGATCGGGCGAGCCGATATAGTCGAGAATCGCTATGTGGGCATGAAGTCGCGCGGTTGTTACGAGACGCCCGGTGGCACGATCCTGCTCAAGGCGCACCGCGCCATGGAGTCATTGACCCTGGATCGGGAAGCCGCGCATATGAAGGATGAGCTGATGCCTCGATATGCCAAGCTGGTCTACAACGGTTACTGGTTCACCCCGGAAAGGGAGATGTTGCAGGCCGCTATCGACCATACTCAACAGGTGGTCAATGGTGTGGTGAGAGTCAAACTCTACAAGGGAAATGTGGATATCGTTGGGCGTCGCTCCAATACCAATAGTCTGTTCGATGAGTCGATTGCCACATTTGAAGAAGACGCCGGCGCCTACAATCAACAGGATGCGGAGGGCTTCATCAAGCTGAATGCCTTGCGCCTGCGGGTAGCCGCCTCGAAGCGAAAGTAACAGCTCTGACCTCGCTATATGATAGGGCCGTGCATCATCGGATGCCCGGCCTTTTCCTCACATACTTCAGCGCCTTGAAGCTGCAGTTTTCACGTCTCCCGATGCAGATCTCATCAATCTTGTCAATCATTGATCCTGAGGGGCGCTCACTGGATCGAGATTTCCCATAACGAGGTTGCTGTCGCCGACGTCACTCCCTGGCAGCGGTGGCCGGATATCATGCCATGAGTTGAAGCTGTGTGTCGTACAAGGCAGGGATTATAGTTCGGGATTTCAGATTTCCGCACAAACCATTGCTTCGTCGAGAATATACAAAAATTTTCAATAATTCATTCTGTAGGCTGGATTGTATGGTAAAAAAATCAGTTGTTTATGAAAAGAGGGGGTTGGCTGCAGATTTAAGGATCGGTAGCCTCAGTCGATATCATCGAGTATGTCGTTTTGCCTACCATCTCCCTGTAGGAGGAGAAATCAATCAATGATTGGAAATTCACGATGCCGAGAGTTTATTTACTAAGCATCCTCTTGCTGGCATCGCAGCTGTTTGATCAGGCCTTGGCCCTGCAGCCCCTGCAACCCTTGCCTCAAGAAGTGGACTATCACGAGAGCAAGGCCCAATTGGGCAAGCGCCTGTTTTTCGATACCCTGCTCTCCAGGGACCACACCGTAGCCTGCGCAACCTGCCACGATCCCGACCATGGCGGCGCCGAACCTCGCGAAGTCTCCATTGGAATCGGAAACCAGAAGGGCACATTGAACGCGCCGACGGTTTTCAATTCGTTTTATAACTTCAGGCAGTTCTGGGATGGTCGCGCCCAGGACCTGAAAGAACAGGCGGCTGGTCCTCTGCATAACCCTATTGAAATGGCTATGACTGCCGAGGAGGTCGAGCAGCGCCTGAACAAACATGCCGAATATCCCCAGCTCTTTTCGCGCGTCTATCATCAGTCTCGCGTCAGGTTCGAAGATGTCACCGATGCCATCGCTGAATTCGAAAAGGCCTTGTTTACTCCCGACAGCCGTTTTGACCGCTACCTGAGGGGTGAAATTGAACTGCAGACAGATGAGAAAGAGGGATATCTGTTATTCAGAACCATGGGTTGCGTAACCTGCCATAACGGTATCAATCTGGGCGGGAATTCATATCAGTATATCGGTGCGGTCAATCCCCTGGAGAAAGATGTTGAGGCTGGTGACCTCTATGCCCGTACCGGCGATCCCTTCGATCGCAACCGGTTCAAGGTGCCGAGTCTGCGCAATATTGAACTCACGTCCCCCTATTTGCACGACGGCAGTAAGCGCACTCTGGGCGAGACTCTGGCGACCATGGCCTTCCACAACCTGGGTTTTGATCTTACACCGGAGGAGAACCGTCAGCTGACCGCTTTTCTCAAGACGCTCACCGGCAAGCGCCCTGCGATACTGGAGTCGCCGTGAGGCTTCAATTCAAGATCTATGTGGCGCTGACTCTCGCCCTGCTGGCGGGGCTGACCTTTTTTTATTCCAAGTCACGAACTGATGCGCTGCTGTCAGGTCATAACCAGGTCATTCATAATCTGGCAGAGATAGAGCTGTTGAACAAGCGTGTGGATGAAGAGATCTGGAGTACCGCCTACCGTCTTTATCACAATTATGATGAGGTGCACCGACTGATAAAGGAGATCAGAAATCTGGAGGGGAAGATACGCGTCCTGGATTTTCTCGCTTCAGCGGAATACCGGCCTTTCTGGGAAAAGTTAGATGAATTCAACCGCCTGATGGAGCAAAAGGAACAGGCCATCATCCGTTACGCCACGCTCAATTCGCTGGTCAAGAACTCGGTCTCCCATGTGCCGGGACTGACGCATCGCTATATAAAGAATTTCGTCAATGAAGACCAGGCATATGTTGAGGACCTGTCTCAGGCGACCTCACTCGTGTTTCTTGCCAGTAATGCCATGGATGCTGAGTTGCTGACCGGATTCAAGGAGGTGCTGCAAAGGCTGCAAGACAAGGATTTTACCGATCCGGATCGAAAGAGATTCAACCGGGTGTTTCTGTCTCATGCCCGAATCGTCGACAGATACCTGGCTCAGTACATACCGGTTTTTACGGGAATTCTCGAAATCCCCATCATTGAAGCCCTGCATGGCACCAGTGAGTTGTTTCTCGATATCAGCAGACGGCAGGCGGAGAGCGTCCATCTATGGTCGCTGTTGATCACGCTTGCTTTCATCGGTTCCCTGGGTGTAATCGTCATTTATCTAATCAATCTGGATAGGCGACACAGGGAATTATCGGAATTGCATACCGCGCTTGAGCGGGGTGCGACCATTGACCATCTGACCGGTTTGCAAAACCGTTTCGCTTTCGAGCGGTCACTTGAGGCTGATGCTGAGCAGGCCCTGATCATTATCAATATCGACGGCTTCAAGCATATTAACAACTTTTACGGTCATGAGGCCGGAGACAGTATTCTCGTACAGTTTGCGGCGGCATTGCGGTCTGCGCTGGAGCAGTCGAAGCATGGGGTTTATCGTCTGGGCGGTGACGATTTCGGTATTCTGATCGAAGGTAGGGGAGATGACCCGGCAGTCCTTGCCCGTAACCTGATAAAGAGAGTGGAGCATACACTCTTTTTGTTCGACGATAATCCGGTGCCGATCAATGTGACTGCCGGCCTGTCTACGGCTTTTCCTCTGCTTGAAACGGCCAATCTGACACTCAACCAGATCAAGCGTACCCGGTTAAAGTTTCTTGCCTATGATCCTGATGTGGGCCAAAAGGCCAGGATGAAGGATAATCTGAGCATGATCCGCATATTGAAGGAAGCGATCAATAATGATTTGGTCATGCCTTATTTCATGCCGATCATGAATAATTCAAACCATCGAATTGAGCACTACGAATGCCTGGTTCGTGTCATAACCGAAGATGGCACGCTGCTGCTGCCGAATGATTTTCTGTCGGTAGCGAGAGAGGGGCGCCTGAATGCGGATCTGACGCGGATCATGATCGAAAAGAGCTTTAAGGAATTTGCCGATACGGAGCTCGAGTTTTCGGTCAATCTGGCCATTGAGGATATCCTTGATCCCGAGGTGACGGACTTCCTGTTTCATCGTCTCGAACAGTCTCCGGAAATTGGTCGGCGTCTGATTCTAGAGATACTGGAGAGTGAAGAGGTTAAAAGTTACGAAGCGATAGCGGATTTCGTCAAACGGTCGGCAACCTATGATTGCAGGATAGCCATCGATGATTTTGGCAGCGGTTACTCGAACCTGCGCCACCTGTTGGAACTGAATGTTCACACGCTGAAAATCGACGGCTCACTGATCCGGAATATCATTCAGGATCCGCATGCAGCACAGGCCATTCAGGCAATCACGACTCTCGCGCATAAGATCGGCATCAATTCGATTGTTGCAGAATATGTGTGTTCAAAGGAGATCCAGCGCCGGGTCACCAAAATGGGGATCGATTATTCACAGGGTTTCCATATCGGCCAGCCGCTGTCTCAATTGCTCGAGGCCTCGAAACTGGACTGATCTGTGATCAGCTAAACGGGTTAGACAGTGGCGATCAAATTGGTGCTAACAAAACCTGGTTCAATCGCCACTGCCCGGTTAATCCGCTATTGTCGATTGTGACAATTTTGCAGTAGTCTGAACACCGCTACCCCGCCATGCCGATATTCATCGCGTGCTCCTGTGCCATCTGATAAAGGTTCAGCGCGGATGTAAGGGATTTAAGTGAGGCGCTGACACTGTCCTGATCAAATGCCGCTCCTGCGAATGATTGGCCATCTATCTCGAGCAGTACATAGGCGACAGCTTCCGCATCCGTACCCTCACCGACGGCATGTTCATGGTAGTCGAGAACTCGTGCCCGTATGCAATAGGCTCTTGTCCAGGCATCCATAAATGCTGAGATTGCCCCTTCACCCTGTCCGTGAATGGTCTTTGGTCGGTTGTTGTCTGACAGCTTTACGGCGATCGCATCACTGCCCCGCTGGGAGTCAAGGCGGTAACCTTCCAGTCTGGTGGGGTGGGTGTCGGCCACGAAGTGATCTTGAAAGAGTTGAAAGATGGTTTTACTGTCGACTTCCCCCTCGCATGATTCGCTTGCCCGTTGTACGATGGCCGACAATTCCGTCTGAATCCAGCGTGGCAGCATCAGGGCGTAATCCCGTTCCAAGACGTAGGCCACTCCTCCCTTGCCGGACTGGCTGTTGACCCTGATTACCGCCTGATAATCGCGACCGATATCCTGTGGATCGATCGGCAGATAGGCGACCTGCCAGGGCTCGTCCGGTTGTTGGCGATGCAGACATTTCCGGATGGCATCCTGATGGGAACCCGAGAAAGCGGTATAGACCAGCTCCCCCACCCAGGGGTGTCGCGGGTGTACCGGCAGGCCTGTGCACTGAGCATAGATCTGAATGATCTCGTCAGGTCGTGAGAGATCGATTTCCGGGTCGACGCCCTGACTGTAGAGATTCATTCCCATCGTGATCAGGTCCATATTGCCGGTTCGCTCACCGTTGCCCATCAAAGTGCCCTCAACCCGATCGGC
The DNA here is from genome assembly GCA_040791665.1 of Candidatus Thiodiazotropha sp. Taxonomy (GTDB): domain Bacteria; phylum Pseudomonadota; class Gammaproteobacteria; order Chromatiales; family Chromatiaceae; genus Thiodiazotropha. The sequence goes on along the minus strand of JBFNNX010000023.1, from coordinate 76,653 downwards.
GCCGGCAAGCAGCGCGAGTTCTGCAGCAGCTATCGCACACCCTCTATCATTATGGGTGTGGACGGAGATGATAACCGCTTCACGGTTCTTCAGATGTCGGCAGAAGTACTCAACCTGGTCTGCGAACAGATTGGGGGTACTGCTCTCTACCGTGGCGGGCAGGTTGATAATGCAGGGGTTTTCCGGTGTGGGCCGCCAGACATCGGTGACTGCCTCGCATATCTCTACGGCATAATCCCATTCGGTATTGGAAAAACTCTCCGGCGAGTATTGAAACACCCATTCGGTTTCGGGGTGATTGGCGGCCTCCCTTTGCAGCATTTTCGCGCCTTGGAGGGCGATTTCCTTGATACCGTCGCGATTCCGGTTAAAAACCCTTTCACGCTGCACCGTGGAGGTAGAGTTGTAGACATGTACAATCGCCCTGTGCACGCCCTTCAAGGATTCGAAGGTCTTGCGGATCAATGTCTCGCGGGCCTGTACCAGGACCTGAATCGTGACCTCGCGTGGTACCTGATCCTCTTCTATCAGCCAGCGCACGAAGTCATAATCTGTTTGGCTCGCGGCAGGGAAGCCGACTTCGATCTGCTTCAGACCGAGCTTCACCAGAAGCGCCCACATACGACGTTTCTGTATCACATTCATCGGCTCAAGCAATGCCTGGTTACCATCGCGTAAATCGACACTGGCCCAGATCGGAGCTCTATCGATCTTGTGGTTCGGCCACTGGCGGTCGTGCATCGGCACGGCTTGCATGGAACGGTATTTACGGTGGTCAAAACGGTTCACGGTGAATCTCCTGCAGCGGACTTATTGGCTATAAATGAGCTTTTCCTGGTAACCGGTATGTCGCCATCAGCCACTAACAAACAGCCGTCATTAAATGGCGATGAAGGCTCCCATGCGCATACCCTTGTGGGGTGATTGCCCTCTCTCCGGAACTTGTGATTCCGGATTTTCTGAGTTCGGCTTATGGCCGATGGTGAAAGATTACAGCAGAATGACTGGCAGTAGATTGCGAAATATACCTTAATATTTGATGAGAATAGTGAAAAATGCCAAGAAATATTAATATATAACTATAATATTTTATATTCTTTGTAGAGGGGGCAATATATGAATCTGGACCGCTATGACCGACACATTCTTGATGAGCTGCAGCGGGATGGGCGTATCAGTAATCAGGATCTGGCCGAACGGATCGGCCTCTCTCCCTCGCCCTGCCTGCGGCGGGTGCGTGCTTTGGAGGAGTCAGGCATCATCACCGGATACAGGGCCCAGCTGGATGCGAACAAACTGGATCTCAATCTGATGGCGCTGATACATATCGCCATGGATCGCCATACCCCCGAGCGTTTTGAAAATTTCGAAAATAAGATCAAAAGCCTGCCGGAGGTTCTGGAGTGTCTGCTGATCACCGGTCAGGATGCGGACTATCAGGTCAAGGTGGTAGTGCGTGATATGGAAGCCTATCAGGCCCTGCTGTTGAATAAGATCACGCGAATCGAGGGAGTGACGGGTGTCCATTCAAGTTTTGTCATGCGCAAGGTGGTGGATAAAAGGGCATTGCCGGTTTGAGGCCGCATTCTTCAATCAATTATCGATGGGGCCGGCAGATGTTGATCCGTCACGCCCATAGCTTTACCCTTTTTCTAGGCGCTGTTTTGCGCGTCGGGCAGTAATGGTGTCTGATAAAAGTGCTGTGACAGCCAGCTGACCGCCTCTTCCTCGTCATAGAAGGACTTTACCGGGATATCCTTGAAATAGGTATTGGCCGCAATGCGTGTCATGATGACATCCTTGTGATCCCGTTCTACGAAGGCAACCGCCTTCAAGCGCAGTCTCGTCTGCTGAAGCATGGCTATCTGCACAGGAATCGAGATGGCATAGCGCCCTTTTCTTTCGATGAGCGCGGGGAGAGGGACAGTGAACCTGTCCAAATAGTCAGTGACGGGTTTGATATCCTGTTCCGCCAGTTCGCCGTTTGTATAGATGACAGCGTGCAGATAGTGACCGTCTTCTATGCTTAGGGAGACTTTTCCAGTGTCGATCGCTTCCATGACTTAAGATTATAGCCGATCTCGGGCGGCAGTTTGAGCCGATCTACTTTTGCTAGTGAGGGATTGAGCCGCGTTATTGTTGAGTGTTCATGTGGGTCTTTCCATGCATCGTATTGAGCGCCCCAGCCATGGCTATGAAAACTACCCGCGTATCAAGGCTGCCGATGTCCCTGATGGCAAGATGTGGGATTAGAGGTGGCCTCCGCTCGAGGCTGTCGATGTTGGAGAGATCAGCGCCAGTGAAATGTGAATCACATTCCTCAATAACGGCACTGAATGTCCTCCATGTCGTGCAGTTATCTGCGTAAATCATAAATTATTAATATATTCAGCATGTTATATATTTGTCGGTGGTTGGTGTCTTAATAAAACGTTAATAAAAATCTACTTGAACTATTTCGAATTGGTCATATACTTCCGCTGTAAATGGGAAATAATTCCCAATGTTGATTTTTCACAAACGACTATATACAGCACGCTGATCTTGTTACGTATGTAGCGGAGGATGTGGTAATGACTCAGTCTAAATCGGTTTTGCTTGCCTCCACCTTTGTGGTCGCATTGCTTGGGGCTTGCGGTGGTGGAGGAGGTGGCGATAGCGCCACCAGCAGCAGTGGTGATTTCATCACCGTCGGCAGGATAGACGGCTTTGGTAGTGTCTATGTCAATGGCGTCAGATTCGATACCTCCCATACCCGATATCAAGTCGACGATGAGCAGGGGTATGATGACTCGTCGTTGGCTGTAGGAATGAAGGTTCGAGTGGAAGGAACGATGAATCAGGATGGTATGACAGGTATTGCAAATGTCATTACCTATGACGATGATCTGGAAGGCCCGATCGATAGCGGTTCTCTTGTGAGGAACAGTGAGACGGCCACCTTCACCATCTTGAGGATGGCTGTGATGGCGGATGCCAATGACACGGTGTTCGATGACGGTGCGTCGTTCGATGGCCTCGCTGAGGGACAAGAGATTGAAGTCAGCGGCTTTTTCGACGGAAGTCAGATTGTCGCATCGCGGATTGAATTGCAAAACGATAGTGATAGCGATTACGAGATTAAGGGTACGGTTACCAGCTACGACGGTGGCGGTATCACGCTGGTGTTGCAAAACGGCGTTGTTGCCGGGCCTTACCCGATCAGTTCCAGTGTCGAATTGGATATACCTGCCGATCCTCTCGGACTGTTTGTCGAACTAAAGCTTGATAACAGCGGGGGTTCTCCGGAGGTTGTTCGCATTGAAAGCGATGACAGTGACCTGATTGATGATGATGACGAGGAGGTCTCGCTGCGCGGAATTCTCTCTGATGACGGCAATGGCGGGTTTTCAGTTAATGGCGTCCTGTTTGAAGTTTCCCCGCTTACACGTTATGAACCCGATACCCTCGAAGGCAATCTCACTGCAGGGATGGAGGTGGAGGTCGAGGGTCAGATGCAAGGTGACATCCTGATCGCCGAAAAGATAGAGGCGGAGGATGGCGAGATCGAGATTGAAGCCAGGGTCAGTGGCGTTCAGAGCAGCGATGCCAAGAATGGTACGGTTACCCTGGATCTGGGTAACAGCCAGAGTTTGAATGTTATTACTGATAACTCGACCCTGTTTGAAGATAGTTCCGATTTTGACCAAGATGGCGATGGCAGCTTCAACCTAGATGAATTGATGGGTGGAGACTATGTCGAAGTGGAGCTTAAGCGCATAGGTGATCAGTATATCGCCATCAGTATAGAGCGGGAGGATGAGTCGTCCTTCGAGACAAAAGTAGAGGCACCGGTCGAGGCATTCAGCAGCCATGTTTCGGTTACCCTGGTTGGCGCTGTATTCACTGTCCATGAAGCTACAGAGTATAAGCTTGATGACGATGATCACACTGACGCCGACACGTTTTTCAGTCAGTTGAATATTGGTGAAAGGGCCGAGATCAAGGACCGGAACGGTGATGCTTCCATCGAAGAGATCGAGTTGGAGCGATAAGGTTATTTTGGAGCCTTTAGCCTATACTTTTTTCACAGTTTCAATGTTTTGCCAGAGCTTGGCGGCAGATGCTTCGTTAAGAAGTATCTGCTGTCATTTTTTTGTTAGGAACTTTGCCTCTGTCAAGATCCTGTCCATACTTTGATTGACATCTTTTGAACATGACAACATTAGGGCCTGTTAACGCTTATCCAATTGTCTCTGTTACGCCTGGAGGGCTGGGGCTGTTTTTCTGCCCGACAGCGTTATTATTCACTCATGTAGCGCAACTACACTGCGTTCACTCTGCCTTGCTGGACGAAAAAAACTCCCTGCAGAGTCGATTGGGTGAGCGTTTACAGGCCCTAGGTAAGCCAATTTATACAGGCTCTGGGTTTTGCCTATGGTAATGTCGTAGTTTTGCTTTTATGATCAGTGCTTGTTGCAAATGCGGTCTTTGTTTATGCTCGTAAAATAAATAAGAGTGGTGTCCCCGGACCCAATGGAACAGCCCATGTCGGTATTCAAATCGTTTTTTCAACATCTCGGGGATAATTCCCATATCTACTCGATAGGTGAATTGGATAAACTCATTTCCTCGGATGAGCATCCGGGCTATATGCTCAAACATCGTGCTGAGCTGTTGCTTGAACGAATACGTTTCATCGCTTCACTGTTTTCGATCTTGATTCCCCTCTGGCTAGTCATCGACTTTTTGCTCTTGCCTTTAGACCTGTTTTGGCCAATTGTGGTAATCAGGTTATTGTCGACTGTGCATTTTGTCTATCTGGCTCGCTATCGTACAGAGCTGGCCACGCTTAAAACAAGCCTGCTCCTGCTGTCGGGTATGTTGATCAATCTTCCATTGACATTCTTTGCGTCAGCTCACTATTTGGCAATGGTTCCGCCCGAAAGCATTTATCATCTGCCGGTAGCGCTATATACACTCTTGCCCTATATCGCGGTTGGTCTTCTGGGGCTGTTTCCACTGACGCTCTTGGAGTGTGCGGTGTTGGCGCTGTTGGTAGCCATGTTGACAGTGACTGGTTGGAGTTACTATTCGACTGTACCTGCATTAGAGCTTTTACCGACCTTGTGGCTGCTGATAATCATTCTGGGGATAGTCTTATTCACCTCCACGATTCAGTTGCAGTATATGATCACGATGATAACGCGTGCAGATCACGATCCTGTGACGGGTGCGCAGACCAGAAAGTCGGGTGTACAGAGTCTGGCGAAGGAATTTCAGCAGGCTAAGTTGCATAATGAGTATCTGAGCATTGCGCTTGTTGATCTCGACAATGTGCAGAACATTATTGCTGAATTTGACTATGCGACTTTTGATCATGTTGTGCTGGAAGCGGCGGAAATATTGTCTGAAGACCTGCGCCACAACGATATGTTGGTTCATTGGGGGGAAAAGGTATTTATGATGATTTTACCGGGTACGGATTGTAAGGGAGCGAAGATTATTGCGCAACGAGTGCTAAATCAGGGTTTGGGTACTCTGCCTGATGGGCGACCGGTTACCGCAAGTATCGGTGTTTGCGAAAGATCGGCCGATGAGATAGAGGAATGGTCGAGCATGTTGGAACTGGTTGATGCGCGCAGAGATGATGCAAAAAGACAGGGTAAGGACCGATATGTTTTATGCGGTGATGAGATAGGTATGGCTGCAGAATAGGCTGTTGTGATCGCTGCTGTCGCCGATATCCTCAGTATGGATAACCGGTGTCAGTCTGTAACGCTTGCGGATATGTCTAAGACTTTATTATTTTTTAACCAATCTTCCATCTCATCAGCGGAGACAGGTTTGCAAAAGAGATAATCCTGCGCAGCCTGGCATCCCTTCTGCTTTAAAAAGTCAGCTTGTTGTTCTGTTTCCACGCTTTCAGCTATGACATGCAGATTAAGCGCACTGGCAAGTGCAATGACAGCTTCGGATATCGCCATATCGTCTGAATTTGCAGGGATATCCCTAATGAAGGATTGATCGATTTTTGGTTTTTGTATAGGTGGCAGTTGTAGGTAACTCATCGATGAGTATTTGGTACCAAAGTCGTCGATGGCGATGTTCAATCCAAGTCTGCGTCATGTTTCAAGCTGCTGAATAGCTTGTTGTGTATTGTGCATTATGTAGTTTTCCGTAATTTCCAACTCCAGTTTTTCCGCCGGTAGGCCGGGTTCTTGAAGAATAGAGCCGACTCTCTCGGGAAAGTCGCTGTGTTGAAGCTGACGACGGGCGACATTGACGGCGATACGTCCGCAGTCGAGTCCTCTGTCAGGCTATTTTTTTCTGGCTACATGCAGTTCTTATCACCCAGTCACCTATCTTATGTATTAAACCGTTCTCTTCAGCCATGGGTATGAAAATCGAGGGGGGAATTTTGCCAAGGTCGGGATGGTGCCATCTGATCAGTGCTTCAACGCCAGTTGTGTTATTGTTTTCCAATTCAATTTGAGGTTGATAGATGATATTGAACTCATTTCTGCTAAGTGCCATTCCCAGCGCATTTTTCGATGATAATTCGTTCCAGGCTGTTACTGGTCATCTCATGGGTAAAGAATTGATAGGTATTTCTTCCATCTTTTTTTGACCGATACATGGCGGTGTTCGCATTTCGCAGCAGGTCTGCAACACTGTCACCATTATCGGGGTAGATGCTTATGCCGATACTCTCAGTGATATGGACTTCATGCTGTTCCAGTAAAAATAGTTTTCGAAACAGGTTCATGATCTTATCAACAGTCATGGCTGTGTTTTCGACATTCTTGATGTTTTCGAGTATCACGACAAACTGATCACCGCTGATTCTGGCAACTGTGTCGTCCAGCCTGATTGTCTCGCGAATTCGCTCGGCTATCTGCTGCAACAGGTCATCGCCAGCCTTATGCTCAAGACTGTCATTGATGTTTTTAAAACGATCCAGGTCAATAAAGAGTACAGCGAATACGGTATTGCTTATTTTTGCATGTATGATCGCTGTTTCAAGTTGTGAGTTAAAGAGTAAGCGATTCGGCAAGTCGGTCAAGGGATCATGATGGGCCATATGATTCAGCTCCCGTTCTGACCGTTTTATCGAAGTTATATCCGAAAATACTGCGACATAATATTCCGGGCTCCTGTTGTTGCTATATGTAGTGCTTATATTCAGCCACTCGGGATAGAGTGCGCCGTTTTTCCGTCGATTCCAAATTTCCCCGCGCCAGTGTCCGTGTTCCATCAGCGACTGCCACATGCCACGGTAGAAATCTGTGTCATGTTTACCTGATTTCAATATTTTTGGTGATCGTCCAATCACTTCATTGCGGGAGTATCCGGTTATCTTTTCAAATGCCTTGTTGACATCCAAAATGGTGGCATTGAGATCTGATAATCGTGCAATTTACGGTTTGCCGAGAATCCGGCGTATCTACGTCAAACAGAAATTGCCTCCTATATAGCGGCAGTTGGGTGAGAGTATTGACTGAAAGTGGTTATGAAGGGCTGCCCGGCAAGCCTGACAAACAGGTTAAACAGCATGTTGATATACCAGTCATCCGGGTGGCTGTGTAACGATATGCCAGACGGGAAGCTCATTGTCCGGTCAGTTTCAGGAACTCCGGTATAAGCCAGGGGTTTCCCAAAACGATACTCACGTGATTGATGATTAACAACATAAAGCCCATTAACAGCAGGGTATAGCCGGATAGGCGCCGGAGGTCCGCCACTGCCTCTGTCATGGTTGTCTCCTCATCTGTTTTCAGATCTCGAAACTATTAATAGCAGTAGATCCGTCAATATAATAGAGTATTTTAGTGGGGAAATGGGGCCATCCCGGGTTTTCCCGGGATGGACTCCCTGCGAATGGCAGGATCAGATCTTCTTTATGAAGACTTTCGCGTTACGGCGGTAGTTGTAGAGTGCCTGTTTGCGCATTGGCAGGTCACGCAGATCGACCTGTATAAAACCCCGCTCCCTAAACCAGTGAGCGGTTTGAGTGGTCAATATAAACAGCTTATCGATTCCATGCTGCTGTGCTTTCCTCTCCATATGTGCCAACAGCCGGTCACCCCGGTCGCTGCCGCGGTAATCGGGGTGTACCACCACACAGGCCAGTTCGGCCATCGATTCCTTGGGATAGGGATAGAGTGCGGCACAGGCTATCACCATGCCATCCCTCTCCATGAGGGTGAAACCGTCGATCTCTGTCTCCAGCAACTCGCGGGAACGGCGAACCAGAACGCCTGCATTCTCCAGTGGTTCGATCAGTTCCAGCAGGCCGCCCACGTCATCGATACGTGCGGTGCGGGTCTCTTCATAGGGCTCGGCAGTGATAAGCGTACCGATACCGTCCCGGGTGAATAGCTCCTTCAGTAGGGCTCCGTCTTGCCTGCGGTCGATGATATGAATGCGTTTGACGCCGCTGCGGCATGCGTCGACAGCTGCTTTGTAGTGCTGTCTGAGATCATCCGTTATTTTTTTGCGCCGTTGCAGCAATGCGTCAACCTGTTTCGGAACAATGTTCGTGATCAGTTTGTTGCGCGAGTCAGTCACCCCCTTGGCTTCGACAAGAGAGATCAGTTTTTCCGCACCCAATGCAACCGCGACCGATGCGGCGACATCGGCGGCGCTGAGATTGAATACCTCCCCAGTCGGTGAATAACCCAGTGGCGGTACAATGGCTATGGCGCCTGCCTGCAGCCGTTGTTCCAATCCTATTGCATCGACACGACGGACTTCACCGGTGTGACAATAGTCGGTGCCGTTCCTGACGCCGATCGGTTTTGCCGTGACAAAGTTACCCGAGGCGGCACGGATACGCACACCCGCCATGGGTGAGTTCGCCAATCCCATCGACAACAGGGCCTCAATCTCGACCCGTACCGATCCGGCAGCCTCTTTTACGCAAGTCAATGCAGCGTCGTCGGTGACACGCAGGCCTTCGACAAATTCTGTTTTTACCCCCCGGGTCTTGAGTCGCTCCTCGATTTGAGGGCGTGCGCCGTGGACCAATACGAGGCGTATTCCCAGACCATGCAAAAGAGCGATGTCGTGTACCAGGTTGGCAAAACTGGCATCCACAACCGCCTCGCCCCCGAAGGAGATGATGAAGGTACGGCCTCGATGGGCATGGATATAAGGGGATGAGCCCCGAAACCAGTCGACGAAGCTGTCTGGAGAATTGTTCGTGGGTTTTGTCATACAGTTTAACCCATTGTCTATAAACAGAATTGCCTGATCAGAGACTGTATCAGGTTGATTGCGGGTTGGATATGTTTTAGTGGCAGGTATTCGTCCGGCTGGTGGGCCTGATCGATGCTGCCGGGGCCACAGATTACGGTCTGCATTCCCATGCTGTTGAGATAGGGGCCTTCGGTAGCGAAGGCAACCGCCTCGGACCCGGTGCCGGTGAGCTGTTCCACCGCTTGGACAATTGCCGCCTCCCGCGGTGTCTCCATTGCCGGGATGCCGTCGAAAACCGGCGTCAGTTCCCAGCTCAAGCCAGACTCAAGCAGACGCGCGCTCAGCCTCTCTCTCAGTTCGCCACGCAGATTATCCAGGGACATCCCGGGCAATGGACGAAGATCGAACTGCAGTTCGCACTCACCGCAGATCCGGTTTGGATTGTCACCTCCATGGATATGCCCCAGGTTGAGCGTCGGAAACGCGACCTTGAAGGCCTGGTTATGATGACGCTGCTGCAGTTCGCTTCGCCATCGGATGACTTCGTCAAGGACCTGATACATAGCGTCCAGGGCATTTGCCCCGAGGGAGGGATCGCTCGAGTGCCCCGACCGGCCGTTGATCCTAATCGACTCCATGGAGATGCCTTTGTGCATTCGTACCGGCTTCATGTCGGTAGGCTCGCCTATGATCGCATGACGTCCCAGCCGGCGATGCAGACCGGTGAGCGACTTTGCGCCACACATCGTACTCTCTTCATCCGCGGTAGCGATGATGACCAGAGGCTGCTTCAGTTGCTGCAGTGGCAAATCCCGAATCGCTTCGATTATCACGGCGAAGAATCCCTTCATGTCTGCGCTTCCCATGCCGTAGAAACGCCCATCCCTTTCCTGCAGTTTCAGTGGATCGCTGTGCCATTTCGCTTCATCAAAGGGAACGGTATCGGTATGTCCCGAAAGCACCAAACCCTCATTCCCCTGACCGGCGCCGGCTATGAGATTGAATTTATCGGGATGACCGGGAATAGATAGTATTTCGGTCCTGAAACCCAAAGCATCGAACCAGCTCTCGAGATGCTCGATGACCTCCCGATTGCTCATATCCCAGGCGGAGTTGACGCTGCTGACTGAAGCGGCGCTGATCAGACGGCTTAGCATGTCATGTAAAGTCATTCTCTTCATGGTTCAGATTCTGTGGTCATGGAGGATATCGTGCAACCCGGCTAATCGGTGATACAGGCATGTCAATCGGGATTGACAGTATATACTTCGCTTAAATACGAACGTGGATCTGAGAAACGACTGTACGTAGGCATCGTGTATCTCATCTCAACTTGCAAAAATCCGTATCCTTTGCTTTTGTTATAACCAAGATTATGATAGCAGGAGTTGTATCTGCTAATCGTGTTTTCATGATTTGCCGTTGTTCAGGATTGTGGTGAGAAAAAAATAGAGATGCGTCTATACATCCGACACCCGACTGATGTTCCGATAGATTTCCAGATTGGTGGACAGGCCACCACCAATCGTGAAACCTTGACGAACTACAGCGAAGGCGGGCTCTGTTTCGTGTCCGATATTGAGATAGATGCCGGCACCGAAATCCACATCGCCATCCCCATTACACCGCCCCAGTTTCATGCCACGGGTATCGTGGTATGGTGCCACAAGGAACAGGATAATTATCTTATCGGCGTCAAATTCTCTGAGGAGGAGACGGCATATGCGGTGCGCATGGTGGAGCAGCTCTGTTATATCGAACACTATAAGCAAAGTGTAAAGCAGTCACAGGGGCGCGATCTCACCGGCGAAGAGGCAGCATTGGAATGGATCGATAAATATGCCGACGATTTCCCCACATAAGACGGTCCAGTCCTCGGATGATCATTCCAATCCCTAGGATTATCAGCATATTGGTCAGTGCATTGATCTTGCCTCTGCAAGCGGGGGATATTGTTACGCATAAGCGTATCGGTCCTGAGCTTGCCCTGGAGATGGTCAAGCATGCAGTAGAGGCGTGCAGGCAGGAGGGGTATCAGGTAACGGCTGTAGTGGTAGATGGTGATGGCGCCGAAACGGCTTTGATGCGAGATGCCCATGCCAGCAGATTTACTATCCAGATTGCCCGCGAGAAGGCGAATGCCGCAATCCTGTCCGGGATTTCATCCGGTGAGTTCAGGGACAACCGGCGTGATATCCAACAAGAGATGAATCATGTGGCGGGCATATTAGTGTTGCAGGGCGGATTGCCGATCACCGCGGGCGGCTACCGGCTGGGGGCGATAGGCGTAAGTGGTGCAGCGGGTGGAGACAGGGACGAAAAGTGCGCTAAAGCGGCGATAGACAAGGTGCAAGATCGCTTGGAATTCGCCGACTAAGCCCTATTTCATGAAAACGGCTGCCGCGAATGCACCGATACTCAACAGAAAGAATATCGCGGCGGAGGGTTTCCACATCGTATAGTTCAATGTTTGTGCATTGCTATTGTGCATCACAATCGCCAGGATGCCGGCGATCAGAAAGATTCCGCCTGCAGCATAGGCGATAACCTGCAGGTATTCGATCTTGACCCGGGTCGAGCCCGAGACGCCGCCACCGATGGTCTCAAACTTATTGGCCAGGAGGGGCCCTGTGAAAAGGAGCGTCAGAAATAGGCTCCATGCCAGGTTTTTCATATAGCGAACGGATCCGAAAGTCACTGTAGTATCCCCAATATATCTCTATCAAGTGTAGTCAATCCCAGTTGTCGGCACCAGGCCCGAGGCTCTATTTCTTCATTCTATTCCGCCACGGCCATGCCTGCCGGATGCGGACCGACGTTGCCTGTAGATATCGACCAGGCCTGCCAATCGTTCCAACCACAGGTGGTAATACATATTTCTCATGGGGCATCCTTGGCGTTTATCAGTGCTATCCTCGGGTTGTTTGCGCTGCATTGTCTGTCGGTATGAAAGTGTCTAGGCATATATCTATGAGAGGTGCTCTATGTATAGTTTTAAAAAAACCAGTGTTGAAGGTGATCTGGAGCGGGTTGAAGCCCGGGTTGTGGAGGCTCTGAAAAATGAAGGATTCGGCGTGCTGACGGAGATCGATGTCCAGGCGACGATGAAAGCAAAGCTGGGTATCGACAAACGTCCTTATAAGATATTGGGCGCATGCAATCCAAGCTTGGCGAATCGGGCCATCGATAGTGAACCGGATATCGGCCTGTTGCTGCCTTGCAATGTCGTGATTCGTCAGGAGGAGGATAGCGGTATTACCGTTGCCTTCATGGACCCGGTTGCCGTGTTGCAACTGGTGGATGAGGCGAATATCGCGGAGATGGCAAGGGATGTAAAAGGGCGCTTGGAGCGAGTGCGCGATGCATTATGAACCGGTCTTGGTTTGAGTAAGCAGGCTTTTTTTCCTCGCCGCTCCCGGACCATATCCATACTGTCTTTTGAACGCCTTTGAAAATGCGGCTTCCGACTGGTAACCGGAGAGTTCCGCAACTCGAGACACAGAGTGATTTCCGTTCTGGAAGAGGTGGTGAGCCTTGGTCATGCGCCAGCGGCTCAGGTAGTGCATTGGCGACAGACCGACGAGTTGACAGAAACGTCCGGAGAATGCCGAACGCGACATACCGGCAACCTGCGCCAGGCGTTCGACGCTCCAGTTATAGGAAGGCGTTTCGTGAATCTTGCTCAATGCCTTGCCTATCTTCTCGTCAGCCAGTGCAGCGACGAACCCTGCCTCACTGTTGTTTTTCAAGTGATGCCTTATCGTATTGATAAACATGACCTCCGACAGTTTATCGATCACCAGCGTGCCGCCTAGCTGTACGGTCTCGATCTCATGAATCAACAGCTGCCTCAATGAATGGGAGAAGGGAACGGCGGTGGTTCCGTCATTACGGATGATCATGACAGCCGGCAGCGCGTCGATGAGTGGATTCCAACTATCCCGGTCGAAGTCGAAATAGCCACAAATCAATGTGACACCGGGACCTGTAGCTGAATCATCAGGCAACTGATTGCGGGGAAAGTCGTCGGCAACGGGGTATTGACAGTTGCTGATCGTATGCTGGGCATCGTGTGGAAAGACGATCAGGTCGTCACCGGCAAGCGCAATCGGCTCCTCTCTATCGGGCATGTGCAGCCAGCAACCCCCGTTGGCAACCAGATGGAAGGTTGCACGGCGTTGCCCTGAGGTGTCAACCGCCCAGTCTCCACGAAAACAGGCATGTAGAAATACACTCGCTCTGAGGTGCAGTGACCGCAGTATTTCACTCAGTAGATCCATGTTTACAAGTATAGAATAAAAAGACGATTAGACATAAATATTGTACGAAATGGCATAGATAGTATTTTATTTGTGCTTAATAATGGCCTACATCTTGAATAACAACGGAGAGAGAAAATGCCTGATGTAGCGATTTATACCAAGCCATTATGCCCCTATTGCAGCCATGCAAAGGCTTTACTGGAGTCACGACGTATCGATTTTGAAGAGCTGGATGTCACTGATGATCCCAGTACCCTCACAGAGATGGTAGAGCGCACCGGCGGTCGGACCTTCCCGCAGATTGTGATCGGCAATCAGGCGATCGGTGGTTATGACGACCTGCGTTCGCTGGACAGTAACGGTCGGTTGGAGCAGCTGTTACAGACGCGCACCGGGAAATCCTGATATACCGGGAGTAAACAATGAAACACAAAACGTTATCACTCTGATGGCGGTATTTGCAATCGACTCCGCGGTAGCAGTCGCTCATTCGATGATCTCCACTCCATGCCAAAATGCAACATAGTCTTTTATCTCCACTGCGGCCGTTGAAGGAGAGGGGTAGTACCAGGCCGCATCCTGATTGATCTCGCCGTCGACACAGATTGTGTAATAGTTGGCCATGCCTTTCCAGACGCACAATGACGTTGTATCACTGTTTCTGAAATACTTGCGGTTCAGTGATGTCGGAGGGAAATAGTGATTGCCCTCTACGATCAGGGTTTTGTCGCTTTCAGCTAGCAATCTGCCATTCCATATTGCTTTCATGATTTCACCGTTGGATTGGGTAAAACATGCAACTACAGATCATGGTTTAAGTGAGGTATTAGGGCCTGTTAACACTAATCCAATACACCCTGCTGGGGCTGTTTTTGTGCCCAGCAAGGCAGAATGAGCGAGGTGTAGTCATTCTACATAAGCGAATGATAACGCCGCTGGGGGCGAAAACAGCCCCAGCCCTTCGGGTTGCGCCTGAAAAAAGCGCCACTCGGCGTTGCTCGTCGCTCATTTGGAATTACCAAACCTCTCTCCTCGCGCCTTGATTGGCGCTTTTTCAGGCACAACAGGGCGTATTGGATTAGTGTTAACAGGCCCTAGTAGAGTGATCGGGTGTAAACATAGTGTAGTTGGAAAATGTATATGCGGTTTGTTCACTATCAGCGTGCATGAACATTGATTAATTGTTCATGTTAGATTCATTATTTCTATCAGCTCCTGACTGGATATGACGTGGCAATAGATCATATTGATGATTTCCAGTTCCCGATAGTGCAGGTTATCAGTACCTGCCGCACAGCAGTCTTCAACAACGACTACGTTAAAGCTCTCATCTGCCAGGCTTCTCACAGTGGAAGAGACACATTGGTCGGTGAATATGCCGCCCATAATGACGTTTTCAATTCCCATGTTGTGCAGCACTAATCTAAGGTTGGTGCCGGTAAGCGCGCTGTCTGTGGTTTTGCTTACGACGATCTCTCCCGTTGCGGGGCTTAATTCTGGAACTATTTGCGAGTCTTCCGTATTAAGAGGTAGCAACAGATAGTTCCAACCCGGTTTTTTTTGACTGAGTGATCGATCGCGCCCGTCATCGAGCAGGCAGGCAATACGGGCATGAAGAACATCGATTCCCTTTCGGCGAAAACGATTTTGCAAATCGCTGATGGTGGGAATGACGATCTCATTCATTCGTGTTCTGAATGGGGCCCAGCGTTCCCGTTCAATTGGATCCTCGGCTGGTTTCATGTAGGTGTTCTGTATATCTATGGTCAGTAATGCAGTGTTTCGATACTGAAGCTCAAGGTCCCGAGGTTCAGGTGCGCCTTCATAGTAAAAAGAACGATATGCCTGTTTCCAGTTCATCTCTCCTCCAATAAATCCGATAAGGATAAGAACAATCAGTAAAATGACAACAGCCTGCCAGTGAAATTCGGGATGCCGACTCTGATTCAGATTGTAGCGGATTGGAATATTCAGTACCGGAGAGAATATGCGGTTTGTAAAAAAGTTGTCGCCGGTAATGGGCTCGGCCATGATGGGTGGTGTTGAATTTGTCCTGTTATAGTGCCATTGTTAATGGTCAAATGTCGGGCGACAGATTGATATGCAAAATCAAAATGTGGATTGAGAATGGCTATGGCGAGTGAAGACAAAGATACAGAGATTTTGGAAACAGGTGAGCCAGTGGAGTCGACCTTGAAGACGGGCATGGAGCAACTGGTCGACAAGATAGACATACCTGATCAATTGGAACCGTTGATTGCGCTATTCGGCAATCAACCGTGGATCAAGGGACTCATTGTATTACTGCTCTTTGTTGTTTTGGCCAAGGTTGTCGAGTGGATCGTGATTCCATTGGTCAGAAGGTTTACCTCCCATACTACGACCCATGTCGATGACCTGATTGTACAGTATTTACGCAGCCCATTGTTCTGGACATTGACTCTGATCGGTGTTGTGGCTTCGTCGACAATGGTGGGGATTGATGAGAGTTTTAGCAGTACGCTAGCATCCTTTGTGCTTTCAGTTCTTATATTTTTATGGATGCTGTTCACTGTCAGGGTTTCAAAGCTCCTGCTGTCTGAAGCCAGTCGCAGGGCTAAACCAAATGCAATGGTGAGGCCGCAAACGCTTCCTCTATTTACCAATATTGCCGCGATAACCATCATAGTATTCGCAGTCTATTTCATGTTTCAGTCCTGGCATGTGGACATGACGGCGTGGTTGGCATCTGCGGGTATCGCAGGTATCGCCATTGGTTTTGCGGCGAAAGACACCTTGGCCAATCTATTTTCAGGTGTATTCATTATGGCCGATTCACCTTATAAGATCGGTGACTATGTGGTCTTGGATGATGGAGGTGGCATACGGGGCAAGGTCACCCATATTGGGATTCGCAGTACACGCCTGCTTACCCGGGATGATGTCGAGGTGACGATACCGAACTCGATAATGGGCAACTCTAAGGTCGTCAACGAGTCGGGTGGACCGCATGTGAAATACCGTATTAGGGTTGCAGTGGGTGTCGCCTATGGCTCCGACATTGATCAGGTTCGGGATGTGTTAATGTCCGTGGCTCGTGAGTCAGAGGCGGTCTGCGAGCAACCTGAGCCACGCGTGAGATTTCGTGCCTTCGGTGCCTCCTCCCTGGATTTTGAACTGCTCTGCTGGGTCGACAATCCGGAATTACGCGGTCGTGTGCTGGATGCTCTCAATTCGACGGTCTACAAGCGATTTTTGGTGGAAGGGATAGAGATCCCCTTTGCAAAACAGGACCTCTACATCAAGGAGCTGCCAGATAAGGCAACTTGATCCGTACAAGCCCAAATAAGACCCATACCCAATGGCGTGGACTATCTAATCTCAAAGCCGTATTATTTGATAATAATCAGATATTTTAGGATGTTACAGCTTCATGGACGTGCACTCCAACAATTCGCAGCATGTCAGGCAGAAACCTAAGCGTATATTTACATACATCCTGCAATTGACTGTATTAGCGGTGTTGCCCGCTACTCTATTGATATCATGTAACGATGATAGGAGTGATTCGAGCGGCGCTGTTCTTCCAGATGCGTCAACAGACTGGACAAGAGATATCTTGCATACCAGTATCATCGTCGATCTTCAATCAATGATGGGAACTGCTGATGTGACCCTGTCGGGGTCACTGATTTCGACGGGAGCCTCCTTCGAGGTTGGGGATTTGATCATTACGGATGTTACTTCAAACAGGGATCACCTGAATTTTAATGCAGTACAGGGGCGGTTGGATGTAGGCGTTCCCTCATCTGCTGAAGCCCAGTCGATAACCATAGCGTATCAATTTGGTCTGCATGACAACTTCAATGGATTTCTTGACAGTGGCGTAACGTTTACCTGGCCATATTACTGCGGGAATATTTATCCATGTAAATCAGAACCAGCTGAGGGAAGCAGTTATGATTTACAAGTTCTTGGGGTTCCGGATGGAATGATCGGTATATACCCTGAAGCGATTACTACCGATGTCCCGGCATATATGTTGGCTTGGGCTGTCGGCGATTACGCCTACAGTATGCTCGGCATAACGGCAAATGGAACCGAAGTGGGTGTCTATTATTTTCCGGATGAGGAGGAAAACGCTTTACGCGGAACCCGATATCTGAGAGATGTCTTCAACTGGTACGAACAGACATATGGGCCATACTCCTTTGGTGAGAAAGCGGCTAGTGTCTCTGTCAAATGGGGTGCAGGCGGATTTGGCGGATTGGAGCATCACCCTTTTTGGCATATAGCTAGCGATTCGTTAAACGACCCGGTCGTACATGCGCATGAGGCCTCTCATGGCTGGTTTGGCAATGGTGTTCGTATTGGATGTTGGGAGGATTTCGTGTTATCGGAAGGGCTTGCATCCTATCTTGCGGCTCGGGCTCTCAATGAGGTGGCGGGTGAGAAGTACGGGAATCAAATCTGGTTGTCATATGAAAACAGACTCGATCTTTTGCAAAATGGCAACGAGAATAAGATAGCCTGGCCAGAGGGATGTAATGAGATAGACATCCTAGAAGATGGCCTATATGGCATGGCGCCCTATATGAAGGGCGCATTCTTCTTTAAGCATCTTGAAAGCATGTTGGGTAGTGACCTACTTGACAGGCTATTGAGGGAATTTTACATCACGAATACAGGGCAGGCTGTCGATATGCAAGCATTGGTGACTGTGATAAAGGAAGGCAGCGATTATGACCCTACAGCATGTGTACAAGCATGGTTGCGAATGGAATCTATCCAGGATAGTGAAGCCTGCGCCTATTAATTTACATTAATGGATTCTAAAAAAAGAAAGACAAATAAATTAGGCGATAGCTACGTTTAGTTACCGTCAACTCTCACTAACGTAAACACGCAGTGATTGGCTGGGCAACCTGAAATAAGCTCGGCCTAAGATGGGCATGATTAGCTATGTGTAATGCTCGGATATCCATATCGACGCAATTATCGATTATGTTATGCGCTCATATAAGTTCAAGAAAGGACTACTATGCTTATACGAGCTGACGCCTTTAAAGATCTAGATGTAAAGAACCGGATGTGTTTCGGTTTTCGGACAGGGAAACCGCTCTGATACCTACTTATTCACCTGGGTAAATATTGTTTAAAGAGGGTCTAAATGTTACAGGAATGTAAACATTCACTGCGATACCGGTCAATTATGAATTCACGGGTTGTTATAACCCGAAAATAGGTATATTTATAGCCTGTCGCACGCATGTCCTTACATAAGCAAAATCTAGCAGATAGCTCCATAGAAGGCTTATGCTTGGTTACGTGGTTGAATATCCAAGATCTAATGCAATATTGGTACGATCACAAATGGCATAAATCCTCGGAACAGCGAACTGGACGCGAGTTTCTTTAGCATTTCTGATCAATATGCATCTATTAGCTGACTCTTGATTATTTAAGTCAAAATAATAATTGGGTAGTATTGCGGGAAAATTATGGAAAGTATAAGGATTGATAGTACATAAGAATAGAATAAAATGCAGAATTGTGATGCCGTGTATAAAGATGCACAAAAGTCAAATTATCAATTATCAAATGCAAAGTTGCTTATTATTGATAATGGCGATGAGAATGCTCCCGTCTTAAATCGCCTGCTAGAAAATGATTACAATACTACATGCGCAAATACTGTAGACGAGCTGAATTGTCTGTTGAGTCAAACTCAATATCCCGACCTGATTTTACTGGATCTGTTTAAATCTGCCGGTGACGGTCTTGACGTCTGTCGTGCTCTAAAAGAGAATCCGTATACTGCCGATATCCCAGTGGTTCTTATCGCTGACAGACAGGACCCTAATGATGAGATTATGGCCCTATCCTTAGGGGCTGTAGACTTTATAGTAAAACCATTTTGCCTGTCCGTTATAAAGGCTAGAATCAATAGCCATCTTACCACCAAATTTAGAGCTGACCTATTAGAGCGTCTTGCAAACATTGATCCGCTGACTCATATACCCAATCGACGCAGGTT
Source organism: Candidatus Thiodiazotropha sp. (assembly GCA_040791665.1). Classification (GTDB taxonomy): domain Bacteria; phylum Pseudomonadota; class Gammaproteobacteria; order Chromatiales; family Chromatiaceae; genus Thiodiazotropha. The sequence continues at coordinate 57,195 of JBFNNX010000023.1, read as the reverse complement.
CGATCTCTCACTTCAACAGGAGTGGAGACGTGCAATGCGCAAAGGATCATATATAGCGGTACTGATGATCGACCTGGACGGGTTTAAAGTCTACAACGACATGTATGGACATAGTAGCGGGGATGATTATCTGAGAAAGATCGCACGCTGTCTGTCCGGTCTGTTGAAGAGACCGGGCGACATAGTAGCCCGCTACGGTGGAGAGGAGTTTGTTGTTTTACTCCCGGATTGCAACCTGGAAAATGCGTTTAAAATAGCAGAGCGCATCCGCTCCGCTGTGGAGCTTATATCAAGGCAGAACAAAGTGGCCGGGCAGCAAAATCTAGTAACCGCAAGTATCGGGTGTGCTGCAGTGAAAGCCACAAAAAATCATTCTGTCAAACAACTCATAGTAAAGGCCGATAAAAATTTATATAAAGCAAAATCACTTGGTAAAAACAGGGTATTAAGCGGTAACGATATGTTAGACAGTATGAGTCGTAATAATGCAATATAGGCTACAAGGCTGGTCAAAAAAATACGAACTGGGTATTAAAGAGATCGATCTGCAACACAATTACTTCTTTGAGTTAATAGCCAGGCTTTCAGATGAATTACAAAACTGTACCGATCACTCTTATCAAAAGTCACTCTTCCTCGAGCTTGGATTGTACACTCATTTCCATTTCGTGAGTGAAGAAAATTTAATGTACCGGTCGGGTTATTCAGGATTGGAGGAGCACAAGAAACTCCACAATAAGCTGATTGATGGCCTAAATAAAAATAAATTGCTTTTTGAAGAAGGGCATATAGAAGCGATTCAGGTGGTAGATTTTTTAGAAATGTGGTTTATAAACCATACGGTGAAAGAGGATAGAAAGTTTGCGGAATTCATAAGCAGTTAAACATGTTGCAGAATTATCGTAACGTTACTCCCCAACCATTATTAAACGTTTGGAATAACGCTATCCGTCAAGAATTTTTGAATATTATGCAGATAAACAGATAGTGGGTCACGATCGTGTTTGTAATATTTAGCCGTCAATCGCTGACACTATATTCACCTCCTATTCATTCCCTGATGACTGGTCCGTGAGCTGAATAGCGGCTGGTCTCTGTACCGGCATGTTCAACATGGTTGGTGTAGAACCACTTCAGGGCAAAGGGCGACAGAAGTGTTGTCAGGGTTATGACTATAACCATCCCGGCATAAACCTCTATATCGAATATACCTGTAGATCGCCCCAGTTCGGCGAATATGAGTCCTACCTCACCTCGTGGAACCATGGCTAAGCCGATTGCGACTCTTTGTTTCATCTTGATATTTATCAGCATAGCGCCGGTAAATTTTGCCGCAACCGCAGTAACAAAAAAAACTATAGCAAAAGACCAAATGAAGGGAGAGGTCCAGTCTATCTCCCTCAAGCTGAGCGAAAGCCCAACTGTAACGAAAAATATCGGGCTAAAGATATAGACAATGGGATTCATTTGAACTTCGATACGCCCTGCGAACTTTCGGTCACTGTGCAGGGCAACGCCAAATGGAAGAAAGAAACGCCTGGATAGAGCCAGTCCGGCGGCAAAACCACCCAACAGCTCCGGGGCACCAACCACATGAGCCAGCCAAGCAAAAAACAACACCAGAGAGATAATCATGATTGGTATTAATCCAGGTGTTTCAGAGTAGTCATCGAAACGCCTGATTACCAGAGAGATTAATTTAGCCGCAATCGGTGCAAGAACGAAAAAAAGAATAATGAATGTCAACACCTTGCTGACATTGATAACGCTTACTCCACCACTGACTGAAAATTCATAGAGAATAGCCAGCAATATTACTCCCATTACATCATCAAGCACTGCGGCACCAAGAACAATCTCACCCTCTTTTTCGTGTTGCCTGTTCAAGTCGCCCAGGACTCTGATTGTAATGCCTATGCTAGTGGCGGTGAGCGTGCCTCCCACAAACAGTGACACCAGTGCGCTTAGGTCGAATACCCAATAGCTCAGTACAAAGCCGCTGGCGAGGGGCATGAAAAAGCCACCCATGGCAACAATCAGCGAATGCCTCCCGGCATGGATGAGGCGTCTGATGTCGGTCTCAATTCCAACCTTGAACAGCAGTAGAATAATACCGATTTCCGCTAACAGCTGTATAGTCGTGGTCGGTGATATCCAGCCAAGAAGACTAGGGCCAAGGATTACCCCGGCAGCAAGCTCGCCAATTACCGCCGGTGCTTTAAATCGCACAGCCAACTCCGCAAGCAGTCGGGAGACAATCAAAATAAGGAGGAGTTGGAAAAAAAATGTGTGAGTATCCACAACTGCCAGACCTCTTTTTGTAGAGAAATCAGACCCCTTGTTGTAGATGAGATGAGGATCATCATACCCTACACATACTACTTAACCCAATAATATGACAAACGAATGGAAAAAGATTTGACCCAGGACAGCGTCTTGACCGATTTTGGAGAGTACTAGATGTACTGATCCAGTAAAAGGATCCTCTAAATGATATGCAATGCACAGCCATTCATTCGGGACTGGATTAGTGTTAACAGGCCCTAGCGTTACCCTTGCTTTGCGAAGTAGTCGGTGAGATCCAGCAGGTTATTGGTTTTGCATGTACCTTAGTACGGGATCCGGGCTTGGGGCGTGTTTAATATTCCTAGTCAAATACTCATTGTATTGATTGGTGTTCGTACGTAGCAATGAATTGTGGAGACATGAACGGGCCCTATCTTGGTAGTTGAAGCGGATGGTATTAAATGGAAAAGGAGAGCCTCAATGAATTTAATAAGACTTTTGTTCCCATATGTAGAAGTGGCCTTATTGTGAATTTGTTTAGTAGTGCACAGGTTGCCAAATTTGATAGCGACTGAATCATTGACTCGGTTGAGTTAAAGGAGTTATTGAAGCAACAGAGCAGTGAGGGTGATACCCACGCCATTCGTATATTCAGCAAGGTGCTATTTTATCCGAGCGGAAAGAAATATCCGAAGGCATTGCCATCCGCTGAGCAGTGGACTGCCAGCATGCGCATGTTGGGTATTAATCAAAATGATACGATTATTGTCGTCTCTGAGGGTCGGAGCACGCAACAGAAAATACGAATTTTCTTTTCATCCTTTTCATTCGTTCGTAGTGATTGTGAATCGCAATAAGCCCATCTACCGAGGGAACCTCTGATTCAATCAGAGGTTCCATAGATCAATTGGAAGTATTTAGATAACGACAGGAATCCGCAAAGCAGTTTAATAGTGTAGCGGTATATTACTCATCACTTTCATAAGTGGGCGCGGCGTGGTTTTCTGTTCTAATCTGATATTCGGTGTTATAAAATCTCAGTATCAGAGTAGCGCTAGGCCTCAGTGTCGGAGGGCAATGGCTTAGGCAGTCCTGCGAGTTTGGCAAGTTGCTTGTCCGGCCCATGCGGAAACAATTGATAGAGATGTTTGTCAATGGATCGTCTATCCGTAATCGGATCCTGTCCCAAATCCTCCGCAACCATATGAATGACTTCTCGTGTTGATGGCGTGTTCTGCTTCTCGAGGTAGAAATCCCTAGCCTTATGAATCAGCAGCGAGTGTTCCGTGGAAATCTCCAATCCCTCGTTCTTAGCCAAATGAGCGGCCACATCTTCGTTCCAATCGTCCAGGTTAACGAGAAAGCCCTCCTCATCAAGATTGATGGTCTTACCATTTACCAAGATGGACATGTATTTCTCCCTATTACATTTGTTAAGCAGTCTTGTCAGTATAGTCTCGGGTTGGGAAAGGGGTTGGAAATACCTTAAATAAAATGTGTATTTATTACGGTGGTAATTCGACAATTATATTGTCGTAAGCGGTTTGTCTTGGTTAAACAAAAGCGGATAAAGTCCGGTTAGCAATCGAACAATAAACATGAAATCATCATATGCTGCTATTTTTTTTGATCTTTTTGGCACCCTGATCAGTGTCTCAAAAGCCGCGAGCGGCAAAGGTCGTTATACAGCTGATATCTTGGGTTTGGATCGCAACGCCTGGAATCGGGCGTGTTTTAGCGAGCATCACGATATTTTGAATGAAACCGATCATGTTGAAGCCGTTAAACACATGGCGCACAGTCTCGATCCATCCATCCCGCTCTGTACAATTCACGAAGCAGCTGAAGCGCGTCAGATGCGCTTTGATATTGCATTGACCGATATAGAACCTGGTATCATCAAATCTCTTAAGACTCTGAAAGATGGTGGCTTGACACTGGGTCTTATTTCAAATGCCTCGACGGGCGAGATTCAGGCATGGCCTGAATCGCCACTTGCGCCACTATTCAATACAGTGTACTTCAGTTGCAGGCATGGGGTTAAAAAGCCTCAGCCGGAAATCTATCGGATGGCTCTGGCTGAGATGAAGATTAATTCGAGCCAGGCCCTTTTTGTCGGAGATGGCAATAGCAATGAGCACCTGGGAGCAAAAAAATGTGGTATTGACAGTCTTCTAGTGACCTATTTCCTGGATACGAATAATAAAGACGATCTGCAGCGCCGTGGTTTAGGTTCCACAGGTACGATTTCCCACATTCGTGAGTTAAAAGCGCTGTTGTGATGCCGAGTGGTGGTCACTTGTGCAGTTAAAGTTGTTTAGTAGCGATAACGCTTCCTCAATTCCTCTACATATTCACGTTCATCGGTTACTCTATTCTTTAGCTCAGACAATTCGGCCTCAGCCACATCCAACTCATCGTTCAGTTCTTTAATCTCGGTTAACAGTGCCCTGCGTTGTTTGCTGCTAATACCATCGCTGATTAACTTGGTCTCTGAATCTTCAATCCGCTGGTATAGCGTATCTACCGTTTTTTGCTGCTGTTTCAATCTGCGTTCACTTGTCAGCAGATTAGTTTTGGCGTTGTAGACCTCGCGTCCATCTTGCCAGGCGTGCTTAAACGCCTCATCGAAGGGTGGAGGGCAGACAGGATTAAACTTACTGCCTGATTTTCCCAGTTCAAAGCCATTAAGTTGTGTACAGTATTCATTCAGGCCCGCCAACCGCCCCTGTTCATAACGTTCCGTATCCGGTGCTATGCCATGCTCTGCACAGGCTTTACGATGATTGCCGAGATAAGAGAGGTTATGCCCCTTAGCGCCATCCTCATATCCGATAATGTACCAATCAGCAACTTGGCACTCGTCTTTATCCATGGTTGCACAGCTTGCCAGCAGAGATAGAATGGCAGTGTAGAGTAAGTGTCTAATCATAAAGCATGTCCAATGGGGTTGTGTGGCATACTTGCTTGATCGTTTGTGTGAGTAAAAGCTGATCTATAGATGGTGTATCCGGTTGATAGGTGCCGTTGGGATTATACAATTGACAGCTTGACAAAACACTTCAAATACAAAAATTTCAGTTGATTTACTATACGATACCTACCGGTTGATGGCTCCCGTGGCTCGGTTTATGGTTTAATGACCAAGATGATTATGGATGTCGCCGTCATGAAAGCCGTAGTTGGCGTAGATACAGGGCGGTTCTCCTAACTATTCAAACTTACTCCCTCCCAGTGGCAAGTTTTGCAACAATAGCGTGAAGTGCAACTTCAGCATTCTCAAAGGCGTCAGAGAGATCGTCAATTGTTGTCCTCCCTTCTTTGGCGCCATTAAGACCCGTTGCAATTTCTTTCATCAGTTCCATGATTATCTTAAGTGCCTCATCGCCGCCAGCACTATAGGCTAGTGTTATGGCGTCTGTGATTTGGCTGTTGACAGCAGCTGGAGATGACATTTCAAATACCTCGGCTGTTTTCTACTGAATATTTTATTGGCATCCAGTGCGAATTAAAACTGCTCATATATGTAGGGATTGTAGAAGTAAAACATTTATTATAAATCCCTACTGCAAATGATAAGCGGTATTTTAGATAGCACGCACAATCTCTTCACCGAGTAGCAAATCGATGAATTCCCGCTCGGGATTTGCCAGCCAGATATGAAATTCAACAGGTTGCCGGACAGTAGTGACATAATTCCGTTACCGATATATTTTCCTCTAATTCGATTCGGTAAGCTAACGGAATTCACCCGATACCGACTGATGAACGGGTCACGTTGAACACGGAATATTCCTAAACGGAACCGCCGACTATTTTGTAGTGTTCCGATCGATATCCGAGCCTTGGTTGCCGTCACGGTTGTGAGATCCTTTAAATCGGCAGGCTTATCCGTTGAGCACAGGGCCGGCAAATACAATGCAGCCATCTACCAAAAAACTGTTTACTGAACCACTATTTTAATGCCTGATGACTATCGGGTGCGGGTCATGTCTCCGGTTCGTATACTGTATTACAAAAAAACAGGCATAACATCGCGAACAGTGGCTGATCTTGGTGGAATTTCTTGACTCTCATCGATGAGGAAATTTATAGGAGAAACGGTGGAGTCAGGCCAGCTCAGAGAGGAAGTGTCGATTGAAGATATGATGACGGTGTCAAATGGTATAAGGGAAAAACCGGGCGATGTGCTGTCGCGACATCGCCCGCCTGCAGTGGCAGGTAGTGAGGAGAGTTCCTGAAAGCACATTATGGATATCGAAGTGCTTGTCTTGCTAACCTTCCTGACTTTAACGCTAAATGATCCTTCCATTGATCCAACGTCCTTGTCACCAACTGTGTTCGTCCACAAACCGGGCACTCATATCGCGACTGTTCAATTCGCACATCCTTCTGCGTCTCAATCTCGGCCATCAGCGAAGAACAGTGTGAGCAATGCATTTTGTCTACCCCTAGTAAAAGTTATAACTTTTCAGTGAATGAATTCGCTGCACTCATACCCATTTAATGCCTATAGCTCCGCTAACTTCCATAATTCAAAACGCTTCATCTCGGTCATATTTCATCAAGTCACTGTCTGATGCCAAGCGCCAAACCCTGAGAAGAAATGTTATTGATTCAATCTTGTCATATAGGCAATTTTTCTAGTTATTTCAATTGGTTTTTAAAAAACATGGCGTGAGCGCTTCTGTCGTGTGAATCTGCATTTATCGGTATCGGTATCGGTATCGGTTCGGGCTGTCCTTTCGTAACCGGATTACTCCTGCTAACCATAGCCTAACCAGTCCAAATATACAAGATATTGTGTTGGGTAAAGCAGTGACCACAATATCTAGGTATTTATATGGTTGGTTATAGTTTTATGTCGGTTCAAATAGATATGCGAGATTAGCGAAGTATTTTCTCACCTTTTGGAGGTATCTTGTTGAACTGAAATCAGTGTGAAGCACCGATGCGTGAAAGAAATCATGCAAACCAAAGAAAGGGTTACATACGGCTTGGGGCTGGCAGGCTTTACGGTGACACAATCATGACGACCGATACGCAGAGGGGAGAGTATAAATAGGTGGTTCCTGAGAGAATTGAAATAAAACTGGGATAGGCACTATATTCCTAAAATGTCGGGCGTCATCCTCAAGCAACGGCAGTAGTCTGAATGCACTGTTATTTCGCAGATTATTGTGACGATAAAATCGTGATTTTCTCGTGATAGGCCGGTGAACTTTGCTATCCATATTTAGAACTAATCTAGTGATTGTTTAGAGGATGATGCGATGAAATTAACTGTGTGGAGTGGCCTGCTGACACTGATGGTCTTGTTTTCCGGCTGCGCCCAGTCGGTAACTGAACAGGCGGAACTGCCTGATGAGATGTTGCAGGGACTGTCGGTCGCGACTTTTGCCGGCGGCTGCTTCTGGTGCGTCGAAGCAGGGTTTGAAATGCTGCCAGGCGTCAAAGAGGCTGTTTCCGGCTACAGCGGGGGAAGGGACAAAAACCCGACTTACCGGAAAGTCGCGAGAGGAGGCACCGGGCATACCGAGGCTGTACAGGTCTATTACGATCCCGAAATCATCAGCTATTCGGGCCTGATCCAGGGTCTGTGGCGGATGATGGATCCCACCGATTCCCGGGGCCAATTCTACGACCGCGGCAGACAATACCGACCGTCCATCTTTTATCATAATAATGAACAGAAAATGATTGCGGAACGCTCGCGTGATGAATTGGCCGCCTCGGGACGCTACGAGAAACCGGTGACTATTGAGATTGTTCCATTCAAATCATTCTACAAGGCGGAAAAAAAACACCAGGATTACTATAAGAAAAATCCGATCCGATATAATCTCTATACTTTCAATTCCGGCCGTTATCAGTTCGTTGATAAGGTTTGGGGCAAAGAGCGCTATGTGGACTACACTCAATATCACGATGAACCAGTAGAAGAAACCGGATCAGGCGGGAATAATACCCACTATAGCAAACCAACTGAGGAAATCATCAGGAGTATGCTAACCCCGCTACAATACCGCGTGACCCAGGAGAACGAAACAGAACCGCCTTTCAATAACGCTTATTGGGATGAGAAGCGGGAAGGGATCTATGTGGACATAGTAACGGGCGAGCCACTGTTCTCGTCCACCGACAAGTACAGATCAGGTACCGGATGGCCCAGTTTCACCAAACCCATTGAACCGGGTGTGGTGACGGAGGAGCAGGAACGTACGCTGTTCGGTATTCTTATCGAGATCCGCAGCCGTATCGGCAACTCACATCTCGGCCATCTTTTTGATGACGGTCCTGCACCGACAGGTCTGCGATATTGCATTAACTCAGCAGCATTGCGGTTCATCCCCAAGGCGCAGATGGAATCGCAAGGCTACTCAGAATACCTGGAACTCTTTTATCAAAGGGTGGCTGAGAGTTCATAATGCCGAACCAGGATACCCAGTTAAGCGGGTAGTTTTCATATTTGGAAACTATTGGAGTGAATTTGCGGTCTGTTGGAATTATTCTTTGCTTAGATCACAAGTGTTCGGTAGTAACTGACAGGTGGATAGAGAAGCTGTCACAGGGATAAAAGACGGTTGTATTCTTCGGTGCAAAAAAATCGCATAGTGCCGATCATGGAGATCGGCAGATATGCGATTATACCAAACTAGTTAATGTTTATTTTTGTTGCACAACTTTTATTATTTTCTCACATCTACCCACTATCAACGAGAGACTTTACTAATGTTGTGTGTCTCTTTTATCTCACCGGTCGTGTTAAGCGCTAGCCAGTCAGTTAATTGTCATCGTTAATGATTGTCGTTTTTGTGTTTTCTCATTTATTGGCCGGACATACCACCCATGCCTCCCATGCCGGACATGCCGGACATGCCGCTCATGCCTCCCATGCCGGACATGCCTCCCATGCCGGACATGCCTCCCATGCCGGACATGCCTCCCATGCCGGACATGCCGCTCATACCCCCCATGCCGGACATGCCGGACATGCCGGACATGCCTCCCATGCCGGACATGCCTCCCATGCCGGACATGCCGCTCATGCCTCCCATGCCACTCATGCCGGACATGCCAACAGGATACAGATGAACACCTTGAGGTGTTACCTTGTAGGTACCATACATTCCCGACATGCCGGACATGCCGGACATGCCGGACATGCCGCCCATGCCGCCCATGCCGGACATACCGCTCATGCCGCCCATACCGCTCATGCCGCCCATGCCGGACATACCGCTCATGCCGCCCATACCGCCCATGCCGGACATACCGCTCATGCCGCCCATGCCGTCCATACCACCCATGCCGGACATACCGCTCATGCCTGACTGCTTATCTGCAAACGCGACTGTCGCACTCGATAGTGCCAATGAAAGAGTGATGATTGAGGCTAGTTTCTTCATGATTCGATCTCCAATATAGTAATTTTTAATTTTGTAAACTGCTGTTTTATCGTGCCTAATCGGCATAAGCAGCGTGCAAAAAACACACCATTAATCGATCCTATTTGTTACTCGGTAAACTGGAGTGAGGCTATATCCTTGAAATTTATATGATTTATACATGAGGTTTGAGTGGAGATATGATTGATGGCAAGCAATTGTAAATTAAGAATTTTTTTAATTACTTGACATATTGGCAGTCTTTACGCCGGATACTGACAATTTGTCATATCGAATTAACTAGGAGTCAGAGTCCCATATAGGGAAATCATGAAGAGCTATTGAGAAAAGTAGGCGATTCATTGGCCGCATCCTCTCATCGATTTCAAGAGAAGATACGAGCCCCGGAAAACTACGGCTCAATCTTCCAGTGTACCTGCTTACATCCAACAGCGAGGCCATCACCGTGAGTTTGTATTCTTTGTGGCATGTACCCACGGGGTGAGTGACGAAGCATGACAGAGTCAGTACAAGTCATGATCAGCCATCTTACGGCAAAAATACACCGCATCTGGATATTTTTATTTTGCCAATAGAGCGGCTTTTACCCGAGAATTATCCCTTGATGTGATGGTCTTTGAGTCGCATTCTGAGTTGTCCAGATTGGTATCGATTTTCATTAAGTTACTTAGCCACTTTTTTCAAAATATTGAAACCGTTTTTACCTCTGTTGCGTAAGTGTTTGTGACGGGAGTATCCGAAACTGTTACAGAAGTAGGCTCCCGGTTGGAGTTCTTATATTTGCAAACTTGTTTAATAACAGAGGAGGATACTCGAATGAAATCACTATCATTTAGTTGGATTAAAATGGCGTTGCCACTGGCTGCACTTTTTGCCGCACCTATGTGGGTTCATGCTGAAACATTCACTGGTACGATAAATGGTCATGAGTGCGCACACAACGGCGTCTCGTGTCCAGTTGAGAAACTTGATCCGCATATCGCGCTCGAGTCTGATTTTGTCCTGATGGTTGGCGAGGGTGATTATCTCTTCATGCCAAACCTGTCAAGAGATATCAAAGTCAGATATGTTCTCGACAATGTTCAGGTCAAAGGTGAAAAACATCCGAGATTCAATTCGATCAAGGTCTCAGAATTTAGGGTGAAGAAAGGCGGTAAGTTTGTCACGGTGTGGACGCAGAAACAGGCGGATTTCGAATATGAAGCGCTCTATAGAGATGGCTTGGCCTTTCCTGGACAGAAAGTCAATTGAACCATGGGTTAAGCCAATTTGAAATTGGTGCTGGGTTCAGTTGTCGGCTGAACCCAGGTAATGTTGCTTGAGGTGAATTTGTATGAAAAGCTCAATGCTGGTTGTACTCTATTTCATATTTGCCTCTACAGCCTCCTGGTCTGCGGGATTGGGCATTCGCGTCTACTCGGAACCAAAATCTGCATCGGACTTTTCCCTGCCGGATTTGACAGGGCGGATACATGAGGGGTCCGATTATAGAGATCGGGCTTATATAATCAGTTTTTGGGCGACCTGGTGTGTTCCGTGCATCAAAGAGCTGCCGGATCTGCAGCGGGCGGCTGAGATCCTTGATGATGAGAATATCACCGTTCTCACGGTCAACAGCGGTGAAAGCCGCGAGGTTGTCGAACAGTTTTTAGTGCAACGTTCCGTTACACTTCCCATACTCTTGGACCAGGACTCCAGTATGCTGCGGCAATGGCGGGTGCTGGCTCTTCCTACCTCATATATCGTCAATGCGAAGGGACAGATTGTCGCACGTGTGGTGGGGGGCATTGACTGGGATGAGCTGTCGATATTGGCACATGTGCGTTCCTTGACGGCATCCATCAAAAGCGATGATTCACATCCTGAGTCAAACTGACACATTGCCTATGATCCATGATATGGAAACCCATAATTAGGCCCTAGTGTTTTATTGTTTGGGTGGAAAGGCGGGCGCTGTCTCGTATTTGTAGTCACCCTGGTCTGTCATGTAACCGCGCATATCAATGATGATATTGGTCTTGTGACGTCTACCCTCACGGGCACGAACCGCGTCGAAAAAGGTTTTACGCATTTTCCCGCCACCTTCCGTATCCTGGTCGATGCTGAAGACGATATGCAGGGGTTCGCCCGGTTTCCCCAGGGGGTGGGCGAGGGCATGCACGCGTTCGTTGTGAATGGTGTAGACCAGGATCTCCATCTTGTCATGCAGGTATGGAATACGAATGGAGAAGCCTGAACCCAAAGCGATATAGGCAATCAGCAGGAAAAATAGGGCGCCCAGAATATAACCGGCATAACGGCGACCTGCAGAGATGATTACCAATACGCCCCAAAATGCGATGATAAAGAGGAACAGGTACTTGAATGTCAGGGGGTCAGTCAGCATCTCGTCACTTTTCCAGCCTTCTCAAGGTACCATGAAAGATTTCGAATGGCGCAAAGGATTTGCTCTCCTCTATGAGTTTGCGATCCCGCATCTCAAATGAGATGACACCTTTCTCCTGACCGGGATACTCCAAAGTCATTCTGTCTTCGTAGACCACGTGCATAAGGCGTCCTTCCCTGTATCGAATGGATATATTGACATCCACCGGGGTGTTGCCCATACCGTTGTCGCTGTAATAAACAATCGAGAAACGATAGCGCCCGTCAGGGATGCCGCGAGAGAAGATGAACTCGTAGTTAAGTCCCGAGAAGTCCACATCGCGACCCAGGTCGTCGCGTACCAGATTGAATATCTCTCCGTAGGGCGAGGCATAGCCGACGTTTTCGTTTTTCTTAGGTGCATTGGCCCAGAGGTCGATATCGGCGGGACTGTCGGATGCCCAGGTGATCTCGGCAATTATATCGCCGGCGGCTTTCTCTATCTCAGTCCGGGTACTCTCCTGCTGGACCTTGATCAGGGGAATCAGCAACACAACCAGAGTGAGCATCAGCAATGCCAGCAGTATCAGCAGGTCACGAAAAACAATGGACATGCTGTCTTCGCGTGGGCGGGTCATGATCTACCCTTCCTCGGATACCGGTTCTTCCGATCTGGCGGGACCGTAGAGCATATCCCGGATCTTGTTCATGGCTTCCATGATCATGGCCGCTGACAAGCCGATCATGGTGGTGTCGATAGCGAAGGAGACGGACTTCAGAAACTGGCCGATTTCGGCGGAGAGGGTGGCGGCATCCTGCAGGTCTCTGACATCGATGCCGGCCAGGGCTATGGAAAAACCAAGTACCGTACCGAGCATGCCAAGACCGGTCGTCAACCAGGACCAGAAGTGCGCATCGGTCTTTCTGCCGCTAAAGGCAAATGCCTCCACGAGCAACACAATTGACAGGATAATGCCGAAAAACCATAGGGTTAGGGTATTGCCAAGGATACGATCCAAATAACCCAGGCTGTACAGCGTGAAAATCAGAGCGCCGAGTGTGAGGAGAATGGCAAGCTCAAACAGTCTGGCCCAGGGCGCTTCAGGTTCTTTTTCGTCCATCGTGGTTACTGCCTACAAATAATACAAGTATCGCACGTGGAGCGTAATCTTATCGGGGCCTCGTGCAGCTTTCTATTAGTTTGTGCAGTCCTATCTTGCCATTTGGCCGGGTTACGAGAAATACCCCAAACTGGGCAGTTGATACGATCTGGATGAGAATCAAAAAAATGCCGGGTAAGGGTAATTTACACTGATCCATCAGTAAGATCATTGGTATCAGTTGGCTAAACGATAGTCGGTTCGAGATGTACCTTCGGTTACCTGCCGTTCATGGCCAAACGGGTTTCTCGATTGCTTATCGGGGACTAAAGCAAGCTGATCGACAATATTATCGGGATATAGGTTTGTAACCGAGATTCAGAACTGATCCTTATGCGTGACGGCCCATACGGCGGCTTCAACGCGGGTTTTTAATCCAAGTTTTTTTAGCAGATGTTTGACGTGGACCTTGACAGTCGATTCTGCAATCGAAAGTGTACGTGCAATCACTTTGTTGCTTTCGCCCTCGCTGATATGGATCAGAATTTCGCATTCTCTATCTGTGAGATCAAGAGTGGAAGGTGCTGTGTCGCGTGCCCCTTCCGCTTGCATGGCGCGGGCCAGACATTCGGCAACATTGGGCGATAAAGCAACTCGGCCTTCAGCGACCTCGCGTAGTTTTTGCATGAGTTGCGTTGGTTTCATGTCTTTCAGCAAATAGCCGTCCGCACCGGATCGCAGTGCCGTGACAACGTCTTCTTCTGCGTTGGATACGGTGAGCATTACGACGCGTGAGGTAGATGCGCCACTCTTCAGTTGAGTCAAAACTTCCAGTCCATTCATCTCCGGCATATTCAGATCGAGGAGTACAAGATCGGGTTTCAGCTCGTTAACCATGGCGATGCCTTCTGGGCCGCTATCGGCCTCGCCGATGATTTCGATATCCGGACTCAGTTCGGCGAGTTGCTGCAATCCTTTTCTTAACAGTGGATGATCATCGATAATGACAATACGTTGGGCAACCGTTGCGTTCATATTTCTACTGGATCCTGAGAAAGGTTGGGTTGATCGTTTTTAGGATGAAATTGCAGACGTACCCGGGTTCCTTTTTCGGAACGGGGCTCAATCTGTATTTTCGCATTTAGCGAGTTTGCCCGTTCACGCATGATAGCAAGCCCGTAGTGGTGTGTTCGGTCTGCCTGGGGTGGTATACCGATGCCGTTGTCTTCAATATCGATAATGACTTTGCCATCTGCATTCTGCGACAGTCGGATCTCCGCTTTCGTGGCCTTGGCGTGGTAGGTGATGTTTGACAATGCTTCGCGCACGATCTGTAAAACGTGAATCTCTTCATTGACGCTGAGCGGATCGCCGCTGATCCGGTTGTCTAGATCGATTGTAAGACTGCTGCGTTCGCGGAATCCTTCAACGGTTTCATTAAGCGCGGCGGTTAAGCCGTTTTCGTCCATCTTCAATCGGAAAGTCGTTAGCAGTTCACGCAGTTGTCGATATGAGGCGTCCAGCCCTTCCTCAAGTTCGGCTATGACTTCAGCGACCTTTGCGGATACATCGTCCGGTTTGATCAATATAGAGAGGCGTGCTACCTGGATTTTCAGATAGGAAAGCGATTGCGCCAACGAGTCATGCAGTTCACGTGCGATGACGCTGCGCTCATCAAGCAGTGCCAGTCGGCGACGCTGGTTGACTCGACGGGTGACGCCAATGGCGATGCCGATGTGCCTTCCCAGCGTATTAAGAAGATGAGTCTGCCAGGGTTCCATGGCTTTGCCGATTTCATATTCGATGAGCAACACGCCATATTGTTGTTCCTGATCGTTAACCGGGATCGATAGGATATTGGAATCACCGATGATCAATTTGCGTTGTTTGCCGTCATCGATACAGATTTCGCAGTTAGCCGTTTCACACATGGGCGGGATCGTGCCGCTGTTGGCCATGCGGCGGGCATGGCGACTGTCATGATCGAGCAGGCAGAGCGTGATGCTCTTCACGTCGACTACTTTGGCGATGTCGCTGAGCATCTTGCGATAGGTCGGTTCGGAGATAGGGGCTTTGGTCAGGCCGCGGGATATGTCGTAGAGCAGTTCCAGTGAGTTATTGCGTTGAGTGAGTTCCTGTGTCTTCTCCTCGACGCGTTGTTCCAAGTCCTCATATATTCGTGACAGCTGAATCGCCATTGTATTGAAAGCATGACCGAGACGTCCCAGTTCATCCGGTCCGGTGTGGCCGACACGTACACTCAGGTCGCCCTCGCCCGCCTTTTCCGCTGAACTCAACAGGTCGCGTAATGGGCTGACGATATCGGTCTGCATCAGATAGAGCGTGGCGGCGGCCACCATCAGTGTGAGCAGCAAGCTGATACTCTGCATCAAACCCAATAGGTGTATGCGTGACTCCGCAGTTTCTTCCAACTGATGAACCAGCTTGTCGATATCATTGACAAAGCTCTTGATCAGGGTGTGGAAGTTACGACTGGTTCTGTCGAGACTAGCGGCTGAAGTGCCGGTTTCGATCTCCTGAATGAGCTCTTTGATCAGTGGATTTACCGCCAGACGCCAGCGTGATTCCACCAGGGAGTAAATCGTTTGCAATGATTGGTTGTTGACCCCGACAATAGCACCGGTGAGCTGGGGATCGTTGAAACGGCTTTCGAATTCGTCGGTCAAGTCCTCGATATCTTTGCTGGTTATGTAGTCACCGTTACGCCGTGCTTCCAGTGCAGTGGCAATACGATAGGATTGCATACGCAAACTGCCGGCAATATTGACAGCGCTCGCTTCACCGTAAGAGATACGCGCGATAAATACGGCGCTGGCCATACCGGCAACTGCCAGTACGGTGATGACCCCCATGGCCAATCCGGCCCGTACGAGTAGTGTATGATTGAAAAAACCGAACAGGGATTTCACCTCGTAAATAGAGAGAACCGGAAAATATACAGGTTATTTAGGATTAGTCCCTTTTCCCCAGCGGGATCGGAATCCATACACCTGAATTTGGCATGCTACATTTGAATACCATGCTATTCAAAGTGTTATAGGTGGTATGGTCTCTACTACCAAAGTATTAGCTGGGGTCTTTTCACCGGAAGCGACTTGATCTGAGTCAATAGCCTGCAAGCTCGAAAGAATCTATTTTCACCCTCCACGATAATTATGAAGGAGGGTGAAAAATGGCGTCACAGAGACAACAACAACTCTCTGTTTTAACGATGAGCACCCTGGCATTTACTGCCTGTTTCGCAGTCTGGGTGATGTTCTCCATCATCGGTATTCCGATCAAGGAGCTGCTCTCGTTAAACGAGACCCAGTTCGGCGTATTGATCGCCACACCCATCCTTACCGGTTCTCTGGCGCGTCTGCCCGTCGGCATGCTGACCGATAAGTATGGCGGACGCATCGTCTACTTCCTGTTGATGCTCACCACCATTCTGCCGCTCTATCTGATCGGCGAAGCGAGTCAATATTGGCAGTTTCTTGTACTCGGGCTCTTTGTCGGTGTCGCGGGCGCCTCCTTCTCCGTGGGCATCGCTTATACTGCGCGCTGGTTCACTAAGGAGAAGCAGGGATTTGCCATGGGGATCTTCGGTGCCGGTAACGCCGGTGCCGCGCTGACCAAGTTTGTCGCGCCCTCGATTGTTGTCGCTTACGGCTGGCAAACGGTGCCGAAGGTCTATGCCATCGCCATGTTTGTCGTGGTGGTGGTTTTCTGGATGTTTACCTTCTCGGATCCGAAACACAAAGTCGGTTCGCACGTTACGTTGAGGAATCAACTGCAGTTGCTCAAGGATCCCAATATCTGGAAGTACATGCAGTACTACTCGTTGGTGTTCGGCGGCTTTGTCGGGCTGTCGTTGTGGATGACGAAGTACTACATCGCCGAGTATGGATTCGACATCACCACCGCCGCGCTCCTGGCCTCGATCTTTGTCTTGCCGTCAGGTGTGATCCGCGCCCTCGGCGGCTGGTTTTCCGATAAGTTCGGCGCCTACAAGGTGACCTGGTGGGTGATGTGGATCTCCTGGGTCTGCCTCTTCATCATGTCCTACCCGCAGACCGAGATGGTAGTGAAGACCATCAACGGCGATGTCAGTATCGGTGTGGGTCTCAACGTCTGGGTTTTCACCGCACTCTTGTTCGTGGTCGGCATTGCCTGGGGGTTCGGCAAGGCCTCGGTGTTCAAGTTTCTCTCCGACGAGTACCCGGACAATATCGGCGTCGCCTCCGGTATCGTCGGTCTCGCCGGCGGCATGGGCGGCTTCCTGCTTCCCATCATGTTCGGCGCCCTTATCGATTTCACCGGCATCAACAGCGTGGTCTTCATGCTGCTCTACGGCGCCACCTGCGTCTCCCTGGTCTGGATGCACTACACCTTCGCCAAGGAGCGTCAGGAGGAGGAGAAACAGGCTGCCAAGCAGCACGCCTACGACGCCTATGTCCGTGCCCATGAGAATCCCGGCGAGTACGCCGCCGCCCGCGCCGCCGTGGAGCAGGCCGCACTGCTCGAGCAGCTGATGGCCAAGTACGCCGAAGCGAGAAGGGTGGCGGAGCTGGAGGCGGAGAAGATCCGCACCGGTCAGTTGCGCGTTCAGCCCGCTGACGTTCTCGAATAAACCTAGCCGCAAACAAATTTAGCTGGAGGAGCAAACAATGGCAGATATTACGACCTGGAACCCCGAGGACTCCCGATTCTGGGAGTCCTCGGGTAAGAGACTGGCCAACCGCAATCTGTGGATATCCATCCCCAGCCTGCTGTGCGGTTTTGCGGTGTGGCTCTACTGGGGCATCATCACGGTGCAGATGCTCAACCTGGGCTTTCCCTTTGCCAAGGCGGAGCTCTTTACCCTTGCGGCCATCGCCGGCCTGACCGGCGCGACCCTGCGTATTCCGTCCAGCTTCTTTATCCGTATCGCGGGCGGCCGGAATACCATTTTCTTCACCACCGCACTGTTGATGCTTCCGGCAGCCGGAACCGGGTTTGCCCTGCAGGACCCGAGCACCCCGCTGTGGGTGTTCCAGTTGCTGGCGTTTCTGTCCGGTTTTGGTGGCGGTAACTTTGCCTCCTCCATGTCCAACATCAGTTTTTTCTTTCCGAAGCGGATGCAGGGCCTGGCGCTGGGTTTGAACGCGGGCCTGGGTAACGCGGGCGTTACCACCATGCAGATCCTGATCCCCTTGGTGATGACCTTCGGTATTTTCGGCGGCGAGCCGATGATTCTGCAGAACACCTCCGGCACCCTGATCGGCAAGATCCCGGCCGGTTCTGAAACCTACATCCACAACGCCGGTTTCGTCTGGTTGCTGTTGTTGATCCCCCTGGCCTTCGCCGGCTGGTTCGGCATGAACAATATCCGTACCGACGAGGTATCGCCGCACATAGGCTCCGCCGGCGGCGCCATGTCGAAGATCGCCGGCATGTTGATTATCGGTTTCATTACCGCGGCAGCCGGTCTCTACATCATCCTGCCGGCACCGACCGGCCTGGGTGCGCCGGGCTGGGCCAAGTGGCCGGTTATCGCCGGCATCCTGTTCGCCACGGTCATGCTGATGAAGATGATTCCGGGTGACATCAAGCCGAACCTGCAGCGCCAGTTCAAGATCTTCGGCAATAAGCACACCTGGGTCATGAGCATCATCTACACCATGACCTTCGGCAGTTTCATTGGCTATTCCGCAGGTTTTGCCCTGGCCATCAAGGTTGTGTTCGGCTTCTCCCACGTAATGGGGCCCGATGGCGTGATGAACCACGACATCGCCAATCCCAACGGTCCTTCCGCATTGATGTACGCTTGGATGGGGCCTTTCATCGGTGCCTTGATCCGTCCGATTGGCGGCTGGATCGCCGACAAGGTGGGTGGTGCAAAGGTGACCCAGTACGTGGCTATCGTTATGATTGCCTCGGCCCTTGGCGTCGCTTACTTCCTGCAGCAGGCCTATTCGTCGGCCACCCCGGAAGAGTTTTTTCTGCCTTTCCTGATATTGTTTCTGGTGCTGTTTGCCGCGACCGGCATCGGCAACGGTTCCACTTTCCGTACCATCGCCATGGTGTTCCCCAAGGAGCAGGCCGGTCCGGCCCTGGGTTGGACCTCGGCTGTGGCCGCCTACGGTGCCTTCATCATCCCCAAGGTGTTTGGTGAACAGATCAAGCTGGCGACCCCGGAGGTTGCGCTCTACGGCTTTGCCATCTTCTATTTCGTCTGCCTGCTGCTCAACTGGTGGTACTACCTGGGCCCCAAGGCGGAATTTAAAAATCCGTAATCGTTAGCGAATGTGGACGGGCCTGCGTACCCCCCAAACCACAAGGTTGAGTCGGAGACTCCCAGGCCTTGGCAGGTCCGTTCCACCCTATTCTGACAGCGGGCGCCGGTAGTAGCGGCGCCCAGAGGAGAAACGAATCATGAGTCACTTTCTCGATCGCTTGAAATACTTCAAGAAAGTCGAAGAGACCTTTTCCGGCGGTCACGGCATCGTCACCGCCGAGGACCGACAGTGGGAAGACACCTACCGTAACCGCTGGCGCCACGACAAAGTGGTTCGATCCACCCATGGCGTCAACTGCACCGGCGGCTGTTCCTGGAAGATCTACGTGAAGAACGGCCTGGTCGCCTACGAGATGCAGCAGACCGACTATCCTGAGACACGCCCGGATCTGCCCAACCATGAGCCTCGCGGCTGTCAGCGCGGGGCCTCTTTCTCCTGGTATCTCTACAGTCCTCACCGCATCAAATACCCGCTGATCCGCGGGCGGCTGCTGGACCTTTATCGTGACGAGCGCAAGAGCGGCAAGGACCCGGTCGAGGCCTGGGCGAGCATCCAGGCCAATCCGGAGAAGCGCAAGAAATACACCTCGGTGCGTGGGCTCGGCGGTTTCGTACGCAGCACCTGGGACGAGGTTGTGGAGATGATTGCTGCCGCCAACATCCACACCATACAAAAGTGGGGTCCGGACCGTATCTACGGCTTTTCGCCGATACCGGCCATGTCGATGATCTCCTACGCGGCGGGTTCGCGTTATCTGTCGCTGATCGGCGGCGCCTGCGGCTCATTCTACGACTGGTATTGCGACCTGCCCGCCGCCTCGCCGCAGGTGTGGGGCGAGCAGACCGATGTACCTGAGGCGGCCGACTGGTATAACTCCAAGTACATCATCATCTGCGGCGCCAACCTGCCGATGACCCGGACCCCGGACGCCCACTTTGCCATCGAGTCGCGCTACAACGGCACCAAGATCGTCTCCATGGCGCCGGACTACGCCGAGTACGTCAAGTTTGCCGATCTCTGGATGCCGGTGCGTCAGGGCACAGACTCCGCCGCCTTCATGGCCATGGGGCACGTGGCGCTCAATGAGTTCCACATCAAGAAAAAGGACCCCTACTTCCAGGAGTACGCGCGCAAGTACACCGACCTGCCGATGCAGGTGATGCTGAACAAGGACGGCGATCGTTACGTCTCCGGCCGTTTCCTGCGCGCCTCCGACTTTACCGGCAATATGGGTGAGGAGAACAACCCCGAGTGGAAGACCGTGGTCTACGACGCCAAAGGCAAATCCTTCGTGGTGCCCAATGGCTCGGTGGGCTTCCGCTGGGGCGAGGAGGGCAAATGGAACCTGCTGGAGAAGAACGCCAAGGACCAGTCTGCAATCGAGGCGGAGCTCTCCTGCATAGACAGTCATGACGCGGTGGTTACCGTCGCTTTCCCACACTTCACCCAGGGCGAGGACTCGGTTCAGCTACGCAGCATCCCGGCACGCAAGCTGAAATTGGCCGACGGCGAAGAGGCTTATGTCTGCTCGGTGTTCGATCTGCAGGTGGCCCAGTACGGTATCGACCGTGGTCTGGGCGACAACCTGGCCACCTCCTATGATGATGCCAATGTGCCCTATACCCCCGCCTGGGCGGAGAAGGTCACCGGCGTCAAGCGCGCCGACCTGGAACGTACCGGTCGTGAGTTTGCGGAGAATGCCTCCAAGACACAAGGTAAGTCGATGGTCATCATGGGTGCCGCGATCAACCACTGGTACCACAACGACATGGGCTACCGCAGCATCATGAATCTGCTGCACATCTGCGGCTGCGTCGGTCAGACCGGCGGCGGCTGGGCTCACTATGTGGGGCAGGAGAAGCTGCGTCCGCAGGCCGGCTGGGCACCCATCGCCTTCGGTCTCGACTGGCACCGTCCACCGCGCCATATGAACTCGACCACCTACTGGTACTTCCACACCGACCAGTGGCGCTATGAGAAGGTGCAGGCCGACAACATCCGCGGCGCCACCGCCAGCGACAGGTACAAGGGCTACCAGATCGGCGACTACAATGTTGTCTCCCAGCGTCTGGGCTGGCTCCCTTCGGCACCTCATTTCAACAAGAATCCGCTGGAGATCGTCGAGGAGGCGGAGGCCGCCGGCGCCACCGACGAGCAGGGTGTCTCCAACTATCTGGCGGATTCCCTGAAGAGCGGCAATACCGCCTTCGCCATCGAGGATGTGGATGCGGAGGAGAACCATCCGCGCAACCTCTTCGTCTGGCGCGCCAACCTGATCGGTTGTTCTGCCAAGGGACACGAATACTTCCTCAAACACCTGCTGGGTGCGCAGAACGGCGTCATGCAAGAGGGAGTGGACGGCAAGAATTGCAAGGAGATCAAGTGGCGCGACAAGTCGCCCGCCGGCAAGCTGGACCTGATGGTGGATATCAACTTCCGTCTCAACTCCACCGGTGCCTACTCCGACATCATTCTGCCTACCGCTACCTGGTACGAAAAAGCCGACCTCAATACCACCGATATGCACCCCTTTGTGCATCCGCTGGGCAAGGCGGTAGATCCGGCCTTCGAATCCAAGTCGGACTGGCAGATCTTCAAGACCATTGCCAAGAAGTTTTCGGAGCTGGCCGAGATCCATCTCGGGGTGCGCAAGGATGTGGTCTCCCTGCCCATGCAACACGACTCCCCCATGGCCATGGCCCAGCCCTTCGGCGAGGTCAAGGACTGGAAGCGCGGCGAGTGCGAGCTGATCCCAGGCAAGACGGCGCCCCTGTTCAAGGTGGTGGAGCGCGATTACCCCAATACCTATAAGAAGTTCACCTCGGTGGGCCCGCTGATGAACAAGCTGGGCAACAACGTCAAGGGGTTGGACTGGAATACCGATAGGGAGATCGAACAGTTGTGCGATCACAACGGTGTGATTACAGAGGAGGGTGTCTCCAAGGGGCGGCCCTCCCTGATGGAGGATATACAGGTCTGTGACACGGTGCTGCAGATGGCGCCGGAAACCAACGGTGAGGTGGCGCACAAGTCCTGGTCGGCACTGTCGAAGAAGACCGGCATCGACCACAGTCATCTCTACGAGGGTCGTCACGAGGAGAAGATACGCTACAAGGATATCCTGGCGCAGCCGCGCAAGATCATCACCGCGCCCACCTGGTCCGGCATCGAGTCGGAAGAGGTGAGTTACACCGCGGGCTATACCAATATCCACGAGCACATTCCCTTCCGTACGCTCACCGGGCGCGCCTCCTTCTACCTCGACCACGAGTGGATGCGAGACTTTGGTGAGGGACTGTGCTGCTTCCGGCCGCCTGAGGATCTCGGTGCGCACACCAACCTGCCGCAGAACCTGGCGAATAAACTCAAAAGCAAGAAGACCCTGACCCTGAACTGGATCACCCCCCACTCCAAGTGGGGCATCCACTCCTCCTATCAGGACAATCTGCGCATGCTTACCCTGTTCCGCGGCGGACCCTACTTCTGGGTCAACGAGGACCAGGCCAGGAGCATCGGTCTCAAGGACAACGACTGGGTGGAGGCGGTCAACGCCAACGGCGCCACCGTGGCCCGTGTTGTGGTCTCCCAGCGTGTGCCCGAGGGGATGGCGCTCATGTACCACGCCCAGGAGAAGAATGTGAACGTGCCCGGCTCCAATACCACCGGCAAGCGTGGCGGCATTCTCAACTCGGTGACCAAGGTGGTGATGAAGCCCACCAACATGATCGGCGGTTACGCCCAGTTGAGCTACTCGTTCAACTACTACGGCACCGTGGGCAGTCAGCGCGACGAATACGTCATCGTGCACAAGATCGAGGATCGCGACGTCGATTGGCTGGAACGCCCGCTCACACCCGAGCGCGAAGCCCAGCTCAACCCGGAAGGCGTCAACAACTGAGCCTGCGTCCTATAAACGAATAGTGAGACGAAACGATGAATATACGTGCACAAATCGCGATGGTGCTGAACCTGGACAAATGTATCGGTTGCCATACCTGTTCGGTCACCTGCAAGAACATCTGGACCAACCGCAAGGGCATGGAGTACGCCTGGTTCAACAACGTCGAGTCCAAGCCCGGTGTCGGTTACCCTAAGCAGTGGGAGAACCAGGGTAAATGGCGCGGCGGTTGGGTGAAGAAAGACGGCAGACTGGAGCTGCGCGCCGGCGGCCGTACCAGCAAGCTGCTCAACATCTTCGCCAACCCCGATATGCCGGAGATTGACGACTACTACGAGCCATTCGACTACGACTACCCCAAGCTGCAGAACAAGCCGCTCTCCGAGGCCTGTCCGACGGCCCGTCCGGTGTCGCAGATTACCGGTCAGCAGATGGAGAAGATCCATTGGGGCCCGAACTGGGAGGACGACCTGGCAGGCGAGTTCGAGAACCGTGCCCAGGACAAGAACTTCGACGGCATCAAGAAGCAGATGTACAAGGATTTCGAAAAGACCTTCCACATGTACCTGCCCAGGCTCTGCAACCACTGTCTGAATCCGGCCTGTGTCGCCAGTTGTCCATCCGGAGCCATCTATAAGCGGGAGGAGGACGGTGCGGTACTGATCGATCAGGACCGCTGCCGCGGCTGGCGGATGTGCGTCAGTGCCTGTCCCTACAAAAAGATCTACTACAACTGGGAGTCGGGCAAGTCGGAGAAGTGCATCCTCTGCTATCCGCGCATCGAGTCGGGCATGCCCACCGCTTGCGCCGAGTCCTGCGTCGGCCGGATTCGCTATATGGGCGTTGTGCTCTACGATGCGGACAAGATCAGCGATACCGCCGGCACGGACAACGTGCAGCAGCTCTATCGGCAGCAACTCGACATCTTCCTCGACCCCAACGATCCCGAGGTGATCCGCCAGGCTTTGGATGCCGGTATTCCCCAGCAGTGGATCGACGCTGCGCAGAAGTCACCGGTCTACAAGATGGCCGTGGAGTGGCAGATCGCTTTCCCAATCCATCCGGAGTTCCGCACCCTGCCCATGATGTGGTATGTGCCACCGCTGTCACCGGTGCAGACCCAGATCGATCAGGACAACCTGCCCACCGAGGCTGACGGCGTCATTCCCAAAGTGGATGCCCTGCGTTTTCCTGCCCGCTACCTGGCCAACCTGCTGACCGCGGGTGACGAAGCGCCGATCATCAGTGCGCTGCAACGCATGATCGCCATGCGCAGTAACCAACGTTCCAAGGCGATCGAGGGAGAGCCGAACCATGCGGTGCTGGAGGCCGTGGGTCTGAGCGAAGAGCAGGCGGAGGAGATGTATCGGATGCTCGGTATTGCCAACTATGAAGACCGTTTCGTCATCCCCACCGCCCATGAAGAGATGGTGCAGGAGGACCCCTACGCCTTTCAGGGCCAGAACGGTTTTGCCGCCGGTAACGTCAGTGCCCAGGGCAGTGACGGCGGCCAGGGGGTCACCCTGTTCCCGACTCCGCGTAAGCGTACCCATACCCCGCAGGGCATACAGCCCCGCAAGAGAGTTTAAGGAGGCATATCGATGCAAATCTATAAGTTACTCGCGCGGTTGCTGGAGTACCCGGATACCGAACTGATGGCGCATATGCCGGAGATCATCAAGCGCGTGAAGAGCGACCGGGATATCAGCGCCCAGGAGCGTGACGATCTGATGCAGTTCATCTCCTGGATGCAGTTACATGATATGACCGGTATGCAGGCGGACTATGTGCAGACCTTTGACATGACGCCGGAGCACGCCCTGCATCTGACCCACCACCTGTTCGGTGACGATCGTGGCCGCGGTCCGGCTTTGATCGATCTGTTTGAGCACTATCGTGCCGAAGGGTTGGACATCGACCAACAGGAAATTCCCGACTACCTGCCATTGATCCTGGAGTACGCCTCTACCCTGGACGACATGCAGGCGCGGGTCTTTCTGGGCGATGCCCGTAAGGTGATTACCGTACTCGCTGAAAATCTTGAGAAGGCGGACAGTCCCTATGCGCGACTGCTGCGGATTATTGAAAATCGCGGCCAGTTGGGGCAGGCGGCCTAAGGCGAACCAAGAGGAATAAATGAATGAGCTTACATGATTTAGTATTTGGGGCTTACCCCTACATCGCCGGCGTGGTATTCCTGCTCGGCAGCTGGATTCGCTTCGATCGCGAGCAGTACACCTGGAAAGCGGACTCCAGCCAGCTGTTGAGCAACAAAGGGATGCGTCTCGCCTCCAACCTGTTCCACATCGGTATCCTCGGCATTTTTTTCGGCCATCTGGTGGGCATGCTGTTGCCTCATAGTTGGTTCCAGGCATTGGGCATCTCCGACGTCTCCCATCAGTACATCGCCATCTATGCCGGTGGCATCTTCGGCATCATGTGCCTGGCGGGGGCCGCCTTGCTGCTCATCCGCCGGGTCAGCAACCCGCGGGTGAAAGCGGTAAGCCGTACACGCGATACGTTTGTTATCGGCTGGTTGCTGGTCACTGTCGTTCTCGGTCTGAGTACTATCCTGGTCTCCTCCGGTCACGCCGCGCATGGCGATGTCTCGGAGATGATCGCACTCACCGAGTATGTGAAAAGCATAGCCACCCTGAGCGTGGACCCCGGCCTGATCGCCAATGTGTCGCCGATCTTCAAGACCCACATGCTCTTCGGTATGACGGTCTTCCTGATCTTTCCCTTCACCCGTCTGGTGCATGTCTGGAGCGTGCCCTTGACCTATCTGGGTCGCGCCTACCAGATCGTGCGCGTGAAGCGGGTCACGATGAACTGATGGAAAATTCGCTCGGGTCCTCTCTGCTAATGGAGAGAGGGCTCGAGTGAGAAATCAAAAACAATATCCTGTTCAGTTGCATGAATGAGGAAGCAGTATGAGCACCAACCCTTACGCTACCCGAATCGAATACCTTGACGTCGACGGCGAACGGATAGCCACCGACCAGGAGGGTTACATTCAGGACATGGACGACTGGAGCGAGGCGTTTGTCTACGCGCTCGCGAAAAAAGAGCGTTTGGAGATTACGCAGGATCATTGGGATGTTATCCGTTATATCCGGGACTACTACCAGTCCCATCGGGTGCAGGCCCAGGTACGGGACATGATCAAACATTTCAAACAGGTGTGGGGCCCGTCGCGTGGCAACAACCGTTATCTGCATGACATTTTTCCCCGCGGCGGGCCACAGAAACAGGGTAATCGCCTGGCCGGTATCCGCAGGACCAAGGGAGAGCACTGATGAGAGTCGAGCGGGATAAGGTCGTCACCATCGAATATCGCATGATGGACTCCAAAAATGAACTGGTCGATAGCAGCGACTACAGCGATCCACTCTCCTTCATCCAGGGACGCGAGACGGTTTTCCCCGCCATCGAAAAGCGGCTAGAAGGCTGCCAGGTGGGAGACAGGCGGGAGTTCGTACTGGAAGCGGAAGAGGCCTATGGTCCCAGGAATGAAGCACTTATTCGTCTGATCCCGCGTGACCGCTTTAACTATGATGGCGAGGTGGAAGCGGGTATGACCTTCAGCGCAGGTGCGCCGGCGAAGCGGAAGCCGGTGACCGTGATCGAGGTCAATGAGGAGGAGGTCACGGTAGATGCCAACCATCCGTTGGCAGGTGAGTCTCTTAACATCGATCTGATTGTGGTCGATGTACGCGATGCCGTAGAAAAAGAACTGGCCGATGGCGTTGTGCAGGAGATGGCCGATATCTACGCTCGCGAGGCGGCAGCCGAAGAGAGAAGCCCCACGACCTATTCCGTTTTGGTCAAAGGCCCCGTGTAATCCGGCAAACCTCGTTCGTATTGTCTGTCAGTTCGAACGAGAGGCTTCAGTTCGTCATTGAAAATCAATCTCAGGTTCAATCAATGTGCGTCTTCTACAAGGGTTGCCAGATACCGGCGGATGATCGGGTCTGATGTCTTTCTTTAATCAGGGTTATCTGTTGATTTTTAAATCGGGCAGATCGCTGCTGCCGATCACCTGCAATACGATGCCGACACCCACAAAGAATACAATGCTGGCCATCAGACTGGCCGTCACGGGGTCCTGGCCGCCCTCTCCGAAATAGAGGGCAGCCGCCCCGCAGAGGATACCGGTGAAATAGCTGATGAATGCAATGGCCATCAGGATTTTCTGGAAAGGTGTGCGCTGTTTCAACTGGTTGTCCCGCCGAGGTAAGAGGTTTGTCTAAGATCGATTCTAACTGAATTTTTGTCCCCTTTACCCCCTGACTCTAAGTGGATGTGGAGTCAGTGTCGATGAGGTGGTCATCGGCGGTTTTCCGTATCATCCGCCTATCGCTTAATCTGACTTGCTCGATAGGTGGTTGCAGCCCTGATGGGGGAGATCAAAAATATAGGCGCTTTTCCCTTATCCACACGCTAGATGAGATCGCTCTGAACAGCTCTTTCTACCGGTTATAAAAATTAGGAATACAATGACTATTTTCTTAAGTATGGATCGGTTCGACCGCTATACTTGAGTGAGGGCATGGGTTTTGACCCCGCATGCTGGGAATGGTCCGGAGTGATTCGGAGCGGAGGCTTCGTCGCTTTTTCACATGCAAATAAGTACTTATTCATTTCAAAATTGCCGATCTGTTTTGAAAAAATGAATAGCAATACGACACTGCTTCAACCACTCTCTAGGCTGTTTTTTGTTCTTATTCTGACCCTGTCGGGTTGCTTTTCCTGCATAAGCAAGGCGGATGCGGCAGATCTAAGCACTGTATCCCGCAAGGCCGACAAGAAACTCGTCTATCTCGTTTCCGACCTAAGAATCCCCTTCTGGGACATTATGTGGCGTGGAATAAAGAGTCGCGCCGCTTCGCTGGGTTATGGCGTTGAGGTTTACAGTGCGGAAAATAGCGCCAAGCGGGAGCTGGAGTTCACAGTGAGGGCGTTGAAAGAGGGCGTGTCAGGGATCATTGTCTCACCCACAAATTCTTCGGCCTGCACAACCATATTGAAATTTGCCAAGAGTGCAGGCGTTCCTGTCGTTATCGCTGATATCGGTACTGATGGCGGCGAGTATATCTCGTATATCTCGTCCGACAATCGCGATGGAGCTTACCGTTTAGGCCGGATATTGGCTAAAACACTATCCGATGCGGGGTGGAGGAATGGCCGTGTCGGGATAATTGCAATCCCGCAAATGAGAGAAAACGGCAGGGCCAGGACCGCGGGATTTATGCAGGCCATGGATGAGGCCGGCATCAAGGGCGCAGACATCAAACAACAAGTCACCTTCTCCTACCGGGAGACCTACGATTACAGCAAGGAGATGATTGAGAAAACCCCGGACTTGCGTGCGATCTGGCTACAGGGATCTGACAGATACCAGGGGGCGCTGGATGCAATTGCCGATGCAAGGAAAACCGGAGAAATCCTGTTGATCTCATTTGACGCGGAACCGATTTTCCTGGACCTGATTCCACAGGGCGTTCTGGTTGGCGCCGCCATGCAACAGCCTTACCTGATGGGGGAAGAGGCGGTCATGTCCATGCACAGGCACCTCAATGGCGAGGTGGTTGAAAAGGAGAGGCGGCTCCCGATTCTGGCCATATCACAAGAAAATATTAATGAAAAACTGCCCCTCATCAGGCGAAATGTACTGGGAATCGAAAATCAGTGACATGGGTTGAATGAAAATGATTATCGACAAGCACCCAATCTATATAACGCTGGGGATAATCATCATTTCCGCTGTGACCATAATAACGGCACTGCAATCAACCTATTCATACCTGTCCACCAAGCAGAGAGTAGAGAGAGAGATGAGGGAGAGTGTTAAGCGCAGTATCAACTCTCTTAACAAGAATATTGCCACTTACCTCTCATCCTATGCAGTAAACGAGTACGATAAACTTGTCACCAATGAGCTTGAGCGGCGTAACATCTTCGCCATTATCGTGGAAGACTATAATATAGGCGCCATCATGGGGAAGAGGGCCTATGTAAGCGGTAAAATACGAGACTCCAATTGGCAGGCCACCGACTTCGTTCCGGACAGCGCCGAACACAAGCGCAAGCTCGAAGAATCCTACTATTCATTTGGGCAATCCATCGTCGGACCCAACGGCAATGAGCTGGGTACGATAAACATATACGTTTCCGATCACGAGCTGCGGAAGGAGTTACGTGATATCGTAATCGGACATCTGGTCGGTACGGTTGCCATCTCCCTACTGCTGATCATTTCGTTATTTGTATCCATTCGACTCCGCTTGCTTAAGCCGATCGCTGCGATTGACGAGGTTATAAGCCACGGTGACAAAGAGGGCATACCGTATGATAACGTGCCCTGTGCAGGGCCCCGGGAGATCACCGCATTATCAAATACAATGAACAGAATGATCGATACGATCAGGGGTTCGAGACAGGAACTGATAACCAAGCGGAACGAACTTGAACAGGAAAAAGAGCGATTCAAATTAGCCATTGACGGCGCCAATGACGGCCTTTGGGACTGGGATCTCAAGACTGACAGGGTATACCACTCACCCCGTTTCGAGACAATGCTTGGTTATGAGGTCGGCGAACTGCCCGACACCATTGAATGCTGGTCCGGGCTGCTGCATCCGGAAGACGCAGAGCAGGCGCATCGCCGGGTTAGGGAATACCTGGATACCAAGGGAAAGGGGAGCTACGAAAGCACATTTCGCATGCGCACGAAAGGTGGTGATTGGCGTTGGATTACAGGACGGGGAAAGGCGCTCTTCGATGAGAAGGGGACAGCCATTCGCTTCGTCGGATTCAACACGGATGTCACCAGGCTCATCAAGCAGCAAGAAGAACTGCAGCATCAAAGAGATACATTGCAGTTTCAGGCAAGCCACGACACTTTGACGGGGCTCGCCAATCGCGCGTTGTTCACCGACCGCCTTGAGCAGGGGCTGGTTAAGGCGACTCGCAGCCGCTCCAAACTGGCCCTGCTATTCATCGACCTCGACCATTTCAAGAAGATAAACGACTCATTGGGTCACAGATCGGGTGACATGGTGCTGAAGGCGGTGACGCTACGCCTTAAACAGTCGGTTCGCGCTGAGGATGCCATTGCCCGGCTGGGGGGCGACGAATTCACCGTCCTGATGGAGGGGCTGAAGCAAGAGCAGGATGCCTCCCGACTTGCTGAAAAGATACAGAAAATGCTGGCAAAACCGCTGACCGTGGATAACCACGAGCTCTACGTCACCAGCAGTATCGGCATCAGTATCTATCCCGATAATGGAATGACAAGCAAGGATCTTCTGAGGAATGCTGATGCCGCCATGTATAAAGCGAAAAGCGAAGGACGGAATAATATTCAATATTACAGTTCTGAAATGACGGTCCAGGCTTTCGAAAGGGTGCACATGGAAGCCAGACTGCGTACGGCGATAGAGAACGATGAATTTGTGGTCTATTATCAACCTCAGATTAACGGCGTAACCGGTAAGATTGTTGGCATGGAGGCGCTGGTGCGCTGGCAAAGCCCCTCCATGGGTCTGGTTTTTCCATCAAAATTTATCCCCATAGCCGAATCGACGGGGTTGATCGTTGAAATAGACCGGCTGGTGATGAGAATGGCCGTTGAACAGTTCACAGAATGGCATCGTGAAGGCCTGCAACCCGGTACGCTGGCTCTTAATCTGAGCGTGAGACAGCTTCAGCGAAAAGACCTGGTGGCCTTTGTCGTGGGGAGTCTGGTGGAAACCGGTTGTAGTCCCGAATGGCTGGAAATGGAAATCACCGAAGGCCATGTAATGGAGAACCCGGAAAACGCCATCAGAATACTAGACAAAATCGACGATATCGGCATCAAATTGGCGCTGGATGACTTTGGAACAGGCTACTCCTCCCTCTCGTACCTGAAGAAACTTCCAATAACCAAACTCAAAATAGACCGTTCATTTATCAAAGACTTGCCTCATGACACAGAGGACAAAGCCATTTCAAAGGCGGTAATCGCCTTAGCGAAAAGCCTTGATCACGAAATTCTTGCCGAGGGTGTGGAGAGCATAGATCAAATAGAGTTCCTGGTGGAAAACGGCTGTGAGGTTTTTCAGGGGTACTATTACTCCAAGCCTATCCCGGCCAAAGAGATGGAGGCTTTCCTATGCAGAAAGCTAGGAAAGAATGTGAAGCCTCTGTTTGCTTGATAGATTCGTACCTCAAGAGGTCGCGGAAATCCTTGGGGGTTGCCTTCATAGACACAGAGGTCCGTTAAGAGTGTTATATGACACCTGTATGTCAGATAGCGATATCCAGATCGGTAGAGTCCTTGAGGATGCGAATTCGACGCTTTGAATTGACGATATATCCCGCTTTGTCGAGCTTGCCCAGCATTCGGCTGATCGATTCCGGTGTGGCGCCCAGGTAGCGTGCGATATCGGTTTTTGTCATGGTCAATTTGATTTCGTTTGTCTGATTGCCCTGCCGAACCCGGACACGATACTGAAGATCGGTCAGGAACCCCATCAGCCTTTGTGCCAACAAATGGTGATGGGTGGATAGGGCTTCATGCTCTTTATGTGCGATCACTCGGCCCAATTCGGCTATCAACTGGTTCTGTAGGTCGGGATATTCCTTGGCCAGGACCGCCCATTTATCGAAGGTTAGCTCGCATACCCAGGTTTTTTCGATGGCCAGTGCATCCGTGGCAAATCTGCGATGATGAATGCCGTCTGCGCCAAACAGTTCTCCTGCCATGTAGAAACCGCTGATATGCAGATCCCCATCGAATGTGACCGTCTCAGTCTTGACGGTACCGGCATGGACCACATAGAGCGCATTACAGGATTCTCCCGCGCGGTAGATATACTCACCGGGAAGATAGGGTCCGATATTGGTGGTGGTGGACTGTCCCGTTTGGTCTATCTGGTCACAGTTTAAACCGACATTGACGAAAAAACGCCGGAAGAGACAGTGGGCACAGCGATGGTGTTTCTTTACTACACGTAGTTTGGGACTCATGGTTAGCCTGCGATTGGAATGAGAAGAAGCGTGTCGAAGTAGGCTTTCATAGAATATCGGGCTGGTATTTGCCTCATCTGCTTGCCTGAACAGTATACCCGATCATAAGTGTGGTACGTAGAGATATCATTGATAATTTTAAATGGCTCAGGAACCTCGTTCGGGTAAGGTGCTGTCTTCTTGGATGATACTCAGATTGGGTGTCTGCGTTACTGCTCTCTCGGTAGGCCGCCGCTGACCGTCGATGATGTGCAAATCAAAATCAATGCGCAGAGTGCGCACTCCCAGGTTTGTCGTCTGTCAGAATGAATTTATCAATAAGCGGCAATAACGAAAGCCATCCCCCGGTGGTTTACCCTGCCTCCCAAATAGGTTGGAATTCCATAACTGAGAGTCGGGTTGGAGTAAGTTTACTCTGATCCCGTTGTTGAGCTATCCTGACGGCCACTTGGCCAAGCAACCCCTGCTTTGTGGTTAACGGGGAAGTCTTTCTGTCGGCTGGTGGTAAAAGACCGTAAATCAATAACATCCAAGTCAGCCCTATGAGGATATGCATCATGATAGCCAGATCAATACTCCTCCTGATAGCTTTAATAACACCGGTCACTTCAGCCATTGCCGGATTTGAAGAGGGTGAGATGGCGAATCGCAAGGGCGACAGAGATGCCGCCTTTGCCGAGTATCGGGCGGCAGCATTGGCCGGTGACAGCCGTGCCTACGGAAAGCTTGGCAGTATGTATCTCTACGGTCTCGGCACCAAGAGGGATTACGGTATGGCCTACGTCTGGTTTGGTTTGAGCAAGGAGTCCGGCGATAAATATGGTGAACGCTTCCAGCAGACAGCTGCATCGGCGATGACTGCCGAGGAGGTTCAACAGGCGGAGATGGTGCTGAATGACTATCGTAAGCAGCTGACAGGCCCGAAAGTACAGGCCAAGTAGGTGCTGTTGGACTGGGCTTGCTAACCCGGCCATTGAATAATCCAATCCCGTTTTCTATCCGTTTGTTTTCAAGCTGGTAGACCATTTCACCGATAAAAGTCATCCGTTGAAAAAGCCGACACCCGCACTCTAACCGGTGACTCATGTAAAAATCGGGGTCAGCATAAAATTTCCCTGACCCGGTTGTCCTCCTCTGCATTGCAGCCACGAAGCGGCAATCGTCAGTATCGCGGAAAAATCCGACTCTATGCTGCTGGGTCATCAATCCGGCAGATCTCAACTGATAGGAATTGACATAGGGTAATGCACATTTGGGATTATTTTGTTAAAGAAAGAACAGAGTTGTACAAAAATGGGAAATAGGGTTCCGAATTTGCCTGCCCTGATAAGGAAACAGAAGGCGTAGGCGCTCGATGAGACAATTTGGAAACATCATGGCCTAAGGTCAACTCAAGTGGAGAAAAGTCGTGAAAGATTTGGTTTGGAACAAAACACTAAGTGTCGAGGTCGATGAGATCGACGAAGATCATCGCAGACTGGTGGATCTATTTAACATTCTCAATCATGCTGTAGCGGATGGGGATCCAGCAGACTATCAAGAGGCGGTATTGGAAGAGCTGATATGTTGCACCGTCTGGCACTTCAGGCATGAAGAGCGCTTGATGCTGAAGTATGATTATGAGGATTTTGAAGAGCATAAGGCGGAGCATCAGAACTTAATCGAAAGCGCCAAAGAGCTGCAGCAGAAATTTATGCAGACGGGCAGAAGGATCTCAAACAAAGATTTCGAGTTTCTGGAGCATTGGTTGACTGAGCATATCCTTGTTGCAGATATGAAGTTGGGTTCTTATCTTGTCGAAGCGATGTAGGCATTGTTTGCCAGCGGTTTCCTGCGATAAAGTGGGTCAGAGAGTAACTCCTCTCTGAGTTCGTTTTTTCCAAAGTAAAGGTAATTTTACCTCAACAAACGTAGTTTGTAGTGTCTATAGTGGATGCAACGAAATCCCGTTTTTATTGGATATGCAAAGCCAGGAGAATCGTGCAGTAACATTGAAGATAATTTTCCGGAGTCATTAATTAGATCACGTAATGTTGAAACAGGGAGACAAACTGGTTCTTCATGCGTATAAGCTGAACAAGGATTAAAACAGTGGAGATCAGAATATGAACTCAATGAAACGAGCTGTTTTTTCTACCACCGTGTTGGCAGTAATATCTTTTATATCAAGCGAGGCAGCCCAGGCTGCCTGTAATGCAACTGTAAACGGTCGCCCGATGAGCCAACAGGAATGCGCTCTGACCATTCAGGTTTACGGCCAGGTGATACCCGGAGACTATCTGACGGATGGCTATGGTAACTGGGTCAACGCAAACAATCCTATGCACCGCGGTAACACATACAGAGATGCCCAGAACTATCGTGGCGGTTCCTGGGGCGGCCAATCCTATGTCAGCCCTCACGGTGTCTACGATCCGAGTGGCGGCTGTGAAGGCGGCGACTGCGTCAATATCATCGACTAAGCAATAACCTTTTTGGGATCTGGTGGATTAGGAGGGTCAGAGAGCGATTGCCTTTAATTTTGGAGAAACAATTTCTCTCTTACCCTGGTTTTTGCACTATTATCAAGCGTATTGGAAACATGTCATTTCCACAGATAATTGTCTACCATTCCAGCTATGCCGACGCTCTCGTTCACCTCCAATCTCACACGCCACACCCCCTGCCCGGATGCGGCTTTCGATGCGGCGACGGTCGCCCAGCTCTTCGACTGTTATTTCAGCCAGTGGCCGGACGTGCGGGGCTATGTGCTGGATGATCAGGGAGCGGTGCGCAACCATGTCATTGTGATGGTGGATGGCCGGGGTCTGCATGACCGGCGGCGATTGAGCGACGCACTGGGATCGGAAAGCGAAGTCTTCGTCATTCAGGCACTCTCGGGAGGCTAGGCCATGGGCGATCGTTTGTTGGTGGGAACGCATAAAGGGCTGTTTCGCATCGTGCGGGCGGGCGAGGGGCGCTGGGAGATCGAGCGGAGCTGGTTTTTGGGCGACCCGGTCTCCATGATATTGGCGCTGCCAGGCAGCGGCCGCATCCATGCCGCCCTCGACTTGGGCCATTTCGGCGTCAAAATGCAGCGTTCCCGGGACGACGGCAACAACTGGATCGAGGCATCGGTGCCCGCCTTTCCCGACAAGCCGGACGGTCTGGAGGACAGGGATCCTTTTCGCGGCCTGGAGATACCCTGGAGCACCCAGAAGATCTGGTCCCTGGCGGCCGGTATGCCGGGGGAACTCTGGTGCGGCGTCATTCCCGGCGGTCTCTTCCGTTCCACCGACGGCGGCGACAGCTGGACGCTGATACGCGCCCTGTGGGACGACCCCAGACGCAGGCAGTGGATGGGCGGCGGCTTCGACTTCGCCGGCATCCACTCGATCTTGGTCGATCCCCGCGATCCGGCCCATGTCACGGTCGGCGTATCGGTGGGCGGGGTCTGGACATCAGACGACAGCGGGGACCACTGGGAGTTGATCGGCGAGGGGCTGCGCAGCGCCTATATGCCGCCTGACCAGGCGGCCGATCCGCTCACCCAGGATCCCCATCGTATTGTGCGCTGTCCCGCCCACCCGGACCGCCTCTGGATGCAGCACCATAACGGTGTCTTCATCAGTGACGACGGAGGCAGGCGCTGGCGGGAGCTGGAGGATGTCCATCCCTCCGGTTTCGGTTTTGCGGTTGCGGTGCACCCCACCGATC
The DNA here is from genome assembly GCA_040791665.1 of Candidatus Thiodiazotropha sp. Taxonomy (GTDB): domain Bacteria; phylum Pseudomonadota; class Gammaproteobacteria; order Chromatiales; family Chromatiaceae; genus Thiodiazotropha. The sequence continues at coordinate 21,146 of JBFNNX010000023.1, read as the reverse complement.
CCGACACCGCCTGGTTTGTCCCCGCACAGAAGGATGAGCAGCGCATTCCCGTTGATGGGCGGCTGGTGGTCACCCGCACCCGCAACGGTGGCGAACGGTTCGAGATCCTCGATACCGGCCTGCCGCAGGCCCATGCCTACGACCTGGTCTACCGGCATGCGCTTGATGTAGACGACCAGGGTGAGCGGCTCGCCTTCGGCAGCACCACCGGCTCATTGTGGATCAGCGAAGATCAGGGCGACGCCTGGCAGACCGTCAGTCACCATCTACCGCCGATATTGTGTGTGCAATTCCAAGCCTGACATCCAACAAAGGGCAATCTCATCTTCACATGTTGTTCAGCTACGTAGAACCCGTTTTCCGCCCACCCAGTGAGGCAGAGTCATTGATCCTGCAGGTCACCAATGGCTGTTCCTGGAACAGATGCACCTTCTGCGAAATGTATACGGAACCGCAGAAACGATTCAAACCCAAACCCATTGAAGCGATCCGCAAAGAGCTGCAGCATTTCGTCAGTATGAAGATCCCGGTGCGGCGCGTGTTTCTCGCCGACGGCGATGCGATGACACTCTCATATCGCCGATTGCATCAGATCATGCAGGCCATTAACGAATATCTGCCCGATATCCAACGGGTATCGGCTTACTGTCTGCCGCGCAACATCAAAAACAAGTCCGTTGATGAATTGCAGACACTACGTCAGATGGGATTGGAACTGCTCTATATCGGTTGTGAAACAGGTGATGATCTGGTGCTGGAGCGGGTCGAAAAAGGCGAGACCTGGCAAACTTCGCTGGATGCCCTGTTGAAGCTGCAGCAGGCGGGAATCAGGCGTTCGGTGATGATTCTGAACGGCCTTGGCGGGACACGCTACAGCGAACAGCACGCACTCAATTCGGCTTCGCTGATGAATGAATCGCAACCCGAATACCTCGCCACGCTGGTCGTTAGCTTCCCAAAGGGGCAGCAACGCCTGCAGCAGGGATACGCCGGGGAGTTTGAAATGTTGAATCTGCGTCAATTGCTCGAGGAGATGGAGGTTTTGTTATCCGCGCTTGAACTCGAGAAGACCATATTCCGTAGCGATCACGCGTCGAATTATCTGATACTCAAAGGGGTGCTGAACAAGGACAAGGAAAGGCTACTGAACCAAGTCCGTAGCGCAATCACAAACCCAGAGTTGACGAATTTTCGTGAGGAGTGGCAAAGAGGTTTGTAATGCGTTGGCAATAACGCTGAAAAGGGCTCTGATCCCTTGAATTGCCTGTAATAAAATAAAATTAAAGCTCGAATTGAACGCATCGATATTGTCGATGAAACCGATCCGCTACGTGGTCGTGTAGATAGTGAGGCAAATGTCTTCACTATTTTGCTGGAAGGGATCTTCTGATGAAACGGTTGATTCTTCTCCTCCTGCTATGCCATGTATCGCTGTTCCACGCCGAGATTGCGGTCGTGGTGACTGCAGATTCCCCGATCGACTCTCTCAGCAAACAAGAGGTCTCCAACTTGTTTCTATCCAAGACTAATCGCTTAGCCGATGGTAAAAAAGCGATACTGATCGAAGTCCGAGACAATCGATTGCGTGATACGTTCTACCGTCTTATCTCCAATAAAACGCCGATCCAGCTCAAATCCTACTGGACCACACTGATTTTCACCGGCAAGGGTAAACCGCCGAGATCCTTTTCCAGTAAACAGGAAATGATCGAGTACATGAAGCGTCACGCAACTACAATTTCGTATTTGGAGAGTAGCGAAATCACCCCGGAGATGAAAATAGTTCTGCGATTCCCTATACCAGACTGAAGTCATGTTGTATCGCCCGCTAAACTTCGTTTGCCTGCTTCGAAAAACGCTCGATTTCTCTTCTCTTCGGTAGTGAACTTTCGAGGGATTTTTTACCGGATCTTGCGATCCATTTGGGTGGCTTCACCTGTGATCTTCGTTTTTTTCTTCTCCAGCTTCCTGCCATGATCTGTACGGTACATAGGATTCCACCCAGCCTGGCAAGTCCGCTGCACACATAGGCTGAGCGATGCCATACCCCTGCCCATACTCGCAACCCAGGTGCAACAGCATCTCCCCGTGCTCCCGACTCTCCACGCCTTCCGCGATAACTTGGCGATGAAAGGCCTGGCTCAGACCCACGATACCTTCGATAATCGCCAGGTCATCCGGATCCTGCAGCATATCCCGAACGAAGGACTGGTCTATCTTGATGATATCCACCGGCAGCCGCTTAAGATAGGTTAACGAGGAGTATCCGGTGCCGAAATCATCCAGGGAGACAGATACGCCCAAAACGCGGCACTCTTCGATCATCCGAGAGGCAAGATTAATATCTCCGATTGCCGTGGTCTCCAGTACCTCCAATTCCAATCGTTGCGGCGATATTCTGGGATAATCATTAAGTATTGAACCCAGGCGATTTACAAAACCGTCCTGCTGAAAATGCCTTCCCGAGATGTTGACACTGACATTTGTCTCGAACCCAGACCGTTTCCATTCGCCCAGCTGTCGCAAGGCTTCATGCAGCACCCACTCACCAAGTCTGGCGGCGAAATCGGTTTCTTCTACGACAGGCAAAAACTCGCTGGGCGGCAACAGCCCCTTTTCCGGATGTTGCCAACGAATCAGGGCTTCTGCACCCAAGACGTGGCCATGCCGCATATCCACTTTAGGCTGGTAATAGAGATGGAATTCGTCGTTCTGCAGCGCCAGTTCGATACGCTCCAGCGCCTTCCGGTGGACGCGGGCTTGGCGATCCTGTTCCGGGTCAAAAAGATGAAAGCGATTGCGGCCGCTCTCCTTGGCGCGGTACATCGCCTGGTCCGCATGGCGCAGCAGGGTATCGGCATCCACATTATCCTGGGGATAGAGGGTCACCCCGATACTTGCCGAGATCTGGATGCGGTGTCCATCGATTGCGTGAGTAGTCGATACCGCCTCGAGTAACCGGGTCAGCGCCCGCTCGCAATCCGGGACGCCCTCAAGGTTGCTGAACAAGAGGACAAATTCGTCTCCTCCCAAGCGGGAAACACTGTCACTGGCCCGCAGGTGCTCTGCGAGACGATGCGCCACCTTGATCAACAGCTTATCGCCGATATCATGGCCGTAAGTGTCATTGACCGGTTTGAAACCATCCAGATCGAGATAACAAATCGCCAGCTGCTTGTCTGTGCGCTGGGCTTGGACCATGGCCTGCCGCATGCGATCCGCCAGCAGCACCCGGTTCGGCAGCTGAGTCAGCACATCGTAGTGCGCCATGCGTTCCAAACGCGCCTGCTGATCCTTAAGGGTGGTGATGTCGGAGAATACCGCCACATAGCGGGTAATCTTATCCTGCGGGTTCCGCACCGTTGAGATGGTCAGAAATTCAGCATAGATTTCACCGTTTTTTCGCCGGTTCCAGATCTCACCTCGCCAGAACCCCCTTTGCTTCAGTTCAATCCACATCTTTTTATAGAATGCCGTGTCGTGATGGCCTGATTTGAGCACCCTGGGGGTCTGGCCGATCACCTCGTCCCGGGAATATCCGGTCAATTCTGTAAATGTGGGGTTGACCTCAAGGATGCGCTCCTCGGGATCAGTGACAACGATGCCTTCATGGGCATGATCGAAAACACTCGCCGCGAGCAGCAGTCGTTCCTCAGTCTCTCGTCTTTCAGTGATGTCGAGATTGACGCCAACCACGCGATAGGGCTTACCCATCTCATCCCTCAAGACACTGGCATACGCCTCGAGCACCCGGATATCGCCGTTTCTATGCAGAATGCGAAAGTGAGTATGAAAGCGCCGTCCACCCTCGATGGCCAACTTGAACTCCTTCTCCGTTCTCTCCAGGTCATCTGGATGGACACGACCCTGCCAGGCATCGAAGCCGCCGCTAAAGCTCTCTTTAGGCATGTCATACATCAGATAGAGACGATCATCCCAGATCAGCTCACCACTAATCAGATTATAATCCCATGTGCCGATCTGAGCGGATTCCTGAGCCAGATTGAGGCGCTGCGTGACATTGCGTATATCCGCCGTCATCGCTTCGGCCTTGGCCTGCACTCGCCGACGCTCGCCCGCCAGGGACCAGATTACAAGGAACAGCAGAATATCCACTGTCAGACCACCGAAAGCGATCAGTTCCGGTTGCGTGCTGGACATGTTGATATCAAAGGAGGGGCGACTGTGGAAATGGACCGTCCAGGTACGCCCCGGTAACTCAATGGCACTTAACAACTGTTGTGCGGCCTGATTTTTCCATAGATCGCCGGGGTTGCTGTTATAAAGCAGTGAGGCATCGTCTTGCTCTTCTTGCCCATCGTATATCACAAATCCGACGTCCGGCGTCTCGCTGCCGAGAATTCCCTTCATCAGGTCGGTCACGCGAAACGGGGCATAAACAAAACCGACGTGCGCTTCCCTGCGTTGGGCCACAGTCTTCGTCGGCAGGCCGGAACGGTAGACAGGTAGATAGACAAGAAAACCGGCCTGAACATCCTCCTTGGTCTCTTGGACCAGGGTCACCTTGCCAGAAACCGAAGGCTTTCCCGTATCCCTGGCGCGCTCCATGGCGGAGCGACGCATCGGATTGGAGAACATGTCGTAACCGAAGGCACGCTGATTGCGCCAGTCGAAAGGCTCCAGGTAGACGATGGCGCTGTAGAGTTCCCGCTCTCCGCCCGGTCGAACCTGATAGTCGGGAAATCCCCCCTCACGTACAGCATCGATATGCGCTTGCAGCTTCGAAGGCATTAGCATCGTCGAGAATCCTATCCCCTGGATACCCGGGAAGTAGGTCTGAATCTGCAAGGTCCGAACATAGTGGCGCCATTCCTGACGGGTGGCCGTGCGTCCCAAGGTGTCGAACAGGGCCACACCCCCTCGCAGTACCTGTTCGTAGTCAAGCATACGTTTGAGGATGCGCTGGCGAGCGTCCTCCACCTCGAATTGAAAGCGGTCAGCGGCGCGTCTCTCGACATAGCTGTCGGCAATGAACCAGCCAAGGCCAGTGATGATGAGGGAGATACCCAGGACGACCCAGGCCGTGACCTCATTGTGGAACATGTCTGCGAAATTAATCGAGCGTTTCATATGCTGTATGCAGTAGATATCCTGTCGTTAACAGCTTTGCAGACAATCCGCGTGCTAGGCATCAACAGTGGAATGTGTGATAAATAACATGGATGTTCTTCAAAACACTATCGGCAGGCTGAAAAAATGATTTAGTATTCTGTATCAGTCTGCAGAGGAAATGGAGCGAGGTCTTCCGTGTAAGTGTTTACGAGCCATCTCGCTTAGTATGAGCGGATGAATCCACGTTCATTACTATAATAATAGAATAACCCTATCATAGAAAATATATTAATAGATTGATTGCTATGTATGTTCATATCTGATTGAGCATGAATCAGGAAGGGACAATAAATCGTAATGTTTTGAAACTAAGTTAAAAATAGATAGGCATATACGGGGAAATAGTCACTGATAAAATAATATTGAACATTAACAATGACATACATAATAGACAACAGCTAGCAAGTACAATAATTTTTCTAATTATTATTAGCCGCTTAATGTAACAGTCTCAAGTTAAAAATTTTTAGACCGATAAAGAGATAGGGTCAGTTCGTGTATTTAAATTTTTACCATGAATTATCGTATCTGACGACCAGAGATTTTGACACCTTGGAAAAAGTCATTGATGACACTTGGTCATACGGCTGTGCGTGCACAAGGCAATTTCTAAGATCGATGAACAAGATAACTTTTTCAAAAACAACCATTGGATTTACGATCATCATACTATTGGTCACCATGACCGGTATCCTATACGTTATCACACTGCAGTCAATTTCAGGCGAAATTGATGGGCTGTACAAGCATCCCTACACAGTCAGTAATGCCGCTCAAAAAATCAACTATCATCTTGTAGCGATGCATCGCTCTATGAAAGATGTGGCTCTCGCTAATAATCATAAACAAATCAACCAAGCCAGCGCTATAGTGGAGAAACACGAAAAAAAAGCCATCGAGAACTTTTGGCTGATTTTTGACCGCTATCTCGGTGATCGAGATAAAATCAAAAGGGTTCATGATGATTTTTTAGGGTGGCGAGAAATTAGAAGTGAAGTTATCGATTTAAAAAAGTCTGGTCAGCATGAATTGAGTGCGGAAATCACCAGAGGTAAAGGTGCAGACTATGTCAATAACTTAACAATTCAAACCAACAAATTGGTTGAATTTTCCGCTTCCAAAGCATCAGAATTTAGAGCAAATGCCATTAACACAACAAGAGACTCTATCTATTTGATGAGTTCTTTGGCTATTTTAGTCTGTGTTATTACTCTTTTCATAGCGTTCTATATTTTGCGTGGCCAAAAGCTCTATGAAAAAGAGATCAAAATGCGAGCTCATCTGATTGACCAAAATATCATGATTTCACGTTTAAAACCTGATGGGGAAATAATCGACATAAGCAATGCGTTTTGCCGATACCTGGAAAGCCTAAGAAGCGATATGGTTAACACTCCTAGTCATTTTTTCTTGCATGGCGATGAGAAGAATGAGTTAGAAGGCTACATTTGGAAGGTTTTAAAAACAGGAGCAACTTGGAAGGGAGAAATTACACGAACCACAAGAGAAGGAAGCAAGAACTGGGGAGAAATGACCGTCGTTCCTGTATTTAATAGTGACTACGATATTTCTGGGTACACATGCATCATGCAAGATACAACCAGTAAAAAAATGTCACTTACAGACAAGTTAACGACACTCGGGAATAGAAGAAAATATGAACATATAATTCATCACGAAGTGGCGATGGCAAAACGTCATGATACGAGACTGACATTAGCAATCATTGACGTTGACTGTTTTAAGAATTTCAATGACAAAAATGGTCACCCCGCTGGAGATAAAGCGCTATCTGATATCTGTCAAACGATACTATCCAAGTTAAGACGTCCAAATGATTATGCCTTCAGAATAGGCGGGGAGGAGTTTGCATTAATATTTTCTGAATTAGATAGAATTGAGTCCAATAACTTATTAGAAAAGATCAGAAAAAGCATCGAATCATTAAAGATACCACATGCCTCAAATACGGCCTCAGAATATATAACAATATCAATTGGTGCAGTAAACGCGGACGGCCGGTCCATACTGGATGCTGAACAGCTTTATTCTGAAGCTGACAAGGCACTATATATAGCAAAGAACAACCGAAACTGTACTGTCACCAAGGAACTGTAACCGTTTACATTACTTATTGATGAGGCTCCATCATCTGCAATCACTATGGCATCAATCAAAACACCGTCCACGTTTATAAGATGAGGGTTATTGAGTGTGCGGAAGTGGGGTACGCCCAGGAGGTGCAATGATAAAAAAGGTTAAATGAAAGAACATGAAGAGTAAGACAGTCAGCGCGGCTGATGTCAATCCCGCATTACGCTTAATAGCCGTAAAAAAGGACTGATGCTACTGGAGACGGCAGAGGAAGTTGAGATTGAGATCTACGAAGCTCTTTTTCTGCTGATCTGGAGGCATCTCGAAGCACGGTACCGTATCTAAGTCAGGTTCTTGAATGAGCCTGGCGTGCCTGGGAGAACGGTCAACCGTTGGTCAAACACAATCCGGTGACCTGTCCAGACAGTAATATGGCCATGGCGGCGCGCAATAGTGCTGGGCAATCGGAAGAGCCCTTACAGCCGATGGGTGAAGCCGGCCATAATCTCGGGTACTATACATTTCCGCATTACCGCAAGGGTATTTTATCGGGAATGCTGTTACACTCACGTACCACCGGATTTTGCTCAGACACACAGTATGAATATGAAGCCGATATCTTTTCGGTTCCCTATTTTTGAAAAGCTGATATTGTTATCGAGTTAGTCTGGAACAAGTCACTCCAATGGATGCTCCCTGACTGTTACCAGGTCACGGTAAGCATGCCAGGTGCCATGGGCGGCCAGGGGAAATCCTATAATAAAGCCAAGAAATCCTGTCATGAAACAGGCATAAATAATAGTGACCAGCATCCCTCCCCATAGCAGCATGGACACCAGGTTATAGCGAACCGCTGCCCAGCTGGTGCGCATGGCGGATATGAAGCTGACAGGGCGATCCATCAGCATTGGGATGGAAACCGCGCTGAAGGCAAATACCAGAACGGCCAGCATCCCACCGACAAAGGTGCCTACAGCGAGTATTTGGAGACCTTCCCAGGAACCTAGTACCACCGTGATGTATCCCAGCCAATCGGAAGGAATCTGGCCGTCGTAAAAAGAGAAGAATATCAGTCGTGCCAGCATAAACCAGACAAGGAAGCTCACCAGCAATACCAACCCCATGCTGAATAGTTGAAAACTGTTTTGGGACCAAGCGAGGCTCGCCACTTTCAGACTGGAGCTCTCGTCATGTTCCAGCTGCTGGCTGATTGAGTATGGACCTATACCGATGAATGGCGCGATCAGTAGAAAACCCGCCAGCAACGGTAGAAGCAGATAATAGTTACCGGAGAGAATAATTCCAAGGGAAATCACAATGCTCAGCAGGGTTAAACAGGCGCCGAAGAACAGGCTTTGGGCCGGCACTTGTTGAATATCGTTCCAGGCCGCGACGAGCCAATGCCAAACCTGCTCCGTGGGTATCTCATTTATCCCGATGTTTTCCGTTGTGTTGATTCTGAGTGTGTAAACTTGTTTCATGATCAAACCAAAAGAACCCGTGGTCAGTAGGAGACCAACCGAGAATAGCAGAAATGGCTGATCTTTGAATACTTACATCTTACCATCTCAGCGAAGATCTTAGGTGGTATTGCGCATTTAAGTATGGCCCGGGATTTGCATCGTTAAAGTAGCTAATTCTTATAAAACACATGGACTATTGATCCGTTAATATGGATTAATGTCGTGTGACTGAGGAGGTGTGGCCGAGAATGAGGAGATGGATACTATTTGCCGTGATTGCAGGTCTTGTTTGGTGGTTGCTTTCCGAGGATCAGATTCGTTATGGACCAGGCGTAACTGCAGCGAAGCCACCGATTCAGATTGCCGTCGATGATATGCAGGTCTTCGATCATCGGGGTTACTCGATAAAACCTTTAGCCCGGTTCGAGATGTCTGCCCGGGTACTTGGTCGTGAAGATTACCGCTTTGATCGGGAGGCGGAACTGGCGCCGATCGACCTCGCCGTGGGTTGGGGGCCCATGTCGGATGAACATGTTCTGGACAGGATCGAGATCAGTCAGAGTGGACGCTGGTATCGCTGGCACGCCCGGGAGATGCCATTGCAGAGGCGGGAGATCCAGTACAATAGCGCCAATATGCATATGATCCCAAAAGACGAGATTATCGCTGATTTGCTCGATGAAGTGCGGCTTGGCCATATCGTGCATCTACGGGGCTACCTGGTAGAGGCCTACTCACCGGATGGTTGGTACTGGCGCAGTTCATTATCCAGAAAGGACACTGGAGCCCGGGCCTGTGAACTCATCTTTGTTGAAAGTCTATCGATCGGAGGGCCGACCTGAGTGATGTGATGGAGTGAGGGAAACTATAAGGAAGTAAATAAAAGGGGCCAGAGAGGAATTGTTTCTTATACTAGAGACAATTCCTCTCTGGCCCCTTTTTTCCGCATGACCATATGGCCTTGAATTATTCGAGGTAGTAACTATTCTTCCTAGGAAAACATACTGTGCACTTGCTTCTTAGGTTAAGGTATTGCTAATAAGAAGAATAGGCGTCTTATCAAAAAATACTCCTCATTGTCTTGATATACAGCTATGTTAATCCGGGTGACAGAACGTAGATTTTACAACAATTTATGGAACAGATCGCATGCTATGAATATGATTTCGATTTGAGAAATACAAACAAGTAAATTATGGGTCATCAATCTTAAAAAAGGGTCTGTCTCTTAAAGCTTTACAAGTAATGCATTCTGAAGGATTCAAATAAATCTAGAGGGAGAATCGACGATGTTTACTAGTAATGGAACCAAGTATTATTTGTTACTAATTTTCATTTATTTTTCAATTCATAACGCACATAGCAGGATAACAGATCAATACACTTTTGAAGAAGAATCCAGTGAGCAACTACAAGACTGCTCTAGTGTTATTGGTGAAGATCGACAAAGGGAGTGCTATTGCAATAAAAGCCCCTTTCTTTGTGATGACCGAGAAAGTCGATTCTCTTCATACAAGCCAAACTACGCTATTCGTCAAAGCACAGATGATGATGATAGCTCCTTCGAGGTTAGATATTCACTTCGGTATAATTTTTTACGCCCACATTGTATGCCGATTAAAAAACCTAAAAATAAAAATGAGTATATCCCAGAACTGGATTGCCTCAGAGCATATGAAGAAAGAATAGGTGACATATTCTTCACCTTTACAGGTGAATTTGATTTTTATCTTGGAACAAGAGGTTCAAGTCCAGTAATTAATAGATTAAGTAATCCAGCATTCAATTTTAGGAAACATTTTGAAGAAACCTTATCATATAAGTCATTTACTATTGAATGGGTCAACTTAAGCATTGAGCATAGATCAAATGGTCAAAGTACGAATGCAGATGAAATGATAACGGACCCTGCTTCATCTGATTTTGGAAGATTTAGGGCGCAAATCGAACTAGAGGCAGGAAATCACGAATACTTCGACTCAATAAGTAGAAGTGCAAATTATATTGCGGTTGAAAGTAAGATTAACTTTGGGAAAGACCATTCAGACAATGTACTGTGTGATACCACATTTAAATGTATTAATACATGGGTGAGTGCCAAGCTTTATCTATCTGATGAATCTGATGTATTTTGGGGTGATCAAGCAGATAAAGGAGTTGATATAGAAGACTACGATAGAATAAAAATCATAGTTTCAGATACCTTTAATACAAATATATCATCATTCCCCACTTCTGAGATAGGCTTTGAATGGACAATTGGTGATGAATTTCTTGAGACTGACTCGCTTGACTTCTATATAGTTCTACCCTGGGTTCCTAATAATAACTTTAGACTTCCACTTTACCTGCGAGCTCATTATGGTCCCATGAGTACACTTTCAGACTACACAAAAGATCAAAACTCCATAGGTATTGGTCTAGTATTTAAGTAAAGGGAGTAAAGGTAAAGAGGTTCAGGGTTTCCCTTATTATTGTCTCCGCATAACCAGGTGCAGCATACATAGCGGGAAATACAGTGGTAGTAAGGGTGGCTTCCAGGTTGACTGGGGTTTCACGCTGACGTGTCATCACAACCTCCTTGTTGTCTTTGATGATTTCTAGAAACCCTATCTTACCTGTTACGAGAGCGCAAGAATATTTTGGGTGTCCCCGATTACGGTTGTTTTAATGTCCAATAAACGCGTGGCATTTAATTTAAGAACCGCTAAGGGGCGACTGAAAATCGCACCCGGTTCAATACTACGGTTTATGCTAGAATCCTTTGGAACCAGATTCTGGAGAACTACTTGAGCGATCCCATGGATTGGAAGAACGTCGTCGATGAAGAACTTGCGCAGATCAGAGCCCGCCGTGAGCTCAATACCGGACGCGCCGGGTTCAAGGATGACGAACACTTTTTCGGTATCGCCCTATCGGGTGGTGGCGTTCGTTCAGCCACCATCTGCCTCGGATTTCTCCATGTTCTGCAACGCTGTGGTGTACTGCAGCAGGTTGACTATCTTTCGACCGTGTCTGGTGGAGGGTATATCGGTGCATACATCCATTCTCGACTTCATACCCAGGCCAACCACGACGCGACTGATGTGCCGTTATTGTTCGCGGACCAGGATCGCGAGTCGCTACTAAGAGGCGCGCGCTATCTTACGCCGGGCGAAGGCCCTGCCTATACGATGAGCTGGATCCGGTTTTTGACCGGAATAATTACTAGTATCGTGCTGAATTCGATCTGGATCGTGGCAACCCTCGCATGTGTCGTACTGTTGTTGTCAGCCTGCTGGAAACTGGTGCCGGGACTTGTCCCCTGGGTGAGTTGGGTACTTGGCATGGGCGCTGCTTTGGTTTTGTTTTTTCACCTGGTCGGCCATGCCGTTCGGCAAATACTGCCCTGGCCGTATGATCAGTTGATCGCCCTGGAAGCGATACTGGTACTGTTTGCGGTTATATACGCACCATATCTGATTGGTGAATTGCAGATGTTCAATACTGTGCAGACTTTTGGTATGGCATTCGTTGCCCTCGGTGTTGTAGTCGTAGTCGGTTTCTTTTCCAATCCGAATGTGCTGGGCTTGCACAGATTCTACAGGAATCGTCTGGCAGATACCTATATAAGGACTGGCGCAGCCAACCCGACTAGTTTCGTTTCGGACAATAATAAGACGATCAAACAGCGAGTAGCGCAGATATTGGCCTTGCCATTGTGCGAGTTGTGGGTGGAACGCGGTCCATCATTCCCCTACGCGCCCTATCCGCTCATTAATACCTGTGTCACCTTGATGTCGGAGGTCGAACGCAGGAACGACGGTCGCCATTCGGGAAAGGGTGCCGGTGCGGTCACGGGTATCAAGAGCACAACAGATGATGTGTCGTCGAATAAGACTGAAACAAAAAAACCTTTGGGACGACGAGCGGCTGACTACTTTCTGCTCTCACCTTTGTACTGTGGTTCCAAACTGACCGGGTATGCAGATACCAAGACGCTGTATCCAGATATGAAGCTGTCTACCGCGATTGCCGCCTCTGGGGCCGCTGTCAATCCTGGCATGGGTATACATACACGAAAGCTGCAGTCCTTTGTCATGGCCTTATTGGGTATACGCCTGGGATTGTGGGTGCGTAATCCAAACAGGCTTTCTCGGCCTGCCAATCTCATAACTGGCCTCCTCGCGCGGTGGTGGCCCTATTACCACATACTCGAACTGCTGGGCCGCACGGATTCTCAGCGACCGCTGGTTAATCTGTCTGACGGCGGCAATATCGAGAATCTTGGGGTGTACGAATTGCTCCGCCGCCGTTGCCGCCTAATCATTGCGGTCGATGCAACCGCTGACCCTGCCTATGGCCTTTCTGATCTCAACAACTTGATCCTGAGGGCGCGTCACGAACTGGGTATTGCCATAGATTTTCGTGACACCAAGCCAGAGGATGTGATTCGCCCGAAGCCGTCTGCCGGCACATCTGACTCGCACTTCGTCGTTGGGACGCTGTCCGACCTGCCGGAGAAACCCAATCGAAAAGAAAACTGGGGGCTGATCATCTATGTGAAATCGTCTTTGCGTCAGCAAACCCGCTGGCGTGACCTGAACGACTATAAAAACTGGTTCAAGCCCGGTCACGATTACAAAAATAATCATCCGGCGTTTCCACACGAGTCGACTACAGATCAATTTTTCGACGATGATCAGTGGACAGCCTATTATCAGCTAGGCTGTTTTATCGCCGGGGATGTACTCCATCAGGACGTTCGTACTGAGGAGTGGTGGCAAGAGGAAAAAGTGGAATCGGTAGAGAATCTGTACCAGCGGTTTTTCGAAATCGACAACTTTGAAAAGTTGTACCGATACATTACACCGCAGGCATCTGGTGCCAGTGCCGGCTCAATCACTGACTGATTGCGTTGCAAGTTATCGGTGGATGAGTTCCCCGCATCCACATTAAATTATCGAATTTCCGGGACATACTTGGGGTGTCCATATATGGCTATATATGCCCCCAATTACTGTGATAGTAAGGGGTGGATTCCAGGCTGGCTAGGGTTTTATGCGCACATGTCATCAAAACCTCCTTGTTTTCTTTGACGATCTCTTTAAACCTTATGTCACCTATTGCGAGGGTGCGAGAAAATTGCCGGTTTCCCATATTATCGATTTATGAGTATTCCATAATTACGATTATCTATAAGAAGAAATAGTTCTCTGACGCCATTTCTCTTAAATATAATCGATTAGATTATCGATCATTGTCACCAGAACACTGCCAGCCCCTTGATTCTAATGTTTTAATGAACTTGACAGCTTTTCGCTCACAATAACTATCTTCATTTTCAGCTTTCCATAATGTACGCGGCATTACGTTTTCATTTGGCTTGGTATAGTAGACTTTGCAGGGCAATCTGGCGGGTTCGTTTGGATAGAAGATAACCACGTTCCTTGTTAGTTCCGCATAATGACAAGTCCATGAATTCGCAAAACTTTCAGATGGCACCATAAGAATAAATAGTACAATTACCCATGATTTGTAAATCAGATTCTTCATGATATCTGTCCAGTGACAATCAAACATCGATCCTATTCCTAGTATATTAGTGCCTGAGCCTATTTGTGTATTCCAGTGAAGGTTGTCGTCCAATGGAGCGACGGAATTTTACTGGTCTCTTCGATTATGCCTTATTAATACGGGCACTTCCGCGGTGGAAAAATCAACCGTAGGCTTCACAGGCCTCGAACAGTCGTTCCATCGTATTGCGGTCTTTGCTGAATCCGCAAGTGACTGCCTTGCGTTTCTCGAAATATCGTCCCGTTGTTTCGGCACCGGCGCTGCCAATGGCCAGCCAGACAGGGGTATCCGCCCCCTCATCGGGACTCTGGTGACCGCCGAAACCGAGGTCGTTGCTTAGGGTTGAGTTTACGTCGCCGGGATGGCAGGCGTTGACGCAAACTCGTTGGTCAGCCAGACGTTCGGCAAAGGCGGCGCTCAGGATACGGTCGGCCTGTTTGGACTGACGGTAGGCGGTGTCGTTGTTGTAGTGACGTTGGCGAAACTCCAGGTCGTCCAGGTCCAGTCCTCCCGCCCAGTAGCTTGCCACGTTCACCACTTGCGCCCCATCGGCTGCGAGCAGGTATGGGGTGAAGGCTCGGATCATGCGGAAATAGCCCAATACGTTGGTGGCGAACTGTAGTTCCACCCCCTCCGTGGATTCCTCCCGCCGACGGGGTGTGATGGCTGCGTTGTTGACCAGGATATGCAGTGGACCCTTCCAACGTGCGGCAAGATCGCGTATTGCATCGCCCCGGGAAAGGTCGGCCAACTCAAAGCGCACATGGGAATTGCCCGTTTCGCCCCGGATACGTTGCACGGTGCGCTCCGCCTTGTCCTCGTTGCGGGCAACCAGCACCACCTCCCGCTCACCATCGGCCGCCAATCCTTTAGCAATGGCCTCGCCAATGGCGCCGGTGGCGCCTGTTACGAGGGCGCAGGTTCGATACGACATCGGTTCCTCACTTGTTTGGAATCAAAGGCTCTTGGATCGAATATAGCAGTATTTACTAACCTGAACGTAAGCAAGCGCACTGCAGTAGATCAGCATTCAGGGCGGTTGAACAACATTATAGAATTATGCGGGTGTGCCCGAAAATCTTGAATATCTTGGATGAGACACCGAACCCTTAAACTGCGAGTGTCCTGACTCTGCTGCTGGTTATGATCGTTTCAGTCGATCTGGATGCGGCAGAAGAATTGATTGCAGCGGAATAGATTCAACTACCCGTGTTCCCTTTCTCTGCTTTTCTTTCAATCAAGAGGCCAATGCCAGCTGGCAGCGCAATACCGCCGAATGTTATGAGATACCAAAAAGGGGACCAAGGCAATGGGTGATCAACTGCGTTGATCGACGGATCAGATAGCGAATAGAGGATATCAACAGACTGTCCGACCGGTGCGGTTATATCCACCAAGCTGAACCCGGGAAATTTCTTGTAAACTTCATAATAATTCATCTCTGTTGCGCCGATTATTTGCCCGTTCCCTGGGTTGAACCGATAGGCAAAGCGATACGTGCTCACCGAACTGGGCCCGGACGCCGTGCCGTAACGGGAGTTCAACAAGGATTCTTCGCGTACATACTCCACTGATAAAATTGTGGCGGTATCCGCTGTACCTCCGATGAGCAACTGCAGCGCAGTCCTCTCCTGCCAAACTGCGCTACTCAGACTAACGGCAGCGAAAAGAATCAGCGCAAGTTCGCCCCATTTTCGCATTGACTACTCCGGCGCCTCAACCACTCCCCGTTCCGCGAACGTGTATTACGCCAGTTTACGTTTCAGGTTTATGGTCTTATCAATCAGGATGTAATCAATTAGGTTATCGGTCATTGTCGAGAGAACACTGCCAGCCCCTTGATTCCAATGTCTTAATGAACTCAAGAGCTTTTCGTTCACAATAACTATCCTCATTTTAAGCTTTGCATAATGTACGCGGCATTACGTTTTCGTTTGGCTTGGTATAATAGACTTTGCAGGGTAATCTGGCGGGTTCATTTGGATAGAAGATAACGACGTTCCTTGTTAGGGCCAATTGGATTAGTATTAACAGGCCCTAGTTCCGCATAGTGACAAGCCCATGAATTCGCAAAGCTCTCAGATGGCATTATAAGGATAGTTAGTAGAAGCCCCCATGATTTGTAAATCAGATGCTACATGATATCTCTCCAGATACATACAAACATAGGCTATATTCCTGGCATTTTAGGAATTAAATCAGACGCCCATTTAAATTTCAAATAGATTTGGGTGGGGGTCCATCGAACTTTCGGAGAGGGTATTTCGTTATTTATTTTTATTTTTTTCGATCTCGTTATTTTCTTATTTTGTTTTGGTTATTTTGCTCATGGCTCTGTTTTATTTTCGCTGAGCCTCCCATGGATTAATAATGGCCGCCCCCGTTGATTTGAAATCGAGTACATTCCGGGTCACTATAGTCAAACCATGTACTAGGGCGGTGGCCGCAATATATGCGTCTCGCTCTGGGCGAGGGTCTGGAACATGTAGTTGCGCACATCGAAGTGCTACAACTTCATCGATAGGCAATGTGCGGTCGGTGAATTCCGGGAGAACACGGTTATCCATCCAGGTGCGCAACAGCGCCCCTTGAGCCGCATCACGACGCCCAACGCGTAAAATACCAAGCTCAAGTTCCATGATGGTTACAGCCGAGATGTAGAAACTCGTTGCGTCCGAATTCGATACCCACTTGATCACATTGGCATCAGCCTTACCATTGCCGGTCTTGCGCAATTCGGAAATGATGTTGGTATCAAGCAGGAACATCAGTCAAATTCCGCTGGCCGGGGAAGCTCGTGTGAATGGGGAAGCTCAATCTCGATATCGGCAATACCAGGCATGGATAGTGCCTCAACGAGGCTTCTGTGTTGACCAGTGAGTCGCTGGTATTCCTCAATACTTAACAGTACATGTGCCGGCTTGCCGCGATCCGTGATAAACACGGGGCCATTTTTGGCCGCTTTCTTGGCGCGACTGACGTCCTGATTGAGCTCTCGGCTGGATAGCGTCGTGATGGTCATGATGGCACCTCCTGAATCAGGATGTTTGATGTAGGTACGTTACTACAATATTTGCCATTTGTAAATTTACAGTCAAAATTATTCCGGTACACTCATCATTTACATTCCATAAAAATAAATATAAATCAATAAGATAACGATAATTGCTCCAATGTGATCATGATAAATATATGTTGGGAGTCCCGGTTTGCTTGGGGTGGTGTCTTAGTAATCATTTGCTTCGGATTGTTGGGGTCGAGCAACGCTTTTTATAGAAGTCTGGCGTGCAGTTCCGTTCCCATTTATGATTGGTTGATTCGAAGTGCAGTCGTGCAGCCTCGCACTGACCTTCTGCGATCAGGATCACTCCCTCCAGGGTGTCCAGGCGCTTTTCTAAATGCTTACTGGAGAGCTTAGCAACGAGCTCTCTCGCGGTGCTTGGCATATCCGCCTCCGCTAGGACCGTTGCGGCGTCAATCATTTTTTTTTCCTTTTGCATCTGTTCGATTTCATCTTCCGTCATGGCGACTTGATCTGATTTGAGTGAGGGAAAGAGCTGCATGGAGGGAATCTGTCGATCCTGGATGGTTAGAGAGCGCAGTGGAAAATGGGTGGGTGATGAAGCCAGTAGTCTGCCTTCCTCGTCAAAGGCGTGTACGACCACTTGATACTCATTCACAGCAACATCATTGGATTTCATGGTCCTGATTTTCTCGAGCGGAAGTGCTGTAGTATCACTATTTACCCAATAGACAGGACTGTAAGTTGTGGTGGTGCCTTGTCGTTCGATATGCTGCAGCTGTACCTGATAGTTCGCGGCGTCGACTACGGGAAGCCAGGTGATAGTGTCACTCTCTAGGTCTGCCGGCATGCTCGCTTTGTTGGGCCATGCTATGGTGATGTTATCCCGTATAATCAGTTCGAGTTTAGCGTCTACATGGGGTTGAGGTTTGGTTGTTACTGTAAAGTCCCCGGATACATGATTTGGACTGTCATGGTAGAGATCATCGGAGAGTCTGCTTGAGGCACTGCCGATAAGGGTGAAAGCTTTACCTGGGGGTTTGTCAGTCCATCGTTTGGTGTTGATGCGATTCAAACGCCACTCACCGGGCGGAACCCTGAAACTGTATCTTCCCTCACTGTCGGTTGTGATCTCGTCGGAGATGAACTGATTGTTGAAAACACCAGTCAGGGTAACGCCGGAGGCGGGTTTACCTGCATAGATTATGCGGCCTGACAGATAGGCTTCGCCCGTAGGTAGAGGTGTGAGCTGTTCATCCGGAACCCATTCGTAGCTGTATTTCAAATTATGCCAAAAATGAGTATTAGGACCGGAGAAGCTGCTCACCCAGCTGTCTTCCGGTATTGTATTAGTTTGCCTGCTACTTTTATCCTGTGTTTCCGCACCGCTGTATTTCTTACTCAGTTGTAGATTGAGTGAAACATAAAGACTCATATAGCCAACAACAATTAGTGCGATCAAAACAGAGAGTATGCCACCAAGGATGGCTGAGGGAGTAGTAGCTTTGTCCAGAGATGGTTTCCTGGCATCCAGATAACTGGTGATGGCACTGATTAATGCCACGAGCCCCAGGGTGAAGAATACTGCGAATGGAAGAAAACGCTGATTATAGTAGAGCTCCGAAGCCACGTGTGGACCTGTAGCTAATGAGATTATAGGATGGAGGAACACATTCAATATCGAGACGACGAGCAGCAGGCTGAAGAAGAGAAGGGCCTTGTCGGTTCTTTGGTTAAGAATATGCCCGCCAACAATGGTAAACAGAGAAAGGAGGAAGGCTGAGAGCTTGCGCATATCAAGTCCTTTTGTTTGTGTTTGCCGGTTTGAGCTTGTGATTCTAAGTTATTGTAGCGCGTGAGTGGTTCGATTTCATGCAGTAATGAACTGTGCTAAGCGTATAGCCAATGGATGGGCAAATTTATATTCTAAAGATTAAACTCGAATTGTTTTGACGATAGTGTAATTCCATTACGAACTAGAGAGTGACTCGCAGCAGAATATCTATCATTTATACTTTTATTGTTATCTTCACGATATTTACTAAAAAAAAGATATACAGCAGGCTCTATTACAGAGTTCCCATAACTTTTAATTTCACTGTTTTTTAAGTCATTAAAGCTATACATTACTGTGCATTTACCAAGATATTCAGCTGCTCTAATGGTAATTTTTCTTGCGTCTTTACTGCACAAGTGTCTAAAAACTCGAACAGCCATACCTAGTGGATTAGGGTTATCCTCTAGAATAATATCTAGTAATCTATCGTTTAAATCAGAGAGATATCTATCTCGATATATAAATGTTTTGGTTCTCCAGTTCATTAAAATTGCATCCCAGTTAAGTACTGTTGTTTTTGTTAATGAATATATCCCATTATATGTTACTAAACCTTGTTTAATAGCCCAAGTATCTTTAGAGCCCCATATATCGATAGGCCATCCTGCTATTGTGAGTCTATAACCACCAAATTTGTTTCTTTTTGCTCCAATATGCTCTAAATATCTTGTACAGTTTTTCCACTCTCCATCAGCTACTAAATCTAAATCGGAGTTAAACCCTCTTTTCCCCAAAAGTGCTAGATCTCGTAATACTCCGCCAAATAGGTAAATATTACCAGTAGGTAAAGAGTCAACTAGAAATTCAAGAAAATCAACGACGTTACAGTTATGATATATAAAATTATAATTATTTGTAGAGGTTATTGGTAGGGAAAACTCAAGTTGACTGTCATTTCTACAAGTAGAAATCGGTGTTTTTAATAAGCGCAGAAGTCGATCTCGTAAGTTATCAAAAGATGAAATTGGATTTGTAATATCTTTTTTCATTATTTTAGTGATATATATTCGTCGTGCTTTTTGATTAAGTATGTTTCTGTCATACCGGAAACAACATCACAGATTAGTTGATACTTTGCGTAAAGTGTTTTACCAGATTCTTCGTAAACTCTCCTGTAATTTTCAGATATGCTTCCAAAAAGGTATCTCTCAAATGGGTAGTGAGAATCATCACCTTTCAGCACTGCAGCCCATAACATATCCATCATGCTTTTTATATAATTATTACCACGGAGCTCTAAATTTAGAACATCTTTGTTTTGAAATCCATGCGCATGATCAAACTTTTTTGTTGCTTTACAGAGGCCAGCGCAATCGGAGTTCTTTATTAATTCAAAACCAGGCTCTATAGTGCCGTTCATCATTTTGTCAATATTTTCAACAAAAACAGATGTAGCAGAAGTTACCATCCCAGCAATAGCTTTTACTCGGAACATTTGCATTGATATATCATTTAGTTCCTGAGAGCTTAGATGTTCTTTTTTAAATTCATTGTTTTTCTTGCGTGAAGCGTCTACTACTTTTTTTATGGTAGCATCATCGGAATCCCAGCTTTCTAGATAATCTGTTAGATCATAGAAAGAAGCATAACCTTTCTTAACTGTGTCCTCTGCATCAATTATTGAATATGCAATATCGTCACAGGCCTCCATGATATATGCCAATGGATGTCTGACGCCTTCTGCGAGACCGGTCTCTTTCCACACCTCATTTACTATACTTTCCTCACTGCGAAATACACCATATTTTTTAAAGCCTCCTTTACTTGTTGATCCGTATACACTAGGATATTTTAAGAGGGCTGCAAGTGTAGCAATTGTTAGGTTAAGCCCAAATGTATCATTCAATACTTGCAGTCGAGTAAGTAACCGGAATGTTTGTGCATTTCCATCAAAATCAAGGAAGTCTATATCTACTTTTTCTTCATTATCCCGATCCCGAAGGGTTTTACGGGTTTTACCCCGATTCCACGGACGGTTGAGTTAAGAGTGATTTCTTTTGTTTAAACCCATCAAGTTTTCTCCTGCGCCTTGTGTTGTGGA
>JBFNNX010000022.1:0-300138 GCA_040791665.1 Candidatus Thiodiazotropha sp. | reverse complement strand
CGCCGTCGTCAAATGGAGCCCAGAAGCAGATTTGAACTGCCGACCTCACCCTTACCAAGGGTGTGCTCTACCAACTGAGCTATCTGGGCAATATTCTCCGTACAATCCCTTGCCACCCTCAGGGGCAAGCCCGCCGGGATCACTAACGAACGGCAGCGCCGTTACCACAGCACTGCCGCTATCTGCACAACGAAGTACAGAATCATAAGTTGGAGCGGGTGATGGGAATCGAACCCACGTATTCAGCTTGGAAGGCTGAAGTTCTACCATTGAACTACACCCGCGCAGCCAAGCGACGTTTCGCTCACCACAACCGCTAACCCTATAATTTTCCCACCAGAGGGGCAGGAGGCATCTCTAACTCCTCCAATTTCCCACTCCGTCAACGCCTGTAGGCATTGTTTGAAGCCGCTTTCAGCGCCTTCGTCGAACCTCTTATCGATTCTCATCCTCCCCCGTCAAAACAGCACGGAGGATAGGTCGAGTCATCCGGTCACTACCGCCAATTTCCCGATTTCACCTGGTGGAGGGGGGAGGATTCGAACCTCCGAAGGCGGAGCCGTCAGATTTACAGTCTGATCCCTTTGGCCACTCGGGAACCCCTCCAAGCGAGAGCCGGGCATTCTGACGCCTAGACCGAGCAAAGTCAATACAACATTCCAAACATTTTTTTGTCTATTGCATATGCCCGATATCGGGTAACGATGTCGATGCTGAAAGATCGTCGTGGCGAGATCGCACATGAGCATTCGACTTGGCGATCGAAGCCTGTCAGCCTGATACACTTCAGACTATGCTTTAGCGACTCAGGCATGCAGCGCCGAAAGCGCGAGAGAACACTTGCAGTGAGCGCGAATTACCTTTTTACTACCTATATATGTATATCAACCAACAAATTAAGCATCTCCTAATCGTACCGAGCCTCCTGCTCTCCGCTTGTACCAACATTCCGACAAGCATATCGGGACTCCCGGCCACCCCGGATGATGAGATAAAGATGACCCCTCAGATCTATGCCACGGATGGTCTCAGCAGGGATCTGATCTATAACACCCTCACCGGTGAAATCGCCGCCCAGCGAGGGCACAGCAAGCTGGCCTTCGAGCATGCACTCCAGGCTGCCAAGGAGTCACTGGATGAGGGCGCAGCGGAACGTGCTACAGGCCTTGGCCTACAGGCGAATATGCCGGATGCCGCACTTGAGGCGGCAACACTATGGATTGAAATCTCTCCAGACTCTCTCAAGGCCCGACAGATCGCATCAGTCCTCTATATTCGCAAGAGTGAACTAAATCAGGCGATTCAAAACCTGCGAATGGTAGTTGAAATCGCAAACAGTCAGGGACACTCCGGCTATCTTCAGGCGGCCGCCATTGCTGAAAAATCTGCGGCGCCTGATCAGGCGCTGCTCATTATGCAGCAGCTGGTCAATGACGAGAGCCAGGACCCGAAGGCATTTTACGCCCTTGCCTTGACTGCCAACCGCGCCAAACAGAACAATCTCGCGCTGCAATACATCGATCGTTCCCTAGCGCTCGATCCGGTATCCACCCAAAGCCTGGTCCTCAAAACGCAAACCATCATCGCAATGGAGCAAAAAGAGCAGGGACTGGCATTTATCGAGCAGGCATATCTCAATGCCCCTGAAAATATCCAATTGGGTAAAGCATACGCCAGGTTGCTGCTTGAAATGAACAAGACGGAAGCGGCACTCGGTATTTATCAGTCTCTCCGCGAACAGGCCCCCGACGACAGCGATATAGCCTTTTCCCTTGGTATCATCAATCTACAGCTGGAACGATATCAAGAAGCAAAGACCTACTTGAAAACACTGGTCGATAAGCGGCAGAAGCGCAACCAAGCCAGCTTTTACCTGGGTATGATTGCAGAGGAGGAGGAGAACTCCGAACAGGCATTGGACTGGTATAGCCGGGTGGAGGGAAAAAACGTAATCGACGCGCAGATTCGCATCGCCAAAATTCTAGCTGACCGGGGAAACCTTAACCAGGCCCGCGAAACACTGCAGCGACTTCGCATCACCCAGAGCGCACACGAGGTCAGATTCTATATCATCGAGGCTGAGCTAATGCGCGAGGCAAGGGATTTTGCAACCGCCCACCAGGTATACTCTAAAGCCCTGGAAATTTTTAAGGACGACACTGACCTGCTCTATGCCCGGGGCTTGAATGCGGCTGATTTGAAGCGGATCGATCTGCTGGAGAACGACCTGCGAAAAATCCTCGCATCCCAGCCAAAACACGCCGATGCTTTGAACGCGCTGGGCTATACCCTTGCCGATCAGACAGACCGGCTGGAAGAGGCCAAGGACTACATAGAGCAGGCCCTGGCATTGAAACCTGAAAGCCCGGCCATACTCGACAGCATGGGCTGGGTCGAATATCGCATGGGTAATCTTGAAACTGCATTGGAGTTCCTCAACAAGGCTGCCGCAATCAGCCCCGATGCTGAGATCGCCTCCCATTTGGGAGAGGTGTTGTGGCATTTGGGCCAGCAACAGCGCGCCATCGAGGTGTGGAATGCAGCCAATGAGCGCGATCCAGATAATCGGTTTATCAATCCGGTCATGAAACGCCTGGGTGTCGGTAACTGACTCTTCCCATGCCGGCACGCAGTACGTCTGACGAAAACACCGTCTATCTTGCTCCCGCAAAACTGAACCTAATGCTGCGCATTACCGGAAGGCGCAGTGACGGCTATCACCAGCTGCAGACCGTATTCCAATTTCTCGATATTCATGACCGGTTACACATCAAAAGGCGCGCTGACAGTCGGATCGTGCTACATGACGACAGCGGTATTTCACTGCCTGAAAATCTCTGCTATCGCGCTGCCCGGCTACTGCAATCGACCAGCGGTTCAGATCAAGGCGCTGAAATCACACTGGAAAAACGCCTCCCCATGGGTAGCGGACTTGGCGGGGGCAGTTCGGATGCAGCAACGACATTGATAGCCCTCAACCGGTTGTGGGGGCTCTCGCTCAACCAGTCGGAGTTGATAAAAATTGCCCTGACCCTTGGCGCGGATGTTCCGATATTCATCCATGGCCATGCAGCATGGGCTGAAGGTATCGGTGAGGAATTGACCGATATCGACCTCCCGGAAAAGTGGTATCTAGTGCTGCAACCGCCATGTCATGTCTCCACCGCAGAGGTATTCAACCAACCTGATTTGACACGCCACTCACCCCGGATCAAAATACGCGCCTTTCTGCAGGGTGATTGTCGGAATGATTGTCTACCCGTGGTACGCAGACGCCACCCTGAAGTGGCACAAGCTTTGGATTGGCTGAACCAGTTTGCAGATGCCCGGCTCACCGGCACCGGCGCCTGTGTATTCGCCGCCTTTGCTGATCAGCAGTTGGCTCGCAACCTGCTTCAAAAGAAGCCGGCGAGTCTGGATGGTTTTGTTGCGCGCGGGATCAACCGTTCCCCGCTATTGGAGTTATTCCAACCCGAACTAAGTTAATTGGGGCGTCGCCAAGCGGTAAGGCACTGGGTTTTGATCCCAGCATTCGTAGGTTCGAATCCTGCCGCCCCAGCCATTTCATAGCAATCCACTGTTTGATAAAGGGGATCAAAACCGTGCCTGCCACTGCCATGATGGTCTTTTCCGGAAACGCCAACCCGGAACTGAGCGGTGAAATCGTAGCTCACCTCAGCCTCCCACTTGGAAAAATGCATGTCGGTCGTTTCAGCGACGGCGAAGTCATGGCTGAAATCCATGAGAACGTACGTGGTCGCGATGTCTTCATCGTCCAGCCCACCTCAGCGCCAACCAATGAAAACCTGATGGAGCTGTTGGTGATGATCGATGCCATGCGCTGGTCATCAGCCAAACGCATCACAGCAGTGATCCCCTACTTCGGCTATGCACGACAGGATAGACGCCCCCGATCCGCACGCGTACCGATCACTGCCCGACTGGCAGCCAAGATGATCGGTGCTGCGGGCGCCGACCGGGTGTTGACTGTCGACCTGCATGCCGATCAGATCCAGGGTTTTTTCGATATCCCGGTTGACAATGTCTACGCATCCCCGATCCTGCTGGGGGATGTATGGCGTCAAAAACATCCGGATATCGTCGTTGTTTCTCCCGATGTAGGTGGCGTGGTCAGGGCGCGGGCGTTGGCAAAAAGGCTGGATGATGCGGAATTGGCCATCATCGATAAACGCCGACCCAGACCCAATGAAGCCAAGATAATGAATATTATCGGCAATGTGGAGGGGCGCAGTTGTATTCTTATCGATGACCTGGTCGATACCGCGGGGACTCTCTGTCAGGCTGCCGCTGCCCTGAAAGAGCACGGTGCGGCCAAAGTGGTAGCCTACTGTACGCACCCTGTACTCTCAGGACCTGCCGTCACCAATCTCAGCAACTCCCAGCTCGACGAGCTGGTGGTAACCAATACGATTCCCCTCTCCGAAGAGGCTAAACTCTGTACGCCTATTCGCCAGGTGAGTATTGCGGAACTGCTTGCGGAGACGATGCGCCGTATTTCGAATGAGGAGTCTGTCAGCTCCCTGTTCATCGACTGACAATGCACCCAACACATGGCCCTGCATGCCAACTCGACCCATTCGAAAATGCGCTGACAAACGTAAAAGATCCTCACTGTCACTGACGAAGAGTCCTAGAATCGCTGCTTCGACAAGCTCAGCGGTTTACTGCTCATTCGCCTTATTGACTGATAGTCAGCACGATCTCTCACACGCCTATACCCCGGGAGCCGCGGAACCCTTAAGCCAGATCAATGGGGATGTGCAGATCACCGCAGTCGCTCAGGCGACCATTCATAGCGGCGTGGCCCAGGCACCCTATGCCGATTACCATCCGGCGTCGAAAGAGAACCAGCAAGCGGATCAGTCGCCGACAAGGAATCCACACAGGGGCTGGAAAAAAAAGCCAATCCTGTTAGAATCGCGCGTCCGCTGTGATACAGCGATGTCGCGTCGATTTGGTCGCGAAACGGCGCATCCATGCTTAAGAAAACTACAGATACGGAGTCTGCCATGTCTGCCAATTTTGAAATTAACGCTCAATCACGGAGCGATTCGGGGAAAGGTGCGAGCCGCCGCCTGCGTCGTACCGGCCTGGTACCGGGTATCGTATACGGCGCCCACAAAGATCCGACGATGATCAGCGTACCGCACAACGAACTGGTTCATTCGCTGGAGAACGAAGGGTTCTACGCGAACCTTTTGAGTCTCAAGCTCGAAGGAAAAACAGAGACCGTAGTGCTAAAGGATCTACAGCGTCACCCGGCCAAACCCTTCCTGATGCATGTGGATTTTCAGCGTGTACAGGCTGACGAAAAGATCCGTCTGCATGTCCCAATCCACTTTATCAACGAATCGACCTGCCCCGGCATCAAGGCTGGCGGCCAGGCGAGTCATGTGATGAGTGATATGGAGATCTCCTGTCTGCCCAAGGACCTGCCGGAGTTCATCGAGGTCGATATGACCAACCTGGAGATGGGCACTGTGTTGCATGCCTCCGAAGTGCAGCTGCCCGATGGTGTCGATCTGATCACCCATGAAGGCAATGAGGATCCAATCGTTCTCACCATTCACACCGCTCACACCACCGAAATCGAGCCAAGGGAAGAAGAAGAGGCCGGTGAGGGTGACGAGGAACCTGCGGAATAGCTTAAGTCGAAGGGGGGACTTAAACATCCCCCCTGCTCGCACACGGTCGGCATCCTACCCTGCTGCATTGCAGTAACGGATTGGGCAAGCGAATAGTATAGTGGTACACCACCCCATCAAACTTATCGTCGGCCTGGGGAACCCCGGACCGGACCATGAGGAGACCCGCCACAATGCAGGGTTCTGGTTTGTGGACAGGCTGGCCCGGCAACACCATCAAGCCTTTCGCAATGAGTCGCGCCACCACGGGTTGGTGTGCAAACTGACTATTGCCGGCGAAGAAGTACGCCTCCTAAAACCCATAACTTACATGAACCGAAGTGGTCAGGCGGTTTCCAGTCTGGCCAACTATTTCCGTATTTCCCCCGACGAAATCCTTGTGGTACACGATGAACTTGACCTGGAACCGGGCCAGGCACGCCTCAAAACAGGTGGCGGACATGCCGGCCACAACGGTTTGAGGGATATCATGGGTGCCCTCGGCAGCAGGGAATTCCATCGCTTGCGGATCGGTATCGACCATCCCAACGACCGTAACATTGTGGTGAATTATGTCTTGGGACGCCCATCAAAAAGTGATCGTGAAGCGATCGACAATGCCATCGATAATGCTATCGAGTGTCTCGGTACAGTCGTAAAAGGTGAATTGAACAAAGCGATGAATCGTCTGCATAGCAGCCGTTAACGATCGCTCCTGCTTCATCGTAAATATGCGGCGCCTGACTGGTAACTTATGACGAATGACTACCGGCAACCCTCATAATATCTCGCGAATCTTGGCCCAGCCACTAAACGGATTGGGGTATCCGAGCAGTCCTCCCCATCAATCATCGAAGGATGTTGGATTGGCAATATATTAATAATTGCTTATAATCTAACCTATATATCCGACTTCAGGAGTGAGTTTTTTTCATGAAAGGATTAATTCACGCTTTGTGGATACTGATCGTCAGCAGCAGCGGGAGCCTGGCCAGCGAGACCGAACAGGAGGCTGTCGATCTGCTGAGAAAGAGCGAAGCGCTGATGCGCTCCAGCGGTACCGTCGCTGAGTATCAGGTTGATATCATTCGACCTGACTGGCAACGCACAATGTCATTCCGCAGTCACGATGACGTCGAAAACAAGCGCTTTCGCATGGAAATTCTCTCCCCTCGCAAAACTAAGGGCACAATCTACCTCAAGGTTGACAACATCCTCTCCATGTTTCTGCCCAAGCTTCGCAGACAGATCAATATATCACCGGCCATGATGCAAGACCCCTGGATGGGTTCCGATTTCATCAATCAGGACCTGCTGGAGACAGATTCGCTGGTCGATCAGTACAGTCACCGTATCGTTAAGCGCGAAGGGGTTGGCGAGCAGGCTGTCGTGACAATCGAATCAATCCCATCTCCCACAGCCACGGTAACCTGGAAACGATTGAGTCAGCGCATCCGTGTCGACGGTATCCCGCTCGAGATGGAATATCAATGCGAGAAAAAGGCAAACCGACGCATGACTTTTGACCAGATCAAGATTATGGACGGTCGTCTCATCCCGACCCGCTGGACCATGGCCCCCCAGGATCAACCCGGTAAAAGCACCGTCATCACATTGAAATCAATCCAATTCAATGTCCCGCTGGCTGACGATATCTTCAACCCGGCCAAGGGAAAATAGCGCAACATCGCTTCGACAGTAATGCCGAATATGCTATATCCTTGATTGCAGGGATCTCTTTTAATTCTTCCTGGGAAGCCGATGAGCCAGTCGACCATAACAGTCGCTCACACCATCCTGACTGTGGCACTGAGAAATCTGCTCACACATAGACGACGAACGCTCTTGACCATGGGGGCGATCGCTGTAGGCCTAGCCTCACTGATCTTTCTCTGGGGATTCAACGAGGGCCTGCATCGCAACATGCTGGGAAATTTTCAAAAGGCCATCATCGGTTCCATACAGATCCATCGCGATGGCTTTTTTCAACAACCGGAACTATCAAAGACCATCACCAATCCACACAGGGTCGTCGACTCGTTGCAGCAGGCAGGCATTTCCGATTACAGCATGCGCCTTGAGAGCTTTGGCCTTGCCGCATCCGATTTCACCACCCAGGGCGTGATGCTTATCGGCATGGATCCAGTCCGCGAGGGGCGGGTTACCGAGCTTTCCAAACGGATAGGCATAGGCCGCTTCCTGGTACCTGAAGATGAATATGCGCTGATTCTGGGCGCCACCACTGCCAACAACCTGCAGGTCAGACTGGGCGAGGAGGTAATCATTATCGGTTACGACCGCTATGGCGCCATGGTGGCTGAGTCTTTCACCCTGATCGGCATCATCACCAGCGGTGAGATGGGATTGGATAAGGGCATGGCGATCACCAACCTTGCAACACTTCAGGAGATGATGGATTTAAACGGTCAGGTAACCACCTTTGTAATCAGCAGTGACGAGAGACGAATTCCCACCCTGGTTTCCGAACTTGTGCACTCTCTGCAAAATGAACAACTCGAGGTTATGCCGTGGTACACAATGTTTCCCGTTATGAAGGAGTGGGTGACTCTGCATAATGGTTTCCTCTATCTTTTTCTTGGTGTGGTGCTGTTCATCGTACTGGCCGGAGAACTGAATACCATGCTGATTTCCATGCTGGAGAGGACCAGAGAGTTCGGCGTGTTAATGGCGATCGGCACCACTGGTTATCAGATAGCCGGGATTCTGCTGATTGAAGCGGTTGTGATAGGTATCGTCGGCATACTATTCGGCATCATTCTGGGATATGTCATCGTATTGATCACCGGTCTATACGGTATCGACCTTTCGATTCTGCTCGGCTCCACATCTCGATTCTACGTTGATCCGCTGATCCATCCCCATCTCAAACTCGATCACCTGGGCATCACCAGCGGTGTAATTCTTCTCGCATCGGTGTTCGCAGGGATCTACCCCGCCTGGCGTGCCAGCTTGCTACAACCAGTCGAGGCGATAAGAAATGGCTGAATCAAACCGCCTCGGTCCGCTCACCTATCTGCTACTGGCATCACGCAATCTTCAACGCAACAGACGCCGCACGCTGATCACCTTGTTGACGATGATCTTCGGTATTGCCACATTGACCCTGCTCAGTGCCTTGAACGACGGGTGGTTGAGCCAAATGAAGACAAATTTCATCCTCAGCTATACCGGACATCTGCAGATCCACGCCAAGGGTTTTGAAGCATCACAAAACCTTAATGACCGGATTCAGGAACCCGAAGAGATATCAAGGCTGATGCAGAGTTACCCGGAAATCGTGGGTTGGACACAGCGTATCCGCACCTCAGGTCTGGCTTCCGTGGGAGGCAGCAGCGCAGGTGTACAGATTATGGCGACCGACCCGGAGCAGGAGACATGGGTCACCTCCATGGATCAGCGTGTAACTGAGGGCGTATGGCTGAGACCGGGAATGAGCCACGACCTGATTCTCGGTCATACGATCGCGCAGAATCTGGGTGCGGAACTCGGTGACAGAATCATCTTGATGGTACAACGCTTGAATGGCGAGATGACCTCGGAGGTCTTTTTTCTCCGTGGCATTCTCGAAACCGGTGCTCCGCAAATTGACAGAAGCCTGGCTCTAATCACCCTGAACAGCGCACAACAATGGCTACAGATGGAGGGTTCTGTCACCGACATCGTCATCCGTGCAGACACGCATGACAGTACCAGCACCCTTTACCGCCTGTTTGCGCAACAGCTTTCTGAGAGGAAATATGAAATCATGCAATGGCAGGAACTGGATCCCATGGTCAAACAGTGGCTTGAATTCAGTGATGCCTACGGTTTTGTCATTCTACTGGTAGTCATCATCCTGGTACTTATAGAGATCCTGAATACAATGCTAATATCCCTGCACGAGAGACAGAAGGAGTTGGGGGTCATCGTTGCCATCGGCACCATGAGATCGCAAGTCTTCTTTATGCTGCTATTGGAAGCCGTCATGCTGATTTTCGTTGGGGCGATTCTAGGTTACATAGTGGGAAGTTCGATAGTCTATTCACTGGCCGACACCGGGATAAATCTGACACATTTCGCAAATGCATTCGAGTTTTTCTATATGGACCCAGTCATACATCCACAATTGACTCGTGAATCGGCAGTAAAGATCCTTGGCGCTACACTTATTGCAGCACTGCTGGCAGGCCTCTACCCGGCTTGGAGAGCGACCCACTTGTCCCTAAGCCAGGCGTTGCGCATTCAATAATTCCCAATTTACGACACAGGAATCATGCTGTTAACTTCCATTGCATATCGAGACTCAAGAGGACAACGTTTCTTTTACGTCCACAGGGAGGGACGACTGTCTCGTCATTCAAGACAACCGATTCAAGGCTCCATATAACTTATGGCCCAGCATCATGATTCATCAATCATCAGTATCCGCGATCTGCATAAGTGCTACTGGGTCGGGACTATGCCTTTTCCTGCACTCCATGGCCTCAATCTCGACATCAGGCCCGGTGAGTTTGCAGTCGTTGCCGGACGTTCCGGATCTGGTAAAAGTACGTTACTGAATATCATCGGCGCACTGGAATCTGCTGACAATGGAAGTGTCGAGGTTCTGGGGCAGGATATTCTCAACATGAACCGGGATCAGCGCACGCAATTCCGGTTGCGCAATATCGGCTTTGTGTTTCAGGCCTATAACCTCATTCGCGTTTTCACTGCTCGCGAAAACGTCGCTTACGTCTGTCAACTACAGGGTAAGAGCCGGAAAGAGAGTTTGGATATTGCGAATCACTGGTTGCATGAAGTGGAGATTGGCCATCTCGGGTATCGGCGGCCGGATCAGTTGTCCGGCGGCCAGCAGCAACGGGTCGCTGTTGCCCGCGCGCTTGCATCCGACCCCAAGCTGATACTTGCCGATGAGCCTACGGCAAACCTTGACAGCGTGACCGGTAGACACTTGATCCGCTTGATGCATGAATTAAACCAACGACTCGGTACAACATTCCTCATCTCCTCACACGACCCTGACGTAAAAAGGGCCGCTGGGCGTCTGATCAAATTGGCTGACGGTCAGATCGTCGACTCCTGGGACGAGGTACCGAAGGCACCTCAATCTTTGGCATCCAGTTGTCCGGTCGGCCATCTGCCGCTAATGGATCGTCTTAGAAAACTACTGAAAGAAAGAAGGAAAGCCCGCTCTGGCAAAAGATAGGTCTAAGCCCTGCACCTATCATAAGTCGGCAAACCGGCAATAGTGCAGCCGGTTTATTAGGGCCTGTTTACACTAATCCAATATGCCGTGGTGATGCTGAAGCTATCTCTCCCTACTCTTCATGATATTGTCTGCAAATTGCCGTGAATAACCAGCGGTTCGTTACCTGTTTCGCACCGATACAGATCTCTATTTCAATGGGTGTTCCATCTCTCTTTATACCATTGACACGACCCGGTTTTCCTACGAACTTACCAACCCCGGTTTCGATATAATTGAGGATATGCAGGTCATGATATTCACGATCTGGCGACGCCATCAACATGTTTACCTTGTGTCCGATAATCTCATCTCCATGGTAACCGAACATTTTACAGGCTGCCGGATTGAAAGTCTCTATAATGCCACGTTCATTAATTGTAATAATGGCATCAAATGCACTGTTTACGATTTCACTGATCCTTTCCTCTTTTTCATGCAACAGCCGTTGTGCGTCGATTTTGTACAGCCTCGCACGACTCAATAGCAAAGCCACGACACCCCAAACAAGCGCCAAAACAGTATTCAATGTCAAATATTGCTTGCTTAATTTATTGACCGGGATTTCGAGTAGCGTATTCGGTATATAGCTTACAAGTTTCCACTGTACACCCTGTCCGGCGATTTTATTGTTGTTCGTGACATTTTCGAGGCCCACCTCTCCTGACAACTTTTCAGGCGATACGGTTGAGAAACTGAACAAACCATTTGCTGTAGTGAACTGACCTGAACTCGCAGCTGCAATCTGCTTCCAAGCATCGGGATAGCGATTCGATATCCTAAGTTCGTTTTTTTCAGTAAACATAAAGCCCCACTCATCTGCAGACGTTTCACCCTTTAACCAATACCCTTCCTTATTTAGCAACATAAAACGACTTGATGATGAACGGTCACCCCGATCCAGTAAAGATATTAGCTTTTCTGCCAAATAGTTGATAATCACAATCCCTCGCTTGTTTCCCGAGGTATCAAATGTAGGCGTTGCCAAACGAATCATCGGCTTGTAGGGTAGCTCGATGTGACCGTGCTCCACATTAAGGTCCATCGGCGATACAAAGATTTCACCGCGCCCCTTCTTCATTGTTTTCGTGAAGTAGTACCTCCCTCCTTTATTCTGCAGTTTATTAGCTGGAACAATAATGCCGAAACCGTTTCGATAGTTCACCCTGACCACTTCCTTTCCCTCTGCATCAAGGTATCTGATCTGATCGAATTGTTCCTTTTCCTCTACCATTGATTTAAAAATAAGAGCCAGTTTCTCATCGTCCAGGTCCATCCCGGGTAGCGTTATCCGCTGACGAACGTCCTCAACTGAGGCAAGAAACATGAGGTCCTGAACGGCATTTCTCAAGAGATGTTCGAATACGCTTTTACTCTGACGCAGACTAAGCATCTCCGACTGCTGAGTAAGCTTTCGTTTGTTGTCGACTTCATTGTTAAACATCCAAAAGGATATGCTCAGCAACAATACGACAGGCGGGATGAACATTGCGGCAAAGATACCACCGTATTTACGAATAAGAGATCGTTTCACTTTAGTTTTACCAATCTTTGATCTGGATAGAACTTATATCGCATCCTTTTCGATGAGTCGGAAAAATGCATCCACAACATCCGGATCGAAGTGTTTTCCCCGCTCACTTCGTATCAACTCCAATACTTCCTCATTTGGCCAAGCGTCCTTGTAGGGTCTTTCATTCGAAAGTGCATCATACACATCCGCCAAAGCTGTAATTCTTCCGCACAGGGGTATCTCTTTTCCTGCTAGACCATTTGGATAGCCAGATCCGTCATAGTGCTCATGATGTGTTCTTGCGATTTCACTGGCCAACTTAAAATGGCCATGCCCTGCAAGAATTTTCTCACCATTAACTGTGTGTAATTTAATTATGTTGAACTCGTCTTTAGTCAACCTTCCGGGCTTTTGCAACACACTATCCGGCACTGACAGCTTGCCAATATCATGCAGAGTCGATGCTTGTCCCATCTGCTCTGCCTGCTCTTTACTCAAACCAAGCTCTTGCGCAATCAAACACGTTATCAATTCAATTCTCCGGATATGTTCTCCGGTATTTTCATCCTTATACTCAGAGGCAACGGCCAATAGATTTATGGTCTCCTGATGCTCTCTTGATATCAATTCAAACAAATCAATATTCTTGAAGGCGGAGCTCGCCTGCATGGACAGAATATTCAGCAATCGTTTGGCGTGTTCACTGATATGCCCCAGATTCTCCAGCAAAATGGCGGCGACTATCTCATTTTTGTCCTTTATCGGTATAGCGAACGTACCCTCTTCCACGTTGAATACTCCTTGAATACTATCGAGCTGCGGATGCAATCTGTGCAGCATTACAGCAATCTTCTCTTCATCTTCCTCCCAATTACCCTGGTTGTTTATCCCGTAACAGACCTTGTACTCGCCATCCTCCGTTATCGGATAGGCGACGAATCCCGAGAGCGAATCGACTTTACTATGCCCCTCAGAGATGCCCAATAAATCGATAATGGCATTCAGTATGGAACGAAAAAAGTCTTCCAACGAAGTAATCTTAAATATCGCAGGCGCGGCCTGAACGATATACTCCAACGATCTTTTCTGGCTATTCAGTATGCTGATGAATTCGTAGGATTTCAGACCCATGCGTACAGAGGTATAAAGCTTTTCCTGTGTAAGTTCAGTTTTCTCCTTATAGTCGTTGATATCGTAGTGATCAATCACATATCGCTCAGGCGCATAGCCGGGCTGCCCTGTACGCAGGATAATCCTCATATGATTATTGCCCAGGATATTCCTGATATATTCAATCACATCGAATCCCGCATTCTCGGTTTCCATCACCACATCGAGCAAAACGATTGCAATATCACGCTCCTTGCGCGCTATCTCCATCGCTTCCTGACCTGAATAAGCGGAGATGAAACTGAGTTTGCGCCCCTTGTAGTCAAAGTGTTTCAAGGCAAGTTCGGTGACCTGATGCACGCTCTTGTCGTCATCGACAATAAGAACCTTCCACCCTATTTCTGAGAGCTTTTTCTTTTTCGATTTTTTAGCAAAAAACAGTTTAGCCATCGCTTACTATTCCAACGTTTCTACCAACAACGAAATATTAAAGCGACTACCTTCTCCCAGTTTGCTCTGAACCTCAATCTCGCCGCCAAAACGCTGCACAACTAAATTGTAAACAATATTGAGTCCAAGACCGCTGCCACCCTTATTTCGTGCCGTAGTTGTAAATGGTTGAAAAATCCTATCTCTCAGTGCCTCATCCATCCCCTTGCCGTAATCCTCAAACAACAGGAATAAGCGATTGCCTTTTTGTTCGATTTGGATATGTATAATTCCTGGTTCTTGAGGCTCATAAGCATGATTAATTACATTAGAAAGCAGGTTGTTCAAAATTTGTGACAGTGACCCAGGATACGTCTTTACTATCAGTTGTTGCGGGCAATCGAGATCCACTTGTATCTTGGTTTTCTTTAATTGATTCTTAAAGGTGCGGATTATGTCTCGCACGTATTCGCACACATCAAACTGCCGTATATCGTCGATATTCTGATCAACCGATATCATCTTGAAACTGCTGATCAATCGTGCTGCCTGATCGAGGCCTGACTTAGCCAGATGCATCGACTCGTAAACAGTCTCAAAGAATGCATCCATATCGTTCTCGGAGAGCTCCTCATCCTCATACAACTTTTTCAACTGCCTGATCTCTTCACTGCATGCGGAAATCGAAGTCATAGCGACACCGATCGGTGTGTTCACCTCATGAGCCACACCGGCCACGAGCGACCCCAATGCCGCTAATTTCTCCTTTTCAACCAACTGCTGCTGCATTGCCTTCAACATTTCAAGATCCTTCTCGATCAATTGTTTACTCTGCTTTAACTCTAAATCCTTCTGCTTAAGGATCGAGAGCGCATCCTGGTAACGTTTGCGCACAAGATCGCTTTGCCGTGACGATTCCTTAAACAACTTGAGCTGCTGTTCAAGCGCCTCGATTCTGTTATCGGTGTCGCTGACCATTTATGTTGTCAAATACGGATAAATAATATCAGTGCCGCACACCAGAGACTCAAGATAGTGCAAGGCATGGTCAACATTATTCGAATCAATAATCGAACCGTGTTGCGGCAATATGGCGTTGATCCGATACTGACGGATCTTTTCAATGTAGCCGCGGCATGCGATATTCGAAGCCATATAATCCACATGAAACAGATCCAGGACCGACTCATGTGCCTCAAAATCGTCAACAATCAACCGCCATTCAAGCTGAATCGCCGCCCATATATCACCGGATAACAAGAAACCACTCGATTCATCGAAGCTGGTGAATGCACCGGCAAAGTGTAGATAGGGCGCCTCGGTAAAATGGATCCTCTTGCCACTTTTGAAGGTGTATATAGGTTCTTCAACGACGTCGTGCCAACGATATTCGCCGACTCCGTAGTAGGGCAAAAGGACTTGCGTTCTCGGTGTAGTGAAAATCGCCATCTTCGGGTTTACTTCCAGCCACTGCGGCATCGATGCCGCCACATCGGGATCCTGGTGACAGATAATGAGGCCACTGATCATTTCAGGATCCATTACTTGGGCTACTCGATCCCTGGTCTTCTCAAAGTATGCCTGATGCCCCGGATCAACGATTAACGCTTCCTCGCCGGACTTTATCAGATAGATATTGCTTCGAAACGCAGTGTGCTCAGGAATCCCCAACCAGTAAATTTCATGTAATTCATCGCAATAGAGAAGTACGGGATTCTCGGTATCCGGATCGATATCCCGGTATTCGGCAATTAGATTCCCTTTCATCATTCAACCTTGTATCGCTGCCTGATCAAACTGGTTACATGACACTTCCGCAGAATGTCGACATAACCCCAATACCCTTGTCGGCCCACTGAAAATTCACTTAAGTGGAAATAGTCGATTTATTCGCAAGCAATGCCGATAGACAAGAAAAAGCGTTGGATTTAAAGCTATTACGGCCTATAAGCAGGGACGGCCGCTCTATCCTTTCGCGGCGGAGGGCAACAGGTAGAGGTAGACGCCTTTAACACAAGTTGAACTGCTTTTTTTCGACGGCAAAAGTGTAACTGAAGGAATTTCCTACACGATGCAGGAAGAAAACTCACAATTTTCCCGATTTCTAAGCCAGTTCACGCACCATAGATACCGTTTTATTCACATATCGACTAAAGAGATGACACGCTCTGCCGCTACTCGTCGTAATAGATAGAAGATAAAGCAGAAGAACGACCTCCATGCATGCACTGAGAATCGGATTAATCTTGCTGCTGCTTGCCGAACCATCGACTGCCGAGCAGACTCTGCTGAGCATACCAACAGCAACCCCCCCCGCTATCGATGGCGAGGCCGATGACCCTGCATGGTCGGAAACAACCCCCATCAAGACCCGGGACGCAATCGCCGGTATCGATATCGAGTTACACGCCTGCCACGATACGGAAAATATCTATCTGCTGGCCGTTTTTCCCGATGCCACTGAGAACCGGCAGCATAAATCTCTACACTGGAATCCTCAGACGGAACTCTACGGCAAGGGGCCGGAACGGGAAGATACCATCGTCCTAAAATGGGCGATCTCCCCCAGGAAGAGCGATTTAACTTTGACAGCGGCATCACCCTACAAGGCCGATATATGGTACTGGAAATCGGTGCGGACAGACCCTGTCGGCTTTGCCGACGATAAATTTCAGCTCTATTCAGAGAATAAAACGATAAAATCTCTACCGATAATCTCAAAAAAAGGTTCGAGATTTTACCTGATAAGGCGTGGAGACAGCGGTGAATCAGCCTACCGCAATAAAATGCCTGTGGACTATGCAGGGGATATCATCGACGCCTTTGAGATCAGCCAACCTCGTGGAAGCCGAGCCGACATCCGCGCAAAAGGGCAATGGCAGGCAGGTGTCTGGCGGATCGAATTCGCTCGTAAACTGAATACCGGCAACAGCGATGATATCGCTTTTCGTCCGGGGGAGGATTACCGATTCGGTGTCTCCCGCTACGAGATTGCCGGCCGCGATCCCAATCCCTCGCTCGAAATACCGCTCTTCGGCAGCGGAGAGGTTGGGGAACCCCTATTGCTACGGTTTGCCGACTGAAGATGTTGTTATTCACCCCCAGCATCAAGACATTGTTTCGCGTCAGCGCCGTGAGTCTATTGAGCATTCTGATTATCGTGATCCTGCTGGGTCAAGGTCTGATCAACGAACTTCACCTTAAAAGCCAGGTCTTGAGCGAAATGCGCAGTACGTCCCTGCAGCATATCACACGTATAATCAACACAATCTCACGCAGTAAACGGGATTTTCAACTCTACACCCAACAATCGGGGGATCGTGCTGTCAACAGCGGAGAAATCATCGATCACATCGGGCGCATCTTATCTAATATTGATGAGCAACATCGCCCGGTGGTGGATGAAGCCTATCGACATTTGAGCGATGCCATCACGAAAGTTAGGGAAAATTCAGCCGATAGTGATCGCACCGATGAATTATTTCATCAAAAAACCCAATATATCGACAGTTTCAGATCCGCCTTGCAGACACTCCCGTTGGATTCCCATGCGAATAAATCTCGCTTTCAGCCACTCTCGATTCTGAACCGACTGTTGATCGAATTGGAATCGGAATTAATCAGTGAACGAGAGGCTACAACGATTCGCTTTGAAGAGATCGCATTACCTCTGAACCAGGCTCAAACCGACCTTAAGTCCCTGGTCAAACAGTTCTCCGCGCTCCCCGTATATATTTTGCCTGCAGATAATCAGGCGTATGATCAACTCAACTCGGCACTGAAAAACGTCTCCCTCAATTTGAGATGGTATCGAGCGGCGATCCACCAGTATCAAGGAGAGCATGAGATGCAGGACCCATCGGCATCCTACATGTTGAGCATTCTCGAGCAATTAAGACCGGTCCAATCCCACCTGCTGGAAGACCTGGAATCTGTAAACACCCTGATCAGCAACCATTTTCATCAACAGCAACAACTGGCCGAAGAGGAGATTCTGGAAAAGAGGCGTTTTTTTATTGTGATCAGCATCATCGGTGTGTTGATTACGCTCGCCACGCAGATTGGGGTCTCAAGAGCGATCTCGAAACCGGTCAGCCAGATAAAGCAGGGTATAACGGCCTTCTCAAACGGCAATCTCGAGTATCGCATACCCGATATCAATCAACGTGAATTCAAACCCCTTGTCAGCGGCATCAACGATATGGCGGAGAAGCTGTTACAGCGATCGGCCGAGATTGAAGAACACATGCGACAGATCGACAGGTCAAACAAAAAACTGGCGAAACTGAACAGAAACCTGGAAAAAACGATCGAAGAGCGCTCCCAGAAATATATCGCAGCGGCACAAATCGCCGAACAGGCCAGCAGGGCGAAATCCGAGTTCCTGGCTACCATGAGCCATGAGATCCGTACGCCGATGAATTCAATCATCGGCATGACTCACCTTGCACTGCTCGCCGACAATATGGAACCAAAACAACGGCGCTACATGGAGAAAGTACGCCAGTCATCCCAGACCTTGTTGAATATCATTAACGATATTCTCGACTTCTCCAGGATCGAGGCGGGTGGTGTCGAACTGGAGCAAACAACGTTCTCTCTGGATGGCATTTTCGACAATCTGAGCAACCTGGTAGGTCAGAAGGCGGCGGAAAAACAGTTGGAGTTCATCTACGATATCGACCAACAGATCCCGCAATACCTTTTGGGTGATCCGGTAAAACTGCAACAAATACTCGTTAACCTTAGCAGTAATGCAATCAAGTTCACCCAACAGGGTGAAGTGGTCGTGAAAGTGAGGCTGCTGGAGCAGCATGACGATCAGGTACAGCTCAATTTCTCCGTCTGCGATACCGGCATCGGTATCGAACAAGATTATTTGAAACATCTGTTCCAGGCCTTTACCCAGGCGGACGGTTCCACTACCCGCCGCTATGGGGGGAGCGGCTTGGGTCTGGCCATATCACAGCGCTTCGTGCACGCCATGGGTGGTGAAATCCAGGTTGAAAGCAGACCTGGAGAAGGGAGCCGTTTCTTCTTTGTTCTGACCCTGACGAAACAGGCATCACCTGAAGCCCGGCCAACAGCAGAACCAAGTGTTTTGGTCAACAAGCCTGCATTGATCGTGGATGACAACGACAGCGCATGCCATATCCAGCAGGAGATACTCGAATCCCTTGGCTTTACCACGAAGACCTGCGCCAGCGGTGGCGCGGCACTCATCGAGCTGCTGAAGGCGCAAGCGCAAGGCAAGCCGTTCGGCCTGGTGCTGCTCGACTGGAAAATGCCGGGCATGAATGGCGTGGAGGTGCTGGAGGCCATTCATCAGGAGAAAGCCCTCTCTCATCGACCCAAAGTAATCATGCTCACCGCCTACGGCACCGAAGAGCTTCTGAGTCAATGTCAATCAGTCCAGCCCGACCGAATACTGGCAAAACCGCTTAGCCCCTCCACCCTGCTTGACGGCCTCAGCCACCTGCAAACCGCCAAGCTCGCCCCAAAACAACAAGATCAAAAACGCTCCACCTTGGTTCAGGCTCGTCTTAATCGCCTGCGTGGCGTAAAGATCCTGCTGGTGGAGGACAATCCGCTCAATCGGGAGGTGGCTTGGGAGCTGTTAAGGAACATCGGTATCCAGGTGCAAATTGCAAAGAACGGCGCCGAGGCGGTGAAACTGCTGGAATCGGATAGTGTGGATGCCGTTTTGATGGATGTGCAGATGCCGGTCATGGACGGATATACCGCAACCCGGCTGATCCGCGCTCAGGAGGGTTTCGAAAAGGAACGGTTGCCGATTATCGCCATGACCGCCAACGCCCTGTCGAGCGATCGGGAAAAATCCCTGAATGCGGGAATGAACGATCATATCGCGAAACCGATCAATGTGGATGAACTCTACGCGGTACTGATAAAATATATCCCGGATACCGCCCGGAGAGACGTGCAAGCTCAACAGAAAGGAGCTGCAGATGAAACAGACCCTGTCATTGACGAACATGCCGGTCTGGCCGTTTGCAACGGCAACAGGGCACTTTATCAACGCATCCTCAAGCGCTTCCTCTCCACCGAACACGATTTCCTGCAACGTTTCCAATCAGCAGTGGAACAGGATGACAGGAGTAGCGCCACACGTCATGCGCACTCACTGAAGAGTTCAGCGGGCAGTATTGGAGCCACCACACTGCAGCGGGCTGCACTGAAGCTGGAGACAGCCTGCCGCAACGGTGACACGGCCGAAGATCTGCAGGCCCTGAGACGCCAGCTTGAACTGCCACTGAGTGAAGTGTTGGCTATGCTGCACGGTATCGAAAACGGGTCCTCCGTTTCCGATGAGGCCGGTATACCGGATATACACCTGTTGATGCCGTTATTGGATGAGCTGAAACAGTTACTGGAAAATGACGATACCGCTGTGGTGGATATCATGGATGAATTGAGCAAACAGTTGCGTGATTCGTCACTGAAGGATGCCTGGATGGGACTGCATATGGCGGTGGATGATTACGACTTTCAACTGGCGCTCAAAGAGCTGAAAGATCTGACTTTCGCCTTGGATGTCAGTCAGGAGATGCAGAATGTCGAGGATGGAAGCAATGAGGCGGTATAACGACAAAGCGACGATACTCATCGTTGACGACACCCCTGGGAATATCGAGGTGCTCAGCAGTACACTACGCTCCAAATACCGAGTACGGGCAGCGAAGAACGGTGTCAGGGCGCTGAGCATCGCCAGGGAATCCCCCATGCCCGATTTGATTCTGCTCGATATCATGATGCCGGAGATGGATGGCTACGAGACCTGCAGACAGTTAATGTCGGACCCGCTGACCGAGCAGATCCCCGTTATCTTCATCACCGCGCTCGCGGATGAGGGCGATGAGGAGAAGGGGTTGGCCCTGGGCGCCGTCGACTATATCACCAAACCCTTCAAACCGGCGCTTGTCCTGGCACGTGTGCATAACCAGCTTGAATTGAAACGCCACAGGGATAATCTGGAAGAGCTGGTGGAGGAGCGCACCAGGGAACTTATGCTGACCCAGGAGGCGACGATAGAGGCCATGGGCGCTTTGGCGGAGTACCGGGATCCGGAAACCGGTGGCCACATCAAACGTACGCAGAACTATATGAAAGTGCTGGCGGAGGCGCTCAAAGGGAATGACCGCTTCAGGGGTTATCTGGATGACGAGACAATCCGGTTGCTCTATCTCTCTGCGCCGCTTCACGATATCGGCAAGGTCGGTATCAGCGACAATATCCTGTGCAAACCCGACAAACTCACAGATCAAGAGTTTACGCAGATGAAACAGCATACTCTGTTCGGGCGCAACACCTTATTGGCCGCCGAAGAGAAGCTGGGTAGCAACTCATTCCTCAGTCTCGCCCGGGAGATCGCCGAGTTTCACCATGAGCGATGGGACGGCAAGGGATACCCGCACGGCATCGAGGGCGATGCCATACCGATCTGCGGTCGTCTGATGGCGATTGCCGATGTCTATGACGCCTTGATCAGCAAACGGGTCTACAAACCG
Organism: Candidatus Thiodiazotropha sp.; assembly: GCA_040791665.1. GTDB lineage: Bacteria > Pseudomonadota > Gammaproteobacteria > Chromatiales > Chromatiaceae > Thiodiazotropha. Next base: position 278,667 of record JBFNNX010000022.1, on the reverse strand, counting down.
CCTTTTCCCCATTCCAAAGCGGTGGGCATCATCCTGCAGGGTAGAGGTACGCAGTTTGACCCGGACGTGGTGGATGCCTTTACGGCCTGTTCGGATCAGTTCCTGAAGATCGCGCTGAAATACGCGGATCACGAGGAAGAGCTAAAAACCCTTGAAGAAGAGTAAACGATGGTTTGCCAGCATACCCGTTACAATGATCAACAATAACAGACAAAAAGCGATCTTTTCCAACCAGCTCGACCTGTTGTTCAGAAGCGGGATACCAGCCAATCTGACTGTGGTCGTGATTGCGGTTGTGGTGACGGTGGTGCTCTGGGAGACCGATCCTGCAGCGGTTGCCATCTGGTTCAGCTACATGGTTGCAACCGCTCTGATACGCCTGTTGCTGATCGTAATACGAAACCGCCGGAAATGGTTTGCCCAGGATCACCCCCGTTGGATGCATCTCTACACCCTGGCGACGGGAACAACCGGCATCGGATGGGCGATGTTAATGCTGCCGCTCTATCCTCAGGATCTCGCACTGCAAGCCTTTGTCCTGGTCGTCAGCGCCGGCGTGATCGCCGCCGGCAGCGGTGTGTTGGCCATTTTCATGGCGGCTGTCTACGCTTACAGTCTTCCAGCGCCGATCGCTCTCGCTTTGCGTTATCTCTTTATCGACCTGGATCTGCCGGAAGGCTTGCTGCTCGGCGTGCTGGCCTACACCCTGATGATGATGATGATCGCTCGGTATACCCATCGATCACTCGTGGAGAGCCTGGAGCTGAGGTTTGAAAATATCGATCTGATTGAACAGTTGAGAAAGGCCTCAGCGGAGATGACACGACTCAACCAGGGCCTCAGACAAGAGATCAGTGAACGCTCGAGCATCCAGCATGAACTGGAGAGACATCGCTATCATCTGCAAGAGCTGGTGGAGGAGAAGACCCGTGAACTAACGCTGGCCAAGGAGACAGCCGAATCGGCCAATCGCGCAAAATCACAATTTCTCGCCAAGATGTCTCATGAAATCCGAACGCCGATGAACGGTGTCCTGGGCATGACTGAACTGTTGCTGAACAGTGAATTGAAGCCGACCCAAAAACGCTATGCGGAGATTATACAGAGTTCGGGGAATTCCCTGCTGGAACTGATCAACGATCTACTCGATATGTCCCGCATCGAAGCGGGAAAGATGCGGCTACACGAAGTCAAATTCGATCTGGCCGGGTTACTGCAGGAGATACATCAGCTATTTCTTTCCCAGGGCGAGCAGAAGGGATTGCGCATCGAGCACCATCTGGATCAACAGATCCCTTCGGAGATCATTGGCGACAGCACCCGCCTGCGGCAGATATTGATCAACCTTATCGGTAACGCAATCAAGTTCACCGATGCCGGCAGCGTCAGATTCGGTGCGCAAGCGCAACATGAACTCGAAGAGGGGGGGTATCTCATTCGGTTCGAGATCGAAGATACCGGACGGGGCATTCCCGAGGGCGAGGACAGTATCATCTTCGACTATTTTTCCCAGGCATCGAATGAATTCGACCTCAATAACAGCGGATACGGCCTGGGACTGACGATCTGCAAGGAACTGATCACGCTTATGGGGGGCGTAATAGGTGTAATGCAAGGAAATCACGGCGGTACCCTGTTCTGGTTCGAACTCCCCTTCCAAACCGCTGAAGATGAGGCAGTACCGTTGACTCAACAGGTTGATGAGACGGCTAAAGGCGAACTGCCGCAATTGGGAGGGAAAATCCTGTTAGCCGAAGATAACCCGATCAATATAGAACTGGCGACAAGTATGCTCGACAGTCTCGGTTGCCAATACCGGATCGCTGAAAACGGCATGGAGACCCTCGACCTTTTGCAATCCGAGACATTCGACCTGTTGCTGCTCGACTGTGAGATGCCTGTTTTAGACGGCTATCAGACTGCAATCCGCATCCGGCAACAGGAAAAGTCGCGCATGTCGACATCCCATCTGCCTATCATCGCCTGTACTGCCTATGTATCGGAGGACAATGTGGACCGCTGCAAAGCTTCGGGCATGGACGACTTCATCGGCAAGCCCTACAAAATCAGGGAAGTTGCGTCGGCATTGGAAAACTGGATAGGCAAGAAATCTGTAGACGCCTGAGCCAACGATGAGTGAAATATTGCCTGCCGACGTTGAGACGATGACGAAAAAGCCCGATTTTGAAGTGGCGGCGAAAGGGGTCGAAAACAATCGACAGTTCAACTTTTTAAAACAGCGAGGATATGATTTTTTTCCAAACTATCTGTCAGTCCGCCACTATCCAAAGAGAATTTCACCCGATTGGCCAGCAGCCATCAACTTCACACTAAAAAGTGAGTCACCATGCATACCTCGCTTAATCGTTCCATATACACCACATGGTTCCATCGCATTACAACCATAAAGATCGGAGTCGTACTGATCTCGCTCATGCTCACATGCTTGCCGATATTCGCCGACGACTCGCATGAATTTCATGATCTGGAGAGGCTGAAAAGCCTGAGCCTCGATGATCTGCTGGAACTGACAGTGACGTCGGCTACGCGGAAGGCGCAGCCGCTTTCCAATGCCGCAAGCGCCATCTATGTCATCACCCAGGAAGATATCCGCCGCTCCGGTGTATCTCAACTGCCGGAACTCCTGCGAATGGTGCCGGGTTTGCACGTCGCGAGGATCGATTCCAGCAAATGGGCCATCAGCGCACGTGGATTCAACGGCCGTCATGCCAACAAACTGCTGGTACTGATGGATGGCCGCAGTCTCTATACACCACTCTATTCAGGTGTCTACTGGGATGTGCAAGATACGGTATTGGAAGATATAGAACGCATCGAGGTAATTCGCGGACCGGGAGCGACGCTGTGGGGCGCCAATGCCGTAAACGGCATTATCAATATTATTACGAAGTCATCCATGAATACGGATGGCGGTCTGTTCTCCGTGTCCGGCGGGAATGAAGAGCCGGGGTCGGCAATGATACGATTAAGCGGTAATACGGATGCCGATACGCATTACAGAGCCTATCTCAAAGCTTTCAGACGGGATGGCGCCGTCTTCTTCGATGGCAGCGAAGCGGAGGATGATTGGGATGGAGAGCGGCTTGGGTTCAGGAGCGACAGCAATCTCTCCGAGACAGACAGCATCACCATACAGGGGGATCTCTATAACGGCACCGCCGGCCAGAACATTTTTTCTCCCTTCCCTCCTCCATCGGGCAGCATCGAAAAGGATACAGCGGATACATCCGGTGGCAATCTGCTCGCACGCTGGACCCGTCGACTCGCCACTGACAGCAGTATGAGCCTGCAGTTCTACTATGACCACACCAACCGCAGGAATGCCACATTGAGAGAAGACAGGGACACCTTCGATCTCGATTTCCAACACGACTTTTTGCTCAATCAAAGGCACGCCATCGTCTGGGGGGCCGGTTTCCGTACCAGCCGGGACGAGATTCAGACACCCTCGAGTTCCGTGCTCACGCTCGGGCATACGCCCAACCGTGACAATATCATCAGCGCCTTCGTTCAGGATGATATCAGCTTGGTTGAGGATCGCTGGCATCTTATTCTGGGGGCAAAATATGAGCGCAACGATTATACCGACAGCGAGTTTCAACCCAATGTCAGAATGATCTGGACACCGGACGATTTCAGCTCATACTGGGCTGCCGTGTCTCGGGCTGTACGTACACCTTCGCGTATCGAGACGGACTTGAATATCCAAATTGGACCCATCTTCGTAGTCGGTAACAGCGAATTCGACGCGGAAAAATTATTGGCTTACGAATTTGGCTACCGGACCCAAGCAATACCTGATCTCTCCTTGGATATTGCCGCTTTCTATAACGAATATGACGACCTTACTACATTCGAAATGATTCCCCCGCCCTTTCCCGGCGCTACCCTCATCTCACTCGACAACAGGATGAGTGGAAAGAGCTACGGCCTGGAACTGGTTGCCAACTGGACGATCACGGACCGTTGGCAAATGAAGATGTCCCATGCATGGCTAAAAGTAGACCTACAGAACGACAGCACCAGCAACGACACAACCTCCACCGAGACAAGCGACGTCACTCCCGAACACCAGACTCAACTACGTTCGCAACTCGACCTACCGTATCACATGGAATTCGATACCACCCTCTATTATGTCGACAAGATTCCCAATTCCGACATAGCTGACTACACCCGTCTTGATATGAGGTTGGGATGGCAACCAAGCCCGTCCCTGGAAGTTGCACTATCCCTGCGCAACCTGATGGATGACGAGCACCCCGAGTTTATCGAGTTTGCCGGATTTGCCGGCCCGATCGGATTGAAATCCACCCAGGTCGAACGCAGTGCATTGCTGCAACTGAAGTGGAAATTCTGAGACTATGCCGACACCGGTCACGTCAATCGGCGCAACAGGTAGATGGCACTCGGTCATGCCGCTTGTCATGGCTGTCCTGCTTTGGTGTCTACCGCTACCTTGCGCAGTCTCCGAACAGGTCGACGAGGACCGGCTGAAGGCGCTTTTTCTCTATAATTTCGCAAATTACGTCACTTGGCCGGAAAGCACTTTTAAAAACCAGATCAGTCCCATTAACTATTGCCTGCTCGGTTACAGCAGGCTTAAGGCCAGTATGAATGAGATCACAGCAAACGAAATACTCAATGGCAGGGAACTTCGGGTTGTGAGCGTGGAAAATGAACAACAACTTTCAGACTGCAACATACTCTTTATCCATCAGCCTGCAGCCGGCTATCCCACCGAACTCATTCAGCGGCTTGCATCTCAATCTGTGCTCACCGTCAGTGATCATCCCGATTTCATACCGGCAGGGGGTTCCATCGTTCTGTTGAAAAAATCACATAAGATAAAGCTGGTTGTGAACATGGATGCACTGGATCAAGGACAATTGAAAGTCAGTTCAAAACTGCTTAGACTGGCAACCCGCGTCAGACCGTCGAAAGAGGGAGCAAAGCAGTGATTGGCCCCGGCTTCAAACGATGGCCGATCCGGCTAAAAGTCATCACCATCGCATTGATCACCAGCGTTGTCGCACTGACCCTGGCATCGGTCGCATTCGTCATCTCGGAAATGGTGGCCAAGCGGAATTCCATGGTCGAATCGGCCTCCGCCCTTGCACGCGTGTTGGGTGTCAATGCAACCGCCACTCTGATATTCCGCGACCCGGGTACAGCCGAAGAAATCCTGTTTGCCCTGAGCGAGGAAAAAACCGTAGTCCATGCCTATATCACTGATGCGGAAGGTTCACTGTTCGCCACCTACAAAAGTAACCGACCCGCCCATCAATCTCTCATTGACGCAATGGCAATAAGTCATGGTGTTTGGTCTGATAAATCAGGAACTCTTCACGACGATTTGACCCGCTACCAATTTCATAGTGACTATATTGAACTCATCCATGAAATCAGATTCAATGAAAAAACACTCGGCCACATCGATATCAAACAGGATCTGACCCAACTCCACGCCAGCCTGCAACGACAGATCGTCATTGCAACAGTTGTACTGGTTCTCACTTTCTTTCTCGCCTACCTGCTGGCACTGCGCTTGCAACGCCTAATTACAAAGCCGATCACCGTTCTCACATCCACCATGGACAGCGTCACCCGGAAGGGGGACTACAGCCTGCGTGTGACATCAGTCAATCCGGATGAACTGGGAATACTGACCGATGGATTCAATACCATGCTCGAGCAGATTCAGAGCCGTGATCAGAAACTGGCAGCCACACTACTTGAGTTACAGGCCGCCAAGGAGGATGCGGAAACGGCAAACAGGGCAAAATCACAGTTTCTCGCCACCATGAGCCATGAGATCCGCACCCCAATGAATGGCGTACTCGGCATGACCGAACTGTTACTGAACACCGACTTGAATGAACGGCAACGACGCTTTGCCAACACCGCGCATAGTGCGGGCCGCTCACTGCTGACAATCATCAACGACGTTCTGGATTTCTCAAAAATCGAGGCCGGCAAGGCAGAACTGATTGAAAAAATCTTCAATCTCCCCGATCTTCTTGAAGAGGTCGTACAACTGCTTGGTGGACAGGCGCGTGAAAAAGGGTTGGAATTGATCAGTTACTGCCCACCCTCCATACCTCACGCTCTGTTCGGAGACGATCAGCACATAAGACAGATATTGGTAAACCTAGTTGGAAATGCGATTAAGTTCACCCATGAAGGCGAAGTAATCATTCGCGTCATGCCATGGGCAAAGTCCGCTACCGACCTTACTGTCAGGTTTGAGGTCGCCGACAGCGGTATCGGTATATCCGAGGAGATGAAAAACCATATATTCGACGTCTTTTCACAGGCGGACAGCTCCACCAGCCGCCGTTTTGGCGGTACCGGTCTGGGATTGGCAATATCGAAACAACTCGCCAAACTGATGCATGGCGAGATTGGTCTCGAATCCGAACCGGACAAGGGCTCGATGTTCTGGTTTACCGCACGCCTCGGCCTAAGCAAAGGGAGTAAAGCATGGCAGCCGAAGAAAGATGGGGGGATTGCTCAGCTGCGAATTCTACTGGTCGGTAACAGCCGGTGTGCTGCAGAGGTACTTTACCAATCCTTAAAGGATCTCGGCTATGCCGTCACCCTGGCGTTTAACGGCGCTGAAGCCATCAAGCAACTCAAACAAACAGCCGCTAATGGCAGCTATTTTCAAGCTGTTTTAACGGATCGGTTTCTCTCAGACATGGATGGACTTGACCTGGGTAAATCAATACGGCTCGATCCGGCATTCAATAATCCATCCATTATCATGTTGACATCGCAGATGCTGACCACACATGCCAATCCGGTTCGTGACAACAGCATCGATTCTTGCCTGGTAAAACCGGTTCGTTTGGCGGAACTCGACAGTACGATCAGAGAATTGACCAATCAGTCCGAGACCCAACAGCCGCAGGATGCAAAACCCGATACAGCACACCACACCGACACTGCGGCAATATTTTGGCCTGAGAGAGAAACCCGGATTCTGGTGGCGGAAGACAATCTGGTCAACCAGGCCGTCATCGAAGAGATGTTGCAACTACTGAGTTGTAAGGTAACACTCGCAAGTAACGGCCGGGAAGCGGTTGAGCTACTCGGCAATGACCATTACGACCTGATCTTGATGGATATCCAGATGCCGGATATGGATGGTTATGAAGCTACCCGGATCATTCGTGAACAGGAGAATAAGTCTGAACGCTCAACGATTATTGCGTTAACCGCCAACGCCATGGATGGCGACCAGGAGAAGTGTCTGGCTGCGGGGATGGACGATTACCTCGCTAAGCCGATAACACACGACAAGCTACAGCATATTCTTAAAAAATGGTTATCGCTGCATGATACCGCCAGGACATCAGTAAAGTATGGCAACCCGAATAGTACGGCGGGTGAAAAACAGTCATCCATAGAATTTTCTGCGGTACAGTACCGCGAGATTGTTGACCACGTTCACTCACAGCAACAGGTGCGAAACCATGACATCCCGCAGCGAATTATTGACATATATCTCAAAACATCTTCCGATCTGCTGGATATCATCAACGAGGCCATTCAACACAATGACCTGGATAGACTGAAACGCGCAGCACACAGCTTGGCTTCAAGCAGTGCGGCCATAGGTGCCGATGAGGTCGTGAATCACTGTGACGCATTGGGGCTTATTTCAAGCAGCGAGGATCTCCCTAAGGCAACGGAACTGTTTTCTCATTTGAATTCATCTTATGCCGCCGTTGCGGATTCACTGGCCCATGCTCGGAAAAAAACAGGAGAGGTGTAAAGGTACGACCTCTATCAGAGCGATACTACTCAATCTCACACTTTCCCGTCAGGACAATAAAAAAGCCGGTGTAAAACACCGGCTTGAGCCTGAACTGAATCAGCGATTCAGCGCAGTTGGTCTTTTTTAGTTTTTATATCTACCGAAAACAAACTTGGGCTTCAACCACGCTACCATCATCGGCAGGATGGTAAGAGCCGTGACTACATCGATCAACAAAGCCTGGCTGATATAGACTCCCAATCCCCAGGTGTTGGCAAGATCGGTATTCAGCAGAGGGATAAAACAACCAAGCAGGACGATTACCGAGATGATCACCGCCGAGCCGGTGGTATTCAAGGTATTGATCAATGACAGCTGCCAATTTCCAGCGGTCGCCACCATCTCTTCTTTAAGCCTCGACATCATATAGATGCCGTAGTCGATACCAAGCCCCATGGCGATACTCAGCGCAACCTGGAGATGAAAAGCCAGATTGCCCGACCAGTTCTGGATACTGGTCATATAACCGCCAAGACCATACTGGGCGAACAGGGTGATGAACAGCAGCACCATGAGGATGATCGAGACCACAACGGAGCGGAATATCAATGCGGCGATGACAAATACGGCAGCCGCGGTCAGCAGAGGTCCGGTGAGCCAGTTGTCCACCGCCACCTCACGGGTGGCCTCGGTGGCGCCAAGGAAGCCACCCACACCAGGTCTAACATAATCCGTGCCGTCAACAGACAGCTCGTTGCTGTCACCGGACAGGTCCTCGACCGGGCCGGAGCGCAGACCGAAGTTGACCTTGCTGAAACCGGGATCGTTCTTGTGCTCCTCGATATATTGCTGGATATCCATGGTGACCACATGAGCCTCCACCGGATCCATGGTGTTGATAAATCCCATCACCACGCCTTCATTCCAGTTCTTCATGACGAAGGAGTCCATGTCCCCCTCCTCGGTCATGGTCTCGAGCAGACCGTTGTAGAGCTGCACGATATCGTCGCCGCCCCTGTCATCGTCGGGATCGATGGAACGTAGCTTCTTGGAAGTGGGGATATAGAGATCGCCGATGTCCGGCTGCTCGCCCGGTTCCGCTGTCAGCAGCATATTCACCAAGCGGATATATTGCGCATAGGAACCGGTGAAACCGATGAACGGATGGGCGCGCATCCACTCCTCCATCGCCTCGATGTCGGCAAGCACATCGGCCTCGTTGAAGATACCCTGGGCGCCGCATGGGTCGGGATCCCAACAGGCCAACTCGGCCTTCGCCTTTTCACAAGCGGCAACCTTCTCCACCGGATCTTCGATATCGTAGATCTCTTCGGGAAAGTAGCTATCCACGCACAACTCGGCAACGGGTTCCTTACCGCGTACCGGGATCGATACCGATATCACACCGGGCATGATCGTATTTAGGCGTTCGATGTGCTGAATGGTTATCGACTTCTCCTTGAACGCTGCTCGGGAATAGTTGATACCCTTCTCAACCCCCGGCATGATATCGAACTCATCCTGTATGCGGGCCACTTCCGGGTCAGATCTGCCGGCATCGCCTGCCATCAGGCCCGATATGCCCCGGCCGATTTCGGTATAGTAGATCGACCAGGCAAATATAACGACTACAAAGAGGATGGGCAGCGCCTTGCCCGGACCATTCAACATACCGGTGATCACACCGCCCACCTTGGTCTCCCACGATTGCTCATGCCCTTCGCTCATATCCATCTGGCTGCACGGGAAGGTCATCATCAGCAGAGGAATCAGGGTGGTGGTGGTAAACAGCAGGGTCAACATGCCGAACATGCCGAAGTAGGCGTATGCCTTATAGAACGAGATATCCACCGTGGCGAGGGTCGCAAAGCCGACCATATCGGTCACGATCGAAAGAGTGGCCGGGACAATGGTATGGGAGATCGCGACCCTTGCGGCCGATTCACAATCCCCCGAAGTAGCCTGCTCCTGCATGAAGCGCCGGGTCACCTGGACCGAGTGACCGATACCGATTGCCAGCAATAGCATCGGTGTCAAGACCATCATCGTAGTCAGCTTGAAGGCGGAAAATCCCATCAACCCCAATGTCAGCACGATCGTCGCACTGACACCGATGATCGGAAACAGGGAACCGCGCCAGTTACGGAATTCAAACCAGAGCGCGGCAATCACGATGGCGAATGAGATGACGAACAACCACCATTTGTTGACCAGATCCGCCAGCATCCACGCCAGAAAGTAGGGTTCACCCGCCACCAGCAGTTCGAAACGGTCATCCTGACCATACTCATCCATCATCGCCCTGACCTCCCTTACCCAGGGCAGGTATATCTCTTTTACCTCATCGGTATAGTCGCCGATAATATAGAGCGACTTGGCAGTACAGTTTTTCTCATCTTTCTCCTGAAATTCGCATTTGTTACCTTCGGCATCCTCGAACCCGACCAACATCGGGCCGATAACGGGGTTCGTCTCAATGCCCTCTTTGAGAAAGGCCAGCTGTTGTTCCGCCACGTCAGGATCACTGCTGATACCTTCAGTCGGTATCAGGCGCTTGAATACCAAACCGTTCTCATCCGCCCCCATATACTTGATTTTTTTCGCGGCGATATCGATGAAATTGGATTCTCTTGCCTTCTCCAGGGCGACCAGCCGGTTGTGTATCTCCTGAACCTTGTTGACGAACCAATCCTTATAGACATCCCCCTCATTGATGCGCAGCGTAAAGACCATAAGATTACCCATACCGAAGTTGTATTCGGCATACAGGTTGGTCGCCACGTAGCGATTGCTGGGAGGTAGCAAGGTATCCGGATCGTTACGCATATCCAGATATTTGATCTGCAAGGCGGCCACGATGGTGACCACCAGTAGAATCAGCATCAACGGCCAGCGGAATTTGATGACAAAGTCCGCATAACCCTCGGCCCACCGATTTCCTGATCCGTTGGTTGACTCAGAACCACTCATGGCTCAATCCCCGTGAAAGCGCTGTTTGATGAGGGATGTCCGGCATATCACCGGACATCCTCGTTTGGTTATGATGGTCGAAGTTACAGGGTTGTTGGAATTATTCGAATATCCACTTCAGACCGACCTGGAAGTTGGAGCTGTTCTCGAACTGACCGAACGTGGTGTTTTCATCACCCCAGTAGTTGTTCCACTCCACAGAGCCAAGAATGGTATCGGTAAAGGTGTACTCGATATCGAGACGGTTCCATTTGCCGCCACCCTCTTCGTAGATAAAGATGTTGTTCCAGCGATGCTCCTGGGAATCACCGAAGGGCTTGGAGAAAAAGAGCGAGTAGAACTCCTTATCCTCATACCCCTTCATCAGGCCATTGCTAAGACTCATGGTGGGGAAATCTGCGGTATAGCGGCTGCAGTCCACGGACGCCCCGGTTTGAGTCATGCAGGTATCCTTTTCATCGACGAAATCGAGATTGCGGAACTGGATAAACTGACCGCTGACAAGCAGGTTGGTGGCCACGGTGATATCTGCACCCAGGACATACCTGAAGTAGTCGGCATCTTCCATCTTCAGGGCGTTGGTCAGATCACCGATTGATAGCAGAAACTTATCGATAACCGGTTGCTTGTCTCCCTCGTCATAGAGGAACTCGCCTCTGAGTACCAGTGGAATGTCGCCCATATCGAGGGCGTAGTCGAAGGAGGCACCTACGCTGTTGACCCGATGCAGCGACTCGGTAAAGCGCAAGATCGGTGCGCCCGCGCCCATCGCCGGGGGCTCATTGAATGGACTGCCGTCAGCCAATGCGGGCAGTACGGCACTCGGATCGAGGGCGCCGTAGTAGGTGGAGCCGGTACCATCATGCACCAGAATAGTGGTGGGATTGCCCATATCCCAGTTCGCCCTGGCCTGATCCCGGGTGATACTGGTCGCCACATCGGGGATATAGGTATCGTCCTGCTGCGGACCGGCAGTGCCGTTGGTATCGAAGAACAGGGTCGGCGCGAGTTGCACGGCCAGCTCATCACCCGCCGAATTGCGCCAACTGAGATCGAGATCCGGATTGGCGCCATAGTGATGGAAGTAGTTGAAAGACCAGTTGAGGCCGCCATCGGTAGAGTTACGAAAACGAAAACCGGCATTCACATCGCTGTCGTCCGGATAGTCGCGCACCCACTCGCTGGTGGTGCCGGTCAAGCCGGTCGGCGCCGTAGGACTGAAGCTGGTGAAAGTGTTGAAGGTGGCGAAGGTCGCATTCGACATGAACTCGAACGCCGAAGTGGCATTGGCCGGATCCCAGGTCACATCCGTAGGGGTCGGCGGAGCGTTGAATGCGGTGATCGGCATCAGGTTTGTGGTGCCGAAATTCCCGTTGGGATCATTCAGCCCTGCGGGAAAACCGGGTTGGCCGGTAAAACCGAACTGGGCAAATGCATTCAGCAGAAACCAACCGGGCGCGGCAACGGGATCAGTGGGTACCGTCGGGTTCAGCAACCCGGGGGTGGTTGCGGCATCCCAGAAGTTACCGGCAAAACCATCCACGGTAAGGCCGGCGAACAGGTTCAATCCCACGGGCAGCGCCATACCGCCGGTAAAGCCGCCACCCATGGCGGCCCCATTGAACGTAGCCGCCACATTACTCAGTGCCGGTGCGACGTTGAAGAAGCCGTTAACACCTCCACTGATGGTCTCGACCCCCTTCATAAGAAAGGGATGGCCGGCATCGCCGTCGGGATTGAGACCGGGAATCTTGTTCTCTTCCACTTGCGAGACAATCAACTGAATGTTGCTGTTATCGCCGATATTGCGTTCCGCATTGATCATCCAGATCGGAATCCGGGAATCTTCCATTGCATTCTGGTTGAGTTCGCGGAAATCGGTGGGATTGATGATATCCAGCAGCTTGATGCCGTCGGCCGTACCCCAAACGACCTGCTGTTTGCCCAGGCGCAGATCCCAGCCAAGCAGCGAGGTATCCACATAGAGCTCTCTTACGTAGTCGTGTTGGGTATAGAGCTCATGCCCCTTGTAGGTGTCATTGACCCCCTCGGAGTCATAGATGAAGTTCAGATCGGCATGCCAGGTACTCTCTTCACCCAGGTAACCATTCATGAAAATTCGGGCGGAATTTTCGAATTTCAGCAAATCCCCCTTGTCGTGACCTCTCTCATCGACCATTGTTTCCGCCTCGCCGGTCACCTGGCCATCGCGTGTAAAGACGGATGTTTCGTTTTTCAGATAACCAGTGATCTCGACTTCGGCAATGGCGACACTGGGTAAAATCAAGGCAAGCAGGATCGATTGATGCAACTTACAGCGTTTGAACATGAATGGTTCCTCCCGGGTTCAACGATAGCCGACAGCCCTTGTTGTTACTCTTTGCCGGATTCGATGATGTGTATGGCCGCCAATTCCAGGCAAGCCGGTTTTTGTTGGATGCGCCCGCACAGCGGGCACACCCGTTTTATGTTTAGCGTTTTATTTTTCTCAAGGTCTTCTCTGACCAAAAGTCCGACTCCCATCCCTGATCATACTGTACGATCTCCCTGGGGATCACAGCCCAGGTTTCATGACCTGTTGAGAATGTCTTGCCATACCAGTAACCCCAGAATTGGGCACGTGGATCGTCCTGTTCGAGAGACTTCCAGTCACGGTCGATTACTTTAACCTTCTCATCCCCTTTGAAATATTCGGTTCGATAGTCGGCGAAAGTCTTGGCATCGACATAACTTACGCGATGGTCGTACCACCAGTTCTCGCGCTTGGTTGTACTCTTCAGCTTGTAGACCTCTTTACCTTTATGCTCGCAGGCCGCATCCGGCGGGTTGGGCAGATATTTGTTCTTCGATTCCGCCTTATCGATGGCGCCAAGGCAATCGTTGAAGGTTTCAGTACCTAACAGCTCATGGGTCTCGTCCTTGGGCTTGCGCAGGGTCACGTCACCGAAAGTGAAGTCGGTGCCGCCCCAGGCATCGTCGTGTGCCGGTTCCGCAAAACGGCGTATCTTACGAAGCGCCGGCAGCCAGATGGAGTAGGATTGGCTCTTGTTGTCATCGACATAGTCCGTGATCAGCATGCCGGTGCCTTTCAGCTTTCCGGAGCGGAAGATAGCGATATCCTGCGCATTGGTAGAGCCATCGCTGTAGTCGTTATTCAGATAGCGCTCCACGGTGATGGTGGTCGGCTTACTGCCGGCCGATTTATTGACGATGACCGTTATCTTGCCGGGAATTGCCCGGTTACTCCGCTTGGGATCCTTGTTGTTGTTGGTGATACCGAAATTCTTCAGGGCATAGAAATGGTTGACGAAATAGACCTGATCCGCAACGGCATTGGCATCCGGTGTTCCGCTGGGCAACGGCAGATCTTTGGCCACCCCCGCTAAGGCACTGCCGGTAAATAGCAAACCGCCGATGATTGCCGCGGACACGAACTTTTGCACCTGCATAGTGATCCTCCTGTAATGGACGGTTTTGTGGGATAGATCCGCCCTAAATATTATTGAATTAGGTATTTCTTATTCAGTGAATTTTTTATTGTAGACACATTAATAACAGAGAACCCGGTCATTTAGCAATCGGGGTTAACCTTAATTGTCATCCTTTACGATAACTTTTACTTATTATGGCTATCGTCAATCATGGACATTAAATATTAAAATACGCTTAAGGGCATACCATCCGCATACCCTTGCGCCATTGACTGCAGGTTGCCTAAAAGTGGATTAAACTTGAATTCAACTCCTTGATATAACAAAATTTCCCTTCGCTTAGAAGTTACCCCCAGTACCGAATGTCGATAATTGCACTAGGACTCAACCACAAAACCGCCCCCGTGGACATCCGCGAGAAGGTGACCTTCGGTCCCGACATCATCGTCGGCGCCCTGCGCAGCCTGCAGGAAAATCCGGCGGTCGAGGAGACAGTCATACTCTCCACCTGTAATCGCACCGAAGTCTACTGCTCCATCAATCAAGAGGACCATGAGCCTCTGGCGGATTGGATCAGCCGCTTTCACGGCTTGGGCGATGATCGCGTCTCGCCCTATCTCTACAGCCATTTCGGGCTTGATGCCGTAAAACACCTGTTGCGGGTATCCTGCGGCCTGGACTCGCTGGTATTGGGCGAACCACAGATCCTGGGGCAGGTGAAAGCCGCCTTCCAAACAGCCACCGATGCCGGCACCACCGGGAAAATGCTCTTCAAACTCTTCCAGCATGCCTTCTCCGCCGCCAAGCAGATCCGTACCGATACCGCGATCGGCAACAGCCCGGTATCGGTTGCGTTCGCTGCGGTCAGCCTGGCCAAGCAGATATTCAGTGATCTGTCGAAGCAGACAGCCCTATTGATCGGTGCGGGCGAGACCATCGAACTGGCTGCACGCCATCTCAACCAGCACGGAATCGGGCGGATCATCGTCGCAAACCGCACCGTGGAGAAAGCGCATACACTGGCATCCCAGTTTGACGGCTACGCCATTGCCCTGACCGAATTGAGCAGACATCTGGCCGAGGCGGATATCGTGATCTCATCCACCGCCAGTCCCCTGCCGGTGCTGGGAAAGGGCAGCGTCGAAAGCGCCCTCAAGGAGCGCAGGCACAGACCGATCTTCATGGTCGATATCGCCGTGCCGCGGGATATTGAACCGGAAGTGGCGGATCTGAGTGATATCTATCTCTACACGGTGGATGATCTGGATGAAGTCATCCAGGAAAACATGCGTTCCAGGGAGGAAGCAGCCGAACAGGCGGAGGAGATCATCGATCACTATGTCGGAGAATACATGGGGTGGCTACGTTCTCTGGATGCCGTGGGATTGATACAGGACTACCGCAGTTATGCCGAACGATTGCGCGATGAGGTGATGCAGAAAGCCTTGCAACAGCTTGCCAACGGCAAGTCTCCCGAGCAGGCGATGCAATTCATGGCGCACACCCTCACCAACAAGTTGTTACACAATCCTAGCGCCCAGATGCGTCAGGCCGGATTCAATGGACAGGTAGAGTTGCTCGAAGCGGCCAATACGCTATTTCAGCTGAATAAAACAGAAAACAAACCATGAAGCCTTCACTGCGCGGCAAGCTTGACCAGATCGCAGAGCGCTTCGAAGAGATCACCGCACTCCTTGCCGATCCGGAAATCCAGAGCGATCAGAATCAGTTTCGCGATCTGGGGCGGGAGTATGCCCAATTGGAGCCGGTGGTTGAGGCCTATAAAGGCTACGTGGATGCGGAAGGGGATGTAGCGACCGCCCGGGAGATGATGGACGACCCTGAAATGGCGCCACTCGCCAAGGAGGAACTGGCAGCGGCACAGGAGACCAAGGCGCGCCTTGAGCCGGAACTGCAACTGCTGCTGATACCCGCCGATCCGAACGATCAGCGCAATGTTTTTCTCGAAGTCCGTGCCGGTACCGGCGGCGCCGAGGCGGCGCTGTTTGCCAGCGACCTCTACCGCATGTATCTGCGCTATGCGGAGACCCAGCAGTGGCAGACCGAAACCATCAGCGAGAGCCCTGGCGAGCATGGCGGCTACAAGGAGGTGGTATGCCGTATCAGCGGCAATGCCGTCTACTCCCGCCTGAAATTCGAATCGGGGACCCATCGCGTGCAGCGGGTTCCGGAGACAGAGTCCCAGGGACGCATTCACACCTCCGCCTGTACCGTGGCGATCCTGCCCGAGGCGGAGGAGGTCGACGATGTGGATATCAACAGCAGCGATCTGCGCATCGACACCTTTCGCGCCTCCGGCGCAGGCGGGCAGCATGTCAACAAGACCGATTCGGCGGTGCGCCTGACCCATCTGCCCAGCGGCATCGTGGTGGAGTGCCAGGATGAGCGCTCCCAGCACAAGAACAAGGCCAGGGCCATGTCGCTGCTGCAGGCGAAACTGCTCTCCCAGGCCCAGGAAAAGATCGTCAACGAGCAGGCCAGCTCGCGTAAACTACAGGTTGGCAGCGGCGACCGCTCGGAACGCATCCGTACCTACAACTTTCCTCAGAATCGACTCACAGACCACCGTATCAATCTGACCCTCTACAAGCTGGATGAGGTGATGACCGGATCCCTGGACCAGGTCATAGAACCCCTGCTGCGCGAACAGCAGGTGGAGGCCCTGGCCGCCATGGGCGAAGCCTGAAACGGCCGGGACACGCCATGACCACCCTGCAGCAGGCTCTGCAATCGGCACAACAGGCCCTCAGCGCACTGCCCGATGCCAATCCCGAGCTGGAGGCAGCCCTGCTGTTATGCCACATCCTCGATAAACCGCGCAGCTATCTGTATGCCTGGCCGGAATTGGAACTCCCCTCCGATCAGTATCAACAATACACGAAGCTGGTGGAACGGCGGCTGTCTCATGAACCGATCGCCTACATTACGGGAACGCGGGAGTTCTGGTCCCTGTCGCTGGAGGTCAATCCCGACACCCTCATACCCCGCCCCGAAACGGAGTTGCTGGTGGAGCGCTCACTCCATCACCTCCAGCATATATCCCGGCCAAGGATTGTTGACCTCGGCACCGGTAGTGGCGCCATTGCCCTGGCGCTGGCGCGCGAACTGCCGGATGCGGGGATGGTTGCCACCGATATTTCAGCCAAGGCGCTGGCGCAAGCCAGAGAGAACAGCCAACGACTTGGGATTGACCGGATCACCTTCCTCCATGGCAACTGGTGCGAGGCACTGCCAGCAGATGAAACCTATGACCTGATCGTGAGCAATCCTCCCTATATCGAGGCCGACGATCAACATCTCCACCAGGGGGATCTGCCACGGGAACCGGAGCGGGCTTTGGTCTCGGGTAGTGATGGTTTGAACGCCATCAGAACCATCGTTCGCCAGGTCAGCGCCGGCTATCTGAAACCAAATGGCTGGCTCCTGTTGGAGCATGGCTACCAACAGGCGGATGCGGTGCAAAACCTGCTGCAATCCGCAGGTTTCACCCACATAGCGACCCATCCAGACCTTTCCGGACACCCTCGAGTCACTGAAGCCCAGCTATTAGGTATCGAGAAGGATGGACACAACTGGTACCTGACGCTCAGCCATCTCATTGGTAAAGATACAAATGATTAGACAAACGGCGCGGCGAGCCAAACCGTACCCTCTGATCAAATGATTGGCATGAATCTGCGACGATGAGCGCTGGTATGTAAATCTCTTTCGTAACTAGGCGTAGGGTGGGGACGAGATGCTGTGATGTATGGCAGCCTCCAGCCCGCCTGCTTGATTATTTCAGCGCATTAGTTAGGATTGCCATGTATGGGTGATAACCCTCACGACTTAGTGAAAAACCGGGACATTCACTTCGCCGAACTCCACCCGGACCCCAATCAGGCTGCGACTGCGGCTTTGCTGCTTGCGGATGTGGAGGGTATTCTGAAAGCCACCCCCTGCTCCGCAACCCATCTACATGTCAGCTATCAGCTAATAGAGGTCTCCCTGGAGCAGATAGAGACAGGGCTGACGGCAATGGGTCTGCATATCGACAACCGCCTGCTCTACCGCCTCAAACGCGCCCTCTATCACTACACGGAAGAGACCGAACGGGTCAATCTGGGTTGCAACCGAAGCGACTCCAAATGCACCCGCATGATCTTCGCCGACCGGTATCAACGCATGAATCACAAGCTACGGGATCAGCGCCCGGAACATTGGCGTAAATACCTCTGAACGATCCGGATTCTATACTTTCGGACTCGACAGATGGTCTATATCCCTGTAACTATTCAGCTGCCACATTAGAGCCTGGACCCATTCACAATGAACGACGACCAATTGCTGCGTTACAGCCGACAGATCATGCTTCCTTCAATCGGCATCGAGGGGCAGGAGAGACTCCTCAATGCCCGGGTACTCATCGTCGGCCTGGGCGGACTCGGCTCCCCGGCCGCCATGTATCTGGCCGCAGCGGGTGTGGGAACCCTGGTGCTGGTAGACTTCGACCAGGTCGACCTGACCAATCTGCAACGGCAAATCGTGCATACCACTGCCCGTATCGGCGACCTGAAGGTGGATTCTGCCCGCGAGTCCCTTCTGGCCCTGAATCCGGAATGCCGGGTGGAGACCATACCCAAGCAACTGGATGAAACCGACCTACGGCAGCAGATAGAAAAGGCCGACCTGGCGCTCGACGGCACCGATAACTTCGCAACCCGTTTCGCCATCAACAAGGCCTGTTATGAGACGGGAACACCCCTGGTCTCAGGCGCCGCGATTCGCATGGAAGGCCAGATCAGTGTCTTTACCGGTGAGCCGGGAGGGCCCTGCTACCACTGCCTCTATCCGGACGAGGGAGAGATGGATGAGACCTGCTCCGCAAACGGTGTACTCGCCCCGTTGGTCGGCGTGATAGGCAGCCTGCAGGCCATTGAAGCCATCAAACAGCTGACCGGGTCCGGCAAGACGTTGCATGGCAGGCTGCTGCTACTCGATGCCCTTGAGATGGAGTGGCGCACCCTGCGCCTCACCGCCGATCCCGCCTGCCCGGTTTGCGGAACGGTAGGATGATCTGGGGTGAAGGCAGAATCCATATTTCGGCGACACATCTGCCCACTGCTTTTCAGTCTTGTCTGTGTGCTGATCGCCCTATTGCCGGAGTCGTTCATAACCAAGCTACAGTACCAGCGTATTCATATCACTGATGGTGAGTTATGGCGTCTCTTCAGCACCCATCTGACACATCTTGGCTGGGGACATCTGATCATGAACCTGGCCGGTTTCTGGCTTATCCTGGCCCTGTTTCCGAAAACCCAGCCACCACTACGCTGTATGATCCTGCTTGTTCTGCTGATCCTGGGCACCAGTATCGGGTTGTGGCTGTTCTCACCCGAAGTCACCTGGTATCGGGGTCTGTCCGGTGTGCTGCATGGCCTGTTGTGTTGGGGGGCATTGAAACAGCTGAAGGAGCAACCGGGTGTCTCTTTTTTCATTCTGACCTTTGTTGTTATAAAGCTGGTTTGGGAGCAGTGGCAGGGCCCACTGCCAGGCAGTGAATCGTTGGTCGACGGCAGTGTAATTGTCGACGCCCATCTTTACGGCGCGGTCACTGGCGTCATACTATGGAGCCTGGGGCCTGTTGTGTTAAAACTCGTAGCTGAGGAGACCGGGTGAAATCAACCATTTTGCTGCTACTTCTTGCACTCGTATTCACCGCTTGCCAGGAGGTGGAAGGTATCGATATGAGTCAACTCTCACCTGAAGAGAAAAAAGCGGTTGAGTCGCTGTTGTGGGTAAAGGACGCCAACCCGGACAAAAGTGCGGCTGAGGCACTGGGAAAGGGTGATAAACGCTTGATGGCCATGGCTTCCCGTACAACCATTCTGCCCGGCATCGAACCGGCATTGATCTCCAAGGCCAAGAGTATCTGTGGTATCCGCTATATGGAGGGCTCCACCGATACCGTGTTTGGCGACACCCACCTGAAACTCATTCAACGCGCATCGGAATACGCTGCTGCCTATAACCGGATCGTTATCGAGCAGTGCATGGAGAAATAGAAATAGTGTCGTGACCCGGGCAATTCCTCAGTAAGACAGCCGACAGGAATTAAAGTCTTTTTACATACACGCATACTTCAGAAACAAAATAATCGCTTTTATCCAAAAACTTCCAGCCTCTTTTCTTCAGCGTAGCCTCGGACATACCCGATGATTTACCGGTGCCAACGTAGATTTCCCTGTATCCAAGCGTTTTGGCCAGCTGTTCTATTTTAACGATCAGCTGCTCGCCAATCCCCCGATTGCGATAGGCCGGAGCGACAACGAGTGCGGCTAGCCATGGCGAATAGTCTTGATAGGTGGTCACCGACTCCATTTTCAATGCAGCCGTTCCACAGACAGTGCCATTTTCAACGGCAACCACCGCAATCGGCAGTTGACTTCGATTGGCAGAGCGCCTCAAATCCGCTTCCGCATCCCCCGGACCGGATCTTCCGTAATAGGGTTCCCATTCCGACTCGAACAGATCCTTGAGGACAGGAATAGCTTCAGGATGGTCAGCCAGTAGTTCAATACTCAACATGTCAGCAGAATACGCAAATATCGTCCTGATAATAATACAAAGGACTTGTCTTTATTAATAATATCTCCTGCACTAGGTTACTTGCCGTAAATCTCGGGTTACATATCTTTAGTAGCGCGTTGATCTTCGGATTAATTGAATAATCATTTTTGTTGTTTGACGGCGGTAGTTCCAGATAGGGTATCAATTTGGGGAAGCCCGGGTGCCCACTTTTTTG
The DNA here is from genome assembly GCA_040791665.1 of Candidatus Thiodiazotropha sp. Taxonomy (GTDB): domain Bacteria; phylum Pseudomonadota; class Gammaproteobacteria; order Chromatiales; family Chromatiaceae; genus Thiodiazotropha. The sequence goes on along the minus strand of JBFNNX010000022.1, from coordinate 257,678 downwards.
GCTAACTCGTTACGCTTAGACCTTGGTAACAGGTGTCTGGCTGCGTGGCAGCCAGACCTCCAAGCGGAGCGCCGAAGGCACGCAACGCAGTTCACCTGTTTGCCAGCTTAACAACAGGGAGTAAGATGGGACACCCGTAAATTACTACATTGCCCCTGACAAGATATGTGTATTGATACAAGCACGCACTTACCTGGCTGACGTTTACGGAGTAGCACCTGCTTTGTTACAGTCGATATAAATAGATCATGAAACCATGGCTTTTGGTGCGGCTGGGCCGCACCCTATCTAGCGACCCTGGGTATAAAGGAGTTTAAATGCATAAGGAGATCATCGCCGATTACGCGAACGTACAGGAGCTGGCGCAGCAACTGAAGCTAAGCGAAGCTGCCTATCGACGGGCGATGACACTTGCAGGTCTGGTACCCGATCAAACCAGCTGGCTGCGTCACATCGATCGTTTCCTGATTGCTCTCGGCGCCTTGTTGATCGTCGCCGGTATCCTAGCCTTCTTTGCCTGGAACTGGGCCGATCTCAGTCACTTAACAAAGTTCGCCCTGGTCGAGGGTGGTATCGTGGGCGCAGCGGTCCTGGCCTGGCGTTTCGGCCTCGACACCATTGCCGGCAGGGTCAGCCTGCTGACAGCTGCGATTCTCACCGGCACACTATTGGCGGTGTTTGGACAGGCCTACCAGACTGGTGCAGACCCCTATGGCCTGTTTCTCACCTGGGCGCTGCTGATCCTCCCTTGGGCAATCATTGGCCGTCAGACGGGTATCTGGATGCTGCTGCAGATCCTCCTGAATCTGACCCTCATCATGTACTACACACAGGTCCTGTACCCACCGGATGGCTGGTGGCAGTTATCGCAACTGTTCGGCCCGCTGGTATGGCTGGGCACTACAGTGATGGATTCCACCCTGGCCAGCTATCTTTTTGTACTGAACGTCATCGCCCTACTCATCTGGGAGTTCGGCTCATACCGCGGCGTCAGCTGGATGCGGGGAATACTGTTCCCGCGGGTGATCGCATTTATTGCTTTCAGCACGGTCCTCCTGCCAACACTGGTCATCATCGTCGCAGCCGGTTTTGAGGAACAGATCAGATTGAGCGTGGTCTCCCCCACTCTGCTACTCATTGCAACAGGTGCTGCTCTCTACTACTACCAGTATCGACGACATGACTTGTTCATTCTTACCTGTAGCCTGCTTGGCGTAATTATGGTGATCACTGCGTTCTTCATCCGTCATATGATGTCTGGTTCAGGCAGCCTGCTCTTTCTCGCCCTCCTGCTCATTGCCCAGGTCGCGAGTGCCGCCTGGTGGTTGCGTCAGATTGCGCTGCGCTGGGAAACAAGATCATGAGCGGGTCAACCGTTACCCTGAACCATATCGTGAACAACTTGCGGGCGGAGAATCTACTCAGCACAGAGGATGACGCACTCGATTATTTGGAAAACAGACCCAACCTGCAACCCTGGTATATCCGAACGATGGTGGGGTTCGGGGCCTGGCTCGCCAGCCTTTTGTTAATCGGGTTCATTGCCAGTATCACCCTGATGTTTGATGGTGGTTATATCTTCATCGGTGCGGCATTGATCGTGTGTGCAATTCTCGTCCGTCAACGATCCGACAGAGACTTTCTGGTTCAATGCGCACTGGCTTCCAGCCTGGCCGGCCAGGCGTTGGTTGCCTACGGCTTTGCTGATATCGCAGGGCATGGGGAGTTCGAGATTTTTCTTGGCTTCGCTCTGGTAATAAGCTCAGCCCTGTTTTTTCTTTTTCCGGATCGTATTCATCGTGTCATCATGGTGCTTCTCGCCACCGGTTCATTGACCACGTTGTTGTACCACTGGGAGGCAAATGCACTTGTACCCCTCCTCGGTCCGGCACTCACCGGCATATTGATCATTCTGCACAACCGAATGCCGACACTTGTTGCAGGCAGGCACAGTGAATTACTACACCCCTTGATGAGTGGATTGATGCTGAGCGCCTTTGGCACTCTGTTGCTCTCTACCGCATATCTGCTGCCAGAACTGGAAGCAGACTTTTTGTTCTATCCCCGACCCTGGATCTCAACGATTCTATTGGGTCTGCTTTTTATTTATCTCGGTAGATTGATCTGGCCTATCGTTGCGAATACGGAAGACACAAAGTCATTATTATTACCGTATGGCATCATGATCGTCATTATCACCTGTGCCTGGTATGCGCCGGGACTCTTGCTTGGTCTTATCGTCATGCTACTTGGCACTCACTCCGGCAGGGTAACTTTCACCGGGGCCGGTATCGGTTTTTTTATCCTATTCCTAACAGCCTTCTTCTACGGTATAGAAGTCAGTCTGTTAACGAAATCGATCACCCTGGTCGCCACCGGTATCACCCTATTGCTCTCTCGCTGGATCATCCTCAAAGTAATCCTGACAGATGAGCGGCAGGGAGGGAGTTGACCATGCTTAATTCAAGCATCGGCTTATCCGATAAGACCCGCCTCACCATCATGGCTGTTGTGACGCTATTGATACTCCTCATCGTCAACAGCCAGATCATCATCAAAGAGAGCATTGTCAATAACGGCGACACCCTGCTGCTAAGACTTGCACCACGTGACCCTCGCTCACTTTTACAAGGTGACTACATGGCGTTGCGATATGCCATGACCGGTGAGGTCGCACAGGCTGCAAAAACCGCCCAGATTGACGATGGCAATATCATTGTGAATCTCGACCCGACAGGGGAAGCCAGCTTTGTGAGCCTCTACGAGGGGCAGCAACTCACAGAAACCCAACAACTGCTCCGTTTCCGAAAGCGTGGAGAATCAGTACGGCTTGCCAGCGACGCCTACTTTTTTCAGGAAGGAGAATGGGAGACTTACTCCAACGCAAGTTTTGGCGAACTGCGTGTCAACGATGACGGTGTTGCGGTCCTGACCGGTTTGTATGATCAAGATAAAAATCGTTTGGGAGATAAACTGCATTGATTTTCTGAATTAGGGCCTGTTAACACTAATCGGATGTGCGCTGCAGGATGGGGCAATCAATTTTCTTTGAAAGAATATATCCGTGGAGAAGAAATAATGATTATTTGATATAGCAAACTGATTTACCAGTCAAGCCTTGAGTATAGGATTTATGAATGTGAGTCTTTGTCAGCAATTTATCGTTTTCTCTGACAATTTTGAATCGAATCTCTCTTTGTTGATTACAAATCTTTCGTGGGTACCTTTGGAAATGAGATCGATTCCATCGTGAGCCTCCACATTAAATATCAGCTTTCTTCCTTCTACCTTTAGCAGTTCGACAATTGCGGTTACGTCAAGACCTGGCGGGGTCGCTGCCTCGTGACTTATATCGATATGGGTTCCTACCGATTGTTCGGCAGGCCAATCAAGATGAGCATTGATCGCTTTGATACATGCCCATTCTAGAAAACCTACCAGAAAGCCGGTCGCAAACACCTCAGGTATAAGCACGAACTCATCAGACTCAGGGTACAAGCTGGGAACGGTCTTTGATCGTGGAACCTTGAACTTGTGCGTATACTTAATGCCTGGCTTTAGTGTGTCTTTCATTCTCTTTTCCTATCTTGCATAGTATCTGCATCAAATGACTGTATGCCGTAACGATCAACGCAAACTGGTGTAACTGTACACCTGTTACTGTGCGCTTATCGAAAACACTCAGTATTCAATAGGTATACTGTCAATTTTCATTTATTCCAAACAGATAGTGTGATCATTTATTTAACTGGTTTATGTGGCCATCTTGTACTGTTTGATCAAAAAATAAAGGTGCCTTAGAATGGGTGTCTCTTTTAACCCATGGTAAGGGATCAAGTTGCTTGGGCTTACTGATCTTTAATCGCGGGGTTGATGCCACAGTCGCTTGTTAGAGCAGCTATTCTTCATTAGAACCACTCTTTTGACGCTTTAACTCAAAGCCTCTGACAATTACATACGCGATCAGCGTAAATATGAAAACTACAAGGTACATCCAGGCTAGGCTTTGTAGGGTTTCTATAATTGTGCGATATACCTCTAAAGTCCATCTCTCCGAAGTTAGAACAAGAACTTCAGTATCTTTGTGTGGAGCACTTATATACCGCTCTAGTTGGTAAATCCTAACACCGCCAGATATACCAACAACATATGCAGCAAATTTAATATATTTTTGCCAAACGATACTTATTTGATCTTGGATAATACGACTAAATATTGATGCTATAGCTTTATCAAATGTTTTTACAACCCCAAATGAAACAGCTATTGAAAGTGCGAATGTTACCAGTAGTAATGTAAAAAACACGTGTTCTCCTTTTTTTGTGCTCTAACGTTCAGCGAACCGGCGGAGGCGCGTCAGCGCCGGAGTCCGAGTTGCGCTGCTTGTTAGCTTTCTGAGCAATGTTGGCCATATGGCGTGCGTTCAGTGTTCGACTCTCTGCCTTGCCCTTTCTCGCGCAATTGCTTCGATAGCTCCTGATATTTCTGCGCCTCAACACCTCGACCTACGTTCTCCAACGATCTCGAAAACTCTTCGTAAACTAAGGCAACACCTGCGGGATCGGCCTCTTCTGCGTTAACCTCGGAATAAAGGTTCGGCAACTGCTCAAAAAAGCGATTGGCTTCCTCGTATTTTGCTTGATCGAGGTTCAGCCTCGCCAACTCAAGCAGAGCCATATGAACGGGACCTCCGCTCGCCTTGTCGAGTTCTAAGGACTTAAGTAGATACTTTTGACTCTCTTCGTAGAAGCAAGTTACACCACACGAACGCCCGTACTCGTAGTATGCAATCGCTTGTTGCTTCTCTGTCATTCCGGCTAGCCGCGCATTCACTGCCGCTCTTGCCCAATATCTTCTGGACATATCCCAGTTTCCGGCTTTCTCGGCTGCAACTGCTGCATTCGCATACTTATGCGCATGGCGTTCATTCAGCGTAGATACGCAGCCACTTAGAGTCAAAGCGAATACAAGTACGAGATATTTCACCTGATTTTCCCTATCAAAAGCTAACTGTAGGATAGAAGGCAAACTGCACGAAAACAAACGTGCAATTTGCCTGCAAGTTACGTTGGGGGAGGGAACACAAAAAGATGAAACCTCCCTGTTTTGCTTTAGTTTTACCCTAAATTTCATCCACTTGCCAATATTCATATTCGTGCTCAGTAATAAGATTATTAAATCCTGAACGGCAAAAAGAGGCATGTTGCCCACTATTTCCAAATCCGGCATTCATTGACAATCCTTATCACGTTTATACTCTTTAATATAATGAGAACATAACGAGTACTTAATCATGGAAGAAAATACTCACAAATCCCCTTTTTTACAAAAAGTTATCGATGCCATACGCGTTCGACATTACAGTCGCCGAACTGAAGAAACATACCTTCACTGGATAAAAAGGTATATTTATTTCCATAACAAACGTCATCCCGAAGAGATGGCTGAGCGGGAAGTGGCAGCTTTTCTCACTTATCTTGCCGTGCAGAAAAATGTTGCGGCCAGTACTCAAAATATCGCACTCAACGCGTTGGTCTTTATGTACCGACATGTGCTGGATCACCCGTTGAAGGATATCCATGGTCTGGTTCGTGCCAAGAAACCACAAAAGCTGCCTGTCGTTCTGACACAAATCGAGGTTGCCAAAGTACTTTCCAAACTGAATGGCGTTCACTGGTTAATCGCGTGCCTGCAGTACGGCTCCGGTCTGAGATTGATCGAAAGTGTCAGGCTCCGTGTCATGGATATCGATTTTGATCGGCGGGCAATCTTTGTAAGAAATGGAAAGGGGGGTAAAGACAGGGTGGTCACCCTCGCAGATGAGGTCATAAAACCCATTCAGCGCCATCTGGAAACCGTTCTTACATTACATGAGCGAGATCTGCAGGAGGGTTTCGGTCGTGTCTATCTGCCGCATGCTTTGGCCCGTAAGTACCCAAACGCTGACCGGGAGTGGAAATGGCAGTATATATTTCCCTCATCAACACGGAGTCTCGATCCGCGTTCCGGGATTGAACGGCGTCATCATATCGACGAAAGCTGTGTGAGAAAGGCCGTTACATCAGCCGTGCGACAATCGGGTATCAACAAAAAAGCCAGTTGCCATACTTTACGCCACTCCTTCGCCACACACCTCTTGGAACGTGGTATGGATATACGCACCGTCCAGGAACAGCTGGGCCACACGGATGTCAGAACCACTCAAATCTACACCCATGTGCTTCAACGTTCGGGCTCTGCCGTTATCAGCCCTTTAGGCGCTGTCTTAAAGACCTGTTAACACTCGCCCAATGGGCCTTTGCCTATCCGAATGACAGATAGTCGACCAGCAACCCGATAAAGATCACCATGCCGAACTGATTGTTGTTGAGAAAGGCCTCGAAGCAGGCCTTGGGTTCGCGGGCCCGGATGAGCCATTGCTGGTAGGCAAACAGCCCGGCGCCGCTCAACAGGCCCAGATAGTAGAAAGCGCCACGTTCGAGCAGCATCCCGACCATCAGCAGCAGCAGTATCATGGCCGTTTGCAGTAAGCCGATGATCAGCTTGTCATGGCGGCCGAACAGGATCGCGCTCGATTTGACTCCGATCTTGAGGTCGTCCTCCCGGTCCACCATGGCGTATTGGGTATCGTAGATAAGCGCCCAGATCAGCGTGGTGCAGAACAGCAGCCAGGCAACCGGCGGCACGCTTTCATTGAGCGCCATGAAAGCCATTGGCACCGCCCAGCCAAAGGCGGCGCCCAGCACGACCTGGGGCAGATGGGTATAACGCTTCATGAAGGGGTAGACCGCAGTCAGCAACAACGCAACCAGTGACATATAGCGGGTTGGCCAGTTGAGAAAAAACAGCAGTGAAGCGGCCAACAGGGAGAGCACGATAAACACGCCCAATGCCTCGCGCGGGCTGACCAGCCCTGCGGCGATGGGCCGGGCCTGGGTACGCGCCACTTGGCCGTCGAACTCACGATCGGCATAGTCGTTGATTGCACAACCGGCGGATCGCATCAGCGCCACCCCGGTGACGAACACCAATACGATGTGCCAGGGGGGTGTTCCATTACCCGCAATCCACAATGCCCACAGGGTAGGCCACATCAACAGCAATATTCCGATGGGCCGATTCAGCCGTACCAGCACCGCGTAGCGGCGCAGCCGTTCCAGCCAGCCCGCTGGGCCGGCACCCGAAGGTATCAGGTCAACCTGTTGGCTTGTCATCGACAGCTGTCTCCCTTAAGCGGCAGGGTCGGGAGAAAAATCTCATTCACCAGTAACGGTCTCTTTTGCACAAAAAACAGGGTGCGTCGCCCCCAGAGATGGTTCGGTTTTTGCTGCAGATGATTGCAGGCCGTCTCGAACAGAGGCTGCCCGGGCCGCAGGCGCGCCACCTGTGTTGCGCCCCGAATCACTTTCGGATCGGAAAAAAGCACTGCACCCAACGGCTTTTCACCCAGCTGCGTCAACCGTTGCGCCGCCCCCTTGAGACTGGTGATCGGTATCAGCGTACGGGCGAAGACCCAGGGGGTGCCGTCGCACTGCAATTCCACATCCCTCACCAGCGCCACCAACCCTCTGCGCATTCTCAATATACGGCACTCGCTGTTGAGAGGAGTTCCCCAACCCTGATGCAGCAGGCGTACTTTGAACTGGCCCTCACCACAGCATTGGATAACACGTTGAGTCAGTGAACCCCTGTCACCCAGCCATGAAGCAACCGGTGACGGTATCTGCAAATGTGGGCGATGACGCCAATCGCTCCAATTCGGCTCAGGGTTCGACCAATTACTTCTCTGCTGACTCAATCTATCTCATCCCGCAAATGGATTATTATCGCACACCCAGTGGTTGAATGACGAAATTGAAGGGCTGCCAGGGCCAGTCAGAACCAATCCAATCCGCCCTAGACCTTGACATAATCGACACGCCCGCCCAACCAGCGCTTGACCAGTTGGGACGCCGCTTGAGGGTCGTTCTGCAATAGCATCTCCGCCGCTTGACGCACCTCGTCGAGCATCCCCTGATCCCTCACCAGATCCGCAATTCGCAGCTGCATTTCACCGGTCTGCCGGGTACCCAGTACCTCTCCCGGGCCTCTCATCTCCAGATCTTTTTGGGCGATAATGAAGCCATCGCCGGTCTCGCGCAGAATCGCCAGGCGCTCTTTTGCGTTAGCCGAAAGCGGGGAATGATACATCAATACACAGTGGCTCTCCTCGCTGCCACGGCCCACCCTGCCACGCAACTGATGCAGCTGAGCGAGCCCCAGACGTTCGGGGTTTTCGATAATCATCAGACTCGCATTCGGGACATCCATGCCCACCTCGATCACCGTCGTGGCAACCAGCAGATCAACCGCGCCGGATTGGAAATCCCGCATGACACGCTCTTTCTCTTCCTGCCTGACCCGACCGTGCACCAAGGCCACGTGCAAATCCGGCAGGGCCTCGGCCAGCAATCGTGCACTCTCCTCCGCCGCCTGGCACTGCAGCGCCTCCGACTCCTCGATCAGGGTGCAGACCCAATAGGCCTGGCGTCCCTGGGCGCAGGCCGCCCGTACCCGCTCCACCACCTCATCGCGCCTGCCATCGGATATCACCGCCGTGGTGACCGGTTTACGACCTGGCGGAAGGCTATCGATGACCGACAGGTCGAGGTCGGCATAGGCGGTCATCGCCAACGTGCGAGGGATCGGCGTGGCGGTCATGATCAACTGATGGGGGGTGTGACCCTGCCGGTCCCCCTTCTCGCGCAATGCCAATCGCTGATGGACACCGAAGCGGTGCTGCTCGTCGATCACCACTAGGCCGAGATCGCTGAACACCACATCCTGTTGAAACAGGGCATGGGTACCGACCGCCAGCTGAATCTCCCCTGTTGCGATCCGTTCGATGACCGCCTCCCGGGGACGTCCTTTGAGCCGCCCGGTGAGCCAGCCGATTTCGATCCCCAACGGCAGCAGCCATTGAGAGAAGTTGCGCAGATGTTGTTCCGCCAGTAGCTCCGTGGGCGCCATCAAGGCAACCTGACTGCCGGCACCGATGGCCTGCAGGGCCGCCATGGCGCTGACCACGGTCTTACCCGAACCCACATCTCCCTGTACCAGGCGCTGCATCGGCTGGGAACGCACGAGATCCTGCTCAATCTCGGCCACTACCCGGCTCTGTGCCGCGGTCAATTCGAAAGGCAGCGCGTTAAGGAGCGCCTGCTTAAGCCTGTTGTCCGCCACAAAAGGGGTGGTGCGAATACGTTGATGGTGAGCCCGCATGCGGCGCAAACTGATCTGATGGGCGAGCAACTCCTCATAGGAGAGTCGCTGTTGTGCCGGATGAATCCCCGCCAGAAGCCGTTGTTGATCGGCATCGGGGGGTGGCGAGTGGAGGTAGCTGACCGCCTGCGCCAAATTCAATTGAGGGAAACGAGCCAGCAATGACTGAGGTAGCCACTCCCTCAACCCTTCCGGCTGCCGATGCAACCACTGCAAGGCCTGTTGCATGAGACCGCGCAGGGTCAATTGATGGATACCTTCCGTAGTGGGGTAGATCGGCGTCAGCGACGTCTCCACCTGCATAGGTTGATCCGGGTCGATACGTTGATATTCGGGATGTACCATCTCCAGACTGTTGGGGCCATTGCGCACTTCACCGAAGCAGCGTAATCGAACACCGCGATTCAACGCTTGCCGCTGGGCATTGCTGAAATAGAAAAAGCGCAGGAACAGGCCGCCCGTGCCGTCTGAAAGATGCACCATCAGTGAGCGGCGACGCCCGAACTTGATCTCCGCCAGATCGACCTCCCCCTCGATTACCGCCTGATCTCCACGCCGCAGGCTGCCGATCGGTTGAATCCGGGTTCGGTCCTGGTAGCGCAACGGCAGATGGAACAGGAGATCCTGCAGGTTCGCAATGCCCAACCTGGCGAGCTTTTCGGCGTTCCTCGCCCCGACCCCTTTCAATACCGTGACGGGTTGTTCGGCCAGACTCGTTGATGAACTTTCCTTATTCAAAGCTGTTCACTTTCGTTGCACGGCTCCTCCTTTGATCAAATGGGTGACATAGCAAGGAGGAAAAAGCCGCAAATGGACGCGAATCACCACAAATGAACGCAAACATTCTCAGATAAGGATAACGGTAGCCGACTGTCGCCAATCCAAATGTAATACACTTTGCAATCCAGCGGAGGTTGCCAATAACGGCTGAATCTGCAGTGGACTGTATGGCAGCTGGAAACATTGTCATATCATTTGCGACAGTTTGCGGTGATTTGCGTTACTTTGCGGCCAGACCGATAGCTCTTTGCTGGCTGGTTTTTTGAATAACCGTTCTACCCACTCGATGAGGTGGAAGGCCTGTTGTACTATTCGCTCATTCACAGCATGCCAGAACAGGCGGGAGAAAGGCAAAGATGGTGATCCAGGAGCGGCTACAGATACAGACCCGGGGACGCAACACCTACAACATCACCGGCGAGGTGGCGGAGGTGATCAGTCGCGCCGGGATAGTGACCGGAATATGCCAACTCTTCATCCAACACACCAGCGCCTCACTGATCCTATGTGAAAACGCCGATCCGACGGTACGTACCGATCTGGAGCGAATCATGTCCCGCCTGGTGCCTGATGGCGATCCGATCTTCGATCACACCCTGGAGGGACCGGACGACATGCCGGCGCATGTTCGATCGATCCTGACCCATATGGATTTGAGCCTGCCGATCAGCCAAGGCAGACCCGCGCTGGGAACCTGGCAGGGGATCTTTCTGTGGGAGCATCGTACCCACCCTCACCAGCGCAGCGTCACCCTTACCCTGTATGGGGAGTAAAAAGTTTCCTGATTATCCACCATTCTCAGCTATATGCTTTAGCCTCACAGAAGGCGTTATGAATGCAAGTCGCAAATAGACGCATATTATGAATAGTCCGCAAATGGATGCGAATAAGCGCCATTGTGGCGGTTTAAACCAAAAGTTACGGTGAGGCAGTCCCCACCAGCGTCGTATTGCTCAAGCTGTAGGATAGGGTCCATCCAGTCTACCCTAGTAAATAGATTTGCGTTTATTCGCTTTCATTTGCGGACTTATAACTATTTGCGAGCATTTGCGGCTTGCTTATAAAATTCACGATCACCCGATCGGTGGCTGAGTATTGTGGGTAATTCAGGAATAGTTTTGAGATGCTACGCCAGGTCGGTGGGCTTGCCATCGATACTCACTTTATTGCGCTTCTCCCTGAACTCCATGACGCCCTTGTCCCCCTTTCTTTCAGCCCATTCCACAAGGGCATCCCGTTGCCCGACATATTCGAACAACGGCACCCCGAATCCACAGGAGCTGGCGACAAGATCCACATCCATGAGGATAATCTGTCGTGCACCCGGCAGCAGGGGAAAACGACCGATATGGGTATCCCAGGTTTCGCTGCCTTCGAGATGGCTGGTTGCCTTGCCATAGAGCCTGAGAATCTTGGGCTCGCCCTCGAAGGCACAGAACATCAGGGTCATACGCCCATCATCCCTCAGGTGGGTTGCCGTCTCGTTACCGCTGCCGGTGAGATTCAGCCATACCACCTGATTGGGGTCTATGATGCGCAGACTGTCCAATCCCTTGGGTGAGACATTGATCCGTCCGTCACTCATCCCGGTTGCGACAAAAAACAGCTGTTGACGAATCATGAAATCGATATGTTTTTCGCTGATGTGATCGTATTGCTTACCCATAGAGGCCCACTATAAATACTATTTATCCAGTTTCACCTTGCCGCCGAAAAACCGGCCGGTCAGGCTGTTCTTGGTTTTCATCAGCCACTCCTCCCGCTCCTCCAGCAACTGCCGGGAGAGGGACACCAGGGAACGCACGGATCGTGTACGGGTGATATCCATGCGCACTTCCGACTGCAGCGTGGCTGTCGCCCAGGGACCGCCATTATGTTTTCGTATGAACTTGCGCACCTGGGCATGCAGATTGTTGCGTAACATGGCGACAACTTCCTCTTCCGCCTTATCGGGATCCTTGCCCACCAGGCCGTGCTTCAGTTTATCGGCCTCATTGGGTGTTACCAGTTTGAGGGTCACGCAATCATTCAACAGCAGATGCTCCATATCCGCACGCCGATCCTTGAGACGCTCCGGCATCGACTTGGCTTCAGGCACATAACCCGTGGCCTTCTTGTTGGCATTCAGGATTTTCGGCGCTTGTCCATCGCCGCCACTCTCGTCATCCTCAATTTCATCGGTTGCGGCAGAGACCGAATCGGTACCTGGCGACCCGCCCCTGACCTGACCAATTTCCAATTCCAGCCAGTCAGCCTGTTCGTTGAGCAGCTTGTGGAAGTCTGCCGGCGTGCTCTCATCTGTCAGCATGGCGCTGATAGCCTGATGCATGATCTCCGTATAATAACCGATGATGGTAGGATCCGTGACACCATGGGTCTGACAGAGAATAAACACCCTCCCCTGAATATTAACTTGCATCATCTGTTCGAACTGGCTATCCATTCAATCTGCCTAAGCTGTAATCTCCTGTCGGCAAGCGGTTCAATTCAGAGAAACCGCTGCCATATGATGCTAATCATAGGCGAAATCCATGACTCATCATTCAAACTCTATTATGGCATCCATTTCCACAGCCGCACCCTTGGGTAAGGCCGCCACCCCGATTGCGGCCCTGGCCGGATAGGGTTCCGAAAAGTAATCCGCCATCACCCGATTGACCACAGGAAAATGTTCCAGGTCGGTAAGAAAGACATTCAGTTTCACGACATCGGCGAGGCTGCCGCCTGCAGCCCTGGCGACAGCCTGCAGATTTTCGAAAACACGACGGATCTGTTGTTCGATATCGCCTTCCACCATCTCCATGGTCTCGGGTACCAGGGGTATCTGACCGGAAAGATAGACCGTACCGCCGACCTTGACCCCCTGGGAGTAGGTTCCTATGGCCTGCGGAGCCTGATCTGTGCGGATGATTTCACGGCTCATGTTTAACACCTCTGTTTGTTAATTTTGAATATTGAATGTTGCATTTTGAATTGATTGCGTGTGCTTCGCACACATCTAAAATCGTGCTTAAAAAAGTGTGGGCAATGCGAACACAAGAATAATTCAAAATTCAACATTCATTATTATTATTTCACTCTGTTAATGCGCATAATCGAAGGCAGGGAACGCACATGACGCAGAATTTTCGCCAGATGCTGTCGATTCTTCACGGTAATGACGAAGACTAGAGTGGATGACAGTCCATCCCGCTCTTCAGAGCCCACATGCTCGATATTCGAACCCTGTTGAGAGATAACCGAGGCAACGGATGCCAGGACACCCCTTTGATTGCCCGATTCGACACGAATCATGGTGGCGAACTCCCCTTCCACATCCGATTCCCACTCTGCCTCGATCCATTTGTGGCCGTGCTTCTTGTAATCACCGAGATTCGGGCAACCCTGACGATGTATCACAATGCCCTTGCCGGGATTGAAGACACCGACAATGGCATCATCCGGAATGGGTCGACAACATTTGGCGAAATTCACCACCATCCCTTCTGTCCCTTTGATCGCCAGCGAGCCTGCGGGCACCTCCTGCTGCAGAACGGATTCGTTCACCGGCGGTGTCAGGTCCTCTCCCGCCAATCTACGGGCCAGCAGCATCGGCATATGGTCTCCCAGCGCAATGCCGGCCAACAGGTCGTCCAGCTCATCCAGGCGGAATTCGGTCAGGATCTGATCGATTGTCCGCTGATCCACTTCATCCAGGGTGAGCGAAATCAATTCGAGTTCGCGCTCCAACAGGCGTCTGCCGAGACTGACCGCCTCTTGTGTCTTGAGATTCTTCAGATAGGAACGGATGTTGGCGCGCGCCTTTCCGGTCACCACGAAATTGAGCCAGGCCGGACTGGGCCCGGCGGTTTCGGAGTTGATAATCTCCACTGTCTGGCCATTGTGCAGACGGGTGCGTAACGGCACCAACCGCCTGTCGACCCGTGCGGCAACACAGGTATTACCCACATCCGTGTGCACACTGTAGGCAAAATCGACGACTGTCGCGCCTTTCGGCAGGACCATGATCCGTCCCCTCGGGGTGAACACATAGACCTCGTCGGGGAACAGATCGACCTTGACGTGCTCGAGAAACTCCACCGAATCGCCCACGCCCTGCTGCATCTCCAGCAGATTCTGCAGCCAGTCCGAGGCCCGGGACTTGACCCATTGGCCACTCGCCTCACCGGTCTTGTACATCCAGTGCGCCGCGATGCCCGATTCGGCCAGTTTATCCATCTCCTCGGTGCGGATCTGAATCTCGATGGGAATACCCTGCGGACCGAACAGCACGGTATGCAGTGACTGGTAGCCATTTGCCTTGGGTATTGCGATATAGTCCTTGAAACGCCCGGGCATCGGCTTATAGAGATTGTGCACCACACCCAGCACGCGGTAGCAGGTATCGACCGCATCGACCACGATACGAAAGGCGAATACGTCAACCACCTCTGAAAAGCTCAGCTTTTTCTTCAACATCTTTTTATAGATGCTGTAGAGATGTTTCTGGCGTCCGAATACCTGCCCCACCATCTCTTCCTGTTCGATTCGGGAGCGAATGGCTGATTCCACATTCTCCACCAGCTCGCGATGGTGACCCCTGGCATCGGTTACGGCGCTCTTCAAGGCCCGGTAGCGCATCGGCCAGTAAGCAGCAAAGCCCAGCTCCTCCAACTCCAGACGCATGCTGTTGATACCCAGCCGATTGGCGATGGGAGCGAAGATATCCAGGGTCTCTTTGGCGATTCGCCGGGATTTTTCCGGTTTCATCACCCCAAGGGTCCGCATGTTGTGCAGGCGGTCGGCAAGCTTGATCAGAATCACCCGGATATCCTTGGTCATGGCCAACAGCATCTTGCGCAAACTGGCGGCCTGAGCCTCCGCCTGAGAGTTGAAGTCGATCTTGGAGAGTTTGCTCACACCATCGACCAACTCCGCGATCTCGCTGTCAAAGGTATCGGCGAGCTGCTCCTTGGCGGTGGGCGTATCCTCAATGACGTCATGCAGGATAGCCGCCATCAGGCACTTATAGTCCATACGCATGTCAGCCAGAATGCGCGCCACTGCCACAGGATGATAGATATAGGGCTCTCCGGTCTTGCGGTGCTGTCCCACGTGGGCTTCGGCGCCGAACAGATAGGCCCTGTAGACCTCGCGAATATGTTCCGCCGAAAGGTAGGACTCGAGATAGGCGCACAGGTCGCTGATCAGGAAACGCGGGGTCTCCTGATCATCGTCCAGATTGCCTAAGGGATTGTTCATTCACCTCTCCAACGCCACTTTTGCCCACTCGGTAAGATCAGCCTGTCATAACTGTCGGATTGGCCAGAAACCGGGGTTTGTCATAGTGATCGAAATGCAGCTTCCCTCAACAGCCCGAATGGGTCAAGAATAGACCAAGGAATAGGGGAAATTCTGAGCCTTTTCAGCCTTGTGTTGCAAGTGATGATATTGTCGCGGCGACAGCCGTAACTGGCGGCTTGCGGCTGTCGAACAGGGAATGCGTAATGGTGGGAGATACGGTGGATCTATTTACCGGGTTCCATCGGGGTGATGTCGATATCCATCATCTCCTCGTCCACCACCATCTCATCCTCAGCTTCCCGCCTCTGCATGTCCTGTTCCGAGATCAAACCCTCAGCTATTTCGCGCAAGGCCATCACTGTCGGTTTGTCGTTCTCCCAGGGAAGCAGCGGCTCCACTCCATTGACCAATTGACGCGCCCGTTTGGTGGCAAGCAGAACCAGATCAAAACGGTTGTCTACATAGTCCATGCAATCTTCAACTGTGACACGTGCCATTGATGCTCTCCACGGGGGGCGAAATTGGTCTTTGACCGGAAAAATGGAAGCAGATAATAAACGATGCATCCCTTAAAGCCAACTCTGCAAGGCGTTTTGCGCCTCTACTTCCGGGCATCGGCAACCCAATTGCGATTGGACTCATTGAAAAAGCGGGCCGGCGGCTCACCCAGGCTTTCGCGGAACATGGCAATGAATGCACTCGGACTCGCATACCCCAACTCGAATGCGACCTCGTTCACAGCCGCGCCGTCTGCCAATCTGTTCATGGCTTCCAGCAGGCGCAGTCGGCGACGCCAGCTGCCAAAACTCATCCCCAGATGCTTGAGAAAAAGCCGCCCGAGCGTGCGTTCACTGGCACCGGCGTGTGTCGCCCACTCCGCCAGGGTCTGGTCATCCGCTGGATTTGCCGCCAGGGTATCGATAATCCTGCGGATTCTCGGTTCGTCGGAAAAAGGAAGATGGAAGGGAAACTGCTCGATTTTTTGCAGCTGATCCACAATCACCACCATCAATCTCCACTCGGCACCACCCTTTGCGTATTCATTGCCGATCCGGCTCGCCTCCAAGATCATGGCCCGCAACAGCGGTGTCACGCGCAGCACGCAACAGCTGCCGGGCAGGCCATCGATATAGGCGGGATCGATGTAGATCGAACGGAATGATACCGGCTGGGTCATCTCCACCTCGTGCATCATGCCAGGCGGTATCCAGACCGCCTGAGCCGGCGGGACCAGCCAAGCCCCCTTGTCGGTGGTCGTCCTCATCACACCCCGGATGGCATACAACAGCTGACCTCGCAGGTGGGCATGCCGCGTCACCAGTTCGGCCCCGCGCCTCTCCATCGAAACCGAGAGCACGGGCCGCTGCGGATCGATGACATGACCCACATGGGTGGAGGGGTCAACTGTCTTTTTTTCGATATTCATTGTCATATTATAGCTATTACGCCAAACAAAATACGGCCCATAATTGTATCCATGGCCAAATTGACACTATCAAGACTGCACCGCCCGGAGTTCCTGCTGCTGCTGATGGCTGTCGCTGTACCTCTCAGCTTCGCGGCCTGGCAGACCCTGCTGAATAACTTTGCCATCGAACGCGCAGCATTCAGCGGACAGGAGATGGGCATCCTCCAGAGCCTGCGTGAAATACCCGGTTTCCTGGCCTTTGCCGTGGTATTTCTGCTGTTGCTGATCCGCGAACAACGGCTGGCCTATATCTCGCTCGCCCTGCTGGGTGTCGGCACCGCTCT
This sequence comes from Candidatus Thiodiazotropha sp., assembly GCA_040791665.1. GTDB lineage: Bacteria > Pseudomonadota > Gammaproteobacteria > Chromatiales > Chromatiaceae > Thiodiazotropha. The sequence goes on along the minus strand of JBFNNX010000022.1, from coordinate 240,602 downwards.
CACCGGGTTCTTCCCATCGGTGATCGGCCTCTATATCACCACTGTCATTATGTCCATCGGCTTTCACTACTACGAGACCCTGCAGACCTCCCTCGCGCTGCAGTGGATCGATAAATCGCATTCCGCAGAGACCCTTGGACGCCTGATCGCCGCAGGTTCATTTGCCTCTCTCGTCACCTTCGGCCTAATCTGGATGTTTGACGATCTACTGGGTCTCGACTACCGGTGGATCTATCTGATTATGGGAGGGCTTACCCTGGTGATCGCATCGATTGCCTGGTTGGGTTTCCCGCTCTTCCCGCAGAAGACAGAGCAGCACAAACACATGGTGTTTCGCAAACGCTACTGGCTCTACTACACCCTTACCTTCATGTCGGGTGCTCGACGGCAGATATTTGTCGTATTTGCCGGCTTTCTGATGGTGGAGAAGTTTGGCTACAGCATCTCTCAGATCGCCATACTGTTTTTGATCAACGCCACCATCAATATCTTCCTGGCACCGCGCATAGGCCGATTGATAGGCCGGATCGGCGAACACCGGGCGCTGCTGATCGAATACGCCGGTTTGATTCTGGTGTTTTGCGGTTACGCCATCGTGGAGACCGCCTGGATCGCCGCCGCACTCTATATCATCGATCACCTCTTTTTCGCCATGGCCATCGCTCTGAAGACCTATTTCCAGAAGATAGCCGCACCCGAGGATATCGCCTCTAGTGCCGGCGTCAGCTTCTCCATCAACCACATTGCTGCGGTGGTCATCCCCGCTCTATTCGGCATTATCTGGCTGAGTTCCCCCGCGCTTGTCTTCTACGCGGGCGCTGCCATGGCGGCTGTATCATTCGCACTCTCCCTGCTGGTGCCAAAAACCCCGGCCATGGGCCGGGAAAGCCGTCTCGCATTCTCCGGCATCGGCGGCCGCTGAATCTCTCACTCCCCCCCAGGGCCGATAAAACGCCCGACAGACAGCGGGATGACATTGATTTGGAATCTAGCTATCCTCTTCCCCCTTGCGTCTCAATAAACACAACCCCCTGTCACGGCAGACACGTTGGCGGGATGAAACAAGGATTGACGCACCGCCGTGCGGAGAGACCCGGAAGCACATTGCAGGTCAGTTCCTTCTGCAATATGCCTGTTAAGTTAAAGCAGTTTCATGAAGATAAAAGTCAGTGAATTTATCGTCAGATACCTTGAACGCCTGGGTGTGGACACCATTTTCGGTATGCCGGGCGCTCACGTCCTGCCGATCTACGATGCCCTCTACGATTCGACTATTCAGGCCATACTGACCAAGCACGAGCAGGGGGCGGCTTTCATGGCGGGGGGCTATGCAAAGGCATCGGCAAAGGTCGCTGCCTGTATCGCAACCGCGGGGCCGGGCGCCACCAATCTAATCACCGGTATCGCCAACGCCTACGCGGATAAACAACCGGTTATTGCAATCACCGGCGAGGCGCCTACCTATATCTTCGGCAAAGGAGGTCTGCAGGAGAGCTCCGGCGAAGGCGGCAGTTTCAACCAGGCCGCGCTGTTCAAACATATCACCCGATACAGTAGAACGATAGAGAGAACCGACTATCTGCCGCAAGTCTTGATTCAGGCGGGCAAGGCGCTGCTCGCTCCCAATCCGGGGCCGGTATTGCTCAGCATCCCATTCAATGTACAGAGTGAACTGATCGAAGAGGCGCTGCTTGACGATCTGACCGTCAAGCAAGACCCGATATACAGCCCTGTTGATGAAACAAAATTGGACCGACTCCACAGCCTGCTCCAGGAAGCCAGCCAACCGGTGATTGTCGCCGGCTATGGGGCTATCCGCTCGGGCGCCAGGGCATCCATCAATGCACTTAGCCAGATGTTGCAGATCCCGGTCGCATCGAGTCTCAAGGGCAAGGGTGTTGTGAGTGAAGACTCCCCGCTCTCCCTCGGCAGTCTGGGTGTCACATCAAGCGGCAATGCCTATAAGTTCATCGTGGAGAAATCGGATCTGTTGATCATCCTCGGTGCAGGTTTCAATGAGCGTACAAGTTATCTTTGGGATCACTCCCTGCTGAGGGAACGAAAAATCATCCAGATTGACTACGATCCCCATCAACTGGAAAAAGTATTCGATACCGAACTGGCCATTTGCGGCGATATCGGGGAAGTGATCAATGCACTCCTGGAGAGGTTGAGAGAGAACAGCCAAAAAGAGCGTAGCATCGCTGAAACCGAGAACAGGATTACCGACCTCAAATCATCCGCCGATGGCGACTACACCATATTCAAATCGGGTTTTTCCCTCGCAGAGGCGTTCTTTGGCAAGCTGGCCGCACACTTTCCGCAACAGATACGGGTTTTCGATGACAATATCATCTTCGCCCAGAACTTTTACGAGGTCTCCAGCAGCAACCAGTACTTTCCCAACTCAGGCATCTCATCTCTTGGCCATGCCATTCCCGCCGCGATCGGCGCGCAATTCACCCGGCAGAAGCCCACCTTCGCCATCCTCGGCGACGGCGGATTTCAGATGTGTTGCATGGAGATCATGACCGCCGTCAACTACCGGTTACCGCTGAATATCGTATTGTTCAATAACGGCACCATGGGACTGATTCGTAAAAACCAGCATCAACTCTACCAACAGCGTTTCATCAACTGCGACTTCGTCAATCCCGACTATGGCCATCTCGCCCGATCGTTCGGCATAAACTACAAACTGGTTACGACAGCGGAGGACTTGGAGCATCTATTTGCACAGTTTGACCTGCGACAGGCAATCAATCTGATCGATATTGCGATCGACAAGGATGCCTTCCCCAACTACTCCTCAAAACGCTGACCAACTTTGCGAAATCCATAAACCATGGCGTCAGGCAGATCACAAGCGCTGCGAAGGTTCTTCAACACATTTGGTTCCCATCCCTCGTTGCAAACGGCAACCGAGCGCTGGCGACAGATCTCGAACGCAGACCGGGAGAGCAGGCATTCAGCCTCCCTTATTGAGCTGACCGACCGCGCAACACTGTTTCTTGAGCAGGAGATGCAGCTGCGCGCCTACCCCGAGGATCTGCTCGATCTCCATCAGCAGCTGTTTCTGCAAATGGAGTCGCTGATCGCAAGGCAAGCTGTCGACAGCCGCTACCGATTCATCGTCGTTATACCTGTCGCAGACAGGCCCCAGCATCTGCAAAGCTGTTTGGACAGCCTGTACACCCTGTGCCGACGCTTCGATTATGGCGGCTTCGCGGAACGGAAGCGGAAAAAGATAACGGTATTGATTGCGGATGACAGCAAGGACCGAGACGCCAGGGCCCGGAACAAGAGGATACAGCAGCAGTTTGCCCGACAGGGACTCGAAACCATCTATTTCGGGCAGGATGAACAACTGCTGCTACTCGATGGTCTGAGCTCCGCTCGGCGGCAGATTCCGACCAGCATCGTCGGCGACCATCCTGTCGAGGCGTTCCACCATAAAGGTGCGTCAATCACACGCAATCTCAGCTATCTGAAGGTGAAACAGCTTGTCAGCGACGAAGCACCCACATTGATCTGGTTCATCGACAGTGACCAAGAGTTCCGGATCAACACTCGCAGCCACCCGGATGGCGTCTATGCAGTCAACTATTTTCATCGTCTCGAACGAATCTTCAGCACAACCGACACCCTGGTATTGACCGGCAAGGTCGTCGGTGATCCGCCGGTATCACCCGCGGTGATGGCAGGCAATTTTCTACATGATATCTTGGGATTCGTCTCCGACATCGCCGGACTTGAACCCAATCATGGCTGTCAGTTTCACCAACCGCAGCCCGCAGAAGGCGGTGATGCGGCCTACCACGACATGGCGGATCTGTTCGGATTTCATGGCGGAAGGGAAACCTATCGATTTCAATGCCGGCTTCAAGGCCGGCACGACCAGCTGGCCTGTTTTAAGGATTTTTCCCAACTCTTGAACCGATTTTTCGATGGCGAGCATCTCACTCGCCAAAACTTCTATACAAACCCACCAGCCGCAACGGAGCTCACGCCGGCACGCACGCTCTACACCGGCAACTATCTACTCAGCCCTCAGGCGCTGGACTACTTCATCCCCTTTGCCACGCTGAAACTGAGGATGGCCGGACCGCAACTGGGACGAATCATGAAATCCGAACTGGGCGGTCGCTTCGTCTCCGCCAACCTTCCACTGTTGCATAAACGGACCCGGGACCTGAGCGGGGAATCCGAATTCAGGGCAGGTATCGACAAGGGGCATGCGGGCATCGATATATCCGGCGAATTCGAACGCCAGTTCTTTGGCGATATCATGCTGTTCAGCCTGCAGGCATTGATTGAGCGCGGATACCCTCGGCAAAGGATGAGTGACGAACAGATTGAGCGGACCCTGCACGATAACGAATCCGTCATGCTGGACCGCTATATCCGCATGCAGCACGAAATTACGGCAAAGCTGGAAAAGCTTAGTCAACAGATCGAGGACCGACACTACTGGTGGTGGCGAAATAACGCTGCTGCAGAGGCCATTGAGAACTTTCGACGATTCATTCACAACATGGTATTAAACTTCGGTGAACAGTCACCTGGGTATGACATGATCAGATCAATTCGGCATCGCCAGAGACGCAGACGACAGATCCTGCAGGCACTGTGTTCGTACAGCGAGGATCGTGATAATTGGCGGCGAACCCTTTCGCAACCATCATGAATGTATTTGTGCTCAATGCCGGCAGGTGCGGGTCCACGACCTTCGTTCAGGCCTGTAAACACATCAGCAACTTTTCCGCCTCCCACGAGTCACGTTCGACGCTGACGGGTGAACAGCGGTTGAGCTACCCCGACAACCATATCGAGGCGGATAACCGGTTATGCTGGATGCTCGGCCGGCTTGACCATGAATATGGCAACGATGCCTATTATGTACACCTCACCCGTGATCGACAGCAATCCGTACAGAGCTTCGTCAAACGCAAGGATTACGGCATCATGCTGGCGTACAGGGAAGGTGTTCTTATGGGTGGGCAACAGCAGCCGGCAGCAGAGATCGCCTCCGATTATCTGGATACCGTTGCCCACAATATTGCGCTCTTTCTCAAAGACAAGCGCCATAAGATGTCGTTCAACCTGGACCGCGCCGGTAAAGACTTTGCCGACTTCTGGCAATGGATAGGCGCCCGGGGAGAGCTGGAAAAGGCCCTTGCAGAGTGGCAGGTCCACTACAACGCCTCGGTGTAGCGGACCACCCTCAGGGGGGGAGTCACTCAAGCTTGAAGTGAGAACCGAATCAGATCCAAGCCGGGGCCTGCTGACAGGCCCTAAGAATGACTATTTCACACAACCGGAGATTCCGCTTGCAATACCTCCCTTCCATCATAAGGGCCACCCCGCGCTCTTCCGAGAGGTATCCGATTCCACATCCGCTCATGCAGGTAGTAGAGCGCCATCTTGGTCACCACCTCGGTCAGACCGATGGCCGCCGCCGTGGTCAGGTTGCCGGTAAAGAACCAGGAGAGCAGGATGGTGTCGACAGACCCGGTCACGCGCCAGGAGAGGGCCTTGGCAAGACTGCGTATTGGGCGATCCGAGGAAACGACCTGCCGCGACCGTTTCTCGGCCTTGTTGTCCGCACAAGTTAAAAACATCTGCAGTTACCCACCTCAGGCTTCGAGTGCAACCGGCTGGTAACCCGCCTGCAGGACACCGATCTCATGCAGATGGTCCAGGAGCTGGTTGACCGCCTCTGCCACCGAGACCCCGCCTGCGCGAATATGCACCTCCGGTTTCTGCGGGATCTCGTAAGGGCTGTCGATGCCGGTGAACTGCTTGATCTCACCCCGATCCGCCTTGGCGTAGAGCCCCTTAGGATCACGTGCCCGGCAAACCGACAGATCGGCATCAACGAAGACCTCGACGAACTGTCCCTCGGGCATAATCTCCCTTACCAGCCTGCGGTCGGCGCGAAAGGGGGAGATGAAGGCGGCGAGGGCAATCAAGCCGGCATCCGCCATCAACTTGGCTACCTCGCCCACCCGGCGAATGTTCTCTTGACGGTCGCCATCGCTGAATCCCAGATCGCGGCAGAGACCGTGACGCAGATTATCGCCGTCCAACAGATAGGTGTGATAACCCTGACCGGTGAGGATCTGTTCCAGCGCCCCGGCGATGGTCGATTTGCCGGAGGCGCTGAGCCCGGTAAACCAGATCACAAGCGGCCGCTGGAGCTTTTGCTCCGCCCGGGTTCCCTGGTCCACCGGGTGTGAATGCCAAACGATATTGCTGCTCATTTTGAATTGCTCCTTGGATGGTTTGATATTAATTTGCTGCCTAAACCGCAATTGGTCTGTTCTCGATTGCCTGACCGAGTCGCATGATCGATGATTCATTCGTGGATACCGCACTCCCGCTTCAAGCCGAAAAAGCGGCTCTCCTCCTCGCACATGCCCGGCTCCAGCGGATGGCTGGTGTGGACATCACCCACCGATACATAGCCCTGATTCCAAAGCGGGTGGTAGGGAAGGTTGTGCTTCTGCAGATAACGATGTACATCCCGGTTGTGCCAGTCGACCACCGGGTGGATCTTGAATCGGCCATCCTGGATCCGCACTACCGGCAGGGTGGAGCGGCTCTGCGATTGCTGCCTGCGCAGTCCGGCGAACCAGCTGCCGGCAGCGAGGGCCCTCAGGGCGCGCTGCAGCGGTTCCACCTTGTTGATGCGGTTGTAGCGTTCAATGCCGGCCAATCCCTGTTCCCAGAGGCGGCCATAACGGCTCTCCTGCCAGGCCGGCGAACGCTCGGCGCGGTAGACCTGCAGATTCAGACGCAGGCGTTCGGTCAATTGATCGACAAATTCGTAGGTCTGTGGAAAAAGGTAACCGGTATCCACCAGTATTACCGGGATATCTGGCATGAATCGAGTCACCAGATGGAGCATGAGGGCGCCCTGGATACCGAAGCTGGAGGTCAGGACATGGTTGCCCCGGAGGTGGTTCAGGGCCCATTCGATACGCTGTTCCGCGCTCAATCCCGCCAGCACTCGATTGATGCCATCGGGGTCTTCCGGCACCCCCTGTGGCACCAGGCTAATCTCTTCAAGCGGATTCATGGGGGGCCTCCGCGGGATTGACTACCCGATTCACCAGACCGCGGCGTACCACGAAATCGCCGAAGCGCTCCTCCGGCAGGCGGTCGCTGGCGTAGATGCAAAAAAGCCCGTCCAGGGTCTGCAACAATTCGCTCTCATTCAGATTCTTGCGAAAGAGGCGATTGAGCCTCAAGCCGGTACCGGCGCCACCCAGCTGCAGGTTGTAGCGTCCCGGCCCCTTGCCGACCAGGCCGATCTCCGCCACATAGGGACGGGCACAGCCATTGGGACAACCGGTCATGCGCATGACGATGGCCTGTCGATCGATTCCGTGACGGCCTGCCATCTCTTCGATCTTCCGCAGGAACTCAGGAAAATAGCGCTCGGCCTCGGCCATGGCCTGGGGGCAAGTGGGCAGCGCCACGCATGCGATGCTCGCCAGGCGGGTGGGACTGCGATCCTCGGCCAGCAGATCGTGGCGACGGGCAATCGCTTCGATAGTCGCTTTCTGATCCTCCGGCACACCGGCTACGATCAGGTTCTGATTCGGCGTGATGCGGAAATCCCCCCGGTGGTTGCCTGCGATCTCCCGCAGGCCGCTCATCAGCTTGGCACCCGGGGTATCTGCCACTCGGCCATTTTCGATATAGAGGGTCAGGTGCCAGCGACCCTGCCCATCCTCCACCCAGCCATAACGGTCCCCCTGGCCGGTAAATCGGACGCTGCGGACCGGTTCGAAGCGCAGACCGGCGCGCCGCTCCACCTCGGTAACGAAGGCCGCCAGTCCCAGGCGTTCAATGGTGTATTTGAGCCGGGCATGGCGACGGCTGACCCGGTCACCGAAATCCCGCTGCACACCGACCACCGCCTCCGCTACCGCCAGGGTCTGTTGCGGGGGGATGAATCCCAGCTCATCCGCCAGGCGAGGAAAGGTGGTGGGATCGTCATGGGTGGCGCCCATGCCGCCGCCGGCCAGGACATTGAAACCCAACAGGCGATCGCCTTCAGCGATGCTCACGAAGCCCAGGTCGTTGGTGTAGACGTCCACATCGTTGTGGGGCGGTATGGCCACAGCGGTCTTGAACTTGCGCGGGAGATAGGTCTTGCCGTAGACGGGCTCCGACTCTCCGCCGGCCACCGGTTTGCCGTCGAGCCAGATCTCATGGTAGGCACGGGTCTTCGGCAACAGATGTTCGCTGATGCGTCTGGCCCAGTGATACACCTCGCCATGCAGAGCGGAGCGCTCCGGATTGGGATTGCAGAGCACGTTGCGGTTGACGTCACCGCAGCCGCCGATGGAGTCGATCATGGCCTGGTTGATACGCCGGATGAGAGGTTTCAGATTACGTTTCAGGATGCCGTGGTACTGAAAGGTCTGGCGCGTGGTAAGGCGGATGGTGCCGTTACCCATCTCCCGCCCCACCGCATCGATTGCCAACCACTGCTGAGGCGTGCAGATACCGCCGGGGAGTCGGGCTCGCAACATAAAGCTGTAGTAGGGTTCCAGAAACTGCCGTTGACGTTCCAACCTCTGATCCCGGTCGTCCTGCTCGTAGAAACCGTGGAACTTGCTGATCTGGGCATCGTCCGGCATCAGGGCGCCGCTCGCCTGGTCGGCCAGGCTCTTCCTCAGGGTACCGCGGAGATAGCGGCTGTTGGCCTTGATGAGTTCGTTGGGATTGACCTTGATATCCATCAGTAGACGTCTCTCTGGTAACGCCCCTGCCGGCGCAGGGATTCGATGTATTCGACAGCAGCCTCCTCATGGAGACCGCCCTGATCCTGGGCGATGGCCAACAGGGATTGACAGACGCCCCGCTCCATCTCCACCCCGCCGCAGACATAGAGCTGGGCCCCCTCCTGCAGCCAGCGATAGAGTTCTGCCCGATCCTCGTAGAGTCGTGCCTGCACGTAGGTGCGTGCGCCTTCATCCCGGGAGAAGGCGAGGCTGATGCGATTGAGCAGGCCTGCCCTGCGGTAGTTGAGCCATTCGCTTTGATAGAGGAAATCGCGGTGAAAATGGCGATTGCCGAATACCAGCCAGCTATCGCCTGCACAGCCAAGGGCCTCGCGCTCTTGGAGAAATGCGCGATAGGGAGCGATGCCCGTGCCCGCAGCAACCATGATGATTGGTGTGTCTGCTGATGCCGGCAGTCTGAAACTCGGATTTTCGACCACATAGACATGCAAAGGATCGCCCTCGGAGATACGCTGCGTCAGATAGCCGGAAGCCCCGCCCAGACGGTCTCGTCCATGGCCCCTGTATCGCAGGGCGGCAACGGTCAGATGGATCTCATCCTCGTAGGCCGCCTGGCTGGACGCGATAGAATAGAGACGGGGCTGTTGGGCTTGAAGTATCCTCGCCAGCCCTTGGGCATCCACCTCGGCGGGATAGCTCTGCAGCAGGTCGATGAATTGGCGTGCGCCAACAAAGGCCCGCAGCTTCTCGCCATCCTGGCTCAAGGCGGCCAGCTCCGGAACCGCCGAAAGCGCCGACCAGGCCTTGACCACATTGGGGTGGAGCTGGGTCAGCTCCAAACGCTCACCTAGTGCCCGGGCCAGCGTCAGGCTTTCCCCATTGAGGCTGACCGGCGCATCGGCGGACAGTCCTGTCAGGGAGAGTATCTCTTCGATCATGGCCGGATCGTTCATGAAGAAGAGACCCAGGGCATCACCTGGTCGATAACGGATCGACTGCGGATCGATCTCCAGGGAGATGTGCTGCACATTGCAAACCGCATCGATGGAGGTGATGCGTCGACGCTCCAGCAGTTCGGCCTGAAACGGCTGGTTGCGATCGTATCTGACCCTCGCATGACCGCGCTGCAGTGGAATGATAGTGGCTTGATCGGATGGCTGTTGCTTTTCCAGTATCTTCAGGATCCGCCCCTGCCAGTTCGATGACAGCTGCTGAAAATCCACATCTGCGTCGACACGTTCGAACAGTGCCTGCGCGCCATGCATCCTCAGCAGCTCATCCAGCTCCCTGGCCGCCTGGCAAAACTGCTCGTAGCTTGAGTCCCCCAGACCGAAAACGGCATATTTGAGCTCGTCCAGCCGGGGCGCTTTTTTGCCCTGCAGATATCTGAAGAGTTCAATGGCACTCTCCGGAGGCTCCCCCTCACCCTGAGTGCTGATAACCACGATCAGCAATCGTTCCTTGGCAAGATCCTTGAGGCGATAGTTGTCTGCGGAGACCAGACGGGACACAACTCCCCTCGCCGTCGCATTCTCGGCCAACGCCTCCGCCACACTGCGGGCATTGCCGCCCTGGGTAGCGTAGAGAATGGTCACTTCCCGGTTCTCGTTCAGCGCCGTACCGGCAGCGGGCTCCACCGCTCCCAACCCGGCAAGATAGCCGCTGGCCCAGGCCAGCTGTTCGCTGCTCAAACCCTCAACCGCCTGTTGCAGGCGTGAGAGCTGCAGGCCGTCCAGCGGACGGGATGGCAATCCCTCTGTAGTCTTGGCGGTGTTATCCATGGCGACGCGACTCCAAGTCAAATCTTGCTATTGAATTGGGTAGCAATATTGGAAGAGGTAATATATCTTGTGAAGTAATATATTTTGATAATTAATCTATTTATGAGATATGGAACTCAGGCAACTCAATTCCCTGGTGGCCCTGGCGGAGTCGGGCTTTAACGTTACCCTGGCGGCAAAACAGATCTACCTGGTGCAGTCGGCCGTTTCCCAGCACCTGGCCCAACTCGAAAAGGAGCTTGGTACCCAACTCTTCGTGCGCAAAGGGAAACGGCTGATCGCCCTTACAGCGGCGGGTGAGGAGGTACTCAGCTATGCGCGACAGGCCCTTGCCATTCGCGAAAACATCCTCGCCGTCGGCCGTGACCATGTTGAGGAGAGCAGTGGTATTCTGCGCATCGGCACCACCCACACCCAGGCACGTTATGTGCTGCCTGCGGTAATCCGTTCCTTTCGCCAGATCTTCCCTACCGTCAGTCTGCAGATCCACCAGGGCACGCCACAGCAGCTGGTTGAGATGGCACTCACCGACCGGGTCGACTTCTCTATCTGCACCGAGGAGCTGGGCGAGCACTCCTCTCTCAATGCCATCCCCTGCTATCGCTGGAACCGCAGCCTCATCGCCCAAAAGGGTCATCCGGCATTGGCCCGGAGACCGCTTTCGCTGGAGCGCATCTGCGACTATCCACTGATCACCTATACCTTCGGTTTCACCGGCGCCAACCATATGCAGATCACATTTGCCCGTGCCGGCCTGCAGCCCAACATAGTATTGACCGCCGCCGACACCGATGTGATCAAAACCTATGTACGGGAGGGCATGGGTGTCGGCCTGATCGCGAGCATGGCCTACTCCGAAGAACAGGACAGCGATCTGGAGATTCAGGATCTCGGCAACTTGTTACCCTGGGAGACCACTTGGGTGGCCTACCACAAAGACAAGTATCTACGCCGCTATCAGCAGAAGTTCATCGATTTGATGGAATCGATGGTGCTCGAGAACGGCGTGACCAAACCGAGCGGCCAGGATGGAGGTTCGAGACTACGACCCCATACCCAATGAGGGCACAGCCATCCATTGCCAGCGGCTATGTCTGAGTTCTGTTCAGGAATGTAGTGTCGGTGCCACGTCCCAAACTCTCTCAACGTGATTTGAATGAGCCAATCCGGGTTTTTCTCGAAAGTTATTGACCCCCGACGGCGTATCCGATGAACCCTCCCCCCATCCGATTATGGGCTTCTTCATCATTGAACCGGAGGGTATGGAGAGTGCGTTGGAACTGCTGAAAACCTGTCCGCATCTAGAGTACGGCGGCACACTCGAGGTTTCCCAAATGCTGCCGATGCCCAGCGACTAGAGTTAACGGGGCAGCGGAATCAATGGTTGGCAATGCCTAAACGGAGAGTACGGAACAACCCCTGGATGTGGCATGAAACTCATGCTCAAGATTCGGAAAACGACTTAGCCACATGGTTACGATCTCCCGTTCGTCCTCCCTGGCAGCATCGTCCAGAAAGATAGCGCAATTATCGGCAAAACATGGATAACAGACCGGAAGCGCGGGATAGCGCGAGTTCCTCTGTATGAAACCTGATGGCCCGTCGATGACAAGCATATCTATTCCCGTTTCGGGAATGGCATCCGTTGCATACCAGGTATAGAGAGCCCCATCCACAACCATTTCTTGTAGTGGGGCATGGACAACCGTTGCATAGTCTCCCAGGTCGTAGCGGTCGATATAGGCCCGGGTATTATCGGCATACTGCAATCCATCCTCGAGACTGATCACATGGCCTTCTCCATTGATCTGGCAACAGCGGGCCAGCATCAATGTCGTCAAACCGCTACTGCACTCCAGGATCAGTTCGGGTCTTAATTTGAGACAGGCATCGACGATGATCCGGATGAAATCGGCTTCGGCAGACCAGTTGGGCGAAAAGGGAATGCCTTGGTGCAGATCGAGCTGGGCTTGCAGTGAGTGATAATTTTCCAACTGTTCAGTCATGTGCTCAATACTCTGGATATCCAATTACTGTGTTGGATTTATTGTATGATTTCAAGCGACTACCTATCGAAACCGGGCTACAGTGCAGCATACACCCCATTGCTGGTTGTAACGGACTCCTCCCAATCGGAGTTCTGAATGACCAATATTTGGGTGGCGGAGAGTCACAAGATAGCGAAAGCGTAAATCTTTTGCCCCATCAGCCGATACGGAAAGAGAGAATCCACTTTAACTAACTGCCGGAAATAACATTGATTCAGGGATCTCTCAACAAACGATTAGCACGAATTTGGTCATTTACCACAGCCAGCCTTCTGATTCTGGTTGTCCTCTGCCATCTGCCAGCACTTGCGGAAGAGAGTTATTTCATCGGATTCGCTCAGGACACCCTCGGCAATGATTGGCGTCTAGCACAGGTCATGGAGGTTAAAAAGGAATTCGACAAACACGCCAATGTTAAATTTGTCTACACGGATGGTAAAGGAGATACGGCCATGCAGGCCATGCACATCGAGGAACTGCTGAATCGTGGCATCGATCTGTTGATAACAAGCCCCAGGGAAAAAGCGGTTTTAAGCGACGTAATCACCAAGGTTTATCAACAAGGCATACCTGTTGTTTTACTGGATCGCGGCATTGACGGCGATGCATACACGACCTTCATCCATCCAGACAACATACCAATCGCCAAAGCTGCGGCTGAGTATCTCGTGGAGACACTCGATGGCCGGGGAGAAATTCTCATGCTCGAGGGCGTACCTGGCGCTACGCCGACCCTACACAGATCCCAAAGTTTTCTTGAAGTTATTAACCGACATCGGAATTTAAAGGTGTTCCGCCGTACTGCCAACTACCTTAGGGCTGATGCAATTTTGGCGGTGGAGCGGTTACTGGTACAGGGCAAAAAGTTTGACGCCATCTACGCACAAAGCGACAGCATGGCGGAGGGTGCCCGCATGGCATTAAAGTACCACGGCATAGACCCCAGGTCGATCCCGATCGTCGGCATCGACTACATACATGAGGCGCAGCAGGCGATACGTCTTGGCGAACAGGCGATCAGCTTTACCTACCCTACAGGCGGCATTGAGGGTGCACGTGCCGCATTGATGATACTGGATGGCAAGAGAGTACCCAAGGAGATCATTCTCGAATCGATCAAGGTATCGAAAGAAAACGTCAATCTTGTATCACCCATATTCTGAAAATGCATCTTTCCATCAGCATCAAACAACTGCTGTTCACCTTGCTGACTACCGCCCTGTCGCTGCTCGGCGCCGGTTACATTATCAATAGCAGCCTGCATGATTATCACAGGGATACGGCGCATACCGAGATAATATCCGGTATTGATACACTATCGAAAAGAATCCATAGAATCGAACAAAAACTGGCCCTGGAATCCAGCACCATAACAGATGAGGAGCTGGTCATCGCTTCCCTGTATCTCATCAACAACTATCAGAACCCGAGCAACTACAACGCCATTCTCTTCGACGAAGAAAAGAGGAAGGTTGGCAAATGGCTGCTCTTCTCGGTACAGGCCGGCGAAGCGGATGAAGGTTACATATACGATCGTATGGGAAATCTGGTCAGCTTTGTCATCGGCAGAGAGGCAGAATACACGCTTGGCATCATGACCTATGATGCCGGCATTGAAAACCTCTCCATACTGAGTGGCAATAAAACCGATCCCGTTGATGCCCAACCATTCGAGACGTTACTCAGCCACAGATCCGTTCTACACAGTATCAGTTTCGATGGCATAGACTATCACAGAGATAGCAATGGACTCGTGGTGGAATTTCACCAACCCATATACAGGCAGGGTGCAGACGGAGTACGGCATCGAATAGGGACAATTGCACTTATCAACCGACTCGACAAGGATTTCATCAAGTCAATCATCCAACAGCCCACATCCATTGGCATACTTAATTCCAAGTTAAAACCAATCGTCGGCAGCCGAGACTATGCAATTACAGCTAAACCGCTAATCGACACACTGACCAACCGCGACAATGGCGGAATAAAATTCTTCGAAAACAAGGAGGGTTTCTTTGGGGTAGCGCCATTTCCATTGCAAAACATGGAACACACCTACCTTATATCCAGCTATCCGATAAGCGCATACCGTATCGCAAGCGAAAAAACCCAAGCGGCGGTTATCATGGCCATGCTGGTCACTGCGCTGATTGTCATACCGTTGAGTCTTATGCTGCTGCAGCGGTTTATTCGTACCCCGATGTCAAGATTGATGGACGGTGTAAAGCGCTTGCGCGAAGGCGACTACAGCACCCGGCTACAAATTGGCACCAAGGATGAGCTTGGCCAACTCGCAGCAGCGATGAATCTGATGATCAAGGATATTCAAGCTCGCGAGAACGAGCTCAGTACAATCATTGACCAAATCCCGCTGATATTGTTTGTCAAGGATGCCAAGCACCTGAGATTTACAAAGATGAACAAAGCAGGCGAAAAGTTACTTGGTAGATCCAGACACGACTTTATCGGGCAAAATGACTACGACTTCTTCCCTGATCATCAAGCAGACTTCTTCGTTAGCAAGGACAGGGAAGTCTTATCCAGCATGAAGATTCTTGATATACCGGAAGAGTATATCGATACACCAAAAGGGGAGCGCATACTCCATACACGCAAGGTGCCTGTATACGATGACAGCGATGAGCCACTTTTCTTGATCGGCGTTTCCGAGGATATAACTGAAAGAAAACAGACTGATGCGCAGCTTCGCCAATGGGCGAAAGTTTTTGACAGTACCAGCGAAGGAGTAATGATTACTGACCTCGATGGGAATATCATCAATGTCAACCGGGCATTCTCCTTGATTACCGGATATCAAAAAGCCGAAGCCATCGGGCAGAATCCACGCCTCTTCAAATCAGGACTTCATCATGCCGAGTTTTATAAGACCATGTGGGACTCCATACTCAATAACGGCAGCTGGCGTGGCGAGATCAACAATCGCCGTAAAAACGGCGAGATTTACCCGGCATGGGAAACTATCAGTACTGTGTATGACGAAAAGCGGACGGCAAGCCATTTTGTCGCCGTATTCTCCGACATCTCACCGATAAAAGAGACCCAGGAGAAACTCGATTTTCTCGCGCATCACGACCCACTAACCGGCCTGCCCAACAGAATATTGCTGAACGACAGAATGCAGCATGCCATCGACAGAGCGAATCGTGACCAAAGCATTATGGCGGTAATGTTTCTCGATCTTGACAGATTCAAGAACATCAATGACACCCTAGGACATCCGGTCGGTGACGACCTGCTGCTCGAAGTTTCGAAGCGGCTACATGATACACTGCGTGAAATCGACACCATCTCCCGACAGGGAGGCGATGAATTCATCCTGGTTTTGGAGGATATCAGGGAGACTGAAAACCTGGTTGAAATGGCTACCAAGGTCCTCAGTGTATTCGAGGAACCGTTCATGCTTACTGACCGGGAATTGGTCATTACTGCAAGCCTTGGTATCAGTATCTATCCGGACGACGCACATGACGTCACCACGTTGATTCGTAATGCGGATGCCGCCATGTACCGGGCCAAGGAGTATGGCCGAAATCGATTCTGGTTCTACACAGAAGATCTTACCCGACTGGCGGCGCAGCGCATCGACATCGAACAGGCGTTGCGCGATACGGTCAATCACGGGGAGCTGTTTCTCCTCTATCAACCACAAATTTCGCTGCCGGAAAACCGTATCATCGGTGTTGAGGCATTGGTCCGCTGGGATCGCCCCGGGCACGGCGTGGTGACTCCCGATATGTTCGTCCCTTTAGCCGAAGAGACAGGTGTCATCGTTGCCATCGGCGAATGGGTGTTACACAGCGCCTGTCGGCAGATGGTGCATTGGCAACAGCGGGGTCTGAATCTCGATCATATCGCGATCAACATTTCGCCGGTGCAGATCAATCACGGCAACCTGGTGGCCATCACCCAGGAAGCGCTGGAGAAATCCGGCCTTCAACCCGACAAACTGGAACTGGAGGTGACTGAGGCTATCTTTCTCCAGGATACCGAACAGGTAGGCCACACCCTCAAGGCACTTGACAGCCTCGGCGTACGCCTGGCGTTGGACGATTTTGGCACTGGTTTCTCATCCCTGAGTTACCTGAAGGATTTCCACTTTGACCGGCTCAAGATCGACAAGTCCTTCATCCACAACATTCTCAAGGAGAGCAGTGAGCAGAGCATCGCCAATTCAATAATCGCACTGGGCCACAGCCTTAACATGTCGGTGCTTGCAGAAGGTATCGAGGAGAAACCCCAGTTGGATTGGCTGAAGAGAAAGGGCTGCGATGAAGGCCAAGGGTACCTATTCAGCAAGCCATTAACCACCCAGGCATTGGAAGGTCTGCTCAATAATTACAACGACTGAACAAACATGCTTCAGTCCGTTTAATCTTTCAGCATATTTTCTGATATCGACCTCATCCGATGTTTAACGCGACTCCGTTGCCAGCCGATACCACCATGTTGCAGGGGCTGGCCATATCAGCCGGAACGCACACGCCTTCCATGTGTTAGGCTATTGCACAAGGCCAATCAACACTACTCGGTACTCTTCAAAATCGATTGGATATATCGTGTAACGGGATGTAAGACCATCCGATAATTGCTACAAGTCATATAGTCACAAATTTCTATAACGTAACAATGGGATATAGGTTCCAAGCACCGATTGCGTTCATAGTCGGCATCATACTCATAGCCACACTTGTCGGCTGTGGAAGAGAGGCGGACAGATCCTCGGATGAGGTCCGGCTCAGGATATGGGCGCATGCCGGCCAGGAGAGTGAACGCACAGTATTGCAGGAGCAGGTCGCCCGTTTCAATCGAAACCACCCCGAACTCGAGATTCAGCTCACCCTGATCCCTGAAGGGAGTTACAACGCCCAGGTCCAGGCCGCAGCCGTTGCCGGTGAATTGCCTGAATTGCTTGAACTGGACGGCCCCTTTCTCGCCGCCTATGCCTGGCAGGGGCACCTGCGCCCTCTGGATGAGCTGATCGACAAAGGGTTGATTGCCGATCTGCTGCCTTCGATCACTGCCCAGGGTAGCTATGCCGATCGACTTTGGGCAGTCGGCGTCTACGACTCCGGCCTCGGCCTCTATGCGGATCGCTCCAAGCTGCATCAAGCCAGCCTCCGTATTCCCTCACTGCAACATCCCTGGTCCCTAGACGAGTTCGAGACTGCGCTGCATCAACTGGCCGCCCATGACCCGGATGGACAGATACTCGACCTCAAACTCAACTATGCGGGTGAATGGTATACCTACGCCCTATCACCGCTGCTGCAATCGGCAGGCGGCGATCTCATCGAGCGAACGCATTACCGCAGTGCCGACGGAGTGCTCAACGGACCGGAGAGCAGCGCCATGCTGAGGAACCTGCAAAACTGGATAGCGAATAACCGCGTCGATCCCAATATCGACGATGCCGCCTTTACCAGCCGTCGCGTACCCTTGGCCATGGGTGGCCATTGGAACTATCAGCTATACCGGGCTAGCCTGGGCGACGATCTGCTGTTACTGCCCTTACCCGATTTCGGTGCGGGCAGCAAAACAGGCATGGGCTCATGGTGTTGGGCGATCACGGCTGACAGCGAAAAAACCGTTGCTGCCGTCACCTTCCTCGAATTTCTGTTTAGCACTGAAGAGGTGCTGTCCATGGCTAACGCAAACAGTGCCGTACCCGCCACCCGCTCGGCCATCGAAGCCTCCCCTCTCTACCGCCCCGGTGGTCCGCTGCGCCTGTTCGTCGATCAGCTCGAGAAGGGCCATGGGGTTCCACGACCGCGTACACCGGCCTATCCGATCATCACCGCAGAGTTTCAGAGAATTATCGATCGCATCCGCAGCGGAAGCGATATCGAGGCCGTGCTGGACGGCGCAGTCGAGGCGATCGATGGTGAGATTGCAGACAATCATGGCTATCCCTGGCATGCAGAGGGAAAGCATTGACCAGAGACAGCCGCTCCAATGAGCAGACGGCAACTGCCCTGCTGATGGCGATTCCCGCCCTGGCGGGCTTGCTGCTCTTCATTCTCCTTCCCTTCGCCACGGCACTATTGCTCGCCTTCACCGACCTGCGACTCGGCTCGCCACTGCTGGTCAGGTTTGTCGGCTTCGACCAGTTCATCCATCTGATCAACGATCCCGATTTCGTGCGCGCCCTATTCAACAATCTCCTCTTCGCAGCAGTGGTGGTACCCCTGCAGACAGCGCTCGCTCTGGCGCTGGCCCTGTTGCTGAATCGCGGACTGCCGGGGACGGTGGCATTCCGTACCCTCTTCTTCATGCCCGTCGTCTTTCCCATGTCCCTGGTTTCGGTTATCTGGTCGTTGATCTATGCCCCCGGCCCGGACGGCATGATGAATGCCTTTCTCGAATGGGGGAGCTTCGGTTTGTGGGAGCCCAGGGACTTCCTCCGCGACCCCATGCTCGCCCTGCCGGGGATCATGCTGCTGTCGATCTGGCAAGGTGTAGGCTTTCAGATGGTAATCCTTCTTGCCGGTCTGCAGGGCATTCCTCAATCACTCTACGAGGCCGCTGCGCTCGATGGTGCGGGCAGTCGGCAACAACTTATACATATCACGCTGCCGCAACTGCGCAACCCCATGATTTTCGTCATGCTCATCACCACCATTCTTGCCTTCCGCCTCTTTGACCAGGTGCAGATCATGACACGCGGAGGCCCCGACAACGCGACCACAACCGTAATATACGAAACGGTACAGGCGGCCTTTGCCCGGCAACAGGTCGCGCTTGCCAGCGCCATGACAGTGGTCTTCTTCCTATTTGTCCTTGCCGTCACCTGGTTGCAACGCCGCTACACGCATCATGAGCGGGAGGTGTCATGAGATCTACCCGTCTATCCGTCCTGCTGAGTTATCTGCTGCTTGGCGGTATGGCCATGCTGTTTGTCGTACCGTTGTTGATGATGTTCATCGGCAGCCTCAAACCGGATCAGAACATATTGGTGGAGGCTGGTTCACTGGCCGCCTTCCTGCCGAGCGATGTCTCGCTGCAAAACTATGCCGACGTATTTCGGCGCAGCGATTTCCCGCGTTACCTTTTCAACTCCCTTTTCATCACCGGTTGTATCGTCATCTGCGGACTGCTGGTCAATTCAATGGCTGCATACGCCTTCGCCCGCCTGCAGTGGCGTGGACGGGACCTGCTCTTCAATCTGGTTTTGGCGCTGATGGTTCTGCCCTTCGAGGCGATCGCGATACCTTTGTTCTACGGCGCATCCATTCTCGGCCTGCGTGACAGCTACACCGTCCAGATAGTGCCGTTCATTGCAAACGCCTTTGCCGTCTATCTCTTTTACAGCTTTTTCATCAGCATGCCGAAAGAGCTCGAAGAGGCCGCCCGTCTCGATGGCGCCTCCACCCTGCGTATCTTTTTCAGCATCATCATGCCCAATGCCAAACCGGTATTCGCCAGTGTCGCCATTCTCACCTTTCTCACCTGGTGGGGCAGTTATCTCTGGCCGATGATGGTGACCATCGGACCGGCTGTACGTCCATTGCCGGTTGCCATCGCCAGTTTTTTCACTCTGCCGCCCCTCTATTGGGGTGATATCCTTGCCTTTGGCGTGATGATGGTATCACCGGTACTGCTGTTGTTTGTCACCTTTCAACGCTGGTTCGTCCGTGGCGTCGCCAGCTCTGCAATCAAGGGTTGAGCATGGCATCGATCGAGTTCGACAACGTCAGTAGAAGTTTCGACGGCGGAATTGATGCTGTCCATAAGCTGAACCTGAATATCAGCGATGGAGAGTTCATGGTACTGGTAGGCCCCTCAGGGTGCGGCAAATCCACGCTATTGCGTATGGCGGCGGGATTGGAGGAGATCACTTCGGGAGAGATCCGTATCGGCGGGCGCGCGGTCAACCATATCCCGGCCCAGCAGCGGAATGTGGCCATGGTCTTTCAAAACTATGCGCTCTATCCCCACATGACGGTGCGCCGCAATCTGGATTTTCCCCTGCGCATGCAGAGGCTATCAAGCGCGGATATCGAGCGCAGAGTGAGGCACATCGCAGAGATGCTCGATCTCGTTCCTCTCCTCGAGCGAAAACCCAAGGCATTGTCAGGCGGTCAACGCCAGCGTGTGGCGATGGGACGAGCCATCATAAGGGAAGCCGACCTGTTCCTGATGGACGAGCCGCTCTCCAATCTCGATGCCCGATTGCGGGTACAGATCCGCTCTGAAATTGTTCGATTGCAGAAAGAACTCGCCATCACCACGCTCTATGTCACCCATGACCAGGCCGAGGCCATGACCCTGGGCCAACGCATAGCCGTCCTCAAGGAGGGTCGCTTACAGCAGGTGGCTCAACCAAGTGAGATCTACCAGCATCCCGCCAACACCTTCGTCGCGAGTTTTATCGGATCTCCCGGCATGAATCTCATCCGCGGAACATTGCGCCACAACCAAGGAAATACTCTGCTCCAGTTGGGGCCGATGCGTCTCATCCTCCCCGAACAGGTCGCATCACGCTACACCGGCCTAAACTCACGTTACGATCAGACACTCATTGCAGGAATACGACCCAGTCACATCCGCATCGATCAGGAGCAGTCACAGACCGGCCTGTCGGCTCGGATTACTTCCGTCGAATCGCTGGGTCATGAGACCATTCTGCATCTCGCCACGGAGCTGGAGGTTGACGCTGCCGAAATCACCGATCGAGGAGTTTTCGCAACTCAGCCTCGACCTTTGATCGCCCTACTGCCCGGCCACCAGGGATTCACCACCGGAGACCGGCTGACTTTAAACCTCGATATCGACAATCTGTGCCTATTCGATCCGCAGGGCAAAGCAATCGATTGACACGCCTGTCCAGTGTGGCGTCCCACACAGACAGGGATGGATATGGGATTGTGGATGGAGCAGCGCCTCCCTGCCATTTCCCCATAGCGAACCCGCCATGACTTGAATGTTGCGAGTTTATGTAGGAAATTATCCCAGACTAGTGACTAACGACACACTGACCGGCAATCAGTCTGAGTGAAAATAACATGGACCACCGTTCTCTTTACATCGCGTTGCTCTTCGTGGCAGCCAACCTGTTCGGCCAAGTCAATGCAGACGACCCTCAGCGGGCGGCTGATGAGTTGGAACGCGCCATCGAGCTCACCCCCGACATTGAAAATGGCAAGAAGGTCTACCATGTTTGCGTGGTCTGCCATCAACCGGAGGGCTGGGGTAGTGTCAGCGGATACTACCCGCAAATAGCCGGCCAGTTAAGAAAGGTCATCATCAAGCAACTGGCCGATATTCGTGCCCGTAACCGGGATAACCCTACAATGCTGCCGTTCACCATGCTTGAACTCCTGTCACTACAGGAGATCGCGGACGTCAGTGCCTATATCGCCAATCTGCCTATGACCCGAAACAACGGGGTCGGCTCAGGCTCTGACCTCAAGCACGGTGAAGCGATCTACGAGGAACACTGCGCCGAGTGTCATGGTAAGCGGGCTGAAGGGATAGTGGATGAACACATTCCCTTACTCCATGGGCAGCACTATCAATACCTCATGCGCCAGTTCAGGTGGATACGCGACGGACGCAGACGCAATGCCGACAAGAAAATGGTCAAGCAGAGCCAGAGTTTTTCATCCCGCGACGTCTCTGCCGTGATGGACTATATATCGCGTTTGAAACCAGACGAAGAGAAACTTGCACCTAAGGACTGGCGTAACCGGGACTTTCCTCGGTATCGACCGAGCAAGTATCAGCGTCCTTACTCTCCCAGTTCCGATATGTGAGCGGTGCTATAGACACAAAGGAATCCCTATTACGCCGCCCAACCTTTACAACTCCAGTACGTCGCCCGGTTCGGGTACGGCGGCCTTAAAGCCAAGCTCCGACTTCAAACTGTCGCAAAAATCCTGTTTCGACTCGGGCTCTCCATGCACTACGTGAACCCGTGGAGCGCTACCCCTGAAACTGCTGAGCCAGCGTGTCAGGTCATCCATATCGGCATGCGCGGAGAGCCCTCCGACAGTGTGGATATGCGCCTTTACCCGATACTCATCACCATGGATCCGGACCGGCGATTTACCATCGACCAGCGCCCTTCCCAGGGTACCGTTGGCCTGATACCCCACGATCATGATATGCGCGCCGCTACGGGAGATATTGTGCTTGAGATGGTGGATAATCCTTCCTCCGGTACACATGCCGCTGGCGGATATGATAATCGCACCGCTCTTGATGCGATTGATCGCCATCGACTCCTGAGGTGATTCCGTCAGCTTGAGATTCCTTAGATGGGGCATCTCATGGATCTTCTTGCGCAGTTTGGTCGCCTCCTCGTCATACAGGTGGGGATAATCCCAATAGACCTTGCTCGCCCTGATCGCCATGGGACTGTCGAGAAAGACCTGCCAACGCCCCAATTCCCATTCATCGTAATATTTCCCCAGGTAGTAGAGGATCTCCTGACTACGCCCGATGGAAAAAGCGGGGATCAGCAGGTTACCCTTTTGATGGGCGGCCTCGCGGATGATGTCGCCGATCTCGTCGATGGTATTCTGCCGATCCCGGTGGCGCCGGTTTCCGTATGTACTCTCGACAATCACGTGGTCCGCCTCATCAATGACCGCCGGATCGTTCAGGATGGGCGTGTCGTACTGACCCAAATCGCCGCTGAAGACGATCTTCCGCTGTTTGCCATTCTCATTCAGCCACACCTCCACACTGGTAGAACCGAGAATATGCCCCGCATCCTGAAAGCGGATCGATATCCCCGGCAGGATCTCCCGCTGCTCCCTGTACTTCAGACCGACCAGGTTATCCAGTGCCTCCCGGGCATCGGCGACAGTATAGAGAGGATCGATAAACGGCTTCCCTTTGCGCTTTCTCCATTTGTTTTCATACTGCGCATCCTTCTCCTGCAGATAAGCGGAATCCTGCAGCAGGATATCGCACAGCTCCATGGTCGCATTCTGCGCATAGATCGGGCCTCGATAACCCTGCTTGACCAAAAGCGGGATCCTCCCCGAGTGGTCGATATGGCCATGACTGAGGACCACCGCACTGATCTCGTCGGGAGAAAAGGGAAAGGGACGACGATTTTTCTCCATCTCCTCCCTGCGCCCCTGTATCAATCCGCAATCGAGTAGCACCGTCTCTCCATTGGCACGGAGAATATGACAGGAACCGGTTATACCGCTGGTCGCACCATAGAATTCAATCTGCATAGAGTGTGTCCTTTTGAGGATCTTTTTAGTTCGACATGACTGGCTATGGCGGCAGCTTAACATGAAGAGACCGCAAAGCACCCAATCGACCCATATTAGGCTACAAATTTAAACATTCACGTCGACATTTAGGGCATATAATCATTACTAGAGGGCAAACACAGCCTGGCCGACACCACCGAATCAAACAACCTCGCGGGTAGCCATGATGACAACAGGCACTGAGCAACTAGAGAGTCCGGCGGGACAAGGCGGTCTTCGCGGCATCCACATCCTGTGGATCGTATTGGCAACCATTCTGTTAACCGCCGCTGTTACATATTGGGTGGTGCGCACCTATATCTACGCCAAGGACTTCACCCCGGTGCAACTCACTCCTGCCGAGCAGCAGGTGCTAGACGAAAAACTTCAACAACTGGGCTATCAGCCGAAGCCGGTCTCCGGGTCCGATACTCAATCCCGGCAGAAGGAGAGCGATGAACAGTGGCTGCGTCCGGAACGCTACAATGAGAAAGGCGCCAGACGCGAAGTCTTTTTCAGTGAGAGAGAGCTCAATGCAATGGTGGCGAACAATCAGGATCTGGCCAGGAAACTTGCCATAGACCTGGGTGACGACCTGGTCAGCGCCAGGCTGCTGGTGCCTGTCGACCGGGACTTCCCGATCCTGGGCGGAAAGACCCTGCGGGTATCAACCGGTGTGGAGATGGCGTTCCGCGACGCCAAACCGGTGGTGATCCTGAAGGGTGTCAGTATCATGGGCGTACCCATACCCAACGCCTGGTTGGGTGGCATTAAGAATATCGATCTGATCAGTGAATTCGGTGATGAGCGGGGTTTTTGGTCAGGTTTTGCCAAAGGCGTCGAAGATATTCGAGTCGAAGAGGGGCAGTTGAAGATCAAGCTCAAGGAGTAGATCAGACATCACTCCAGTTGCCTCATGACTCAGCCTCATGCAAACCATTCAAACAGCATGATTGCTGACTGCCGTAACCCGTCCGCATCTATTTTTCCGTGACGAGGCGTGATTTCAAACTCCTCTGCACCGAATGATGACAGACGCGTTTGACCGATATCTCTTGGCAAGCCATCGATCCCGACCAGGGACCGCCGCTGGCCCCGTCAGTTAACACATGTTCACAAATGGAAATTTTTTTACTGGCGGCTCGGTTTTCCTCTCTTCATATATAACCTGTCCAAATCCGTAAACGAGAGCATTACTTTTTGATTTACTTGATTATTTAATAAACA
This sequence comes from Candidatus Thiodiazotropha sp., assembly GCA_040791665.1. Lineage (GTDB taxonomy): Bacteria > Pseudomonadota > Gammaproteobacteria > Chromatiales > Chromatiaceae > Thiodiazotropha. The sequence continues at coordinate 215,553 of JBFNNX010000022.1, read as the reverse complement.
GGCCGCGCTTCCTCGTGGAACCGAAAACGCTCCCACATCGCGTGCGGATCCCGGCCGTAGCAGTGATTACAAATTCAAACCGAGCGGAATTAAGCCCCAAATGACAACCAAGTCCATTAAAGATTACTGCCGATTTGGCGATACAGCCTGTTAATAAAAAATCCATAGAAAGTAACGACCACTCTGATGCAAACGAAAAGAATACGATCAGAAAGGACGAACATCGCCAGGCAGGTACCGAACAAGTCAAATGAGTTTCTTCAGCGGGTTGAACGCCAACGCCTCGACAGCGAATGCCTGCGCCCCCTGGATCTTAGAGGGCATGTCTCGCGACCGTGCAAACGCTTCTCCTATCGTGGCCGAACCCTGTGGCTTGACTCGGAGGCGCACCAGCTCTTCCTCGAAGGATTGAAGAAGAATGCAGGGGTATTTACCGTCGAGACCTATGAGTCCGTTCTCAGGCGCTATGCCGGCGAGGAAGAGAAGTCCGGACAAGCAAATGACGCAGGAAGTCATGACAGCCATATCGGTGAGTCTCAAACCGTACCGGCATCGTTCAACGTTCTCGCTTCGGATCGGACTGACAACGATCTTGCCATCGACCTCTCCTATTTCGAAAAACGGGTCTACGACAGGTTTAAGATCTCCCTGAACATGGATTTGATATGGAATGGGCGGACCTACGCTGCTGAAACCCGCGACATCTCCCAATCCGGTCTACAGCTACGCTTGAAAACGCCCATTGACGTTTCGGAAAGCGACCTGGTACGCGTCGATGTAATGCCCTCGGTCGGGCGTCAACTTGACCATCCTGAACTCGATTATCGTGTCGTGCGAATCCGTCGTCTGTTGAATGACACCCTTCTGGCATTGCAGTGTATCGAAAGTGAAGCGAAGGATGGCCTGTCGGTGATTTCAGACCACATCAACACTTCAGCTCAGGCGGCACAGTCTGAACAGACAGATCCCGAAGATGCCCTGCTGACTGCACAAGCCTTATTGGCGGAACGCTTCTATATGCGTTCCACATCCGTACTGCCCATCTTCGTATTTGAATGCCAGGATGGAGAATCACCCTTACGCATCATTTTCGGCAATCAGATAAATCGGCGTTTCCTGAACGCATTTGGCAACTCACACGGCACTTTCGATTTCAGTTCCCTGGTCTCGCCAAAACGTATAAAACTGTTAACCAGGCTGGCGTTACGCGACAGCAAGGCAGACACCCTGATAGCAGTCTATCGTTCCCCGGAACATGCTGAAACACAAGTCATAGCGGATCTTGAGTGCAAGAATTATCGACACTGGCGTCAAATCCTGAAGCGATACGCGGATCAGCCGGGATTCCGCGTATTTAAGGTTTTCGCGCGGGTTGCCCGCCGCCCTGTGGAGATGCGAATTGAGGATGCATTGGGGCCGCTTACCGACAAGAGTGACGAGTTTGTCAGTAAACTACTTATGGACGCCAAAACCCTTTCGATCGTCGGCGCTCTGATCGACGTGACGGATCAGGTTCGCAATTGGCAGCGTGGCGATTGCAGCCCTGAACACAATGACCATGTGGAACCGGTCATCTGCTGCGATGACCGGCACCCCCTGGCGCCTCCTCAGATGGTGCCCATCCACTATATCCAGGAAAACCGAAGCGAAGACCGATTTCTGGGACGGATGCAGGTTGAGGTCGCTATCGCCGGGCGGCTCTATCTAGGTAAAACCCGGGATGTATCGGCCCACGGGCTGTCTGTCGAGGTTGCAGATTCGAATCTCGCCTTTGTCGCTGAATGCAAGGCAACGGTAACCTTTCCCAAACTGGAGGCGCGCAGCTCAAGCCTGGCACGCATTAAAGGCACCTTTCGCAACGTGCCTGCAGAGATCGTCGGCGGACCGGCAGACGGGGAGCAGCTGTTACGCCTCAAGATCAGTGATGTCACCAAAGGCCGTCAGTTTGCCAATGCGTTTTCAGGATTCTTGGCGAAACGTCAATCGGGCCTGCACCTTGAGACCTCGCATACACTGCGTGCCGCCACATCACGTCTCTACTCGTCGATCTTTGTCGAAAGCGCCTCGACACTGCCGGTGTTCATCTATTGCAGATCTCAGAACGACTGGACCTTCAGACTCGGCATCACAGCCTCTCCCTCTCCGCTGATTGACTACTTCGAAGTTGCCGACGGTGAGTTCGATTTCAGCATCTTGGCCCGGAATGGCCGCTTACAGCGGATCATGCAGGAAGTGATTGAATACGGATCGGCAGAGATCATCCTCTATCTCTGCAAAGAGCGTTGCGGGAACACACCCGAATTCAAAATACGCTCCCTGGCCGAGTTCGAGATCAGTGACGGGACGAAACGCGTTGAATTCGTGCATCGCGCGATGAATCACGATTTTCGCTGCGTCAAGATAATCGCCAACCACCCCGACGTGCCGCCGAAAGCGGAGATCGAACAGGCTATCGATCGTCTGGTACAGCTCTCCCCCGGCAGGAGTGAACGCCTGAAAGCCGATTTCGATAACCTGATCGCCATCGGCGACGTGGTGGATATCACTGGAATGGTGGCGGACGCTTGGACTGAAACATCGACGCTCAGCGAGGCTGATGAGATAACTGGGGCAGATACGGAATTTGGCCATCGGATATTGCCGGGGAGCTAGGGCTACATTTGTTCACCGCCGCGAAAGGCGTTCCATTAATGACAATTTTCAATGCCGGAAATCCACTCCCGCACTACAGCCACCGCCTGTGTGTCGATCTCGCTGCTGCTCAGCGGCGGCATGCGTGTCTCCCCCAGGTTTTCCCTACGCAGTACCAATATTGAAATATCGGGACCACCCGGCTTGAGCAGGACCGGAGTGATCAAGCCCAGATTGCCGGCCTGGGGCGCTTGGTTGCAGAGTCCGGTTGCGGAGAGGCTGGCGCTCATGCGCAGATCGAGATTGCCGCCGCCCGCCCCCCCGGGCTGATGGCACGTGGCACAGTTGACGTGGAGATAGCTGCGTGCACGGCGCTCCGCTGAGTAGGCCATATCGTCGATGGCATAGAAGACGGTAGACCTCTGTCGGTCGGTGAGCGGATCGGCCAATAGACCGATCGTTTCCAAGGTGATCAACTGATTCGCGCTCTGTGCGGGATAGGAATGATCCCGGTTGAGTTGACCCAGCTCCGGCCCGAGCGAGACACCGGCCACACCGGTGTGACAGAGCAGACGCGTCTCAACCACTGCGCCATGGAGCCTGAAATGTTTTCCTAACACACTGCCCGGAGGAAACACGAAACGCCCCTCGGCATCTATGGAGATAGTGCTGCCGTTGGGAATCGCCTCTCTATTGCCCACTGGGCCGGATACCATCTTGTGGATACGCCTCCCAGGTGCAGCACATAGAGCTCTCCCGCCTGGTCTTGCGCAAAGGATGAGATGTTGAGATTGGTATCGAGGAGTTCATCGGCGGTATAACCTCCTGCGCCACCTCCTACCAGACGCCAAATCTTGCCGGAGCCGTAATCGCCGTAGAGATAGTCTCCCGACAAAAACGACAGATCATCGCCTCGATAGACATAACCGCCAGTCACCGCAATACCCGCGCTATGACCATATTCAGCCACTGGCGTGATCAGGCCAGTCGAGTCACAACGGGCGGTAGCAGGATAGCAGTGGTTCCCTTCCATCAGGTTCCATCCAAAATTCCCGCCGCGGCCGAGGATGTCAACCTCTTCGCAGGCGCTCTGCCTCACATCACCCAGCCAGAGATCACCCGTCTGACGGTCGAAGCGCCAGCGCCACGGATTGCGCAGGCCATAGGCGAAGACCTCCGGCGCGCCGCCTCCGGAAACATAGGGGTTGTCAGGTGGTATGGCGTAGTCACCAAGACCGTCACCCACATCGATGCGCAACATCGATCCCAACAGGGTCATGGAATTCTGACCGTGTCCCAGCGGGTCGCCGGCCGAACCGCCATCGCCAAGACCGATGTAGAGCATGCCATCCGGCCCAAAGGCGATCTGCCCTCCGTTGTGATTGCTGTAGGGTTGGTTCACCCTCAGAATGACCAGTTCCGAGTTGGGATCGAGGGTCAGGCTGGCGCTATCCAGAGTGAAGCGGGAGATACGCGACTCCAGGCCCCCGGCGGATAAGGCCGAATAGGAGAGGTAGACAAAACCGTTGCCGGCAAAACCGGGGTGAAAGGCCATACTCAACAGCCCCTTCTCACCACCGTAATCCACCCGATCGCTGATATCGACATAGTACTCAACATTTTCCACCGCGGGGTCGTTGGCGAAACGAACAATCTGGCCGGTCTGCCGCAACCCATACCACACACTATTGTCGCCGGGCACCTGATACAGCCCCACGAGGGTGTCCAGGAACGGCAGACGAGGAAACGGCATCGAGAGGCGGATCGAGCTGGCGGTCCCTGCATCAGCAGGTGCGACGCACTGGCTGGTGTTGGCCGGTAATGCGGTGAGCCCGGGCGGGCCTGTTGCCGCCCTGTTGACCGTGACCGACAATCGATCGCTGTCGATTTGGTTCTGACTGCTCACCTCCAGCATGAGTTCGTAGCTGCCGGTAACGGGAAAAGTGATCTCAGGTGAAGCTACAGTGGAATCTGTCATTGTCGCTGCAGCCGGTCCTGCGACCTGTCGCCATCTGTAAGAGAGCCGATCCGAGACCGGCAATCCATCAATCAACACCCTAGGACTGGGCAGCAGAGTGTCGGTTAAATTGAGTACCTGGTCATCCCCTCCACCACCACAACCGCCAGTCAACAGCATGACGGAATAAATAACGACAATTATGAACTGTCCAGGACGAGTCTGCATCGCACACTCTCCTCATCCTCGTATTGCTCTCGAGCAACATTTCGCATGAAATATATGCAGCTACCGGACAATCACAAAACTGGACCTGTTGACAGGCCTCCGATCACCTGGCTCAAGGCCGCAAGGCCGTCGATTCTGAAATCGGGATTATTCAATGATACCGACCAATATTGACCTGGCATTTCAATGAGCCATGTTCAGGGCATATCCGAAACCCCTGACATTATGATTATAAAAGACAGGTCGAAGCCTGTTAGGCAACAGCTTAAAGAAAACGTGACAGGATGCATAAAAAAGGTTAATGCCTAAGCCTCATAACATGGCAGCTGCCTGGCATTCACTCCTTACCACTTGAGTGTTTCTTGTTACCGGGACGCTGCCCTGCGGCCTGGGTTTCTATATTGGATATATCCATCGGTGGCGAGAGAAAGTGCCCTTGTACATAGTTTATGCCTGACTCATACAAGAACCGTAAAATTACTGCGTCCTCCACATATTCCGCTATGGTCTTTTTACCCAGAGAGTGAGCAATATCGTTAATGGATTGGACAATCGCCCGATCACCGGGATCGGTCGCCACACCCCTGACAAACAGACCATCGATCTTGATAAAATCAACCGGTAGGTTTTTCAAATGGGAAAACGACGAGAATCCACTGCCGAAGTCGTCCAGTGCAAAGCGGCAACCAAGGGCACTCAATCGGGTGATCAGTTCATTGGCTGAGACCAGGTTGGAGACAGCCGAGGTCTCGGTGATCTCGAAAATCACTTTTCCGGGGTCAATCGCAGAATTGATGACGAGCGTTTCGATATCCTCGATCAATCTCTCGTTGGTGATTGTTTGAGCAGAAAGATTGATGGTAAACATCCCCATATAACCTGTCTGTTGCAGCAACGCCAGCTTCTTCACTGCCGCGTTAACAACCCAGTAATCTATTTTATCCATCATATTAAAGCGTTCCGCCGTAGGCAGGAATGCACCGGGAAAGACAATCCCCCACACCGGGTCGTCGAGTCGCAGTAACAGCTCACTGATCTGTTGTTCCTGAGGTACAATAGATAGAAGTTGTTGGTAAATCGGTCCTTCGGACTCCGACAACAGTACTGAAGGAATTCGCTCTACCGGGATAATGGGCTGATAGTGAAGTATCAAATGATCCTGTACCAATGCATTGTGCAGACGCGAAGACCAACCCAGATCCAAATCCATCGCCTTCTTGCTATCGCTATCGGGGATAAAGAGATGTGTGCGGTTGCGACCTTCACCTTTAGCAATGTGACAGGCAATATCCGCATTGGCGAGTATTTCACTGGCTGATTCAGATACCCTATCGATCAACGCAATACCGATTGTCGCATTCACCTTATACTGTTTTCCGTTATAGATGAACATGTAGCTATCGAGCATCTCACGATAGTCATCGGCCACCCGATGAACACTTTTCTTGCATACATTACGCAATATGATGGCAAATTCATCGCCACCCAAACGGGCCAGCAGGTCAGTACCTCTAAGACGTTGCTTTAGTTGTTGTGCGATCTCCACCAACAATCGATCACCCGCCGCATGGCCCGCTGTATCATTGATATATTTAAATCGGTCGAGATCTATGTATAGCAGAGCACTGGTCTCTTTACTGCGCTTGAGCCGACCGGCCTCTTGCGTAAGCTGTTCTTCGAAATAGCGTCGATTATAAAGTTTCGTCAGTGCATCGTGACTGGCTTGCCAACGTAGCTCTTGCTCAAGCAGTTTTCGTTCAGATATATCGCGAAATGCAACCACAGAACCTTCACGTTTATCTTTTATAGTCAGAGGATAAACCGTGCACTCCACTGGTATCGAGTTACCGGACTTATGCCAGAATAGGGTTTCCCGTGCGTTAACGGGCGCACCGCCTGCGTAGGTATGTTGTAAAAAACATTTTGTTTCGTCGATCGGATTACCATCTTCATCGGTGTAATGAAAAAGTTCAAGCGCCGACTTACCGATCAATCGCTCATCAGGCGCATATCCCAGAATACGCCGGCAAGCCGGGTTGACGAATGAGATATAACCTTCTGAATTCACCCCGTAAACCCCTTCACCAACCGATGTGAGAATACCAACGAGGCGTTCACGTTCCTTTTCGATCGATTTATGGGTCCGGATATGCCTGCTCATGGCATCAATGCGAGTCAAAAATAGATCATCGCTTTCATTCTTGAACATACATTCAACCGCACCTGCCTCGAGGGATTGTTTGATTGCCTTATCAAGATAGGTACCTGTTATGATCGCTGTTGTGATTCCGGTAGTCGCCGCATTGTCACGAAGTTGCTGACAGAGAACGTCACCGGTGGCATCCGGCATAAAGTAGTCGATAATTGCGATATCAAACTGGGATTCCAGTGCCTTCTCGTAACCCTCCCCTACCGTTGCGGCTGTCTCGGCCTCATAGCCATTGGCTATCAGCAGCCGCTGATATTTCACGCGTACCGTGCGTGAGTCATCGACAAACAATACTCGAATTGGCTGTACAATTGAATTTGCGGTTGCCTCAGTACGTTTCCGTTCATTTGCATCGATAAGCAGTTTCGCAATGAGATCCGCGCTCTTCTTATAATCCTGCCAGAGTAGAAACGCCGAATTGGTTCTGCTCTCTACCCTCCTGATGAGACTGACATCCGTTTCATGGGCAAGTGTAAGCAGTGGCAGGGATGTATAAGTGTTTTTCTCTAACAACGTATACAGTTTGTCTGCTCCGTGAATGGTATCACCGGGCCACCCCAACACTACCGCCTCGAAGGTTCCTCCATCATAAGAGCCGGGTTGAAAGCGTCTGAGCGCAGAATTGAAGTCGAGATCGGCCTCCACCTCATAACCAGCCTTGATCAGGAGATTTTTTTCAATATGCCGAATCGTGGCAGAGAGTTCGACCAGCAATACTCTTGGCAAAATTTTTTCCTTAAATAACAGGCAGATATAACCAGGCCTAAAAGCCATATTAATTGTACTGATATCGGAAAATACCACTTTTTCTTTAGCACAGCCTCACTCACACCCACTTCTACTGTGAAGCAGGATCAAAACCTGAGGTGGAGCCTCCCATCGGAAGGGACGAGTAATATGTTGTCAATACCATCAGCGGGAAGACAATTCTTACGATGCAGCAGAACCGTTGCCCGGGCCGGAGAAACCAGCTAGTTGCGATTGCACAGCATCTACAGGAGGGGCCTCCAACATCACAGGTAAGGGATTTGCGATATTGCAACTCCAAGAGATGAAGTTATTTTTAGCAGGGTGTGTTCGCGGCCCCGCAACAGGGCAATCTTGGCAAACATCCCGAAATGTAGGTTAAAGTAGTGGTGTTTTAGCAGCAACCACCTGGCGTCGTGTTACAGAAATGAGCAATCAACCCAATACTCCTCCTTATCAAGACGGTTTCCTCATTACCCTGATAATTCTCGCGATCGTTGGGCTGATCTGGCTGTTTCTGCCATTTCTACCGGCGTTATTCTTTTCCCTCATCATAGCCACCGCCACCTATCAGCTGTTTCTGAAACTTCAACATCGATGGAAACTCAGCGATACGGCCGCGGCCACCGCAATGAGCATTCTGATTTTTTTCACCGTGATCGCGCCCATTACTTACCTGCTGGTAGAGATTTCACTGCGCACCGGCGAGCTATACGGATCAGTGCAAGGCTGGATGGATGCACAGGATTCGGAGAGCCTGAAGAAAATCTATACCGAAACCGCCAAGAAACTTCCGTTCGATTTGGGTGATCAGAGCGCGTTCATCGCACAATTGGATGCAAATCTCACTAAGCTGATAACGGTTGCGAAAAATACGGTAGTGTTTCTGTTGCGGAGCATATTCAGCAATACAGCTGGCTTTCTCACCTTCGTGTTTCTATCGGTTTTCGCGCTGTTCTTTTTCTACCGCGACGGTGACGATATTGCACGTCAAATCAAAGTGCTCTCACCACTACCGAATCGCTACGATGAATTGTTGATGGTGCGTTTCAGCAGCCTGGCAACCGTGCTGACCATCAGCGTGGTGATCGTGGCGCTGTTGCAGGGCCTGAGTTTCGGCATTCTGATGAGCTTCCTTGGATTGCCGGCACTTTTTCTTGGTATTGGCATAGCGGTCACTTCCTTTATCCCAGTGGTAGGATCCGCATTGATTTGGATACCGGTGGCTGTCTACCTCTATCTTCAGGGAGAGGTCTGGCAGGCGATCCTGGTAGTCGTTTGGGGCATGGTGATAATGGGGTTTGTAATCGACAATGTCCTGCGACCGGTGATGATTCAGAAAATCTCCAAAGGCCTTCCTGACGGCGGCAATCTGGGTGCGCTGGATCATACGTTGCTGACTGTTTTGTCGACACTGGCCGGCCTGATCCAGTTCGGTATCATAGGTATGTTGTTCGGCCCGGTCATCGCCGCCATGGCCATCGCTATTTTCGATGTCTACGAACAGATCCACGGCGACACACTCGATCGTGAGAATTGTTAAATCGTTATTTCGAAATGCGTTAAATATTGCTGAATTCGAGAAGCCTGTTCCTCATCAGGCATAGAGTTTCAGCATGACCTGCCGCTACAGGTAGAAGATCCTGCGTGACCCAGAGGTAATATTATGGACGTTTCCGGAGCCGGTTCCCCATCTGCCAGCATGCTCGCGAACATCGCGACCAAAACTGAAACCAGTGTGGCGGTGCAAAAGAAAGAGATGGAGATGGAAAAACAGACCGCAGCTCAGCTCATCGCAACAATTGAGCAGAGTACACCGAAATCAAACCCTACCGGTAACATAGGCGGCAATATCGACATTATGGTCTGAATCGGTTTTTTCTAAACCATCAGCCATAAACCTGCCTCGGCAGCCACAAAACGACTTCCGGAAAGATAATACAGATCGCCAGCCCGACAGCCTGCAGGAACAGAAATGGAAGCGATGAGCGATAGATCTGACCCATTGTCACTTCGGGGGGCGCGACGCTCTTGAGATAAAAGAGCGCGTAACCGAAGGGCGGACTGATAAACGACATCTGCATGTTGACCATGTAGACAACACCGAACCATAGGGGCAGCTCATCAGGACTGACACCCGGCAGACCGAAGACCCCGTCGAAACTCATAGTCTTCATCAAGGGAATGAATATCGGCACCGCCAGCAACAGAATCCCTACCCAGTCCAGGAACATACCCAAAATCACCAGGATCACCATCATCAAAATCAGCACCCCATAGGGTCCCAGGCCGGTACCGGCGATGGACTCATTGACGAATTCCTGACCACCATTGACCACATAGAAGCCGACGAACAGCGTGGCCCCGAAAATGATCCACAGCACCATTCCGGTAACCCTCAGGGTAGTGATCGCGGCAGAACGAATATTCTCGATGGTGAGACGTCGATGCATGGCGGCCACCACCAGAGCTCCGAAGGTGCCTACCCCGGCCGCCTCCACCGGTGTTGCGATTCCGGCGAAGATGATTCCCAGGACCAAAGCCACCAGAGCCAAGGGGGCGAACATATTGGCCAGCAGACGAATCTTTTCCCGGGTGCTCACCCTCTCCTCTTTCGGCAATGGCGGTCCCCAGGTTGGCTTTATCGTGGTGGCTGTCGCCACATAGACGATGTAGAGACCGGAGAGGATCAATCCAGGTATAACCGCGCCGATGAAGAGTTCACCCACCGATTGTTGTGCGATCACGGCAAACAGAATGGCCAGGATCGAGGGTGGAATCAAAATCCCCAGCGTACCTCCAGCCAGAATGGAACCGCAGGCGATGGTCGGATGGTAGTGGCGGCGAATCATGGCCGGGAGAGCGATCATGCCCATGGTCACTTCAGTGGCACCGATGACACCGCACATAGCGGCCAACAGGGTGGAAGCGATGATGGTGGAGATAGCCAAGCCACCGCGCAGCCCGCCGAGGATCTTGTAGACCATATCGTAGAGTTCTTCGATAATCCCTGCCCGCTCCAGCATCGAGGCCATGAATATGAAGAGCGGGATCGCGGACAACTGGTAGTTGGTCATCAGGGGGAAGATACGTGACGGCAATATATTCAGCATGGCGGCATCGCCGAACAGAAACAGGAAGACACAGGCCAGGCCACCAGTGACAAAGGCCAGTGGCAATCCGGCCATCAACAGGACCAGCAGCGAACCGAACATAAGGACGGTCAACCAGACAATATCGATTTCCAGTCCCATAGCTAACCTTCCGGCCTCACTTCAGCATCGAGCGTCGCTGCATCGGGTTTGATCACCACCGAAATGTCTTTCAACAATTGCGCGACACCCTGAATCAACAGCAACAGCGCCCCCAGAGAGAGCGCCAGTTTGATCGGCCAGTATTGGATGCCCCATTCGGAGATGGAGACCTCATTCACTTCATAGGAGTCGTAAAAGAAGGTCCATCCGGTCACCAGCAGGGTGAACATAAAGATAAAAAAGAAGATAGAGGTGAAGAGATCCACCATCGCCTTGCCACGGTTGGATAATTTGTTGTAAATCACATCCACTCTCACATGTGCCCCTTCACGCAGCACAAAACCACCGGCGATGAGATATTGCATACCGAACATGAGAAACATACTCTCATGGGCCCAATTGGTGGGTGAATTGAAGACGTAGCGGGCAATCACCTCGTAGTAGTAGACGAATACAGCAATCACCGACCAATAAGCGACAAATTCACCGGCCATGCCGTTAATGCGCGAGATCAAACGGTTTAGCAGAAAGGGCTCAAGGCTGTCCTGGCGTTCCGCCTCGACACCGGGACAACGAAACCCGCCATCCGGCCGCAGCGTTTCGACCCGGTTACGCGTTTGAATCAGTTTTGGCATCCAAAGCAGATCTACTAGCAGCAGCAGGAGCATGCCGCCTCCCAGGGCCTGCGCAATGTTGTTCCAACGCTCACTCCCCTGTTGCGCTACTTCGAGTGACGCCGCGGCGCTGGTCAGCCTCTGCTTGGCCTCGCTGAGACGCTGTTCCGCATTACGACGTCCCTTGTTGACCGCTTTTTCCGCACGCTGCACTTTAAACTCGGCCAGCTTGATCCCGTTCTGCGCAGCCGAGAGGTCGTCACGCATACTCCGCACTTCTACATTCACCACCAGCAACGAAGTAAAGAGCGCCACGAATACCAGAGCCCAATAGCTCTTAAGATAGAGCCTGTGCACACCGAAAAAGCCGCCGACGACAAGCAGAAAGTAGCCGAGAGAGAGGGAAAGGGGCTCGCCCGGTTCCTCGGGTGAGGCTTTGCGGAACAGCATCATGGCAAACAGGGGAAACAGGATCAGACCGCTCCAGTAGAGCCAGTGTGGCAGTACAAAGCTGATCTCAGGCATGGGATTGGATCTCCCGGCGGCACCCTACCCGTGGCGCAGCTGTTATTCTTCGATGGATTACCGGGTAGTCAGGGGCCTGTCCTTGGGCAGACCCCGTCAGCTTATCACCGGATCAGGCTTTCAGACTGTGCCCTTTGATCATCTCCTTATCCACGTATCCCAGGGAACCCGACATCATGTACTCCAATTGGATCTTGAAGGCCTTGGCTGCGAAGGCATCTTTATTCGCCCATTTGTACCAAAGGGGTACGGAGAGCAAAGTGAAGGCCTCCACATCTTCCTCGGAGAGACGGGTGACCTCGGTGCCGGCTTCCTCGAATTTCTTCCACGCCTTCTGATCGGCCGCCTGAATCGCCGCATGATGCAGATCGGAGTAGGTATGCACCTCCATCTCCACGAACTGCTTCATATTCGGTGACAGCTTGTCCCAAGACTTTTTAGAGACGGTGAGATCCATCAGATCCACCGGTTGATAGATGGACATGAATCCCGGCGGCCCCATGGAAATGTACTTGGTCACCTGATGGAAACCCAGAGCATGGTTGATTGCCGGCCCGACATAGTCCGCCACATCGATTGTTCCCTTTTCCAGTGCAGGAAAGATCTCGGATCCCGGCAGCAGTGTTGTCTTCGCACCGGCCGCCTGGAATACCTCCGCCACCATACCGCCGGGCAGACGCATCTTACGACCGCGAAAATCGTCAATCGACCGGATCGGCACCTTGGAGTGGATGATATTGGGACCGTGATGAATCGGTCCGACAAAATGGAGCCCCACCTTGCCAAAGGCCTCCCGAGCCAGCTCCAGACCACCGAGACCATAGTAGAAGGTGTCCCACTCGTGAGGGTTGCGCAGGCCTAAGGGATAGGATGAAAGAAAGACCGCCACGGGCATACGCCCGGCCCAATAGAGCGTGAAAGGATTCATGGCATCGAGAACCCCGTTCTTCACCGCGTCGAACAGCTGGAACTCTCCCACTACATCCTTCGCACCGAAGGGCTTGAAAGCCAGCTCGCCACCGGTTTTCTCCACAATTCCGTTACACCAATCCTTGAACACCTCCAAACCGATACCACCGGGCCAGGAGGTCTGGATCTTCCAGATGGTTGTCTCGGCCGCGACTGCGTTGCCGATGAAAGGCGCACCGCCGATAGTCAGTGCGCCGGCGGCAGCCGAGCGCTTGAGAAATTGACGGCGCTGTATATCAGCGGTCTTGTCAGGTGTAGTGAAATCCCGACCTTGTCTCTTTTGAGTCATATAACCCTCCTCGATTGTTATTCGCAGCAACTTTCGATTGGCCGATGGCCGCTCGAATTTCTATGCATTGGCTCTCTGTGTCCCTATCATCAACTCCAGACTAGCAGCCACAACTGCAGTCGACCAGTTAGCTGCGATCCCGATACCCTTGCCTATCCGGAATTGCCGAAAACCATGAATCCGGCCCGGATAGATATCTTCCAAGTTAAGTTATTCAGTCAGCATTAAATTTTCGTATTACGACACCAGCATGAAGATCGATCCGGATTCGGTTCGGATCTGTAATTTCCTACCCGGAAGGTTTGTATGGATAACCCCAATCCCAAATCCTTAGCGGCTGAACAATGCGCTATCGAGTTTTTGCAAACAGCCTATAGAGTTAGCATGCGAAACACATCCGTGAACACCCTGGCACATACATATTCGGCATACGACAATAGACAGGTGTTCGCCTTGATTCCAAGGTGTTCAACCAGTCAACCGCTCGATTGGCAATTAAGCCAAGGCTCCTTAGCTTTCGTCTTCAATCTCGACCAGCGTTTCATCCGGGCTCACCGCATCGCCGTTTTGCACATATATTTTCTTAACCGCTCCCGCGATGGGAGACTGTACCTCCGTCTCCATCTTCATCGCCTCGGTGACCAGAATCGGCTGCCCCACCTCGACCCTGTCGCCTTCATTGACGAGCACTTCGACAATGTTGCCCGGCATGCTGGTGGTCACATGTCCTTCCGCAGAGGGTGTTGGCCGTTTACCGGCTATGGAGCCTTTCACGGCACCTTCTGCACCGCCGTCGAGTACGACCTCATTCAACGTTTCTATCAAAACCTCTTCCGGTACCCCATCGACCGTAAAGTAGAAGTGGCGCTGGGCCTCACCCCGATGACCGGCGCCGGTGACCTTTATATTGTAGGATTCTCCGTGGAGGTTGATATTGAACTCGGTTGGCGCCGCGATTCCCGCCGTTGAGTTGTCTGTTGAACTCGGAATCGGCTCCAACGCTTCGGGGCGGAGCGTACCGGCCTCCCGTTCCTCGAGAAACTTGCGGCCGACTTCCGGGAACATCGCGAAAGAGAGGATATCCTCCTCACATTGGGCGAGGGAAATAATCTCGCGGTGCAATCGGTCCAGCTCGGGCTGAAGCAGATCGGCGGGTCGGCATTCAACCAACTCCTCGCTGCCAACGGCTTGTTGCTGAAGAGTGGGATTGACCACAGCCGGAGCCAGCCCATACCCGCCCTGCAAGTAGAGTTTCACTTCGTTGGTAATGGTCTGATAGCGCTTGCCGGTCAGCACATTCAATACGGCCTGAGTCCCAACGATCTGAGACGTTGGTGTGACCAGCGGCGGATAGCCGAGGTCCTCGCGCACCGCCGGAATTTCCGCCAACACCTCGCTCATGCGATCCAAGGCGTTCTGTTCACGAAGCTGATTGGCCAGGTTGGAGATCATACCGCCGGGCACCTGATTGACTTGAACCCGGGTATCCACACCGGTGTGGTCGCTTTCGAACTGGTGGTACTTCTTGCGCACACCGTAGAAGTAGAGCCCGATCTCCTGGATCGCTTCCAGATCCAGCTCCGAATCGTATTCAGTACCACGCAGCGCGGCCACCAGGCTTTCGGTAGGCGGATGGGAGGTGCCGCCCGCAAACGATGAGATAGCCGTGTCTATGTGGCGGCAGCCGTTTTCAATCGCTTTGAGCTGACACATTTCGGATTGACCGGCCGTCGCATGGCAATGCAGATGAAGGGGTACATCGACCGCATCGGTCAACGCCTTCACCAGCTCGGCGGTGGCGTACGGGGTCAACAATCCAGCCATGTCCTTGATGCAGATTGAGTCGCACCCCATGGCCTCCAGCTCCTGTCCCATGGCGACGAAACCCGCGACGTCATGGACCGGGCTGACAGTGTAAGAGATTGTCCCCTGAGCATGCTTCCCCGCCTCCTTGGTGGCCTCGATGGCGGTACGAAGATTCCGCAGATCGTTAAGTGCGTCGAAGATACGGAAAACATCCGTGCCATTCTCGGCGGACTTGCGCACGAAGGCACGCACTACATCATCCGAGTAGTGCCGGTATCCCAACAGATTCTGGCCACGCAGAAGCATCTGCAGCCGGGTGTTAGGCAGCGCTTCGCGCAGCTTGCGCAAGCGTTCCCAGGGATCCTCTTTCAAAAACCTCAGACAAGCGTCAAAGGTTGCGCCGCCCCAGCATTCCAACGACCAGTAGCCAACGGCATCGAGCTTCTCGCAAATAGGCAACATATCCTCCGTACGCATGCGTGTAGCGATCAATGATTGGTGGGCATCACGCAGGATGACATCGGTGACTTGTACCTTGTTGGACATTCGCTAACTCCTGATCAAAGCCCAGTATGGGCTGCTGTCGCTGCCGCCAAGACCAGGGCCAGGTCTTCTGGGCTGAGTTTTTGGGAGAATTGAGTCAGCTCCGGATGAGCCTCGACAAAACCGGTATTGAACTCACCCGAACGGAACTGTGGATGATGTAGAATTTCGAGATAGTAGGGTATGGTTGTTTTGATGCCTTGCAACCCCATGTCGCGCAATGCCCGTTCACCCCGATTGATGGCATCCTCCCACTCCTGGGCCCAGACAATCACCTTGGCCAGCATCGAATCGTAATAGGGGGGAACCGTATAGCCGGTGTAGATCGCGGCATCAGTCCGCACACCCGGCCCACCAGGCGCATAGTAGCGTGAAATACGGCCGAAACTGGGGAGAAATCCGTTCTTGGGATCCTCGGCATTGACACGGAATTGGATCGCAAAGCCCTGGTGCACGATCTCATGCTGCTCGAAGCGCAAGGCCAAACCCGCCGCCACCCGGATCTGCTCTTCCACGATATCCACCCCGGTGATGGTTTCAGTGATCGTATGCTCCACCTGTACCCGGGTATTCATCTCCATGAAATAGAAGCGCCCATCGGCGTCGAGCAGAAACTCGACTGTGCCCGCATTGGTGTATCCCACCGCCTTGGCAGCCAAGACCGCAAGCCCGCCGAGATATTGCCGCTGAGCCTCATCCAGTTGCGGCGAGGGCGCGATCTCGATCAATTTCTGATTGCGCCGCTGAATCGAGCAGTCGCGCTCATAGAGATGAATGGCGTTGCCGTAATGATCCGCCAACACCTGAACCTCGATATGCCGAGGATCCACGATGCACTTTTCCAGGAAGATATCGGCACGGCCGAATGCCTTGGTGGCTTCCGAGATGACCCGCTGGTAATTCCGTTGCAGATCCTCCGCCGTATCGCAACGGCGAATACCTCTGCCCCCGCCGCCCGAAGTCGCTTTCAGCATTACCGGATAACCCAGCTCTTGTGCGAGCTCCAACGCTTCCTCCATATTGTCCAGGTTACCTTCAGAACCCGGTGTGACGGGCAATCCCGCAGCCTTCATCGCATCGCGCGCCTCGGTCTTGTCACCCATGCGTTTGATCACATCGGCGCTGGGGCCGATAAAAGTGATGCCGCGTCGCGCACAGACCGCCGCCAGTTCAGGGTTTTCCGAGAGAAATCCGTAGCCCGGATGTATCGCATCGCAGCCGGTCGATGCCGCCAGGTTGACAATGCGGTGCACATTCAGATAACCCGCCAAAGGGTCACTGCCGAGACTGAAGGCTTCATCGGCCTTTTTCACGTGCAGGGAGAACCGGTCCGCTTCGGAATAGATTGCGACAGAGCGAATGCCCATATCCGCACATGCACGGATAATGCGAACAGCGATTTCGCCCCTGTTTGCGATGAGTATTTTACGAATCATAAATATCTTCAACACACTCGTTTATTAGTCAGCGCACGGCTGTCGGGATTTCAATCTCAATAGCAGACTGGGATATCCTCCACCCCGCCCATAGTAGACAGTACCGCTGATTTGAAAATGCCAATATTATGTCGAATTATTGAATCCGGTATTTTGAGAGAAATCAATTGATGTTGCTGCCCTCAACATACCCCGTTTACAGGAATGTTCCGCAGCAAATGTGGACAACTTACCCAGTCATTTATTTATAGACTCACTCATTTCATCTGAATAAATCCAATCAATCTATATGATTAATTGAACCGCAGGGATATCCGAGCATGCAGACTGTGTATTGATCAGATCTCCTCGGCGCTTCCGCGCATTGAATAAAGGTGTGCCGCTATGCAGTTTGCCTGATGCCTTTATCCCTGTCGGCCAGGACATCACTATCCTCCACAGCCTGGAAGTCGATACTGATACGGTCGCTCGCAACAGGACGGAAATGGCTGTCGGCAAACGCTACGTGATCCGGGTGATTGCGATAGCTGTCTATCACTGCCGGGTGACAGAAACGAACCAGCCAGGTAAAACGATAGCGGGTTCCCTCCTGCACTGCATCGCCGGTGAATACTGCTCTGACACCAGGAATTCGGGAAAGTACCCGCCGACCTTCTGCCATCATGTCACGCACTTGCGGTTCACTCGCATCGGCGTTGTAGATAATCAGATGCTCGACCGGCGCCCAGGGCATACAGACCCTCAGGAGTTCATCAGCGCGACCGGCCGCCCCCCACAGAAGCATGCACCGCTCGGCCTCTTGTGAGATGGCTTCCGCCGTACCGGCTACCAGTGCGGTATAGCCCCGCTCTCCACGCTGCACATTCTGTTGTATGCGTTGACCTGATGCATCTGCCAGCGCGGTATAATAGTTTATCTTGCTGATGCCGTTGGCGATAAGCCTGCCGTACTGTTCATCAGCGAGGCCGGTACCGCCGTGGAGCACCAACGGAATGCGCAAAGCCTCGTTGATCTCCTGAAGTCGCGTGTAGTTGAGATTGGGTTCACCCTTCATTCTTCCATGCACGGTACCGATGGATACGGCGAGAAAATCAACTCCGGTACGCTCTACATACGCTTTCGCTTCAGACACTGAGGTATATACCAGTTCACCGGGATGGCGCTCGGCATCTTCGCCCTCGACGCCTGGCACGTAGCCAAGCTCACCCTCGACCGGCACACCGCAACCCCGTGCCATCTCCACGACCCCCAGGGTCAAGGCTACATTCTCTTCAAATGGGCAGTGCGAGGCATCGACCATCACACCGTTACATCCAAGACTGATGGATCGGATAGCCGACTCATGGCTCATGCCATGATCGAAGTGAATGGCCACCGGAACAGTCGCCCGTTTCGCGGCACGTTCCACCGCACTCATGAGCAGCTCGAAGTCGAAATGCTCGAAGTGGGATTCGGCCAGCGAGAGTATCACCGGTGACCGGCTGCGTTCCGCAGCCGACACGATGCCGGCGACAAAATCGAGACTGGCCACGTCAAAAGCGCCGACGGCATAACCATGGCGGTAGGCATGGTCGAGCATTCCCTTCATATCAACGATCGGCATTGCACTCTCCTGAACAGTAGCGCGCCACAGGGCAGCGACACAGGCCGCGCACCGGGAGCGGCGCCCCGGGTGAATCTTGATGCCACTTTACGTGCTTGTTCAGATTAATATAATTTAAACATCTAAAATATATTGTTTTATGATCATATAACGACATGTATAGACGATTGACACTCCACCAGCTTGCCATATTCACCGTGCTGGCCCGCCATCAAAACATGACCAGGGCCGCTGCGGAATTGCATATGACGACACCGGCCCTATCCATACAGATCAAACAGATGTCTGAAGCGATCGGCGTACCGTTGCATGAACAGGTTGGAAAAAGGCTCTACCTGACAGATGCGGGCCTCAGGGTTGAACAGGCGGCCAGGGATGTGCTGGCGAGACTGGAGGGACTCTCGACGGAACTGGCGGAGCTACAGGGGCTGGAGCGGGGTACTCTGAAGCTCTCGATCATCACCACGGCAAAATATTTCGTGCCTCGTCTGCTGGGGGAGTTCTGCCAGCAGCACCCCGGGATCGAGGTGGCGTTGGAGGTCTTAAACCGCGACCAGTGCCTGACTCGCCTGAGCCAAAATATGGACGATCTCTACATCATGGGTCGGGTACCCGCCAGCCTGGATGTCAAGGCAGTGCCGTTTATGCAAAACCCCCTGGTGGTGATTGCGCCCACAGGACATCCCCTTGAAGGCATTAAGCGCTTATCCGCAAAACGATTGTCCGCTGAACAGTTCATCATGCGTGAGCAGGGCTCAGGCACGCGACTCGCCGCCGAGCGCTTTTTCGAGGAGTGGAAGATGGAACTAAAGACACGCATGACCCTCGGCAGCAACGAGGCGGTCAAGCAGGCTGTCGCAGGCGGCCTGGGAATCGCCATTGTCTCCCAACACACGCTCAGTCTGGATGCGGCATCCGGTGCTTACACAGTGCTGGACGCAAAAGGTTTCCCACTGCTGCGACAATGGTACGCAGTCTATCTCAAGCGGAAGCGACTTTCAGCCATAGCCGATGCCTTCCTGCAACACTTGATCAATGAAGGTGAAAGTCAGACTAAAAGAGAAACTAATACCGGATGATCTAAGCGGGCCTTAGCGGTTCTAACTGAGATAACCCGAGACTGGTTGGCGAGTGATAAATCAACGTGATGCAGTAGAATACGGGAATGAAGAAGAACTGATCTTGCTATAATCACAGTCAATCACTGAATATGGACGCATTACTTTCCAGACACTGGCATCATCTATCACAGGATGAAGTCGAGACACTGTTGGAGTCTAACGCAACGAAAGGGCTCGATATCTTTGAGCTCGAGCATCGTCGTGCCCACTACGGTCCGAACCGCCTTACCACGAAAAAGGGCAAAAGTCCCCTGGAGCTCTTCTTTCTGCAATTTCATCAACCCCTGATCTATATCCTGCTCGCGGCGGCACTGATTACTTTTCTCCTGCAGGAGTGGGTCGACAGCGGCGTCATTATGGGTGTAGTGCTGGTCAATGCCATTGTTGGATTTATCCAGGAATCCAAGGCATTGAAAGCCATTGAAGCCCTGGCACAATCCATGGAGGGTTCAGCCACCGTCGTCAGGGCGGGCGAGAAAATCGTTATTCCCTCTGCCGAAGTAGTGCCAGGCGACCTGGTGTTGCTGCAATCGGGGGACAAAGTGCCTGCCGATCTGCGTCTGTTGCGTTCACGGGAGCTGCAAATCGATGAATCCACCCTGACTGGTGAATCCGTGCCTGTACAGAAAAGGCCCGATCCATTGGCCCAAGAAACCGTGCTGGCCGATCGTCACAATATGGCTTATTCATCCACTCTGGTGACCTACGGTACTGGTGCGGGGCTGGTGATCGGTACCGGTGATTCGACCGAGATCGGTCATATCAATGCGCTTATTTCCAGCGCCGAGATACTAGCCACACCGCTCACGCGTAAAATCACCCAATTCAGCGGTGTACTGTTAAAGATCATTCTAGGTCTGGCCGGATTAACCATTCTGGCCGGTTGGCTACATGGCGGTTCACTGTTGGAAACCTTCATGGCCGCAGTGGCGCTGGCCGTGGGCGCAATACCGGAAGGACTACCTGCCGCCATGACCATTATGCTGGCTATCGGCGTCGGCAAGATGGCCAAGCGCAATGCCATCATCCGCCGCATGCCGGCGGTGGAAACACTGGGTAGTACCACGGTCATCTGTTCCGACAAAACCGGTACCCTGACTCAGAATCAGATGACCGTTAAGGAGGTTTGCGCCGGTGGTGAGTGTTATGAGTTTGCCGGCGCCGGCTATGCGCCGGAAGGGAACATTTCCCTCGGGGATTCCGTCATCGACGCCAACGTGCAAGGCGTGTTGATCGAATGCCTTCGCGCCGGTCTGTTGTGTAATGATTCCCGACTGATCCACAACGATGACAAATGGGTGATCGAGGGCGACCCGACCGAGGCCGCGCTGGTTTCCGCGGCACTGAAAGCGGGTCTCACGGTGGAAAGGTCCGAACGGGATTTTCCCCGTGTCGATACCATACCCTTTGAGTCCGAGCATCACTACATGGCGACACTGCACCAAACGGTCTCTGAAGCCCACGGCATCATCTACCTGAAAGGCTCCGTTGAGAGCATCGTCTCGCGTTGCCATGACGCATTGGACTCCAGCGGAGATCGCATCCCACTCGATCCGATTCTGATCGATCAACAAGTGCAGGAAATGGCTGTGCGCGGTCTTCGTGTGTTGGCCTTTGCCAGAATGATTCCAGATACGCTGACCTCTTCAGTCAGTCATACTGATGTGAAAGAGGGCCTGACCTTCCTGGGCCTGCAAGCGATGATGGACCCGCCCAGGCAAGAGGCCATCTCATCCGTGCGTGCGTGCCAGCAGGCCGGAGTCCAGGTAAAGATGATCACCGGCGATCACGTGGTCACCGCCGGAGCCATCGCCCATCAGATCGGTCTGGATGGTGCCACGAATGATAAAATAGATAATTTTGCCGTCAGTGGCCAAACCCTGACTGAGTTGTCCGATCAGAATCTGGTGGATACAGCCGGTAAGATCGCGGTATTCGCCCGTGTTACTCCCGAACAGAAACTGCGTCTGGTCGAGGCGTTGCAAACCCATGGGCATGTTGTTGCGATGACCGGTGACGGCGTCAACGATGCACCCGCCCTCAAACAGGCCGATATTGGCGTCGCCATGGGCATGGGAGGAACCGAAGTGGCGAAGGAAGCGGCTGATATGGTGTTGACTGACGATAACTTCTCGACCATCGAGGCAGCTGTCGAGGAAGGCCGTGCGGTGTTCGACAACCTGGTTAAATTCATCTCCTGGACGCTACCCACCAACGTGGGAGAAGGCCTGGTAATTCTGCTCGCGGTGTTTCTTGGCGTTGCCCTGCCCATTACCCCGGTACAGATTCTATGGATAAACATGACGACAGCCGTGTTGCTCGGTCTAATGCTCGCCTTCGAAGACAAAGAACCGGGCATCATGTCTCGACCACCCCGCCGTCCGGAAACACCGGTGATCACTCGTGAACTGGCGATACGGATCGGGCTGGTAAGCATAATGCTGGTAGCCGGTGCGTTCGGTCTTTTCGAATGGGTGCTAAGACAGGGGCAAAGCCTCGAAATCGCAAGAACCGTAGCCGTGAACATGTTTGTATTCGGCGAACTGTTCTATCTGTTCAACTGCCGCTCGTTACGTTACAACATGTTCCAGCTCGGCGTATTCTCTAACCGATGGCTAATCCTGGGTGTGATCGTGATGGCTGGATTGCAGTTACTCATGACCTACACCCCAACGATGAATCTACTGTTTGGAACCGCCCCCATCGGGCTCGTGGAATGGAGTCTGATACTGAGTGGCGGCCTCACAATATATTCCGTAGTAGGCTTCGAAAAATGGCTGCGACGCCGGGCAGATTCGATAGTAACGAATTGATAAATCCATTATTCAGTGTATTCTCTGAAATGGCGACTGAATGCGATAGTGAATCTTTTCTACAGCACGACAACAGACAAGACCGGTTTGTATAAGCAGCACAAGTTAATTCAAGAAAAACTTAAAAAATATTAAACTCAATATTTTCTCAGATAATAACAACATTCGGTTATATCCCAGACGATTTACCAAAAAACTCATAGTAAGATTATCTTGATCGTTTTAGATAGACTCTTCACTTCAGAGGTCTTTCTGAAATATTGCGAAGTTATATCATCAACAGATTCTGACTTTTGTCAGTATTGATGGCAGTGATCATGCAGTCAGTTTTTTAAGGACTCTTTAATTGAAGCAGTCTTTCTCTAATCTCACCATATTACATCAGCAGTATCATCTGACCGATAGGAGAATCGATGACACTCACTCATCCTTAAGTCTGGTTCAGTTTAGTTCTCAGCCCAACTGACTTTTCAAATTTCAGTCATCTAGTCAAGCCATCCTGCACAAATGATATGATTGAGCCCGCAATAGATTCTCTCTTACAATATGCACCGATGTGATATTCGATGTGAGTTGAAATAGAATCACACGCAATCTAACGTGTCGGTTTAGCTGGACATTTCCACCTTGCCAATTATTAACCGACTGAATTAACTGATAAAGAGATGGTTATCCCCTTGCATCACCGCCCAAGGAAAAGATTCGGCCAAAACTTTCTTCACGATCCGGGTATTATCCAGCGCATCGTTCAGGCAATCGATCCCCTGCCAAATGACAACCTGGTCGAGATCGGACCCGGGCAAGGGGCCATCACCACAGAGCTGCTGCCCCTGATCGGTCGTATGCATGTCATCGAACTCGATCGTGATCTTGTGGGACCGCTGGCTGAGCGATGCGCCCCACTGGGTGAATTGCATATCCACAATACAGACGCCTTGAAGTTCGATTTCACACAGCTGGCGGTGGCGGAGCGACCGCTAAGGGTGGTAGGAAACCTGCCCTACAACATATCCACACCGCTGCTGTTTCACCTCCTGGAGCAGGCCGATCAGATCCTCGACATGCATTTTATGTTGCAGAAAGAGGTAGTGGATCGCATGGCGGCGGAACCTGGAAGCAAGACCTACGGCCGACTGACGGTGATGTTGCAGGCCAGGGCCGATGTCACATCACTGTTCAACATCGGACCTGGCGCCTTCAATCCGCCACCCAAGGTCGAATCCGCCTTTGTGCGCTTGCTGCCGGCTAGTCCGCCCCTTCACCAAATCGACGATTGGGATCTCTTCAGCAGACTGGTCGGCCAGGCCTTCTCCCAGCGACGCAAGACCCTGCGCAACAGCCTGCGCAAGCTGTTGACGGCTGACGCCATAACGGCAGCCGGTATCGATCCCGGCAACCGGGCTGAACAGCTCAGTGTGGCGGAGTTCGTCAACCTGGCGAACCAGGCTTCCGTATAACAACAAAGCGACAATACCTCGGTCAGCCTGGACGTATATCGATTACCCTGGGTAAAACCGGCAGGATAATCGGTAATATTCAACATATTAACGTGACATTTTGTGTCAGGCTAACGAATGTACAACACCCTGCTACCCGGTCATTAGCGTTTGTCTATAATCTGCTATGACTGTCCAGAATAGACAAATCAAGACATGGAAGTATTATGAAAATCACCACGCTGATCATAGAGACGCTCGGTAACCACATTGAGGAAACCTATCTCAGCCTCTACGGTCCCCAGGAACCGCTGTACCCCAAGGCCCTCAATTCCGCCGCGCGCATGGTTCTGGAGCTCATAGCAAACAGTGACGCCCTCTATCACGACGTGCACCACACCGTGCAGGTCACGCTGGTAGGCGAGGCGATTCTGCGGGGGCGCCACATGGTCAAGCGTGTCAACCCGGACGACTGGCTGCATTTTATGGTGGCCTGCCTGTTGCACGACATCGGTTACATACGCGGTGTATGCCCCGGTGACTCCGATACGGAGTTTGTCATCGATGCGGAGGGAAACCGCATTACCCCTCCGCGCGGCGCCTCGGACGCCTTCCTTACACCCTATCATGTCGACCGGGGCATCCTCTTCGCCAAGAGCCGCGGGAAAGATGTACCCTATGTCGACACCGAACGCTTGGCACGTGCCATTGAATTGACGAGATTTCCAGTTCCGGACTCGGCGGACCACCAAGAAACAGATACAGAGGCCGGTCTGGTTCGAGCGGCCGATCTCATCGGCCAGCTTGGCGACCCCGACCACATGCGCCGCTTGTCCGGGCTGTACTACGAATTCATGGAAACCGGGACAGCCGAAAAACTTGGCTATACCGACGCTGCCGATCTTGCGGAAAACTACCCGACTTTTTTCTGGAACATGGCGCAACCTTATCTGAAAGACGCTCTGCGCTACCTTCAGCTGACCCAGGAGGGAAAGCAGTGGATAGCGAATCTGCACTCGCATGTATTCGCCGTGGAACACGGCCAATTTCACCTGGGGCCGTTCAGCGGGAAAAAGACTACCGGTTAGAATCATCTCATCGCAGTGCGCATGGCCTGCCGGTCGCCCGCGGTTCCGCCACAAACGGCTTGATCCCTGCGACCGCTCACTATCCGCTGAGAGTGGATAACGACAGGGAAGCTCGCTCAGGCGTAGAAGCGGATGCTAATTGTCTTAGGTCAAACACATAATCGATGCACTATACAGAATGGGATGCCTGACCTACCCTATCTGAATCAGGTCACTCCTATCGCGACCCTGCAGTAGATACGCGATATCTAACTCTTAACCAGGGAGCGAAGTCATGCGCCAGATAAAACAGACCATTTTCTTGTCTCTGACGGGTTTTTTCCTCATTTCCTGCATATGGCCCCTACAGATTAGTGCCTGGACCGACAACATCACCGAGACGGCCTATGTCAATACCGTCTGTGAACTGACACCCGAGGCGCAGTGTTCCTGGGCTATTCTGATCGACCTGGAAGCCCCGGGCGTGGATATGCACGAGTCTTCGCTTGCCTCCGCCCGTCTTGACAGATCGAATTTCGAGCGGGCCAATTTCTCCCGCTCGATCTTTCAGCTGGCCAACCTCAAGGGTACCAATCTCATGCTAAGCAATTTGGAACATGCCCATATGCACGGCGTCAATCTGCAGAACGCCAACCTGATGTTTGCCAATCTCAGCGGAGCCAGTCTTTTTGATGCTGATTTGAGCGGAGCAGATCTGCGGGGAGCCAATCTGGTGGGAGCCATCCTGATAAAAGCGAAACTCGATGGTGCAACCTGGACTGACGGCCACATCTGCGCAGAGGGCTCTATTGGCGAATGCAAGTAACGAACTAGGGCCTGTCGAATGACTGCGGTGTGGCAACGATGGAGACTTCCTGTGCCGGCTTCAAGGTATGCACAGCCCCCCTTATCAGACGAAACCCCGGTTCACCCAGCCCCAGGCGTTGCGCCCAATTAGCGGCAAAGCGATCGTAACCAAAACGGCGCACGCCGCTCGAGGTGATTTCGAATCCGCAGTCATTAACCAGATTGCCCAATGTCTGTACATTCCATGCATACAGATGATGGTTTGGTTCCTTAGGATCGTATTTGCGATACCGCTTCTCTTTTTCATAGGGTACGAATAGCAGCAACTTGCCATTGTGTTTAAGCAAGCGGTGTATCTCCGCCAGCACATCGATCGGTGCGGGGACGTGTTCCAGTACATGGTGGCAAACCATGATATCCACCGAGTGATCCGAAAGGACGGAGGTATCGGAGACGAACTCTATTCCCCGCTTTTTGAGCATGGGTTCCAGATGATGCGCCAAATCGTAACCCAGGCGTTTTTGGCATTTCAGCTTGGCGATATTCCAACCGAATCCGACGCCATACTCCATTACCACATGGGTCGATTTCACATACGGTGCGATCTTCTCAAATCTGAGTCGAGTTACCCATGGAAAAGCACTCTCCGGGATTTCCCGTTTTTTACCGTGATACTCGCGACCCTGGTCACCCTGATAACGCTCTTTGATCTGATCTTCGGTGTTCATCTAACAACCTGGCGATTCGTCTATCAATTGATCAAACAACTATATCACGGCTAATCATCGATTCTGCGAACAGGCCGCGACTCTGATAATCAGTTTCCCACCCCTGAGAACGACAGAGATACGATCCCCCCATCCTTTAAGTTCATTCAGCCCTGTAAACTTGCAACTCCGCAAACCATCCCCATATGCTGTAGATGATTGGGGGATATTGCGTTGAAATTCCCTCATAACAGAACAGATACAACATAAAATAAGAAGCTAGCCGCAAACAGGCCCCTATCCGCAAAGATACGTAAATCGATTACTCCTGTG
Source organism: Candidatus Thiodiazotropha sp. (assembly GCA_040791665.1). GTDB lineage: Bacteria > Pseudomonadota > Gammaproteobacteria > Chromatiales > Chromatiaceae > Thiodiazotropha. The sequence continues at coordinate 188,458 of JBFNNX010000022.1, read as the reverse complement.
AGTGTTTTTGAATAACCACAGATTCAAAATTTATCTGATTTGCGAAAATTTACGGGGATTGGCAATTCCTTACGGCTAATCTTCTGTTTTGTTGTAGATTGATGTCAAAGGGCAACAAATCAGAAAGGTACCGGCATGCAGGAAGAAGAGAACAACCAAGAAGAGATTATCGAGGTCCTGAGCGGCAATACTCTGGCAAGGTCCAACGAGGTCCTGCCAAACCTGATCCACCTGCTGCCTGTCTCGGCAAGACCCTTCTTTCCCGGTCAGGCGGTGCCCCTGCTGATGGAACAGGCCCATTGGGAGGAGACCATGGATGCGGTGATGGCCTCACCCCATAATCTACTCGGGGTGGTGTTGTCCGATGCGGAGACCGCCGAGAGCGCCACCCCTGCGAGTTTCAAGACCATCGGTACGGTATGCCGTGTACATCGGGTGCAACGCTCCGATAACCGGCTACAGGTACTGGTGGAATGTCTGCAACGTTTCCGTATCGACAAGATCGTTCACCCGCAGACACCCTTCACCGCCCAGATCGAATATTTGCCTGAACCGGCCAGCGACAGCAGAGAGATCAAGCCCTACGCGGTTGCAATCATCAATACCATCAAGGAGTTGCTGCCCCTCAATCCGCTCTATGCGGAAGAGCTGCGTATGTTCCTGGACCGTTTCGGACCGGATGATCCCTCCCATTTGACCGACTTCGCCGCCAGTCTTACCACATCGGACAAATTTCAGCTCCAGGCGGTACTGGAGAGTATCGAACTCCTGCCCCGCATGGAAAAGGTGCTAGAACTGCTGCACCGTGAGCTCGAGGTGGTCAAGGCCCAGGCATCGATCCGTAAGACCGTTGAAGAGAGGATGGAGAAGCAGCAGCGGGAGTTTCTGCTGCGTGAGCAACTGAAGGCGATCCAGCAGGAGCTGGGTATAGAGAAGGATGACCGCACTGCAGAGTTGGACAAGTTCCGGGAACGAATGGAGAAGCTGACCCTGACCGATCAGGCCCAGGCCCGGGTCGAAGAGGAGATGGACAAACTCGCCGTGCTGGAACCCGGCTCACCGGAGTACTCGGTAACCCGCAACTATCTCGACTGGATCACCCTGCTCCCCTGGGGGGTACATTCGGAGGACAAGCTCGACCTGCAGTTCGCCCGCAAGACCCTGGATAAGGATCACTACGGCCTGGAGGATGTAAAGGAACGTATCCTGGAATTCCTCGCGCTCGGCATCATGAAAGGGGAGATAGCGGGTTCGATCATCCTGCTGGTGGGTCCACCCGGTGTCGGCAAGACCTCCATCGGCCACTCCATTGCAGAGGCCCTAGGGCGGAAGTTCTACCGTTTCTCGGTAGGCGGCATTCGTGACGAGGCGGAGATCAAGGGTCACCGCCGTACCTATATCGGCGCCATGCCGGGCAAATTTCTGCAGGCGATGAAGGATGCGGGTACCGAGAATCCGGTGATCATGCTCGACGAGATCGACAAGATCGGCGCCTCCTATCATGGCGACCCTGCCTCAGCCTTGCTGGAAGTTCTCGATCCCGAGCAGAACAGCGACTTCCTCGACCACTATCTGGATCTGCGATTCAGCCTCTCGAAAGTCCTCTTCATCTGCACCGCCAACCAACTCGATACCATTCCAAGACCCCTGCTCGACCGGATGGAGACGATCTCCCTGTCGGGCTACATCGCCAGTGAAAAACTGCAGATCGCCAGGAAATACCTGTTACCGCGTCAGCTTGAGCGAGCGGGATTGAAACGCAGAGATCTGAAACTCAACAGCAGCATCCTGCGCGCCATTATCGAGGGCTACGCGCGGGATGCCGGTGTGCGCAGACTGGAGAAACAGATCGGAAAGATCGTTCGCAAGGCGGTGGTGCGAATCCTCGAGGGAGGAAAAAAGCCGATCGAGGTGACACTGGATAATCTCAAGGACTACCTGGGCGGTCCCGTATTCAAGGATGAACGCAATCTGAGCGGTGCGGGTGTAGTGACCGGGCTGGCCTGGACCGCCATGGGCGGCGCCACGCTCAACATCGAGGCTGTCGCCACCCATGAGTTCAATCGCGGTTTCAAACTTACCGGCCAGCTGGGTGATGTGATGCGCGAGTCGGCCGAGATCGCCTACGGCTACATCGTCAGCCATGCGGTCGAGTTCGGTGCAGACCGGACGTTCTTCGAAAAGGCCTTCATCCACCTCCATGTCCCGGCCGGAGCCACCCCCAAGGATGGTCCCTCCGCAGGCATCACCATGGCCTCCGCGCTGCTCTCCCTGGCCAGGCAAAGGCCTGTCCGCAATATCGCCATGACTGGCGAGCTTACATTGACCGGACAGGTATTCCCGGTGGGAGGCATCCGCGAAAAGGTGATCGCCGCACGTCGCGCAGGGATTCGGGAATTGATCCTGCCGGAAGACAACCGCAGCGACTATGAGGAGGTACCCGAGCATATCCGCAAAGGACTCAAAGTCCATTTCGCTTCGGTCTTCGAGGATGTGGTGCCACTGCTGTTTCGCGGTAAAAAGTGAACGGACTCAGGCGTGCCGTAAAGGATATGCCGAACCGCCATTGATAAACATCAAGGTGGCACATCGTGCAGCGGATTAGGGTACGCCTGAAAATCGATTCGAGGTAGACATGACATGGGATTGATCCCCCTTGGCGAACGTCCCGCGCCATCTGTCCCCCCGTCGGGATGGGCACCATTCGCGCTGGGTTTCCGCCCTTTCTTCGCCCTGGCCGGACTCTCCGGACTCATTTTAATGGTCCTGTGGATCGGCTTTTGGCATGCAGGCAGAGCGCCCTCGCCCTATTTCACGACCATCGACTGGCACAGCCACGAGATGCTGTTCGGGTTCACCCTCGCCATCATCGCCGGTTTTCTGCTCACTGCAGTGCGAAACTGGACAGGCATCGATACTCCGACCGGGAAGCCGTTGGCATCGCTGGCTCTGCTGTGGCTGATTGCCCGGTTTCTGCCGTTTGTCCCGTCTATCCCTTCATGGCTGGTCGCAGTGACCGACTGGCTGTTCATCCCGGCATTGATCTACGCACTCTACACACCGCTGACAAAGGCGGAAAATCGTATCAATCGACTCTTCCTTCCCTTGTTGGCTGCGATGGCTTTGGCCAATCTACTCTATCATTTGCAAGGACTCGGAATGGCCTCCACTGGGCAGCGGGGACTCACCCTGATGCTCAACCTGATACTGCTGCTGCTGATTTTTGTCGGCGGAAGAGTGCTGCCTTTTTTCACCGAAAAGGCAGTTGTCGGCGCAAGCCCCCGATTCAGCAAGCAAAGGGAGCAGTTTGTCTATGCCGTATTCATTCTCTGGACCCTGGGAGAGGTGCTGCTCCCCCAATCAGGGTTGCTGTTTCCAATGGCGTTCGGCGTGGCGGCCACTCAGGCCTGGCGACTCATCGACTGGTACCACCCGGGCATATGGCGGCGACCGATCCTGTGGGTATTGTTTAGCGGACTGTTCTGGATGACAATCGGTTTCGCGCTAAAGGGCTTGGCCCTGCTGAATCTGTTCCCGGCCAATCTCGCCGTGCATGCCCTCACGGCAGGCGCTATCGGTGTCTTCACCCTGGGCATGATGGCCAGGGTTGCCCTGGGACATACCGGCAGGGAGATCGAACCCAACAGGTTCATAGCAATTACATTTGTCCTGATCAACCTTGCCGTGATCATACGGGTGTTCCTGCCGGTGACCGGCCTGCTCAGCTATGAAGCCTGCATCGGACTCTCCGGCTCTCTTTGGGCAATCTGCTATCTGCTATTTGTAATTGTCTACCTGCCGATTCTGGTGCGTCCCCGCGTTGACGGACGCCCCGGCTAGACCCCTCCTGTCAGTTATCGGGCCCCGGTTACATAGCGAATAACTATTCAAGCTAATACATCGATAGATATTTAGTTATTGAATATTTTAGTAATTACTAATATTCTTTTGCGCCATAAGTGATGCAGTAACTACTTTAAACTTTTCAAACACTAACTGAGGAACAACTCATGTCCAAAATCGTAAAAATCGCAGCCGCTGCTGCTCTGATCGCCGCTTCCGCTTCTGCTTCTGCCTGGTGGGGCAATCCTTGGAACAACGGCTGGGGTAACGGCAATGATTTCATGGGTGACGGCTTCGGCGACGGAGACTTCTCTTTCAACATGAGCGGTAGCGCTCGTGGTGCCGGCAACGGTTACGGTCGCGGCTACAACAACTACTACAACCGTCCTTACTACGGTTACGCTCCTTACGGTGCACCTTATGGCGCTCCTGTCGCCCCTTACGGCGCACCTGTTGCTCCTCAGGCTCCCGCCCCTGAAGCCAAATAATCGGCTTTCAGCGTAAGCTTGTATGAGTCCGCAAGCCGGACTCAAGCACAAAAGCGGACTTCGTGTCCGCTTTTGTGTGTTTAAACGGTTTTAACCCCTGTCTGCGATGACCCGGTATCCCTTACCGGACATCACATCTAAACTTCCCGCAAAAACACTTATCACACTCCTGAATCAGCACATCTCCCATGGCGCTTTTCGCACCATCGATTTCGAACAGGCTATCCGGTGTCTCTAACCACCAGACCGTATCTAGAAACCGTCCCGGGCAAAGTAACCGTTGTCACGAGGTCATTTCTTCGCTTCAGCGGATTGGAAGCAATCGCATGGAGTCAGGAGCGGTTGCTGCGACCCTGCCCGGCAATCCGCTACAGATCCCGATGAGGATCGGTGCCCAGCTGGTCGACGATATTGGTTTTATAGCGGTAGGGCTCGCCCTGCTTTATCGCCGAAAGGGCATACTTGAGGGATTCATCAAGGTAGTAACCATACATCTCGATTGTGTTGACGCCGAGCATACGTTCATGCACCTCCTTGCCCTGGTGATCCAGAAACAACAGGGTTGGGGTTACCCAGGTATTGTAGTCCGAGGCAACACTGCCCGGATCAACATCGTTACCTTCAAAATCGATGACGTTTTCCCCAACATCAATCAGCAGTTCGGTGATTACGACCTTGTTATCGTATTCACCGCTGACCATCATCGGGTTCAATACCTCCTTTTTGAGCTGCTGACAGAATGGACAATGGTCCTGGGAAACCATCAGCAGTATCGGTATCTTTTCGGCACGGGCCTTTTTCGCCACTTCGGTAAAATCACGAACCACGCAGACCGTTTTGCTGCGCCAATCGGCCGAAATCTCATCGACGGTCAGCAATGCCAGTATCATTGCAATCAGCAGCCGGGGCATAACCTGTCAGGGACCTAGGGCCTGTTAACACTCATCCAGTCGGCCCTAGAAGGGGATATCATCGTCAAAATCATTGTCCGGCACCGAGGTGGGTGCCGACTGCTGCGGCCTGGATGCGGGCTGGGACTGAGGCGCATCGAAGGCGGCGCTGCCGCCACGGCTGTCGAGCATCTGCATCTCGCTGGCGACGATCTCGGTAGTGTAGCGATCCTGCCCGTCCTGGCCCTGCCATTTGCGGGTGCGCAGGCTACCCTCCACATAGACCTTTGACCCCTTCTTCAGATACTCGCCGGCGATCTCGCCCAGGCGGTTGAAAAAGACCACTCGATGCCATTCGGTACGTTCCTGCTGCTCCCCGGTATTCTTGTCTTTCCAGCTCTCGGAGGTCGCCAGGGTCACATTGGTGACGGCACCGCCGCTGGGCATATAGCGGGTCTCCGGATCCTTGCCCAGGTTACCGATCAGGATTACTTTGTTGATTCCTCGAGCCATCTGATTTCTCTCCACTGCGGTTACAGCTCCTTCCATTGGAGCCTTTTTTCATCTCAAGTGGGCCAGTCTATCATCCTTATCCTTGTACGGCATATTCCTCGAGACGGTCTCTGTCCACCACACCCAGGTCTACCTTCAGGTAGGCGACGCCGTCCTCTGCGATGATGACGGCATCATCCACTCCCTCGATGGCCATCAGTTTCTCCGCCAGGCTCCCCACCTCACCCTCATCCAGCTTGCCCACCGGCAGTAGATAGTTGCTCAGATAGTTAGGATCCGGCATGCCCCAGGCGACCAGAAGCCAGACCAAGGCCATACCGCCACACAGCAGAAATGTCCCCTCATTACCGTAGTGAGTGTGGAACCAGCCGCCTAGCGCACCCCCGAGGAAGGCACCGATGAATTGCGAGCTGGAGTAGACACCCATGGCCGTGCCCTTGCGCTCCCCAGGGGCCGCCTTCGCGATCAAGCTGGGCAGAGTTGCCTCCAACAGGTTAAAGGCGGTAAAGAACACAAACAGCGAAACCACCATTAACATCAGGGATTGGTCTAATCCATACAAGAGTGTCGAGGCCAAGGCAAGCGATGCGATGGCGCCCAGGAATACCGGCCGCATGCGCCGCCGGCTCTCGGCAAGGATGACAAATGGCACCATTGCCAGCATAGACAACAACATCACCGGCAGATAGACCTGCCAATGGTCGTCGCTCGCCATACCCAGGTCACGCAGAGCCAGAGGGTAGGCAAGAAACATCGCTGTCAGACTCATATGGAGGGTCAGAATACCGAAATCGAGGCGTAACAGCTCCGGATCTGCCAGCACCTGCCCGAACTGACCCGGCACTGCTTCCGCATCACGATGGAAATGGCTCTCCCTAGGTGTGGGCACAATAAAGATCACGATAGCGACACCCGCCAGTGCCAGGAGAGCGGTGAGCCAGAAGATGCCCGGTACGCCGATCCAGGTATTGAGGATCGGCCCCATGATCAACGAGATCGCGAAGGCGACACCGATGCTGATGCCGATGATCGCCATCATGCGCAAACGTCGCTGTTCGCGACTGAGATCGGCGGCCAATGCCATGATCACCGCGGCGATGGCCCCGCTGCCTTGCAGTGCGCGTCCCAGAATGATGCCGTAGATGGTGTCCGAGCTGGCCGCAACAGCACTGCCGAGGGCGAAGATCAGCAATCCTCCGATCAACACCGGCTTACGGCCGATACGGTCGGATAGCATACCGAAGGGGATCTGCAACAGCGCCTGGGTCAGACCGTACACACCGATGGCTATACCCACCAACAGAGGAGTCACCTCGGGCAGCTCTTCCGCATACAGCGCGAAGACCGGCAGGATCAGGAAAAGCCCCAGCATTCGCAGGGAAAATAGTCCGGATAGAGAGTAGGCCGCCTTTCGTTCTATCGCATTCAATCCGGCCTCGTTGCCCAGCCCTCTTCTCATCGAAACTTCGCTTTGCCTCTGAAATAAAAGAGGGCGTATAGTATCAGGTTCGCTCAATTCAATGCAGTACTACCTCAAGAAGAATATGGACACCATCAGTATTCGCGGCGCGCGCACCCACAACCTGCAAAATGTCGATCTCGAACTGCCGCGTGACAAGCTAATCGTCTTCACCGGACTCTCCGGTTCGGGTAAATCCTCGCTCGCCTTCGATACCATCTACGCCGAGGGCCAACGCCGCTATGTGGAGTCACTCTCCGCCTATGCACGGCAATTTCTGTCATTGATGGAGAAGCCCGATGTGGATCATATCGAAGGACTTTCGCCGGCGATCTCCATCGAGCAGAAGAGCACCTCCCACAACCCGCGTTCCACCGTCGGCACCATTACAGAGATCTACGACTACCTGCGACTGCTTTTCGCCCGTGTGGGGACCCCCCGCTGCCCCGAACACAACACCACCCTGGAGGCACAGAGCATCAGCCAGATGGTCGATCAGGTATTGGCGCTGCCCGAGGGAGAGCGCATGATGCTGCTGGCGCCGGTGATCCAGGAGCGAAAAGGCGAACACCATAAATTACTGCAGGAGCTGCATGCCCAGGGCTATATCCGGGCACGCATCGACGGGGAAGTGTTCGAACTCGATGATGCCCCCACACTGGAGCTACACAAGAAGCACACAATCGAGGTGGTGGTCGATCGATTCAAGGTGAGAGAGGATCTCGCCACCCGTCTGGCGGAGTCCTTTGAGACCGCACTCAACCTGGCCGATGGGTTGGTGCGGGTGGCCCGGATGGACGGCAGTCAACCTGAGCTCCTCTTCTCCTCCCGATTTGCCTGTCCCCATTGCGGCTACAGCCTGACCGAGCTGGAACCCAGACTATTCTCTTTCAACAACCCGGTCGGCGCCTGTCCCACCTGCGACGGCCTCGGGGTGGAACAGTTTTTCGATCCGGCAAAGGTGGTCGCCCACCCGGAACTCTCCCTGGCCGGTGGCGCTGTGCGCAGCTGGGACCGCCGTAACGCCTACTATTTTCAGATGATCACATCCCTCGGCCGCCACTGCGGCTTCGATCCCGAAGCCCCCTGGGAGATCCTGACGAAAAAGGTGCGGAAGATAATCCTGCAGGGCAGCGGCCGCGAAGTGATAGAGTTCAGCTACTACAATGAGCGCGGACGTTCGGTGAAAAAGCGCCACCCCTTCGAGGGGATTATCCCCAACATGGAGCGTCGCTACCGGGAGACCGAATCCAACGCGGTGCGCGAAGAGCTCTCCCGCTATATCTCCAGCCAATCCTGTCCCGATTGCGGCGGTACCCGGCTGACCCAGGCGGCACGACATGTTTTCATCGGCACGCACAACCTCCCCCAGGTCACCCGCATGCCCATCGACCTGGCCAAGCACACCCTGGCGACGTTAAAACTGACAGGGAAGCGGGGCAAGATCGCGCAGAAGATTCTCAAGGAGATCGATCAGCGGCTCCACTTTCTGGTCAATGTCGGACTCGACTACCTGACCCTGGACCGCAGCGCAGAGACCCTTTCCGGTGGCGAGGCTCAACGCATCCGCCTGGCCAGCCAGATCGGTGCAGGTCTGGTAGGTGTCATGTATGTCCTTGACGAACCCTCCATCGGTCTGCACCAGCGGGACAATCAACGCCTCCTCGACACCCTGACCTACCTCCGCGACCTGGGAAATACGGTAATCGTAGTGGAGCATGACGAAGAGGCGATCCGCAGCGCCGACCACGTGGTCGATATCGGCCCGGGTGCCGGAATCCATGGCGGTCGCATCATCGCCCAAGGCAGTTCAGACGAAATAGCCAAGAGTAAGGGCTCACTAACCGGTGAGTACCTGAGCGGGAAACGCATCATAGACACTCCTGCAAGCAGCAACGCGATCGATCCGACGTGCAACCTGGAACTTCTCGGCGCCAGCGGCAACAATCTCAAGTTGGTGGACCTGGCGATTCCGGTGGGCAGCTTCTGCTGTATCACCGGCGTGTCGGGCTCAGGTAAATCGACACTGATCAATGACACCCTCTACCCAATCTGCGCCGCCGCTCTGAACAAGGCCAATACCTCCCCAGCACCCTATCGTGAGATACGCGGGCTTGACTTTTTCGACAAAGTGGTGGACATCGACCAGAGTCCCATCGGCCGCACCCCTCGCTCAAACCCCGCCACCTACACCGGGCTTTTCACTCCGATCCGGGAGCTCTTCGCCGGCACCCACGAGGCCCGATCCCGTGGTTATACCCCGGGGCGTTTCAGTTTCAATGTCAAGGGAGGGCGCTGCGAGGCCTGCAGCGGTGACGGCGTGATCAAGGTGGAGATGCACTTCCTGCCCGACATCTATGTCCAGTGCGATGTCTGTAAGGGTAAGCGCTATAACCGCGAAACCCTGGAAATCCGCTACAAGGGCAAAAGCATCGACCAGGTCTTGAGTATGACGGTCGAGGAGGCATTGGCCTTCTTCGATGCGGTCCCGGCCATCAAACGCAAGCTGCAGACTCTGATGGATGTGGGCCTCTCCTATATCTCCCTGGGACAGAACGCCACCACCCTGTCAGGGGGCGAGGCGCAACGGGTCAAGCTCTCCCGCGAGCTCTCCAAACGCGACACCGGCAAGACCCTCTACATCCTCGATGAGCCAACCACCGGACTCCACTTCCACGACGTCAACCATCTGCTGGAGGTTCTGCACCGGCTACGCAACCACGGCAATACCGTGGTGGTGATCGAACACAACCTGGACGTGATCAAAACCGCCGACTGGATTATCGACCTGGGTCCCGAAGGGGGCGACAAGGGAGGGGAAATCATCGCCCAGGGCAGCCCTCAGCAGCTGACGAAGATCCGTGGTTCCCACACCGGACACTTTCTTAAAAAGCTGCTGAGCAACTGACCTTCACCAAATGCCGTGAGAATAGAAACCTGAATCAGCAGAAATGTAACAATCAGGCACTTCACAGGTTTTTCCCTGTCCTACTCCCTGTTATTGAGTTTGTTTCACGCATAACCACTGGGGATTCCACCCCATTCGGCGTGGGAGCCGTTTCACTGCTGAATAGACAGATCATAGGGTTGAATAATGGCAAAACAGTACGACTTAATCGCCATCGGAGCAGGCAGTGGCGGACTCTCGGTGGCGGAGCGTGCCGCCAAGTATGGTGCCAAGTGCGCGGTTATCGAAGCCAAACGGATCGGCGGAACCTGCGTCAACCTGGGATGCGTGCCGAAGAAGGTCATGTGGTATGGCGCCGGGATTGCCCGCACTTTACACGATGCTGCCGATTACGGTTTCGACATCGACGTCAAAGGCTTCTCCTGGGAGACCCTGAAGCGGCAGCGTGACGACTATGTGAAGGGAATCACCAGCTGGTACCACACCTATCTGAAAGATTCCGATATCGACGAGATCACCGGTTATGCCCGTTTCATCGACGCCCATACCCTGGACGTGGAAGGCGAACAGCTGTGCGCGGATCATATCGTCATCGCATCCGGCTCCTACCCGCTGGTACCGTCTATACCCGGCGCCGAGCACGGCATCACCTCGGATGGCTTTTTTGCCCTGGAAACGTTACCGAAACGGGTAGCCGTAGTCGGAAGCGGCTATATCGCGGTAGAAATCGCCGGTCTGCTCAATGCATTGGGCGCGGATGTCACGATGCTGCTGCGCGGCGAGCAGCTGCTGCGTCCATTCGACGCCATGCTGCGCGAGTGTTTGATGGAGGAGATGATCAGTGCCAGTATCAATATCGTCACCTCATCCCGGATCGGCGAGGTCAAGAAAGGGGCGGACGGGAACCTGGACCTGATCTGCGCCGATACCGGGCAGAGCATAGGTCGTTTCGACCAGCTTCTCTGGGCGATCGGTCGCGCACCCGCAAGCGCGGGCATGGATCTGGCCAATGCCTTCATCACCACGGACGAAGCAGGCTACATCCCCACCGATGTCCTTCAAAACACCAACGTTCCCAATATCTACGCCGTGGGGGATGTTACCGGTCGGGCTCAATTGACTCCTGTGGCCATTGCCGCCGCGAGACGCCTCGCCGATCGGCTTTTCGGTGGCATGTCTGAACGCAGGCTCGACTATGAAGTGATTCCTAGCGTGGTATTCTCCCACCCACCCATTGCAACAGTCGGCCTGACCGAGTCCGAGGCACGGGAGATCCATGGCGATGCGGTCAAGATCTATCAATCCCGCTTCACTCCGATGTATCACGCCTTCACCCGACACCAAAGCAAAATGGCCATGAAGCTGGTGACCATCGGTGCACGGGAGAAGGTTATTGGTTGTCACGTCATCGGCACCGGTGCGGATGAGATGCTGCAGGGTTTCGCGGTGGCAATAAGGATGGGTGTGAGCAAGCAGGATCTCGATGACACCGTCGCCATCCATCCGACTGCCGCGGAAGAGTTGGTGACCATGCGTTGAAAGAGATGACCTGAAAAACGAACACACATCATGGACGTGGCTGAAACATCTCTTCACCCCGGACTCGAATCCCGTGGACTCGCCTATGCCATAGCCTTTTCCATTGGCCTTCATCTGCTATTGCTTTGGCTTACGAATAACTGGTTTCAGATCGAGTGGAACAGACATTCCCCGTCTTCTGTGAGACAGCCCCTGCGAGTCTCCATAACTCCGCCACGAAGCATCCAGGAGAGCACCCATCGACAAACCGGGTCGATTGAACCCGCAGCGGACCGTGCCCCGGAAGAAAAACCGGCATCGAAAAATGATCCGCTTGCTGAAATTCAGGCCGAACCGGCGTCCCATCCCACCTCGACTTCAATACCACCCATATCCGGTTCGATCAGGGGACGCACTGTCACGACCGCTCAAATCAGGCGAAGTGCATCAGCCGCCGCCCGTGATATGGCCAAGGACAATACGGGAGAACAGACAAACAGAGCAGACGCGGTATCGGCAACCCTCGAGCGGGTTTTGAACAAGCCTCGTGAAACACCGGGTGTCTACACACAAGCGGACGGTACCACCCGAGTAGTCACTGAACAGGGCTTTACCTATTGTATAAAGGCCCTCGATGACTGGCGTATTCTAGATCCTGGTGAAGACATGCGGGTATCGATGTATTGCAAGTGAGCGCGAAAGATACACTCAGAGTGCGGCATATCGCATGGCGACGATACTGGGTCTTGTTATTTATTGCCAAGTTTAAGTCAACTGCTGGCACCTGGCGGTTGTCTTTCGGAGTAGCGGTATGGATGCCGCGTAAGCCCCATCAGCACAGGGAAGTGCTGTTGGGGCGTCGGAGAAAGATAACCGTCAGGCGCCTGCTCGCTTTCAGAGTGTCAGATCAACTCACTCACGCCTTTTAGCCAATACCAGGGCGTCATAGAGCATGATGATCACCCCGATAGTGATTGCGGAATCGGCAACATTGAAGGCGGGAAAGTAGTGTTGCTGATAGTGAAAATGGAGAAAATCTATCACCTGACCGAACAGAATCCGGTCGATGACATTGCCGATGGCGCCGCCGATGATCAGGGAGAGGGCCACGGCGACCCACTGCTCGTCGCGTTTCAGGCGCCCTAGCCAGCCGATCAACACGATGGTCACGCCAATGGCCAATACGATGAAGAACCAGCGTTGCCAGCCGCCCTGATCGCTGAGAAAACTGAACGCCGCCCCCTTGTTGTAGAGCAGGGTGAGATCGAAGAAAGGCAACACCCTGACCGACTCATAGAGGGTCAAGGCCGACTCGGCCACCTGTTTGCTCGCCTGATCCAGTACTATCACCAGCAGCGATAGCCATAGCCAGCGCGTCATCCTGTCACTCCTCATAGGCCGATTCAGGCAAAGCGGCGAGTCTCGCCAATCCCGACTACATTCTCGACACAGCGCCCGCAGAGCTGCGGGTGTTCGGTATTGGATCCGACATCCTCGCGATGGTGCCAGCAACGGACACATTTGTCATGGCTTGAGGCCGTGACCCGTACCGCCAGTTCCAGCTCCTCATCCATCGTTGCATCCGCTGGTCTCTCATCCATGGGATATACCCGCGCCTCTGAAGTGATCAGGACAAACCGCAGCTCATCCTCCAGCTTATCCAGGATCGTCTTCAGCTCATCACTGCAATAGATGTCGACCTCGGCATCCAGTGAGGAGTTACCCTCGGCGCGGAACGCCTCCATCGCCTTGCCGACGCTCTCTCTTGCGGCGATAACCCGCTGCCAAAATTCACGATCGAAACGATCATCGGAATCGAGCGGAATAAGATCTTCATACCACTGTTCCAGGAAGACGCTCTCACTGCGCCTCCCGGGCATGGACTGCCAGATCTCGTCGGCGGTAAAGCTCAGGATAGGCGCCAGCCAGCGGACCATCGCCTCGATGATATGATACATGGCCGTCTGACAGGAGCGGCGGGGCAAGCTATCCGCCTGGGTGGTGTACTGCCGGTCCTTGATGATATCGAGATAGAATCCCCCCAGCTCATTGACGCAGAAGTTGTGAATCTTCTGGTAGATGAGGTGAAACTGGTAGTTGGCGTAAGCGGCGACAATCTCCTGCTGCAGTTGCAGGGTACGATCCACCACCCAGCGGTCGAGTTCGATCATCTGCTCCGCTGCAACCTTGTTCTGAGCAGGATCGAAACCGTTGAGATTGGATAACAGAAACCGCGCCGTGTTGCGGATACGCCGGTAGGCATCCGCGGTGCGTTTGAGGATCTCATCGGAGACGCTCATTTCGTTGCGGTAATCGGTTGCCGCCACCCAAAGACGGATGATATCGGCGCCCAGTGTCTTGAGCACCTTCTGCGGCGCCACCACGTTACCGAGGGACTTGGACATCTTGCGCCCCTCGGCATCCACGGTGAACCCATGGGTCAATACCTCTTTATAGGGCGCACAATCATTCATGGCCACCGAACTCATGAGTGAGGATTGAAACCAGCCGCGATGCTGGTCGGAGCCTTCGAGATAGAGATCGGCGGGAAAGTGAAGCCCCTCCAGGGCATCCAGTACACAGTGGTGGGAGACGCCGGAGTCAAACCAGACATCGAGGGTATCGGTGACCTTTTCATAGGCCTCGGCCCGGTCGCCCAACAGGGTTTCGGGGGAGAGGTTGAACCACGCCTCGAAGCCCTCGCCTTCAACCATCTTCGCAACCTGTTCGATCAGCTCCGGGGTCTGCGGATGGAGTTCGCCATCCTGCTTGTTGATGAACAGGGTGATGGGGACACCCCAGGTCCGCTGCCGGGAGATACACCAGTCCGGTCGACTTTCCACCATACCTTTTATTCGCGCATGGCCCCAGTCCGGCATCCATGTCACTTTGTCTATTTCGCGCAGGGCGGCCTGGCGCAAGCCATTCTGATCCATGCTGATAAACCACTGCGGCGTGGCGCGGAAGATGATCGGCGTCTTGTGTCGCCAGCAGTGGGGGTAGCTGTGGCGCAGTCGCTCTTCGTGCATCAGGGCACCGCGCTGTTTCAATACATCGATCACCTTCTCGTTGGCCGCCAGGACATGCTCACCGGCAAACAACTGGGTGCCCTCCACGAAGCAGCCATTGCTACCCACCGGATTGTCCACCGGCAGATCGTAACGAACGCCTACCACATAGTCTTCCAGACCGTGGCCGGGGGCGGTATGTACCGCACCTGTACCGGCCTCAAGGGTGACATGTTCGCCCAGAATCACCGGGACCTGTCGATCGTAGAAGGGGTGCTGCAGCTTCAGACCCTCGAATACCTCACCCTTGGCATAACCCACCACCCGGTAGTGTTCCACGCCATACCGGTCCATGACATCCTTGAGCATCGCCTCCGCGATCACCATCCGTCCTTTGCCGTGCCTGCCCTGGAACTCCACCAAGGCGTATTCGAGGGACGGGTTCAACGCCACCGCCTGGTTGGCGGGCAGGGTCCAGGGCGTGGTGGTCCAGATCACCATCGAGATCGGCCCTTCGCCGCACCCCCCGGGATTATGGTGACAACGAGCAACCAGGTCAGCCTCATCGATGACGTAGAAGCGCACATCGATGGCGAAAGAGTCCTTATCCTGATACTCCACCTCGGCCTCGGCCAGTGCGGAACCGCAATCGGTACACCAGTGAACCGGCTTGTAGCCCTTCTGTACATGGTTGTTGGCGACGATCCTGCCGAGGGAACGGATGATATCCGCCTCGAATTGATGATCCATGGTCAGATAGGGGTTGTCCCAGTCACCCAGCACGCCGAGACGCTTGAAATCCTCACGCTGCCCTTCCACCTGCCTGGCGGCATACTCACGGCAGGCCTTGCGGAACTGACCTGTGGTTACCTTCTTGCCCGGCTTGCCGATCTTCTTCTCCACCTGCAGTTCTATCGGCAGCCCATGGCAGTCCCAGCCAGGCACATAAGGGGCGTCGTAACCGTCCAGTGTTCTGCTTTTTACAATGACATCCTTGAGGATCTTGTTGACCGCGTGGCCGATGTGGATCTCCCCATTGGCATAGGGCGGTCCATCGTGAAGGATAAAACTGGGCCGGCCGGCGCTGACTTCGCGAATCCTTTTATAGAGGTCGTTCTGCCGCCACTTTTTCAGCATCTGCGGCTCGCGTTGAGCCAGATTGCCTCGCATCGGAAAATCGGTTTTTGGGAGATTGAGGGTTTGCTTGTAATCGCTCACTGCGGCTGCCTGTTGTGGGTGCGAAAAATAGCGTATTGAAACTTAAAATTGCGCTTGGCGCAAAATTTCCCGGCCCAATTCCAATTACATCTATCCGGTAAGCGCTTCGAAGAAAGAGAAGTATCTTGAGCCGGTCGCCGAAATGACGCACCTTGAAGTACTGCTTGGGCGTCAGTTTACAGTAGAAACGGATGGAATCGTCACTGAAAAACCGCTGATTCACGCCAAAACAACAAATAACCTATCACAGTTACACGCATATCCTGCACTGACCGCTCGTACCGCTCAGGTATTGTCTGCCACAGCCAATATCTCTCTGGCCCGTTCCGCATCACGCCAAATCTGCTGCCGCAACAGCTCAAAGGATTCAAATCGCTGTTCATCCCTCAGTTTTTGCACAAACTCAACGCTAACGTGTTCGCCATAGACTTCCCGGTTGAAATTGAACAGATGCACTTCCAACAGGTAGCGGTTATCCCCTTCCACCATGGGGCGATTGCCGATGTTCGCCACACCGGGCAGATCTTTACCGCCGAAGCCCTCCATTTTAACGGCATAGACCCCGTGCAACGGACTCACCAACCGATGCATATTGATATTCATGGTGGGAAAACCGATTGTGCGCCCCCGCTTATTGCCATGTGCCACCCGCCCGCATAGGCGGTAGGGTCTCCCCAGGCACTGGGCGGCACCGGTAAGATCGCCTAGGGTGAGAAGTTCCCTGATCCGGGTACTGCTGACACGGTCCGCATCCACTTTGTAGGTGTTCATGTTCTCAACTTCGAAACCGTGTTCCTTCCCCATGCTGCGCAATAGTTCGAAATCGCCCTCGCGCCCCCTACCGAAATGGAAATCGTCACCGACCGAGAGAAAATGTGTTCCCAATCCCTCCACCAACAGCTCCCTGACGAAGCTCTCGGCCGGCATGGCGGCCAATCGCTTGTTGAACTCCAAAACCACCACACGCTGCACGCCGGTCTCCTTGATCGCCTGTAGCTTTTCCCGCATGCGTGTAAGCCTGGCCGGCGCGGAGGCTGCCTGAAAAAACTCCCGGGGCTGGGGTTCGAATGTGACGACGGTAGTAGGCAGACCCAGCTCCGCTCCCATTTCCATGAGGTGGCGGAAGACCGATTGATGACCCAGGTGGACACCATCGAAATTACCGATGGTGGCCACACAGCCATGATGGTCAGGTTTCAGATTGTGAAGTCCACGAACAAGTTGCATTGATTAACCGCCAAAACTCGAGCGGTCAATTATAGGGCCTGTGGAAAAATTGGACATCCCCGATTGGAAATATGTTTATCCCGCGCATGGCGGACGCGACGGCAACCATTAAAAAACGCCTGCCAGGACAATTAATTGCCCTGACAGACAACACGCACCCAGTCATCTGCTCTCAGGTGTCTGTTTTATTCTCTACTCGGCATAGCGATCATGATTGAACACCATGTCGCCACCCGGCGCGCCCTGATGGCAAGCGACACAGCCCTTTGCCATCCCTTTTCCAACGCGTCCCGCCAGGCTGACCCCCTTGGGATTCTTTAACACCGATCCGTCCGGGGCGTACTTGACCCAAAACCAGTCCCTGATAGCGGCATCGAATCCCTTCCTTTTGTACATCACGGTAACTGCCTTCAAATACTTCTCGGGATCGTTGGCCACAGCACTCTTACTGACACCCTCGCCACCATAGTTGCGCTTAATGATCAGAATATCGTCGTTACCGCCCACCTTCAGTTTTGTGTCGATGGTATCGAGTATGGCTCCATGGGGATGCATACCGATATAGGGAGTGGACATGGTCGCCCCTTTGCCGGTCAATCCCGCAGCACTCATGCCCGCCCAGATATCGGCGGCATAGTCGAGGTCGTCCTTGCCGCCGAACGGAGCCGCCAAGGCAGATGTCGATAACCACATTGCGGCCATTGCCGCTGCTGCCGATCTTTTCAATTTCATCACACTTACCTCATTTCCTGTCCGATCGTTCCAATCGGGTTGCTACGACTGCCTTTGGCCCACCAAAAGCATGAATAAAACCGAGCATCTCTCCGTTGTATATCGTTGGCCCGGCAACAGAGACACCGGGAACCCGGTACTTCTGTAGGAGTGTTCCAGAAACACTCTCTATGACCCAGATAGGGCCGCTCTCCAGAGCTGCCAAAAGCATCCCTTGCTGACTTACCAACTCGACCGCAAGTGGTTCAGGAAGCCTTAATTGCCACAACTCCCTTCCGTTATCTGCATCCACTGCACGCAATATCCGGTCCAGTCCGCTGAAGATCAGTTGCTTGCCCAGAATGATCGGGGTCTTCAAGATCGCGGGATAGATCTGCCTCCAAAGCAGGTTCCCGGATCGATCGTAGGAGAGGATTTCGCGATCGAAGGTAGTGACCACTACCTGCCCATCAGCCAGCGCCACCGGGCTGTAGACTAACTCCTGTCCGAGGGACCTGGACCAGGCGATGCGACCGTCACTGCGATCTATAGCCCACAGGGTACCCTCGCTGCCTCCGGTAAAGAGAAGCTCGCCGGTCTGTGCAGGCGGATAGACCCAACCTGGAAACTCCACTTGCCATATTTCAGCGCCACTCCGGCTGTCAATGGCGGTCAGGCTGCCATCCCGGCTTGCCAGATATGCCTGATACCCATTCGTCACCACAGGGAACCCCATATGCATGCCAGGGCGATGCCATAAAACATCGCCCTGCTTCAGGGTGAGTGCATAGAGCCCCCGGCTTCCGCTTACCAATAGACGATCATCGATGACTGCCGGGGTAAAAGTCTGTTGACCCTCTAACTGGTGCCAGCGTTTCGCCAGTGTTTCGGCATCGAACAGGACTAATCCGTTATCCGACACAAACAGATGAGAGTGGAATTGATCGCTATCGGAAGCCTTTGCGAGAACAGAAAACCCGCACAAACTCAGTACAAGGATCCATATTGATTTCTGCATGACTCGCAGTGACATGCCTCTCTCCGCAAATCAGGTAATGGTGCTTGAGCACCTCGCTTATGATCTATACGCACGGCAGAGGTCCATAGATTCAATAAGAATCCTAATTTGCTGATCGCACATTTTTTCCCGCTCGATACCCCGAGGATGAGAATCTAGAGAGGTTAGAGTAATAACGAGCTATCTGTTTGTACTGCGAAAATGGCCCGGACGGATACCTAACAAGAACAGTGTCACGAAGTAGATCAGAATTGCTGACAAGATCAGCCCAACCAATCGCCAAACACGGGACAAGCCACTGCTTGCCAGCCATTCGGCAATATCCCCCGCCCCCCACCAGAGCAGTGCGGCCATAACCAACGAGGCTGCCAAGGTACGAGACAATAACCCGTTCCAGCCCGCAGTGGGGGTATAGATGCCCCCTTTGATCAACGCCCGGTAGAGCAGGTAGGCGTTCAATCCGGAAGATAGCGTTGTCGCCAATGCCAACCCGGCGTGGGCCAGGGGGAACACCAATAAGATATTCAGCACCATGTTTACACTCATGGCGATAATCCCGATCCTCACTGGTGTCTTGGTATCCTGGCGGCCATAGAAGCCGGGGGCGAGAACTTTGATCAACATGATAGCCATCAATCCCGGGGCGTAGGCCATCAGGCTCTTTGTCGCCATCGCCACATCGTGTTGATCGAAGGCGTCGGAAAAGAAGAGCGCGGCCAACATCGGTCCCGCCAGTAGAAACAGGCCTACCGCGGCCGGAAGCCCGAACAGGATGTTCACTCGCAATGCCCAATCCAGGGTGCGGGAAAAAGCCTCTGGCGAGTTTTCAGCATGCCGCCGTGAGAGAGTGGGGAGAATCACCGTACCCAGGGCCACACCCAGCACCCCCACAGGAAACTCCATCAAGCGATCCGAGTAGTAGAGCCAAGAGATACTGCCGCTGACGAGAAAGGATGCGATCAGGGTATCGAGCAGCAGGTTGATCTGGCTGACCGAGACGCCGAACAGCGCAGGCACCATGAGGCGCATGACCCGCACCACACCCGGGTCCTTGAAGGCAATCCTGGGCCTTGGAAACAACTTGACCCGCCACAGGAATGGCAATTGAAACAAAAACTGCACAATCCCCGCTATCAATACCCCCCACGCCAGGGCCACGATAGGCTTCTCCATCAATGGGGAGAGCCAGACCGCGCAGCCAATCAGGGAGAGGTTCAACAGCACCGGGGTAAAGGCCGGTACCCAGAAGCGGTTGTAGGTATTAAGGATGCTACCGGCGAAGGCAGTCATGGTAATAAAAAAGAGATAGGGAAAGGTCAAGGTGAGCATTTCAACTGTCAGCTCATATTTACCCTCGCTCTCATTCCAGAATCCCGGTGCGAATATCATTACCAGTATCGGTGCCGCAACCACCCCGATCAGTGACACCAGCAGCACGACCAAACCCAGTGAACCCGCCATATGGTCGGTGAATGCCCGCAGCGCCTGCTTACTCCGCTTGGTCCGGTATTCGGTCAGTATCGGAACGAATGCCACCGAAAACGAACCTTCGGCAAACAATCTGCGGAGGAAATTGGGGATTTTGAAGGCGACAAAGAAGGCGTCGGTGGCGGCGCTGGCGCCAAACCAATGGGCAAACACCAGGTCCCGTATAAACCCGAGAATGCGCGACAGCATTGTATGACTGCCTACTGCGGTAAAGGCGCGAAAAAACGAGGCCAGGGTAGGATCCTTCTATATAGTCTGAAAGATACGAATCGCCGATCTGCGGAGCTAACTGCTTTTAAACCTCCCGGTAAACACCGGTACACTTCGAACGAAGGAGAGCCCAATGTCCGGATTGTGCCATGTACTACCAGATTGCACCCGCAGTGGCGACCTTACCAGTAGAACAGGATGGGATCAAAGATGTTGACACGGTGGCGAATATTAGGGAGAATTCGCCCCCTTTAAAAAGCTAGTTTCATCCCAGGAGAAAACCTTGGCCAACTCAGCCCAAGCACGAAAGCGCGCCCGCCAGGCCGATAAAAGGCGTAGCCGGAATCAGGCTCAGCGCAATGAGATGCGTACCCACATCAAGCGGGTAGTCAAACAGATCGCCGGGGGGTCCAAAGAGGACGCCGTGGAGGCCTACAAGCAGGCGATACCGGCCATTGACAGTGCTGTCAGCAAAGGTCTGATCCACAAAAATAAGGCTGCACGACATAAAAGCCGCCTGAATGTACAGATCAAGGCCATGTGAACGATCACAGAGCCAGAAAAAAACCGGCCATCGGCCGGTTTTTTTTCAAGTTGGATCCATTCAGCCACGAAACCGAATATCAGAGCCCGCCTCCCTTCTCCCATGTCCCAGCATGACCAGGCCAGCCAGCCCGGAACCTAACAGCCAGAACGCGCCCGGCAGTGGCACAGGCGCCACTGTATCGCCAGCCGCAAAGTCCTGGGTCCAATAGGTATGCAACGGAAAGCCTATCTCGCCTTGATCCCACAGGATTGGGGCTGCATCATCCGGATCCCAGACATAGCCAACACCAATATCGTCAAACAGGTCGCTGAGAATCATTTCACGATGGCCACGACTGCCCATCCAGCCGCCTTCCCTATTTCTATGGGTGAACCAAGCATCCCACTCAGCGCCTGACACACCTACGCCGACATCCTCCCAACTATCAGCCGGATTGGTAAAAAAGGCATTTATGTCAGTGAGTTCTGCAGTACCGTACATGACATGATGCGCGGCATCCGATGGCTCCATCTGGCTGAGTGGGGTGGGAATGTACCCATACCCCCCGGCAATATTCTCCCCTCCCACGCTGAAGTTATAACCCGCATCGCTGATACGATCACCAGGCCTTTGACCGTTGTTGCCGTTAAGGGTGGTATGACTAAAAAAACCGTTGTCCGCCATCGACCGGGAATGACCTACCGCTGCTGCGTGCAATCGATCGTCCTGCTGCAGTGAGTTTAGATTGTTGATGGCCCGCTGATGATTGACCAGTTCGTAGACCAGCACCTCCTGGGGTAGCCATGCAGCCGCAAAGCCACTGAGCGGGAGTGCCGTGCCAACCAGTGATGACAGGCCAATGATGAAGTTCTTATAATGCGAAACTTGGCTTCCCTGGCAACCGTGACTATCGTATTCCATTTGTTCCACTCCTTGTCTACCTCAATAGAGGGTTCCTTGCTAGATACGGCTATTTGCGTTGTACCGACAAATTCGCCGCATTGGGATTATATGTATCAAAGGGGGAAAACCTATGTCTGTGACAGGGCACACACTTCTACAGTCTGTAACCGGATTGAAAAATCGTCGGTCCTTACTATAGCAAGACCAGATTGTCCCGATGGATGAGTTCGTCCTCATCGACGTAGCCCAGCTCTTCCTCAATCCGGCTACTGGGCTTGCCCATGATGCGCGAGGTTTCCTGGGCATTGTAGTTAACCAGGCCACGGGCAACCTCGTTTCCGGCCCGATCGAGACAAACCACTACTTCACCGCGGGCAAAATCACCTTCCACTCCACATACACCGACAGCCAGCAGACTGCTCCCTTGATCTCGCAGTACACGCACCGCGCCGTCATCCAGCACCAGACTACCACGTGGTTGTAGCTGGCCGGCCAACCAGCGTTTTCGTGCCGCCTGGGGCTCCTGCACCGGCACCAGCAGGGTACCCACCGTTTCGCCCAGACTGACCGCCTCCACAACCCTGTCGCGAAGTCCGGAAGCGATCACAGTCCCGGTACCCGAGCGGGCCGCCAACCTGGCGGCCCGTACCTTGGTAACCATACCGCCAAGCCCAACTCCACCGACACTCCCCCCCGCCACCGCATCTAGCTGAGGATTGTCGACCCGGGTCTCATGAATCAGGCT
Organism: Candidatus Thiodiazotropha sp.; assembly: GCA_040791665.1. GTDB lineage: Bacteria > Pseudomonadota > Gammaproteobacteria > Chromatiales > Chromatiaceae > Thiodiazotropha. The sequence continues at coordinate 165,785 of JBFNNX010000022.1, read as the reverse complement.
GGCCGAGGGATTAAAGCGGGGATCTGCATCAAACAAACCTTCCTGATCGGTCAGCAAGACCAACAGATCAGCTTCGATCAGGTTTGCCACCAGGGCCGCCAGGGTGTCATTATCCCCAAAGCGGAGTTCATCGGTGGTCACGGTATCGTTTTCATTTACCACCGGCACAACGCCCAACTCAAGCAGGGTACGCAGCGTAGAGCGGGCATTCAGGTATCGGGAACGATCATCGAGGTCGTTACGGGTCAGGAGGATTTGTGCCGTATGCAGTCCATATTTTTGGAAACAGGCCTCCCAGGCGTGCACCAGCCCCATCTGGCCGATCGCTGCAGCCGCCTGCAGCTCGTTCAAATTGTGGGGACGCTCACTCCAGCCCATGCGACTCATACCTTCCGCAACGGCCCCCGATGAGACCAATAGAATCTCATGTCCGGCATGTCTCAGTGCCGCCATCTGCTCAACCCAGCCGGAAAGTACATCACGGGAGAGCCCTTTACCGTCAGCGGTAAGCAGCGCACTGCCGATCTTTATCACCCAGCGCTTGGAAGTAGCGATTTTTTCCCGGGAAATCATCAATCCGTCACCGTTATATCTTAAGGCCTTGTCACACCAGTCCAATCAACGCTGCTGGGATTACTCTGTCATCCAGCGAGGCAGAATTAACTTGGATCTGTATAACCTGCTGCCGACACGATTCGCAACCCTTTCTCAGCCGCCCAGAGGATCCCAAGGGGCATTGTCCGTATCCTCGTCGATCGACACTTCAGCCCGCCGGATCTCCTCGAGCCGCCGCATAAGGTCACCGACAAGTTTTTTTACCCCCTCTCCCGTGACTGCAGAGATCCCATAAACAGGTCCATCCCACTCTATGCTCTCCAGCAGATCGCTACACCGTTCATGAAACGCTTCATCAGGCAGCAGATCCTTTTTGTTCAGCACCAACCATCGCTCTTTGTCCATAAGCTCCGCCGAATAGCGCGACAACTCCTGTTCGATCTGCTTCACCTCGGCGGCACAATCCACACTGCTCTCCAAGGGGGCGATATCCACCAGGTGCAATAGTAGGCGTGTTCGCGACAGATGTTTGAGAAACTGCAAGCCTAAACCGGCCCCCTCTGCGGCACCCTCGATTACACCCGGTATATCCGCTACCACAAAACTTCGTTCGCTTCCCAGACTCACCACGCCCAGATTGGGGTAGAGGGTGGTAAAGGGGTAATTTGCAACCTTTGGGCGGGCACTGGAAATGCGACTGATCAGGCTCGATTTCCCGGCATTCGGCATCCCCAGCAAACCCACATCCGCCAACAGGATCAGTTCAAGCTGGAGCTCCCGCCGCTCCCCCGGCGTACCGTGCGTGAACTGTCTCGGGGTTCGGTTGGTGCTGCTCTTGAAATGCACATTGCCTATCCCCCGCTCACCCCCTTTCGCCACCAGAAGCTGCTGCTGATGGATCAGCAACTCCCCCAGCAGTTCACCGGTATCCTCATCCAGTACCCTTGTTCCTACTGGAACCCGGATAAACAGATCCCGCCCTTTTCGCCCGCTACGCTCACGTCCCATTCCATTCTGCCCACGTTCCGCCTTATGGGTTCGCTGGGTACGAAAATCGACCAGCGTATTCAGGCCAGTGTCGGCGATCAGGTAGACACTGCCTCCATTGCCGCCGTCGCCCCCGTCCGGTCCGCCCTTGGGGATATATTTCTCCCGCCGAAAACTGGCACAACCGTTACCTCCGTCACCGGCAAAAACTTTAATTTTGGCTTCATCGACGAATTTCATATTATCGAAGGTGAGGCTCCAGCCCTGATCAGGAGGTTGAAATACCTTGTAGGGTGCGGCCCTTTACGAAGCAGACGGGGGCCAAAAACTAAAAAGCCCCGTCGATCGACGAGGCTTTGCGTGACTCGACTACGGACCAGCCTACTCGGAGACAATGCTCACATATCGGCGATTGCGTGGCCCCTTGATCTCGAACTGAACCTTACCGTCCGCTTTGGCGAATAGGGTGTGGTCCTTTCCTATGCCTACGTTGACACCGTTATGGAACTGGGTGCCGCGCTGGCGAACAATGATGTTACCCGCCTTGGCCGACTCACCGCCATAGATCTTTACGCCCAAGCGTTTGGATTCTGAATCGCGGCCGTTTCGTGTACTGCCGCCTGCTTTTTTATGTGCCATCTGACTCTCTCCTCAGCCGCTGATGCCGGTCACTTGAAGTTCGGTGTACCACTGTCGGTGCCCCTGGCGCTTCATGTGGTGCTTACGACGGCGAAATTTGATGATCTTGACCTTCTTGCCCCGGCCATGGGATTTAACCGTTGCCGTAACTTTGCCGCCATCCACATATGGCGTACCGACCTTGACGTCATCACCGTCGGTGATCATCAATACTTTGTCCAGCTCGACGGAGGCGCCCTCGTCAGCGGTCAACATTTCGACCTTGATGGTGTCGCCCTCAGAAACACGATACTGCTTTCCGCCGGTTTGAATTACCGCATACATTGCTTGAATCCCCGAAAAATAGCGTTATACCCCGCCAGACATCCGGGCGAGGTAAAGAGCGGGAATTCTACCTACAAGGCCCATGCCGGTCAACCACCTTGAGCAGAGCCCCCTCCTGGGCGCAATCCTATCACCTGGCTCCGTAGTCAAAGCATCCCTTCAAAGGAAACCTGTTCGGTACAGTGAGATTTCGATTGGCTGGAGCAGCGACCAGCCAATCACTCTCATGAACCACTAACTATTTGATGAAAAACGCTTTTCAGCCTCGATAAAGATTCTCTTCACTTGTGGAAAGCGTTGTTTGATCATACCATCCATGCCGCCAATCGCCCGCTCCACCTCATCCGCAGAGACGCTGTCCCTGAAATCGACACTCATGTTAACCAGCACAAAGTCCGGACCCATATGCATGGTCAGTACCTCGTTGACGTACTCTACCACATCGATATCGTTTGCCATTTTCCGTATACCCTGCACGACAGCCTTGTTGGCACTCTCGCCAATCAACAACCCCTTGGTCTCATAGGCAAGCCAGACCGCGGTACCAACCAGGATCAAACCGATGATGATTGACGCTGTACCGTCGAACAGATAGCTACCGGTTATCTGGGTCAACGCAACACCCGCGAAGGCAACGATGAGCCCCAGCATTGCCGCCGTATCCTCGAACAGAACCACGAATATCGAAGGATCCTTGGCACGCTGCACAGCCTCCAGATAACCCCATTTACCTTTGGCACGGGAAAATTCACGAAATGCGAACAGCCAGGCAGCCCCCTCAAACACCATCGCCAGTCCGAGTACAATGTAGTTGATGAGGGGATTGGCGATCGGCTCAGGATGCTGAAGGTGCTTTACACCTTCATAGATGGAGATGCCCCCGCCCAGCGCAAAGATCAGAATGGCGACGATAAAGCTCCAAAAATAGATCTCCTTGCCGTGCCCGAACGGAAAGGCCTCATCCGCCGGCTTCTTTGATCTGGCGATCCCGTACAACAAGAGTCCCTGGTTGCCTGTGTCGACCATTGAGTGGATCCCTTCCGATAGCATCGCTGAACTTCCGGTAACGAATGCAGCGGCGAATTTAGTGATGGAGATCAATGAGTTTCCAATCAGTGCCGCATAGATGACCTTTTTTGAGCCCGATGCCATTCATTCACTCCCATAAGATGCCTAACAACTCCCATCGACACAGTCTCAACCACGTCGGATTGGCCAGTATAGCCATTCATGATCGACGGGGACTACTGCAGCCAGATGGCGAGCCCCATGAGCGTATGCCAAGCAATCATTTTATTCTCATACGACAACCTCAATGTTACATTTCGTTAAATATATGGCTATTAATTAATCAAGGCCATCCCAAATAGGATGCCTCAAAAATCAGTGACAATAAAACAGTCTCTCTCATCAACACAAAATGAAGGTTTGACTTGCGTGGAACGGGAGATGGGCAAGTTAAAAGTATCTAACCGGGTGATTGTGGGGATCGATGTATGACATATGAAAAACGTACTGGCGAGCGGGCAATTCCGGGTAATTTAAAAGAGATCTTGACTGAGCTGCAGATGATGTCCCTCAACAAACTTTCGAGTTTCGGCTGGGAGTTGTTCTTTGTTCGCCGCCCGCTTTTTCAAGAGGTTGTACCTGTAGTCAGAAGACATGACGGGATACAAATCGGCGTGCTTGAAGCGGACGGACGTATCAACATGAAGCCGGAGATTGTTCTGCGAAAAACTTAATGAACAGTCTCAAAAATATTTATTGGGACTGAGTATCCGACGCAGAATCACTTCTGGTGAAGGCGCCGACAAACTCAAATGCCCGCTGCTTCAACCAACCCTCTTTTTGCCGTTTATTCAGGGCCTGAAGTTCAAGTGCGGCACGTTCGTGGCTAATGCGCTCATTCTGTAAATCGCGGTATATGCGATTGGCCAGTTTACGCCGGCGTACTGCGTCACCCGAATCGAGGAATGCTTCAACGCCATCCAGCAGTTTTGCCAACAGTCCCACGCTGCGACCCGCGTCCATCTTTTTCCGTATCGCTTTCATCGCCTCATCCAGGTTGGCGAGAGTCACTCTAAGCTCCGCCTGAAAGAGTTCATTCTGGGCAAGTTTTTTATGGCGTACCCGCTCAATCGTCTGTTGCACGGTATGTTCGCTCAGCTGGCCGAAGTCCTTAAAAATCGACAGGTTGTGCAAACCCTCTCGGGCTATCGCAGGCTCTTTGGCGTCGAGTTGCGCACAGTAATGATGACATAGCTCCCAGGCCTGCCAACGATAGACAAAATCGAGACCCGTACCCTTGATATTCTGGATCCCCATTACACGGCTCTTCAATCCGGGGGGGGTCTTTTTAACGATCTCTCTTATCACCTGCTCGCCACTGCTATGGGGATCCTCTACGACTGTAAACTTGCTCCAAAACCAGCCTTTAAGCTGCTCCTTGAATAACTGTTCCAGATATTTCGGCGGATTGGAACCCTGCTCGATCTTGCCCACCAGTTCCTGGTACTCATGGTAGCGTTGAAGGAGTTCCTGATGGAAAACCCGGATCTCTTCAGCCAGTGCTGCAGCATCCGTCATCAACAAATCCTGCCGCAGCCCTTCGGGGTCGCGCCATAGCCGCTCAAGCTCTGCGACGGGTATCTCCCCAGCGATGCCCGACAACAGACAACCCAAGCGCCCCTGAATGTGCTCGGGTCGGTAGGGAAGCCGGAAACGGCGCGCCATTCTTTCCACTACACGAAGCGGTTGTTCCTGTTCGCCGCCCCGATCATCGAAGAGAGAGATATCCTTTTCCCACTCCTCCCAGAGATCCCGAATGTAGCCCTGCAGTCCGTCCAGGTTGGTGCCGATTAAAAAGTGATGATCGGCGACGATATCCTCTACCAGAATGGCGGCAAAAACCTGTGACCGGGGCTCCCGGTCTGCGCGATTGTTGACTACTGTTGCAAGCCAGGTATCAGGATCCGAATAGGGATCCTGATCGGCGAAGCCGGTTCTCCGCCAGTTGCTCAGACACCCGAACCGCTCATTTGCCGACATGCCGTTGACGAACTCCAGTCTGCGCCCCCTGACCGTTGCAATCGGTGATGCCTTGAGCACACCCAGGTCAGGGACGACACGATCCGCCATCTCCTTGAGGGCATAGTCGGCTTCCAACCCGAGTTCGTCCGCGAGTTCCAGCACCAATGCGATGTTGTCGGGGTGTTCCTCGTAGGGGAAGCGCTGCAGGATGTCCGGCGGGAGCAGACCCGACTGCAGCCAGCCCGCTGTACGCAAGCGGGTCTGTTTTTTTTGCGCGGCGCTGCGCAGGATCGGCAGCATCTGAGCCTCAGTCGTTATCAATACGCTATTGTGTGGTATGAAGTTCGTCATCACTTCCGGAATGTTATAACCCGCGGGCCCCTGCAGATCCTCATGATCGGGATAGGTATTGGTGATGGTGGAAATATCGTCCTTCATCCACTGCTGCTGCAATATACCGACATAGGAAGGGGTCAACCCCATGCACTCCCAGAGAAACACATCGATATTAAACCGCTGCCCCAGACGCAGCAGGTTTGCCTGTTCCCAGATGGTCGCCTTGTCATAGGGACGAAACAGCATCATCTCCCGCAAGCGGCCATTCGAGTGGGCATGCAGGAACATCGCCTCGCAACCGGTTGTCTTCGATATCACCGAATAGCCTTTGGCGTTCACCAATGCCGCCTTGAGTCGCTCGGTGCCCGACTTGCCGCGAGTGCCCCAACCACCGATGACCAGCGGCATCGATCCCCGGGCCGATCTGATACGTGCGTTAAGATAGAGATGTCGACCGAACATCCCCGCCACTGCCGCAAAGAGGAACAGAAGCAGTTGTTTAATATTGTTCTGGTAGACCGAGTAGAAATAGTCCTGGAGTCGCCCAAAAGCATCTTGCAAAGGGAGAGGAATGAGCGTTATGGCGGGGAAAAATCGCTCCACGGCCGGATCTGCGCTCCAGCCTCCCGCACCATCCTGAGAGCGCTTTCGAGCCTCACAAATCGTATCCGGGTGGCTGGAGAAACGCAGGGTTATCCCGAGGCGCTGCAATGATTCGACATAGCGAGTGGGCGCCAACCGCTCCCCTTCCTGCCAATTGCGCAGTTCGGCATATTGGGCAAAACGCAGGGTCAGCAAGATTCTCGAGGCCAGACGGCGCAAAATCGAGTCGGGCGGGGATACCTGGGTAATGCCCTCCGCACTGTAGAGCCACAGCGGCTTACCGCGCAACAGGCCGGCATCCAATGCCGATATCACCTCATCCACCAAGGGGAGATAGGGACGGCGTCCACTCTCTGCAGGAAGAAAGAGCGGCTCTCCCGGTACCCGGGTCTCTGCCAGCTCAGCCATTATCGATGATGGGGCGTGTAAACCGCCTCGATAGACTCGCCCGGTGGTGTGGGGGAAGCCCTGGCGTTTGTCCGTCGCGGGTCGCCATAGCTCATGCCACAACCGCCAGCTTCTGAAACCCAGCCTGGCGCCCCGTCGCAGACGTGAACCAAACAGACCGGATTCCAATTCCAGGTCAAAATCCTTCTGCGCCAGACAGGAGAGCGTTCTACCCAGGGTGTCCCGATCCACCGCTTTCAACAGGCTGTTCCTGAGACGGGTTGCCCGACGCGGTTCTATGGTTTCGATACGCCGACGCAAGGCATCTGCCAGCTGCCTTGCCTGAGGGGTCTGCAATAACCAAATCTGTTCCTTCGCCTGGGCGCTCCAGCGGCGCACTGAAAGATCGTCCGCACTGCGATGGAGCTCAGCCAGAAGCGGGGAGAGTCTGGCGTACCACCGGCATGCGAGCTCCCGCCGCTCTGTCTTGTCCAGATCAGTGTAGATATCCAGCACGCATTTCAATCCCACACGCAATACGAATTGCTCCTTCTCCGAGCTGAGCGATGCATGCAGCTGCTCGAGTATGATCTCGAACAACTCCTCCCGCTGTATCAGGGCACAGAGACCCACCAGGGTTGCTGCCCGCACCCGGGGTTCCTCATCCTGCAGCAATAACCGAGGTAGAACTCGGTCCACGGTTTCCTTACTCGCATGATGCATCGCTTCAACAACCAATTGGCGTACTGCCGGGCTGGGATCATCCTTCACTGTCATCAGCAGTGGCTCAAGCTGCGGTGAATCCGGGATCTGCCGGCAAAGCAGTCGCATGGCGTGTCGGCGAACGAACAGATCATCGCCTTTTCCCAGGCTCTGCAGGCGATGCTCCAGGGCCGAGATCAACGACTCGGTGGAGAAGGTCTGCAGCAGACTCAATGCGGCACATTGAATCCAGACCTCTTGACGGCGCTCCAGGGCTGAACGGTAGATATATCGCAAGGTGGTATCATTAACCGCCTTCTCCTGGAGATTGTGAGGCAGGCTGCTCACCGATGCGGCAAGGGACTCGAATGCCGCGATTCGTACCCGCGGATCGCCATCGTATGCCAGCAGCGAACGCAACAGCTTCTCCAGCTGCAGTTGACGCCAGGAGACGATGCTCTGCTCAGCTGCCGAGAAGCACTCAATATAGTGCGCGGCGATGACACCAAGTCGCCCAAGGGTAACGACAAGCTCTTGCTCCGCTTTCCGATAGCGGCGTTCATAACGCTCCGCCATGGCGTCATAACCGAACCAGCGGGCGAAAGCCTTGCGATCTTTATTCACCTGGCGATGGGTCGCTCCGAGACGCTTGGCATACCCCAGAATGTGCGCCTGTTTTTCGCGATCGGTCGCGGCATGGTTGTGTCGTTGGGAGAATTCGACAAAACCCGCGCGCAGACCATCCATCTGTTCCAGCTTTTCCGTAATCCAGAACACCAGATACTCAACCAGCAACCGGGCACGTACGTTCTCTTCTGTGACCGTAACCCCTTCCATACGAGGTTGATGGTCGAGCCATCCCCGGAAACCGGTTTCCAGTCGATCGATCAATGGCCGGTCAACCGCCAGCCATCGAGTGTGAAATCCCAGTTCCAGCAAGCTGCGTACGGAGCCGACACTCATTGCCGGACCCCATCGACAGGAAAGTGGCGCTCCAACTCGTGTCGGCTGCGTAAGGGTTCAAACGTGACCGTACCGGGGCGGAAATCACGATATAGTCGCCCATTGGCACGATGATGACGCAGGTTCAGGAACAACGAGGTGTCTCCGCTATCCAGTTGGTGATCCAATTCGAATGCCAGATGCCATCCCGCTTGCAACACCATCCAACGACGCCAATCCAGGCGCAATTTCAGGTTGCGCTGGTGGTCTTCGTCAGCACGGTCATCGTCATCAAAATAGTGACGCCAGCGATAGCGCACCCCCAGCCCCAGATCGCGCACCAGTTGATCTCCACTCAGGGTGAGGTCCGTATAGTCGGGTCTAAACGGATTTAACGCCTCGTTGGTGGTCAGCGCCAGGGAGGCGCGGATGCGTGTATCGCGCCAGGGATAGTGGCTCAATGTATCACTCAGCCTGAGTCCACGCTGATGGTCATCTTTGTAACGGGTATAGATATCCTGGTCCACATATTCGCTCAATCCCTGTTCGAGGCCATTCAAACTGAGCCAACGATTGAATAGACCGAAGCTGGGTCGATGATGGGTCTTGTTCGTCAGTCGGCGGTGCTGGGAAAGATTCGCCTTCAGCAACAGTGACCATTCCGTACCGATCGTCTGTTTTGGCTGCTGTAGAAACAAGTCTCCACTCAGATCCAGGCTTATGGCATGAAAGCCACTGTCCCAATGGAGATCGCCGAAAGCTCCAAAAGTGGTTCCGCCTATATCCCGAATCCTCGCCAATACACCCGACTCCAGATAGCGATCGGCATATTCCTGAAACAGGCGATGGCCGACGCCCAGCTCGAAAAACCGCTCGGATTGATCGGCTGAACGGTCTTCATCGAAATTGCGCCGGCTGACCAGACGACCGTAGTACTCCCAGGTTCCGTCCTCTTGACCCAACATCGGCTGCAGTTCCCTGAGCGATAGCGCTTCGGTCTGAGTCGAGGGTATTTTATCCGCGATTGGCATTTCGGCTTGAATGAGATGCGCTTCACGTAACCGGCTTTGCCAGCGTTTTAACTGGACACGCTGACGGAAGAGCCGGTAATAGCTCTCCTGTCGACCGCTTCTCGGTGGTAACTGCAGCGCTTGCCAGCCAGGCTGTATAAATAGAAACTGGCTGATAGTCTGTCCTTCGACCCGTTCATCGACCCGCAACCAGGCCGGGCCTTCAAGCGCCAGCTCTACGGGCTCATCGACAGTGGAAACCTGATAGGCCCGTTCGTAGAATCGTTCCCGGTCCTCGCCTGGGGATTGTCCTTCATCCCGGATACCGAAACGCAGGATCTGGTTTTGCAGCGGATCGAGCATCTGCACACGCAGTACGTGCCGCCCTTGAGGAACCGATATATGTATGCGCTGATCTGGATGATCGGGCGTAAGCCGGATAAGATGGTTTTCACCATCATCGAGACGATAACTGATCTGTAAATCCCTGGCATCGATATAGCCGATCTCTTCCAACTTGAAGTTCAGGGCAACCGCCGTGGCAGAGGCTGGATTTCGCAATGCGATATTGACTCGCTGACCGCCATAGATAAAGCGTTCATCCTGCAGCAACGGTTCGAGCAACGCGCTGCGCACCCTCGAGCCGGGACTCTCCGGCTGAAATGTTGTCAGTCGTAAAAAGCGTAGTCCGGCACTGGAGACAATCCCGTCCATCGGCTGCCAACGATAATTGTGTCTCATTCTGCGTATTATGCCCTGCAAACGGCGATCGCTTGCATGCGCGTGGAACAGTACCTCGGCCTGGGCCAGCAATGACGCGGCCTTTTCAGGCTGCTGTTCCGCCTGCCACAGCCATTGCGTCATCTGTCGGTAATGTTCATCCTGATCAACCGTTACCGTGTAGAGCAGGCGAGATATGCCGGCGACCTCGGCGTTGATTGAATCATCGTCGCTGATCGTTTCACCCTGAATAGCCGGCATGGAGCTGTCGAACGCGGTACATCCCTTAAGCCAACTGACATCCTGCCCCGGGAACGGATCCTGTGGATTGAAATCACCCGCCGCGCCAGGCTTTCCGCTCAGGTCATAGGCCATGGGCTCGGGGAGTACTGACAACGGCCGCTCGGCGTATAGGGCTTCGACCTCAATCAGTTGCGGGCGATCATGGGGCGTCAGTATTAAATGATGCCTGCCAGGCCCGATTGAGTACTCGAACCGATGCGTTCGCCCGGGGAACATCCCGCCACGCGACAGTGTCACGCCCTTTACCACGCTGTCGCCATTGACGGGAAAACGTCTCAAGCTTGATCCATCTGCGATCAGCAGCCAGTCATCCACCGGAAAGTCGATATCTTCACTGTGCAGCAGCCGGGTATTGATGCGCAACGTGCGCGGCCCTTGCACAACCATTTCGACAGGTGAGGATGGCGAGGCCCGGAATAACCTGAAGGTCTGATCCTGATCGGGCACATTCAGTAGTTCAACGCCGTCAAACTTGACGATGTTGTTGCTGAGCGAGCGCCACACCCGCTCCCCTGGCAGCTTCTCCCACCAGGCGGCCCAAACCTCAAGCAAAGCCTCTTGATCCATCTCCGGATCTGTCAGACCACGCCGAATTGAGAGACCTTGCTTCAGGGCCGTACTCAGCTCGGTTCCTTGCGGTCCAGCGTCTTCCCACACGGATAAGGCCGCTTGGTATCGACCTTGTCGCTGATGGCGGTAACCGCGCCAATAGGCCTGCAACCGTGGATCGGCGAGTCGTTTCAGATAGGTACCGAAGGTACGCCACCAGTCGGCGGAATAGGCAGCATCCAGCATGCGTCCTGTCGGACGCCGGTTTGGTGGAATTGAAAGCAGGATCTTTATGGCCCATACCGCTTTACCCTGTTTCAGCAACATCCCGGCCAGCTTTGCCAATCGGCCGGGCTGAGGATCGTGTACGGCACGGGTTACCAGCAGATTGAGGAGCCCCCGATCATCCCGGTTCTGCACATATATCTTTTCCAAAGCAGCGGCGGCCTGTTCCCTCAGTTGCGGATCCGCTTCATGTATCAGCATACCCCGCAACAGGAGTTCCGAGAGATTACCCTCACCCATGGCTGTCAGCGCGGTTACTCTCTGCATCAGGGCATAATTACGTTGCCTGTCGCTTGTATCGGGGATGATATCGCTCCAGGCCTCCACGGCCCTGATCCAATCCCGATCACGCATTGCCTCCTCTGCACGGTGAAATGAGCGTTCCAGATTATCCTCGTCGGTTGACGACGAGCGTACAACAGGCATGGGCCGCTCGACCCTGGCCATGAAGGTGGCATAGCGGGCATAGAGAAATCTAAGCAAGGGCAACCAGTCGTTCAACAGGGCCTCTTTTTTTCTGCCGTTTTCATCACCAGAGCGGGTGCCCAACAGCGTGGCAAGGCGAGTCCGCGATTCAGCCAGTTGCGGGATAGCCCCCATACTCTCGCGCATCACCCGATCGTGTTCAGCAGAATCCAGATCACTGATTAAAGACAAGTACTCAGCCTCGTTAGTCGCCAGCTGTCCCGTAACGCGCATCCCCAGAGCCATAGCCAGAGGCTGGGGGTTTTCTGCCGACTGCCAAATACGCAGGGTTGATATCTCCGCGGGCAACGGCAACTCCAAGTCCGCAACCGATGTGAGGACAGGAAAACCGGCCGTCTTCCTCGGGGAGAGTCTATGTGCCGCCGTGGAGGCATCCGGCCAGTAGCTTGTCTCAGGCATCGGCAATCCGGATTTCAGCCTGAGCCTTCTTGGCGGCTCATCATCGAACTGCAGAAACAGCTCACCCTCAATGCCGTTCTGATAATCGCTGATTAACAGCTGCAGACGCGAGTCATGGCGCCTTTTCGGCAGCGCATAGTGATAGGCCCTCCCTTCTCTCTCAGGCAGGGGCAAGAAGATTCTCCCGGTGACCCCTTTTGCCAGACTGTCCGCCAATGCTTGCGGTATTAACAGGGGCGCCTCCTCATCCCAACGAAGTCTTGATTTTGCCGGCCAGCGCAGGGAGGCAACCCCACTCTCCGGCATCGAGACCGGCAGCAATGACCGAAAGAAACCGTGCCGGCTATCCATGGCTCGCGCCTCAGCGGCGATTTCCGGCAACAGCCGTTCGTCTTCCGATAACCGGAGTGCCGCCTCCAATGCCGCTGAGCCGCCTCCACTTAGTCGGTTGTTTCGCGCCAGTGCACCAAGCCGTGTGATTTCATCAAATGCTGATGTGTATCGGCCAAGTGTATCCGAAGGCGCCTTCGGCCGGTTTTCCGCTACCAGGAAATCACCTTGTTCCGATCGGCCTCGCAGGCGCAGCAGGAGCGGGGCGCTGGCTCCTATCTTCAGGCGGTGACGGCCCTCGGGAATGTCGAGATAGCTGCGATTGACCATTCCCAGGACGCTTTCGCATCCATCCACTCGCCATTTCCGATGCAGGTTGGCGCGACCGTATTGATGTCGGGTTTGGATGTCGATGCCGTCCAGCTCCACATGAAGATGATAGATCTGCTGGGGTTCGCTGCCGACTGTTTCATAACGCAGCCAACTCTCCATTTGCAGACGCTGCGGCCCATCGAACTCGGCTTCGATCTCCTGCGTGGGCCCCACCCTCCAGACAGATCTGGGGGTCGACTCTTCAGGACCCTGCATCTGCACAAGATCTCCCTTTATATCGGGCTGCGAACGGTAATCGGCCAGATTCGGCAGGCTTGGCGAACGGGATATGAAAAGCGCGACTTCGATGGGGCCGGAATAGTGTCCCGGCCGGCTCAAGCGAACCAGCCTGTCACCTCCATTCGACGGCTCTACGCCCCAGTTGTTTCCCATTCCTGCCTGCATCGGCGTCTCGAGAAACAGTGCGGAGCCGTTTGAGAGTTCCAGCCGCAACTCCCCTGCAATCCATGGATCGCCCATCTTTATCAGGCGCAGACCCTGCCTCGCCGGCAATCGAATGAGCATCTCGCTACCCGGCTCAAGTCGTACCGTATGCAGACCCTCGTCTCGATTGTAACCGGGTCTCTCCCCTCCCAGCCAATGGGGGAGATATTCCAGGTTATCCCAGTAACGAAAGGGCGCAATACCATCGGCACGATGCAGATGACGACCCTCCTGGGCAAGTACGGTTACGCAAAGACAGCTCCATCCGATCAAGAGCCAAAATTGCCGGGATCGCATCAGTGCCGCCTCCCGGACAGACAACCAGCCATCTTCGTCATCAATGCGCAATCGCTCAGCAGTGCATGACGCGCAGCACCACTCAGTTCTATATGCATAAAACCCTGATGGTCATACTCCCGCAGTCTTGAGCCGATCTGGTTGGTCGTTGCCCCTAGCTCATCGACATCCCTGGGATAGAGCCCAACCTGTTCGTCGAAATCCGATGCGAGACACCGAACAAGGGCCTGGACTTTCCCTGAGGGATGTCGCGTGCCATCGCTGATGATCACTTGACTGTTACGCCCCGGATCACTGTTTCTTTTGGCACTATCGAAACCATGAATCTGAATCACACGGCTATCCGCAGACAGTAATGCCGCAGCCTCGGCAAGCGCGGTAAAATAGTTATCACCATTACGCACCAGATCCGCAGCCTTCCTATCGCCACCTTTATTCTGCGCATACCGGGGAATGGCACTAAATGCCGCAATACGAAAATCGCCATGTCGCATAAGGGCGTAACCGATATTGCCTGTCTTTTTGTCATGGAACCGATGAGGTATCTGCAACAGATTCAAGGGACCCGATGCCGTGCGGATCATAAACAAGCCACGACCCTCACACCGGGAGGCGTGCTCTTTCAGGACCACTATGCTCTCTCCATCCAGCTCGACAGGCAGCCAGTCGAAACCCAGAGCTTTCCATTGCGACCGCATGGCACTTTGATCCGTTATCCCTCTCAGGATTTTCGAGAAGAGTATGCGTACCCGGCTCAGCTCCTGCCTGCTCGGCCGATGATAGGATTTACAGGGCGGCGCCAACAAATACCCCCCAGGCTCACGCATCTCCGCCTTCACACTCGGCGCCAGGAAACAGAGCGACAGCAGAAACAGAGTTACCCCTCTCATCCCCGCTCCACAAACAAATCAGTCTTGACCGATTCACCCGGATTGAGCCGGTAAAAAGAGAGATATCCCTCCACACCGGGCGACGGCTCGATGTGGATACGGTATTTGCCAGGCTCCAGATCCTCCCCCAACGGGAGAAAAAAGCGCACACCCGCCGAAGCATGTTGCGATTGGGTGCCCAATATCGGTACCTTGTCACCGTCGCCTATCCGTAAATCATAAAATCGATCAGTAAAGGTCCAAGCCGTTTGAGGTTTTAAGGAATGTCCCACTCCGGCTATCTTGATGCTTAGACCTGCCCGGTTGGATTGAGAGGTGCTGAAGAACTGTCCCGTCAGCACCTCTTCCCCGGCTGACCGCTTGTGGTAAACGAACACCATGCCTTTCGAACCCAGTCTGTTGCTGAAACGACGCAGTCGAGGCTGTGTGTCAGCGTCGATATGATTGATAAACCACTCTGTCTCACCGGACGATTCCAGACGCAATCGGTATACACCAGGATCGATCGCAGGCAGACGAATCTGACCCTGGGGTGCGGCAAGGCTGGTTTGGAAAAATACCCTTTCGTCAAGAAACAGTGACAGCTTCTCTCTTTTACCGCCCTGCCTTAGATAGACCAAGCTAGGTGTTACCGTTTCCCGGCCAAAAATCGAATGCAAACGAACCTGTTCGTTGCGCCCGCTCACAACTGGATAAAACAGGCTCGCCATCGCTTCCTCTCGTATCGGAAGTTGTGAAGCCCGTTCCACCAATAGATGGCGTCCCCGCCACCGCCCCTCGGGGCGAAACTCTTCCCATTTATAGCGTCCGGCAACGATATCCGGATCATCCACGGGGGGGCGGCGCTGTATATTCAACGCCGCGGTACGAAGCCCGTCCACTAATTGTCGCTCATCATCGGGCGTCACGATGAACCAGGCCGGTTGATAACCCGTATCCTGAAGATCACGGTAGTAATCCTCAGGAATACGCACACGCCTGACAAGGTTCATCGGCCGGGTATAGGCATTTACCCAGACTTGAGCATGACTCCTGAGCTCGATTACAGCGATGTCGCCGGGCAATCTGAAATAGAAGCTGGTCGGCTCGGTGACAAATTCGTTGAACACGTCTCCCGCCAGTCGATCATACAATGAGGGCGTTACCAGCAGTGACAACTTACCCTGCCTCAACACCTCACCCTTGTCATCCAACAACCGATAATCAACCTCTTTTGTTTCCTGCTGCTCATCCGCAGTTGACGACAACCCACGTAAATCTATACGCACGGGAGTGTCTTGCGATGCCATGTGCTCCAGTGTGTAGCGTATCGGTTGTTCCGCATCGAGCATATAGAGACGCAGATAACTGAGATCGGGTGTGATCTCCTGCCATGTTGCATCCATTTGTCGATAAGCCCGCATTACCTGTGGACCCGAGGCTTCAATCTCCAGCAACCCACCCTCGTACTCCTGCTGATAAGCAATCCTATCCGGGGTCCAGTTATGAGTCGAGACATCCCGTTTGTCCAGGCTTCGTCCATACCAGTGAATATGTATGGGTTCCTGTTGCGGTATGCGGTCACGCCTTACCGGCGTGAATTCCAAACGTACCCGTGACCGGCCTTCCGGCAACTGCACGATGCCCCGATGCCATGCATCCATGTAGAGACCGGCAGGCAGTATCTCCTGATCCAGCGGCTCCCCAAGATCCCCGTGTCGAACGAACAGCTTATGTACCCGATAATCCCTCCCCTGCACCCCTAATGGTCCAAGCGGTTTCCAGCTATTACGCAGCAGGTTACGCCGCTCCTCCGCCAGAAGAAGTTCAGGATTGTAGACCGAGCCACGTGCAAGCCTGACCCGCCGGGAAGCGGTCAACTTGCGCCATGCGGCATCAAGCTTGAGTTCCGTATATTGCTCCGGTTCATAACTTCGCACGGTAATTGCCTGTAATGGCGCATCCATAGCCTTCACTTTAAGCATCAATTTCGCCGCAGACTCGATCAGAGGCATGATATGCACACGACTGTCAGAGGGAACCCTATCCGCCGCTAAAAAGGCGTTCTGATTTACCACCTCTCCACTCGTCATGTCACGATACTGCCGGATCCTGGTGCGATGGTGGAATTCCCCGCTTTCCAACTCCCGGCCAGCGCCGTCAAGCAAACGATAGTCCAGCGCATACAGCCATCCCTCTTCCGGTGCCTCGACGAGGGGCCTGTCGACAATGGCATTCGTCACGATACGCAACATATCGGCGTGCCCGGTTAGCGGAAACACAGTCCACTGACCGTCGTCAAGACCGTATGCGATACTGCTACGCGTACCGGTGAGATTTCCACTGAGTCGCTCACCTTTACCTAATCCCAGATCGATGCGTAACGTGGTTACGGCGACGTAATAGGCACCGGCAGCAATTAGCAACAGCAGGAGAATTCTACCAAGCAGTCTCACAAGGCACTCTCCCACGTCAACAGCGCCATGCGGCTGTCAATAAAGCCCTGGATATCGCTACGGGAGAGTAATTTCTTGTCAGCAGTGAAGACTGAGTACACATCCCGTGGATTAAGGTTGGCAATCAGGCGCAAACCCGCTTCCTGCTGCAGACCGATCAGGAACGATTGACGGGAATTGAGGTCGATCAACCGCTGCCACCTATATTCAGGCCAGTCTGTCACCAATCCGCTGAGCGCCACCACATTTCCACTCTCCAGATAGCGACTCAACTGCCGCTGAAGCATCGACGGCAGTGGGGCAGGAGACGCAGAGTAATCAAGACCCGCTATATAGTCGTAGAGATCGGCTTCCCGTGTCTGGATGCCCACAGCGGTAAAGCGTAACAGCTCCTGCCTGTTCAGACCTTGCTGACGGTAAACGGAGCGTGCGCTTGGGCTGAGCCAGAGGGCGACAAAGCCTTTGTTGCGGGTGGCATTGATATAGAGGGATTGCGCCACACTGGCAATCTCGTATCCGGCCGTATCCTGATCTCCCTCGACAAAACGATAGCTGATACCTTCCAGTGCAAGCTGCTCCAATACCGGATTGACAAGCGTATCGGTTACACCTTGCGAGCTTGGTGTCTCGATCTTGGATATCAGGGCGTTCGCATGCTTGAGCTCCCCACGCCCCCTACGGCTCAGTGCGCGACTGTGTATGACCAGCAGCGGCGTGTCGGCGGCCTCTCTTAGCACAACCTGATTGACCAGGCTGAACATATTCACCACATTATCCAAACGGATAATATCCGCACTGCCGTCTGTATTGGCGCCCGGATGCGAACCGGCCAGTAGCAACGCCTTGGCATTAAGGCGTTGAAACAGTGAAACCCCATACTCGAAACTGTTTAGCTCATATAATGGACGGGGGACTTGAACCAGATAGTTATTGCTCTTGCTGAGCCGGAATACATAGGTGCCCCAATAACGTCTTTCACCGCTGTCTGACTCGGCAAGGATTAAAAAATCCTCCCCGGTCGATCGATGCCGGTAGCGTATCAGGTGATAGTTCAATACCCCCGCGGCTGCCTGAATACCACGCAACTCTTCCAAACCATCCTCTGTCCATTCGCCCGCTTGATAGGATTTAGCCGACACGCTCAACAGCGGGGTAAGCACTTCGACATCGAAGTAGAGCAATTCCTCCACCTTTGGGATAACATACCTATCGCTTCCCTGTTCCGCGATCCGGTCTTTTCTTGCCAGGATCCAGTCTTGTAGAAAACCATCGATACGCTGGGATCCCAGGACCAGCGGCGGCGCTTTGCCAAACCCCACGGATCGGGACCGTACCGAACGAATGCCACGCTGATTGAGCAGAAGTTCTGCAAATCCCTTGCGGCTGACTTCACGCTGACGGTTATTGAAGGGGGCGTCCCGCCATTGAATGTGCAATGATCCAGTCAGCCGTTTCAATGCAGTCAAATCGAGATCTGACGGCAGATCGACATGCACCCACAGCATATTCTCCGGTTCCACGGGGAGCTCTTCATTTACTGTGTATTTTTCCGTCTCGATGGCTGCGCTCAGACGCATGGTCTCCCGGGTATAGCGTCTTACCTGCAGAACATCCCGTTTAGCGAACACCGAATGAAAAACATGAAAGAAACTTTGCGGATTTGTCAGTACATCCGCAGAGCGGTCCGGATGCAGAAAACGACTGCTGCCGGCAACCGCCAGGCCGCGGGCGCCTAACAAATCGAACAACTGCAAACTGGCATCGAGTGCGCCGCGCTCATCCAACGGGGCCGGCACTTCGACGACCATACGGCTCTTGTAATCGGACCTGAGCAGATAATAGCCCCAGCCTCGTACAGACCCTTGTTCTCTCAAGTAGTAGTAACCCTGACCATCATGCAGTAATTCGTAACCCACCTTCTGAAATTGCACCAGCGCCTGATGCAGACTTTGTTCATCCCCTGACGAGAGATAGTCATGCAACTGCGTTAAACCTTCTGAAAACTGCTCAAGTTCAGAGGTCAAGGGAAGCTGTATTTTATTCTGACTCTGAGGTTGATAGAGCCGGACCCTGTCCTCGCGTATCCTATCCAATATAGGCAGTTGACTTTTGATCAAGCGTTGCGGGTACACTGCACTGGCATGCGCTCCCAGGTTGATTTCCGGCCGAGGCATTAACGTCAGGGTAAACCCGATGACGCTTGCTACGGCCACACCCACAAGAGAGGTCTGCAGTGTCGCTCTGGTCAAGCGCACAGCAATATCCTTGTCATGCATCTTCATCGCCATCAATGTCGCCAACAGATAACCGAATGCATAGCTATCCGTAACCTTGACCTCTGGCATTAGCCATAGAATCAAATAGCCGAGAATGAGCTTGTATACAAATCCGATATTGAAAAACAACAGCAGTTTGCGTCCCCCTTCAATGGAGATGTTTTTGAAGGGTTTGGTCTTTAAAAGTAGATGCGCGATGCCCAGTATCAACAAGGCTTCAAAGAAAGAAGCCAGTATTTTGACCGGCTGATACCATTGCAAGGCCAACAACGAGGGGATCATGATGCCACTGAAATCCCAACCATAGAGGAGGTTCATGCGAGAGGCGACGAAGGCGGTGGTTATCAGGATGATATAGGCCTTCGGGCTGGCCAGTATCGAAGATGCAATATCTTCATACATGTAGTTCAGATTACTGACTGTAAAGTTGGTAACCTCCATTAACCCGTAGCGCACGATCAGATAGGTGACAACCAGATTGCCCGCTAACGGCAGAACCCCCATGCGCAGACCACTCTTCCAGAATTGATTGGCGATCAATGCAATGATAATGAGGCCGAAACTGTGCAGGTTGTTGCGATAGTCAAAGGCCACATCGAATCGTTCCACATACCATTCACCCAAACCGGGTAACAGCCAGCCGTCGAATAACACCCGTACAAGCACGCTTATCACGATCAAGGCAAAAAACCTGTCCCGACCGAATAGCTGGCTCCAATATCCCAGACGCGACAGGAGTTCGGAAAAAAACCAGACCAGTAAATAGGTAATGATGCTCTCGATGATGATGATCGCCGCAGCCCATGGCTTGATGATCATCAGCGGAACGAGATATCCCGGCACGACCAATCCGGACAACACCCATCCGAAGCGCAGATTGAAAAATGCCACGACGGCCACACCGATCCAGACCGTGGTAATAACCGAACTGGCGAGTCCGCCCTGAGGAAAAAGTGGTAGGGGAAATATATCCATGCGATTATGCAGACATCTCTGTCAACCCATGTAACTGTGATTTAACCGAATGCACGCAATTTGATCTCAATATTCGTACCGACCCCAAGCTCACTGGATGCTTCCACAGTCCCTCCCCAACTCTGTACGCGATGCAACGCATTGCGCAACTGCGTGTAACCTTCAGTGACTCCATCATCTTCAAAAAGAAATTCCTGGAATCTGTCGTTGGGCATACCGAAACCCTGGTTGTAGAACTTATATCGAATCCACTCCTCCTGTTCCTCAACAATGATATGAATGGTACTCTCCGCCGATGCATCCTTGATCAAGGCATCGAGCACCGAGGCCGTTACATCATGCAGCAACTCAGGTTCGGCCAACACCAATGACAGTTCGTCCGGCAGCTCAGCAACGATTCGGATATCCGACACTTCCACATGCCCGCTTATCTCGTCGATATTCTCTAAAATAGGCTGTCGACCATCGATCGGAAAAAGCTGCAGAGACATGGTGCCTATCTCTTTGTTCAAAAAAGCAGTTGCTTCCTTCAGCATCCGGTTTTCGCTTTTGATGTGATCGACAACCTTGCCGAGAGTATCTACCCGACCCTCCGCAGTCACCTCACTGCTCAATTGAATTGCATTGTCCAGCCCCCGACCGATTCGCTGGCTGAGATGCTGAATCAATGTTTCCTTGTGGCTATAGAGCCGATGAATCAGGGAAACGTCATCAAGTTCGAATAACACACCAAGCAACTCAAATGGTGTACTGTCCGCAACAGTGCGCGCACTCGTCTCATCATAATTGAGCGCCCGCATTCTGAGAAGAAAACGCTGATTTGGCAACGCGGCCAATCGAGCCGGCACCACCAAACTTCTGCGTTCCATAACCACTTGACGAAGCAGATCCTGACATGCTTCACGTCCAAAGTTTGTGAGTACAGACATAAGGTCGAGGGCAGTGTAGTCGAAGGCGGGAATATCAGCATCCGCCATCAACTGTTCCAGATGGTGATTGATCTGCATGACTCGGCCAAATAGATCATACAGCACCGTTGCTGTCTCTAATCCGTCGAATACACTTTGCTGCACCGAAAGTCGTCGTTCCATCAGGTCAAGTGCCTGATGAACATCTTTATGCACGACTTCACCACCCTGAAGACTCAGGTACTGGCTCAATATTCGAGCCTCTTCCGCTTCCTTGTTCAGCCAATGCTTTCGGTGATACAACAATTCGGCGATCTGATAACTGAAATCCTTGGCCATATTCTCCATTTGCTGGCGTGACTGGATGTTCGCCATATCCACACCGAATGCCCAGAATCCGAGAATCTCGCCGGAGTAGATCAAAGGCACGAGATATTGGTCCTCTGTTTCCAATTCACTCTTTGCAAGATAGGTCTTCTCGATGCGGATGGGGCCTCCGGCCGCGATTGCCGTGCTGTAGGGTGTCCGTTCGTAATCGCGACGACGTTCATCGATAGAATCCAGGGAACAGCGCAAGGCCTGGATCTCCTTGACGCGATGATCGGCCTCAACACGCTCGAGAAAGATCAAGCGGGTTAAAGAGAGTGTCTGATCCACCATAGCCACCAGCTGCTCCCAGTGATGCGGTGTATCGTAAAATCTCGGTGGTAATGCGCTCTTGCGTAACCTTGATGACATCTCGGCGAGCATGGTGCGCATCTCCAGTTCCATCCGTGCAGATTTCTCATGGGAGATCCATAAAAACATCACACTCTGCGCCATGACAAATTCCAAGACCGGCAGCCAGTAGTACAGCAACCACAGCACCAACCAGCCGAGAGTCATGTAGGCGGCCAAAGACAAAATGGTAATCCAGGCACCCTCACGGATCATGAACCACTGATAGATAAAGACACTGATCAGGGTTATCGCTGTCAACCACAACAGGACCACCCAAGCAGGCAGTTCCGTAATAACCCGCTTCCCAAGCAGACTGTCCAACATGAAACCATGAAATTCCAAGGCCGACATGGGCCGCATATTGGAAGTGACCGGTGTGTAAATACCGGGCATGGAAGGCATCGATGTTTGGCCGAATACGACAGAGCGATCCGCGATCAACTCCTCGATCAGGTCACCCGCGAGGAGACGCTCGAAATGAAGCGTAGGGAGCGAATATCGCCCCTGGTTGAAGTTGATCAGAAATCCCCGCTCAGCCACCGACGGTGTGTGGAAACCGCGTTCCCGGGCGGCCACCACTGCAATGGGATCCTGCATACTCCCATCTGCGAATCTTTGCACCGTGCTACGTCTGACTATACCTTGGGCCGACTCCGGCAGATTAGCCACTCCATGAACGATCCCCCGGCTTGATTCCGGCCAAGGCTGCATATGCAGTTTGTCCGGATCGTCCGGATCCTGAATCAGATAACGACCCAAAACAAGATTTTGTGTGTCTGCGAACTGATCAAATAGATCCTGAGCATTAATATCCGGTGACAACACCAATACCTGCGCAGCCTTAAACCGGCTCAATGCATCGAATACCGTACGCCACTCGATGGCACTGGGCGCACTACTCTCAGGTAATTTGACCAATACCACGCTTGGCTGGTAACTACGGTCGGCGCTATATTTGACGAGCCTGTCATACAACCACCCAGAGAGCCCGGAAAACAGACCAATCTGACTCATCGCCCAAATTGAAAATGCCGTCACTACTGCGATGATCAACGCGCGGTATCTAGCTGTAAACCAATTTTGTGTCATGTTTTAACAGCTATTCAGAACGATAAATGCTCTATCGTCAGTAAGTTGTCGAAATGCCACTCCCCATGGAAGTTGATACTCGCATGGTAAATTCATGAGAAACTCTCTTCATATCATGAATCTTATCGGCAATTTGTGAAAATCTTAAAATTTAACTGTAATTCAGAATATAAAACCATGTTTCTAGATTTATTCCGTATAAATTACACGTAACTCACTACATATAAAAGTAAAAATCTATTCCGCTCCCTCCTCAGAACCGCCAATTTCTCACTATTTTTTACCCGCTACGTACTTGCTCCAGACACTCGGGTATCGAACGCAGGACATAAAATAAACCCATGTATAGTTCGGGTTTATTTCCACCCAACCGCATAGGTATCTAAACGCTCGTATCACTTCGATCCTGCGGCTTTCCAAGAAAATCAGGCATGGGGCGATTTGCTTAAAGTCTCGGCACATACATCATCTGGTCAGGTTGTACGGCAGCTGGATCGAGCATCTCTTCACTCCCTGCGGTCTACTCTCTGGAATGGTTCACATAACAGGGTGAAAACGCTTAATCTCAATCCCTTCCTGCCGATAAGAGGAGTGACAATCATTATGCGATGCCGGTTGTAAAACGGCATTCGGGCGATATAATCCTTCTGCGGTGGTTTCGCTTTAGAAACAACGACAATACTAACGAGTTACATCAGAGTATTCGATGAACAGCGAACACAGTACAAAACAACAACCACTTCCTGGCGGGGTGATGTTGAATGCCTATCCTGACAGCATCGGGGGTAAACTGTCCGACATTGTCAGTTTACTGAAACGGCCTGAACTCAAGGATACGTTTTCCCTGTTCTACCTCCTACCCACATTTTTCAACAGCGATCTCGACCGTGGTTTTTCCATCATAGACTATGACCTCAATGATGAACTTGTCTCCGAACAGGACCTGGAGGCGCTAAGCGACCTTCACATCACCTTCAAATTCGATCTAATCCTCAACCACCTGTCTGTGGCATCACCGCAGTTCAAGGATCTGCTGAAACACGGCGATGAATCCGAGTACAAAGACTTTTTTGTCGATTGGAACGAGTTTTGGCGCTCTCATGGCGAAATGGGAGAAAAGGGTTACGTCATTCCTAAAGAGGAGTATTTAAACAAGCTCTTCATGCGCAAACCGGGGTTGCCGATCCTTAAGGTCGGTTTTCCCGATGGTTCGCAACGCCCCTACTGGAATACCTTCTACCAGCAAGTCAGTTATAAACCGGTAAGTGATTCCGATTTCTCCGGAATTCAGGGAGTGACGTACAAGGCTGCAAAATCGATTGCAGCGATTGTAAATGAGAATATCGAGCTGGAGAGGGATACGAACCAGTTCAACCTGGATGGCTATGCCCATTACAAGAGCGAAATTCTCAGTGTGCTTGAACATAAACGACACTACCTGGGACAGATGGATCTCAACGCAAAGTCTCAAAAGGTTTGGACTTTCTACGAGGAGACACTGAAAAAACTCAAAGGCTATGGGGCGAAAATAGTAAGGCTCGATGCATTCGCCTACTTGCATAAAGAGCCTGGAGAGAGCAACTTCTTCAACCGGCCAGGGACCTGGGACTATCTGGAGCGGCTCAAGCAGATCGCAAACCGTCATGGTGTAACCATCTTTCCCGAGATCCATTCAAAATATGGCGCAGGACTGCATGAAGAAGTGGCGGAAAAGGGATATCCGATCTACGACTTCTTTTTTCCCGGTCTGGTGATCGATGCGCTCGAGCACGCCAATAATAGCCACCTGCTCAACTGGATTGGCGATATTCAAGGCAAGGGACTGCAAACCATCAATATGCTCGGCTGTCATGACGGCATACCCTTGCTCGATCTCAAGGGTAGTGAACATAATGGCGTCAGTCGCGACGGACTACTGGATGACGACAGGATTCAAGCACTTATCGATCGCATAATCGAACGCGGAGGCAGGGTAAAAAACCTATACGGTCCGGATGGCAAGAAGATCGCGTACTACCAGGTCAACGCAACCTTCTTTAGTGCACTTGGAGAGGATGAAGATAAGCTGCGACTTGCACGTGCGATACAATTGTTCATGCCAGGCATACCTCAGGTCTGGTACCTCGATCTGTTTGCCGGTAAAAATGACTATCTTGCGGCAGACAATGGAGGAGCGGCGGGCCACAAGGAGATCAATCGCACCAACCTATCACTGGAAGCCGTCGAATCCGGTCTGCAGAATCAGATCGTCAAAGACCAGATTGAGCTCATACGCCTGCGTAACTGCTCTGAAGCCTTCAAAGGCAGCTTGGAAATACATCCCACCGACTCCCATCTTCTTCACTTAACCTGGGAGCACGCAGGTACATTCGCCACCTTGAAAGCTGATTTACGCAGTTGCTATTTCACGATAGAACACCGCAATAGTGACGGAAACATCAACCACTTGAATTTCTGAGGACCTGCCAAATAGTCGTGCTCTAGTGCCTGACAGGCACGATACCGCCAGTGAAGGAGTTTCGCTCAGGTAGCAACGCTGCCAGCTCCGCCGCGGGCAGCGGATGGCTAAAATAGTAGCCCTGCATTTCATCGCAACCGTAATGCTCCAGGCATGATACCTGCGACTCACTCTCGACACCTTCAGCGATAACCTCCAAATTCAGCCGTTTTGCCATGTTTATAATGGTCAGAGTGATTTCTCTGACATCATCATTGGATTCAATTTCCCGGATAAAGGAACGATCGATCTTTATCCGATCCAAAGGGAAGTGTTGCAGATTACTCAATGAGGAATAACCGGTTCCAAAATCATCTATCGCAAGCTTCACACCGACTTCTTTAAGTGCATTCATTACAGCCTTGGCCTCCTCAAGATTCTGCATGACCGCACTTTCAGTAATCTCAAGTTCAAGTTGAGTAGGTTCGAGTCCACTCTTTTCAAGCGTTTCGCATACCTGGGAAAATAAATTCTGATCAATAAGTTGTAGAGGCGATAGATTGACTGCCAAGCGTAAAGGCCCTAGACCGCTTTGCGTCCATTGCTGCACTTGCTGACAGGCCGAAAGCAATACCCAATTGCCTATCTCCCTTATCAGGCCGGTGTGCTCGGCCACTGGAATAAAGGTACCGGGGTAAATCAGGCCAAGTTTCGGGTTATGCCACCGTAACAACGCCTCAACACCTATCATGCGGCTACTTCCTGCGATAACCTGCGGTTGGTAATAGACCTCAAACTCATCCTGTTTTATTGCGGAGATCAACGCCTGCTCTAGCTGTGAGCGCTGCTCTACCTCCTTAGCCACCTGCATCGAATAGATACAGGTTTTAGTCAACTGCCGGACACGGGCGCTGAACATTGCCATACTGGCATCACGCAGCAAAGCATTGCCATCCGGACTCTCCTGTGGCCATAGACTGAGTCCCATACGTGGAGTCAGGAAGATCTGGGACTGTTCGAATTTAAGTGGTTCCTGCAAAACATTGAGCAGATTGTTCGCAATCTGTTGTGCACTGTCGGCGTCATTCAGATTTTCCACCAGGACACCAAAATCATCACCATTGAGATGAACGATCATATCGTCACTACGAATTGCATTGCGCAGTCGCTGCGCTATGGCTATCAGCAGCAGGTCTGTTGCCGAATGCCCTACAAGCCCGCCAGCCGAGTCCGACCACTGGATATTGATAATTATGAGTGCAGCAATTTTGTTATCGCACTCATCCTCTTTTCCCAGTCGAATGAGCCTGTCTTCCAAGGCATACTGGTTTGGCAGATCAGTGACTGCATGGTGCAGTGCCTGATGGTGCATGCGATCGCTGAGAGAACGATTGATACGTCTCGCATGTAGATGGGAAAAGAAACCCCAGAGAGGAAACCCCAATACCAGGGATGCCGTTGTTGCCATTGGCGGAAACCATAACTGCTCTATCGACATAACAATTCCTGCAGCAACGGGCACACCTATGACCGCTGTCAGGAAGATAAGCATCGCTGCCGGAAAACTTGTATTGAACATGAGCAGTGCGGCGAGTGCCGTAATCAGGATGGTCAGTAGCTGATAGTGGTTGCTATCTACCTCTCTGATCAGGGTCCCCTGTAGCAGTCCACTCAATACTTGGGCATTCAATACGACACCGGGCATTCGCTGATGAACAAGCGAAACCGGTGTCGACATGACATCCCCCAGCCCGGTTGCCGTCGAACCCACGAGAACATACTTGCCCCTGACCGAGGAAGCCGCCTCATCACTATTCAAAACGACATGAGCTGAGAGCAGCTTAACTGCTTCGGGCGTGGGATCGAAGGGAATCAAAAAGCGTCCCTGACGCATCCACCCGACATGTTCCACCTGACGGCCATGTTGTGGATCGTTTTCAGGTAGTGGGTTTACATCAGTCACCTGCAATAACGCAAGCGAGAGCGCCGGCCAATGTGCATTGCTGATACCGGCATAGAGATAGAAACTGCGGCATAGGCCATCTCTGTCTATCTCGAAATCGACGTGCCCCAAACCGGCTGCAGCCTCCGCCAGCATGCTCAACGGCAACACTTCTGATATAGGCAGCTCGGTGCTCGACTTACTCGGCGCCACCACAAGAACCGTTCTACCATTGCGATCGATGGCTTGAGCAAACAGACTGTCTGCCTGCGGATCGGCGGTATCGGATTCTGCAAACAGGATATCGAAGGCAACGGCTTTTGCCCCCATATCGGTCAAGCGGTCAAGCAATTGCCCGTGTACGCGACGTGACCATGGCCAATGACCCAGACTGCGCAGACTGGCGTCATCGATGGCGACGACAACAATTTCATCACTGATTTGGTTACCCTGCAGGTTGAGGAAATTGTCGTAGAGGAGAAGGTCAAAACGCTGAACAGCGGCATTTCCGGTCAAAAGATAGGCAAGCGCAACCAGCGCGATAACCAGGAATATACCACGCCTATAGAGCTTTTTTACCAGCGGGTGGACCATCCCGCTAAATGAAGAACAGGCCTAAAATAAAGAGTACCGGAACGGCCCATACCCCCTGATCCTGTGGCGGTTCGATTTGCTGTACGCTTCCCCATGGCCCCTCGTAGCCATCCATGTCGATGGCACGTACCCTTAAGTAGAGAACCTGACCCTGCAGCCGATCAAAACTGATCTCCGGCTGATCGGTAATCCGGTCAAGCTCAAGGGTGCTGAAATCGCTATCGAGGGCAACCTGCACCTGATAGCGTTGTCCGGCGGCACCCTCCCGCCATGAAGCCGTCACCTTATCATCTGCCGCCTCGACCGAGGGGTCGACAGCATCGAGAGCGGGTTTGAGTTGCCATGAACGCACCACACCAGGCGGTCCCGACTCGTCGTCAAGAATCGCGGTGACACGCCAGTAATAGGTGCCCGGTTCGGTGATCCGGTCAGGTTGATAGCGGGTATCTTTCAAGTCGTTTGCCCGATGTGCTACCTTCTCAAAACCCTTATCCATCGCAATCTCCAGCAG
This sequence comes from Candidatus Thiodiazotropha sp., assembly GCA_040791665.1. GTDB lineage: Bacteria > Pseudomonadota > Gammaproteobacteria > Chromatiales > Chromatiaceae > Thiodiazotropha. The sequence goes on along the minus strand of JBFNNX010000022.1, from coordinate 137,308 downwards.
ATACCCGTCGGCTGTTTCAGATTTCGTCCACTGCAATTCCGTACCACCGCCCCGCTGAACCGCCCCATCCGGCGGATTGAGGGAGATCGGCGGCTGTGGCTGCGCGTCGAGTGATACCGAAGCGACGCGGCTGACGCCTTCCAGCCCATTGACATCGATACCGCGGACCCTGATCCAATATCTGCCATCCGGGAGTTCGGGTAACGGGAAATTGGTCTGGTCCGACAATTGATCACGCACAAGAACAGCCAGATTCTCGTCCCTGCTGATCTCGATACGATAGTTTACAGCACTATCAATAGCACCCCATTCCAGACGCCAGTCAATGTAACGCACCACTTCCGGGATCTGCTTGAAATCGGGGGGTGGTAGTAACTCCACGGGTGGAGTCGGTGCCTTGCCTTTCTCGATCCGGGTACCGAACCCGGCAGGAATCAATCGCTGTTTATCGCCACCGCTCACCTCCACCTTTCCTTCCAAAACCTCGATATTTGAGGTGGCGCCGTTCCCGGTTACGGCCGCCCGGTAGACCGTACCGCGCACCGCGCTTATTGCCGAGGGAGTATATATCTCAAAACGGGAGCCGGGACCCACGGAAGGCCGTACCCGTGTCTGCAAACGCCCTTGAATCAGATGCAGCCTGGAATCGACCATACCGGTTTCACCATGGGCACTGAGATGGTCAAACCGCATCTCACTAAAACTGTGGAGGGTCATGGCACTGCTGTCCGCAAAAAGGATGGCGGCACTGCTCTTGGGCCCTGTCCGCAAGATATCGCCTAAATGTATCTGGGTACCGGATTTGAGTGACGCAGCTTGAGAGCTGCCGGCACGAATAAGTTGCACCTGGCCTTCAAATCCCGCAAGCCGCGCCGGCACGGCATTGCTTTTTATCCATTTCATCGGAACACGCAGCCAAGAGCCAGGCTGTAAGCGTTTCGGATTTTTAATATTGTTCAGTTTCTGCAGCTTTTTAAACCGCAACACGCTGTCCAAATACTTTTCGCTGAAATCCCAGAGATTGTCACCCTCCACAACGGTATAGATCCACTCCGCACTATTTGCCTGAGACACAAACATACAAAGCAGCGTTGCCGCCACGAGCGCCCGGACTTGATAGATGTATGACATCAATGAGTATCCCTTCACCCCGCTCAGAGAGGTTGCTGGACTGGGGCTTGCGATATTGTCATTTTCATACATGTCGATATTGGCCTTCACTATTCCAGTATACCTGCCTTGGCGCTGGCTCGAACGATTCTATTCTTCTCGAGCTTTCATTATACGTGATTCGCAAATCACAAGAGGCCATTGCACAAATCATTGATTATCAGCGCATTGCCTGACTTCTGACACGAAATCACCGCGCCAGATGATCTAATAGCACATATATAAACAACAGAAAAGGAAGAGAATAAAAATCTGGCCGCAGAAACCGTTCTTAGCGGATCACACGATCGATGAGCAAAAACCATCAGCGCTGGACAGAGGCTGTATGAAACTGGGACTGAAAGGCGACGTGCGCCACTTTATACCCTACCTGTCAAGTGTCAGCGACTTATCTCAGTTGAATTAGTTGCATCTCGCCGCAGCGACCCATCACTCGAACATGGGTTACGGACTGAGTGACGGAGCGCTGCAGGAGATTGAATTGTTAACAATAATTGACAATTCACTTCCATAATAGGCGATCAAGCGAGACAAGTCCGCCTCCATGGCGAATGAGATAGAGCATAGCCAGCGCCCACCACATATGCACATTCCAGGCATCCGGGTAGACAAACAGCTGAATCACGGCAGTCATGATCAACAACGAGAGGGCTGCGAAGCGGGTGAAAAGACCAAGCACCAGCAAAATGGGAAAAAAGTGTTCCGCATAAGTCGCCATGTGGGCAGCGATATTCGGTGGAATAAGCGGTACGCCATACTCGTGTTCGAACAGCAGAAAAGTGGAATCGGAAATATCCAGGAGACCGGACACCTTACTCCTCCCGGACGACCAGAAAGTGTAGGCAATGGCCCCCCTGGCCAGCAGCGAGATACCCCATTCCGGGATGGATTTGCCGATGAAATCGAAAAGTCGTTGCATTGTATCGATGAGTGCGTTCATGGTAATCAACCATCCTATGCGTTATCTGTTATTGATCGTATTTTTTATTACGCAGAAACAGATAAATCAGATTCTAAACACAGAAAGTGCCATCGAAGAGATATCGGGTAAAAAATGCATTCAGGTCAAATCCCGGTTCCACTTCCGCCGCATGGGTATAGGCCTCGGCAATGGTGTCAGCGGAAGCCAGCCTCTGTAGAAAAGTCAGGGCACCGGGGGTTACCTCCCTGATCTCAACCTCCACCCCGGGGCGTATCACGACGATCTGCGAACCGCCCTCATCGAGAGAGACGGTTTCATCCACACGGTTAGATTGATTGGCTGACCAGATACGATAGATCGGATATCCGGAATCGATACAGTGCATGGAAGGATGCGGCTTCAGCCGGAGGTTCTCCGATTCATCCGGGGACAGCCTGGCAATCTGTTGCTGTTCCAGTGGTGTAGCATCATCGGCATGATAGGCGGCGGTCCATGCGTATTCGAGCTTTGCCACATCCGCCAGGTAGGGCAGTTCGGAGAGTTCGGGAACCGCTGTAAGAAACTCGGGAAATCGCTCACCGTATAAAAGCAACGCACGATCCATGGGAGGGTACTCGCGTACGTAGGCCGTAGCCAGCATGCGAAAGGCTTCATCCCCAAGCAGTCGCTTGATGACCGGGTACATATCGGCAAGGGCATCACCGTTTAAAACAATGAAATTGTTGCGATAGACATTGAACCTCTGCAATTGGAGACCGTCATCCACAATCTCATCAAGTAACGCCTGCGCCGGAGGTGCCGAGGAACGGAGACCGTCACAGAACATCTGCTGCAGTTCAGACAATGGCTTCATGGTATTGCTCACTGGCTGTCCTTAGCAGCTCTTCGGCAAAACCGACCTCTCTGAAGAGTTCAGGGAACTCGGGGATATTGCTGTCCCATTCGATCAGCGTCGCTACCCTGCCGTTGCTGTTGATATAGCCTTCATACAGCCGCCACACCTCTCTACAGACCGGCGAACCATGATCGTCCACTCGAAGTGTTGTACCCTCCAGATCCTGGATTGAATGTCCGGCAAGATGTATCTCCTCCACCATTTCGTGAGGAACCGCCGACATATACTCACCCACAGACCAGCCGTGGTTACTGCAGGAGACGAAAACATTGTTGATATCCAGGAGCAGGCCGGCGCCGCTTCGCTTGGCGGCCTCGACATAGAATACCTGTTCCGGTATTTCGTTCTGCTTGAACTGTAGATACGTCGAGGGGTTTTCGATAAGTATCTTCCTGCCTAGAAACTCCTGGACCTGATCTATATGCTCAACGATCAACTTCAATGTCGCTTCCGTATAGAACAGCGGGATCAAATCATGGGTATACCATTCGTAACCATGGCTCCAGGATAGGTGCTCTGAAACCAGTCCCGGCTCGAATCGATCCACCAGCGACTTCAGACTTTTCAGGTGCGCCATATCCAGGGGCAGATGGCTGCCGAGTGATGTTCCGACACTGTGTAGGGATATGGGATAGTCGGCCCGGATACGCTCAAGATAGTGGAGCGGCGGTCCTCCACGTCCCATGTAGTTCTCCGGGTGGATCTCGAACCAGCCAATGTCCGGTCGCTGCTCGATGATCGCCGGATAGTGCTTTGGCTTCAATCCGGCCCCGGCCCTGACGGGTACCGGGGCTGCCACCGATTGCAGTGATTTATCTTTCATCGGTTTTCGCGTTACGCTTACTTCGCTTGCAGGCTACCGCCGACGATCTTTTCACAGGTTCCTTTCAGCACAAGCATCCAGGCATTTCCCTGGGCATCGACCGTTGAGGTACCTGCGCAACTGGTACCCGGCCCTGCTGCACAATCATTCTTTCCCGCTTTGGCGACACCGTAGCACTTCTCAGTATCAGCGGCATTTGCCACGCTCATTGGCGACAGTGCCAATGCTGATGTTATGGCGCCGGCGACAATTGCGCTGGTGGTCGTTTTTTTCATTTCTCTCCTCCTAATTTCAGGACTGTACATATAGTTAAATAGATAATGGTGAGGCACAGATTTCTTTTGCCCTCGGCGCTATTGTACTTCAAAAAATGCCACCCAATTTATAAGCGAGTGGTGGTGTTAACGTAAGCTTAACTTTGTTTATTACACCTGACCTCATATAACCACCTATTTAAATCATAGAGTTACGTAATTCTCACAGAACAAGATCAAGTGTTGCGCCAAGAAGGGCGAGAGCAATCGTGATACTCTCTTTATCTATTCGTTATAACCTTATTACAAAAAGACCTTCTTAAAACCCTCAATCTACTACTGTTGTACCTATACGTGGGTCAATATAAGACAGATGCATAAATCTGTCCCAGAAATGAATCTAACCCCGGCAACCTGTGGAGATCATGCTATGAAAGCCTCTGGGCTAATGGTGAAGTGTTTGGAAAACGAGGGTATCGAATATGTCTTTGGCGTACCGGGTGAAGAGAATGCCGACTTCATGATGTCGCTGGAACAATCCGACAAGATTAAATTCATACTGACACGCCATGAGCAAGGTGCAGCATTCATGGCGGAAATCTATGGCCGCCTAAGTGGCAACCCCGCTGTCTGTCTCGGAACCCTCGGACCCGGGGCAACCAACCTGATCACTGGTGTCGCGGACGCCAATATGGACCGGGCGCCCGTGTTGGTTTTGACAGGACAGGGTTCCACCGCCCGCCTGCACAAAGAGTCACATCAGATCATGGATGTGGTTGAGATGTTCAAACCTGTCACAAAATGGGCCACCAGTATATACAATGCTGTGACCATTCCCGAAGTGGTGCGTAAAGCGGTACGCCTAGCGCGTACCGAAAAACCAGGCGCTGTTCACATCGAACTCCCGGAGGATATCGCCAAACACCGGATTTCAGCAGAACCACTGGATCCGCGCCGCTTCCGCCGCTCAGTGGTGGACGACAAGATCCTCGATCAATCCTTTGACTTGATCAGCAATGCCAAGCGACCTGTCATCATCGCCGGCAACGGATCAATTCGCCGCCGTGCCGCCAAACAGCTTCGCCTCTTTTGTGAGAAAACGGGTATCGGCGTCTTGAGCACCTTTATGGCCAAGGGTGCAGTCGATATGGATGCCGACTACTGCCTCTACACCATCGGACTTGGCAGCAAGGATTATCCGACCCTGGCTATCGATGAGGCCGATCTGGTAATCACCCTTGGGTTCGATATGGTCGAATACCACCCACGGCTGTGGAATCCCCACAAGAACAAACCCATCATTCATGCCGACTTCCTGCCTGCGGAGATAGATGAGTACTACCATCCCCAACTCGAATTGGTGGGTGATCTCGCCCATACCTTATGGATGCTGAATCAACGCCTGATAGCCCGTGGCATTCCCGAATACGATATGGCCCAGCAAGCCGAAACCCGACGATTGATGCAGGAAGAATTGGCCGAACACGCCAACGACGATACTTCTGGGACGATTCGTCCACAAAAAATGTTGTGGGATATCCGGCAGGTAATGGGGCCCGAGGATATTGTTCTCTCCGATGTCGGCGCACATAAGATGTGGATTGCACGGCACTACCACTGCCACCAACCCAACACCTGCCTGATACCCAATGGCTTCTGTTCCATGGGGTTCGCCCTGCCAGGCGCGATCGCCGCCAGCCTGGTGGCACCGCAACGGCGTATTCTCGGTATTTCCGGTGATGCCGGTTTCTTAATGAATGTCCAGGAAATGGAGACAGCGACACGACTCAACAGCAACCTGGTCATGTTGATCTGGGAGGATCATGCCTACGGCTTGATCGCCTGGAAACAGGAGAGCGAGTTTGGCCGACACACCGATCTTTCATTCAACAATCCCGATTGGATGCAATTGGCCAGCGCATTCGGCTGGCATGGTCATCACGTGGAACAGAGCGGCCAGTTTGCGGAGTCTCTGGAAATCGCTTTCAGGCAACAGGGGCCGAGCCTGATCGTGGTGCCAGTCGACTATCGGGAGAACATGGCGCTCACACGCCGCCTGGGAGAGATGACAGAACCTTGTCCGGTCGCAAGCTGATACTGCTTCCAATGTTGAGCATGATACAACAGATCAGTTTGCCTGCAACTGACGCATACCGGAAGGACCCCATACAGGTGTAAAAGACCAATTAATGGAGCTAGACAATGATGACAGCAGTCACTGAAAGCTGGGTATTTACAATACTTGAGATACTGTCGGTCATGTTTGTATTCCTTCTCGGAATGGGTGTGCTCGCATTAATCATTCTTTACATTATCGATATCACCCAAACTCAGCAGACCATTCGACGCAACTACCCGGTGATTGGTCGATTTCGTTATTTCTTCGAACACCTGGGGGAATTTTTCCGCCAATACTTCTTTGCCATGGACAGAGAGGAGATGCCTTTCAACCGTGCAGAACGGTCCTGGGCCTATCGGGCCGCAAAGGACGAAAACAACACCATTGCATTTGGATCAACCCGGGATCTGCGACCAATTGGTTCCATACTCTTTGTCAACTGCCCCTACCCTACCCTGGGTGAGGACGCAGTACCTGCAACAGAGGTGGTTATCGGTCCAGGCTGTAAAATACCCTATGCAACGGATTCACTCATCAACATCTCCGGAATGAGTTTCGGTGCCTTGTCTGTACCTGCGGTACGCGCCCTTTCAGCCGGTGCCCATCAGGTGGGTTGTTGGATGAATACCGGTGAAGGAGGTCTGTCACCCTACCACCTCGAAGGAGGTGCGGACCTGGTGTTCCAAATTGGTACGGCCAAATTCGGCGTACGCGACCGAGAGGGAAACCTCTCTGACGAAAGGCTTGCTGAAATTGCCGCCCATGACACTGTACGCATGTTTGAAATCAAACTCAGTCAAGGTGCAAAGCCGGGGAAAGGGGGCATTTTACCTGGCGCTAAAGTCACTCGGGAAATTGCCCAGATTCGGGGTATCGAAGAGGGCCAGGATGCAATCAGCCCCAATCGACACCCCGATATCAATAGTGCAGATGAGCTGCTTAACATGATCGAACGGATTCGTCGCGTTACCGGAAAGCCTGTCGGCTTCAAGACCGTAGTCGGGGCTTACGGTTGGTTGGAAGCACTCTTCGAAACGATTAACAGAAGAGGTACGGAATACGCACCCGATTTCATCACGGTTGACGGAGCAGACGGCGGAACCGGTGCTGCACCCATGGCCCTGATGGATTATGTCGGGCTACCACTCAGCGAGAGCCTGCCCATGCTCATCGACATGCTATGTGAATATGGCTTGAGAGAGCGCATCAAGGTTGTCTGTTCCGGCAAGTTGATTACGCCTGCCGGAGTGGCCTGGGCGTTAGCTGTTGGCGCCGATTTTGTCGCTTCCGCCAGAGGCTTCATGTTCGCTCTGGGTTGCATCCAGGCATTGCAGTGCAACAAGAACACTTGCCCGACAGGCATCACCACGCATGACCCGAAACTCCAGCGCGGACTGGTATCAAGCGACAAGGCCCTACGGGTGGCCAACTATGTAAAGAACATGAACTATGAGGTCGGCCTCCTGGCACACTCATGTGGCGTTCGGGAGCCACGGGAACTGAAACGCTTTCATGCGAGAATAGTCATGGAAAATGGAAAATCCATACCGCTAGATCACCTCTATCCACCGAAAACATCCGCTTCAGCTTAACCGGTCTGCATATCACTTTGCCGCAAGATGAAAAGCAACTGGCCTTAAACGATACAAAGGATTGTCGTTCACAGAACCGCCAGCAAACCGGGATTCCTCAGAAAGCGCGGATAACCTCTGCTATCAAGCCTTGTCGAATCCAGCCTTTGAGCAAACCGGCCGCCCGCATCGACACTCGATCCACATCCATCTGGCTCGCCAGTATTTCGCATGCAACGTTGAAGGTAGTGCCGTTGCATAGAGAATCGAAGGCCAACCGTTCATCCTCCTCGAGGGAACGGAATTGCGTAACCAGATCCTGACGCCAAATCAACCAAGCGTGTGTCTGTGTACAAATCGGCTCAACTTCAAGTGGTGGATCTGCGGTAAGCGCCTTCCAAATGATTGGAACATTCCATTCAAGGTCGATGCGACGAACACAAGGGCAGAACTCAAACCTCAGCATCGGCCATGCATCAGCAGGGATGGATGACATTTCCTGCTCAGTGACGAGTTCACAATCCGTGGCATCGAATGCCTGCCCCAATGTCCATTCAAACTTTGCCAGTTCTGGTAACCAGGCTAAATCATGGATATCAGAATTTGTGTCAACTTGCCCGCTCAGATAGTCTGGAAATCGGCAGCCGAAATCACGAAGACTGAAAAAGCTTGAAGGGTGTTGCTGTATGTACCCTTCCGTGAGGAGATCGAAATGATCACCGCTGATTGCCATGCTGACGGCGGGATAGTCATTCGTCAGCACCTCTTTCAAACGTGAGAGATAGGCATTCGCATACACGTTAAGCTGATAATGAGGAGATGCTCGACCTTCTCCGTTGACCCATGAAATCCGCTTTTCATTTCCAGGCTCCAGGATAAACCTCTGAAATCGGGACTGTAATTCTCCGAGGTGTTTCATTGTCGACACGTTTATGCAACCTGATCTTCAAAACTGGTTTCACCGATACGCCGCACGCGATCAAGCTCCTGCAGCAAATCCGCAAGTGGCGGTATGTTGTCATCGCGTTCGATCATTGTGCTGACACGGCCAAAGCGTTGTACAGCCTCGGCGTACAACTCATAAACCGGATCTGCAATAGGGTGATCATGGGTATCTATGATCAGATTCTCCTCTTGGGTGTGACCTGCCAGATGGATCTGATAGACACGCTCACTGGGCATCGCCTGCACATAGTCGGATGGATCGAAGTTATGGTTATAGGCGCTGACATAGATATTGTTGATATCAAGCAACACCAGACAGTCGGCGCGCTCCACAACCTCGCGCAGAAATTCCCATTCACTCAATTGTGATTCACTATAGCTAATGTAACTCGATACATTCTCCAACAACATCTGTCGCCCAAGATAATCCTGCACTCTGGTGATACGCTCCACCACATGATCAAGCGCCTCTTCGGTATAGGGCAAAGGCAACAGATCGTGTAAATTCAGTTTGTTCACACCGGTCCAGCAGAGATGATCTGAAAACCACACTGGCTCTACTCTTTCTATCAACGCCTTGAGTTTTTTCAGATAAGTATAATCCAGTGGCTCTATACTGCCGATAGACATCGACACGCCATGCATAACCATTGGATAAAGCTCACGGACTCGATTCAAGTAATGAAGCGGCTTCCCCCCGTCCACCATATAGTTCTCGGATATAATCTCAAACCAGTCCACATCCGGCCTCGACTCGAGCACGTCATCGTAGTGCTGTCTACGCAGACCCAGTCCATAACCGAGAAAGGGCCTTTGACCACCTACAGATTCGTTCACAACACCCCCCGACAGACAATCAGTAAAATTGCAGCCTAGGAACTGGCATCACTATCCTTGGATAGCGCACCAGTCCGGCTGAACCCAAACTAACCCTTTGGCATATCTGTCGAGCCACCAATGGCGTCACAGGCTTGCTTTGACATATTCACGAAGCCTTGACCCTTGCACGAAGATTGCCCTTTACAGGCATTATTGGCAGTCTTACAGTCATTATGTCCTTTACATTTGTTGACACCATAACAATGCACATTCGCGTCACTTCCCGCCTGTACCGTAGCTACCGGTGCAACGGTAAACAGTGAAGCAGCACCTGAGGCTAGTGCAATCGAGGCAAATTTTCTGCGAGTAATCATGGATATCTCCTTCGGTTTTTAATCATATCTGTTATTAACACCAAGGCCTTGCCGTAGGCGTGATTCAATTCTTGTGAATAAATATCACGTAAGTATCACAGCAAAGTAACAATAGTTTTCTCGCAACCGTCAAGCTGAATACAGCATTTCGCATCTGTAACCATGGTTCTGGTATATGGTCACTGGATACAGGTAGATAATTGCTTGATCGGTTATAGATATTCAGCAGGCCGGAGACACTGCCGCTTGAGGCGGATCTGCTATCTTGAGTAGGTAAATGAACAGTTCGAGGGCCATGCAATGAGTTTATATGAACGCTTTTACAGGCGACCGATTATTACCTTCATCGTCCTGATCGCATCCGGCCTGACATTCGGTGCAATGACTGTCAATATTTTTCGTCTGTTTGCCGCCAACTGGAACTTCATCTTGACCTATGGACTCATGGCCTTGCGTGAGGGTGCGTTGACACAGACTCTGGAACTACTGATAACCGGTATGCTTTCAATGGTATTTTTTCTGCTCTTCAAATTTTGCGAAAAAATTTTGATCGACCGTTTGAGCAGCTACACTTTTTCCTCATCACGCATTGCGAATGACAAGGAAGAATAAGTGACAGTGAAAAGGCGCTGCTGAATCTATTTTTCCAGTATAAGATCCGATTTGGGCTTGGAGATACATAGCAGGCAGTAACCGCGCCCAGGATTGATGGTCGGTGGTTGGGTGTATTCGACCTCTCCTTCGACAAGCCTGGTACGACAGGAACCGCACTCTCCCGCTCGGCAGAGAGACTCAACTTCAACACTCCTGGATTCAGCGAATTCCAGTAAGGAATCATGTGTTTGGATCCAACGATAACGTTTGCCACTCTCACTGAAGCTGATAGTGACATCCAATACAGGGGCGATCGGTGGTCTGTCTATCGCATCACCACTCACACTACCAATGAATGTAGATGGCTCAACAGCGACACTCTCTCCGGAATCGAGAAGAGCCTTGCCTCGCCGTGTAAACAACCGAATCCCCGCCGAGAAGATCGCGAGCACCAAAATTGCAGCAATAATGATCCAATCGCCCATTACCATATTCCTTTCACTAAGGTCTGATATAGGACTTCACCCATTTCGAGTATGCATGGATCAGCTTAAGCAACGATGAAGGGGCTTGTGACGCAGATCACGGATATGCGACCCATCAGGCTGTCATGTAAATCATGGGCGTTTTTGCAGCTCTGTGTTCCGCCGACACGATCACACATGTATGGCACAACGAGTGTCGAGTATGCGCTAGTGGCGGTAACCGGGATAGCAACATTCCGCTCAACCAGCGTTAAAAACCGGTCAGTGAATGACGATGTTGGAGCCGGCGAGAGGATTCGAACCCCCGACCAGCTGATTACAAATCAGCTGCTCTACCAACTGAGCTACGCCGGCTGGAGAGTGCGAATTCTATGCGTTTCTGTCTCTTGTGGCAAACTTAACGGCAAGCCGTCTCCCTTGCTTCGATGTCCGGAAATCTGGCAAGCAGTTCAGTCCAGCCCTCTTTGCTTTCGGATACAGGTGTACCTTCTTGAAAATAGAGCCAATATTTGGTTTTTTGACGGTAGCGCGGCTTAATGATCACTTCATAACCGAGATCTATAATCTCTTTTTTCCGGGCCTTCGCACGCTCCTCGTTACGGAACAGGCCGAGTGATATGGCATGCACCAGATCACCGCTGGTAAATCGCCACAAGTCACTCACACCGTCTCTTTCCAGGCGATTTGAGATTTCGATCGCTTCTTGCCTGGTGGCTTGCGGGGGAATTAACACCCAGATACCTGCCGGCTCATTACTGGTCTCAGACTGCAACTCGGGTTTCAGACCAAATGCCCGCAAGCTTACGGAGACGATCTCCGCGTCTGAACGACTCTCCAGATAACCGATAGTCCGACATACCGGTGTCACCACTGGTAGCGGTTTCTCAGCCACAGCATCATCACCGCCCGGCAATATTAACTCGGGTTCAGCGGGTGTTTCGGGTTCAGCGGTGGAAATCTCGGGCACGGACTCTGCGATCGACTCGGTGGAGGCCTGTCTCTCCAAAGGTTGATCAACATCCGCTGTCTCAGTCGGATCACCAGGGGAGCGCAGTGTTTGGTCAGCATCCGGTTCCTGCTTCTCGGCGAGCACGGTTTGCTCGATAGCGTCCAGGTCGGTTTTCGACTCCGCAATCTCTTTATAGAGATAAAGTTCGCCCACATCCGGCAAGCCATCCTCAACATTTTTTTCTGCCTTCTGAGGATAGATCAGGATAAACATCCCCAAATTTGCCAGCAGCAGAACGAAGAAGAGCCATTTCATAACAATACTTTATCTGTTGTATTCATTTCACTTCCCGTGCGGAGTTATACAGTGCGCAGACTACCCCGCTTGACCAGACTCTATTCGCAACCCATGCAGAACCAGAGCGGGTACAACCTGGTAGGATAGCTCAAGATGTCGTGCCAACAATCCCGCATCGCCACCCGTAACCACGCAAATGACATTACCCGTTTCCCGTTCCTGCAGTGTTTGATAGAGCTTTTCCACGGTCGCGCATTGAGCCACTATGGCACCTGTAAGAATGCCAGATGCGGTATCGGTGGCGAAACAATTATCTATCTCACCGGTATCGAAATGCGGAATATCGGTATTTTGTCTCAGACAATGGGCAAATACCCGCAAACCCGGCAAGATGATACCACCGATATGCCGCCCCTCGCCGTCCATGGCATCGATCGTCGTCGCTGAACCGCAGTCTACGACAATCTGGGGTGATTTCGAAAGGGCACGTGCCGCGACCAGCGCCAACCAGCGGTCAACACCCAGTTGGCCGGGCTGTTTATATCCGTTTACTACACCATGCCCGCGCTGACGTACTTCAGCGAATGTCGGTGTTATCAGCCACTGCCGCTCAATCCAGGCCAACAGTTTCGTATCAACGTCTTGTTGACGCACACTGGCGATAAACGCCGCATCGGGCTTCTCCAGTTTAAGCCATGCCTTTTCAATCGCAACAGGGAGATTGTATGATTCCGCCTGGTGCAGGATACCAACGTCCAGCTCGTCTCCGGTTGCCCACTTGATGGCCGAATTACCTATATCAATATAGAGTTTCATTATCTCTCATCGAGCAGTTGCCGTAGACTCACCTCACCGGCGTGAAATGTCTGTTCCTTGCCATCACAGCGCAAACGGATTGCACCATTCAGATCAATCCCCAAATACTCCCCTGTGTGCACTTGGCTATGACTGCGAATTACCACCTCTTCACCCAATAACAGATCATGCCTATGCCACTCATCGAGAAATGAGTGCATGCCATCGGACTGATACTGCCGTATCACCTCTCTCAGATGCTGGATCAACATACATGCCAGTTCATTGCGGGTTGGCCACATGATGCTTGGGATAGAGTTCAGATCGATCCACGGTTGGTCGATATCCCCGCCATGACTGCCCAACCGGGTATTCAGGCCGATACCGATAACAACCTGCGATGGACCACTGGCCTCCCCGGTTACTTCCAGCAGAAGCCCGGCCAGTTTTTTACCCTGCCACAATATATCGTTAGGCCATTTAATTCCGGCTTGATCACAGTTCAGCTCGTGCAACAGGCGTACAACCGCAATCGCCGAAGCCAAACTGAGACCCGCAATCTGCATCGGCGGATCTTCGAATCGCCATAACATGGAGAGATAGATGTTACTACCGAATGGTGAGATCCACTTTCGACCATGCCTGCCCCTACCAGCCAATTGCTGCTCCGCCAGGCATACGGTCCCCGGTTCAGCACCTGAAGTTGCCTGCTTCATCAACCAGCTGTTGGTGGAATCTACAGAGGCGTGCAGAATCAAAGCCGGTGGCGCCTCATTATCGATGTCACTCAATAGCTTAAGAATGAGATCATGATTCAGAAGATCAAGTGGTTCACGCAAGCGATATCCTCTCCCTGTAACCGCATCGATCTCGAGATTGTATTCTTCCTTCAGTTGTTTCAGTTTCTTCCAAACTGAAGAGCGCGACACATCCAAAAGGCGTCCCAACTCCTGACCTGAGTGAAACCGCCCATCAGCCAATCTATGAATTAAATCATGGTGCCTGTACATGGCCCTTCAACCAATTGTTTAGACGCTGCTGTTGAATGCTGCCGGGATGTTGAGGGAGATAGATAGTACAGGTATCAGCAACAGCTGGAAGCGGAGTGATACGGATGACCTTTAGTTCATCCCTGCGAAAAACGTGCAACTCGATTGATACCCCCTCCTGCTGCCTGGCAATATACTGCTCCATCTGTTTTGCGTTCATGCTCAAACCAGCAACGGCAACAATCTCATCACCCGCCGCCAGCCCTGCCAGCTGAGCACCACCTCCATCAAACACCTGTAAAATCCGAATCCTCTTTTCCAACTGTTTCCATTTGACACCCAATACCGGTTTGGCGGGGGCGGCCTTTGGCGGTTCCGTTACCACACTGCCCTGATCCTCACTGGATTTGGCTGGAAGCAGATGGAGCTCTACGGCAAACTCTGCCAAGATCTCGGCAAGGGGCAACTCATCCGTTGAACGGACCCCCTGGTCGAAGAGCGGCTGCAGATCCAGGGATGTTACTTCAGCTACAAGTTTTTCAAATCCATCCTCCGGAACACCCACTGAACGACGACCGTATCGTTGCCACATTTCCCGCATCACATGATCAAGGGAAAAAGTGTTTTCGCTACCCAGGCGTATGTTCAAATCGAGCAACAGGGCAAACAGCGATCCCTTGGCATAGTAACTTACGATTGCATTGGGCGCATTCTCATCCTGTTTATAGAATTTCGTCCAAGCATCGAAGCTCGATTCCTCCAATGTCTGTTTACGTCTACCGCTGTTTCGCATGACACGTGTGATTGTCTCCGCCATCATTTCAAAGTAAGCCTTGCGCTCAATCACACCACTTCTGACCAACAACAACTCATCATAATAGGATGTGATACCCTCAAAAATCCACAACTGGCGGGTGTAGACCTCTGCCGCAGTCCCCTGTTGCAGAAATACTTCCGGTGTTATCCGTTTGACATTCCAAAGATGAAAATATTCGTGACTGCAGAGTGCCAGCAGTTTTCGATAACCGGTAGTTACGCCCTTATCACCCCGTTTCGGCAAATCGTCCCTGCCAATCATAAGACTGGTTGAATTACGGTGTTCCAATCCACCATAACCGTTACCTACAACTTGAAGTAAAAATAGATAATTCGATATCGGCAATTCACCAAACAGGCTCATCTCTTCTTGGCAGATCCGGCCTAAATCGTTGCAAAATCTCTGCAGTTCAGCATCATGTATACCGCTGATCACCAATCGATGCTGTCGGCCATCGACCAAAAATTCAGCGTCGGTAAAACTTCCCGCCTCGACGGGATAGTCAATCAACGCCTCATAGCAGTCACAAAGATAGTCGCCAAACCCTGCTTCATCGACATGCTCCGTCGGCATAGCGGTAGCCAACCGCCACTCTTCGGCAAAACTCTCCCCCGGACGATCAACACTCAGCCTGCAGGCTTCATTTTCGAATCCGGCAGCGCCCAAAAACAGACAAGGTCCGTTGAAATAAGCATGTTCGGTATCAAAATAGGCTGTCCTGACGGACAGTTCCCAGGCATAAACCGTGTACACGATACGCAGTTCACCTGCCACTGGTGGAGCACGCCAACTTTGCTTATCAAGCTTGACCAGCTCAATAGTCTGACTTCCTGACAATGCCTGAATGGAAACTATATTACGGGCGAAATCCCGCACCATGTAACTACCGCGTATCCAACTTGGCAGGTAGACTACCTGCCCATTGGTGTCTGGTTGTTTGACAGTCAGCTCGACTTCAAACAGATGAGCTTGGGGTGACTTGAAGCTTAGCTTGTACTCAATCATTATCAGTCCCACTGTATGACTGCCTGTTCACCTTTTTGGTTTACCGGACGTGCAATCAAACCGGCATGGCTTGCACTAACCCGGTAGTGTGCACCAGCTTCAATAGGCATATACACCGAACTGCCATACATTGTGTCAACCATACCAAATTGATCGGTAAGGTTAGCGACAACCTTGTCGACAATCTCATAATCCTCATGCAAATTATAAACTTGGATAACTTTGCTACCCTGTCCGGCATTTCGGCTTGATAACGCTTCCAAACGCACCACCGGGTCCTTTCCGAGTAATGCCACCCAAGGTTTCCATTTGATAAACCGTGCATCCAGGCGCCACTCATCAGCTGAGAGCGGAAAGTTTCTGCGCTCACCGTTGATTGTCAAACCAAGGGATGTAGTTCCGGACTCATGGGTGACGATCTCGACCTCAGCCAACACACGCTCCTTGGTCAACTGAATATAACTTTGAACATTAAACAGCAGCATTGAGATAAAGGTCGCAATCAACAGCACAACCAGACCCAACAATCCGTTCAGGCCAGCCGCAATGAACTTTCTTTTAATAATGAATTGACGAATGGCCAATCCAGTTAGCAGGATACCGAAGACAAGTAGTGTAAGTGAGAGAATCATAATCTGATCATGCGCAAGCCGATTCCACGAAACCCGAGATCACCATCTTACACGTTACCGCCCAACCCGAGCCAGGAAACCTATACTGGTTCACATCGAGACAAAAAAAAACCCCGGACCTTTCGGGTCCGGGGTTTTGCTGTAAAAACCTGGCAGTGTCCTACTTTTACATGGGGAGACCCCACACTATCATCGGCGCTATGTCGTTTCACTTCCGAGTTCGAGATGGGATCGGGTGGTACCAACACGCTATGTCTACCAGGTAAACTGTCGGAGTCGCTCGCTAGGAAACGACTCAGCATTCGGTTAGATCGCAAGGCGATATCTATGGGTGTTGCGTTTGCTTGAACTCGACCCAAAATGTTTGGGTGTTATATGGTCAAGCCTCACGGGCAATTAGTACTGGTTAGCTTCACACATTGCTGTGCTTCCACACCCAGCCTATCAACGTTGTAGTCTTCAACGGCCCTACAGGGACCTTAAAGGTCCAGTGAGATCTCATCTTGGGAGGGGCTTCCCGCTTAGATGCTTTCAGCGGTTATCCTGTCCGTATTTAGCTACCCGGCAGTGCCACTGGCGTGACAACCGGAACACCAGAGATACGTCCACTCCGGTCCTCTCGTACTAGGAGCAGCTTCCCTCAAATCTCAAACGCCCACGGCAGATAGGGACCGAACTGTCTCACGACGTTCTAAACCCAGCTCGCGTACCACTTTAAATGGCGAACAGCCATACCCTTGGGACCGACTTCAGCCCCAGGATGTGATGAGCCGACATCGAGGTGCCAAACACCGCCGTCGATATGAACTCTTGGGCGGTATCAGCCTGTTATCCCCGGAGTACCTTTTATCCGTTGAGCGATGGCCCTTCCATACAGAACCACCGGATCACTAAGACCTACTTTCGTACCTGCTCGACTTGTCTGTCTCGCAGTCAAGCACCCTTATGCCTTTGCACTCGTTGCGCGATGTCCGACCGCGCTGAGGGTACCTTCGTGCTCCTCCGTTACTCTTTGGGAGGAGACCGCCCCAGTCAAACTACCCACCATACACTGTCCCTAACCCGGATAACGGGTCGAGGTTAGAACTCCAAATATATCAGGGTGGTATTTCAAGGTTGGCTCCACGAAGACTGGCGTCTCCGCTTCAAAGCCTCCCACCTATCCTACACAAACATATTCAAAGTCCAGTGCAAAGCTGTAGTAAAGGTTCACGGGGTCTTTCCGTCTAGCCGCGGGTACACTGCATCTTAACAGCGATTTCAATTTCACTGAGTCTCTGGTGGAGACAGCGTGGCCATCGTTACGCCATTCGTGCAGGTCGGAACTTACCCGACAAGGAATTTCGCTACCTTAGGACCGTTATAGTTACGGCCGCCGTTTACCGGGGCTTCGATCAAGAGCTTCGTCCGAAGACTAACCCCATCAATTAACCTTCCGGCACCGGGCAGGCGTCACACCCTATACTTCCTCTTTCGAGTTTGCAGAGTGCTATGTTTTTAATAAACAGTCGCAGCCACCTGGTCACTGCAACCCTCTTCTGCTCCGAGAGCAAGTCTCTTCACATACCAAGGGCGTACCTTCTCCCGAAGTTACGGTACTATTTTGCCTAGTTCCTTCACCAGAGTTCTCTCAAGCGCCTTGGGATTCTCACCCTACCCACCTGTGTCGGTTTAGAGTACGGTTACTTATTACCTGAAGCTTAGAGGTTTTTCCTGGAAGCATGGCATCAATCACTTCGCCTCACATGGAGACTCGTCATCACGTCTCAGAATTGCCGGTCCGGATTTACCTAAACCGACTTCCTACACGCTTAAACCGGGTAAACCAACACCCGGATGACCTAGCCTTCTCCGTCACCCCATCGCAGTAATAAATAGTTCCGGAATATTAACCGGATTCCCATCGACTACGCATTTCTGCCTCGCCTTAGGGGCCGACTAACCCTGCGCCGATTAGCGTTGCGCAGGAAACCTTGGGTTTTCGGCGAGGGGGCCTCTCACCCCCTTTATCGTTACTCATGTCAGCATTCGCACTTCTGATACCTCCAGCATGCCTTACAGCACACCTTCGCAGGCTTACAGAACGCTCCTCTACCATGCGTGCAAGCACGCATCCGCAGCTTCGGTACATGGCTTAAGCCCCGTTAAATCTTCCGCGCGGGCCGACTCGACTAGTGAGCTATTACGCTTTCTTTAAAGGATGGCTGCTTCTAAGCCAACCTCCTAGCTGTCTATGCCTTCCCACATCGTTTCCCACTGAGCCATGATTTTGGGACCTTAGCTGGCGGTCTGGGTTGTTTCCCTTTCCACGACGGACGTTAGCACCCGCCGTGTGTCTCCCGCGATTGCACTTCCACGTATTCGGAGTTTGCATCGGTTTGGTAAGCCGGGATGGCCCCCTAGCCGAAACAGTGCTCTACCCCATGGAGTGAGACGCGAGGCGCTACCTAAATAGCTTTCGAGGAGAACCAGCTATCTCCGGGCTTGATTAGCCTTTCACTCCTATCCACAGCTCATCCCCCCATTTTTCAACATAGGTGGGTTCGGGCCTCCAGCGCGTGTTACCGCACCTTCACCCTGGCCATGGATAGATCGCCCGGTTTCGGGTCTACTCCCAACGACTGAACGCCCTATTAAGACTCGGTTTCCCTACGCCTCCCCTATACGGTTAAGCTTGCCACTGAGAAGTAAGTCGCTGACCCATTATACAAAAGGTACGCAGTCACCCCCGAAGGGGCTCCTACTGCTTGTACGCATACGGTTTCAGGTTCTATTTCACTCCCCTCTACGGGGTTCTTTTCGCCTTTCCCTCACGGTACTGGTTCACTATCGGTCGGTAGAGAGTATTTAGCCTTGGAGGATGGTCCCCCCATATTCAAGCAGGATATCACGTGTCCCGCCTTACTCGATTTCACTGCGAATAGGTTTTCGTGTACGGGGCTATCACCCTGTATCGCCAGACTTTCCAGACTGTTCCACTAACCACATCGCAACTTAAGGGCTAATCCCCTTTCGCTCGCCGCTACTAAGGGAATCTCGGTTGATTTCTTTTCCTCCGGGTACTTAGATGTTTCAGTTCCCCGGGTTTGCCTCTTACACCTATGAATTCAGTGTAAGATACCTGTCTTGCGACAGGTGGGTTTTCCCATTCGGAGATCTCCGGATCAAAGCCTGTTTGCTGGCTCCCCGAAGCTTATCGCAAGCTACAACGTCCTTCATCGCCTTCTACCGCCTAGGCATCCACCATATGCGCTTAATCACTTGACCATATAACCCCAAAAATTCTGGAGTCAGGTCGCTCGTACAAATGCAACATACCCAAATAACTAAGTTTGAGAACTTAGATACTCATTTAGATATTGGATGTCTCACGACATCCGCCTATCTGCGATCTAACCTAATTTTTAAAGAGCAGTACTTCGATAATACGAAGTGGCTAGCGTTGTCGCTAGACACTTAGCACTAACGGTCGAACCGTTCAGCTGTTTGGTGGAGCCAGGGAGGATCGAACTCCCGACCTCCTGCGTGCAAGGCAGGCGCTCTCCCAGCTGAGCTATGGCCCCTGAAGAGTCAAATGGTTCTGGATAAATATGGTGGGTCTGGGAGGATTTGAACCTCCGACCTCACCCTTATCAGGGGTGCGCTCTAACCAACTGAGCTACAGACCCAAGTCACTCAGCGCAGTACAGCTGCTTAGCTGTTTAACAGGTCTGTATCTGCTTCAACATCGGCTAGGTAACTTGTGTGGATGCTCCGAAGATCCGGGCAACTTTTTTAAAGGAGGTGATCCAGCCGCAGGTTCCCCTACGGCTACCTTGTTACGACTTCACCCCAGTCATGAATCACAAAGTGGTGAGCGCCCTCCCGAAGGTTAAGCTACCCACTTCTTTTGCAACCCACTCCCATGGTGTGACGGGCGGTGTGTACAAGGCCCGGGAACGTATTCACCGCGACATGCTGATTCGCGATTACTAGCGATTCCGACTTCATGCAGTCGAGTTGCAGACTGCAATCCGGACTACGACCGGTTTTCTGAGATTAGCTCCCCCTCACGGGTTGGCGGCCCTCTGTACCGGCCATTGTAGCACGTGTGTAGCCCAGCCCATAAGGGCCATGATGACTTGACGTCATCCCCACCTTCCTCCGGTTTGTCACCGGCAGTCTCCCTAGAGTTCCCACCCGAAGTGCTGGCAACTAGGGACAAGGGTTGCGCTCGTTACGGGACTTAACCCAACATCTCACGACACGAGCTGACGACAGCCATGCAGCACCTGTCACTCGGTTCCCGAAGGCACCAAACTATCTCTAGTAAGTTCCGAGGATGTCAAGGGCTGGTAAGGTTCTTCGCGTTGCATCGAATTAAACCACATGCTCCACCGCTTGTGCGGGCCCCCGTCAATTCCTTTGAGTTTTAACCTTGCGGCCGTACTCCCCAGGCGGTCAACTTATCGCGTTAGCTGCGCCACTAAACCCTTATAATGAGTCCAACGGCTAGTTGACATCGTTTACGGCGTGGACTACCAGGGTATCTAATCCTGTTTGCTACCCACGCTTTCGCACCTCAGTGTCAGTATTGGTCCAGGAAGCCGCCTTCGCCACTGATGTTCCTCCGGATATCTACGCATTTCACCGCTACACCCGGAATTCCGCTTCCCTCTACCATACTCTAGTGAGGCAGTATCAAATGCAATTCCCAGGTTGAGCCCGGGGCTTTCACATCTGACTTACCAAACCACCTACGCGCGCTTTACGCCCAGTAATTCCGATTAACGCTTGCACCCTCCGTATTACCGCGGCTGCTGGCACGGAGTTAGCCGGTGCTTCTTCTAAAGGTAACGTCAAGACTCGAGGGTATTATCCTCAAGCTTTTCTTCCCAATTGAAAGTGCTTTACAACCCGCAGGCCTTCTTCACACACGCGGTATTGCTGGATCAGGGTTGCCCCCATTGTCCAATATTCCCCACTGCTGCCTCCCGTAGGAGTCTGGGCCGTGTCTCAGTCCCAGTGTGGCTGATCGTCCTCTCAGACCAGCTATGGATCGTCGCCTTGGTGGGCCATTACCCCACCAACAAGCTAATCCAACGCAGGCTCATCTAATAGCGCGAGGTCCGAAGATCCCCCGCTTTCCCCCGTAGGGCGTATGCGGTATTAGCTCGAGTTTCCCCGAGTTGTCCCCCACTACTAGGCAGATTCCTACGCGTTACTCACCCGTCCGCCACTCGTCAGCCGGAAGCAAGCTTCCGCTGTTACCGTTCGACTTGCATGTGTTAAGCATACCGCCAGCGTTCAATCTGAGCCAGGATCAAACTCTTCAGTTTAAGTTTGATAGCTGCTTATGGCAGCCAATCTTTTTGACTCGAGATTCTCGGATAGAATTACTATCTTTCGAATGCTCTCTGTCGATCTTTGGTCACCCAAAATCAACGGAGCACCCACACAAATTACCTAACCTGATTGTTAAAGAGCTTCCCGGAAATTTTCTTCCGAGAAAGACCGCCTATTTTAAAGGACCCTGCACTTGTGTCAAGAAAATTCTCAACTTTCTTCAAGCCGCCGGGGCCTCCCGGTCTGTTCGAGAGCGCGTATTCTACAGCCCGCTTAGTCATTGTCAACAACTAAATTCTGGCACTTGAACCTGGCCGCTCCAGGCTTCCGAAACGGGTTGATCAACCCCCTCGAAAGAGTGGCGCATTATACGTAGTTCAACCCCTTCGTCAACACCTTTCAGAAGGTTTTTCACAACCCCCTCAAACACTTCGCCAGGCCACCTCAATTTTCAGCTTGGCGATACCGATTTCCGTGGCCAGTAACTGGGGCAACCGGCTATAAAAAAGGATTGCCGCGGAAAGAGAGGAACGATTCGATCTCCGACAGCGACTATTGCAGGCTGATTCGTGCAAACCTGCGCTTTCCTACCTGATATACATGGGTCGACCCCACCTCAACAGAAAGGGTGTGATCAGTCACTCTTTCACCGTCAATTCGCACCGCCCCCTGCTTTATCATGCGCATGGCCTCAGAGGTGCTCTTCACCAACTCGGCGTCTTTCAGGAGATTTGCGATCGGATAACCGCCATCGGATGCCGCAAACTCGAGCTCGGCCATATCATCGGGCATTTGACCTTTTTGAAAACGGGCGACAAAAGCCTCGTGGGCCTTCGCTGCGGCCACTGCGGAGTGGAACCGCTCCACCAGCTCTTCGGCAAGTCGGATCTTCACATCCCGGGGATTTGCTCCCTCCTCAACCTCTCGTTTCCACGCCTCGATCTCCGCCATGGGCCGAAAGCTCAGCAATTCGAAATATCGCCACATCAGTTCATCGGAGATCGACATTACCTTGCCGAACATCTCCTCGGGTGCATCGGTGATCCCTATGTAGTTGTTGAGGGATTTTGACATCTTCTGCACACCATCCAATCCCTCGAGGATAGGCAGGGTGACCACCACCTGCGGCTCCTGCCGATAGGCCTCCTGCAGTTGACGTCCTACCAGGAGATTGAATTTCTGGTCCGTCCCTCCCAGCTCCACATCGGCCTTCAGAACCACGGAATCGTAGCCCTGAATCAGTGGATAGAGAAATTCATGCACGGCGATGGCCTGGCCGCCGGTATAGCGCTTATTGAAATCATCCCGCTCCAACATCCGCGCCACCGTGTGCTTGGCCGCCAGCTGGATCAGGTCGACAGCCGACATCTCTCCCATCCAGGAAGAGTTGAACAGGACCGTGGTCTTGCCGGGATCAAGGATCTTGAAGATTTGATGCTCATAGGTCTTTGCATTCTCCACCACCTCTTCCCGTGTGAGGGGAGGCCGGGTTGCACTTTTGCCAGTAGGATCGCCGATCATGCCGGTGAAATCGCCGATCAGAAAGATCACCTCGTGTCCCAATTCCTGGAATTGGCGAAGCTTGTTGATAAGGACAGTGTGCCCGAGGTGGAGGTCCGGGGCTGTGGGATCAAACCCCGCCTTGATCTTCAGGGGCTTGCCTCGCTGAAGCTTTTTAATCAGCAAATCTTCAGGCAGAACCTCTTCCGTACCCCGTTTAATAAGTTCTAGGGAACCAGTGACATCGGTCATTTACTATATCTCTAAAATTAAGACAATGGTTGCACACTTTACTAGAAGCATCTGATAAAATTAACCATTGTATGGTGTTATGCGCTACTATCCATAATGTGATCTGGAGCTATATTCTAGCGTCAAGGGGCCGATACAGAGTATATATTGCCGTATTGTTGAATCATGCAAGACTTTAAATCCTATACATTGGAGAGAAAACCGGCGCGCGGCCAACTCGGTCGGCGCGTACTGTTAGCGGCTATATTACTCCTTCTCCTTGCCGCAGGATTTCTCTACTTCACTCCATCATCCGATCAAATCCCCGCAAATGACAATCCTCTCCCTCATGAACAGATTGAAAAACCGGGCCAGAAACGGATTCTACCCCTACAGCTACCCGGCCAATCCAGGAGAGAACCCACCACTCCCGATTCACAGAACCAGTCAATCAGCTTCATCAGGCAGGCGGTAGCCGTCGAGGCCGAGCCGGTTGTCGAGGCTGAAATCCCGGCTGTAGCGATGGCGCAGGAAACAGCGCCTGACTCCCATACTCTGACATACGAAATCAAGAACGGCGACTCCCTGGCCAGCATATTCAAAAAGCATGATCTCAGCGCCAATCTGCTGCACCGCATCGTCCACTCCAGTGATACCGCAAAAAAACTGACCGATATTCGACCCGGTGAGATCCTCTACGTGGAGCTGGATGACGAACAGAAATTTCTCGGTCTGCGTCTCGAGCAGAGCAAGATAGACAGTCTCCAGATAACCGCGGTCGAAGACGGCTTCGAAGCAGCTGAACTAAGCAGAGAAGTGGAAGTAAGGACCAATCACGTCAGTGGCACCATTGAGAACTCTTTCTACATCGCGGCGAAAGAGGCAGGTCTCTCTGAAAAGCTGATCATGCAGATGGCGGGTATCTTCGGTTGGGATATCGACTTCGCCCTGGAGATCCGTAGCGGGGATCGCTTCACGGTGATCTTTGAGGAAGACTATCTTGATGGGGAGAAACTTCGCGACGGCCCCATTCTGGCTGCGGAGTTCGTCAATCGGGGACGATCGTACCAAGCCCTGCTATATACAGACGATACGGGTCGATCAGATTACTACAGTCCTGACGGCCGCAGTATGCGTAAAGCCTTTCTGCGGGCTCCCGTCGATTTCAGGCGTATTTCATCACGCTTTGCCAGGGAACGTTACCACCCCGTATTAGGTAAAAAGCGTCCCCATCGTGGCGTCGACTATGCGGCGAAAACAGGCACACCGGTGAAAGCCGCCGGTGATGGAAAGATCATTCACCGAGGCAAAAAGGGCGGTTACGGGAAAACCGTAATCATCAAGCACGGCCAGACATACACCACCCTGTACGGCCATCTTTCCCGCTATAACAAGAGGGCCAAGAAAGGGAGCAAGGTAAAACAGGGGCAGACAATCGGATATGTCGGCAGCACAGGGCTCGCCACCGGCCCGCACCTCCACTATGAATTCCGCGTCAACGGCGTGCATAGAAATCCATTGACGGTAAAACTCCCTGCGGCCAAACCTATCGCGAAAAAATACCGTGCAGATTTCCAACTGAAAATCCAACCCCTGCTAAGCCAGCTTGAGCTGATCAATCGCACCCTCGTCGCCAATGCCGAATGAATCAGTGTTTGTGGGGCTCATCTCAGGCACGAGCCTGGATGGGGTGGACGCCGCAGTTGTCGAGCTATCCGACAACAAACCCCACCTGATAGCGAGTCACGCCGAGCCCTATCCGACTCAACTCAGAAGCTCACTACGTGCCATCTGCGAACCCGGCAATAATGAAATCGACCGCATGGGGGAACTCGACAAACAGGTTGCCGTCGCCTTTGCAGCCGCCTGTCGTACCGTCTTGGCAAACGCCAACATAATGCCACGACAAGTCACGGCCATTGGCAGCCACGGCCAGACTATTCGTCATCGTCCCGATGCGGACAATCCCTTCACCCTGCAGATAGGGGACCCCAATACTATCGTGGAGCTGACAGGCATAACCACAGTTGCAGATTTCCGTCGTCGCGACATGGCGGTCGGTGGTCAAGGCGCACCACTTGTACCTGCCTTTCATCAAGCGCTGTTCCAACAGCCCGGGGAAAAGCGGATCATCCTGAATCTGGGCGGGATTGCCAATATCACCTGTCTACCCGACAACACGCATGAGTCGGTTACCGGTTACGATACCGGCCCGGCGAACACCTTGCTCGATCGCTGGACAGAAAAACACCGGGCCGTCTCCCTGGACCACCAAGGCGTATGGGCGAGAAGCGGCCATATCGACGATGACCTGCTGGACGAGCTGCTGTCCGATCCCTATTTTCAGCAATCCCCTCCAAAAAGTACCGGCAGAGAATATTTCACACTCGACTGGTTACTGGAGAGACTTGCCCATCACCAGCTCTCTTCCGGCGATGTCCAGGCAACCCTGGTTGAACTCAGCGCAGTCAGCATTACCCAGGCGATTATCGAAGAAGGTTATGCGAAGTCCGATATTCTGGTATGCGGCGGCGGAGTACACAACCGCTATCTGCTCGAACGTCTAGGTAATCGACTGCCTGACGCCTGCATACAACCTACGTCTGCCTACGGCGTAGATCCGGACTGGATCGAAGCAATCACATTTGCCTGGTTGGCAAAACGCACCCTGAACGGACTCAATGGCAACCTGGCGTCTGTTACAGGCGCCGAACGGGATGTGGTTTTGGGTGGTATCTATCCCGCCTGAACGGCTGATTGCTATCCACACCCCATGTATACGTCAAGGTCGCTCAGCGCCATTTTATTGTCCCAAGCAGTAGCTGGGACCCGTCAAGCGCAATCCGATCGGTCCCGATCGTGGTTGCACTTTGCTATCACGGAGTGATTGAACAGCGGCTTTCAACAAGCTTTTCGGTGTGAGCGTGGATAGCCGTCACTCCAGAAATGGGCAAAAATGGTAAACAAATGCTCTGCGTCAGAGATTTAGAAGATATTAATTCTATAATATGTATATGCGTAGTCGCCTTGCCAAATCCATGCATACAGCATCCATCCACAATCGAAACTTTCTACTGCGCCGGCTGCACTCCCTTTTCGGTCTCCTGCCCATAGGCGGATTCCTGATCTTCCATCTATGGGAAAACTCACAATCCCGTTTTGGCCAGTCCCATTACAATGAAGAGGTTGTTGGTTGGCTGCAAGGCCTCAATTATTTGACACTGATGGAGATCTTCGTCATTGCCCTGCCGCTGATATTTCATGCGGGCTACGGCTTAGTCATCATCCACGGAACTCAGGGCAACTGGTATCGCTACCCCTGGTTGCATAATCGTTTTTACTGGTTACAGAGGATTTCCGGTATTGGCATCCTGCTGTTCCTTTTACTGCATGTTGGCTGGACAAGAATTTGGGGCATATGGCAGCCGGACATCAAAGCCGATCTCTTCGGCCATATGCAGGTCCTGCTCAGCAATCCAGTCACGCTTCTGCTCTACCTGTTTGGTCTCCTGTTAGCGGTCTTTCACCTATGCAACGGACTATGGACAATGGCAATCAGTTGGGGGCTCATCACCAGTGTTGACGCCCAACGTTACTGGTTCTATTTCTGTATACTGCTCACTCTGCTACTGAGCGCCATGGGTGTGCACGGTATACTGGGATTTATTTTATGAAAAGACCGCGCAAAGTCATCGTTGTCGGTGGTGGACTGGGCGGTCTGTGGTCGGCATTACGGGTAGCGGAAGCCGGATTTCAGGTCGAAATATTCTCCCTTTTCGAGGTTAAACGCTCGCACTCTGTCTGCGCACAGGGCGGCATCAACGCCTGCTTCGACACCAAAGGTGAACGGGACAGCGTCTGGCAACATATCGTCGATACGCTGAAGGGCGGTGCCTACCTCGCCAATCAACCACCGGTAAAGTCGATGTGTGAACAGGCACCCGGTATCATCCGCACCTTCGAGCGTATGGGTGTCACCTTCTCCCGTACAGCCGAAGGATTACTGGACCTTCGGCTTTTCGGCGGTGTCAAGAACCGGCGTACCGCATTTGCCGGCGCCAGTACGGGACAGCAACTCCTGTATGGCGTCGATCAAGAGATCCGACGCCAGGAGGCCTTGGGGCGTGTACAGAAGTACGAGTGGTGGGAGTTCCTCTCGCTGGTAAAGGACGGGCATGGCGCCTGCAAAGGGATCGTTGCGATGAATCTGCGCACCATGGATGTCAAACATTTTCGTGCCGACGCGGTGATTCTTGCGACAGGAGGTATGGGACAGGTATTTGGCCATCGGTCCACCAACTCCACCAATTCCACCGGCGCGGCCGCGTGTCGCGCATACCAGCAGGGGGCCTGGCTGGCCAACACGGAGTTCTTCCAATTTCACCCAACCGCCATGCTGGGCGACGACAAGACCCGTTTGATGAGTGAAGCGGCCCGTGGCGAGGGCGGGCGTATCTGGGTACCGAAAAATCCCCGGGAGAACCGGCGTCCCGGCAAAATCCCCGAAGCAGAGCGATTCTACTTTCTCGAAGAGTGGTACCCAAGCTATGGAAACACGGTACCACGGGACGTGGCGTGCCGTGCGATCTGGAAGGTGGTACATGAGATGGGATTGGGTGTATCCGGGAAAGATAAGGTCTACCTTGATCTGACACATTTGAATCCCGGATTCATTGAGCATCGACTGCATGCGATCCTCGATATCTACCGCAAATTTCACGGTACTGATCCCGTACACGAGCCTATGGAGATCTACCCTTCGGCCCATTACGCCATGGGCGGGCTGTGGGTTGATTTTGAGAAGGATCAAACCAATGGCGGCATAAAACCGGGAAGCCCACGCAATCACGCAACCAATATCCCCGGCCTCTACGCCTGCGGCGAGTGCGATTACGGTTATCATGGGGCCAACCGGCTAGGCGCCAATTCACTCCTCTCAGCATCATTCAGTGGCCAGGTCGCCGGCGAGGCTGTGGCAAATTACCTGAAGGGCCTGGAAGGTGAACTGCTGAGCATACCTGAGCGGTTCTACCAGGATGAGGTCAAGCGTCAGCAGGCGATCAACCATAATCTGACATCAGGCATTGGCAGAGAGAATCCCTACATATTGCATCGCGAGCTTGGCGAAATCATGTCGGGCCAGGTTGGTGTCGTCAGGGATAACGCAGTGCTCAACACGGCCATCACTTCACTGCAGGCGCTTGAGCAACGCAGCCACTCAGTCAAGCTGGATGCGAGCAATGAATGGAGCAATCAGGGATTGGTATATGTGCGCCAGCTGCAGGAGATGATACGACTTGGCGGTGTCATTGCCAGTAGCGCCCTGGCACGGGATGAGTGCCGGGGCGCTCACTATAAGCCTGCTTTTGAACTGCCGACACCGAAGGACGCCTATCCGGGTGATCCCGCCTATGAAGCCTATCGCGAAAGCTGGAAAAAGCAGAATCAGGCGTGGTTGAAGACAACCGTCGCTGAATATTCGACAGACGGTCCCGGAATCAGCTTTCGCGAGATAGACCTTTCGGTCCTGGCGCCGGAAGAGCCACGGGACTACCGCTGAGGGTGTCATGATGGGTAAAACAATCGATCTGCGCATTCGCCGGCAAGACACCCCCTATAGCCCACCCTATTGGCAGACATTCTCGATACCCTACCGCGAGGGCCATAACATCGTCTCAGCCCTGATGGTGATCCGCGAACATCCTCTCACGCAAGAGGGCCAACTCGTCGATCCGGTCGCCTGGGAGTTCAATTGCATGGAAGAGGTCTGCGGCGCCTGCTCAATGGTTATCAATGGGAGGCCTCGACAGGCCTGCTCCACGTTGATCGATACCCTAGAGCAACCTATAAAACTCGAACCCCTGAGCAAATTTCCCGTTGTGCGGGACTTAATGGTCGATCGCAGCAAGATCTTCAACGACCTGAAGCGAGTACGCGCCTGGATTGAAATAGATGGTGCCTGGGACATCCATCAGGGTACACCCCGCATTTCACCGGAGACATGGAGGGAGAATTACCTCTACAGCCGCTGCATGAGTTGTGGCTGTTGCATGGAGGCGTGCCCTCAATATGGAGTGGAAAAGGACTTTGTCGGTCCCGCCGCGCTGTCCGCCGTCAAACTGATGAACAACCATCCCACCGGAAGCTATCATAAACAACAACGCCTGCATGCCATCATGGGCGACGGCGGTCTTAGTGATTGCGGTAATGCACAGAACTGCGTCCGGGTTTGCCCAAAACAGATTCCGCTCACCACAGCTATCGGCGAGTTGGGGCGTCAAACTACCCTGCAGTTGCTTCGGGATCTGTTCGGCAAGAGCGACTAGCCCCAGCCCTCCCAGCAATACGATCTCATCCATCAACAATTGTTAAAATGTCGTATCGTTGGCAGTTAATATGACCTGTTATTGGTAGCATGAAACCTATACGCCAAACAGCGTAGAACAAATATTGCTTGTCGATGCCTATTTAGGCTATCCGACGCACACACTTCATCCACGCTAACAACGACCTCCCAAACCAACCGGCTGCCGGAGGACTACAGGAGACTAATGATGGCTATCCGAAGTACACTTTGTTGCCTTGTCGCAAGCATGGTCATGCTACAGGCATGTACTACTGTAGATCCCTACACAAGGGAAGAGAAGACATCCAAGGCAACCACTGGCGCCATGATTGGGGCAGTTGCCGGAGCTGTGCTGGGAATTGCCACCTCCAAGGATAAAAAGAAACGCAAGGAACGCGCATTGAAGGGTGCCGGAATCGGTGCGATTGCCGGAGGCGGTGTCGGTTACTACATGGATGTACAGGAGGCCAAGCTTCGTCAACGTCTGGAAAACACGGGTGTCAGCGTAACCCGTGACGGGGACAACATCATCCTTAATCTGCCCGGCAACATCACCTTCGAAGTCGATAAATCGGATGTAAAGCCCAACTTTTTGGAGGTGCTCGGCTCTGTCGCTCTTGTGTTGCAGGAATATAAGTCGACCATGATTGAAGTGGCAGGCCATACCGACAGTACAGGCTCGGAATCCTACAATCAGTTATTGTCGCAGCAGCGTGCCCAATCGGTGTCCAATGCCTTGGTTGAAAACGGTGTGGAAGGTGTTCGTATCGATACGGTTGGCTATGGTGAAAAACGGCCCACCGCATCCAATAAAACGCCCGCAGGACGCCAACAGAACCGTCGTGTGGAATTGACTTTGCTACCCTACGCTGAGGGTTGATTGAGCAATTAAGAGACTATCCCACAAAAGCCCGCATACCATGGAGCGGTGATGCGGGCGCCGAGTTGTGGCAATGTTCAGACAGAAAACGAGGAGCCGCAGCCGCAGGTCGTGGTTGCATTGGGATTGCGGATAATGAACTGGGCACCTTGCAGGCCTTCCGTGTAGTCAACCTCCGCTCCCATCAAATACTGCATGCTCATGGGATCCACCAACAGTGTTACACCGCCTGTCTCGACCTTGGTATCACCGTCGTTTTCATTCTCATCGAATGAGAAGCCATACTGGAACCCGGAGCAACCTCCGCCCTGAATATATACGCGTAACATCAGATCCGGGTTACCCTCTTCAGCAATGAGTGAGGCGACCTTGGAGGCAGCTGCTTCGGTGAAGATGATGGAATCGTTATGTGTATCTGCGCTAGTCATGATGATGGTCCTGCTCTCTCCGGCCTGGTCTCTCAGGTGGGTCGGGTCTAAATAGTTGTCAAACCTAAATCGGTTTGCTGCGGTCAATTATATGGGAGTATGCAATTACCGAGAAAAACAGTCAAGTATTATTCGCGAACCAATCCAGCCACGGCCTAACCCTCGGGGGTGATTACCTTCTCCCCATCACTCACTACCGTCTCCCCTTGCTCCTGCTGCCCATCGTATTGCAGCTGCGGGGGATTCTGCTCAGAGGCATGGATCAGTTTGCCGTTGACCTCCGCCCCCATCGCCATCTCCAACATCGCGTAGGTCAGGGTGCCGGTAATTCTTGCCTTGGGTGCCAATTCCACCCGGTTGCTCGCGATAACATCTCCCACGACCGTACCGTTCAACATCACATTGCCGACCCGTACGTTGCCATCGATGGTACCCAATTCACTCAATGTCAGGGTGGCGGATGGGTCCTGCGGGTCGGACAGCACATCGCCCTTGATCACTCCGTCCACATGCAGTCCGTTACTGAAGGTGATATCACCCTTGATTTCGGTTCCGGAACCGATCACGGTGGTGATCCGCGGGGAACGGAATTTTTTCTTACTCTTACCAAACATAGTGATTTTTCCTTTTTACATCAGGATATTGGTGGCCAGTCATAGGATTCGCTCACGGGCTGCAATTTGGCGTTGCTCGGCTTGACATCGATCTTGATCGTCGCAGGCTGAAAATCGGCCGGTAAATGGACCTTGCCTTCGACATTTTGGTAATAGCGAAAGCGCATTTTGTGACTACTCAATTTCTCATCCGACAAATCTTCCAGTTTCAATAGCCTGGTTTGACCATCCTGCAGCCCCATGACCGCCACTTCGATCTTTCCCTTAACGACACGACCGCTGTTAATTACCTGGCTGACGGAAAATTTATAGACAAACTGCTGCGCTTCCAGTCCCCGCTCCAACTTGAAATTTTGTACTTTGA
This sequence comes from Candidatus Thiodiazotropha sp., assembly GCA_040791665.1. Classification (GTDB taxonomy): domain Bacteria; phylum Pseudomonadota; class Gammaproteobacteria; order Chromatiales; family Chromatiaceae; genus Thiodiazotropha. The sequence continues at coordinate 105,165 of JBFNNX010000022.1, read as the reverse complement.
GTACTTGTTGTTTTGATGAGGTAGAGACAATGCCACGCAGAAAAGTCAGCTCCTCCTCCATTTTCAGGCGTTCATCCTGTAGCTTCTTGATCTGATCACGAATGGAAAGCAATGCTTCGCGATCCACTTCGGCCGCCTGCTTCGCCATGGCCAATTCACGTCTCAATTCATTGCGTTCCTGCTCCAGGGTTTGCACATGATCCATTCCCGATTGCAGCCGCGCGAAACCCTGGGCAAGGCTGCTGCCTCCCTGTTTGTAGGCTAACCAGGCAACTCCGCCCAGTAGCATCAGCAGCAGGGTTAGACGAACCCAGCGAGGCACGCCTTCGTCAGCGCCGACGATCTTGGGTACGCGATATTTCTTGATGTCAATCATGGTTTCAAGGTAGCAGAGCAACCTGATTCAAACCACAATCTTCTGTCAGATCAAACATCAAGTTCATATTCTGCACCGCCTGTCCCGCAGCACCTTTCACCAGGTTATCGATAACCGAGCTAACCACCACCACATCGCCTTCCAGTGGGGTATGCACCGCGATGCGGCAATGATTCGCGCCTTTCACACTGCGCGTCTCCGGATGGGAACCCGGCGGCATAATGTCGACAAAGCAGTCCTGCTGATAACGCTCTTCAAACAGTGCCTGCAGATCAAACGAGCGATCAGTCAAACGGGCATAGAGGGTCGCTTCGATACCACGAATCATCGGCACCAGATGGGGCACGAAGGTCAACCTGATCGGCTCGTCGCTGAGCCGACTCAAAGTCTGCCGGATCTCCGGTTGATGACGATGGCCAGGAATGGCGTAGGCCTTGAAACTTTCACCCACCTCACCCATTAGCGTGGCGACATTTGCCGATCTTCCGGCACCGCTCACACCCGATTTCGTATCTGCGATCAAAAAATCGGTTGCCACAAGGTCATTTTCGATAAGCGGAACAAAACCAAGCGCAACGGCTGTCGGATAACATCCCGGATTGGCCACCAACCGCGCCTCCCGTATAGCCTGACGGTTCAGCTCCGGTAGACCGTATACTGCCTCAGGCAGAAGCGCCGGGCAGGCATGCTGCATTCCATACCACTGCTCCCAAACACCTTGATCGGCAATCCTGAAATCGGCGGCCAGGTCAATGACTCGCACACCAGACAACAGCAATTCGGGGACTTGTGTCATGGCAACGCCATTGGGCGTAGCAAAAAAGACCAGATCACACGCTGACAGCTGCGCCGTATCCGGCTCAATGAAAGCAAGATCCGTCAGACCACGAAGATTCGGGAAGAGATCGGCAACCGCTCTGCCGGACTCTGCCCGCGAGGTTATGGCAACGAGCTCGCATGATGGATGGGCCACCAGCAGTCGCAGCAACTCGACACCGGTATACCCGGTACCACCAACAACACCAACCTTTATCATTTTCAAGGAAACCTGTTTTCTGCGCCCTATGAATATTTACTGACCTCAGACGCGACGAGCTGAGGCTCTCCGGTAAACATTCGCAAACTGAATCGATATTAAGGCAGCTATCATAAGGCTTGGTTAATAAAAGAAAAAGTCAACTGTCGCGAAAACCTAAACAATTGTGAACTCGGAGGCTTTTAGAGGGTGAAAAACAAACTTTGAGTGGAAATTCCACTCTATTGCCTCCACATTATTAAAAAGATACTCAGCAGGAAGGCCGTTATGGAGACTATCGACACCCTTGCACTCACCCTTGGCGCCGGATGGGCGGCAGGCATCAATCTCTATGCCGCAGTCCTGGTATTGGGCTATCTGGGTATGACCGGCCATGTGGTACTGCCTCCCGGACTCGAGGTGCTCAGCGATCCACTGGTTATGGGCATCGCCGGCATCATGTATTTCATCGAGTTTTTTGCCGACAAGACGCCGGGTGTCGACAGCGGCTGGGATGCCCTTCATACCTTTGTGCGCATTCCGGCTGGCGCTCTGTTGGCAGCCGGCGCTGCCAGCGGATTCGAGGTCAACCAGGCCGCCGAACTCGCTGCCGCACTGGTCGGCGGAACCATGGCCGCCGGGAGCCATTTTACCAAGGCGGGCACCCGCCTGATGATCAATACCTCGCCCGAACCCGTGACCAACTGGACCGCCTCCATCGCGGAGGACCTGGCGGTCATCGGCGGACTCTGGGCGGCGCTGAACTATCCGCTGACCTTCATCATCCTCCTGGTGCTGTTCATCGCCCTGGCGATCTGGCTGCTGCCAAAGATCTGGCGGGCACTGAAATCACTATTTCGCCGTATCGGTGCACTCTTCGCCAAAGAGCCCCCTCCCGCTGATTCCCCCGTAGGGAGACAATCAGGACAGCCCGACGTACTGAAGTCACTCTTTCATTCTGCAAATACAGGCGATCAAGGTACAGAGAAATAGGCTTGAATGACACATCATTAACGATACTTGATTCGCTCAAGCTTTATTGTACAATATATTGTACAATGTGAAACTGGGATCACCAATGGACACCATCGCCTACAGTATCGCCCGCGCCAAATTAGCTAGCACCATGAACCAGGTTTGCGAGGACCATGCACCAGTCATCATTACACGCAAGGGAGCGGGGTCAGTGGTGATGATATCGCTGGATGATTATCAGGCCCTCGAAGAGACTGCCTACCTGTTACGTAGCCCTAAGAACGCCCGTCGTTTGCTTGAATCGATCGCTGAATTGGAGAGTGGCGGCGGTAGCGAACGCGCACTATCACAGGAATGACGAATCTGACAGGGACGTCGGTATGAAACTCATTTTCTCCGAACACGCCTGGGAGGACTACCTCTATTGGCAGCGGGCAGACAAGAAAACTTTACGCCGTATCAATCAACTTATTCAAGCCATCCAAAGGGAACCCTTTTCAGGGATCGGTAAGCCTGAACCTCTCCGCCACGGTCTTTCGGACTACTGGTCACGTCGTATCAATGAGGAGCATAGAATCGTCTACAAAGTGACTGATGATAGTCTTCTGATCGCTCAACTGAGATATCACTATTAAGATTTTCCGATCTCTTTTCCGGTGCCTAAAATTCAAACAAACACTTTTTAATTCCTGCAGACGTTACACCTATCTTATTGTATTTAAATAAAATAATTGAACGGGTGTCTACCGAAATGAAGTAAGTCCAGTGGTAATGCTCATAGCAACAAAGGGCTGTCTTAAAACGCATCTCCCGGAATCCGCACCCAGCCTTCCATCAGTATCCGCGCGCTGCGACTCATCACCACCTTCTCGACGATCCAGTTGCCATTCTGTTCGTCGGCAGAGGCGCCCACCTTGAGGGTGCCGGAGGGGTGGCCGAAGGTGACCGCTTCACGTTCGCCGCCACCGGCGGCCAGGTTGACCAGGGTACCGGGAATGGCCGCCGCGGTGCCGATGGCGACAGCGGCGGTGCCCATCATGGCGTGATGGAGCTTGCCCATGGAGAGGGCGCGTACATTGAGGTCGATATCGCCGCTGCCGATCGCCTTGCCGCTGGAGGCTGTGTAGTCGGCCGCCGGTGCGACGAATGCCACCTTGGGAGTGTGCTGACGGGCCGCCGCTTCTTCCACACTGTCGATCAGTCCCATTTTGATGGCACCGTGGGCGCGGATGGCCTCGAAGCGCTCCAGGGCTGCCGGGTCGCCGTTGATCGCTTCCTGCAGCTCGGTCCCGCCATAGCCTATCTCGTCGGCATTGAGAAAGATGGTGGGGATCCCGGCGTTGATCATTGTGGCCTTGAAGTTGCCGATTCCAGGCACCTCCAGCTGGTCCACCAGGTTGCCGGTGGGGAACATGGCCTCGGAAGGATCGACCGGACTCATGAACTCGATCTTCACCTCCGCCGCGGGAAAGGTGACGCCGTCGAGTTCGAAGTCGCCGGTCTCCTGCACCTGGCCATTGGCGATGGGGACATGGGCAACGATAGTCTTCTCGATGTTCTTCTGCCAGATACGTACCACGGCGACACCGTTGTCAGGGATGCGGTCCCCATCTACCAGCCCGCTGGCAATGGCGAAGGAACCGACGGCGGCGGTGAGGTTGCCGCAATTACCGCTCCAGTCGACAAAAGCCTTGTCGATGGCGACCTGGCCGAAGAGGTAGTCAACATCGTGATCGGGTGTGTCGCTCCTGGTCAGGATCACCGTTTTGCTGGTACTGGAAGTGGCGCCGCCCATGCCGTCGGTGTGCTTACCGTAAGGATCGGGGCTGCCGATCACCCGGAGTAGCAGTTTGTCGCGGGCCTCACCCGAGACCTGGGCGGACGCTGGCAGGTCCGCCAGATTGAAGAAAACGCCTTTGCTGGTGCCACCGCGCATGTAGGTGGCGGGGATGCGGATCTGGGGGGTATGGGGCATGGGATCAAATCCTGTATCTGTTAAAACCAATCAACAATCGAAGATTTAGCGTCCAATCCTGTTAAGAATGGCGTTAATCGGCGCGACAAGCCGCAAATGGATGCTAATCACCGCGAATTTGCGCAAATAGTAGTGATCGTTGCGCCTCTATTTCGCATTATCGGTGGCTTGAGAATAAATCTCTCGATATATCGGTCCACCCTACGTGGCCGAGGACGATTGAAGGAAGTCCTGGGCAAATCGCTGCAGCACACCCCCTGAGCCGTAGACTGACACCTCCTCGGCGGTATCGAGGCGGCAGATGACCGGGATCTCCACCCGCTCGCCGTTGCGCCGGTGCATGACCACCGTCAGCTCGGCCCGCGGCATGGGTTCGCCCACCACGTCGAAGGTCTCGGTGCCGTCGATGGCGTAGGTGTTGCGATTCTCTCCCTGTTTGAACTCCAGCGGCAGCACGCCCATGCCCACCAGGTTGGTGCGATGGATACGCTCGAAGCCCTCAGCCAGAATCGCCTCGACGCCTGCCAGGCGTACGCCCTTGGCGGCCCAGTCGCGGGAAGAGCCCTGACCGTAATCGGCGCCGGCTACGATGATCAGGGACTGCTTGCGCTCCATGTAAGTCTCGATAGCCTCCCACATGCGCATCTGCTCACCCTCAGGCTCCAAGCGGGCCAGGGAGCCCTGGATGACCTCGCCCTGCCCGTTCCGGCACATCTCGTTGAGTAGCTTGGGATTGGCGAAGGTGGCACGCTGAGCGGTCAGGTGGTCACCCCGATGGGTTGCATATGAATTGAAGTCTTCTTCCGGCAGACCCATCTTGGCCAAGTATTCGCCCGCGGCACTGCTGGAGAGGATGGCGTTGGAGGGCGACAGATGGTCAGTGGTAATGTTGTCGCCCAACACCGCCAGCGGACGCATGCCGCTGAGACTGCGTTCACCCGCCAGTGCGCCCTCCCAGTAGGGAGGACGGCGGATGTAGGTGCTCTGGGGGCGCCAGTCATAGAGCGGGCTCTCAGCCTGTTCGCGGGCCCCCAGGTCGAACATCGGCTGGTAGACCTGGATGAACTGCTGCGGTTTCACCGACCGGCTGACGATGCTGTCGATCTCCTCGTCGCTGGGCCAGATGTCGTTGAGCGTAATCGGGTTGCCTTGTTTATCATGACCCAGGACGTCCTGCTCGATGTCGAAGCGAACGGTGCCGGCGATGGCATAGGCCACCACCAGCGGCGGCGAGGCGAGGAAGGCCTGCTTGGCGTAGGGGTGGATGCGGCCGTCGAAGTTGCGGTTGCCGGAGAGCACTGCGGTGGCGTAGAGATCACGCTCGACGATCTCCTGCTGGATCTTCGGGTCGAGGGCGCCACTCATGCCGTTGCAGGTAGTGCAGGCGTAGGCGACGATGCCGAAACCGAGTTTCTCCAGCTCCGACAGCAGGTCCGCCTCCTCCAGATAGAGCCGGGCCACTTTGGAGCCCGGTGCAAAGGAGGATTTGACCCAGGGCTTGCGCACCAGTCCCAGCTCATTGGCTCTGCGCGCCAGCAGGCCGGCGGCCACCACGTTGCGCGGGTTGGATGTGTTGGTGCAGCTGGTGATGGCGGCGATGATCACCGCGCCGTCCGGCATCTCGCCGGGCTTTTCAACCCAGGCGCCGGCAATGCCGCGCTCAGCCAGGGCGGAGGTGGGCAGGCGGCGGTGCGGGTTTGACGGACCGGCCATGTTGCGCACCACGCTGGAGAGATCGAACTCCAGCACCCGTTCGTAGTCGGCGGCTTTCAGGGCGTCGGCCCAGAGACCTGTGGTCTTTGCATAGTTTTCCACCAGGGCCACCTGCTCGGGGTCACGGCCGGTCAGCCTCAGGTAGTCGATCGTCTGTCGGTCGATATAGAAGAGGCCCGCCGAGGCGCCGAACTCCGGGGTCATGTTTGAGATAGTGGCGCGATCGCCAATGGTCAGGCTCTCGGCCCCTTCGCCGAAGAACTCGAGATAGGCTGATACCACCCGCTCCTGTCGCAGGAACTCGGTCAGGGCCAGCACGATGTCGGTGGCCGTAATACCCTGCCGTCGCTGACCGGTTAGCTTGACACCGACAATCTCTGGCAGCCGCATCATGGAGGCACGGCCCAACATCACATTCTCCGCCTCCAGGCCACCGACACCGATGGCGATGACGCCGAGGGCATCTACATGGGGGGTGTGGCTGTCTGTGCCGACACAAGTGTCGGGGAAGGCCACGCCTTCGCGGGCCTGAATCACCGGCGACATCTTCTCCAGGTTGATCTGGTGCATGATGCCATTGCCGGCAGGGATCACATCCACATTGTCGAAGGCGGTCTTGCTCCACTCGATGAAGTGGAAGCGATCCTCGTTTCGGCGGTCTTCAATAGCCCGATTTTTCTCGAAGGCGTCCGGCTCGAAACCGGCGTGCTCCACCGCCAGGGAGTGATCGACGATAAGCTGTGTCGGTACCACCGGATTGACCTTTGCCGGGTCTCCCCCCTTGTCGGCGATGGCATCGCGCAGGCCGGCCAGATCAACCAGGGCAGTCTGGCCCAGGATATCGTGGCAGACTACCCGCGCAGGATACCAGGGGAAATCCAGGTCGCGCTTGCGCTCGACAAGCTGCTTCAGGGCATCTGTCAGCAGGTTCGGCTCACAGCGTCGTACCAGCTGCTCGGCCAGCACCCGCGATGTGTAGGGGAGTCGGTCGTAGGCACCTGAGTGGACAGCTTCGACCGCCTCGCGAGTATCGAAATAGTCCAGGTCGCTGCCCGGCAGGGGTTTGCGGTAGTCTGTATTCATTTGGTCGTTTCCCAGCTGTTAGCTGTTAGCCGCCAGCGGCCAGCGGCCAGCCGGAAAAGCTGACAGCTGATCGCCGTTTGCCGGCCGCTTTAAATCACCGTGCTTCAATCGGCTCCCAGGCGCGGTTCTCCGGTCCTGTATAGTTGGCAGAGGGCCGAATGATCTTGCCGTCTTCGCGCTGTTCGATCACATGGGCGCCCCAGCCGCTGACCCGGGAGATGACGAATAGCGGTGTGAACATGTCGGTTGGTACGCCCAACTGGTTGTAGGAGACCGCCGAGAACCAGTCCAGGTTGGGGAACATCTTCTTGATCTCCCACATCACCGCTTCCAGCCGGTCTGCCACATTGAACATGGTCATGTTGCCGGTATCTTCTGAAAGATCCTTGGCCACCCGCTTGATCACCTCGTTGCGTGGGTCGCCCACGGTATAGACCGGGTGGCCGAAACCGATGACGATCTCCTTGCGCCCGACCCGTTCGCGGATATCGGCCTCCGCCTCATCGGCGGTGCGATAGCGGCTCTGGATGCGAAAAGCCTCCTCGTTGGCGCCGCCGTGCTTGGGTCCGCGCAAGGCACCAATGGCACCGGTAATGGCGGAGTACATGTCGGAGTTGGTACCCGCGATGACGCGGCCAGTGAAGGTGGAGGCATTAAACTCATGCTCGGCGTAGAGAATCAACGAGGTGTGCATGGCGCGCACCCAGAGGTCGCTCGGTTTCTCGCCGTGCAACATATGGAGAAAATGACCGCCAATCGAGTCGTCGTCCGTCTCCACCTCGATGCGTTTTCCGTTGACCGCATATTGGTACCAATAGAGCAGGGCGGAACCAAAGCTGGCCATCAGGCGATCGATGATGTCCCGCGCCTCTGAGGCGGGGTGACTATCCTTCTCCGGCAGACAACTGCCCATCACCGAGCAGGCGGTTCGCATCACATCCATCGGATGAGCTGAAGCCGGAATCGCTTCAAGCGCCTGTTTCACCGACTGGGGCAGGCCGCGCATCGACCTCAGCTTGGCCTTGTAGGCGGTCAGCTCCGACTGAGTCGGCAGGGCTCCGTGGATCAACAGATAGGCGATCTCCTCGAACTCCGCCTTTTCGGCGAAATCGAGGATATCGTAACCGCGATAGTGCAGGTCGTTGCCGGTACGGCCGACGGTACAGATGGCGGTATTACCGGCTGCAGTGCCGGAGAGGGCGACCGACTTCTTCGCCTTGGGTAGGATTTGATTGGGTTCGCTCATTGGGAAACCTCCTCTGACGCGATTGATAATTGGATAGTGTCTTGCAAAACTGGCTTAAAGAGTGGCCGCAAATGGACACTAATCACCGCGAATACGCGCAAATAATATGATTGCTCAGAAAAAATATTTGCTTTCATTTGCAGTAATTAGCGTTATTTGCGGCATGAATCATTTACGTTAAGCCGTCTCCTCTGAGACAAACAGCTGGTCCAGCTTCTGTTCGAAATCGTGATAACCGAGATAGTCGTAAAGATCAGAACGACTCTGCATCAATTCAACAACCCCTTGTTGCGTCCCCTCGCCGCGCAGGTTTTGATAAACCTTCAATGCAGCGGCATTTGCCGCACGGAATGCACTCAGGGGATAGAGGGCAATGCTCACGCCCACGGATGCCAGTTGTTCGGTTGTAAACAAGGGAGTCGCGCCAAATTCAGTGATGTTGGCCAGCACCGGAACCTTAACCGCCTTCACGAACTCCCGATACTGCTCGAGTTCATTCATTGCCTCGGGGAAGATCATATCCGCTCCAGCCTCGACACAGGCACACGCCCTGTCAATGGCGGGTTGCATGCCTTCCACCGCTAGCGCATCGGTGCGCGCCATAACCACAAAATCATCATCAAGCCTGGCATCCACCGCTGCCTTGATACGGTCGACCATCTCATCCTGGGTGACTATCGCCTTGTTGGGGCGATGACCGCAGCGTTTTTGTTGCACTTGGTCTTCGATATGCACGGCAGCTGCACCGAACTTATTCATATTGCGTATGGTGCGCACGATATTGAAGGCTCCACCCCATCCCGTATCTATATCAACCAATACAGGAAGGTCGGTCACCTCCGTCATGCGCCGCAGATCAGTCAGAACATCCTCCATTGTTGTGATACCCAGGTCAGGGATACCGCAGGAGCCCGCAGCGACACCGCCACCCGATATATACAGGGATTGAAACCCCGAGGCCTCCGCCAGCCGGGCATGATAGGCGTTAATAGCGCCCACACACTGCAAGGGCTTCTCTTTTTCGATGGCAGCGCGAAAACGGGCGCCGGGATTTTGATGGTTGGTCATTTCATATCCTCAACATAAAGAAGTTTTGAATTATGAGTTTTTAGTTTTGAGTTGTGGTGTTCGCGACACTCACTTTTTTCTAACTCAAAACTTACGGCTAAAAACCCGAGACCCACATATCGTTAGTTTTCCAGCAACATTCTTTCCACGTTTCTACGTGAAGATCGAATATGCTGACGCATCAACAGCTCAGCCATTTCAGGGTCGCGAGAGGAAATGGCATTCAACAGATAGTGGTGTTCATCGAAAGCCTGACTGGAACGCTTACTGCGCATCCCGAACTGGAAACGGTACATACGCAGCAGATGATAGAGATCGTTGCAAAGCAGACCGATCAGGTGGTGATTCTTGCTGCCTTGAACTATACGGTAATGGAAATCGAGGTCACCCTGCTTTTGGAAATATGCCTGACCATGCAGCTCTTCAATCTGCTGACCATGCTGATCCAACAGCAGCTGTAACTCCCCTATCTCCTTATCGCTCATATTTTGTGCCGCCAACCTCGCAGCCATTCCCTCGAGGGCTTCACGCACCTGATAGATCTCGATCAACTGCTCATACGAGAGCGTGACTACCCGGGCTCCCAGGTTGGGCTTGCGCTCAACCAGCTTTCTCGCTTCAAGACGTCCGATCGCTTCTCTCAATGACCCTCGACTGACGCCGTGCTGACGAGCCAGTTCGGGCTCACTGATCTTACTTCCAGAAGGTATCTCCCCTTCTACGATGGCACGCTGAAGCGTATCGAAGAGACGATCTGTGAGTGTAATCGTGATCGGATCATTCTTTTCCACTCGTAACTGACTCCGCATATATCACCATGATTGTCGACACATTAAGCCTTAATTAGCAAATACAAGCTAAAATATAGCCGAATATTTTAAAATTGTCGACACTTTATTGGAAACAATCGTCATGGCGCCCTACCAGACTGCTTCCATGCAGTGGTAGAGCAAACCTATCCCTCGTTATTTGGCATAACCCAGGGTTTGTAAGGTGGACGAGATCTCGTCCAGAATCGCAGGATCATCAATCGTGGCGGGCATCTTCCACTCCTGACCGTCGGCGATCTTCACCATTGTTCCCCGCAAGATCTTTCCCGAGCGCGTCTTGGGCAGGCGTTTAACAATGGCGATGTGCTTGAACGCAGCGACCGGACCAATCTGTTCGCGTACCCGCTTCACCAATTCTGCAGCCAGCTCATCTGCAGAACGCTCAACACCCGACTTCAATACAACAAACCCCAAAGGCAACTGCCCCTTCAAGGTATCGGATACGCCGATAACAGCGCACTCAGCCACATCGGCATGGCCTGCCAAAACCTCTTCCATCTGACCGGTGGAGAGGCGATGTCCCGCGACATTGATGACATCATCGGTACGGCTCATGATCCACAGATAACCATCCTCATCCTTGTAACCTGCATCACCCGTCAGATAGTAACCAGGATGGGCGCTCAGATAGGAATCGACGAATCGTTGTTCGTTATTCCATAGGGTAGGCAGGCACGCGGGTGGCAATGGCTGTTTGATTACGATATCCCCCATCTCTCCGGCAGGTTTTTCGATTCCCTGGTCATCCAGCACGCGCACATCATAACCAACCATGGATAACGTAGGAGAACCGGCCTTTACCGGGAGCGGTTCAACACCCATCGGATTTGCGGCAATAGCCCATCCCGTCTCGGTTTGCCACCAATGATCGATAACCGGTTTCTCGAGCATGGTCTCAGCCCAGTGAAGGGTGTCAGGGTCGCAACGCTCACCTGCGAGAAACAGGGCATCCATACAGCTGATATCATACTTCGACATGTATGCGCCTTGCGGATCCTCTTTCTTGATTGCTCGGAATGCGGTTGGCGCAGTAAACAACACTTTGACCTTGTACTCGCTGATCATTCGCCAAAATGCGCCAGGATCGGGGGTACCGACCGGCTTGCCTTCGTATATGACGGTGGTGCAACCGGCCAATAGGGGACCATAGACGATATAGCTGTGACCAACCACCCACCCTACATCGGATGCCGCCCAATAGACATCGCCCGCCTCAACATTGTAGATATTCTTCATCGACCAAAGCAGTGCTGCGGCATGTCCACCGTTGTCACGCACCACACCTTTGGGCTGACCTGTAGTACCCGAGGTATAGAGGATATAGAGAGGATCCGTTGCCCCAACCGGAACACAATCGACCGGCTCGGCCTGCGCCAATGCATCTTCCCAATCGAAATCCCGGCCTTCCTGCAGTTCAGCCGCCAATTGGGGCCGCTGTTTGATGATGCACCTGGCGGGTTTATGCTGGGCTATCTCAATCGCCTCATCAAGCAGTGGCTTGTACGCAACCAAGCGGCTGGGCTCGATACCGCAGGATGCTGAAAGTATCATTTTAGGCTGACAGTCATCGATCCGTGTTGCCAGCTCTTTTGCCGCAAATCCGCCAAAAACAACAGAGTGGATAGCACCGATTCGGGCACAGGCCAACATGGCGATGGCCGCCTCCGGTATCATCGGCATATAGATAATCACCCGATCGCCCTTTCCCACACCGTGGGATGCGATCGCACCGGCCAATCGGGCTACCGTATCTCGCAGTTCGCTGTAGCTGTAGGTACGCTTCTGCTCTGTTACCGGACTGTCATAAATCAACGCCAGGCGATCACCATCTCCCGCCTCCACATGGCGATCCAGCGCGTTGTAGCAGGTGTTGAACATGCCGCCACTAAACCAGCGCGGCGAAGGTTTGGCCGATTCATCCAAAACCTTATCCCAACCCTTGTACCAGTGCAGACCCTTGGCGACTGTACCCCAGAACACCTCTGGGTCATTCAACGACTGTTGATAGATCTCGGCATAACGTGACATGTGCGGGAGCTCCTCTGGTGTTGTCTTATCTGATTAAGTGTCGACATATTTTATTGTATTATGCTGTTAGAACCTATTTTATAGTAAATATTTTTAGAAATGTCGACACTTTTCTGAAAATTTCTTGTATTCGCCCTATTCAGGTTATGTACCCAAAAGCCCAGACAGGTCAGGACCTGAGATGGCCAGAAAGCGATATCCGTTTGATTAAATTAAATAAAAGAAAGAATATCTTGGACTCAACTTCAAAGAAGAGAGGGGATGCGGTTTTTGAATTGCAGACTGCAAGGGCCGGTTAACACTAATCCAATTGACACTGCGCACCTGAAACATGCACTAATCGTGAGTGCGATGAGAGAGAGGTTGGCTGATCCCAAATGAACGACGAGCAGCACGGAGTGGCACTTTTTCGGGCGCGCGGCGTCGGGTTGTGACCATTTCTCCCGCCCAGCAACGTTATCATTCGTGCAGCTTGGGGTTGCCGGACGAAAATCGGATCATCGCATTCTTTTCAGGCTTCGTCTTTCCCGAATATTTCGCCAAGGACTTCAAATCCGAGAACCATCCAGGACTTTACGCCCATTTTTTCTGGATTCTCTATCTGATTGCCTGTGCATTGATAGTATTTGATTGGCAACTCTATTGAGTGTGTGAATTGGTTGTAATTTGGCTGCAATACACGAATATCTGCCAATCGTGCATAGCCGTAATCTGGGCGTAGAAGAGAGGCTGTGTCAGTACGAAATAGCGGGAACTGGTAAAAAGCTGACAAAAAAAACGGGGCCTATCGGCCCCGTTTCTCAACTCGAAATAGTCTTGTGAACTATTAGAAGTTGTGGATCAGACCAGCGAAGAATGCATCAGATTCAACATCGGTCTCGTCTTCTTCATAAGAGGTGAAGCCGACGTGTGCCACGGTGCGCTTGCTCATTGCATGCTCGTAACCAACGCTGAACTGAGTGACTTCGTTCTCAGGATCGGCAACAGGCATACCAACGTTCACATTCGGTGTGAAACCAGGTACCAGCGCAGCAACGCCACCATTGGTGGAATCGCCCATCAGGTACTGAGCCTTGATCTTGCCAGCGCCACCGACTTTAACGTGACCGCTCAGACCGAGGTAATCAGGATCGTCAACACCGTCGAGGTCCAGATCCATGGAAGCGAACATGATACCAGCCTGCCACATTCCGCCATTCCAGACTGCGGTAGCGCGCAGCAGTGAAGGTTCAGCGTCTACTGCAGAACCGAGGTCGTAGCTGTTGTAGGCCAGAGATGCGAAGAGCGGGCCATTGCTGTAGAGGCCGGCCAGGGAGATATGATCGGCAATACCGTCCAGGTCGAGGTCACCTCTCTCACCGGGGACCAGAGCGCCGACGAAGGTCAGACCGCCCATGGCAGGAGAGACGTATGCGATGACGTTCTCAACGCGGTCATCGCCAGGAATCACGTTGGCAAGGTCGCCGTTCGGCAGATCGCCGAACTCGTCGAATTTACCCTGGGACATCTTCATTGGGGTGTCATGAGTACCAAGCAGAGCGGTACCGAAGCCACCGGACAGGCCGATGAACTGGTTACGATCGCCAAGACCGTCAGCGCCGTCATCATTGTGGACTTTGAATTCGAAGTGATAGAGAGCCTTGAGTCCGCCACCCAGGTCTTCGCTGCCTTTCACACCAACGCGAGAGTGGATGCTGTCCACGCCCCAAACGTCTTGATCGCCATCATCAACATTTTCGATGATGAAGTGCGCTTTACCAAACAGAGTGGCATCAGCCATGACTGCGGCAGGAGCCACCAGAGCAGCTGCAATTGCCAGAGAGAGTACTTTTTTCATTGAGTTAACTCCGAGAATTGATGGGTAGAAAATTGACTACGATGCGAATATTAGTCAACAGCGTGGCAAATTGCAAGTGTTTCTTTGCAAAAAAGACACAGAAAAAATAGCTGTTGTAAAATTGCGACACCAACCAAATAGCAAGACTCAAAAAACAGAACATCAATGGGTTATAAAAATTAGTTTAAAGAATTTCTAGGAATTTATTTGTTTATTCCCGAGGGCTTCACTCAGTTATTGTTGCAGTAATTTTAGGCCGGAAAGCGTAACAACAGCATAAGCCGCAACACCCTGTCAAGTCACTGAAAATCAAAGGATTAGGTTACGATCGTAACAGGCTACATAAAAAACTGGCATGAATTATCTGATTGATAGGATAACCTCGCGGCCAGTCAACACCAATACCTCCCCCTGCCACACCTGAAAAAGCACCGCCCTAAGTGCTAGGAGAAAAGTTCGGTGACGCCGAATCAACAACGGCAACTTGGAATCGCGCTTTTTCAGACATCTACCATCGGACGGGGGGCGTCTATCCACCCTGAGGCAGTATCATTCACCATCTAGGGCCTGTTAACACTAATCCAATCGGACCGGCATTAACAGCCCCCGACATTGCTCAAGCGGCTTTTAGGATTGGCAAGACCCGGGCCTGGATGAAATCGCCAAGCTCTCGCAGGGGTGTGGACTCGGTCTTCAGTTGCGTGATATAGCCAAGCGTTCGGGGAATCTCTTTCAAATAGTCCGGCTTGCCGTCACGCCGGTACAATCTGGCGAATATCCCACTCGCTTTGAGATGTCGCTGCACGCCCATTAGATCAAACCATGTCAGAAACCGCGCCTCATGCTCGGTACGCAAAATACCGGACTGAACCGCAAGCTCGCAATAACCCATCGCCCAGTCACGTACCCGCCCATCCGGCCAGCTGACATAGCAGTCACGCAACAACGATACCAAATCATAGGTAACAGGGCCTATCACCGCATCCTGGAAATCGAGGATACCCGGATTATGCCTTGCCGTTACCATCAGATTGCGCGAGTGGTAGTCGCGATGTACGCAGACCTGCGGCTGCTGCAGGGCGTTGTTCGCGAGCAGTTCGAATACCCGTTCCAACATCGAGTGTTCCTCATGAGTCAAGGAGAGGCTCAGTTCCTGCAACAGCAGCCAATCGCGAAACAGCGCCATCTCACGCATCAACAGGGCCCGGTCATAATTCGGCAGACCGTCACGCGGCCCGCACGCCTGTAGTGTGGCCAATGCCCCCAATGCGTCGCCGTAGAGCCTGTCGGCTGATTCCAATGTCAGCTTATCGAGATAGAGCTCGGTGCCGAGATCCTCAAGCAGCATAAAACCCTGCTTAAGATCACGCGCATAGATATGCGGTACGTTCAAACCGATCGACTCGAGCGCTTCCGCCACCTTAACAAAGGGCCTGGAGTCCTCTCTATCCGGAGGGGCGTCCATGGCGATATAGCTTCTGCCATTTTCGTTTAAACGAAAATAGCGGCGAAAACTTGCGTCGTTGGAAGCAGGTTCGAAAGAGTAATCCGACAACTCCGGCAATGACACCAACCACTTTTTCAATTGTTCTATTCTTTGCGGCATCGCTTTCTAAATGGTTTGCAACTTTACATGGAGCAATATGGTCAGCTTGTTCTGGAGCCATGCCCAGGTTTGTTTTCGGCAAGGAAAGAATGGCAAGCAGTTATGGAGATCGTCGCATATTGTTGGGTAAATCGCTGCATATCATCCACTACGAATATGGGTTCTCTGATGTGGCAATCGTCACCTAGGATGCGGCTTGCCGCACCTTAACCTTATGATCGTCGATGCGATTGTACCAGATAGGGCGTTAATGAAATCAGTTATCTGCTGCCAGGACGGCACTATCGTCACTGGCGCCGAAACGGGAAGTGACGCGTATCCTCATATCATCCGCAATGAGATAGAAACATGGGAGTGCGAGCAGTATCAATACCGTCGCAAACAACAACCCGAATCCGAGACTGACCGCCATCGGGGATAGAAATGCCGTCTGCCCGGTGGCGAAAAAGATTAACGGAGAGATGCCGAGAAAGGTGGTTGCGCTGGTCAATAGAATGGGCCTGATACGCACCCGTCCCGCTTCCACCAGGGCCTCTTTACGTTCCCATCCCTCGCGTCTCAAACGTTTGGCGAAATCGATCAGGATCAACGAATCGTTGACCACGATACCTGTCAGTGCGAGAAAGCCGATCAGGGACAGGAATTGCAGATGAAAATCGAACATCACATGTCCCACGATGACGCCAATCGCACCGAACGGGATTGCGAACATCACCACCAGCGGATCCAGCAACGACCTGAACAGCGCAGCCAATATGAAGAAGATTATCGCTAAAGCGATCACGCCTGCTCGCTGCATGCCGATTATCGACTCTTCTGCCTTTTTCTTTTCTCCGAGGAAGATGAGGCGCTGTCGGTCAGTGAGCTGGCTGAACTCACCGGTTACACGTTCCAGCACCTGATTGGGCGTGGTGACCTTCGGGTCGACTTCCGCGGTGATCGTGGCCAGCCGATGAAGATTGCGCCGGTTGATACTGTTGTAACCTCTCGCCTCCACGATGTCCGCCACATCTCCCAGGTAGAGGGTGCGTCCATCATCCAGGGTAATGGGCAACCGCTCCAGGGCACCGGCATCGCGACGCAGTTCGTCATTGTAGATCAACCGTACGGGTATGCGTTTGTCGCGCCAGCTCACATGTGCCAGCTTCAGACCGAGAAAACCGGTACGTACAGCATTTGAAAGTTCAGTCTGGGTGAGTCCGAGGCGACGACCACGCTCGTTAAGCTGATAACGATATTCCAACTTGCCCGAATCCATATCCTGTCTGGCATCCGAAACGCCCGGCATACGGCTTAGATAGGTGCGAATCGTTTCAGCGGTTTGGCTGATGCGATCGACCGATTCACCCACAACGCCAATCTCGATATCGGCACCAGCCGGACCTCCTTGGGTACGCAGAATGGACATACGCTGTATACCCGGTATCTGCTGCAGTGCCTGGCGAACATCCTCAATCACCACCTTTGAACTGCGCTCACGACTGCCCTCCCATGAGAACTGCAGGCTCACCAGCGGCGATATCCAGCGTTCGATAAAACCTCTGGGTTTCTGCTGTTTCAAATCGACGATCAGCTGAATATAGCGGCTGCCGATTTTCACCCGGTGAAAGTCTATGAACATCACCCCCACATTACTCAGCAGCGTCTCAAGTTCGTCCTCTCCCAGTGTCTGCATCAGTGTCTCTTCAAGCTTGTCAGCCAGGCGTGATGTATCCTCGATGCTATAGGTACTGGGAGCTTCCACGTTAACGAAAAACTGTCCCACATCCACATGACTGAAGAGCAGAAAGGGTATCCGGGTATTGGCGAAGGCGATAGTGATCGCCAACACACCAACGCTCAACATAGCCACCGGATAGCGATAATCAAGACACTTTCGCAACAACTGGGTGTAGCGGCGATTCAGCGCACTCCAATCGATTCGTCCCGGTTTACGCTCCCTGGCGGTGCGCAGGAGCTCCTTCGCGTGAGAAGGCAGCACCCCGAAGGCCTCCAGCAGAGAACCGGCCAGGGAGGCACTGACCACCACCGGTATCACGGAGATAAAGGCCCCCATGGTGCCGCCGATGGCAAACATCGGCATGAAGGCGGCAATGGTTGTGGTGGTCGAGGCCACCACGGGCCAATAGACCTCCTTGGTACCCCGGGCCGCCGCGACAGCCGGTGTCTCGCCCATCTCCAGGTGACGATAGATGTTCTCATTGACGATGATGGCATCATCGACGATCAGACCAAGGGCGATCAGAAAGGCGAACAGGGAGACCATATTGATGCTGTAGCCCAGCATATGCAAGGCTATCACGGCAACTAAGAAAGAGACCGGAATACCGAGAGCGGTGATGAAAGCGACCCGGAGATTGAGCATCAGGTAGAGTGCCAACAGCACCAGCGCAAGTCCGACAATTCCCGATGACTTGACGGTGTCGAGACGGTTCTTCACATACACGGAGAGATCGTTGAAGAACCCGAGACTGACCCCTGCCGGCAGGGTCCTTCTGTGCTCCACGACGAAAGCGTGCACCAGTTTCGCCACCTCGATGGTGGATGCCTGGCTGGTCTTGTTTATAGTCATATTGACCGACGGCTTACCATTGAATCGACCCAGGGTCCGGGCCTCCTCCAGGCGCAGCTGCACCTGCGCCAGATCACCCAATCGAAGCTGCCCGCCCCGTTCGTCATGACGCAAGACGATCTCCGCCATCTGGTCGGGGTCGGGGGGAACCCCCATGCCGCGCAAGCGTATATCGCCACCTGACGACTTAAGGGTGCCGCCAGGCAGATCACGCAGGTTGTTCCGCAAGGCATGGCCTATCTGATTGAGCGAGACGTTCAAGGCCGCCATCACCTGGGGATCGACAACGACCCAGACTTCCCACTCCCTGTCTCCGGCCGTGCCCACGGAAGCAACGCCCGGCAGCTGAATTAGTTGATCTTTGATCTCTTCGGCGATGCCATACAGCTCACCCCGGGAGATGGTACCGAACAGGCTGACCGAGATAACGGGAAAGCGGGTCTCGAGCCGCGCCAGCTCAGGCTCCTCCGCCTCATCAGGCAGATCATCCACCTGATCGAGCGCGGTTCGCGCCTTGCGCATGAAGTTGTCCACATCGGAACCGCTTTTCAGCTCGATGAGGATACTCGAACTGCCCTCACTGCTTGTAGAACTGATGACGTCGATATCGGCCAGGCCGTCCAGTTCCTGCTCGATGGGCAGGGTAACCTGACGCTCCATCTCTTCCGGTGCTGCACCCTCGAACACGGTGGTGATCCTGACCTTATCCTGCTCCACGACGGGAAACATCTCCTGAGGCATGGCATACCAGGAGATCACGCCCGACAACAGAATGATGACCAACAGCAGGTTGACCATCAGAGGATTGCGAATGGAAAAATCGATCAACGCACTTCCCCATCGGGTTCGACATGAACCTCGATACCGTGGCTGAGTACTTCCACGTCCCGGGCAACCAGCAGATCGCCCTGTTCCACCCCCTCCAGCAACAACTGCAAATCCCCCTGGCGTATTCCTGGCACCACCTGTCGTCGCACGAGACGACTCTCTCGCACCAGGAAGACATAGTGCTTACCCTCCTCCCGCATCACGGCCGAGAGAGGCGCCACCAGGGCATCCCTTCTGGGACGCAGGGGAAGATCCACCCTGCCCAGTTGTCCAGGCAGCAGTCCCTGCCCCGGAACCCTGATTCGCAGGGGATGCGTGTGGGTCTGAGGGTCGGGATCGATCTGCAGGGCTACCAGTTCACCATCCACATCCCGACTTTCCACTTTCACACTCAATGGCTGCCCCAGGGCCAGAGCGGCAGCGACATCGCCGCTTACCGCCACCTCGAGCTCCAAAGCGGCATCATCGATCAATTCAAGCGCCGGGCTGCTGCCTTGCACATAGTCGCCCTCCTCGACCATGACGCGGTTTACCCGTCCACTGAAGGGCGCCAGTAAATGGGTGCGCTGAAGATTTCGCCGAGCCCGGTTGTTTGCCGCCTCCTGACGCGCGAGACGGGCCTGACTGCTCTGTAGGCTGAAGACAAGCCGGGCCTCTTCACTCTGCAGATTGATCAACTGCTGGCGGGCACTCTCCCGGGTTGAGACCGACGCCAACGAACCCTTACCCAGTTTCTCAAGACGCTGATACTCCCGCTCTGCCAGCTGCCGGTTCTCCCGCGCCAGTTTGAGCAGTGCTCCATCCCTCTCCAAAGTGGCCCGTGTCTCGGTCAATTGGGATTCCGTTTCGCTCAAGGCGTCCCGATAGTCCTCGTTATCCAATCTCAGCAGCAGATCCCCCTCGGATACCGACTCTCCAGGCTCCACCGCTCGTGCGCTCAGCTCACCCGCCACTTCGAAACGCAGGGACGCAATCTGCCGCGGACGCAGCACACCGGTGAAGGTCACCTTGGGCAGCAGATCCCGCCGTACCACTTCTGCCACCTCGACGCGGGTAACACCCGGCCGCTTCATCTCCACATTGGCCTCGGGACGGGTCATAAAGAGCGTCACGACGACGACAATAGTGGTCATCAGGATAGCCAGGGTGAGTAGAAAACGTCGTCTAACTGAGATCACGAGTGTTACCAGTGGACAGGGGTGATTTGAAGTAATGCAGATTCTATGCGATTTTGTGCAGGGTCGCGTGATGAATTATCAATGCCTTCCATAAATGAGTTCGTAAAACACTATTGGTTCCCTGACACTCATCACCAGAACAGAAACACCAATCAGCCAACTCGATGTCACCTCGCCCACGCCCGTTTTACCTTTACCTCTGCCTGCTGATACCCCTGGTTGCAACAGCGGAAGAGCGGCTTCGCGTCGACCGGGGGCTCAACTGGGATTATTGTGAACGGTCGCCTAGCGGAAGCGATCTTTCGGTGCCTGCGCCACCACTGGAGAGCCGGCATCTTCAGCTTGCGGCCGACCGTATGGAGTTCGACCAGACGACAGGCTCGAGTCTACTCGCCGGATCGGTACAGCTGTGGCGTCTGGACGGCTATGCGGAGGCCGACACCATCAGCTTCGACCACGGAAACCGGATCGCTGAACTATTTGGAAATCTGTTTATTCAGCAAACAGGGCTTCGCGCTACCGCGGAACAGGGCTACCTGGAACTTGACGACGATCGGGGCTGGTTGAGTAAAAGCGAGTTTCGCCTGACAGAGAGCAACGCCCGGGGCAGTGCGGCATTGATCACCCTTAACAATAGAGATCAGTCACACTATGAGGAGGTTGTCTACTCAACATGCCCCCCGGAGAGAAACGATTGGAGCCTTGTGGCCGCTGAGCTTGAGATCGATATGGCCGAAGGTTGGGGTAGCGCCCGCCATGCCCGTCTGCAGCTGGCCGGCCTGCCGGTACTCTATATACCCTATTTCACTTTCCCGGTGGACGAACGTAGAAAAACCGGTCTTCTAATACCTTCGATCGGCTCCTCCAATCGCCTGGGGAGCGAACTCACCCTCCCTTATTATTTCAATATCGCACCCAACTACGATGCCACCCTGACACCGCGACTGATGAGCAAGCGCGGCATAATGCTGGGCGGTGAGTTTCGCTTTCTCGGGGAATGGCAGCGCAGTGAAATCAGCGGTGAAATACTACCGGGCGACAAACAAGCGAGTCCGGACCACGACGACCGGCGCAGCGCCTTGAGATTCCATCACGTCAGCCAACCCTTACCCGGTCTGACCACCCGCATCGAAACCAATGCGGTGAGCGACAATGAATATCTTGAGGACTTCGGCACAGGACTGGCCATCACCAGTACACGCCACCTGGAACGTGTCGGTGAAGTGGGTTACAACCTCGGTAACTGGAATCTGCTTGGCCGTATTCAGAGGTTTCAGACAGTGGATGACTCCCTCAGTGAGAGTCAGCACCCCTACCGCCGCTTACCCCAGCTGCTCGCCCGCTATCAGGGATCGATCAAGCCACTGGGCGTGAAGATCGGCTTCGGCGGCGAATACACACACTTCAAGCATGATACCCTGAGCGATGGCGAACGACTCACGCTTCGCCCTTCGCTGAGCCTGCCGTTGCGTCGAAGCTGGGGCCATCTGACCCCCAGGTTGAGCCTCAACTATGCCACCTACAGGCTGGATGTAGATGACAGCCCTGTAGATGACAAACCCGACTATTTCGTACCGGCCTACAGTCTCGATGGCGGCCTGGTCTTCGAACGCGACACCCACTGGTTCGGTATTCCCGCGTTACAGACGCTTGAACCTAGACTGTTTGCCCTGTATGCGCCTTTCGATGATCAGTCAGCTATTCCCGACTTCGATAGTGCCGATCTCGATCTCAGCTTTACCAACCTGTTCAAAGAGAACCGTTTCAGCGGCAAGGACCGCTTTGGCGACGCCAGGCAGGTATCTGCAGGCCTGACTACCCGTTGGTTCCAGAGCGACAATGGCATGGAACGACTGCGTGCCAGCATCGGTCAGATCTACTACGGCAAAGAGAGAGAGGTACAATTGACCGGGTCCGAGGAGGATGATCCCTCATCGGCCATGGTGGCGGAGCTCTCATCTAGACTGGGAAACCATTGGCGCACCACACTGACCCTGCGCCACAATCCCCACCTGGACGAGGATCAGATCGATAGGGGCCGTTTCACAGTTCGCTACAGCACACCCGAGCAGGAACACATCAATTTCGATTACAATTTCAAGCGTGACACCATCGAAGATCTGGATTTCTCCTTCTATTGGCCCTTCGACCACAAGTTCAGCCTGTTTGGGAAATGGAAACACTCATACCTTTATGAGCGGAATATGAATAGAATACTCGGCCTGGAGTATGGCGGTCGCTGCTGCTGGAAACTTCGCACCCTCCTCCAGCGCTATGTGGCCAATGAGGATAAGGACGAGGAAGAGGAGACACGATTCATGCTGCAGCTCGAACTGCGGGGACTGGGGGCCCTGGGTCATACAGTGGACAGAACAATGCAGGAAACAATTTATGGCTTTCACAATGAACGGTAATTGCAATGCATCTTAATCAGCACCTCGTCAGCACAATTGCAGGGCTTGTGATGCTGCTGCTCGGTATGCCCCTGCATGCAGCGGTCAAAGAGCTGGACCACATCGTGGCGCTGGTCAACGACGACATCATTGCCAAAAGCGAGCTCGACAGCCGAACCGGGGAGCTGCTTGCCCAACTTGCGCAAAAGCAGACCAATCTGCCCCCCATGCGCATCATTCATCAGCAAGTGTTGGATCGAATGATCACCAAGCGACTGCAGTTGCAAGCCGCACGTCGACTCGGACTCAGTGTCGACGACGCCACGGTGACCAAGGCGATCACCAATATTGCCGAGACCAACCGGATATCACTGCTGCAGTTGCGCGAAACCCTTGAAGCGGACGGTATCAATTTCCCCCTTTTTCGCGAACAGCTTCGGGAAGACATACTGATCAACCGTTTGAAACAGAAAGAGGTCATCAACAGGATTGTGATTACCGAGCAGGATATCGAGAACTTCCTTGCGCGGGAGGTGGGTACCAGCCGACAGCGCTCCGCTGTCCGCCTATTGCATATCCTGATCGCCACACCGGAAGGCGCATCGCCGGAGGATGTTCAGCAGGCGAAGCAGAAGGCGCAGTCTGTCTATGACGAACTTTCGCAAGGCGCTGATTTCAGTGAACTGGCGATACGTCTGTCGGACGGCCGACAGGCCTTGGATGGCGGTGATCTCGGGTGGATAGAGGTATCTAGAATTCCCAGCCTGTTCACCGGTTTGATCGATGATATGGAGGTCGACTCCATCAGCGAGCCGATACGCAATGCCTCCGGTTTCCACATCATAAAGCTGGCGGATGTGAAGGGGGGCAATAAGCTGATCATCAACCAGACCCATGCCCGTCATATCCTGGTAAGCACCAACGAAATCGTCTCTGACAATGAAGCCAGGCAGCGCCTCGAAACTCTGCGGGAACGTATCATTGGCGGTGATTCATTTGAGGCGTTGGCTCGATCCCACTCCGATGACAAGGCATCCGCAATCAAGGGCGGCGACCTGGGATGGACCAGCCCAGGTGATCTGGTGAGCCAATTCGAGGAGCAGATGGACGCCCTGGCGATCGATGAAATCAGCCAGCCCTTCAAAACCCCCTTCGGATGGCATATCGTTCAACCCCTCGAGCGACGTCAGCATGACAACACTGAAGAGGCCTTGAAAAACAGGGCCCGTCAGGAGATTCAAAAACAAAAATCGGAAGAGGCCATCGATCTGTGGCTACGCCGTTTGCGCGACGAAGCCTATGTCGAGGTCTATCTGGAAGAGTAGGAAACACCCCTTGATTTCACGTCTAGCACTTACCCCTGGCGAACCTGCCGGCATCGGGCCGGATCTTTGCGTCATGTTGGCACAGAAGCCATATCCCGAAACCGAGATTATCGCCATTGCCGATCCGGTACTGCTGCAACAGCGCGCCGATCGTCTGGGGATACCCCTGGAGCTCATCCCTTTCGATGAGCAGAAACCCGCCTCCTCCCTGTCACCGGGCAAGCTCAGATTCCTGCCCACTGGCCTTAAAAAAGAGGTTGTCTGCGGCAAACTCAACCCCGCCAACGCAGAGTACGTCCTCGATACACTGCGGATTGCAACCGAAGGCTGTCTCAAAGGGTATTTCGATGGCATGGTGACAGGCCCGGTGCACAAGGGGGTGATCAACGATGCCGGTCTCCCCTTTACCGGACATACGGAGTATCTGTCCGCCTTATGCGAAGATGCAAACCCGGTAATGATGCTCGCGACCCCCGATCTCAGAGTCGCCCTGGTCACCACCCACCTCCCCCTGTCCGAGGTGAGTCAGGCCATAACCAAACAACGAGTCCAACAGGTCGCCAGCACACTCCACAACGATCTGCAAAACTGCTTCGGCATCTCACAGCCACGCATCATGGTGTGCGGGCTAAACCCGCACGCGGGAGAGCAAGGACACCTGGGAAGGGAGGAGATTGAGATCATCCAGCCGGCACTGGCTGAACTGAACAGTCAGGGAATGCAACTGATCGGCCCTCTTCCCGCCGATACCATCTTCACCCCCGTTCACCTGCAACAGGCGGATGCGATCCTGGCGATGTACCACGATCAGGGATTACCGGTATTGAAGCACCTGGGATTCGGTAACGCCGTGAATATCACTCTGGGTTTGCCTATCGTGCGCACCTCGGTCGACCACGGTACCGCATTGCCGCTGGCAGGCACCAATCAGGCAAGTCTTGGAAGCCTTCAGTATGCCGTCAAGGTAGCGGGGACGATGGCTAAAAGCAGGCTCAGGGAGCAATCCGCAAGTTGACGCATGGCGTAGCGTCGCAGACACCGGCGTTGAAGTTCAGAGTATCGAGGCATCCAGACCCACTACTCGCCGGCGATCATCATGCGGTCGATCAGCCAGGAACCGGTCTGAATGCTGCTGCGGGTCTCCACATCGCGACCCACTTCCTGCAAACCCATCAACATTTCGCGCATGTTTCCGGCAATGGTGATCTCTTCCACCGGGTATTGCACTTCACCACCCTCCACCCAAAAGCCGGCAGCCCCCCGGGAATAGTCGCCTGTCACCATATTGACGCCCTGCCCCATCAGTTCAGTGACGATCAATCCCCTCTCCATCTTCCCGAGTAGTCCCTGCCGGTCCAATTCACCGCTGTTGATACGCAGGTTCCTGACACCCCCTGCATTGCCTGTGGTCTGCATGCCGAGCTTACGCGCCGCGTAGCTGTCGAGCACATAGCTGTCGAGCACACCCTGGCGTACGAACTCCCTGTTACAGGTCGCCACGCCCTCGTTGTCATAGGCTGCACTGGCCAGTCCCATGGCTAGACGGGGCTCTTCATGAATCGTAACGAACTCGGGAAATACAGGTTCACCCAGATGATCGAGTAGAAAACTTGCCTTTCGGTAGAGGGCAGAGCCCCTAATGGCGCCAATAAAACTGCGCAACAGTCCCACCGCCACATCCGCCTGAAACAGTACCGGCGCCTGTTGTGTCGGCAGCTGCCTGGCATTCAACCGCGCCAGGGTCCTTTCCGCCGCCCTCCTGCCAACCGACTCCGGCGTATCTAACCGATTCGATTGGCGAGACAGGGTATACCAGTAGTCCCGCTGCATGCTTTCATTCTGCTTGCCAATCACTGCGCAACTCAGGCTGTGCCTGGACGAGGGATAGCCACCCATG
Source organism: Candidatus Thiodiazotropha sp. (assembly GCA_040791665.1). Classification (GTDB taxonomy): domain Bacteria; phylum Pseudomonadota; class Gammaproteobacteria; order Chromatiales; family Chromatiaceae; genus Thiodiazotropha. The sequence continues at coordinate 79,220 of JBFNNX010000022.1, read as the reverse complement.
AAGCCATGAGTATTGCCGTAAACATGTAGACCGTCATGGGAATTCAACGAGGCACCTTCTGAATTGACGATACGCGGGTCGAAATCGCGTGCCGCGTCTTCACAACGGATTGCCAGTTCAATCGCCTCCTCGACGCTCTGCCGCCAGGGATGATAGAGATCGAGGTCGGGATTATCGGATGCCATCAGTTCCGCATCGGCCAAACCGGAGCAGGGATCCTCCGAGGTATAACGGGCAAAATTGCATGCCGCCTCCACTGTCTCTTTGACCGCCTGCGGACTAAGATCAGATGTACTGGCGCTACCCTTGCGGTGACCGAAATAGACAGTCACACCCAGGCCGTTGTCACGCGTGTGTTCGATGGTCTCCGTCTCTCCCAGACGCACCGTCAATGAAAGACCTGCATTACTGCTTACCGCAGCTTCAGCGGCCGTTGCTCCGAGGCGCCTGGCCTCACTCAGCAGGTCCTCAACCAATTGCTGCAATTCAGCTTTGCGCTGTTCCATATCTATCACTGCTCAGTACCCCCGACGATCAACTCATCCAGCTTCAACGTCGGTTGGCCGACGCCCACGGGCACACTCTGTCCCTCCTTGCCACAGACTCCGACACCAGCATCGAGTTTCAGGTCGTTGCCAACCATGCTGATGCGGGTCATTGATTCCGGGCCATTCCCTATCAACGTCGCTCCCTTCACCGGCTTGGTTGCCTTGCCATTCTCGATCAAGTAGGCCTCGCTGGCGGAAAAGACGAAACGGCCAGAAGTGATATCGACCTGGCCACCACCGAAATTGACCGCGTAGAGACCCCGATCAACAGAGGCGATAATCTCTTCCGGTTCATGGCCACCGGGCAACAGATAGGTGTTGGTCATGCGCGGCATCGGCAGATGGGCATAGGACTCACGCCTGCCGTTGCCGGTCGTGTCGGCCTTCATCAACCTGGCATTGTGCTTATCCTGCATATAGCCCTTGAGGATACCGTTCTCGATCAACACTGTGTTCTGACTCGGCGTCCCCTCGTCATCCATATTCAGCGATCCCCGCCGTCCCGGAATGGTGCCGTCATCCACTACAGTACAACAGGCAGCCGCCACCTGCTCTCCAATCCTGCCGCTGAAGGCGGAGGTTCCCTTGCGATTGAAATCACCCTCAAGGCCGTGACCCACGGCTTCATGCAACAGAACGCCCGGCCAACCCGGACCCAGCACCACAGGCATCGTACCGGCGGGCGCATCCACCGCTTCAAGGTTAACCAATGCCTGTCTGACTGCTTCCCGGGCATAGTCCAAGGCACGATCCTGATAGAGAAAATAGTCGAGACCCTCACGCGCACCGCCTCCGCTGCTCCCCTGTTCCCTTCGCGAACCCTGTTCCGCGATGACATGAACATTGAGACGAACCAGCGGTCTTACATCGGCACTGAGGGTGCCGTCGATGGCAGCCACCAGCACCACATCATGGGCGCCAACCAGACTGACGATAACCTCTTTTACCCGCGGATCCTGCTTTCTTGCCTCCTGGTCCACCCTTCGTAACAGATCGACCTTCTCCACCTCGCTCAGCGTGGGCAGGGGATTGACCGGCGCATACAACTGGCGTGGCATCGGCGTACCCGCAATGCGCACTGATTGGTCAGCGCCACTGCGTATAATCGCCCGGGCTGTTCGCGCCGCCTCCTGAAGCGTAGGCAACTGCAGTTCATCGGAGTAGGCAAAACCGGTCTTTTCGCCGCTGATCACCCGGATACCCGCACCCTGCTCAATATTGTGGGCCCCCTCCTTGATAATACCGTCCTCCAGGACCCATGACTCCAACCTGCTGGATTGAAAATAGAGATCCGCCGCATCGATGCCGCTTCCGGTCAATTCTCCAAGCATGCGGTCGAGGTCCTGTTCTGCCAATCCCACAGGGGCTAAGATTGTCTCTTGTGCTATTTGAATCAGATCAGACATGTTGTTCCTGGCCCTGTGGGCCGTTATTTAATCTTGTGCAAGTCGTTACAGAATGCCGCTCCTGAGTCAACCCTGAATCGAACCGGATAGATTCATATCAGGTTCATTTCATTGCATGTCGGAAAAATGGGTATGTTGCGGCTTATGCAACCTGCTCCGTCACCGGGACAAGCGATCCTGTAAGCCCCTCACAAACGTAGATGGTCAATTGTCGGAAAAGTGCGACGTATGGTCTTCTGGTATTCGTGATCAAGTTCCACACAGACAAATCCGGTTCCTCTTGGCACCTGGGTCAGTACAGTACCCCAAGGATCGACAATCATGCTATGGCCATGGGTTTCGCGACCGTTGAGGTGATAACCACCTTGTGCTGCAGCAACGATGAAAGCGAGGTTTTCTATGGCCCTGGCCCTGACCAGGGTCTCCCAATGCGCCTTGCCTGTCATTGCTGTGAATGAAGCCGGCACCACAAAGATCTCCGCTCCCTTTTCCATCAGCTGACGAAAAAGTTCAGGAAAACGCAGATCGTAACAGACCGCCACCCCCAGCATGCCGAAGGGCGTTTCTACGGTCACCACCTGATCCCCCGGTTCTATGGTATTGGATTCCACATAACGCTCATCCGTCTCCACTATATGGACATCGAACAGATGAATCTTGTCGTATCGAGCCACCTGATTGCCATTACTATCCATGATCAGACAGGCCGCCCGAACCTTGCCACCCTGGCTGGCGCGCATGGGTATGGTGCCTCCTACAACCCAGATGCCATAACGTTGCGCTATCTGACCGAGGAACCCTTGCAAGGGACCGTCACCATCCTCGCACAGAGTCAGCATATCCCGATCGTGCTCCCCTTTAAAGGCGAAATTTTCCGGCAATACCACCAGTCCGGCACCCGATTCGGCAGCTTCGCCGATCAGTCTCTCCGCCTCCAACAGGTTAGCGCTGACGTTGGGGCTGGAGGCCATCTGTATCGCTGCAACTTTATTCTTCTTACCACTCATGTGAAAACTCTTCGGTCAGTTTCTGGCCATCCGGATTCTATGGTCCGTTCTCGAGGATAGCATCATGAACCTTGATGCTACCAGTGATGTCTTGCGCAAACCGCCGCCACAGAGAGTGCCTCTACCACGTGTTGGATGTGGTATTCAGCAACGCAGTCCACTCATTCGCCCGGCATTTCCGGCATTAATGCCCTTCCTCGCGTATCCTCTTTACTCTTATTGACTTGAATGAACCGGGGTTCGTCCCAGCTGCCGGTGACTTCATACGTACGCATGGCGATACGATCAAACAGCCGGCCTATCAACTTTTGAGTCATTGCCAGCGCCACACCTGCGGTAGGATTGATTGCCAGAGTGCCCAGCAGCGGCAGGGTGGCACTGACATTGGGTGTGACGACGACCTTTTGGTCATAGGAACGGGTCGCCAATCCGGTGCGCCCACGTACGTCGACAACCGCAGCGGTACTCTTCATCACCAGATCAGAGGTGTAGGCATCACCATCGTTGATCGTGAAATTACCTTCGATCGAATCGAACGCCAACCCTTTGGAAAAGAGATCCGAGAAATCGAGCGCCAGGCGCTTGCCTAAGGCGTTGAGACTGAACAGGCCGATAAGCCGGCCGACGCCCGGATCAACATTATTCACCAGTCCTTTATCCACCTTCAGCGATATACTGCCGTAGAGCTTCTCCGCCCCCATCTCCAGTGGCGACGTGGGCCAGTAGAGTTCTGCCTTGACATCAGTGGGGGCCTGCTCGATACCGGTAGAGATTCCCAAGGCTTGCTGGAGGTCACCCAGGCTGTTGGTATGCAACTTCAGGTTCAGTGAAGTGCTGTGTCCCTTGGGCGTCAGGCGCCAATACCCCTGTCCAGTGAGGTCGACCATATCCCCAACCAGAGCCAGGCTGTCGACAGTGATTCCGTCAGCCTCCTTTCGCCAGGTGACGTACCCCTTACCCATGGGATTATCGTTGATGTAGAGGTCTTCCACCGTGAGATTGACAGCAGGCACATCCCTGGGATCGAGGTCCGAAGCCTGGCGCTGCTGACCCTTTTGTCCGGTTATCCCTCTCGCCAGTTCATCAAGATCGAATTTAATGTAATCAAAACGACCGAAAATGGGTTGCTGATCGAGTTCGCCAGGCACCTGCATCATGCCCTTGGCTGTCTCGGATGTCAGGTTGATGCGATAACCGTCCGCATAGTTTTTGTAGGTAAATTGGGTATCGGGACAGACTGTGCCCAAGGCGATGAGTTCATCAACTCTCAAATCCATGGCAATGGCTGGCGGACCATCCCGGTCCGAAGCGGCTTGCCGGGCAATCCAGCTGATCCAGCTGTCCGCGTTCAGCCTCTCCAGATGGCCGCTCATGTGAAAGCCCTCCACATCCTCCAGGGAAAGCGCCTCCTGGGAAAACCCGAAAGCGGCAATCCAGGGTTTTTCACGCGCCTCGAAAAAACGGAACAAGGCATGGGTATTCTCGTCATACCGAATTCTCAGTTCAGTCGTTTCGTCCTTTCGCAAATCGGCGCCCATATCGAAATGCACCTTCGACTCGGCACTTTTACCGAGCGGTTCCGGCATTGTTATCGATATTCCCTGCAGATCAGAAGTGAGATTCAGTCTGACCGGCACCTGGCTGTCATGATGGGCAATCCTGACTTCAACATCGCCCTCGCCGACACCCAGAAAATAATCAAGCTTCCACTCAGGAAACTGTTGTTTCAGGCGTGCCAGATTGATGGGCATACGGGTTTTCACCCGGGTCCAATGTTCGCCCTCATGACTATAGGGCATGACATCCACGGCAACCTCGTCCCCCAACAGCCTGGCCTTGATGTCCTCCCCCATTACCCCTGTACGGTTGAATTGAAGCCTGCCGTTGATCCGGTCGATCTTGAGATCAGCCTTCTTGATGGTAAACGCGGATTGATCAAAATTGACCGCACCCTCTATCTTCAGCTGGTCCCGCTCCTTGAGCGGTATCGCCAGATCGACCCAGGTCTTAGTCGTCCCATCCACCTCCACCGCATCGACGAAGGCGTTAAAATCGCTGCGTAACGGAGTATCGCCCAGAATTACCATCAGGTCCTGTAATGAACCGGTTGCCGATCCTTGTATCTTCACTGGAGAGGCCTCTCTCAATCTTTCGATTTCGATTACCACATCCTGCAGCTGGCTGTTGAGCAGCAAGCCTTCCTGCAGTATCACCTGCAGTCCATTATTGACAAAATGGACCTCGGCCACGCCCTCCGACAACCGCGGCCATTGGCTCATATAGTCGAGTATCAGATCCTCCACACCGAACCAGACTTCGAATCGGCCTTGGTGCTGGGGGAAAGGGAACTCGCTGAGCGGGCCATAAAGTAAAAAACTGCCAGACTTCACATAGCCGCTCACCACTGCCTTATCGAGCCAGGAGACCAGTTCATCCGGCATGATTCCTACAGGGAGATAATCACTTTTTCGTGAACCATCCGCATCCCAGAAATCGGACTGCATATCGATGAACAGATCCTTGCCGGTGAAGGGTATCTGCAGATCGATTCGGGAGAGAGTCTTTACATCCCGGGAACTCATCTGCACATGGCCGCTGTTGAGATGCAGCCCTTTTTCCAGATCAAATTTCCATACGAAATCACCCATTGCGCGTCGTGCATGCAGGGGTTTGCGGAACAGATTTGGTGAATCGAGCATCAGATTTCTGCTGTCGACCTTCAGCCATCCCCCTGCCTGGTCGCCATCGAATGCCAGTTTCAATCCGCTCACACCTGGGACATCCTGCCATGGCCGATGGGCATAGCCGTCAACTTCCCCTTTCAAATGCCAGGTGAGGTCACCCTGATGGGGTTTGAGAAAGCCAAACTCCAAACGATTCAGTCTTCCCCGGGGTGTAAGCCCCCCGAGTGCCGCATGCAACTCGGGATTGGGAAGTTTCAGAATCGTTAAAAAATCGTTCAACTCCATCAATGACAGGGCATCCGCACTCAGTTCAAAGCGCCTCTGCTGCTCAAACAACTGCCAGGTGATGCTCACCCGCTCGGTTGGCCATTGCCCATGGGCCTGCTCTATATCAAGCTGGTCAAGCTCAAGATGCCAACCATCATGCAATCGCTTCCATTCAAGACCGGTGGACAGCAGTTTTAGATCGAACGGTTCCGCCCGTCCCGGTCCGGTAATGCGAAAGTCGCTGAGCTTGCCTTTTCCACGCAGGTCCTGCAGCTCACCCTTTTCGAGATCACCCCAGAGTTCAACCTCGAGCTCGCCCTCGTCAATGGTATAGGAGGACGGCATCCACTCCGGCAGTCGCCCCCCTATCACCAAGCCTTCGCCTCTGAAATAGAATTCACCGCTCATCGCCAGCGAAGTTGCATCCTTTTGCATCAGATCGGCGATCAGACGAACCGACTCCTCTCCCCGTTTGCCAATACGCGTGCTCAAGGAGAGTTGATGGTGCAATCCGTTGTTACGCAGTTCCACATTAACCCCTGAGAGCCTGAGCGGAGGTTTGTCTGGAATGGCGCTTTTCAGATCGATCTCGGTATCAAGCAAACGCAGTTGATTCTGCCCCAACAAAATGGCCGCCACCGTACCCGGATCCCCCTCACTCACGCCACCCATACCCTGCAGCGCCACACTGCCATCGGAGAAACGTTCAAGCTTGAGCTTGGTTCCGATGACAGTGGCTTCGCCCAGTTGCAGGCGACCGGAAATAAGGCTTTGCAATAACTGAATGTTGACAAATACCTCCGGGGCATACAGCAGGGCTTCACCGTTCTTTGCATCCAGCAGGCTGACATCGGTAAAATTCAGTGCCAGATGGCCCCCCTTCACCTGGGCCTTCATATCGCCGATCTTCAGATCAACACCCGCTCCCTCTTCGGCCACGCGCTCTATCTCCCGCCGATAGGGGTCGAGATCGATGAGCGGCACAAACAGGCGCAGCGCTGTGATCAACAGTGCTGTCACGATCACCAGCCAAGCCAGAAATTGCCAGAACTTGGCGTGAAGGTACTTAGCGACTGTCAGCATTTGATGGGTAGGAGAGGATAGACATCACACCAGCACGACGTCGTAGTGTTCCTGCGTGTACAGCATCTCCACCTGCAGCTTGATTGGGTGCCCGATAAACTGCTCCAGCTCCGCCAGATGAGTAGACTCCTCGTCCAGGAGCCTGTCTATCACCTCCTGAGATGCGAGGACCAGCAATGACTCAACATCGAATTGCCGAGACTCCCGGAGAATCTCCCTGAAGATCTCGTAGCAGGTTGTCTCCGCCGTCTTCATGGAACCGCGACCACCGCAACTGGGGCAGGGTTCGCAGAGCACATGTTCCAGGGATTCACGAATGCGTTTACGGGTCATCTCCACCAGTCCCAGCGAAGAGACCTCGGTGATGTGCGTCCGCGCATGATCATGAGCCAGGCACTTCTCCAGGGCGCGCAGCACTTGGCGGCGATGTTCGGGATCGAGCATATCGATGAAATCGATAATGATGATGCCACCCAGGTTTCTCAGTCGCAGTTGGCGACAGATGGCTTGTGCCGCCTCCAGGTTTGTCTTGAATATGGTCTCCTCTAGATTTCTATGGCCTACAAAAGCCCCGGTGTTGACATCGATAGTCGTCATCGCTTCGGTCTGATCGATCACCAGATGGCCACCCGATTTAAGCTGTACCTTGCGTTCCAGGGCCTTCTGAATCTCATCCTCGACACCGTACAGATCGAACAGCGGCCGCTGACCTGGGTAGTACTCGATACAGTGCTTGATGTCAGGAATGAATTTCTGCGCGAAGGTGATCGCCTTCTGATGGGTCTCCTTGGAATCGATACGCACCTTCTCCACATCGGGACCGACCAGGTCGCGAAGCGAGCGCAGCGGCAGAGAGAGGTCTTCATGGATCAACTCGATACCATTGTGCAATTTGCTCTTCTCCTGAATCGAAGACCAGAGACGCGCCAGGAAACGCATATCCGCTTGCAAGGAGAGTTCATCGACCCCCTCGGCTGCGGTACGGGCGATGTAGCCGCCGGATATCTCCCCAGCCTCGGCCACTTGATTCAACAGCTCACGCAGACGCTGGCGCTCATCCTCGGCCTCGATTCGCTGGGATATGCCCATATTTCCCAGCGAAGGCATAAACACCAGATGGCGTGACGGTATGGATATATTGGTCGTCAGACGCGCTCCCTTTGTGCCGATGGGATCTTTCAGCACCTGCACGATTACGTAATCGCCTTCGCGCAACAGTTCGTGGATATTGTCCGTCTTAGGCTTGTCGGTTGTTTCCCCTATATCGGAAACGTGCAGAAACGCCGCCCGCTCCAGACCGATATCGATGAACGCCGCCTGCATTCCGGGCAACACCCGGCACACCTTGCCCTTATAGACATTGCCGACCAGGCCACGTTTACCGTAGCGTTCGATGATCACTTCTTGCACCGCACCGTTCTCGATTACCGCAACCCGAGTCTCGGGCGGTGTCACATTAATCAGTATCTCTTCACTCATACATCAATTACGCCCTTATTGTCATTATCAAATTGGATGCCACTGCGGCTAAGTAATTCCGCTGTCTCGAACAGGGGCAATCCCATTACCCCCGAATAACTGCCATGCAGCATACTGATAAAGCGTGCGCCAACCCCCTGGATGGCATAACCTCCCGCTTTATCGGCAGGTTCTCCGGTTGCCCAGTAGGCGGCCATTTCCGCTTCGCTCAGCGCCCTGAAACTGACCTCACTGTGACTTAGCTCCATCTCAATACCCCGCCACGCCAGCGCGACTGCGGTGTAGACCTGATGGGTCCTGCCCGACAACTGCTTCAGCATCCACAACCCATGGTCCCTGTCCTTTGGTTTACCCAGTACCCTGTTTTCAACCACAACGCTAGTGTCAGCGGCCAGGACCGGTAAAGATTCACCACCTGCAGCCAGACCGGCCCCTACCTCAGCCTTCTCCCTCGCTATGCGCAGGACATAGGATATCGGGTCATCGTCAGGCCGCTGTTGTTCATCAATATCGATCTCGAGCAGGGCATGGCCGATACCGATCTGGTTCAGTAACGCCCTCCTGCGTGGCGAGCGGGATGCCAGGTAGATGACAGGGTTCTCCTTCATAATGGGCAGTTTCCTCTTGGTGACATCCATTTTTTTATATTTTTCATCTGAATCCCGAACCGGTCTTGGCAGCCCGCTTCGGGTTATTGACTGCTAGCGCCACCTGCAACCGGGGTCGCACGCACTTCAGGCCACTACCCTGCCCGGTGGTACGGATGATTGCGTATCATACTCCAGGCCCGGTACAGCTGCTCAGATACCACCACCCTGACCAGGGGATGGGGAAGGGTCAAGGGAGACAGCGACCATCGTCCCTCCGCCCGCTGCAGACACTCAGGCGCCAATCCTTCCGGTCCGCCCACCAGCAATGCGACGTCGCGGCCATCCGCCATCCACTGCTCAAGCCTCCCCGACAAGCGCTCCGTACTCCAGGCGTTGCCGGTAACATCCAGCGCCAATACCTGGCACCCTTTGGGTATCGACTTGAGCATCCGTTGGCCCTCATCACGCATCGCCAGCGCAATATCGGCGTTCTTTCCGCGGTGACCCGGAGCAATCTCGATTAGATGCAAGGCACATTCAGCCGGCAACCGGCGCGCATACTCCTCGTACCCTTCAACGACCCAGCGTGGCACGCGGTTTCCCACGGATATCAAATAGATATTCATGGAGGTGAATTGTACGGGATTCTACGACATCTTGGTCATGCAACCTCCGGAAACCGTTAAATGGTCGCATTTTGGGTCCGTGAACGAACGCAAAGATTCGCGAACAGTCTTTTTATTCGCATCGAGAGTCAGTTTATTAGCCTCAGATCCGCAGGCAACTGAGAGGAACCGACACCAGCTCGTTCCACGCAAGCAAATGATAAATAAAAGGAAACCGACCCTCGCACAGCGATTACCGCATGCCTCCCAAGAGAGGTATCGCCACACTCTGAACTCTTCAAATAAGTTTGTGTCTATACGCGTTCATTTGCGGACCGAATTATTTGCCCAAGCAACTTCCGCATCAGTGGAACAGGGAGCCATCGTGCACGCGGACGATTTACTGTATCCTTGCCCGCCATGACTGATAAACACCTGACAAATATTGGCTTCGACAGCTTCGACCTACCCGATCCCGTCCTGCAGGGCATTCGTGAGGCCGGCTTCGAATATTGCACCCCTATCCAGGCCGAGACCCTGCCCATCGCCCTTGCCGGCAAAGACCTGGCGGGACAGGCTCAAACTGGCACCGGCAAGACGGCTGCCTTTCTTATCGCCACTTTGAATCATCTATTGCAGCATCCCGCCAAGGAGGAACGCAAGGCCAACCAGCCACGCGCCCTGATCCTGGCCCCCACCCGCGAACTGGCGGTACAGATCTACAACGATGCGCAAGCGTTGACCAAATATACCGATTTCACCTCGGCGGCCGTCTTCGGCGGAACAGGTTACGATAAGCAGCGCAAGCAGCTCGAGGCTGGGGTCGATATTCTGATCGGCACACCCGGCCGATTGATCGATTACTACAAACAACACATCTACGACCTCAAGGCGATCCAGGTGCTGGTGCTGGACGAGGCGGACCGTATGTTCGACCTCGGATTCATCAAGGATATCCGCTACATGATGCGCCGCTGTCCACCGCCTCAAAAACGCTTAGGCATGCTCTTCTCCGCCACCCTCTCCTATCGGGTCAATGAGCTCGCCTATGAGCATATGAACAACCCGCTAAGTGTCGAGGTGGCACCGGAGCAGGTTACCGCGGACAAGATCACCGAAACATGCTACATGACCGCCAACGAGGAGAAGGTCCCGCTCCTGGTCGGTCTGATCAAGGATATGACGGACACTCGTACAATCGTCTTTGTCAACACAAAACGGGTGGCGGACAAGGTCTGGGGATTCCTGCAGGGCAATGGCATCGATACCGCCGTGCTCTCAGGCGATGTGCCGCAGAAAAAACGCCTGAGCCTGTTAAAGCGTTTCCAGGAGGGAGAACTGGCGGTACTGGTAGCCACCGATGTGGCGGCCCGCGGACTGCATATCCCGGATATCACCCATGTCATCAACTACGATCTGCCAGAGGATGCCGAGGATTACGTGCACCGTATCGGCCGTACCGCCCGTGCCGGTGCCAGCGGCGATGCCATCAGCTTCGCCTGCGAGACCTACGCCTTCTCTCTGCCCGACATCGAGGCCTTCGTGGGTCATGCCATCCGGACCCGGACCGTCGACCCCGCACTATTGGCGGATATCGATCCCAACAGCAGGGTCTATCCCAAGAAAGGCTCGCGTCAGCCACATCGCGGTAAAGACGGGCACAAGGGTCACGGCAAGGGGCATCACCACAAGAGCCACAAGCCCAAGGACGGTGAGAAACCGAAAAAGCGACGGCGGAGACGTCGCGGCCCCAAGCCACCGCAAAGCGGCAATACGGAATAGCCGCCATGGATGGCAAATGCAGTCATTGCCACAACTCGAAATGCTGCACCTACACCACGGAGGCCATCGGTGTCGCCCCGAGATCCAAAGCGGACTTCGAGCACCTGCTGTGGCAAGTCTCTCACCGGGGGGTTGAAATCTACAAGGACGAAGATGGCTGGTTTCTTCTCTTCCAGGGCAGTTGTGAACACCTGGGGCCCGGAGGGGCCTGTGGTATTTACGACCAACGGCCTCAGATCTGCCGCGACTATGAAAATGACTGGTGCGAGTTCGACGCCCCGGCGGAAAATGGCTTCGATCTATATTTCCGTAACTACGCGGAACTGCTGACCTACTGCAAGAGGCGTTTTAAAACCTGGGGACGTTGACTCAACCCAGTTATCTTTTTCTGCAGGTCAATTCTCGATTCAAAACGGGAACTTTCCCGGACACATCTCCACTAAAAGCACGGCACCATGGTGCTGTTTTCTCATCTGATACTTGTATAATGCGCGCCTCGTTACTACGGCCCAATATCTGACAATCACCATGACTATCAATTCAGTGACATTGCGCGACCGCTTCGAACAACTGCGCTCCAACAAACTGTTCGAAACCTTTGTCATTCTGGTCATCGTCATCTCCGCCCTGATGATCGGTGCCAAGACCTACCCCATACCGGCTGGTACAGCACAAATATTGCGCATCTTGGATGTAGGTATCACGCTCTTCTTTCTAACCGAGATCATCATCCGCATGCTGGCGGAAAAGAATCTTAAGCGCTTCTTCAGCAAGGGTTGGAATATCTTCGACTTCCTTATTGTAACCGCCAGTCTGGTCCCGGTGGACGACAGTGAAGCCGCATTGTTGGGGCGCCTGCTGCGGGTATTCCGCGTATTGCGTCTGGTCTCCATCATTCCCGAACTGCGTATCCTGATGAATGCTTTCGTCACCGCCATACCGCGCATGGGCTATGTGTCGTTGCTGATGTTCATCATCTTCTATATTTACGCCGCCATGGGCAGCATGTTCTTCAGCGAGATCAACCAGGAGCTGTGGGGCAACATCACCATTGCCATGCTGACCCTGTTCCGAGTCGCCACCTTCGAAGACTGGACCGATGTGATGTACGAGACCATGGCCGTGTACCCGTTGAGCTGGTCCTTCTACCTCTCCTTCATCTTTATCGTCGCCTTTGTATTTCTAAACATGATGATCGGGATTGTGTTGGAAACCCTGCAGCGGGAACATGAGCAGTTTTCCCGCGACAGTGGCGAGGGGGAAGCTGGAGAGGTACACCGGATCGATGCCCGTACCGAGGAGATGGAACAGCGGCTGATCCGTATGGAGGCGATGTTAAGGCAGCTAGGGCATGTAGCTCAGCCTTCAGGCGGAACAACATCAGATATTGAACGAGCCCGGCCCAAGTGACATACGACACCCTCGCTGACCTTTTTGCGATACTGATTCGTTGCAACTAATCGCCAGTCCCATGATGGTGCAACGAATCAGTATTGTAAGGACCTATGGTATCGCCGGAATGATTTCACCATCGTGCGACGATGTCTCTCCCGAACCTCCGATGAAAATCGTTTGGTTGTGCTCCGCACGATTGTTCGTCCCATCCAGGAATACCGCCCTGCTACCCAGACCGCCATTATCGAAACCGCTCAATATGGTTGAATACGATCCGTTGCCCTTATGGTCATAACCGCTGCAGATGGTGACATGGGCAGCATTGGCATAACATTCCTGGCCATTAAGTATGGCGCCATACTCGCCCGTTAGGTTATTGGCAACGCCGTTGACGATCCCGCAATAACTGGCGTAGTTGTGCCTGATACCCAATATGAGGTTATGCGATCCGCTACGCTCAACCGTCCCTTCCGTGGTGGGTTCGTTATACCCCAGAATAAGGTTGCCTTTGCAGTTAGCGCTCTGGGAGTTGCCCTCGCCGTTAACGATCTGCAGGTTGACACCGGTCAAACGCACGGTCGCGCATTCATTCTCATCGTGGAACGAAAGATAGTCGTTAAGTCTACCCACACCACCTGCGGATAACCGTTCAAGTGAAGATTCCAACTCCTCGATACGCGCTTCCAACTCCCTAATTCGATTCCAGAAACCTGGAAACAGTATTTTTCCAAACATGATCATTCTCCTTTTTCTATCCATTGATCAAGTACCCCAATAATGGATTTCCCCTCGATTTTTTAGTATCCCGTGGATTATAGGCTGACAGGCCGTGTCATCAAATGACGCTCCACACTTAAAATGTAGTTTGCATCGGAGCGGCCATTAGACTGTACAACGCAAACCGGTCATAATTTCAGAAAAGTCATGGATGGCGGAATACTCCCCGATCTCCCGCGGCGGCTCCTTGGAATCGGGTTTAAGCATGGCCAATAACCATTGAATGCCATACTCCCTGGCCGATGCGAGCACAGAAAGACTATCGTCCACGAAGAGGGTCCGCTCTCTGTCGAAGGGGTGCAGATTCTGCAGCCGGTTCCAGAATTCCGGATGCTCCTTGGGCAGACCCAGCTGGTGTGACGAGATGACCTGGTTGAAGAATCCCGCCAGGCGCGTCCTTTCCATCTTCAACGCCAAGGTCTTTTGGTGGGCGTTGGTCACCAGGATACGCTCCTTGCCTGCACACATCAGCTGGTCGAGGAAGTCGATGACATGGGGGTGCACCGCGATCAGATGATCCACCTCCTCCTTGAGCAGGGTGATATCGAGCTCCAGTTCCCGGCTCCAGTGATCGACGCAATACCATTCCAGTGTCCCTTCCACGCTTTTGTATCGGGCCAGCAACTCATCCCTGGCCCGTTGCAAGGGCATGCCTTTTGCCTCGGCATAGCGCGTGGGTACATGCTCCAGCCAAAAATGGTTGTCGAAATGGAGGTCCAGCAAGGTGCCGTCCATATCCAGCATGACAATATCGATTTGGTTCCAGTCGATCATCGTATACAGTTATACCTATGCCTTTGATCCTTTTACTGCTCCTCTCTCTATTACCCTGGGTTAGCACCGCGGATGAGGAACCGTTTGATTTTCCCGATGAGGATCTTGAATCACTCACCGAGGAGGTCAATGAGGGTGAGCTGGAGTTTTTGCTCACCCCGCCAGCAGAATCTGTCCACCACCATATTAACCGGATTCAGATCGGAGAGGATAGTCTGCATAGCGGTTGGGTTGAGTTACATCAGTGTCACAAGCATCTCGATGCCGTACCGCACCTCGAGATCGTCTATCATCCCCAGCGTATCCGGCACATCAGGCTGCTCAGGGTGGAGAATATCGGTTCAAGCAGGGTAATCGGTTCAAGGATCGAACTTCGGGATATCGGCCATGGCGCATCTCTCTGCCTCCGAGCCGAGAGTCAATCGCTGCACCGGTCAGGCCGGTCTGGATATCAACTGCGCAACGGTCCCTATATGCGAAGATTCCTCGACGGTTATTATCCCATGCTTCTGACTCTGCAGGTAGACTATCCTGCCGAGTTGATCCGCTTCACCGCCATGAGGCCGCTTCCTGTCGATTCCGGGCATGCCCGACTGGGTGACGGGAGAGTCTACTGGAACGGCTGGTTCCAGGGTAAGCTGTTTACCGAAATCGATTTTCAAACGCTAACGCGTGTAAGCGCGAACAAAACCGTTCAAACCCATGACTAAGCTTCCTACTATCCTTTCTCACCAATTGATCGCGCAGACCCGGCTGTTCCGTGTCGAAGAGTTGCAACTGGAATTCAGTAACGGCCAGCAACGGCAGTATGAACGCTTGCTTGGGGGTGAACAGGGTTCTGTTCTGATAGTACCGATGCTTGATGATGATACGGTGATGCTGATCCGCGAGTACTCCGCCGGCAGCAACGACTACCAACTCGGCCTGCCGAAAGGACGCATGGAGGCGGGAGAAGATCCTTTGCAAGCGGCAAATCGCGAAATCCGCGAGGAGATCGGCTATGCAGCCCGCGACCTGAGCCTGATCAAGACCTTCTCAATAGCCCCTGCTTATATCCGTCACCATACCCATGTTATTCTTGCGCGGAATCTTTATCCCGATAAGCAACCTGGCGATGAACCCGAACCGATCGAGGTAGTACCCTGGCAGCTGTCGAACTGGGATGAGCTGATCGGTCAGGCGGATTTGACCGAGGCCCGCTCTATCGCGGCCCTCTATTTAACCAGGGATCTTTTACGGTCCGATGACACAAATCCAATAGGTTCAGTTGCAACTGGATAAGCGCCAACCAGGGCACAAGGAGAAACCTTTGGTGATCCCATATGAACGGCAAGCAAGTTAAGTGGCCATTATTCAGCCGCAACCGGCAATTTATTCGCCCAGCGGCGGTGTCAACCGCCCACCTAGCGCCACTGCACATCGCCGGTTCAGCCATGTTGAACGAAAAAGTCCCGGCAGAACCTATTTGATTGATATTAACAGGCCCTAGCATGAACATACCCGCTCCACTCGACGATTTATTGCAACTGGCCAATCAGGCAGGCGATGCCATTCTGGCCATCTATAATACCGATTTCGAGGTCGAGAAGAAGCAGGACAACTCACCGTTGACCGCAGCCGATACCGCTGCACACCGTGTCATCGTTTCCACCCTGGAACGACTCACCCCAGACATCCCGGTACTTTCCGAAGAGTCTTCCGAGGTCCCTTTCTCCACACGTCGTCAGTGGCAGCGGTATTGGTTGATTGATCCCCTTGACGGCACCCGCGAGTTCGTCAAGCGAAACGGAGAGTTCACCGTCAACATTGCCCTGATCGAAGGGCAGACTGCAACCCTGGGTATCGTTCACGCACCGGTACTGGGCACTACCTACTACGGCATACATGACATTGGCGCATGGAAAAAGGAGGCTGACCAGCCGGCCCAGTCGATCCGTGTCACGGGTCGATGCAGAAATCCCGCCCGTGTCGCGGGCAGCCGCTCCCATGCCGGCGACTCTTTAATGCGCTTCCTGACGAAGCTGGGGGACCATGAACTGGTCAGCATGGGCAGTTCATTGAAACTCTGCCTGGTTGCGGAGGGCAAGGCCGATATCTATCCACGCCTCGGTCCCACCTCGGAATGGGACACTGCCGCCGCCCAGGCCGTTGTGGAGGCGGCAGGGGGGCGGGTCACCACCCTCGACCTGCAACCCCTCAAATACAACACCGGGGATTCGCTGCTAAATCCACACTTCCTGGTATTCGGCGACCAAACCCGGAATTGGTCTGACTATCTGTAATCTTGAGGCCGGTGTCAGCTTACTGATCGATTTCCTTCACGGGAAACGCCTTGGCGAAGGCGCTCAATTCTTCCACTGACGCATCGGTGGAGGAGAGATTGAGCATGCCCGGGGTCATTTTGAGTCCGATCATGATCTCGTTGCGCGTCCCCTGCTCCATTACCATTCCAGTGTACCGGCCGAGCCGGATCTTCTTACCTCCGCCCGCTATACCCATTTGACTGAACATGGCGGCCATGCCGCTACCGCCGCCGTTGTAACTGACTTTGATGGTTTTGCCGTCCTTGCTGTACTTTGTCTCGATAATGGAAAAACCCATTGTTTTGTGTTGATTTACCTCGCCACGTTTCCAGCCTGCGATATCCTCTGCAAATTTACTGCTCTTGCGGGTTTGTTGAATCTGTTCCAGCGATTCCAGACACCACTTCGCCTCTTCCACGGCACCCGCGATATCATCCTCCTGATACAGTTCCGCGGCCTGTTTACAGTAAGCTGCAGGATCGCCGTCCACGGCCGCATACAGCGGAAATGTCAGCAAGTTCGATATTGACAGGTACAAAAGGCGCTTTTTCATCTTACTCCCCCCGGTAAAAAACATTTGTGTGGTGTGCAGTCCGGATAACTGATTTATATATCCTGGCCATAGTCAACCGATACGGTTTCAATTTACTATGCTGAACTTTATATTTGTCCTGGAATATTGTAGCGTTTCCCATATCAACATAATAACAACTGGCCGTTCCTCGAACCGATTTGCCTGCTTTATCAGATTATTATAGAGGCTGGACGGTTAAATTTAAGCTCCGGGCACCAACTATCACCCTGGTGAACCATGCCCATGAACACGCTACTACACCACACCGCAATTGCTGTTTCGATGCTGTTGGCATCATTCAAGCCGAACGCCTTTGCTATTGACTCCGAAAGTGATATCTACGCCTTCGACGACTTCCCACTTGAAGAGCTTTTGCAATACCCCGATTGGTTCAAAAAGAGTTTCCTGGATCTGCCCGATGACCTCGAGGAAGCGGCACAGAACAACAAACGCGGCCTCATAGTCTATTTCGGTCAGAAGCGTTGCGCCTACTGCAAGATGCTGCTCGATGTCAATTTTGGCCTTAGCGACATCGCAACCTATACCCGCAAACATTTCGATATCGTACCGATCGATATCTGGAGCACCGAAGAGGTCACCACCCTGGACAGTGAGGTGATTACCCAGCGGGAGTATGCGTTGCGACAGAAGACAAACTTCACACCTTCGCTGATTTTCTATGATACACAGGGTAAGGAGGCACTACGCCTGCGGGGCTACTATCCACCCTACCAGTTTCGCGCTGCCCTGGAATATGTCGCCGACGCACACTACCAAAAAGAGACCTTTCCCGATTATCTGGCAAGAGGCGATTCAGGGACCGCATTTGAGCCGGGGGATTTAAACGAAGAGGATTTTTTTATTCCTCCGCCGCACAACCTGAATCGCAGCCGCTTTCCAGGTCAACGACCGTTGCTGATCTATTTCGAACAGGGTAACTGCCACGCTTGCGATATCTTGCATGGCCAACCGCTACGCGACCCGGCCATCAATAAGCTCCTGCGCGGTTTCGACAATGTTCAACTCGATATCGGTGAGAAGACACCCGTCATCACTCCCGGCGGTGAAAAGACCACTGCTAATCAATGGGCCAAGGATCTTGGGCTCTTCTATACCCCTTCGTTGGTTTTTTTCGATGAGCATGGCAGTGAGATCATTCGTGTAGACTCCGTTGTCCGTTTCTATCGTCTGCGCAAAGTCATCAATTTCATCACCAGTCGGGGATATGTCAGCGAACCCAACTATCAGCGCTGGCGCGTCAACAGCGACTTTTGAACCAGTGGCGCAAAATGGTTTCTCAAGATGCATAGCACCGAGCCGATACGTCTAACCATGTGATTTGCGTGCAGTACAATGGACCTGAAGACAGAGAACCGACTGCTCCATGCACGCCTTCGGGAGTTAACCCGGAAGGCGCAGGAGAACCAGGAGACGCTGGGGCGTTTTCATGCCCGCGAACTGGAACTATTGAGCGCCGAAACTCTACCGGAGCTTCTTAGCTGTATGACTGAAGGACTCAAAACCTCCTTCGAGATCAAAACCATTCACGTACTGCTGCACGACCCCAACCACGAGATTCGACACCTGCTATATAAGAACGGTTTGGATGAAAAGGCCTTTCCGCTACTCGAATTTGTCGATGACTTGGTTACAGTCAATCCACGATTTCAGCGACTGCGCAGCCCTTGGCTCGGTTCTTTTATTAGCCCTGAATATGACTTGCTATTCTCCGATCCCGTAGGTATCAAGAGTATAGCCATACTGCCCCTGGTTCGACACAACAGGCTGATTGGCAGCATCAATCTGGGCAGCAGCGAGCAGAGCCGCTTCTCGCGCCAGCTCGCCACTGATTTTCTTGCCCGCCTCGCCACCATTTGTAGCGTCTGTTTGGAGAACACCGTCAACCGGGAACATATCTTGATCAGCGGCTTTACAGATCCGTTAACCGAACTTCACAATCGACGCTACCTGGATCGGCGTCTCAATGAAGAGCTGGCCCGCGCCGGCCGCTATCGTCAACCCTTGAGTTGCCTGTTCATCGATGCCGACTATTTCAAGCAGATCAACGATACCTACGGCCACCAGGCTGGCGACACCGCTTTGAGAGAACTGGCAAACCGCATCCGATCCCAACTCCGCGCCAGCGATATCGCCACACGATTTGGTGGAGAAGAGTTCGCATTGCTGCTGCCCCAGACCAGCCTCAACGAGGCCTTGATGCTGGCTGAACGTATCCGCATGGAAGTCAACGCCCAACCAGTCCCGCTGGATGATGGCTCAACGCTGCAGTTGAGTGTGTCGATCGGGGTCAGTGAAGCCCTCCCCTTATCGAACAAATCCCGGCAAAAGGCCGATGGGGAAAGGCTCCTGGCGAACGCGGACCAAGCCCTCTATATGGCAAAAGCGAATGGGCGAAACCGCATCGAGTATCACCAGACCGAGAATGCACTCCCCGATGAGATCAATTCCAGCGAAAAGTGATTATCAAAGCATTTTTTTCGCATAACCGGTGATCAGTCATCGACCTGCTTATGACTGCCATCGCAATAGGGAGGATTATTTGTCTGCTTACAGCGACAAAGCCAGGCCTCTCCGTTCTTTTCCGCCTTGAATCCAAGCGGCTCGATCCCTGTGCCCTGGTGTGAGCCATCACAGAAGGGCTGGTTGGATGAACGCCCGCATGCACACCACCAGTACTCTCTGCCCGCGACAAGATCCACATCGATAGGTTGCTTTGCGGCTACTACAGGTTTGCCCATATCATTCTCCTCTTTATCAGGCTCGAACCGATTTACTGGCTCATAGGGTCGTTGTTTGGAGGTGTAAATCACCTTTTGTTTGCATCTTCATTGGTAACATAGAAAGCAAGTAAAAAAAACTCGTCAACATCCTCGATTATTCTCTGTTAATCTCTCCCCCGCGACGGATTAGACTACCTGGAGAGTGATCCTGTAAACCATTTTTAGGGCTTCACTGCGAGCGGCATTGCAATATATGCGGTGTAGCGATTAACTAACCGATTGATATATATGTAAACGCTCGGAAGCGTGTCTAAGGCTCACCAAACCCCTGCGGAGATACAAATGAAGCGATCCCGCCATAATGCTGTAACATGCGGCGGTAAACTATTGCGCCATTGAACAAGGGGCAGTGGATGACCTGCAGGGCGGTCCTGTTAATCGATCGCCTCACATCGCACGGCGTCTGCCTGGCGCTCTTTATATAAGGCCATCTCGGATAATATGAGTGAAAACTTAGACTGGATCGAATTCGACAAACAACATATATGGCACCCCTACAGTGCCGTCGGCTCCGATTTGCCGGTTTTTCCCGTCGTCTCAGCGGACGGAGTGCGGCTGCGCCTGACGGATGGACGGGAACTGATCGACGGCATGTCCTCCTGGTGGTGCGCCATCCATGGGTATAACCACCCGAAATTAAAGCGTGCAATACAACAACAACTCGATACGATGCCCCATGTCATGTTCGGAGGCCTCACCCACCAACCTGCCGTCGAACTGGCAAAAAAACTGGTCGAGATCACCCCCGGCCCCCTGCAGACCGTCTTCTTTGCCGACTCCGGATCGGTCGCAGTGGAAGTGGCCATGAAGATGGCCATCCAATACTGGCACGATAAGACCCTGCCTGAGAAACAACGTTTTCTTACCATCCGCAGGGGTTATCATGGCGACACATTCGGCGCCATGTCCGTGTGTGACCCGGATACCGGCATGCACAGGCTATTCTCGGAGGTCCTGCCACGGCAACTCTTTGTCGATGCACCGAGCTGTTACTTCGGCCACCCCTGCAAAGGGGACGGGGCCAAGGCACTCAGGAAAAAACTCAGGAAACACAACTCGCATATTGCCGCCGTTATCCTGGAGCCAATTGTGCAGGGGGCCGGTGGAATGCGCTTCTACTCAACCGAATATCTGAAAGAGGTTCGCAGTCTCTGCGATCAATATGGTGTTCTTCTGATCCTGGATGAGATCGCTACCGGATTCGGCCGTACAGGTAAGCTCTTCGCTTGTGAACATGCGGAAATAGCCGCTGACATCATGTGTGTGGGGAAATCGCTCACCGGCGGCACCATGAGCCTGGCGGCAACCCTAACCACTGAAGAGATCAGCAAAACCATCAGTCAGGGCGATCCCGGTCTGTTTATGCATGGACCCACCTTCATGGCCAATCCCTTGGCCTGCAGTGCCGCACTGGCGAGCCTGAATCTTCTACTCGATTCACCGTGGCAGGAAAGGATCAAGCGCATCGAAGCCGGTCTGCAGCAGGGGCTTGCGCCCTGTCGGGAACTGCCTCAGGTAAATGAGGTTCGTGTGCTAGGCGCCATCGGCGTAGTGGAGATGAAAAAGCCAGTGGATATGAAACAGGTACAACCCTGTTTCGTCGATGCCGGCGTGTGGGTAAGACCCTTCGGCAAGCTGGTCTACCTGATGCCTCCCTACATTATCGACCAGGATGATCTCAATACCCTGACGTCGGCGGTTGTCAAGGTCGTTGAGAAGTGTCCGATCTAGCGCCTGTTGACACTCACCCAATTGGCCCTAAACGGTACCGGCTGATCAGTATCCGGGGTTCAGCCGGGGAGAGACGATAACCCGGTCGATGTGTTGCTGAAATTCGATACGGTCACGCATACTTGGGGAAAGATGGACATCACCGTTCCCGTCCACCAACATCACCTCGTTTATACCCATCTGAGCGGCAATTTTCTCCCACTGCCCGGGACCGGCGACGCTCAAGGCGGTGGCTGCGGCATCGGCCAACCCACCATCCATACTGATCACCGTCGCCGAGGCCACGTGCTCCACCGGATAGCCTGTTCGCGGATCGATAATATGGGCATAGCGTATCCCTTCATACTCCCTATATCGCTCATAGTTCCCTGAAGTAAGCACACACTCACCATCTGACACCTTCAGTGATGCGATCACCCCTTCTCCCAACGGATTGCGTATACCGATCGTCCAGGGCCGGTCACCATGCCGGCCGGAGACACAGAGATCCCCACCCGCATTGACAATAGCGTGGGCGATACCGGACCGCTTCAACTGCCGTATCGCCAGATTCAAGGCATATCCCTTGGCGAAGGCACCCAGATCCAAAGCCACTGCCCGATTGGAAGAGTGGATGCGATTCCGTTCAAAGGTAAGTTGGGCCATGGAGGGCGCCGCCTCGATCAATGACGCAATCCTATTGCCATCCGGCGGAGGCCCTCCCGGGGGTTCATCACTATGAAAACCCCACTCCGCTATCAGTCCTCCTATCGCAGGATTGAAAAGATGATCACTCCGATCCGCATACTGTTTGGCCCGAAGCAGTAATTCCACCAGATCAGGGGAGACGGTCATGGCATCTCCCCGTCCAATCGCCCGGTTGAGACGAACAAGCTCGCCATCTCCCTTCCAGGCATGCCACTCCCTATGCATATCCTGAAAGGTCCGCTCCAGACCTTTTACCGCGGCATCAAACTCTGCCGGGTTATCGGTATAGGCCTTGATATCCAGCAGGGTGCCGAACACCAGCAGGGTCTGCTGATGATCCCGAGGGCCCCGTTCACAGGCGGTAACGCCGATCAGCACGACAATCATCAGCAATATACGACAGCTCAATTGCACTTTGTAACCTTTGGGTAGCTGGTCATCTGAAGCGCAACTATACCCATTCGAACGGTGCTTGTGCAGCTGTTTGACACAAGCCGACATTCAGAGTATATGCCTGCCCTGACTCAATCTTGGTATCTTAATATCCGGTGTTGCAAGACCGTATCCCACGACTCTGCGGACACAAAAGCTGAACGGTTATTCTTCGCCACCAGCCTTGTCATAGGTTTGCAGCATGGATAGCGCCTGTTCAGACGAAACCGGCTCACAATAGAGCGTACCTTGGACCTCATCGCATCCAAGCCTGGTCAATACCATTTTCTGGTTTTCGGTCTCAACACCTTCGGCGGTGACTCTCAAGCGCAGTCCCCTGGCCAGGGAGATGATGCCGTTAATGATGGTCTGGTCATATTCAGACGGCAGTGTCTCTTCGATAAATGAGTGATCTATCTTGATTGCGTCGATTGGTAACACTCTGAGATAGCTAAGCGACGAAAAACCTTTGCCGAAATCATCCAGTGTGAAATGAATACCGGCCTCGCTCATTGCCTGCATGACCGGCGTGGTTTGACTGTAATTTTCCACCAGTGCGCTTTCGGTTATCTCGAGTTCCACATAGCTGGGATCAATGCCTGTTTTTTCACAGCATTCAAGCACCTTTTGAGTGAGTTTCGTTTTGCGTAACTGCACGGCTGAAAGATTGACGGCAACTCGGAGATCAGAATAACCCGCGTCATGCCAATATTTCAGATCCAGGATTGCCTGTCTCAACACCCATATTCCCAGTTTATGTATCAACCCGGTACTTTCCGCGACCGGAATAAACTCTGATGGAGGTATCAAGCCGACCTTTGCGTGAGGCCATCGAGCCAGCGCCTCCATACAAACGATGCGTCCACGCTTCAGATCGAATTTCGGCTGGTAGACCAGTTCAAAGTGAGAGCGAACGATCGCCTTGTGCAACTGACTCTCCAACCAGACCTTGTGATAGGCATCCCGGTTGATATCGGGTGAGAAGAAGTGGATGTTGTTGCTTCCCTGTTCCCGCTTGGCGGCAAACCGGGCCGAACTCGCCTTTTGCATCAGACCGACGGGAGTGTCGTCGTCATGCGGATAGAGTGCGACACCGACACTGAATGATGCAAACAACTCCTGGTCACTGATTTCGATCGGCTTTTTCAAACCTTGCAGAATACGCCGGACAACCCAGGTAATCGATTCGATATCGTTTACATCCGTCAGAATCAGTGCGAATTCATCATTATTCACACGGGATATGGTGGATGACTCTTTATCATCCTGCTCGTCGATGACCGCGACAGTATCGGTGATCCGCAAAGTATCGACCAGCCTGGCCGATATGACCTTAAGTATTCGATCGCCATTGGTGAAACCGAACGCTTCATTGATACTGCTGAAATCGTCAATATCGATTGATACCAATGCCGCAGATTTTTCATATCGCTTACATCTGGCGAGAACCTGAAGTATACGATCGGAGAAGATGAACCTGTTGGGCAGGCCTGTGAGCTCATCCCTTCCTTCACGGCGTTTTATCTCATCCCGGCTGTATTCGAGTTCCGACTCGAGATTACGCACCATGTCCTCCAACCTATGCAGCTCGCCCCGGAGAATCTTTTCCGCCTGCCCATCAGTCAAGCTTATTTTTCGCTCCTCTTCATCGCGTTCAGATTTTTCCCTCGCCCGCTCCTGCACCGTCAATTCCTGATCCCAGGCGACAACACGGTTGCGCCCCTGCTCCTTGGCCAGGTACAGGGCATCGTCTGCATTATTGATCAGCAGCATCGGATCGTCCGTATCTTCCGCCATCAGCGCCAGGCCGAAGCTTGCCGTCACCGTCCGTTTATCGGTAAACAGATCATGACCCTTCTGTTGAATCTCGTTTCGCAGCCGTTCGGCCAACACCATCGCCTGTTCCTGATCCGCATGCGGCATGACCAGTGAAAACTCCTCACCGCCATAGCGGCCGACCACATCTTCAGGCCGCGAATTGACAATCAGGGTTTCAGCGACAAACTTTATCACCTTGTCACCATTGGCATGGCCATACTGGTCGTTAATCGATTTGAAATGATCAATATCGATCATCATGAAGACCAGCCCGGCACCCCCTTTGACAGCGGACTCGAACAGTGCATCGTACTTCTCGAAGAATGCGCGCCGGTTATAACAACCGGTCAACGAATCGCGGGTGGCCAGCAGTTCAAGTTCCACGGTTTTATCCCGCAACGCCTTCTCTGAAGTACGCAGCTTTTCAAGTGTCGACTGAAGTTCCCGGTGCTTTTTCTCCAAGTCGGTCATATCATCGAAGGTCGCCAGCACACCTCGCGGCCTGCCCTTGCCATCGAAGATCGGAGCGGTGTTGACCGAAAATGTACGTTCGTTTTTGTTCACCAACTGCAGATGCATAGGAATCCCTGTTTTTCGCTCCATGTTCTGCATGCTTGTGCGCCATGGAAAGACATCCGCCTTAATCCCCTTCTCCCTTTTACGCCATGCCAACTCGTCCGCCCGCAGACCGATCAAGGCATCTTCTTCGATATTGACCTTCTCGGTGAAGGAATCGTTGGCCAATATGATCTGGTCTTTTTCGTCCAGGATGATCAGCCCCTCGGAAAGCGCATTGAAGGCGGAACGGACCCGTTCAGGTATCACCGCTTTGGGATCGAGTTCACGCAGGGTCCGCTTGATGAAAATCATGTAGAGGACAAAACCCATCAGGGCAACAAACAGTAACAGCCCACCAAGTGTGCCCAATGAAAGATCGTTCCCACTGTTCAAGGGAGTAAATGCCACCTCCAGGGTCCCCCAGCGGCTCTCGTTGGCCATGATCGGCACCCGCACATGGGTCGAGGTGGATTTATCCAGAGGCACGTTCACCCAGTGTTTCTCGTGATCGCCTGCAATCAGGGAAACACCCCGATTATTGCTCAGCGACACTGAGAGAACATCATCGTTCCTCTCCACAACCGTCTCAAGAGTTGCACGCAGAATCCCGAGATCGTTTTTTGATGCGGCGGAGGAAACCTGTACCGCCAGAGACTCGCAGAACTGTTTTCTTGCCTGCAGAGCCGTCTTGTCTTCGTCCGGAACAAAGCCGATCAAACGTCCGAGTAAAAGAATGCTCAAGGTGAGCATTACCAACCCTATGGTGATCTTGATCGTCGGACTGATTCGGAACATCAACGGTCCTTCATAAAAAAGACGGATCGATTTTTTCCGTGCTTTTTCTTTCGATCAAACAGTTTGGCCAGCCGTTTCTCTTCAGGATCTTCCTCTGGCGGATGATCCTGATCCTCGTCACGCCGCTTGGCATGCGCTGAGAGAACAGGCAGCGGATCGATCTGCCGCCACAGCGGTGTAAACGACAGCAGGCTGGCCGAAAGCACGCCGGCGCGCAATAGCCAGGCCACATAACCGGCGGACAACGCCAAGGTACCGAATGTGGCGTTTTGCACCGTTATCTTGTCACTCGATACCTCCTCCCTCTGGTGTTCTGACATCTCGCTGTTCATGGAATCGAGCAGTTGCCATATCGCCTCAGGCACCTCGATCAACTCACCTATGCTGGTATCGAATGCCGGTAACTCCTTGGGTGCAACCGCTACCGGAGTCAGTCGGGCCTGGTAATAGTCGTAACGATAGCTATTGAGACTGTCCTCTGAAAACAGGGAGGGGGAAAGACGTTCGATGGCAGGGCGTTCGATATCGTCAATGACAACCCGAGTCCGCTCTTCGGTTCCGGTCGAAAGCGATGCCTCCTGATCCTCACTGCTCAATTCCTCTGAAACAGCATCGACAACAGTGGGGGGCTGCTGCGACGGTCCGGCTTTATCCGTTGTAGCTTGAGATTCAACGGGTTCCTCAGGATTCAGATCAAGGATAATATCGTCAAGATAGGGCTGTTCCGGTTCGGGAGCGGTGTCGATCACCCTGTTTATGGCGATATGGAAGGTATGCAGGGAGTAGGAGCCGTCTTCGCTGGTGGCGCGCACCGTAATCTCGAACTGCGAGGCATCCCGGTTCTCGACGGTCGATGCCAGGGTAATGGTGCCGCTGGCCGGATCGATAGCAAAAAGTCCGTTTGAATCGTCGTCCAGGCTGTAGGTGATTCGATTTTGGCTACTATCGGGGTCTTCCGCCCAGACAGTGATACCGACACCGTCATCGAACGAGTCGGAAAGCGAGATCGCATCAGGGGCATCCTCCACGTCCATCAGCAGACCCACATCGAACTCATCCACATCCGTAACCTCGATCGTGAAGGATTGGCGGTCCGTTCCGCCATTACCGTCCGATACCAGCACCTGAACCTGATACAGGTTATCCTGATCGGCATCGAGCGGATTCTCCATATCCGGCGCATGGCTAAACACCAATTCACCACTCATGGGGTCGATGCTGAACAATCCCAGATCGGCGCCCCCATCGATTGTGAATGAGAGCGCATCGTTCTCAGGATCATCGGCGGTAACCATGGTCACCAGGGTGGCATTTTCCTCCAGTGAGAGTAGGACATTTTCATTTTCACCATGACTGGTTATGACTGGCGAGTCGTTTACCGAAACAACGTCAATCTCCACCAGGTAACTGTTGTTCCCGCCATTGCCATCGCTCACGCTATAGATAAAGCTGTCGGCGCCATGATAGTCGGCATCAGGCGTATAACTGAATCCGCCATCCGCCTCTAAAGTGATACTGCCGTGAACAGGATTGCTCTCTAATCGATAGGTAACCGTATCCCCATCATCATCAACGGCAGCCGGCAGATTACCCGTGTAGACATTATCCTCTAAGACACTGAAGTTAATGTCTGAAGCCTCCGGGGGATTATTGTTTGATATTACATTAATCGTTACCGTGGTATCGCTGGTTTGACCATCGTTGTCCGTGATTCGGTAAGTAAAGCTGTCAGAGAAGATTCCACTACCGTCGTGGGTGTAGCTGAAGGTGCCGTCGCCGTTGAGGGTCAGGGTGCCGTACGTTACATCGGCGACCAGGCTTACAGTGACTGGAGTATCACCCAAGCCGGTGTCATTATTGAGGACGGTTGACGAGCCGCCCACCAGAGTGGTGATGGTGCCGCCTTCGGCTACCGTGATGCTATCCGCGTTGGCCACCGGGGTTTCATCGGAGACCGGCGTGATGTTGATCGTCACCGTGGCGTCGGCCGTCTCGCCGTCATTGTCGGTGACGCGGTAGGTGAACGAGTCGGTAAAGTTCTCACTACCATCATGGGTGTAACTAAAGGTGCCATCACTGTTTAGGGTCAGCGACCCATTAGTGACATCCGTAACGAGTGAAACGGTCACTGGCGTGTCACCGAGACCAGTGTCGTTATTGAGGACCGTTGACGAGCCGCCCACCAGGGTGGTGACCGTACCGCCTTCGGCTAACGTGATACTGTCGGCATTGGCAACAGGCGTCTGATCGGAGACCGGCGTGATATTGATCGTCACTGTGGCGTCGGCCGTCTCACCGTCGTTATCCGTCACCCGATAGATAAAACTGTCGGTGAAGTTTTCGCTACCATCATGCGTGTAACTGAAGGTCCCGTCGCCGTTGAGGGTCAAGGACCCGTTGGTCACATCGGTCACCAGTGAAACCGTTACCGGTGTATCGCCCAGGCCGATGTCGTTATTCAGCACAGTTGTAAAGCCGCCATCGAGTGTCGTAGCCGTACCGCCTTCTGCCACGCTGATGCTGTCGGCATTGGCGACTGGCGTGGCATCACTCACTGGGGTGACGTTGATCATCACCGTGGCATCGGCGGTCTCACCGTCATTATCGGTGACCCGATAGGTAAAGCTGTCGGTAAAGTTCTCTGAGCCGTCGTGGGTATAGCTGAAGGTTCCGTCACTATTCAGTATTAGGACGCCATTTACAACATCAGTCACGAGCGAAACAGTCACTGGCGTGTCACCGAGACCAGTATCGTTATTGAGGACCGTTGACGAGCCGCCTACCAAGGTGGTGACGGTGCCGCCCTCGGCCACGCTGATACTGTCGGCGTTGGCGACTGGCGTTTGATCGGAGATCGGCGTGATATTGATGGTGACTGTGGCGTCGGCCGTCTCACCGTCATTGTCGGTCACCCGGTAAGTAAATGAATCGGTGAAATTCTCCGAGCCGTCGTGGGTATAACTGAAGGTGCCGTCACCGTTGAGGGTTAGTGACCCGTTCGTGACATCCGTGACCAAGCTTACCGTCACCGGCGTATCACCCAGACCGGTGTCGTTATTGAGGATGGTTGATGATCCGCCCACCAGGGTGGTGATGGTGCCGCCTTCGGCTACCGTGATGCTATCCGCGTTGGCCACCGGGGTTTCATCGGAGACCGGCGTGATGTTGATCGTCACCGTGGCGTCGGCCGTCTCGCCGTCATTGTCGGTGACGCGGTAGGTGAACGAGTCGGTAAAGTTCTCACTACCATCATGGGTGTAACTAAAGGTGCCATCACTGTTTAGGGTCAGCGACCCATTAGTGACATCCGTAACGAGTGAAACGGTCACTGGCGTGTCACCGAGACCAGTGTCGTTATTGAGGACCGTTGACGAGCCGCCCACCAGGGTGGTGACCGTACCGCCTTCGGCTAACGTGATACTGTCGGCATTGGCAACAGGCGTCTGATCGGAGACCGGCGTGACGTTGATAGTGACTGTAGCATCAGCCGTCTCACCATCGTTGTCGGTCACCCGGTAGGTAAAGCTGTCAGTGAAGTTCTCTGAGCCGTCGTGGGTATAACTGAAGGTGCCGTCACCGTTGAGGGTCAGCGACCCGTTCGTGACATCCGTAACGAGTGAAACGGTCACTGGCGTGTCGCCCAGGCCGGTGTCGTTATTGAGGACGGTTGACGAGCCGCCCACCAGAGTGGTGATGGTGCCGCCTTCGGCTACCGTGATGCTATCCGCGTTGGCCACCGGGGTTTCATCGGAGACCGGCGTGATGTTGATCGTCACCGTGGCGTCGGCCGTCTCACCGTCGTTATCAGTGACCCGGTAAGTAAATGAATCGGTGAAGTTTTCCGAACCGTCGTGAGTATAGCTGAAGGTGCCGTCACCGTTGAGGGTCAGCGACCCGTTAGTAACATCCGTCACAAGACTTACAGTGACTGGGGTATCACCCAGTCCGGTATCGTTGTTCAATACAGTGCTTAAGCCACCATCGAGGGTGGTGGTTGTACCGCCTTCGGCTAACGTGATACTGTCGACATTGGCAACGGGTGTCTGATCAGAGACCGGTGTCACATTGATGGTGACTGTGGCATCGGCCGTTTCACCGTCGTTATCCGTCACCCGATAGATAAAACTGTCGGTGAAGTTTTCACTACCATCATGGGCGTAACTGAAGGTACCGTCGCCGTTGAGGGTCAGCGACCCATTCGTCACATCGGTGACCAACGAGACCGTCACCGGCGTATCGCCCAGGCCGGTGTCGTTATTGAGGACCGTTGACGAGCCGCCCACCAGGGTGGTGACCGTACCACCCTCCGCGACAGTAATGCTGTCCGCGTTGGCGACTGGCGTGGCATTGCTCACTGGCGTGACATTGATCGTCACTGTGGCATCAGCGGACTGACCGTCATTATCGGTGACCCGGTAGATGAAGCTGTCGGTGAAGTTTTCACTACCATCATGGGTGTAACTGAAGGTGCCGTCACCGTTGAGGGTCAGCGACCCATTAGCGACACCCGAAACGAGTGAGACCGTCACTGGGATATCAACCAGACCGGTGTCGTTGTTCAGGACCGTGCTGAAACCACCATCCAGGGTGGTGACGGTGCCGCCCTCGGCGACGGTGATGCTGTCGATGTTCGCAACGGGTGTACTGTCACTGACCAATGTAAAGTTAATAGTTGCCGCAAGGGTGTTGGAGTCAATTTCACCATCGTTAACAGTGACACTGAACGCCGGGGCCACTTCGTTACCGTCATCGACAAACTGCACCAGGCCACCCGTCAGGTTGGCGCTGGTGAAGCTGGTGATCGACACGCCGGGATTGGTGCTCAACTGGAAGTAGCCACCGGAGATACTACTTACCGTGTAGGTAAAGTCCGTATCGTCTGCATCGGTGACGGCAAAATTGGCATCACCGAGGGTGACAGTCTGCCCCTCGTCCAGGGTGAGGCCGGCACTCGTGATTGCTGGCGTATTATTACTGCCGTTGATCGTAATGGTAACCGTTGCAGAATCGAAACCTCCGTTGCCATCACTGATCTGATAGGTAAAAATGTCAAGCATGACGCTACCGGCACCCAGTCCATCAAACTGACCGTTGGTGTTATAGGTATAGCTGCCGTTGGATTGAAAAGTGACTTGCGCGCCCGAAACCAGGGTTACCGGAAGTCCGGGCGTGTAGGCTCCCCCTACAACCTGGGTTACCTGCAGACCATCTCCCTCCGGATCGCTGTCCACTCCTGATCCGGAGTCATCTGTTATAACGTTACCTGAGACAAAACCACTTTCAGAGACGGAATTGGCGTTATCCGTCGCCGTGGGCGCATCATTCTGCGGATTGACGGTGATCGTCGAAGTTGCGATGGGACCGTTCAGAAGCGAGCTGTCCTGGGCAAAAAAATTGATCGTACGGTCACCTGCTGTCGGGTCTTGAGAGGTGTTCTCATAGGTAACACCCCGCAACAGGGACTGCAGATCGGCTTCCGGCATTCCACCACCGCCATCCAGCATGACATTGAAGCCGGTACCGTCGAAATCGATTTCAAAATCAGTGCCACCCACAGTACGGATTTGGTTTTCACTCGTACCATAGGTGAAAACATATCCCGCTATTGTGATCTGTTCGCTGGCGCCATCGAGGAAACTTAATAAATTGATGCTCAGATTTTGATAGGTCGTGTTATCGACATCACTGATCGTCGCGTCCGTATCCACAACATTGACAGCTCCGCCGTCTTCCGTGAAGGTGACAGCGAAGTCCACGCCCACGCCATCGGCGCCATTTGTATCGACCATCGGCGCATCGTTCACCGAACTGACATTCAGCGTCAGATTCTGAGTAAGGCATGCGCCGCCATCGCCATCCGTTATATCGATTACGACACTGCGTGAACCGCTGGTTGGGTTATCGATATTGCTGTTTTCATAAGTGATGTTACGAACAAGAAAAGTGATGGCGGTTGGTGTTGCATTGGTATTCAAGTTTACCGTCAACGGGTCCAAACCTGTACCGCCGGAAAACGTACCGATTACTGTACCGCCATAGGTCACATCACTGCCTGACACACCAATCTGGCCGGCGTTTGTTCCCTCGTTGCGGATGGAGAATACATCCTCTGATGCTTGCAGACCGCTATCAACCTCGACAGTCAGCGATCCGCCGTTGAAATTCGTTGAATCGACATCGCTGACAACCGCATCGCCACTTTGCTCTATAAGGACTGTGCCATCGCCCTCTGTATAGTTATGGACATCGCCATCAAGGTTGACTACAACAGGATCATCGTTGACTGCGGTGTAATTGACCATAGCCGCCTGCGTGTTGGAATCAGCTTCACCGTCATTGACCGTCATGCTGAAGGCCGGTGCGGTCTCATCGCCATTGTCAACGAATTGCACCGACCCACCCGTCAGATTGGCGCTGCTGAAGCTGGTGATCGAGACACCGGGGTTTGTGCTCAACTGGAAGTAACCCCCGGTCACACCGCTGATGGTATAAGTAAAAGCGGTGTCGTCCGGGTCGGTGACGCCGAAATTGGCGACAGACAGGGTCACGATCTGACCCTCGTCAACCGTCAGGCTGGCGCTATCCAGAACCGGAGCATCATTAAATTGCGCCGACGGATCGGTGATCACTACCGCCTGATCGGAAAACTGCAATGTTTCGACATTGATCAGCGTGTCGGTACCGTCCGGCGATCCGCCGCGCGTGTCGGAAACGACCAATTCACCTGTGGCGGCAAAATAATCTATCGTGTAATCGGCACGAGCACCGGAGAACACAGCAGTATCCGTGCCCGCGCCGCCATCAAGATAGTCGTCGCCCACACCGCCTGTCAGGCTATCGTCGCCGGCTGCAACGACTGAAGATGTGATTTCGTTCAATTGGATGTCATCGACGGCGAAGTAATCACCAGTGAAATTGGGTGAAGTGTTCGCCAGAACGATCCTGAGCGCCGTGCCGTCAGCGGCGGCATAGGCATCGCCATCAACGGAGATATTGATGCCCGTCCAGGTATCTGCGGCGGGCTCGGTGCCTGTGGCGCTGCCGATCAGCGTGCCGCCAGCATAGAGTTCAATGGAATAGGTATTGCCGTCACCTGAGGAAAGGGGATTGCCGAGTTGTAGCGATAATTCGTAATCCTTGCTGCTATCGAAGTTTGAAGCCAACGTCTGGGAGACCCGGTTGTCTTCGACCATCAAGAGAGTGTTTTCGCCTTCCGCCGGCGCACCACTTGAAAAATCGAGGGTCGATGGATCCCCGATGAAGACTTCGTTATAGCCGAAATCATCGGTCCAGGCCGCCGAAAGCGGTCCAAAACCACCATCAGGCAGTGCGGTATCTTCAAATCCGGCATCGTTGATGGTGAGCGACTGACTGGTCGTGCCGTTACCGCCGACACCATCACCGATGAGCATATCGTCGCCGGCCCCGCCGTCGATCGTATCGCCACCGCTGGACAGGACTTCATACATGCGGACATTGTCGATGGCCGTGCCGGGACCATCGATACCACCAGCTTCAACAAATCTCAGCTCATTGGTCCCATCGCCGGAACCCGCTGTGACGTTGTAGCTAAAGGACTGCATGGTCGTTGTGTTGGGATCGAGTGTGTCGAGCAACACACCACCAAAATAGATCTGCAGGGAGTTGCTGGCACCCGCCAATGCATCGGCAGCATCGAATGATATCTGGTAGTCGTTGCCGTTGGTCAGGCCGGAGATCGTCTGTTCAAATGTGTTGTTACCATCAGGTGCTTCGCTATCGAGATAGTAGCTACCGTCCGTCGAAACCACACCGTTTGTACCGGAAACTTTCGTCTGCAGCGAGGTTCCTGCAATGACTGACCAGCCAGTAGTATCCGGCGAACCACCACTCTCGAAGCTGCCATTGGTCACGTAGTTGGTGGTCCCGAGCGAGACGCCGCTCTCGCCCAGCCCATAGATCAAATCGTCATGACTGGTACCGGTAATCGAGTCCGAGCCACCGGTGCCGGTCGTGATCGTTATCACTTCGTCATAGGCGGGGGCGCCACTGTCGGTCACCCGTACGGTGATGTCGTAGGATTGCGTCGTTGAAGTATCCGGTGCTCCGGTCCAGAACAGCTCGCCGCTATCGGAATCGATCGAGAACATGCCGCCGGCATCATCGACGAGGCTGTATGTTACAGTGCCGCCTACTGGGTCTGTTGCGATGACCGTCCCGGCCGACAATCCTGTTCCAACGCCCGTCGGCAGATATACGTGATCGTAGATCTTGACCTCATCCAGGTCGCCACCGAACATTCTGTTCGCATCCAGATCATAACGAGCCCCAAGATAGACATTGCCGCTGGGATTAAAACTGCCACCACCGCGCGTGTCGGCATTCTTCTGGACACCATCAAGATAGACAGTGGAACCGACGCCAGTTTCAACAGTTAATGTATAAGTATGCCACTCGCCATCGCCGATAATGGAACTGATATCAAACTCGAGGGCCGTATTTTCCAACGTGTCGTCGGCATCTCGAATGACCGTACGCAGTACATTGGGATCTGATCCATGCGTGGCTTCGTTGATGAAAATATTCAGGCTATTGGTGGTGTTGATATCGCCATGGCTGTAGATATACTGGAACAGTGAACCCGTATTATCGTCGACCTTGAACTGGAATGTCACCGTGAAGTCATTGCTCATAGTCACGTCGGGGATCGTGACGTAGTCGCCCACCTCGTCAAATCTCAAGGCGTCGCCATTCTGACCGGTGACTGTGGTTGTACCGGTAACCGTACCATCCGCACTGCCGATACTGTCCGCAGCATTGCCATCCAGCGTCCAATGATGCACCGGGTCGTCGGTATGGGTGAAATCGATATCCGTGGCCAGAATACCGCTCCAGTTGCGCTGACCCGCATCGCTGACAGCCACGTCAGTTTCAATGACGCCTACAGCATGCTCCAGATCCCAGTCACCGCCTAGATCCTCATGGCCGGTAAGGTCGTCCGAGGCCGCCACATCGGCACCGGTCAATCGGGCCAGGGCTTCCACCAGGGACCGGCCATCCTCGCTGGCGGCCAGGTCGCAGCCGTAGATCAGCAGATCACCCGCTTCACTGAAAGCGTCACGCCAGGACTCGATGGCGCCGGCATTGGCGCTCAGACTATCGAGGTTCAGGTAGGCATCGCCCAGCTGCACGCCGCCGTCACTCCCGTGAGAGAGAATATGCACCGCATCCAGACCCTGGTAAGCGTTGAGGATGTCATTGATCTGTTCGATACCGTTACCGGCAGTGTCGAGCAGTACGATTTCGAAACTGCGCCCGTTGCCGTTCTGGCTGATCAGGTCGTCCACCAGAGATTGATAATCCGGCGTCGCCGGATCGATGATTACCAGTTCAGCAGTCGATGAATCGTGCTCACCAACCTGACTTGGCGATCCGACCTGCAACGCGGCTTCAATGGCCTGGATATCCGCTTTCTCCACCCCTTGCTCTGCATCGTTCGGCGTCAGATCCACAGCAATACCCACCAGGTCGGCGGAGAGCAACAGACGAGGCTCCAGCTCTTCACAGACCAGTGCAGTGGAGTGATTGTGGGATCGCCTGCGTCTCATTGCGCGACGATCCTGGTTTCGATACCCAGGTCCGCGAGCCGTTTCTGGTAGTTATCGGCCACCCGGCGGTTTTTGAAATATCCCAGGGAGATATGCCCTTTCAACGATCCCTTGGCGATAACCCAGGTATCCTCCACGCCCTTTTGCTTGAGAGTCTCCGCTTTACGCAGCGCCTTCTTCAGCGGCAGCAGTGAATCCTGGGTTACAACCAGGTAACGCTCCTTTTGTGCGACTTTCCGATCACCGCCACCGGCTCGTGATTCTACTGACGCCGAATCCACTGCCGTTGTATCGGGGGTATCTACAACCTCGGTTGACGGCTTAACCTCGGCAACCTTGTCAGCCGACGCCACCACTGCAGGCTTGGGCTGTATCTCCACCATTTTATCTAGAAAACGTACCTGGCAACGCAACCCGCTGGTGAGGCTGTAGTCATCATTGGGGATCTCTAAACGGATACGGAAGGTGCCGCTGGCCGCGTCGAGTATCGGATCGACGATCTTGACCACCGCCCGATGATTGCCACCCACCGGCAACTCCGGCCTGACCATCGCCAACTGCCCGGTCTTGACCTTACCCAGCATCGAGACCGGCGCGACGACTTCGATGCGCAACGGATTGATCTGGGCGATTTTGACGATGGGACGCTCTTCCACGGACTCGCCCGGATTGAGGTAGCGCTCAACTACGATACCACTGACAGGACTGCGAATCGTATGGCGGTTATAGAGCGCTTCGGCCTGCTTCAGGTCGAGTTCCGCCAGAAACTTGTTCTCTTTCGCCTGGGCCAGTTTATAACGTGTCAGCCGGGTCTCGGTCTCGACCTTGTCGAAATCCTGAAAGGAGGAGAGGTTTTTTTCGTGCAGCTCCTTGACCCGGTTCAGCTGACGCCGACCGTAGGCGAGACTGACCTCCTGCAGGCGCACATCGCTGTTGATCGATGCCTTGGCGCGGGCATATTCCAGGGCTGCCTGTTCGACCTCGGATTCGAGCTTGGCGACGACCTGGTTCCGGTCAATGCTGTCTCCCACGTCCACAGAGACGGCCTCGAGAATGCCATCGATACGGGAGCTGAGCTCCACGGTCATGAATGGCTCAATAACGCCGTCGAGTGATTCGGTTCCTTCCGCGATAATTGCTGATGAAAAGAGGCAGATTAAGCCCCCTGCCAATTGATGCCATTTTCGCATGTCGTTTATTTACTTTCACACAGTTGCCAACACGGGTTGTAAAGGCTAAGCGTCCGGTATTGCGAATGATTATTATTACCTTTCTATAACGAAGCCTTGCAGCTATAACTTCGGCTAACAAATTGATTACTTGATAATTTAAACGTGATTATTTACACACAATTAACAATTAATGACCCAGGTTCCCAAACGACTCGAATCCATCAGGATGTCCTCTCCTGCTAAGCGATATAGGACTGGTTATTAGAGGAGCAGGATTAACGATAATCCCTGTGGGACAATGAGTGAAATATCAAATTGGGAGGTTTGGTGCGGCAGGATCGCACCCTACTGCCGGCATCTCAAACCCTGAACCGCTTGAGAAACATCTGACGTATTGAACGGTACCATTGCAAGCCCAATGGCATTGGCTGGTGTTCGAAGCGGACAATGACACGCTCTCCCAACCGGCTAATCCGCCGATCCAGCCGCAGTCGAATCTCAAACACGGCCTCCAGGGGCCGTGTGCCGTCCTCATCTTCGGGATGCAGCGCAATCTTACCGCCCCCCAGGGGACCCAACGCGGGACTGGGAAGGCGCTGTTGTGATTCGGGGATATGCCGCTGCAGGCTGACCGGCAGGTCGTCGGCGGGCCTGTCGGCGTATATCGCATTTATCTTGCGGGAAAACTGTCGCACCAGACCGATATCCTGCTGTGATACAACCACCCTGATCTCCGGCTGGCTGTTATCCAGCACATAGCCGATCAACTCACCCTGGGTTAAAAACCGGCCAGGGAGATCACCGGGTTGCTGTACCAGAAAGGCGCCGTCTACGGGACTGCGGAGCGTCAGCCGCGATAGCTGATCCCGCTTTTGGGAAATCTCCGTTTCAACCAGGCGAATCTCCTCCATCACGATCTCCGCTTTAACGGTTTCGTGTTCACTGACGAGGATTTCATGCTCGACCCGCAATGCGCGCAGGCGACCGGCCAGGCGTTTCAACTCACTCTGTAGAAACGGGTCTTCCATCGCCACAAGGGGCTGGTTTCGCGTGACGAGGCTGTCGGACGCCGCCAACAGCTCGACAACCTCGCCTTCGGCACCTGCACGCACCTCCGCACCGTCCGGCGGAAGAATGACACCCTCGGCATGGGTTGCATGGGGAACGGGGATGACGAACAGGATCAACAGCAGTGACAGAGCGATCGAGGCAGTCACCAGCAGGGCGCGCCTGCGCCGGTTGACGAGCTGCCTGCTGGTGAAGAGATAGTTCAACTGCTTGGCCAGGGGCAGTATCACCATCCCGACCAGGGCCCAGACTGCAATCGCCTTGCCCACCAGCGGATAGCGTTCGGCCACAAACAGCATGATCGTAATGAGGATGAAGAATCGGTAAAAGAACGCGGCGATACCGTAGAATATGAACCAACCCCGTTCCCAGTCGCTCTGGGCAGGTGAGTCTGCATGCTCTACACCGAACAGATAATGTTGCAACAGAAAGCCGAGGTAGCGGTTGGCGCGAATGGATAGGTTGGGTATGTCGATCAGATCGGCAAAGACATAGTAACCGTCGAATTTCAGCAACGGATTACCATTCACCAACAGGGTGGAGAGACCGCCGATCAACATCATGTTGTAGGCCGCGGCGTTGACCCACCCGGGCCCGGTGATCAGCCACAGCCAGAGCCCCAGGCTGGCAAGCAGCAGTTCAGTCATGATGCCGGCCGCACCGACCACAATCCGCGCCCTCCGCTCGCTGAATCCGCTGGCGGCGGATGCGTCCACGTAGGGCATGGGTATGAGGGCCAGCAGCAATACACCGACCTGATGGACCTCCCCTCCCCAATGCTTGGTGGCAAATCCGTGTGCCGCTTCGTGAAAGAGCTTCATCAGCAGGTAGACCGCCCCCATCAACAACAGATTATCCGCCGAGAGAAGCTGGCTGGTGACGTTCCCCGTGATCTCCCGCCAATGCAGCACCGCCTGCATCAGCCCGCTCAGCACCAGCAGCAGCCACAATCCCATACCGACTCGACCGAACAGCGGTTGGGCGGCCGGCATCAGTCTGTTTAGCACCTTATCCGGATCCCACAAAGGGAGGCGCAACGAGAGCGGATTGCGCAGTTGCCGCAGCCATCGACGCGGCTGTTTGCGACGTTCGAGAATCCTCAACGCTTCGCTTTCAGGGCTATCCATGAGCGCGCCAGCCCCTTTCAGCTGTATCAGTAGGCGTATGAAGGCCTCCTGATCCAGCGGATAATCCAACCGTTGTGCCGCCTGATGCCAGATCATTTCGAGGGTGTGATTGCCATCAAACCGGCTGATCAGCCGATAGGACTTTGGTGAAAGGCGAAAATAGCGTTCGCTGATCGGGTCCTGAAGCAGATACCAGGTCTCTCCCCGATAGAGCTGCCGACGGATTACAATCTGCGGATTGAGACGGGGACGTACACCGGCGATCTGCTGCCAAATAGTGTCCATCAACCCCACCAACGCCAGAGCTGCAATCGAAACCAGTCGATCAAACGGTGACCGGCGAGCCACAGCAGGCTACGCTCACCCGCATCGATCTTCGCCACACCCTGCAACCCAGGCCTCAAATGTTCGTCCACATCCTCCAGTTCCGCTTCCAGGGTAAACAGGTAGCTGCCTTCGATGGCCGTGGAAAGGGGTAGGATACGCTTCACGCTGAATCCATGGTCGAGATGGGGGTACCCCGCCAGGCGCAGATGACCGTTCTGGCCGATCTGCACGTCGGCAATATCCAGTTCATCCACCTGTAGCATGACGCGGTAGCTTTCGAGGGGGGCGATCTTGAACAGCTCTTCTCCCCGCTTCAGGGGGACGCCGAGGGATTGAGTGAGATCCCCGCTGACGATGACACCGTACAGGGGCGCCTTGATACGGCTCCTGGAAAGTTTCATCTCCACCAGATCGAGTTCCGCCTGCACCTGCTGACGTTGTGCCTGAAGTACCGAAACCCTGCTTCGCTCATGGGTCGCCAGCGCCTCGCGCTGCTCCCGTTTCAACTTCGCCAGTTCAGTACGCCATTTGGCCTGCTCAAGCTTCAGGTCCTTATCATCCAGCTGACACAGCAAAGCCCCCTTAGCCACGATATCGCCCGCTCTGGCGGACACCTCTTGCAGATAACCGTCAAACGGTGAGGTGATGACACGCTGAATTCGTCCCTCCAGGTTGGCGCGGGCATCGATATGGTAGTCAACCTCGATCAACCCCGACACTACGAGGATCGAGATAACAGCGAGCAGACTCAGCTTCACTCCCAAGCCTTGCGGACCCAGCCAGCTTTTAAATCGCTGTTGCAGGCGATCACCGATCAGACGATGAATGGATTGTTCACTCCGCTGCCGATGATGCATCAGCAGTCCGATCAAACCGGCCGCCTGGTGACACTCCATCTGTTCGGCCGGTGTGAACGGTTGCAGTCGGTGACGCTCCAACAGCAACGCCCCGACCGGCATGTCGGCAGTCTTCAACGGAATCGTACAGAGTGTCGCCTGCCCCACAGCCTCGGCCAGGGCCTGCTGACTACGCAGCAGCTGATCGCTCTGTGATCTCGTGGGAGGGTAGTGCAGCAGCGCCTGTTGATCGATGGCCTCGAACATCGCTTCCTTGAAGGCACGCACCAATCCGGTTTCCCGCTTGATCTCGACGGGGGGGTATGTCGCTGAGACCTCGAGACGGCGGGCATCCCCCAGTGCCAGTGTCACCCGGTCACAGTGGAACTGTTCGGCAAGGAGTTCGGCGATCACCGACGACGTCAGCGGCCTCTCGGTCAAGCGTTCTATCCAGTGAGCCCCTGCCGCCTGGCTTCTGTTCGCCTGTTTCAGCAACAGTTTCAACCAGCGCAGGCTCCACTGCAGCGCCTGCAGTGCCGCCTTCTGTTTCTGTGCCGACCGAGCACTCATACGGAGTGCAACAGCCCACTTCGGCTGACCGCGGGAAACCAGCGGCACTGCCATGAAATCGGAACCCTGAACAGATCTGGAGGCGGGAACGATCAACTGCCTGCGGGTCTCGAAAGCCTTGAGCGCAACCTTCAGCAAGGCCTTTTCCGGTTGCTCGTCCTCCGGCCAGCGTACAAGGCTTGTCTGAGCACTCTCCCCGGTGCTGTTTTCGATCACAATAGCCGACTGAATACCGCTGATTAAACGGCAAAGCTGTCTTAACCATTGCTGTATCACCACCTGGGAGGATGAAGGCATGCTCCGCAAAACTCCTATGATTCCTAAACACTGTTTTCGGTAGTGAAAAGGATATCTTTACGTGCCGCCCTGTGAGTCCATTCCGATCTGCTCAACAGATCACTCGATACTGCTTTGATAAATCTCACTGAAACTGGCTTCGGAGAAACCGTTCAACCGGCGTTTGCCAACCAAAATGATCGGCACGCCCTTGCCCCCCATCTTTTTAAAATCGCGTCTGCCTTTCCGGCTGGTCTCGACATCGTACTCCACATAGGGGATAGCGTTACGCTTAAAATACGCACGGGC
Source organism: Candidatus Thiodiazotropha sp. (assembly GCA_040791665.1). Taxonomy (GTDB): domain Bacteria; phylum Pseudomonadota; class Gammaproteobacteria; order Chromatiales; family Chromatiaceae; genus Thiodiazotropha. The sequence goes on along the minus strand of JBFNNX010000022.1, from coordinate 37,852 downwards.
CTTTCTACAGTAACCGCACCTTTTGGTGCTGTACATGACCACCTTTTCACGTCGATGCCCGGCACCGGTTTTTCCTTCGATCGGCGGCGCATGATAGACATTGGGCTTTACTGTGACAGGCGTTGACTCCCCTGACACAGGCGGTTTGTCGCCAAAATGGATTTTTCCGTTCTCATCGCGCCACTTGTATATGGCATCTGCGTTGACAATACCGCCGGCAACAGCCACTAACAGGCATCCAAACGCCAATTGAATCAGTCTCATCGTCCCTTCCGCTCTAAATTGATTACTCCGGGATTGAATCTAATTTGTTTCGCACTCAGCATAGTTGAAAAACAAAGACTGTTCAGTGTTGTAACTCACGAAGTTTCTCTGCTACCTGTCCCGACTCAAACAGCTCCATCGCCAATCGAATACCTTGTCCGATATCATCCGTTTTGTTGCCGAGATAGAGCCTGACTCCCGCATTGTAGAGAATGGCATCGAGATGCCTGTCGCTCCTCCCGGTCAGGGCCTCTTCTACGAGTCGCGCAGTCACATCCACGGATTCACAAGGGTGATGGGGCTTGTGACTGAATCCGAAATCGGCGGGATCGAGAGTGTAGTTCGATAGAGCGCCGTTATTGAAATCGGCAACGGCCACCGGTTCCAGCGGCAACTCGTCACAACCGTCCAACCCCTGCACTGCCATCACCCGCAGTTGCCCCCGCTCACCCGCAGCGGCGGCGAAACGTTCCAGGAAACTCTTGTGTGCGGCCCCAATCAATGAATAGACCGCACCTGCAGGATTGAGCATAACCTCGCAGGCATGCAGAAACGAACGGTAGAAGAGCGTCTGACGTATCGGCTTCAATCGCTCCACTCCATGCAGATAGCTTGCGGCATGCAGGTGGCCGAATCCTTGCTCTTCGATATCCCTCGACACCCGATCCGGTTCACGATAGGCGGGAATGCCCAGCGCCTCCAGCAGACGGGCCGTGGTGACGCCATCCTTGGGCGGAAGCCCCGTATTGGAGTGCATCACCACCGGCACGCCGGCCGCTGCAGTGACTATGGCTGCCGCCAGACTTAGATGAAGTGCGTTTTTACGGCCATCATAGGGTCCGTTGCAATTCAGCAGACCATCAACCTTTGGAGCAACCAAGGTAGCGCTCCCCTCCATGGCATCGAGGAAACCCTTCATCTCCTCCACCCGCGCCCCCTTAAAGCGCATTGCGGTGAGGAAAGCCCCGACCTGGGCAGGTTGTGCCTCGGCGGACATCAGGAAGGTTAACGCCTCGCAAGCCTCTTCGCGGGACATATCCTTGGCGCCGCGGGGGCCTTTGGCAGTGGCGATCAGGCGTTTGCGAAATGCCGCTGCCGCCCGGTTCTTCTGTTGTTGCATTGCTTACTCCTGACAGACAGATAGCACATAGCCTGCGCCGTAGGGTGCGGCTTGCCGCACCTGATTGTTTTAGAAAGCGCGATGAGGTTCAATTACAACGATGACCCGTCAACAAACACAAAGGGAACACACTGACAAACCTTGTAGTCAGCCGCACCCACCACGGTAGTGTTCGCCACTTCCTGACGTGCCGCTAGCAGCGCCTTCTCGATACGCCGATCGCTGATGTGATAGCGGGCATCGAGTCCGATGCCGTCGATATTCCGGCAGGGCTCACCGAACAGCCGTCGATAGAGATCACTCATCATGTCATAGCGGCTCGACATCAACATGTTGGTTGCCTGTTTGATCTGCAGCAGCGCCCCCTCTTCGTGACCGAAAAGACTGGTCGCCAGCATCACCGAGATGGCATGCAGCACGTCGTATTGCACATGGGCGATGAATACGATCAGATGGCGCCGGGTCAATGCGATATCCTCGCGCCAGGCCCACCGGACCATGCCGCCAAGCAGCAGACTGAAAAATTCAGGGACCCCCCATTCCATGCCCAAACCCACCGAAGCCAGCGATTCCACCAGGGTGAACGACGGATGACCGGCCAGCAGGCGCTGGGTGAGAACATTGTCAGCCACCCCGTGAAACATCGGCACATCCTGCGCTTCGAAAGGAATACCCAGACCATCAAAGAGTTGGCGATACATGGCGATGTGGGTCGTGGAATTGAGCAGAACGGATAGATCCGGGTAACTGTCGATACTGTGCGTACTCACCCCATACTCATCGGCCAGCAGCTGCGCCAGAATGATCTGCGCCAGCTCGGACACCCGCTCATTGAGACTGCCATAGGGGAGGTCGATGAAACCGGAAAAGCGCCCCTGCGCCAGGGCGACGCACTGGCGGGTGTTTTTAACCTGATTAAAATAGCTGGTTGCGAAACCACCCAGTTGCGCGGCATCGAATTCACCCTTGAAAATGCGTACGAAGCAGGGGTGGCTCCAAACCGGGTGCGACATGACATGTTCATGGAGTTCGAGAAAGGTCTCCCGCAGGGCGCCCGGTCTGAACAGATCCAGTTCACTGAATTTGTTCGTGGGATCGCTGTCAGCAATTGCCCGCATATCCCCGAACAGCCGGTACAGCGGATTGTCTTCTGATTCCAGTTCGTCTATCACACGGGTGAAGTCCCGCAACTGACTCTGCCTGAATGCTTCCAACACCTGTCCGGCCTCCAGCGACAAAAGATCGGGGAACGGATGCACGCCAGGCAGCAGTGTTGCACTCCCGTCACCATTCACCTGCAACAGGTCGGAGAAACGCAACGCGCTGTCGCGGGATTTCGCAGTCGTCATTTTGGTGGTACTCCTGGTATTACGGCTCAGTCCCGTCTGCTTTCAAATTTTCCTGACCGTATTCGGTAATTGCGATCGGATAACGCCAGCCAGGACCTCGATCGCCTTTTTACGGGGAAAGGTCTTCCTGAAGACGAAATGCACCCGCCGATAGGCATCTTTGAGATGCAGTTTTCGCGCTATGATCCCTGAGTCGGTCGTCCAACTCCCCTGCACTGCCAAGGCAGGCACCAGAGTACAGCCAAATCCTGCGCCCACCAGTTGCAACAGGGTCTCAAGACTGGCGGCCCGGAGATCCGCCATCTCATTGTCTATGGCGCCCTCCTTGATCCGGCACACATCCATCACCTGATTGGTGAGGCAATGTCCATCCGCCAGCAAGAGCAGATTAATACGACTCAGATCGCGACGATTGATATCGTCTTTGTTGTAGAGCTCATGATTTCTCGGGTGAGCCAACCAGAACGGCTCCTCAAACAGCGGCATCACCTCCAGCTCGGACTCTTTCACTGCGGTAGCCAGGATCGCCACATCGATCTGATGGTCCAACAACCGCTGAGTCAACATATCGGTGATCTCTTCCGAGAGTATCAGACGCATTTGCGGATACTGCTCCTTGAGCGGCATCAGAATCAGCGGTATCAGATAGGGACTGACTGTTGGAATGGCGCCCACACGCAGCGCACCCGCCAATGGGTCGCGCTGCGCCTGGGCAAGCTGCTTGATCACGTCGGCTTGTTCCAGGATCAACTTGGCGTGTTTGACAATCTCAAGGCCGATTGGCGTCGTTGAGACTGAACGGTTTGTTCGCTCGAAAATGGTAACGCCCAGTTCCTGTTCCAGTTTCTTGATCTGTCCGCTGAGGGTGGGCTGACTGATATAGCACTGAGCGGCCGCATGGCCGAAATGTTCGGTCTCGGCAACGGCAATAAGATATTTCAAATCACGCAAATTCATGGGAGTAATCGATTCTATCAATCACAATGCCGATAATACCTTAACCAACTCTATCGTTGCCAATGATAGATCTCAATCGTCCCCAAAGCGAAAAAGCGCTATCGGTCGCTGAACCCCCGTACCGGTGTGCAATTCAGATGTTCAGGCGGACAGGCAGGTAGTCAGGCGTCATATCAAGAGGGAGATGATCTAGGGTGCATTCGTATACATACCACCGGATCGTAAACCCGGGTAGAAATGACAGGCTCTGACAAAAGGGGGCCGAAACCCCCTTTAATCAAGGCCAGCGGCTTTGTTGACCGAAATGATCAGTACGAATCATCTCATCTCAATCACGAGATTTACGCGATTTGCGATCCCTATCCAGATCAAACCGATTATGATGAGCGAAATGATGCGGACATCGGCCCAGAGATACCAATCGACAAACAACGATAGCGAAAATACAAAACAATCAATGAAGATTTAAGAGGCACCTGGCCTACAATAATTCGCCGTCTCATACCTCTTTCAAGTCGCCTGTAGTGATATGCGAATGAAGACTCCTCTTGCGCCGACGACAATCAATTTTCAGCTTCAATTCATATTCGGGGAATAGCGTTACGGTGTGTGGGCGGAAACTCCCCAGGAAGCCGGCCGCACGGGATTGTTTGGGAGACGCTGAATTGACCGCAGGCTCCCGAGATCAACACGAAACCTTATGCAATGGAGGCTTTATCATGCAAAAAAATCAATTACCTGGCGGTACTCTGGATATTTATCACCAGCCATGCCGCATGGCCGCCACCGGCAAGGAGGAGGACAAGAACATGTGGCGTGTGCAGACACTGCGAAACCTGGCGACCTGATCGACTGACGCACACCTAGACACCTGTGCCGCCATCATAATTTGGCGGCACAGTTCTCATATTGTGCACGCTCCGCTTGAAGCAAAAAACAGTGACAAGCCAGGATTCGCGCCCAGTTGTACCCAAGCTAAGGAGAGTTTGATGTTCAATGCGTCTCCCCATGGATCCTTCCTTTTTTCTTTCCTCCGATTGGCATTGATGACGTTGGAAGTCGCCTTCAGCGGCACGCTTCAATCCGCCGTTCTCGACTTTGTCGAGACTGAAGCGACGGATGGCGGCCTGCATGATATCGTGATCACTCCGGACGGAAATTTCGTCTACGCCTATGAACTGCATCCGCAGGATCGCAGCAGAATCGATATCTACTCACGCAATACGGCCACCGGTGAGCTGGCCTTCATCTCGGCTACCCAAACATTGGACGGCTCCACAGAATTCTCTCTCCTGAGAGGCTTGGGAAGCGGATTCATAGCCCCTCTTCCACACTCTGCTTGATTTCATCGAGCTTACTGAAAACCTCCATGCTGTGTTTTTCCATTACCTGCAGGCTATGCATGAGGGCATTGTAGTTCCGCTCACCTTGCAACAGATTAAAGATCTCTCGGGTGGTTTCGTGCACGATTTCATGGGGATGCTCCAGCTCCATATAGCTGGCAGCGGAGGAGAAAAATTCCTTGCCTTCCCCCTCGTAATACCACTTGCCAAGCCTGCAGTTATGGTGGTCGACAAAATCGAATGCCTGTTTTCCGTTTCCAGCTGTCCTATACGCAGCTTTTCCTTCGCATTGAACCATCCCATGTGTAGTCCCTCGTATTCCTTACACTCATTGTTAGATTTCTATATCGTCCGTATTCACAGCAGCTTTAGGGCCTGTTAACGCTAACCAAAACCGGAAACAAGATTAAACTTATTTCGACCCATCTCCTGACAACCGGCAGAACAATGCACCAGAGTTTTTTGACACTACCGAATAGTGAAAGCATACTCCTATTCTTTCGAGCCCCTATGGCGATGTCTGGCAGATACCGGCCTCCAATCACTATCAAGCACCGCCCCTGAGCCATGAAGAAACCACTAGTACTGCTACTCGACAACGGCTCCATACAACCCCAAGCCACACGAAATTTGAGAAGACTGGCCGCCGAGCTTAGCCAGAGAAACGAATACAATGTACACCCTGTCTCCCTGCAACAGGCCGATAGGATAGCGCCTGAGGAGTTGGATGGCAGCCCTGCACAGCTACTGGAATCCTTTCTCTCCACTCAGCTTATCCAAGGCATTAGGGATTATCTGGCCATTCCCCTGTTTTTCGGAGTCAGCAGGGCACTGACCTCGTTTGTTCCCAAGCTTGCGGAATCTCTTCAATCAAAACACGGACCCTTCCGCTTGCAAATCGCAGATGTGCTCTATCCCTTATCCCGGGGAGAGCCTCGATTGGTGACGATTCTGAAAGATCAGATTGATCCACTCATTTCGGGATCTACTCAACCGCGGGTCATTCTGGTCGACCACGGTTCGCCACTGGCGGAGGTGACTGAAGTACGAGCACGAATCGCCAGAGAGCTACGCGAGCTATTGCCCTCAGACGTTCAATTCAGTGAGGCAGTAATGGAACGCCGTGAAGGCAGTGAATACGATTTCAATGGCGAGCGGCTTGATATGATACTGCAGAGGGAAGCGCGGAGAACCATCAAAACACCGATTGCACTCTCTCTTTTATTTCTATCACCTGGCAGACATGCTGGCGAGGGCGGCGATATTGCAACCATATGCGATGAAGCGGAACGGCTACACCCGGGGCTGAATATCCGCATTAGCCCGTTGGTTGGCGAACACCCCCGTCTGATCGAGATCCTGCAGGATAGATTACAATCAGGGTTGAGGGCATTCGATTGAGTTTGAACCTATACTCGGACTATCCATAAAGTGATAACGTAACAACCCCCTGGAATTGCCATACGACAAGTCCGGCCTGTCAACACTGAAGCCAACACATTTTTCGATACAGCACTATGTCAACAGCGGCTCATAAATCATATGCCATCGTCTTTGCCGATATCGTAGACAGCACCCGCATGTATGAAAATCTGGGTGACAACCGCGCCAAACAGTTGATCACTGACCTCGAGAGCATCATTGCTGAGGTCGTTGCGGAGACCGGCGGATATGTTGTAGAGGTGGTTGGCGATGAAGTGATGAGTCGCTATGACCGTGTGACTGACGCTGCTGCGGGAGCCTGCCGCATGCAGGAGCGCGTGGATGAATATGCAAAGCGGTCCGGTATGACGCTGTCTGCGAGAATCGGCCTCCATTTCGGACCCGCCATTGTTGAAGGCGGCCGGATGTACGGCGATTCGGTGAATGTTGCAGCACGTATGGCGGCGATCGCTCAATCACAGCAGATCATAACAACCGAACAGGTGGTACAAAATCTATCCGATGAGCAAAAGCAGATCGTACGTCAGTTCGATAAGGTCAAGGTAAAAGGCAAGCAGGAGCGGATGGTTATTTATGATCTCTTGTGGCGAAAAGACGACATAACATTCATACATACTTCACCGCTGACACAAAGCACAGTAACAAGGATACTGACACTCCAGTATGGCGACCGGCGCTTCCAGTTTCTACCGCAGCAGGGAAGCATGCATATCGGCCGCGACTCTAGCAATGAACTTGTCGTTACGGCTGCCGCAGCCTCCAGGACCCATGCCGTACTCGAGTACAGCCGGGGTAAATATGTGCTTTCGGATATCAGCACCAACGGCACATACCTGACAACGCAAAACCAGCAATCACTCTATCTAAGACGTGAGACCGTACCCCTCCTGGGCAGCGGGAAGATCGGACTGGGAGAACCCGTATCGGATAAGAATCAACATGTTATCAGTTACTTTTTTCAGGAAGCCTGAATCAATGTCAGCTCGGAATCAGAGATGCAGTACGTTCGACACACATCTGAAGCATATCACCTGATTCAATAATGCGAGTGCACAAATAGAGGCTATTACAAATGTGATCAGGCGCAAATTTTAAGGCGGGCAAAGAAACCTTTTAACTATTTTCCACACTAAAGCCACCTCGGATCAAGATTACATAGCCATGTCCTACCCTTTACCTTTTCGCCGACAACCTCTGACAGGGCTATTGTTCGCACTCCTCTGCCTCTCATATACACTGATTGCTTGGGCCGAGCCACCACCCCTACCGATTGAACAGAATCTGCCACTCACCCGGCAGCAGCTTGAGCTTACCCGCAACATCATCAGTCGCGAGACTGCCCTGGATGCAACACAAAAGGCCAAGATCCACGAATTTCTCGAGCAGGCAGACAACTGGTTGCGTCAGGCTGACAAGGTAAGAGGAGAGATCTTACGCCTTGAAAAACAGATCCAGGATGCCCCGCAATTAATCCAGGATCTGCGAGCGAACCTGGATCGGGACACGGATGCTGATAAGGCCCTCGAGGGATTCATCCAATCATCTGACCTAGCCGCATTGGAAATACGTATTAGCAAGGAGGAGCTGAACCTTGTCCAAGCCCGTGATGACCAAAAGACGCAACTGGAAGAACTTTCGACACTGCTGGCCGGCAGCAAACAGATCAGTAGTGAAATTGCTATCCGAACAGATTCTCTGGCTCAGATCCAGTCCGATATTGAGGTGTTGCCGCAGAATGAACTGAAGCAGATCAGACAGGCCAGATTGATGTCACTGCAGGCAAGAAAAGCCTTACGCGAAGCTGAGTTCGATTTGCTCACGCTACGCCTGGGAAACCTTAGCCTGCTGACCAATCTGAGCCAGGCCCAACGGGACGCGACAATTGCCCATGTCAGCCAGTTGCAGTCGAGTTTAAAACGCCTGAATCAAGCAGCTGCCGAGATAAGGGAAGACCAGGCCAAACAAGCCCGGCAGGCAGCCGAACTGTTGGAGCAGGAAACAACCAACCTGCCGCTGCCGCTTCAGAACATCGCCCAGGAAAACGCCGAAAGCCGCTCGGAACTCGAGCAGTTGGTTTATTGGGAAAAGCGTGTCTTACAGCAGTTGACAACGGCAAAGGGAAAACTGGAACAACTACAATCAGATTTCGAACACAGTAAACAGCGCGTAGAGGTTGTGGGCCGAAGCGAGGCGATAGGAAAAATGTTATCCCGTCGTCACGCCGCACTGCCATCACTGAGAAGCTACAGACGCTCCTCCGCCAAGCGCAAGTATGAAATCAACAAGGCCACAGACCGCCAGATAGAGATCGAAGAGCTGCTCCTTGAACGCGGCAGCCTCTCTGACCACGTTGAAGCGGTCACTCGGTCGATTCTGGATGATCCATCAGGGCAAGAGAAACAATACCTGCAGAAGCAGGCATTTTCTCTGGCAGAGGCCAGGCGTGAGGCGCTGAATGAACTGCAAAAAGCATATGGCCGCTATATCGGCCAACTCACATCTCTTGACCTGGCTGAACGACAGTTACTGAATATTTCAGAATCCTACATCGATTTTATCAATGACCAGTTGTTATGGGTTTCCAGCAGTAGTGTGAGTCAGGTCTTCAGCCCAACCCGGCTGGCATCCGGCATCGGCTGGCTTGCTTCTCCAGAGCAATGGCAGGAAGTGGGCGCCGATTTGATAACCACCAGCCGGCACAAAGTGCACTTTGCTTTCATACTGCTTTTTACCTTCTTGTTCGTAGTCTGGAAGCAACCCTTTGCACGACTGCAAATACCATATCTTGCCAGAGCCACGCGCAAGATCAGTACCGACTCTATCAGCCTCACACTCAAGGCACTGTTCTATACACTGGTAAAGGTCATGGCGTTGCCGGTGTTGATGATAGGGACAGGCCTGCTATTGAGGTCACAGCCAACCGCTGCACCATTTACCTTGGCTATGGCCACATCCCTGATCACCGTCGGTATAACGCTGACTGCAGCCCTGATGCTTTACCAGTTGTGCCTGCCCGAGGGGGTCGGTACACGCCACCTGCGCTGGAACAACAAGATCTGCAGATCATTGGCACAGGAGCTGCGCTGGGCCATTCCTGTCGGTGCGCCATTTCGGTTCCTGATTGCCCTTGGCGCGGGTGACAGCCTGCCCGCCGATGCCCTTGTCATCAGCAGTACGGCAACTATTGTGCTGATGATCGTATTTATTATTTTCACCTACCGGCTGTTGCGCAAACAAGGATCACTCATGATCTCCTGGAACAGCATCAATCCGAACGCTTTGCTGCTGCAATTGCATTTTCTATGGTTTCCTTTTTTGATCCTTATAGGCGTCGGCCTGATTTTCTCCACAGGGTTAGGTTACATGACCCTTACTCTGCGTCTACTCGATCATGTTGAATCGACTATCTGGTTTTTTATCGGGCTGTTCACCTTGAGAGAACTGCTATTGCGCTATCTTTATATCGCTGAGCGCAGATTACGCTATCAAAACGCACTGCAAAGACGGGATGAACTGCGCGCTCAAAGGGAGCAAAAACACCAGCAGATTGAAGATGAAAGCAGTGTCATTACAACCGAAATCCCCGAACTGAATTTCGATGCCTTGAGCGAACAAGCCAAAAGGCTCGTGCGCTTCGGTTATCTACTCGGTTCCGTAATCGGTGCCTGGCTGATATGGTCGGATCTTCTCCCGGCACTGGATTTTCTTGATAACATTCAACTACCAATAAATACCAGCGAAATGGTTGACGGGATAGTAACGGAAACACCGCTGACATTAAGGGACATCATCATCGGTATAGTTATCTTGATCGTCACCTTTCTTGCCGCAAAGAATCTTCCCGGCGTGCTTGAGATCACCCTGTTGCAGCGTCTCCCCCTCGAATCCGGTGCGCGCTATGCGTTGACTACACTGTTACAGTATTTCATCGCCGGTACCGGACTGATCATTGCCTTCAGCCTGATTGGCTTTCAATGGTCGAATATTCAGTGGTTGGTAGCTGCGCTGGGTGTGGGACTCGGCTTCGGTTTACAAGAGATAGTCGCCAACTTCGTCAGCGGAATAATACTGTTATTTGAAAGGCCTATACGTGTCGGCGACGTTGTAACTCTAGACTCCACGACAGGTGTTGTCTCCCGCATCCGCATCCGCGCAACCACTATCACCAATTACGATAAACAGGAGTTACTGATACCTAACAAGGAATTCATTACCGGCAGGGTCATCAACTGGACCCTGACCGACAAGGTCAATCGAATCATCATCAACGTCGGTGTTGCCTATGGCACCGATGTGAATAAGGCAATGGAACTGATGATCGAGGCAGCGCACGGAAACGAAAACGTGCTACAGGATCCGAAACCCGTCGCCACCTTTGAGGCATTCGGCGACAGTGCTTTGACACTGCTGCTGCGCGCCTATCTCGGATCGATGGATAACCGACTGGCGACGATAACCGCATTGCATACGGCAATCAACGACAAGTTCACCGAGGCCGGCATTGAAATTCCGTTTCCACAGCGCGATCTTCATGTGATCGACTCAAGTCCGCTCGACGTTAAAATCAATACCCCAAAGGAATCCCGTTAGCGCATCTCAATCCAAATAGTCAGCTGACCGGCTAAATGTTAGACAACAGGTAACTATACCGCTGCTCAGTTAAGAAAATCAGAGATTACCGGTCAATGTAACGCCAACCTCATCACAGTCACCCTGATGCTGCAACATACTGACCAGTTGATCCGCCGGCAGCGGCTTACTGAACAAATAACCCTGAGCCATGTCACATCCCTGTTGCTGTAAGAATTTCAATTGACTTTCGGTTTCAACGCCTTCCGCGACCACGCCAAGCCCCAGGCTTTGCGCCAACGCGATTATTGCGGATGTGATTGTTACATCGTCCTCGTTATCCGGGATATCCTTTACAAAGGCACGATCGACCTTCAAGTTATCCAACGGAAAACGCTTGAGATAATTCAACGACGAGTAGCCAGTACCGAAATCATCCACTGAGATACTAATACCCATATCCTTGAAATCATTCAGGGTAGTTATGGTTTCGTTTACATTACGCATGATGACACTTTCGGTTATCTCCAATTCGAGATATTTCGGGTTCAACCGAGAATTTTTAAGCGCCTTCGCAACCTTCATACTCAAATCACGCTGGATGAATTGCATGCCACTCAGATTTACTCCTATCCTAATTGGTTTATAACCAGCATTCTGCCATTCCTTGTTTTGCCTGCAGGCCTCATTCAACACCCACTCGCCAATCTCCATTATCATACCGGTCTCCTCAGCGATCGGTATGAACTCAGCTGGAGAGACCATGCCCAACTCCGGCTCGTGCCAACGAAGCAACGCTTCTGCAGAGACAACCTCTCCAGTGGCGAGATTGATTTGCGGTTGATAGAAGAGTTCCATCTCATTGCAGGTGAGGGCCTTGCGCAGCTTACCCTCTAATTTCAGCCTGGTTGTAGCTAGTACATTCATCTGTTCCGAATAGAACTGAAAATTATTCTTACCCACCGCTTTTGCATGATACATTGCGGTATCCGCATTCTTCAGTAACTCCTCGACATCACGTCCATCCCTGGGGAAGATTGCTATACCGATGCTGGGTGTAACATATACTTCATGCCCGTTCAGGTTATACGAGCGTGCAATGGTATCTTGAACCCGCTTCGCCACCAAGGCCGCCACTTCCGGTTTTTGAATATCCTCAAGCAGCACGGTAAACTCATCGCCGCCAAGTCTCGCGATATTGCAATTCTCTATCTCGCATTCGCAGTTACGCTCAACCAAATCCGTCTCTCTGAGTTGCCCCTCCAAGCGGCTGGTTATATTTTTCAGCAACATATCTCCAATATCATGGCCCAGTGTGTCGTTGATTCGTTTGAATTCGTCAAGGTCAAGATATAATACTGCACCGATACGCTGGTGCCGTTTGGCAACCTTAATGGCACGGGTGACCTGCTCCTTGAATGCCTGACGGTTAGGCAGCTTGGTCAGGGAATCGTTATATGCCAGCATACGGATCTTTTCATCCCACTGTTTACGCTCGGTAATATCCCTGGCAAACACACTTAGGGTGAATATTTCACCGATCCTGGAGCAGGAGATAGCAAGGTCGAGGGGGAATTTTCGACTATTTCTATCCCTGCCTTCAACCTCCAGCCTAACACCTATCGGATGTTCCTCAGACCCCTTGAACATTGGCTCGAGAGCATCCGTCGCTTCCACCAGTGAGTTATGGGTGAGGATAAGTTGAAGCAGATGCAAACCGAGCACATCCTCCTCCTCATAGCCAAACACCTCCACAGCCTGTTGGTTCCAGCTCAGGATCATACAATTGGCGTCAGCTGTTATCACAGCATCAAATGCTGTATCGATAACATGAGAGAACCTCTCATCTTCCGCAGCGATCGCAGCGTTAGCTTCATCTTCCCTGAGTTGAGCTATTCGCATATTCCGATATACCGCTATAGCCAAAAATAGAATCAGAAGTGACAACATCCATATCGCCAGCACATTCCTCCAATCTATTACGTCAGCCCTTATTCTTTGATTCACCAGCAATTCAAAAACCACCCCGTAGACTTCTATCTTCTGCCGGTACTCGAAAGTACTCAGGTCCACCGCAATCTTGGCTAAGTTTGATTTGCTTAAACCCGCCATTATCCCACCGTGCCTGACCTGGTCACTAACAGTAACCGGCAGCAACGAAAGATTGTATGGCATGTCTGCTTCGACGATACCATCCACAAACCGCTCAAGTTCAATACACAGCACAGCCATACCGTTGAACATATCCACCCGTTCCTGCGTTTTTTCTGGTGGATAGCGCCCGAGATAGACGGGCTTCAGAACAAAGTACTGGGATTTACCCGAACTGTTTAGCACAACAGGTCCGAAGGAAACAATGTCACCACTTTTTATTGATCGCTGCAGGGCATCGAACACACCCGGCTGTCGAGTCAGGTCATAACCCAACAGATTTGCTGAGCGCGGATCCATGGGCTCGATAAAACTAACCGGCAGATAGTAGTTGTCAGTACCGATCTGATCGCCGCTCAACTGGCTATCACTCTTTAATCTAAAACTGACAAAACCCTGTTCCCGCATTCGCGCCTCGAATTCTTCACGTCCCTCATCGGGAATTCTCGTCATGTGCATGATTGTGCTAATGAACGGATAGGCTTTGAGCATTTCCTGAGAAAAGGATGTCTGCTCGGCAACGCCGAGAAAATCGCTCGAGTGGTATAACCCCACCAGGGATGTCAAGACTGTCTCCAGATTCGAGATCCGCTGAACGAGCGTACGATGGATCTCTCCGGCGCGATCGTTGAACTCATTATCAACCGTGTGCAGCTCCACCCATATGGACATTATGAAGGAAACCCACGAGAAGAGCGCAATCGACAGCCAAAGGACAATAGCCCGATAGCCTTTAAAGATCTTTTCCCTGGAGTTGAAATACATCATGAACTGACTTTTTTCGCCTTTCTCAGCAATGACTCCGGAAGTCTGATCCCGCTCTGCCCCAGGATTGCATGGTTAATCCAGATATCCCATTTACGGTTTGAGACAATAGGGATTTCACTGGGTTTTGTTCCGTCAAGAATCGCCAATGCGGCCAATGCCGCCCACTCACCATGCTCTTCAGGTATTTTTGTCAGCCCGAGCAGTGTGTATGGCATCATCCAGCCATGATTTGTCAAGGTCAGGGTCTTCGTGGAATTTACAACATACTTGGAAACAGATTTTGTGTTCCAGTCATTGATACCCGAATTGCTGCCAATCACGACAAAATCGAATTCCTGGGCCTCCTTGTATGCGCCCATCCAATCCTTGGTGGTATTTACCAGACGATGCTCCAAAATAATGCCGTGCTTCTCTGCCGCACGCTTGAACCGGTTTAGATTTTTTCTTTCTGTCAAAGTCTTCGCACCGATATAGATCGCCCGGTGGGCACCTCCCTGTATATGTCTTGCATTGTCAAACAGGATATCAATAGGTGCTACTTCAACCATTCCCGTGGTGTTGCTATAGGGAAAACCGTATTCATCAACATTCCAATTGATGCCGCAGAATACAAATGGGACCTGGTGATCCATAAAAAAGGGTTTAATGACATATTTGGCGGCATTGTCATCTGCGGTGATCACCACGTCGGGTTTCCAACGCTCGATCAACTCTTTCGCTTTCCGTGCCGCCTCCTTTTTAGACATTTCATCCTTGTGCCTCTTTGTATCCATATCAAATTGCTGTAATTCACATTTACCGTCCAAGGTTTTTCGCAAACCGCTCTCTACCCCGTCTGACCAGGCATATCCTGTATGGTAGGAGGAGATAAACAGGCATTTACTGGCTACTGCCTGGCTGGAAAGCAATGCAAAAAACCAAAGTGCCAGAGTGGTTAAAACAGCCCTATTTGTTGTTATTACTACCATATTCAACTTACTCCGTGTCTATATTGGTGAGGAATTAAATCAAGACAAGGTTTCAGAGATATATCGGCAGGTAATTCAAAACTTTACAATTCCGTCACTCTTTGAGAATTCAATGCATATAATTCCCATATCATTCTATCTTATTGTTTTACATAAATAATTCGTCATTAAACAGGTTGTTTCAAGCAGAAATCACCTTTCGGTTGTTCTCTTTGCCAGAACTATATTCCTGATCAGGTTCGGTGCATGCTCTAACTGCCTAACACGTTTCCATAACCGTTCAGGGCGGGTTTCATAGATGGCGAGCAGATCTTCAGCGGCAATCCAGCTAAGCTCACGTCGCTTTTTGAATCTACCCTGCGAATCGTCCCGCCACTCACGATTCAACATCTCGACATCCCGATAAGGGAACTCAATGAAATAGGTCCTCCAGTTTTTGGGATGGAGGCGGTTACACCACCAATCCGGATGCTTTGATAGCGTCCTTTCAAATAGCGCATCGACGACAGGAATCTGTCGATTGACCTGATTCACGTCCCGACACGCCCGTTGCAGGTCCTCAGCGAAGTACATGGTCTCCGTCTCTTCAATAAACTCTCTGACCGCAGCCTGCCTGTACCCCTCGCCTGCCCCCAGGCCGCCGCCAAAATCGATAAAATAGCCGGTTTTGCGTCCACTGAAAGTAGATTGAAAGAGAAAATGGACTCCCCCATCACGGACAGAGAAGGGGATTACACCAGCCCCCATATATCACCTCCTCGACAATCCCCATAGATAAACCTGCGCGTAACTTTAACTCTCCTACCCAGATGACAGGACCATATAGCATCATAGAATCATCATTACCCCACACATGACCGGCCTGTTGACACCGCTTGACAAGAAAGAGCGGAGGCCTAAGGTAAACCATAGCCCATGAACCAATGATTTGTACGATATTCAGGCGGCAGGCCGACTCGTAAAGTCAGCTGGAGGTCTTATTGAATCCCGCCCAAGTTCAAACTGGGGATAAACTTTAGAATGCGTTCCACCCGCTATCTGGCGACGCAATCACCTGATAACGAATGGACGACAGAAGGAATGAAAGAGGATAAACACATCACAGCAGAGACTTGTGCCTGATCTCGCCGCTCAAACCATTCAGTCTGTGTGTACGCCGGCAAATGCTCAAGGCTTGAATACTAACTTCCTACGGCCCGCAATCGCCAACAAGCCTGTCATCATCAGAAGTACTACATTCGGCTCAGGGACATTCACATTCTCTTGTTGTTCATTTTCCGCCAGCACATCACCATCTCTTACAGCCCAGATCCGCTGTTCATCCCAAATCGAATTGATTTCTTGAGAACCAAAGTGAAAATGAAGATACCATGCCTGATCGGAAAAATCGCTTAGCGTACCGGACCAATACCCGCGGTAAGCCAAATTGACGAAAGGATTATAGTTGGAAGATTCAGGTGCCGGATCGAACCTGTTGTGCGAATAGTTAGGTGCATAGCCAAGATTGATATAGTACATGTAAGCCAGTTCACTGCTCATGCCTGCCGTATCGTATCCGAGTGAACCCGGATCATTGATTGTCGTCGGTAAACGCCAATCATCCCAGACAACACCGCGCACGCTATCTGCGTACTGCAAACCGTCAACCCAGCTGACAGCGTCCAGCCAGTTCATTCTCGCATATGGCGTTGCGCCGGAAGTCATTGCATAGGAAGCATCCTGCAGCCAGGTCACATCCAATACATCATCGTAAATCAACCCCGAACCCCTATCTATCAGGGTGGCGTTGACGCTCCCGACAAAGGGCACGAGCATGAGAAGCAAAAAGAGCACAATCGTTTTTTTCATAGTTTGTGAAATCCAGCATTATCTTTAGATTTCACCTTCATATACAAAATCCATGCCATTAAACGATTACTCATTAATAACAATCACTTAAATATTTCGAATATTAGATCCTGTGACAATTGTAAAGAACCCCGACAAATAGATGCCGAACTGATCCGCCTAATCCTGAGGCTTTTTATATGAATCCACTTGCTCAGGGATTCCGCCAGATGCCGACATCAAAAGTTGTCAATTTCAACAATTCTGCCTGTTGTCAATCCTCGCAACCGCTACCGCTCCTGCGCTTTCTTCATTGTCATCCCACCCGACAGTAAAGCTGTGCTGTACCGGCGTAACCCTATCTATGACAGTGAATATCCGATCAATCTTGAGTTGATTGGTCACTACCGATAACTTGCCGAATTCACCATCACTATCCAAACTCTGCGTATGTATATCGAAACATACAGCCGCCGCCTACTTTCACCCTTTCATGGCCTGCAACAGGTTATCTCGGTGGAGGGTGGTATTGCCGAAAGCATGAATGGCTGGGACTGGAAACTCTATGTGGCCGATGAGAGCATCGTCAGCCACACGGGTCTTTCAGAGATCGTTTATGGCAGTTGGAATCCCGCCCAGGGACTCAGCCGCTCTCGCATCCGTGGCGCCATACCATCCTCTCTAATCGAACAGATTGGTGATCAATTGCTTAATGCGGTCGAGCTTCTTGCCGAAGAGATACCTTTCCCGAGCATGGACACTTATGAACTCTGGCTACTAGACGAGCGGAGAGGTCACCCTCTTGCTCTGCTCGATAGCGCACTCGCCGACGATACGCGCACACCATATGATAATCCTGCCTGGCACCCCGGTGGCCAGGCTGGAAGAAAATTCAATTCTGCTTCCGGCGATGCTGAAGCACTCTCCCGCCTGATCAAGAATGCAGCAGGCAAACAATCCACCGCCATATGGATCAAGCGTAAAGGCGATGGCTCAGGCAAAGACCACTATGGCAAACACTACCCCGGCACACTGTTTCCTACGCTATTACTCCGTGACCGCTGGGATGACTCAGACCACCAACAACTGGTCTCTGATTTTCTGAAATGGCAGGCGCCATGGCTTTTGCAACTGCCACTCTGTCCGAAAACTCGAACGCAATTGGAGACGGCTGCCTGGCAGCGACCTCTGGAAACCAGTCGAGTCTATCGGCTGTTTCCCGAGATAATCGATGAAAAAGGTTTGACAACCACCCGCGTCAAGGCCCGCATAATGCGGGACAAGCCTGCGGTACAGGATCTCAACGAGCCGTTTTATCCGTTCGTCAATGAATAGAAACAACTCTCAAGGTTGGTCCTTCTCGAGTTATATGGCCTGGGGCCTGATACCACTAACCCAATCGCCATTGCGCCATACGGCGCAACCACTCAGTGTTCAAAAAGCTGTTCCAAAGCCGGACGCATACGTCGAATCTCTTTAAGGCCCTCATCGATTGCCATTTCGGCCTCATCAAACTCCATCAGGCCCAATCTCGACAAACGAGGAGCGAGAATGACATCTGGTGGATCGCCTGCCATGCGACTTCGGGTTATTCTGTCCTGCATAATGTTTATTGAGCTTGCCAGCACTTCGTAAAGCCCGGGAACATTCCTGTTTTTACCCAATAGATGACTCATTAATTCCTGCTTCCGTGCATACAGGCTATTCATCATCTGGCCTGTGATTCGCCCCCACAGATCGTCCTCCCTGACTTCGGTCGGTTTATCGTCGTTTATGTCGTTTTGGCGTAGATGTTTGCCGAGTATGTCGCCATTCAGATTGACAGCGATCACTATGTCCGCACCCATTGCCCGGCAGAGTGAAACAGGTACCGGATTAGCCAACCCGCCATCCACCAACCAACGACCCTCGTGCTGCAGTGGTGTAAACAGACCGGGCAGACTTATGGATGCCCTTACCGCCTCCATGACAGGGCCTTCACGAAACCAGATCTCACGACCTGTCTCCAGGTCCGTCGCTACCACCCCAAGCTGTCGTTTCAAGCTTTCGAATTCCAGATTCTTGACGTATTCACTGATGAAGTCGGTCAGCCTGTCCCCTTGAATCAGCCCTCCGCCCAACAGGGTGGGATCGAGAAAGCGAATGATCTCTTTCCAGGTCAACGAACAGCTCCAGGCCTGAAGAAGATCCAGCTTATCCGCGGCATACGCGGCCCCTACCAACGCGCCGATGGAGCTTCCGCTAACGATATCAGGCTCTATACCCATTTCGGCAAGGCCGTTGATGATCCCGATATGCGACCAGCCGCGGGCCGCACCGCTACCAAGGACTAAACCGATTTTCATTTCCATTCGACAGCCATCCTCCATCATTCCCACACTACGATGCCGCTGCACTATTAAAGCACTGAGTATACAGTAGGCCGTGGAAGCTTTGGTACGGTTTCCCGGTCGGGTCAGAATCTGTTGAGAAGTGTGGAGTTGACCTATATCCCAGAGACTTTTTCAGAAGACACCCGAGGCGTGCAGAACACATTGATCCGGTGACTGGTGGGAAACCGACGCAGTGGCAACACCGGTTTTCTGGGGCCTGTCAAAACCAATCCAATTGGCTCTGCCGCGTCTGAAAATGTGCCAATCAAGGTACGAGGAAAGAAGTTGCTTGTTCCTAATGGACGCCGATTGGAACATGGTTGTGGCTAGGGAATCATGGTGGCTAGTACTTCTCTCGCAACAGCCTAACCAAGCCATTCCCATAATCGACGACGATACCGTCTTTGTCGATCGTGTGCAGACGATAGCCATTGGCACCAAGGATATCGCCCTCACCGTAGCGTCGCATATTTATGATCACAAAGCGTTCTGACGGTTTCTCGTGGTAGACATGAATCGTGGTTCTAAGCTGTTCCAATTCTTCCCGTAAACCCTGATCCAATTCCCAAATCAATGGAATATGCCGTTGATCAACCTGTACAGCGCCCGTTGTATCGTTTTCTGTCGATTCAATCGAAGCGACCTGATCGTTATCCACCTCAGGCGTTGTCACAGTCCGTTTTGACTTTTCGGCAAATGCCGCCTCCTTGGCTATGGGCACGGGTAGCGGTGTAGGCGATTTTTCCTCAACAACAGGCAGGGTTGGCAGTTGTACGGTTAACCCTTCAACAGATTTCCTCACCGCTGGTTGCACCTGCTCCATTGGCGCAGGCTTGGGTGTCTCCGGTATCTTCCTCTGCTGATGTTTTTCGCTCACTCTTGCCTCAGAAACCAAAGGTCGCTGATTGGGCTGGCTGCTGCTGCGAATTCGCTCGACTGATAATCTACCCCCAGGTACTGTCGTTCTGTCTTGCCCCGATGTGACTGCGCCACCATCGTGCCCTGGCACGGGCGTTGCTCGGAGCAGTGTCACCGGACTTGCCGTCTGTTCGGTACTGGCAGGTGTCTCGGGTCTGTTCGCTCCGTTGCCAACCAGAAACCAGAATGCCGCAACGATCGATATCAGCAATATCCCCAGCAACAGCAACCTACGGAAAACACTTTTATTTTCATCGAAAACCGGCACCGTATCCGGCAGGATGTCGGTTCTGCCCGGCATCCTCTCCTGCGAAGCCCTTTCCAATGCATCGAGAATGGAAGACATATCAGCCTCCTGTCCGACGCAACACAGGTTTGGTGGAATCAAACACGCTGCCGTTCAATTGAATCAATGTCTGCTTACCGACGATACCGTCCGCCAGCAGACCCTGGGAGCGCTGAAAACGCATCACCCGCTGCTGTGTCTCTAGATCGAATTTGGCACTCAATGGATCATTAGTCGTCTCAGTCCCCTCGATACGGTCAAGCATGGATTTCAACCACGCTACATCCTTACCGACATGTCCAATACTCAAGCTCTCACTACTGAGATTGGGTGGGCGCCATAAGATTATGTAACTGCCGGTCCAGAGCTGGTCGATCTCCTTGCGCGAGAAGCTGAAACGACGACCGTTCAGATCGAGGGTCACATCGTCCTCCGTCAGCGCGGTTGCAACCACATTGTAACGCTGCCCGTCTTCCATAATCAGTTCCAGCACGGCAGGTCGATTGTAGTAGGTCAGATTGTCCCACGAGCCGCGACCGTAGATACAGCTCAACCCAACCTCCTGCGCCTTGTCGCAGGATGAGCGCGATTCACCCTCAGTGGGATAGACTCTCTGCCAATAGCCGAACAGCGTGATAAAGGCACTGTTTTCATTGCCTAACATGGCACCCAATCCGGACTGTTCCTCATCCACCATCGCCGCTTCCTTATCGGCGACTTTAATCGACGCCACACCGTGCACCGAGCCTGAAGCAGCGCTATTATCAGGCAGAACCACATCCGGCTGTGGTGCCTTTGCCGTTACCGGCGTTGAGGCTACATCCAAAGAAGCCAGAGTGGAGCTTTCAGCCGCCACCGCTGAATTAACCGGTTGCTGCTGGGCGGACGTGACGCCTGGCTGCTCGGGCTGGTTTCTCTCGACCGACGGGCTATCAATCTGAGCCTTGGTTGATGAGAGGGATGGGATCAGGCGGGAGAGTTGCTCATCATTCCGCACAATCAGTGCCGCCAGGGCAAAGCCAAGAATCGCAACTAAAACCCAGGACCAAGTGAGCTGGCGACGTGAACTCTCACCCAGGCCGCTTAATTCCTGATACACCCGTTTTATCATCCCCCCCGTCACCTGTTTGGTGTGCTTGCCGTAGGCCATCAACATACCCCGATGACAGAGGATATTGATGACCCTGGGAACACCGCCGCTATAACGATAGATGTATCGCAATGCGCCGGTGCTGAACAGAGGATGTTCTGCCCCAGCCACCTCGAGGCGATGCAGGACATAGGCGCGGGTCTCTGACTTGGAGAGCGGTGTGAGGTGATAACGCGCCGTCACCCGTTGAGCCAGCTGACGCAACCTATCCTGTTGCAACAGGCTCCTCAGCTCGGGTTGTCCCACAAGAATGATCTGCAGCAATTTATGCTTCTGCGTCTCGAGATTGGTGAGCAACCGTATCTGTTCGAGCGACTCGTAACTAAGATTCTGCGCCTCATCGATGATAACCACCGTCCTACGGCCCTGACTGTGGCTCTCCAGCAGAAACGCATTCAGAAAATCGACGATCTCTTTGATGCTGTTACAGCCGATGGGGTAAAGGATATTAAGCTCATCGCAGATTGCCGCCACCAGTTCCAGCGGTGTCAGGCGAGGATTGAAGATAAACGCTACATCGACCGCACGGGGCAACTCTGCCAGCAGCTTGCGGCAGAGTAGGGTCTTTCCTGTTCCGACACCGCCGGTGAGTTGCAGAAAACCGCCACCCTCGGTCACACCGTACAACAGATGGGCGAAACCGTTGCGATGCCTTTCGCTCAGAAAGAGATACTTTGGATCCGGGGTAATGGAAAAGGGATCCTCAGTTAGTCCGAAATAGTTCTGATACATAGTGGCAGGTAGATTCTCTTGCTACTTCCCTGGAGTTTAGTCACACCCAATCAGCCTTGCATGCCCCGGATGGCGGCGGATATCTTGCGCTCATCGGAGCTATACCTAAACACTTCCATATAGCTTTCGGCAAGTGAAATGAGAGTTGAATCTCAATTTGAGAAATTAGTGATTATTTTTTCCATTTTTGTAGAAAATAGATAAAGAAAAATCAATTAAATGCTGTCTGTAAGAGTAAATATTTTTAGGAAATTGCCGACTAAATATTTGAGTTGAAAGGTTTACTGCACATTTTCAGACGTCCACCCTCATACCGTCCGAGGATTTCATAAATGGCGTGAAAATGTGCCTTCGGGAGTAAAATTGTTAATTTATCACAAATGATATAGGTAATTTATCACACATTTTGACTAATTATCTTCAAGATAGACTTGTAATATATTGATATTTTGCTAATTTCTTTATGTACAAATGACCGATTGAGTTTACGACCATGACTGGCTTATACAAAACTCGCACCTGCAGAGAATGCCCCCATCAAATCATCAATGGGATCGCCTGCGATTGGCAGCCCCATGAATGCCCGATCCAGATTGAGAAGAGACAGAATAGAAAAGCCGCCAAGACCAAGGCCTTCTTTTTGACCAATCTGTTGATCGCGGATGATTTTGACGCGGTCCGCAGCAGCAACTAGGCCATATAGAGACTGAAAATCTATCGGGCAATCGCTGCCCGACGCGAATTCATCGCAATCGATACAGGGATGCCTTGCGGGCATCCCCCCGCTCAGAAACGGATGTAGTGGCACCCCACCTGATGCGCGGCCGCGTGGAACCTGTCCAATAAGAGATCACTGTTGAGCCGGAATTAGTTGGGTCTGTCAACACTCATCTCAACGATCGAAGGTATAGAAAAAGTCGCCGGACTGAGTGCGTCCTGTTTCCGCTTCCAGCTGCCAGCGGTCCGTCAGGTCGTAACGCATACGAACCTTCGTCTCACTGGTCGCCAGTTCGTTGACATACTGCACATAGAGCCTGGGTGACAGATAGGTGCCTGCCACCAGAGCGGCCTCCTCCAGGGAACTACCCGTCTCCACCCGTAACTCCTCCAGGCCCAATTGCCGTCCCAATTCCGAGGCGACATTGCTTGCTCCGCTCGCCTGTATCACGGCAAGCATACCTGCGGTCTTACCCGATGACTCGCCCGCCGGCCGGCCTGTGACGATATAGGAGAGAATGTCGGTTTCCGACATGGAAGGGGTTGAATAGAGCTTGAGATTGGGCTTTTTCATGGTCCCGGTAATGCGCATACCGGCTGTGATCTCATCGATCTCCCTGGCAGCGCGCACGTCGAGGCCGGGGTTATCCACAGGCGAGTCGGCGAACAGGGCGTATCCCCGCTCGATTTTCAAATCCTGTCCATAGGCTTGATAGACACCATCGGTAATACCCAGGCGTCCGCGGCCAACCACCGGACGCCCCGGTTCGTCGATGATCATCAAACCGCCGGTAAGTTTGCCCCGAAGCCCGAGCCCGTCGAAACTGACCCGGTTACCGAGACTCAGGCGCACCTTTGCATACAGCGGGGTATCCGGTTGTGCCTGTTCCGCCTCTTCATCACCGACAACCACCAGGTCGGAACTGTCGGAGACCGCTGTCTCCGGCAGTGCTCGCGGTCTGATTCTGGCGTAGGGCAGGTGAACCTTGCCTTCCAGGAGACTTTTTTGCGCACTGTGCTCAAAGCTTAAATTGGGTGACAGCCGCACTTCAGCCTCTGGAATATTCACCATCAGCCAGTCCTTTCCTTCGATCCTGTATTTCGAGGGAAACCCGTTGTCGGCATCCATTCGAGTGGTTCCCTCAAGCGATAACCTACCCTTGCCCGAACGCACGCTGCCCTTCACAGAGAGGGTCTCCAGGTCGGGTGTCCGCATGCTCATCTCCATGTCACGCAACTCAATACCCAATACCGGAATATCGATAGCGCCTTGGGAAAGTTTCGCATCACCGTCCATCCGAGGCTCACTCAAACTACCGCCCACTGACATATCGATCGATAACTCGCCGCGACTGTTTTGCAACTGGGGAGAAAGGGCGGAGAGCATGGCCAGATCTTCAATTCCGCCTTTAATCCTGCCTTGCAGGATCTGTTGATCCGGGTTCAGCCCGGTCAGATCCATCCCCGGCAATTTCAAACTCATTTTGAACCCGCCCAACTGTTGCAACGGCAGATTCATATCAGCGCTAAGCCCCTCCCGATCAATGGCCGCATTTGCCACACTGCCGGAAAAGTCCACCTGCTGCTGAGCGACGCCCAGGGTAAAATCAAGCTTCCCCGTGGGAATTTGCAGGTCAGCCACACCCGTCATGCGCCCCCCGGTGTCGGTGCTGAATTCCGCCCGCAGGGCAGCCTCCCCCAATATTTGGGTCCCCGCCGGCATAAAGGGTTGCAACAATCCCAAAGGAAGCTGTTCGGCCTGCAGCTCTGTCTTCCAACCGCCGGCTTGTTGATTGAAGCTGGTACAAAGCCGCGCTTCACCTGAAATCAGGCAGAAGGGTTCCACAGCCTGCTCCGCGGCCTCCAGTCGATAGTCCAGGGCCGATGCGAGTCGCCACTCACCCACTTCAGGTGATGACAGCTGGAGTCTTTGCAGCCTACCCTGCAATCTCTGTTTTTCATGCAATCCCGACACCCCCTCAAGCGAGAGCTGAGGGACCTGCTCACCGACCAGGTCGATCTGCAGGCTATGCCGTGGAACGTGCCCATTCAGCGCGATATCGAGTGATTCCCACTGCATGCCGAATCCGCTCAATCCTTGTGAATGCAGTGATAGGGCCAGGCGCTGCTCACCAGCCGTTTCAAGTGTTAATTCACCATTCAGCCGCCCGATCCGGTATGCCTCCAGGCTTAACTCACTGGCTTCGATGTCAGCCTTGAAATCAGGCGCCTGCAGGGTACCGCCCAGATCGCCCTTTGCCTCCAGCCTACCCGACAGTCCAGGCCAGAAGGAGGCAAGTTCCGGCGCATCCACCGACCATCTCATCGCGATACGATCACCCAGGTCGCCATCGACAGCTATCCGGTTCCTACCCGAGACCAACTCCAAAGCATGTACAGTCAGATCCTCCTGCTTGAGTGTCAGACGCCCTTTCCCATCCAAAGGATAATCCCGCAGTTGTCCTGACAGATTGTTAAGACTGAATTCCGCATCGGGACCGCCCTCGCCATACGCGCCTTGGGTATCGAGATTGAATGCCAGGTTACCGGGAAACATAGGGTGAACCAATGCAGGATCCACACCTTCGCCCGTCAGATCCATCTGCCAGGAGAGGCTGGGACTCCAGGCAAACTTGCCTCTAGCCTCGATCTTGCCTTGCTGCAGTTCAACCGATAGGTTATCGAGATCGACCTGTTCCAGCGTACCGCTCCCGACGGCGTCGAATTGCAGCGTTCCCACCTCCGGCCTGGATGCCCGCATCGCCAACTGATAGTCATAGGCGTCGAGGCCGCCCTGAAGTTGCAGACTGCCGCTTTCACTGTTGAAATCCGCCTTCTCCCCAATCAAGGGCCAGCGCAACCCTTGCCACTTCATATCGGCCGAGAGTTCGCCACCCTGCGGATGGTATTCACCTATCGCAGTGAGTTCCAGGCCATGCGCATTGCGGATGCGCAGATCGCCGATACGGATGGCGCCCTGATGGTAATCCGCATGGAGTTCAGCGACGATCTCTCCGATCCGGGGTTCCACTATCCGAAGATCGGCGTCGAGATCGACCGTTTCGAAACTGCCCTGGGCACGCAGCTGCCCCGCTAGCAGCGCCGGAAAGTCCCGGGTAAACTCAGCCAGCACAGCCTGCTTCAAACTCAACTCGGCCCTCCATTCGGGAGTGCCCTGCAGATCCGACAGCAGCGCCTGCAACCGTCCATCGAGGGGCGGCGCCAGTCGTTGTGTGAGATCGATCCGCTGCAGATCCCCACTCACCCGACCCTCGCCGGCCAGCCTGGGACCCTCTTCGAGCATGTGCGTCCATGAGAGATCGGCTGTTATCGGCAACCGCGCATCCAATCCCAGGGATCCCTGCAGCGAGAGCCGGGATGAAAACGCCTCGGCATCGAACTGAGTGATTATTAGACGATCTCCTTCTGTAGTGGCGGAGAGGTTGAGTTTATCGATCCGGACGGGGTCGTCAGGCTCACCCTGAACGAGTTCGAACCCTTCGGACGAGAAACGAGAGAGTGTTACAGCAAGGGGCAGCTTCACACCCTGAAAGAGTTCGCCACCGGTTTCAGGACCAGGCTGCTCACCCGCCGGCAACCGCAGACGGGTTCCCGTCAATGACAGCTCAGAAATCTCCAGCCGCAAACCCAGCAGCTGAGAGGGGCGCCAATCCAGATAGAGCCGCTCACTCTCAAGCGCCAGACCATCCCCCTGTTGATAGATCAAGCCACTCAACTCCAGGGGCCCCGCCAGACGCCCGTGCAAGATGTCGACCTGGAGATCGCCTGGCACCAGCCGCTGAGCCAGATAGAAGGTACGTCTGCTACCGTCATGGGTGAATATGAGGTAATAGAGGATCACGCATAACAGCAACAGGATCAGGAGGGTGGAGAAAGAGAGGTAGGTGGCGACCCGTTTCATCGTCTCCCTGATCATAGTTCCGGCCCCACGACGATGTGCAGGCGCCATTGCCGATCGTCATCGACCCTGCCGTGGGCGATGTCGATCCTGACCGGACCGACCGGTGAGCGCCAGCGGGCGCCGAAGCCGAGGCCATAGGCCGTATTCGAATCGTAATCGGGATCAAAGGCGTTTCCCACATCCACAAACAGCGCCCCGCTCCACTTGCCGCTGACACGACGCTCAAGCTCGACACTGCCAACCGCAAAGTAGCGCCCGCCGATGACCTCGTCATTCTGATCTCTTGGTCCCAGGTCCTGATAACCGAAACCCCGTACCGTATTATCGCCCCCGGCGAAAAAGCGTTTACTGGGCGGCAGATCCGTCAGCCCATCGGCCCATGTCGCCCCCAGCTCCAGCCGGTTCAGTACCCGCCAGTCGCCCTCGCCAAAACCCCGGATAAATTTCGCCGAGGTGAAGAGCTGAAAAAAGTCGGTGGTAGAAAGCAGCGATTCCGACGCCCCTTCAAGACGAAGCTCCAAGCGCTTGCCGCGTTGGATATATGCCTTGCCGTCGCTTTTTACACGTAACCAGGCAATACTGGGCACCAGTAGCCGTGAGCTGTCTTCCTGCTCGCCCACCTCGAAATCTTCATAGCTGTATTCCAATCCAAGACTGCGACGCCAACCCCGGTTCAGACTTACCGAATGGGTGGCACTGAGCAGTACCCGGTTACCCTGGTTGGTATCCGAGTTGAAGTGTTCCAGCGACGCCCCGAAGCTGACAAAATCCACCGTCGGACGCTGCAGCGGAACGATATATTCCGTACTGAGCGTACTGAGCGGTTCCGATATCTGCAGCTCACTGCGCATTCGATGCCCGTTGCGTCCTCGCCGGCGGTTCTTCCAATCCAGTGTCAACCGGGGCCCCATATCGGTGGAATAACCCAAACCGATACGATAACGGTTGCGTTTGTTGGGTTTCAGATTGATATCGATGGGAACCCTGTCGCCCTCTCGCTGATCACGCCGGGTAATCACCTCAACCTGCTTGAAATACTCGGTATCGATGAGATCGCCCTGCAACTTCAGCAGTCTCTCCTGACTGAAGGGATCACCCGCATTGAAAGGGACAAAGCGGGCGAGGAATTCCGGATTCATAACATCCTGGTGCATATTCACTTCACCAAATCGCAGCCTCATCCCGGTATCCAGGTGAAGCCTGACCGATGCGGCATAGGTCTGCAGATCCACACGCAGCTGATGTTGTATGTATCGCGCATCCAGGTAACCGCTCTCTATGATCTCGGCCAGCATTCGCTGTTTCGCCTGCTCATAGCGTGTTTGATCCAACACCTCGCCAACCGTCATGGGAAAGGTCTTTGCCAATTGGGGATCGTCGGCGCCATCGCCAACCAATCGGAAATCGACATCACGCAGTTTTACCGGCGGTCCAGGCTCTACATGATATGAAAGTGTGAAACCCTGTTCGGAGCCGACCATGGATCCGGTGACAACCGGCCTGAAGAAACCGAAAGGACGTAATGCGGCCTTTATCTCCGCCTCGGCCTTGTCATGCAGCAGACGCAATCTCGAAACATTCAGGGATTCACGCTGCCGTTCCCGTTCCACAGAGAGATAGGCGAGGACATTTTCCTTCAGTTTGGCCTCCAATCCATCGACTTTGATAACTACATCAAGAGCGTAGAGAGGTACTGGGCACAACACCCAGACTAAAATGAAAATTAACTGCCGCATAGAACCGCTGACACATGTCCTGTGGATCGCCCGATCAAAGCCATTGGAGTAAAATCTTGTCTATATAGATTATTTCAGGTCGCAATCATTCCCTTTATACAATACACGACCCGGTCTCGAATACTGTCAAGACACTCATTAGAAACCAATTACATTCAGAAATTTACGATAGAATCAAAACATTTGTAACTGTTTTTACGACATAGGTTACCAACCATGTCGATAGCTGCAACCATGGGTAGGGGAGTATGAAGGATCACCCAACGTTCAGGATTCGAGAGGGTTGCCGCAGGTTGGTATATCGTGGCAAGCGATCATCCGCGCGAACGGATTCAGTGCCCAATCTGCTCAAGCGGCAATTGTCTGGATGTCAACAGCAGGTCCGTCATCCTATCCACAGTCAGGGGATGACAAAAGTAGTAGCCTTGCGCCTCGCCGCACCCCTCGCTTACGAGAAACGCCTTCTGCTCCTCGCTCTCGACCCCCTCTGCCAAGACCTGAAGATTGAGGCTGTTGCCCAGGGCGATGATTGCACGGGTTATGGCGATATCCTCCTGATCATGCGGTACATCCCTGATAAAGGACTGATCGATTTTCAAGCGCGTCAGAGGAAATCTTTTCAGGTAGGTCAATGACGAGTAACCGGTGCCGAAATCATCGATGGCGAGTTCGATCCCCAACTCTCTGACCTGCTGCAGAATTGAGACCGATTTCTCCGGATCCCGCATCAGAAAACCCTCGGTCACCTCGAACTCCAGCCACTCGGGGCGGCAACCGGTCTCGGCAAGTATCTTTTCCAGTGAAATCAGCAACTCCTTGCTGCTCACCTGTTTTACCGAAAGATTGATCGCCAGTCTTCCCGGGCGTATCGCTTGCCGGTCCCACTCCACCATCTGCTTGCAGGCAATACGCATCACATGCTCACCCAGGGGTATGATCAGGCCGGTATCCTCAGCCAAAGGAATGAAACGGGAGGGCAAGACAGTGCCCATCTCCGGATGCTGCCAGCGCACCAGCGCTTCCACACCGATAATCTTCCCAGTCTGGGTACCGACCTGGGGTTGATAGCAGACGACCAACTCGTTCTGCGCCAGGGCGCGACGCAGACTGGCTTCGAGAAAGATTCGCTCGAAGGCCTGCTCTGTCATATCCTCCGTATAGTACTGAAAGGTATTCTTACCCTCGTCCTTTGCCTTATACATGGCGGCATCCGCATTTCTCAGCATGGTTTCGGCGCTCTTGCCATCCTGCGGATAGACACTGATGCCGATACTCATGGTGATAAACAGCTGATGATGATCCACTTCAATCGGCAACTCGAGGGAACGGATGATCTGCTGTGCCATCTTTGCCGCGTTCTGCGGCTTGCTCAAACCCTCGAGAATGAAAGTAAACTCGTCCCCGCCAAGACGGGCAATGGTATCGTCTTCACGCACGCTCTGCGCGAATCGCTCGGCCACCACTTTCAATACCCTGTCGCCAAAGGCATGTCCAAGGCTGTCGTTGATCTCCTTGAATCTATCCAGATCGACAAACAGTACGGCCATCTGCATGCCGGTACGTTTCGCTTTGCTGATTGCCTGCTTGAGGCGCGACAGGAAAAGTGATCGATTGGGCAGATTGGTAAGGGGATCGTGATGGGCTATATGCTGCAGATTGTCCTTTTGCTGCCTAACCTCTTCAAGCAGATCCAGGTGCTCGGTTATATCCCTGGCCACTTCGATGACAGCACGCAGACTGCCGTCGGGATTTAACAGGGGCGAGGCGACCACTTCGACCTTACTGATGGATGCCGGGTCCTTCGATTGAGGCCGGACCAAAATCGCCGTGGCCTGCTTGCCCACCTGCAACACCCGGTGGACAGGACAATCCTGGATCATACTCCCCCCGGAAGGCGCCGAAACGAAGGGGAGGTCGAAATAGTGGATCATCTTGGCCGGATCGACTTCAAATTCCTTGAGATGCGATTTCACGCTCTGATTCATCAGTTGAATCCGCAACTCCCGGTCGATCACCATGACAGAGTCACCGATATTATCGATGACCCTCTGCAGGAATTCCCGTTCCTCCATGACCTGTTGTTCCATGCGCAGGCGATCGGTCACATCATGTGTCAATCCCAGGTGCTGGACCACCTTTCCATCCGCATCCGTTATCGGAACCGCATGAGTTTCCAGCCATGCCTTGCGGCCCTTGAGCCCTGTAATACTGAATGTCAGGACGCCGCTTTTACCGCTGAACACCTGACCGTTCAACCGCTTGAACGCCTCACGATAGGGCGCGTCCACCACCTCATTGAGTGTCACCTCGGAAAGCTGAGCCAAATCTTCGGCTTCGAGCATCTCCAGGCCGGCCGGATTGATACTGAGCAATTCGCCTCTCTTATCGAGGGTACTGACACAGGCCGGTTCCGCGTCGACCAGGCGACGAAGGTTCTGTTCACTGCTTCGCAGTTCCGCCTCCATGCGTTTGCGTTCGGTGATATCCTCCACAAAAGCGATTGCAGCCTTCACGCTGCCGTCTTCACCCCGCAGGGTGACTGCACTGAAATGGGTTGGGATGCTATGCCCGTCCCTATGCTGAAGCTCTATGTCATAACTGCGGCGCTCGGTACTCCCAATCTTGGATGTCTGTTCGATGAAGATCGCTCTGTTTGCTTCATCGACAAACTCAAGCGGCGTCTTGCCAAACATCTCATCCTTGCTATAACCCAACAGGGCCACCAGTCGCTTGTTGACATCCATCGTTTTGCGCGTGGGATCGATCAGCCACATTCCCTCAGGCGCGGCATCGAAAACCGTCCGGTAGTGGCGAGCACTCTCGATCAGCGCACCGGTTCTGATCCGAACCAATCGCCGCATATGCACTATCACCGCCAACAGAGACAACACCATGAGAGCGATTACACCGAACAGGAGCAGCAGGAAGTTCCTGTTGAGCCACACCAGCCAACCGGGCAGACGTCGATATTCCTCATAGAGCATACCGTCGATCTGGCTATTGGGGCCGATAAACCCGAGTCCCACAAAGATCGACTTGATGTGCTCCCATCGCTCCGGATTCATATAGCCGATCTCCACAAACAACGGTTTAATCAGCTCTTGCGACATCGTCGCTTCGTAAAGCAGATGGTTTCGGGTCATCTCCTGGGTGTTGTACTTCCGGAGTATCAGCTCGACGATCTCCTCAATATTGTTCAGGGCATAAGACCACCCCTTCAGCGTGGCAAGCCGGAACGCCTCCACACGCCGAGGCCTGGCTTCCAGCTCTGACTCCGAGGTAACCAGAACATCTCCGTAAAAATCGATAGCGTAATCCTTCGGCATGATATAGTGCGGCTCGACACCCGCTTGCCGCAGCATAAAGCCCTGGTCAGTGACATAGGCATTAAAGGCATCGGTTTCCCCCCGCAACAGCGACTTGGCATCGAAGTTCGTATCGAGTCGAGAAAAATCAGATGCCTCCAAGCCACCCCGCTGCAGCATCGCGTGCAAGGCTGCATCCTGCTCTCCCTCGCCCAGCATGATGCGTTTACCAACAAGGTCGGAGACGCTATGTATACCCGAGTCGGCCCTCACCAAGAGGGCATAGGGACTATGTTGATAGATTGCCGCCAGGGCAACGATGGGATATCCCTTGGCACGCTTTATCAATGCATCCGCGCCGGACACGACAAACTGGGCGTCGCCATCCAGCAAGACCTCGATGGGTGAACGGTCGCCGCTGTGTTCGCGTATCAGAACATCGAGACCCGCCTCTCTGTAGAAGCCCTTTTCGAGGGCCGCATAGTAACCGGCAAATTGGAACTGATGTTTCCATTTCAGCTGCAATACCACCGGCTCCAGTGGTACGCCGGTGGTTGTCCCCTCCGCACCAGCGACGGTGTTTAGCATCAGGAGAACAAGGAGCAGTATCCGATAATAGATTCTCGACTTTGCCGCAATCAATCTGACAAATGAGTTATACATAGACCACACAACAGACAGACGACCCTTTACATAGCCTTCATAGCAGATAAGCATGCACCAAATAAATGTAGGGGATGTTTAAAGCGATATCGGCAGATAACCAAAGGGCTTTAACAACAAACCGTCTGGCAAACAGACGGCTGGGGCTCCTCAACACCCATCCGGTCGACACCGCCGCGCTTGACCGCTTGACTATCGAGGCAGATCCAAACGCAGCGCGTTTTGAATCTGTCTCCGCATCAGCGCCGACACACCCGCCTGTTCGGCGAATTGGCTCCAGCTTGAGACCGTATCGAGCACTTCTGCGACAATCGCTGCAGCACGACCCCGTTTCATCGACGCCGATTTGGCACAGGCCTTGAAGTCATCCAGGGTGAAATTGTCTCGCTTGCCGTTGAGGGTCATCTGGTGTGTCGCTGTCCAGAGCCCGTCAGGATTGAAGCTGTAGGTCATATCGAAGGCCGGCGACAGAGACCAGACACCGGATTTGTCCATTAAAAAAGCGATATTTTTGACATGGTCGTCCTGATTGCGACCGATGATATTGAATGCCATGCGACGAAACTGCTCCTCCACCGCCTGCATGGGCAGGTCCAACTGGCGTATCACCATCAATGCCTGTTCATAACTGTAGGCGCCGGCGCTATTGAAATCGTAATGGGCCATGGCACATAGCGACTGCATGTGCAGTTTTTTACCGCCATCGAGACGGTCAAACCGCTTGGTCATGAAGTGACGCCGGTTACCCTCTTCGAACAGCCGTGATTCATTGATATCGATACCGCATGCCCTTGCCATCAGATAGTAGGCATACTCGACGGCTCCGTATCCCTGGGGGTCCTCCAACTCTTTATCTCGGTTGCCGCTGACGCCGTCAAACTTCAACAGCCAATACTCGAATTCCTCACCGGCCGTCACCTGACCGGAGCGGATCTCATTCGTCTCCCGATTCCAGGCGATCACCGCTTTTGCCCGCGCCCCCCCTGCGGAGGTGCCGACACGCAGAATATCGTTCAGTGCCCGTTCTTTATCGGCATCGGCGAGCGATTGTTGCAAACGCTGCCGCTTGGTCAGCACCTGCGACGCCAATTCAACAAGTTTGTCGATCTCTATTCTGCTCGAATGCCGGGCCCGGGGCCCGATCGCCGGCACATACTCCAGCGCCCCCATACCCCGCTGACCCGTGTAACAGAGACGCTCCACCGCATTGAGGCCGTGGCTCGGCCTCCCTTGGGAGGCCAGCCAGGCGTCGATCAAGAGATTGCCGAACCTGTCGGGGAGTGAATCCGCCAGCAGTCCCGGCAGGCCATGAAATGTCTCCCGGGGGAGTTGCGGAAAGCTGTAGAGACGCTTGGACAACGGCATCACCATCGGCGCGACTTCGATGCCGCTGCGGGCAAAGGCCGGATCGTATTCAAACAGCGCTGTCGATTCGCCCTCCTCCAAAGAAACCGCCCCAATGGTACGCCCCCAAAGGCGAACCTCGGCAACCGTGGCCATCACTCATCACCCCAACGCCAAGGCTTATCCTTGCCTGCCTTTTCGCGGGGGGTGGAGGCCCGCCTGCGTACCTTGCCTTTGCGCTTCAGGAGATCCATCGGCCGCTGGAGCTGTTCCGGGAACAGCAGATCCAATCCCGGTAGCAGTCCCAACACCCGCAGCAGACGGATCATGCTCGACATCTGCGCCGAGGAGCCTGCTTCAATCCGTTCTACGGTACGCTTGGCGATACCCGCCTGCTCGGCAAGTACCGCCTGTGTCATCTGCAACTCGAGACGGCGTTGCAGGATGCGCTGACCTATCTCCGCCAGGACCGCCTCATCTGATACTAAATCTGATATTTTCATAATCGCCATATATTACGAAATAACCGATCGATAACCATATATATCGTAAATTATAGCGACAATTCAAACTTTTTATTGGTTTTTTTGTCTTCTAATTTGACGAATTAATGTAAAATATTCATTTATTTCGCAATGCATGGCGATTTACGTTATCAATATACTACCTCAGGATAGAGATCCACCGCTGGGAAGCCCAAGGAAAAGGCCTACGAGCAATCCGATCAGCCACATCGACACCTCGTCAATGACTGGGCCGCAAGGTAGGCTAGCGCCTGTTGGATTAGCGTTGACAGGCCCTAGGGATATGCGGACGATCGATATACACACCCATCTTCTCAACCCGGAAGTCACCTTCGATCGCCCGTTCGATAGAGTCGCGGTACGTTTCTTTGCCCGCAGCCTAGGTGTCGATCCGCGCGCCCTAAAGCGCCAACCCTATCAGACCTATATCGAAGCCATGGCACGGGCGGTCAAGGAGTCCGACTATGTGGAGAAGGCCTGCCTGTTCGGTGTCGATGCCTGTTTCGATGAACAAGGCAGGGAGATCGATCGCGACAAGACCGTGTGCGCCATGAGTGAGGATGTGCTGGTTGTTGCTACCAACTATCCCGGTCTGTTCATCCCCTTCCTGTCGGTCAATCCCAGACGGCCCGACGCTTTGGACCTGCTTGACGAACTTGTTGAGAGAGGATGCCGTGGCGCAAAGTTTCTTCAAAACTACTGGGGTATCGATCTGAATAACGAGCATCTGATTCCCTACTACGAAAAGCTTAAACAGCACAATCTGCCGCTAATCGTCCATATCGGGAGTGAATACACCATCCACTCCTATCCAAGCTGCGAACGCATCGAGATGCTGGATCTTCCGCTGGAAACCGGGATTACCGTGATCGCCGCCCATATGGGTTTGGGTCGATTCGAACCCGGATTGCGCGCCTGGAGAAACCTTAGCCGACAACCCCGTCACTTCGATCGCGACTATTTTCGCTTGTTGGAGATGTTGACACAGTATCAGAATCTCTACGCCGATATCTCCGCAATCCTGGTACCGCTCCGCGCCAGGGCTCTTCGCCATCTCTCCGAACAGAGAGAGGTACATGAGAAGATCCTCTTCGGTACCGATTACCCTGTCCCCTTTAGCGTGCGGCTCAACAGACTTGACCTGAATGCAGCAACCCGCAAACGAATCGCTCGGATAGACAATCCCTTTGACCGCTATACCGCTGTCATACTGGAATACTTCCCGGCCGATAGCGCCATTTACCGGAATCATCAAAAACTGTTGCCCGCAGCGGATTGATTGACA
Organism: Candidatus Thiodiazotropha sp.; assembly: GCA_040791665.1. GTDB lineage: Bacteria > Pseudomonadota > Gammaproteobacteria > Chromatiales > Chromatiaceae > Thiodiazotropha. Next base: position 2,139 of record JBFNNX010000022.1, on the reverse strand, counting down.
CAACACGAGAGCGCTGCAGCCGGGTTAGCGGTTTGCATGAAAAACCCAATCCGTCATTAAAGTGTTGCGACAAAGTCACGGATACCATCCAGCAGCATTTGGGTGGCGAGTATAATCAGAATCATACCCATCAGCCTCTCCAGCGCCAGCGCGCCACGCATGCCGATGACATTCATCAACTGTGACGAACCAAGCAATAGTATCGTAGTGCCGAGCCATGCCAGGAAAAGTGCGACCGTCCACTCCACGATGCGACCCGGTTGACTCGAATTCAACAACAACAATACCGCAATTGTCGACGGGCCGGCGATCAAGGGCACCGCAAGCGGCACGATGAACGGATCCTCGTCGACTGCATCCTCCGTATGGTCAGGCCTGCTCGGAAAGATCATGCGCAGTGAGATGATAAACAACAACACACCGCCTGCGATATTCAGAGAAGGCTGGGTAAGTCCCAGGAACGCCAGCAGTGTCTCTCCTGCGAACAGAAAACCGAGCAGAATGAAAAAAGCGATGATCAGCTCACGCGCCACCACTTTGGTTCGACGTACCTGGTCAAGCCTGGACAATACCGCATTGAAGACCGGTACATTACCGAGCGGGTCCATAATCAGGAAAAGGGTTACTGCCACGGATGCGATATCGAACCAATTCAACCCGCACTCTCCTCATAAGAATATTTTTTGATCCTCACCATTGTCACAAAAATGTTTACCGAGAGAGGTTATTGAAGCGACACTCTATATATAAGACAGCCGATGGTAGCACTGTTTCAGGGGATTGTTCAGCAACCTACTTTTCAGTTTCAATCATATTCCTGAAAAATGTCACGACCAACAATAGTGAATAATGTTGAGTGCCATTCAGTTCCCGGTTGTCGATGAAACCAACTTCAGCCCTACGATACCCGATACGATAAGGAGCAAGGAAACTATTCTCATGATATCCCGTGATTCACCCAACAGAAGCATACCCAAGAGTGCGACACCTACTGCACCAATTCCAGTCCATACTGCATACGCAGTCCCAACTGGTATGGTTTTCATGGCTATCGACAAAAGCCAAAAACTTATAGCCATAGCACACACAGTAAGAAGTGAAGGGACAAGCTTAGTAAACCCATCAGTATATTTAAGCCCTATCGCCCATCCACATTCGAACAGGCCAGCAAGTACCAAATAAATCCACGCCATGCTTCCACCCTCAAAATGATTTCAGTTGACTCGTGAGGCTAAGTGAACTGAATGATGTTCATTAGCCAGATATCATAGTACTAAATGGACAAGCAGAAAGCATTTTTCAGCATGAGTCATCCTCCTTACACAGGCTTTCTTGTTAATAAATGTATGATTCTCGCTCGAGTGGGATTATGCTGATTTTGCAGGCGAACCAAAATCATGTGCCCCATGAATCCAGTGCTTTTCCAATCTTGACTTTAAACCTCGTAATCTCCTGTGTATTTAATTTTTCGCTATTGTACAAAGATAAGAATTGAAGTTTGCTATTCCTGGCACAAGCACCCAGCAATGCGATCCTTGTAATTCGTTTAACCGGCTGCCACATGACCAGACGATCCACCCACCAAGGAGAGCCCAGTGTAGTGACCACCAGAACTTTGCTTAGCTTCTCCAACCGGGGCTTAATTGGACCAAAGTTATTTGCATGATCATAGGCAATACCCGGCCCCCAGACCCGGTCGAACCACCCTTTGAGCATGGCGGGAAAACCAAACCACCAAGTTGGGAACAATAATATCAGGGCCTCTGCATCCAGAAGCCTGTTAACCTGTTTTTCAATATTTGACGAATCATAACTTACGCCATAATACGACTCTCTTTCTCTCGCAGTTAATGCAGGTGTAAAGTTATCAGCATAGAGATCTTCGACAGTTACGTCATAGCCATTCTTTGTTAGTTGCTCTACCACGTAGTCAGTCAATTGCTTACAGAGACTGTCGCTTAATGGGTGTGTTGTAACGACAAGGCATTTCATATGGTCTTCATATTTCACCAGCATCACCGGCCAGCCGTTAGGGTCCCACACGAGCGCTTGTATGGTTTAATTTGGATATCAATAGCCAATCCCTGCCTTGTTTAGAAGTGTTAAAGTGAAGCCCGTAACTTGCACCACCAAGTTACC
>JBFNNX010000021.1:0-2655 GCA_040791665.1 Candidatus Thiodiazotropha sp. | reverse complement strand
TAACGGCAGGACACCGGACTCTGACTCCGTATGTGGAGGTTCGAATCCTCCATCCCCAGCCAATATAGAACCCGCCATGTGCGGGTTTTTTAGTGGTTGTAACAGAATCCTCTAGATGGAGGATGAGAAGCTCCACCGAGGTTCGACGACTGAGCAAAGCGAAGGCGAACAGCGAATAGCTGGCCCCAAAGGGGTGAGGCCCGACGGGCCGAATAATCTTCCATCCCCAACCAACATAGAACCCGCCCAGCGAAGGTTTTTTCGCTGCCTTAAGTGAAGGATGAGAAGCGTCTCAATAGAGATAGACCGCTCCGGAATCCGTAGTCGTGTTGTCCACCTGATCACCCCCTACCCCTGTCGCAGCCGAATCCTCATAGATCGCGCCGACAGCAAGTGTTTGACCATCGCCGGACAAACTCACGCTGCTGCCTAAACTGTCGCCAGGGCTAATAGGTTCATGCAACGGAACTATACCCAAGTCACAATTCCAATATCTATCGTTGTAGACGCCCTGATCAGTATTGGATGCTTTGACATACGCCCGTTGGTACCAGCCTGCATCAGCCTTGACGAATAGATAGGCTGCACCCGGAGAGCCCAACGAATCATCATATTGATCACCATTGACTCCGATAGATGCTGAATCCTCACCCACTGCACCCACCGCCAGCATAGTGCCGTCTTCTGACAAGCTCAGGCTGTAACCAAAGTAGTCGCCACGCCACCAATCATGACCATAGGTTTCCGCCGAGCCTAACCTGGAATCCGGATCCAATGCCTTAATGTAAGCTTGCTGCACCCAAGCGCCACCCTCATTGGCAAAGAGATAGACCGCGCCTGAACCATAAAGGGTATTATCCTGTTGATTACCATTGATACCTGTCGCGGCGGAGTCCTCCTGGTACGCACCGACTGCCAGCGAGCCACCATCTGCAGATAATGCGACGCTGCCGCCAAAAGTATCGCCGGCATCGGTATTGGAAGCTTTGAGATAAGAGCGAAAGGCCCATCCCCCCTGATCGCGTTCGAAGATATAGACTGCCCCTGCTCCTCCAGCAGAATTGTCCGCCTGGTCACCATCGACTCCGATCGCACCAGAATCCTCACCAATTGCCGCAATCGCCAGGGTGCCTCCATCTCCGGACAGAGCTAAGCTACTGCCAAATTGATCCTCTTCGTCGGCATTTGGGGCCTTGAGAAGGGCCTGCTGGCTCCAGAGACCGCCGGTTACCGCAAACACATACACAGCACCCGCATTCGGCGTACTGTCATTCCACCGTAAACCTTCTGCATTTGAATCCTCACCAATAGCCCCAACCGCGAGGGTCGAACCATCGGTTGAAAGCGCCAAACCATATCCAAACTGATCCCATACCCCAGTATTCGAGGACTTAAGATATGCCGTTTGCTGCCAATTCTCCCCACTGCGCTGAAAAACATAGGCAGCCCCGGAGGCTCCGATCCTGTTATCCGTTTGATCGCCATAGGGACCGGTTGCCCTCGAGCTTTCACGCGGCGCACTAACAACCAGAGTATTGCCGTCGCCTGATAGTGCAAGACGCACACCAAAATAGTCTATTGGATCACCATTCGAAGCTTGCAGACTGGCTTGTTGGTGCCAGCGGCCACCATTTCGAACAAAAATGTAAACAGTTTCTGAAGAGATTTTAGGGGACATTCCACTACCGACTGCAAGCGTACTTCCGTCGCTAGAGAGTGCAACGCTTCCCCCAAACAGGCTCTCCTCGTTGGTATTGGATGCTTTTAAATAGCCGATACTTTCAAGCATGAATGGGGCAATACTGATTGCCTCAGAATCGATGCACTCGTCCGCTGCATTACATGCCTGGACCAGATAACTGACATTCTCCCAATCGGTCAGATGAACAGCTATCTCCTCTTCCATTTGGGTTTCGGTGAGGTCGTTACCGACCTGAGTATAACCCGAAAATCCATCCGGGTTCTTCAACAGCCGGTAGTGATCGGCGCCCACATCGACCCATGAGAAGCTGAGCAGCTTGGGACCGTCGGATACCACACTCAGGGTCGGGGCGACCGATGATGAACAACTTATCCGGATATCAGTGACATCGCCGGTCACTGTACCGCTTCCATTGGTCAGGTTGCAGGTTTGTTCCCCAGGCTGAGTGAAAATTGTTACGGCATAGCTGTCGCCATCGATCAGCAATGTAGTGAAGCTGTACACACCATCGGCATCGATGGCAAGGTCGTCTGCGCCATTAATCTGCAGCACCAACCCGTCACCCGCCAGGCCTGTTACTGTGCCACTAATGGTGTATTGGGTATCGATAGGATCGCCAACGTCACTCGCGCTATCGTTATTGCCACCACCTCCACACGCCACTACAAGATTCAGCAGTGCAAGTAGTAAAGCAAGATCCCTTAGATTTCCTTTCACTTATCCCTTCCTCGTTGGGATATTATAAATGGCACTCAGCGGGTTGTCACCGTTGATCTGACCGCTGAGTGCCCTTAGTGAAATTTAGCTCCTAGTAAAGATAAACTGCCCCGGCGTAGGGACTTGTATCATCCTCCTGATTGGCGCTGTCCCCCGAATTCTCGAATGGGGCGCCCACAACCAGGGTTGTTCCGTCACTGGAGATGCTCAGGCTATCGCCGAACTCATCGTTTAAT
>JBFNNX010000020.1:0-2190 GCA_040791665.1 Candidatus Thiodiazotropha sp. | reverse complement strand
GGTAACTTGGTGGTGCAAGTTACGGGCTTCACTTTAACACTTCTAAACAAGGCAGGGATTGGCTATTGATATCCAAATTAAACCATACAAGTAGCTCCACCGGACAAAATACTCGCTGCGCTCGCATTTTTCCGGTGAGCTAAGCGTTAGGAGTCTTTGTGATAACGAAGAAAATCACTAAAGATATGGAAGAGAAATTGCTCAAGATTATTTTTGAGCGATATACCGAAGAATATGGCTATGGGACTCGTAACCTTTCCGACTACAAAATAATAATTACGGGCGGCTCAATGTTTGAAGATGAGATGCCTGAAATAGTCGAACTAGACCCTGACCAAAGAACAAAGAGGTATCTGCTAGTAGACATTTTTAAAGAGTTAATGGCGAGGGGATATATCGAGTGCTCAGAAGACAATGCGTACTACTGGCTTTCAGAAAATGGCTATAATTATGCTTCAAAAACCAAGCTGCAGCATTTCATATCTTACTTAAATAACAATGCCGGGTGGGCAATACCGTTGGCATTGCTTAGTTTGTTGGTATCAATATTTGCTCTATTTGTCGGGTAATACACATGCAGTCAACTCCTAACAAAACATTACAGCGGACAAGCCGCTGAATGCGGCGTTAGGCGCTTAAAAGGGAATAAATATGTCAAAAGAATTATTTCACAAAACCGAAAAAGGTCTCAGCAACGAAGACTGGTATTACTATGTTGTAGACGATGACACCAGTGAAGTATCAATTCTGCATGAATGGTCACACTCATCAGGTGGACCATTTAATTTTAAATCAGATGAACGGACATATAACCTAGAAGAATTTGAAAATGAAAAGCCCAATGAATATCGTAAGCTTACAGAGTGGCTCAATAACAAAAACGCCTAACAACAGGAACAGGTTCAAGTTCGTTCGATATTGCTCACTGGGACGCTCCTTTCGTCGCGCCCCTTAACCGAAAACGTTAGGTCAACAAAGAAAATAGAACATTGAAAACAGAAGTCAAATCTACAAGCTTAATAATTGGGGACCAACCAATTGTATTTTCATTTCCAGATGAAGATCATGCCCTGATGCTATCGTTAGGAGCAGCTTTGGCACAAATTCAAGCTTTTGAAACTAGTATTGCATTCATTTTGAGCAATCTAGCCTCTAAGAGTAAGGATAAGGAAAACCAATCCTTAGAAGATGCAATGAAAGTTAATATGGAAAAGACATTGGGTCGCCTTGTTAAACATTTTTTGCTCGTTTTGAAGAACAAAGAAATAGCTGATTTGCTTGAAGAAGTAAGGAGCAAAAGGAATCATATTGTACATAATATTCTTAGAGCTTATGGGTGGCCAATGATGTCGCCTCAGAAATATATTGAGGCCATTCAAGAGATAGATGGTTTTAGAGGGCTTCTTTCAGATGCTGAGCCAATAATATGCAAGCACTTATCAGATAAAGAAAAAATGAATATCCGGCTTTTAACCCTTGATCCTTTGACTGGTGATGTTGATATAAAAGTTTAGATCATAAATAGGGGGCCAATCGTTTTACAGAAGCAAGCTCCGAGCAACGGAGCCCGCTTTAGAAAAGCAAATAAGTTAAAGTTTATTTACGTGGAGTAATAATCAGTTGTTGTTTTTCAACTTGAACACGGATAGGCAATCCAATGGAAAAATCAGCCCTTTCAAGCCAAGTGCCTTTGAGTAAAACAAAAGGAATAATGGGATTTCCACTATTCGGTTTTGCTTTCAGGGAATAGTCGCGGTGTCCTTGTCGAACTATAAGGTGTCGCTCATGCATGGTGTTTCTCCTTTTGCAATTTCTAAGTTGCGTAAAACCCACGAATGGGTGGCCAGGAGGTTAGAAACAGCAAAAGGCACTGCCCAGGGTATTTCCCTTTCGGGTATTGTATTCCCCCAGCCTCCCAACCATAACACATGGCTGAAGTTCAGGCACAAAAAAACCACAAGTAGCACGGGTTGCGGTTTTGCCCGCCTTTTGGAGTTTCTAAGCTCCGTGAAAAAGAGCATAATCATGTGCGGTGGTTCTTGTCAAGCAGTTGTGCCAGCATCATGGCCTAACCATCAAATCCAGCCGACGCCAAAAAACGGCGGCCCCTTACCCTAATCGTGTGTGCCGGGCATGGCACGAAGCTAGGGAGGTGAAAGTTCTCTCACCAGGTATTCGCAGAGCCGAAGG
>JBFNNX010000019.1:0-2072 GCA_040791665.1 Candidatus Thiodiazotropha sp. | reverse complement strand
GGGTAATGATCCGAAACACTAACATGAAGATCCTCCATTCTATACACAGTAGGATTCAATTGTTTGATCGCTGCATCATAGAAGACATAATCTATAGTACTTGTGTCTATGCCATCTGGATTTACATAAGTCTTCTCTGTCTCCTGGGTATCAAGACTACAGTCCTTCATGAAATTCTGCAAGCAAACTCTGCGCTCTCCCTTCCCTCCACTATATATATCTTCATTAAAGTCACCTCCAATCATAACCATATGGCTACTTGAATATTTCAGACAAATCTCACCCAGCTGAGCTAAACAGTCCTTATACTCCTCCTCGTTGCCTTTAAGGCCCTTACATGGCATGTAGACGGAAACTAACAGTAATGGCTTCTTTCCATGAAGTGCAATACATTGGATACGATTACCTCCATCAGGTAGCTTAACCACTAAATGGTCCAGCTCCTTGCGCCATAGAACTGCCACACCTCCGTATCCACGCGGCATCTGGACAGGCAGTATTGGGTTCCCAGTATCCACTGCCTTTCCACATCCAATATATCTGTCAGAGACTGTACTGATTTTATCAAGCTGGCAGTCAAAATACCAGTGCTCTTGCACCAGGACTACATCAATAGTCTTTGATAGTTCTTCAAAGCTCAGCAAAGCTGTATCCATATTTTTACAATTGAATGTCACAATCCTAAGATTCTTATCTTCATTTACACTATGTACTTTGGAGGTTCTATTACTGGCACCTATGTTCTTCCTCTTCGAGGCCTCATCTTTCCTAAAAAAGGCTGCCGAGGTTCTGCAATATTCTTTCCCTGCAACCCTGACTGTACATACGCCAACGGCCTTTCACCCTTGTAGCTCTGATACTGCGCCGAGTTATATATTTCCGACGATTCCCTGTTACCATTGTCTATCCCACTTTTTACATGCGTTGAACGGGAAACCTCTGTCGGGGATCCTCCTGGAACTGTGCAATCGGGCTCTTTCTGCTCGAATGTTCTGTACTGGCCATAACCAGCCACACCGTACCTCGGTATTTTCTCCACAGCATCCAGACTAGAGCCACACTGCGCGGCCGGTTCAGGCTGGCCCTGCATGCCACTATACTGGTAACCCTGTGTCGTCCCTGTTACTTGCCAACTAAACATATCGTTATTGGCACCACTTGACAAACCACCCGTCTTAACCATACCCCCACTGGTTGGCATCGCTACCTGAAAGATGGGTAATCCCTCTAAAGGATGACTGGCCTGGACCGTATCCGAAGCAACCTGCGGTCCCTGTCGACTAGGTAACAGTTCTGCAACGGGAGTGCAGGTTCTTTCTAGAGCATGTATTCCATAGCCACTCTGTGCGGCCAGGGTTGTTGAAACTTCTTGGGCTTGCTGGCACATATCTGGATATGACATCATACTACTATGTCTCGTCTCTCTTTCTGGTGCTGGCACAGTGTGAGATGTATAGAGGTTATGAGAAACAACTGGTACTTGACCCGTCTGCATACTCTGATCTACCACCATAGCTGACTCTGGTCTTGTTACTTCTCGGACTGCTACAGGTTGATAAGCCATTCTGCTAGTCTGGGGGTACTGCTGGACTGGTTGCGAAGGATTCACCCTGGGGGTCAGTCCAGAATCAATATGATCCAAGGCCCCTAGTTGTTGCTCAACCTTATTAAGCACATATCTAGTTATCTTATGGTGTATCCCCAATATTAGTTTTTCGTTGGCTTTGGCAAAGGGATCAACAGTTTTCGTGTCATCTTCACACTTCCGGGACTGTTGCCTACTCCCCATATCACAATACATCTCCTTTTTGTCTAAATCTACCCCCGCTCCTAACGCCTCGCTACATGAAGGTTTCGTTGATGTACACTCCAAGAGATCTATTTTTCTCTGCAGAGTCCTGACAGTCTTTTCAAGTTCCACATTCCTGGCCTCTGTCCTACCAAGATATTCTTCAAGACGCTTAACACAGTTTTCCATATCAGAGATTTTCCCCTCCCTTAATTTGAGCTCCTCTTCCCATCTACGCAACTTCAGGTCTTGCTGCCTCAACTCACGCTGCTTTACAGCTGTT
>JBFNNX010000018.1:0-2379 GCA_040791665.1 Candidatus Thiodiazotropha sp. | reverse complement strand
GGTAACTTGGTGGTGCAAGTTACGGGCTTCACTTTAACACTTCTAAACAAGGCAGGGATTGGCTATTGATATCCAAATTAAACCATACAAGGCGCTACTGTCGGACAAATTTTCCGCCGCGCGCGGCGTTATGCATAAAGAACAATGGACAAACTGAGCATAGAATATGTAGTAGATAGTGCAGGATGGGCAGAAGCCAGGATTTCGAATAGCAAAGATAAAGCCATTGTTACTGTATCCTATCTTCATGATTCATTGCTTGAATTGGCGCAAATGGCTATTTCACTAAGAAACGGAACAAAAGAAGCAAAAGTGATATTCATGGATGAGCCAGGAGAACATCAATTTATTGTATCTACTGAAGGTAAAGGTGCATCTTACGAAGTTCGGTGGTATAGCGATTGGGAAAGTTGGGGCTTTCGAAATAAGTCGGAATATAAACTAGTTTTGAAAGGCATAGCACCAGTTCAGCGTATTGTGCAACAGATAACACAAGCTCTCTGGCATATTCACGAAGAAATCGGGCCTGTTAAGTATAAGGAGCTATGGGTAGAGCATGAATTTCCAGAAAAGCAATTTAAAGAGTTGATGAATGTATAACCATGGGCTCCACTGGATTCGCTCACTTCGTTCGCTCTCCAGTGAGCCTAGTCGTTAACTTCAAAAAAAGGCCAAATTTGCCGATAGGGAAACAAATATGATTGTTGGAAACGAAAAACTGTATAAAGAAGCAAAAGAATCTCTTGAGCGAATCCAGGCTTTTGATGTTGCGACGTTACCTCGAGAAGCAGAATTAGGCAGCAAGTTTAATTTCAACGAGGTTGTTCAACCAGCTAACATATTAGTCGACTTGTTTAAACGTTTGTCAGTAGTTGCTCTACAAGATTTCCCGGATAATTTCCTAACTCAAATTCGGGACAACTCGAACAATAATTACAAGTTATTTACCCAAGTCCTTGAGTTTGATCCAGAACAGCAAGACCCCGTAGCAGTTAGAAACAGCTTAATAACTAATATCGAAAATGCGTATCAACCTGCGTTTCAAGCTCTACATCAACACATTGCGTATTCACTTCATCGATCAGCCGATTTTCAACGCCTTGATTCAGATGCCAGAGCCACGCTTCAATCTATTGAAGACAAATCGTTAGAAATTTCCAAAAGCTTAGAAAACCATGAAAAAGACGCAAAGGTCGTACTAGATGAAATTCGTAGAGTAGCTGCCGAAGAGGGCGTAACAAAGCAAGCTGCTCACTTTAATGCTGAATACGAACATCACTCTCAAGAAGCCGAGAAATGGCAAGTGCGCACAGCAAAGTTAGCCATTGCTCTTGGCGTGTTTGCACTAATCAGTTTGTTTCTTCACAAAATTCCATTCTTAAAGCCAGAAAACACTTACGATGCAGTTCAATTATCAATCAGTAAATTCCTTGTGTTTTTCGTAATTGCTTACATGCTTTTTCTTTCTGCGAAAAACTTCATGAATCATAAGCACAATTCCATTATCAACAAACACAGACAAAATGCGCTCATGACGCATTCTGCCCTTGTTGAAGCATCAGGCAACGAGGGCGTAAGAGATGCGGTTCTACTTCAAGCGTCTAGTTGCATATTCTCGCCGCAGTCTACTGGATATGCCGCGAGTTCAGATTCCGATCTATCACATCAGAAATCAATGATAGAGATATTGTCGAAACCGGCAATGCAAGCAGTAAAAGAAGTTAACAAGTAATTCCAGCCGACCCCAAAATCGCTGCGCGCTTTTGGGGTCGGCTGAATTAAGCGTTATGCGTAAAAATGAAATTACTAACTAAAACATATAATATTCATGCAGGCATTGAACGCGTCTATTATTGCTTTAGTGACATTGATTATATTTTAAAGGAAATAAATAGGCTCAAAGACAACGATGAATTGAATGTTGTTAAAAGAGATGATGAACTAATTTTCATCGGAAAAACTGACTTATTTAGCTTAAAAGAATCAGAGTCAAATAAACCTAAATTTTATAAATCTAAGATCACTCCAATTTCAGATGCTTTGATGCGGTTTGGAACAGCCACTGTAACATGTGAATTTTCTGAAAATGGGAATAATACACGGGTAATTGTAGATATCACTAGCAGCAAAACACCTGGTTTTATTTGGAGGATTTTTATAAAAATAATTATTTTTATCCTAAAGTTTCAATCAAGAGCTGATGAAAAAAGATATATTAAGGCAATTGAACAAAGCGCATAACAAGCGGGTCAAGTTTGCTCCCTTCGGTCGCCGGGACCGCCAAAAAGCGGCGGCCCCTTACCCTAATCGTGTGTGCCGGGCATGGCACGAAGCTAGGGAGGTGAAAGTTCTCTCACCAGGTATTCGCAGAGCCGAAGG
>JBFNNX010000017.1:0-278805 GCA_040791665.1 Candidatus Thiodiazotropha sp. | reverse complement strand
ATGATTACGATTTTAAACGCTATGGTGCGAGATAATTGTGTATGGGCGTACTAAGTTGGGAATGGGCGTTGACATCACAGTCGCTTGTTAGCATTAATTTAGTAACGGCTGAAACCATGTGAAGTCCTCTGGCGCCTCTTTGTCCCATGGCCACACACCTGATGTACTTGGGAAAACTAATTGCAACATCTTAAAATTATCACCCTTGTTGTACCAAAGCCCCCAACCAAAGTGTTCTTTATAATGTTTTTTTGCCACTTCAATAAATGCGATATCAAAGCCATCTAGAAAGCCACTGTATAATTTAGAAGGCTCAAATACCTCACCATTTCTAATTCTATTGTTGTACTCGTTAATCATCCATTGGGCGATTTCATTCTTCAAACCGTAGATTATTAAGTCTGGCTTACTCGTGCTTTTTTCTATGCCTATTGAATAGGTGAATCGAGGATTTTCCTCATCCTCCATGACATGGAGAATATGGCATCCATACTTTTCAATATCATCAATGGCTTTTTGCTCGTACTCGTCCATATGTTTTCTTGATGCTAACTTATAAATATACCCCAGATGTGTCTGATATATCTGGGTTGTGATTGTCGTGTATACCGAATTGCATGTTATTAAGTAACTGATTTACAATACATGCACCCATGGATAGGGGCATGTATATCAGCAAGAGGTAAAAAGACACATGGACGTTGTTAAGAAACCTATGCTGCTGGAGGTCGTCCGGCAGCGAATACGTCTTCGGCATTACAGCATTCGGACTGAAAAATCCTACATTCACTGGATCCGGCGATTCGTTCGCTTTCATAACAGGCGCCACCCCAGGGAGCTGGGCAAACAGGAGATCGAGGCCTTTCTCACCCACCTTGCCGTTGATCGAAAAGTGTCTGCCTCGACGCAGAATCAGGCTTTCAATGCCTTGTTGTTTCTTTACCGCGAGGTTTTGGAGCTTAAGATGCCGCAGCTTGATTCGGTAAGGCGCGCTAAAAAACCCAAACAGTTGCCGACCGTACTTTCGCCGGATGAGGTCCGACAGATATTGAGTCACCTGGATGGTAAATACTGGATTGCCGCGAACCTGCTCTATGGCTCGGGGCTGCGACTGCTCGAATGCCTGCGTCTTCGGGTGCAGGATATCGATTTCAATCTCGCTCAGATCATGGTTCGGGGGGGTAAGGGCAACAAGGACCGCTGCACGATTTTGCCAACGTCGGTGATCGATCCGCTGCAGGAGCATCTTGAGAAATTGCGCACCATCCATAGTCAGGATCTCGAAAAAGGCTTTGGGCGAGTATACCTGCCGGTTGCATTGGATCGCAAATACCCTAATGCCTCAAAAGAACTATGCTGGCAGTTCGTCTTTCCCGCCTCGCGTTACGTTGCTGATCGTGATACCGGACATCACGTCAGGTTTCATTTGCATGAGAAGGCGCTTCAACGTGCGATTAAGTCTGCCGTCAATCAATCGGATATCCCGAAAAGAGCGACGGCACATACCTTGCGCCACAGTTTCGCAACCCACCTGTTACAACGGGGCGCTGACATTCGCACCATACAGGCCCTGCTCGGCCACAAGGATGTGAGCACCACAATGATCTATACCCATGTTATCCAAAAAGGCGGCATGGGGGTTCGCAGCCCCTTGGATTTTTTGTAATCGACATCGCGCCCTTAAAACAGCGGTCCTTGCTGTGGCTTGTGAAAGTTCGCCGGATGCTGCTTGCGGGTCAGCAGATTCCTGATGTGCCAGTGCTCGCTCTCGGGTATCGCATCGTCTATGGTGATCTCGCCGCCCTGGTAGGTGGCGACCGGTTTGCCGTCCTTATACAGAATGCGATGACCCGCCTGGGCGGTGACGCGTTTGCCGGGCGTAACGATGCCGGTGAGGTTCAGGGGGTCCGCGCTACCGATGCTGATCATTTCCTCGGCATCCTTTCTTTTGCGTACCTCGCGCATCAGACTCACCGCCTCCGGCTGCGCAAAGTGCTCGCCGGCAAAACCCTCGACGAAACGACCACCCCTGATCTCGCCCCTTGCCTCCAATCGGCGGAAACAGTAGAGCAGGTCGCGCCAGGGAGGCAGAGCGCTCTCACATTCGAGCAGTTTTCTGAACACCACGCCATAGCGGGTCAGCAGAGTGCGCGCGATCAGCTCGATGCGTTGTGCCTCATCCTCACGACCCATTGGCGCCCGTATCAATGACCAACGCCCACCAGAGGCAAGCGGGGCTTGCATGGTAGTGCGGCGCCGGCTGCGCTTGCGGTGCTTCTCCGGCGTGATCATGGCGCGCAGTCCCTGGAACTGGTCCGAATTGACCAGGCCCCAGGCGACCAGTTCGCCCAGGGCGATCTCCAGCTGGGTTTTCAGCAGACCGGTCTGCTGTTGCAGATCGTCGAAAAAACTGGCGCCCCACTGCCGCAGCGCTTCCGATACCTTGACCGCGGTAGCGCTCAACCCCTCGGGCGCCGCCGATTCTATCCGATACCAGACCGAGAGACGGGGGCGGAAGACGAAAGCCAGCGGGGTGGTCTTGATTGCTGGGTTTTTGCGTTTGTTCTGCTTGAGTTCAGTCGGATGCAGGCGCAGCCAAGCAAGCTTGCCCGAACCGCACAACTCGTCCAGCTCGCTGGAGAAGTAGGGCTGCAGCCGGGCGGGCAGGATCTCATCCTCCCAGCTACCGGCGGGTACGCTGATTCCTTCGAGTTGCAGCATGACCCGCTCCAGCGCGGCAACGCCCTGCGCAGGATCGTCCAGCCCCTGCCAGCTGAACAGGAAGCGCATAAAATCGGCGGGGCTCACCGGCTCGATTTCGCGGCGCAGCTGTTTCAGGGTATAGCGGTGAATGCGCGCCAGCAGGCCGCGCTCGCACCACTCGACCTCGTCACGATCCGGATGGAAACGACCCTGTATGGCAAAGCCCTCCTGTTCCAGACTGCTTAACGCCAGCGCCACAGCTTCTGCCGGCAGGCTTAAGGGGCGTGCCAGCTGCTCAACCGTCACCGGACCAAGACACTCTAAACGACTGCGCAGGATCTCAACAACAGCCGACTCGAACGATTCGGCCTCATCCGCGGGTATGGCGCTGATCGCCGGCGATAGCCCATGCGCCGGGCAGATCTTCTGCATCGCCTGCAACCGCTCCGCGCTGACCCATAAAACCCGGTTCCCGTTCGAGAGTCGTGTGGCGCGTTGTTGCTGCTGCAGTTCAGCCAGATAACGCCGCCATGACTCGAGTTCCGCCGAGGCGATTTCACCCTCCTCGATAAAACCGGCGATCATCAACCCATCGTGGAGTTCGTCCGGATTGCGTGGTTGCGGCCAGGCCTCCGCCTGCACCTGTCGGATCGCCTCGGGATTCAGGCGTCCCAGATCGGCTGCGGTTTGTGGATCCATATGGCGCCGCTGTTGTACCGCCAGTGCGCGCCGCTCCTCCGCCGGGGTATCGTCGAGGAAGGCGTAGGGTCTGGCGTTGAGGATCTCCAGCGACATGGGCGATGGCGTCGGCAGCTCCTTGGCGCTTATCCGGATCTGTCCCTGCTCAATTCCGTCCAGCACACGCTTCAGGCCATCGATATCCATCAGCTCGTGCAGGCAGTCGCGCAACACCTGGTTCACCAGCGGGTGGTCCGGCACCTCCCGGTCACCCTGGATGTTTTCGAAGCAGGCGAGCTGGTCCGGGAACACCAGCGCCACCAGGTCTTCGGCATCGTTGCGCTGGAAGGGCGCGGGCACCCGCTTGCCGCCGCGCATGCGAGGCACCGCCAGGGAGATGTTGGCCACCCAGCGCCAGCGGGTCGGGAACATGGGCGCGGCGAGCAGGGCCTGAACCAATATCTGCTCGACGCTCTTCGATTTCAAATAACCGGCCGGCTCTTCCAGGGGGAAGCTGTGGGTCGGCCCGAGGGAGAGGATCAAATTGTCCTCGTTGGCGGCCGCCTGCAGTTCGAAATTGAAGCGGCGGCAGAAGCGCTTGCGCAGGGCCAGGCCCCAGGCCTTGTTGATGCGGGAACCGAAGGGGGCGTGGATGACGAAATGCATGTCCCCGGTCTCGTCGAAGAAGCGCTCGAAGACCAGATGCCTTTGGCTCGGCATCACGCCGAACAGGGCCTTTGTCGCGGCAAGGTACTCAACCAACTGCGCTGCGGCGGCCGGATCGAGGTGATGCTCCTGTTCCAGGTAATCCAGCGCTGCCCGCTGCCCCTTGTCCAATACTCCGTCGAGAGTTTCGCGCAGACGGGAAACCGCATGGGAGAGTTCGTCGGTGCGACCCGGCGCCTCGCCGAACCAGAAGGGGATGGTGGGCGGTTGGCCACGGGCGTCCTCTACGAATACCCTGCCCTGTTCGATCTTCAGCAAGCGGTAGGAGAAATTGCCGAGCTGGAAGATATCACCCGGCATGCTCTCGAAGGCGAAATCCTCGTTCAGGCTGCCGACGAAAAGCCCCTCCGGCTGCAGGATCACATCGTAATCGAACTGATCGGGTATGGCGCCGCCGTTGGTGATCGCCGTCAGGCGGGCACTCCGTCGCGGACGCAACACGCCGTTCACGGCATCGCGGTGGATATAGTCCCCGCGCCTACCCCGCCGCGTGTGAAAACCCTCCGCGAGCATCTTCACCACATCGAGGAAATCTTTCTCTGTCAGGTGGCGATAGGGCCGTGCGCATCTGAACGTCCGGTAGAGGTCATGTTCATCCCACTCCCTGGCGGAGACCTCGGCGACGATCTGCTGGGCCAGGACATCCAACGGATGTTCGGGTACCGGGATCCGATCGAGCTCTCCTCTACGGATCGAATCCAGCATGGCCACCGATTCGACCAGGTCGTCGCGGCTGAGAGGGAAGAGCCGCGCCTTGGGCGTTCCCGCCAGATAGTGCCCTGAGCGGCCCGCCCGCTGCAGAAAGGTGGCGATGCTGCGCGGCGACCCCATCTGGCACACCAGTTCCACATCTCCGATATCGATGCCGAGTTCCAGGGAGGCGGTCGCCACCAGGGCGCGCAGGGAACCCTTCTTCAGGCGCTGCTCGGCGTCGAGCCGGTGCTCCTTGGCCAGGCTGCCGTGATGGGAGGTGACCGCCTCCTCGCCCAGGGTCTTGGCCAATGCCGCCGCGGCGCGTTCGGCGAGCCGGCGCGTATTCACGAAGATCAGGGTGGTTTTGTGCTGGCTGATGAGCTGCTCGAGCCGGCGGTAGATCTCATCCCAGGCCTCGTTGGCCATCACCGCCTCCAGCGGCGACCCGGTCAGTTCGATGGCCAAGTCCCGTTCACGCACATGGCCGGTATCGACTATGGTACAGGCCCGCTGCGGCGAATCGTCGTGTTGTCCGGTGAGGTAGCGCGCCATCTCCTCGATCGGTTTCTGTGTCGCCGAGATGCCGATGCGCACCGGCGGCCTGCCACACAACCGGGCGAGACGCTCCAGGCTCAAGGTCAGATGGGCGCCCCGTTTGTTACCTGCCAGGGCATGGATCTCGTCGACGATCACGCTGCGCACCGTTTTCAACATTTCACGGCCGGAATCGGAGGTCAGGAGGATATAGAGGGATTCCGGCGTGGTCACCAGGATATGCGGCGGGGTGCGCTTCATCATCGCCCGTTCCGACGAAGTGGTATCCCCGGTGCGTACCAGGGCGCGAATCGGCACATCGGGATAACCCCCTTCCAGCAACGCATCCCGGATACCGTTCAACGGCAGCTCCAGGTTCTTGTGGATGTCGTTGGAAAGGGCCTTCAGCGGCGAGACGTAGAGCACGTGGGTCTCATCGGCCAGGGGGAACCGCAGCCCCGCCTGCACCAGCCGGTCGATCGCCGCAAGAAAGGCGGCCAGGGTCTTGCCGGAGCCGGTCGGTGCCGAGATCAGAGTATTCTGTACCGCCTGAATCGCCGGCCAGGCCTGCGCCTGAACCTCGGTAGGTCCGCCGAACTGTTGCTCAAGCCATGCTTTGACTGCCGGGTGAAACTGGAATGATGACATTCCCCCATGATAGCTCTATTTTCTAGCAGGGGATGCAGTCCTATACTCGATATACCGTTACCTGATACCCACTCTATTCAGTCACTGAGTCTGTGACTTGGTTATAGTGAGATGTATAAGTAAGCCGCGAAAACACGCGAATGGTTTTTTATGTACGCAAATGAACGCGACTTAACGCATAGATATTTACTGTACAACAAGGTGTAACACAGAGCCTAAACCAGCGCCTCCATACAGGACAATCAAAAACGTTAAATTTGCGTTCGTTTGCGGACTTATTAAATTTGCATCTATTTGCGGCTTGCTTTTACAACACCCACCGTGAGGGAGATGTAGGGTGAGAGCGGATAGCTGAGAATGGTGGGTTACCAGGTACTGTTTTCGGCAGAGAATATAACCAAGCCACCGGTGGAGGGAGCCTTGCCATGACAACCATAATCGTTGTAATCGCCATTCTGATTGCCATCCCGTTGATCTACCTGGCCACCCTGGACGGCAGTTTCACGGTCAGGCGCTCGCTGGAGATCGCGGTCGATAAAAAGACCGTGTTCGACAGGATACGTGACTTCCGGAGCTGGTCCGACTGGAGCCCCTGGCTGATGCACGAACCCGACACTACCCTGGTCTTCTCCAATACACCTGATCGTGAGGGGGGCTGGTACAGCTGGGACGGCAGAATCGTCGGCGCAGGCAGACTGACCCATGAAAAATTTACCGGTGAAGAGAAGATCGAACAGCGCATCGAATTCAAACGTCCCTTCAAGTCCGTGAGCCGCGTCTGGTGGGAGTTCGAACCCAAGGGTGAAGGCACCACCCTGGTCCACTGGAATATGGCGGGCAGCATGCCCTTCCTGTTCCGCTTCATGGCGAAGAAGATGCCGGCCTATATCGGCAAGGACTACGACACCGGCCTCTACATGCTGCGCGGCGAGCTGGAAGCTGACGCGGAAGTCCCGCGCATATCGTTTGACGGCCCGGTGGAGCTCCCGGAGCAGTCCGCCCTGTCCATCCATTTCGAAGGCCACCTAGAGGCGATGAAAAAGGCCATGATGGAAGGCTTCCCACGACTCGGTCACTACGTCGATGAGCATGAACTGACCGCCACGGGCTGTCCATTCACCATCTACCACAAGGTTGACCTTAAGCGCATGCACTTCGACTGCGACATGACGATCCCGGTAGCGCCGGAGACCACGTCGGAGGAGTTTGAGGTAAAGACCTTCAGCGGCGGACACTACTACAAGACCACCTTGAGAGGCAGCTACGAATTTCTCGAACTCGCCTGGTACCAGGCCTACGCCCATTTGCAGATGAGTAAGATAAAACCCCTGCATAAGCAGGCCTCGCGGGAGATATATGAGAACGATCCCGCCACGGTCAGCCATAGCAATGAGATCGTTACCTCGATCTACATACCGATCAACTAACCCAGATCGCAAATCGAAATCAGGGGCAAATCAATGGTAGTCATACCATATTGAAATGTGGATGAGATATTGCCGGGCCTCAGCCTATGACAACCGCCAGCCCGGCTTGTAGGCCGGGCCTGTTTTCAACCTGCATCCCTTAGGGCCTGTTAACACTAAATCCAATTGGCCCTAAAACCAGATGCTTCAACCAGGGATCAATATGCTGGCGCTTCCGCCTCATAGTGAATGCCGCTGCGCCCGGCCTGTTCGCGAATGGCGCCGTAGAGCTTGTGGTCCAGCGACCCCTTTGCTCCACCCGACTTTTTCACCTCTTGTTTAAGATACTCCTTGCGTTGGGCCGAGAGCTCATTGATCTCCTCCTGTAAGGCCTTACGTTGTTGTACCTTTTCAGCGATCACTGCACGCTGCTCCTGTGGCGCCATCGCCTTTATCGATGCGGGCAGGTGATCCTGGTCGATGGTATCGAGTTCCACCCGGCCGCTAGCCACATCGTCAACCAATTCACTGTCACCCAGCAGATTGGATTCACCGCTCTTTGTTGCATTGAACGTGGCACGGCGAGCACGGGATGCCACGGAGGCGGACCTATGCAACTTATCAGCCGCTTCCAGTTTCTGACGTTTTTTCTCCAACACCTCTTCCGATCCATAATAGAGGCGTGTTTCATCCAGCTTTTTAGAGAGGCTGGCTAGTTTCTCATCGAACGGGGTGCTGATTGCCACGGCGTTTCCATCTTGAGCCACCTGTGCATACTCTCCCAGGCCGGCCCGTGCAATCTTGCTCCAGACCAGGCGCGTCGGGGCGCTGTTGCCGGCCTGGATTGTGTTGACCACTATACCCTTGGCATTGGCCACCTTTAGGGTTTGCGGATACTTCACATCATCCTGATAGTCCATGTGGGGCGGCGCATCCCCCACCAGGAAGACGACACGATAGGCATCCTTGCCCTGGCTCCAGGAGATATTGTTGACCGCATCATGCAGCGCTTGGTTTACGCTTTCAGGACCGTCACCACCGCCTTCGGCGCGAAAATCCATCAGCGTCGCATAGACCGAGTCGAGATCTTCCGAAAGATCCACGACTTGCGTGACATAGCTGTCTCCCCGGTCTCGATAGGCCACCAGCCCCATCTTGATTTCGGGGGCGGGTTGCGCCTGGGCCATGGTGGAGGCGATAGACCAGATCTTCTCCTTGGATGCCTGGATCAAGCCACCCATGCTTCCGGTGGTATCCAGCGCGAACACCACCTCGATTTTCGGCCGTTCCTGGCTATTGGTATGCACCGCCGGCACCTGGATAGGATCCGGCTGTGGCATGTTAACCGCAGCAACATCCTTGAGGGCGGGATAGAATGCGATACCACCAGCGGTAAAAGTGAACAGTGCTGCTGCAATAATTTTTGATTTCATGATCTTCTCCTCATTGACTAACGGACAGTTGATAACTTGGCGAGCGCGGCTTCCGCCGTGCGATGGGCAAGTTGAAAACCATCGTCTGTACTATTAACGGCGGTCGCCTGTTTGCTCGCTCGCTTCCAGGTATTGGGGATGAATACGAACAGTGCCTGGACGAGAAAAAAGCTCCACACACTGAGAAACAGACTACCGGTTTGCAGCAACGCCCATACCGCCGCCGCCAAACCGAACAACACCAGACCCATATCGGCCAATGCCGAGATGAGACTCGAATGGAAATAGAGCGAGCGAATCAACCAGACAAGTCCCAGATGGGCCATGAGATAGAACGGCAGGCCCAGTCCCATCAGCCAGATAACAACCGCTGCCGCCAACCAGACACTCACACTGGTAAGGCGTCCGACCTTTTCGCCGCTGCGACGCAACAGGTAGATCACATAGAGCAATCCCATGGCTGCAATGAGCAGGCGTAGTACAAAGTCGGTCACGAAAACTGTTGTCAGCGCGCTAAACAGCACACCCCCACCGATAGTGGCAACCAGCGCAACGCCGACACCTTCCAAAAAGCCGGGCCGTTTCATGACTGTGTCCTCCTCTGCTTTTCACGTAGAAAAGCGAGTTCGATGTCATCATCGTTGACCGCGAACTGACGCATGAAATCCGGCTCGTTCCAACTATTGCGGTCAGCCTCCTCGTTATCGGAGCCAGCGAGCAAATCCGCCTTCTGTCGCATGGACTCGAGGCGCGAACGGTTTTCATCAATTCGTTTTTTGAGGACCTCGCCCGCTTCCTGAAGCTCCTGTTGTTTACGGACGAGATAGTTAAGATAGCGCTCCGACTCCAGCTTGCGTTTCAATAACGTCCGGGCCAATGCCTCGTTATCTGTATCGAAGCAGAGATCCAGCTCATCGGTCACCCGATCAAGCCTTTGCTCAAGTTCGCTTTGTCGCGATGCGATTTGCTTCAGCTCCAGCTCGATGACCTTGACCCGATGATCGTCCTTGCTCAACGCCTCTTCCATATCACGGACCGCCTGCTTGAGTAAGATTTCAGGCTCCTCCATGCGATCGAGAACCGCATTGACATCGGCTCGAAACAGTTGGGATACACGTGTGATGAGTGCCATGACAGTCTCCTTGTGTTTGAATGTCTAAACACAGTCTAAGAACGCGACGCCTTGGCGAGTAGACAGATTTCTGTAAAACAGTGGATGGCGGATTTACATGGAATTTACATTTCCCATGCGATAACTTGGTAGCCTATTAATAGACATACCGCTTTATTCTGAACCCTATTGGGCAATGATTATTCAATTTCAGTTTATTCGCGTTCATTTGCGGTCCAACAATCATTCGCGAACATTTGCGGCTTGCTTTTTAATACGACCACGTAATGAATAAAGAGATGAAACAGCTTTAATTTGGAGCAGCATGAATCAAAAACCACGCATCCTCATCGTCGAAGACGAAGAAGCTATCCGGGTAGGACTGGTCGACGTATTCGTCTTCCACGGTTTTGCCGTGGATAGTGCAACCGAAGGTCCGGCGGGGCTGCAAAAAGCCCTCACCGGTACTTTCGACATGATCCTGCTCGACGTGATGCTGCCCGGGATGAACGGCTTCGATATCTGCAACCGCATACGCGAACAGGATAAGGATCAACCGATCATCATGTTGACCGCCAAGACCAGCGACGAAGACATTGTCCACGGACTGACCCTGGGCGCGGACGACTATGTGGCGAAACCCTTCTCGGTCGCGCAATTGGTGCTGCGTGTACAGGCTGTATTGCGACGCTCCCGCAACAGCGAAACCAGCCTAGCCTATATTCGGCTGGGCGACGCGGTGGAGATCGATATTCGCAACCTGTCAGGCAAACGCAGTGACGAGCCGCTCTCCTTCACCAGACGGGAGATGGAGATTATCGAATACCTGCACCGCCACCGGGAGCGCCCCGTATCGCGTGAAGAGTTGCTCAACAAAGTGTGGGGCTATGCGAAGAATGCCGATATCGAAACCCGCACGGTGGATATACATATCGCCAAATTACGCAGAAAGATAGAAACCGATTCAGCGGAACCCCGTTTTTTGACCACGGTGCGGGGTGCCGGTTACCGCCTGTTGGTCGATTGAAATGGCTCGCCCCGCCCTCAACAGCCTCAACAAAAACCAGCTACGCCGTTGGCTCATGGTGTTTTTCTTCGCCCTGGCGATTCCCAGCAGTCTACTAGTCTATCAAGCCTACGATCAACTGAAGTGGGAGGCCTTTCATCGTCACCGGGTGCTGGCCGAAGAGCTGGCAACGCGCATCGACAAGGGTTACGCCCAGCTCATCGAAACGGAGGAGCGTCGCGCTTTTGTCGATTACAACTTTCTCGTCATTGCCGGGGATCCCAACAGCAACTTCATTCAACGTTCGGCATTGTCGAGCTTTCCTGTGCGCTCCCCAATACCCGGGTTGATCGGTTATTTTCAGGTGGATAGCGAGGGTGTATTTAATACGCCGCTGCTCCCTGATTCGGCACTCACCGCCAGCGAATACGGCATTCAGGCCGATGAGCTTGTGCAACGACGGGAACTTGCCGATCGCCTACGCGCTATCCTCGGTGAAAATCGATTGGTACGCACCGAGCAACACGAGGACAGAGAGGACGAGCTCACTGAAGCAATGATTTCACCTGAAGAGGTCCCACTCAGCGATAGCACTGGATCCCTCTACCCTTCCAGCACGGAGTCGCGACGCATTCGGGATCGTAAGATAACTGAGGAGGGTGATAAGGCGTCCGGGGATTACGGCATCAAGCAGGAGATTGCTGTGGGACAGGCTGTCTTTGATCGCCTGTCGGAGCAAAAAGCAGATCGCCCATCAAAGACACTAATCGGTTCCAACATACGTGGCCGCGTGGAAGACCTGCAACTGGACAGCAGCTTTGAAGCCGCGCAGGCGCCAATACGGCAGCAACGGACAGCACCCAAGGCGAAAGCAGGATTGGCAAAACGCACCCCGCGTAAAGAGCGCAGTGTACTGCCCGAACCGGAACCCCTTGCTACACAACCGGGAACCATGGCTGCACCACAGGTATCGAAGCCGGCGCCGTTGCGGATTCGCACCTTCGAAAGCGAGATCGATCCCTTTGAAATGAGTCTTCTCGACAGCGGCCAGATTGTGCTTTACAGAAAGGTGTGGCGTGACAGCCAGCGCTATATTCAAGGCTTGCTTGTGGAGCAAAACGCCTTTCTGAGCGGCCTCATGGAAACCAGCTTTCGCGCTACATCCCTAGCACAGATGAGTGAACTGATCACCGCCTACCAGGGTAATTTATTGACCGCATTCTCCGCATCTGCGGGGGAGCGCTATCAGGCCGGCACCGAGGAACTTCGCGGCGCGCTCCTCTACCAAACCCGGCTCACCGCTCCCTTCAACGACCTGGAATTGATCTTCGTTATTCAACATCTTCCCGCCGGTCCGGGCGGTGCTGTCATAGTATGGATCGCGGTGATTCTTTTTTTGTTTCTCAGCGCCGGTTTCTATGCCATCTACCGCTTGGGTGTAGGACAGATAAACCTGATCACACAACAGCAGGACTTCGTATCCGCCGTCAGCCATGAGCTGAAGACGCCGCTTACTTCGATACGCATGTATGGCGAAATGCTTCGCGAGGGCTGGGTGGTGGAAGATAAGAAGCGCGAGTACTACGACTACATACACGATGAGAGTGAGCGACTGACACGCCTGATCAACAACGTGCTGCAACTCGCACGCATGACCCGAAACGGCCTGCAGGTTCAGCTGAAGCCTGTCTCGGCAGGCGAGTTGATGGATCTGATAGGGTCAAAGATTGAGTCGCAGACCACCCGCGCCGGGTTCGACCTCAAGCTGAATGCTTCCCCAGACTGCGCATCACGAATACTGCAGATCGACCCGGACTACTTCACTCAGATCATCATCAACCTGGTGGACAATGCCATCAAGTTCTCCGCCAGAGCAGAGAAAAAGGCAATAGATATTGAGTGTCTTTCACAGCAGGACAGTAGAGTGGTATTCAAAGTGCGAGACTACGGGCCCGGGATCGCAAAGGATCAAATGAAGAAGATCTTCAAACTCTTCTACAGATCTGAAAACGAACTTACCCGTGAGACAGTCGGCACAGGAATCGGCTTGGCGTTGGTGAGTCAGTTAACCATGGCGATGGAAGGGAGTGTGGATGTAGTGAACATGGAGCCGGGCGTGGAGTTTCGCGTGAGCTTTTTGTCCAAGTGAATGTTTACTCTTGCCAAGGCCCGAAGTGCACCATGCAAAACCAGGATCAATGAACAATAATATCAACATCAGAAAGAATCACTCTCCGGGTCATTGCTTTCCCACCCATGAATATTGAGTGCGACGTCAATACAAGTACAAATATTGGTCGTGAAAGTCACCAATCCTTTAAAGGGCTTCGTTTTTGGAAAAAGACAGTAAAATTCCACATTCCCATAGTGTTCGCATGATAACTTACTTTCTGCAGGCCTACCGAAGAGCCCACTTGTATCATTCAACTCCGTTGTGGATTACACATCAACCTCAAATCACCCGCTTAACCATATTTTCTGAATCACCAATGGCTAGTCATTAACTACCTGGGGATTTACTAAATACACGGCATGGAGATATATTGTTGTTATTCACCCCATACCTGGCACTACGATGATTTTCATCTAAAAATCCGCGTTCTTAGAACGCGGACTTGCTCTAAGCCCCCTATAAGGGGGTACACAAAGCCAGCCTTCTGAGAAGGCTGGCCGATGGGTTGTCCCAATTTCCACTATTTCCTCAAATCCATCTCTTGTTGGCGAGGTTCCTGCTTCTCTCTATACTTCACATACTTACGTATTATCTCCAACCGTATCCACACAGTATCCTTTTGCCCAGAAATGATTTCCCCAGTATGGCCTCTTCCGTAGGTAAGGATATCTCGTGAATAACCTCAGCGCCGTTCGCCCTTTGACTACCCCCATCAGCTTTGAGATTGAAACCTTCGGCGGCACCCTCACCAATAGGTACACATGATCCGGCTGCACGCTCAACTCCACAACCCGGCACCGCAACTGGCTACAAAACACCTCGATACTGTTGTGAACCTCCTGGCCAATCACTCCCTTCAACACCCGATAACGGTACTTCGGGACCCAGACAATGTGATATTGGCAATGCCACAGAACATGCGTTAACTTTTCAAATCTGCTCATGTTATTACCTTCGTTGACGTTGTGGGGACAACTCAACGTCGGTTTTAACATGGGCGGCCCATCATGACAGGCCGAGCCAGTCATTCATGACCACGCCCGTAGGACGTGGGTTTCTATGCCGCACTAAATACGCTGACGCGACAGGCAAACTAATTTGAACCAGCTTTCTGCAGGATTCGAATAAACACGAACTCAGCCAGTTTTAACAGGGCAAATCCGACTTCTACAACAACCTGACCACGATTAATGTCATCCGGCGTCATGGTGTCACCAAAACTACAGCGGACGAAGTAGACCTCCTTCGCCATGGCGCCCTGGAACGCCCCTGCCCAAGACTGGCCGTCCATAAAAGCGCTAATTGTGGCACACAGCGACAACCAAAGCTGTTAATCATTAGGTTCGAACACCGCCCACTTAATGCCTATACAGATACTCTCCTCGATCATGATAGAGGTTAGGTGTACCGACACATAAAGCCATTCTGACCAAAAGACAATGAGCCATCTGGTCCGTTACCGTTATGAGAATAAAAATCTGTAATGTCATCATCGCAAGCATCTGCTCAGCAACTGCAGGCAAGTCTGCGCACACGGCAAAATATATTCGCTCAATCGTATAAAAGCACAATATATGTAATAAAGTATATATTGACATTATATTATAAATCGTATATTTATCATTTATATGATTGAGCGAATATTTGGATGATAAAGGCATGACAATACGCAGCAGCAAGGATTTGGGAGCCGCAATCCGGCGCGCCCGGAAGGCGCAAAAGCTGAAACAGGTCGACCTGGCGATGATGGCGTCATTGCGTCAGCCGCTGATCTCTGAACTGGAGAATGGCACGACAAACGCCACAGTGGATACCGTCCTCAAGGTGCTGGCAGCCCTGGAGTTGGATTTGACGGTCATGCCGCGCCGGAAAGCCAGCTTCGATCCGACGGAGTATTAACGATGGGCCGTAAGCGCAGATCGCGGGCTTTGGATGTTTATGTCGGTACCAGCCTGGTCGGCAGCTACATGCGCGCGGCCAGCGCCGCGACCAGGTTCCGCTACGACCCGCAGTGGCTGGAGTCGGAACACGCTTTTCCGATTTCGCGCTCGCTGCCATTGTCCGACCGGGTCTGGTCCGGCGATGAGGCCAATGCCTATTTTGACGGTTTGCTGCCAGATGACCAGACGGTCAGGGACAAGATAGCCTCACGGGAAGATGCAGATAGCGCGGGGACGTTCGACCTGCTGGCGGCAATCGGGCGCGATTGCGTCGGTGCGCTGCGCTTCGTCCCGGAGGGTAACGATCCCGGCGATCCGGTGAAGATGACCCACCGCCCAGTCACTGATGAAGAAATCGCAGAACGACTCGCCACGCTCGCCCACAATCCGCTCGGCATCGATGCCAGCACTGATGACTTCAGGATATCGATTGCAGGTATGCAGGAAAAAACCGCCTTCCTGCAAATCAAAGGCCAGTGGCACTTGCCGCTGGGCGCGACACCGACCTCTCATATTTTCAAACCGGCCATGAAGGAAGGCCCGAGTGGCGCGGACTTTTCCGACACACCATGGAATGAATGGTTTTGCCTGAATATCTGCCGTGACTTTGGCCTGGAGACCGCCCAGACCGAAGTGTTGCAGTTTGGCGGCAAGCCTGTGATCGTCGTCGAACGGTTTGACCGCCTCTGGAAGGACCGCGTGCTGTACCGCCTGCCACAAGAAGATCTGTGCCAGGCACTGAGCGTACCGTCGATCCGTAAATACGAAGCTGACGGCGGCCCCGGTATACTCGACATCCTGAACTTCCTGAATGGCGCGGAATCGCCGCGCAAAGATCGCCTGCGTTTCATGAAAGCGCAAATCGTCTTCTGGTTGCTGGCCGCTATCGACGGCCACGCCAAGAACTTTTCGATCTTCCTGACACCGGGCGGTTACCGTTTAACGCCGCTATACGACGTCATGTCGTCTTCGCCTTACCCTGAACTTTCACCGCATAAGGTAAAACTGGCGATGGCCATCGGTGATAGCCGTCAATACCGTATCAAGGGGATTCTGCCAAGACACTTCTATCAAACCGCAAAAAAAGCCGGTATCCCGAAAGAAGAGATGGATCATCTGTTCTCAGATATCCAGGCCTGCCTTGATCCTGCGTACGAAAACGCAGCGACCCTGGCCGGGGAGGCTGGAATGCCGCAACACACTGCCGACGCCATTCTCGATGGAATAAGGAATCGCGCGAGACTGATCGAAACCTAGCCCTTGCCCAAGGCGGGGACAGTCGGCCTAATGCGTCATCGGTTTCTGCCTTCGGCTGCCGGAGGCTAAGGAAATCCACGGCGCGTCGTGTGTGGGTAGCGGAGATAAAGATCGCCTGTTCATACTGCTTGAGGACTTCGGAATAATAGGGTGGATTCAGACCCCATTTTCAGGTTATAGAAAATTCAAGCATACTTCATTGGAGATCAATGATAATGATCCGGCAGCGGTCAACCACAACAATGAGATCGTCACCTCGATTTATATACCGATCAAATCGTCTGGGATAAACCAAGAGAGAAAACGATGGTGGCCAGGGACAGAATCGAACTGCCGACACGGGGATTTTCAGACCGGCAGTGAAATATTCTGTTCTTATTTTTCAATAAGTTACCGAGACGCCCGTTGCCTTAATTGCATGACTGTGCATATCAATGCACAACTCATTCACGCAAAACTCACGCAGGAAAAACCGTGCAGATCAGGACCGGCCAAAGGCGATCAGAGCCTCAGTGAGCTGTTCGTCGGTATGCTTTGGTGCATCCCACGGATCGATATAAGCGGATACGCGCTCCATGCGGTAAGGGGAGAGAAGCACCATGGCCCCCAAAATAACGACCATGATAATCGACGAATAACCAATAATTCCTGTCAACAATTTCATACCGAATGTCTCATTATTTCAGGCCTTCTTGTTAGCGGTGTCAGAAACCGCCAGCCTATACGGTCAGTTATCGTTATAGCCATGCTCCTGACTTCGTAGTTTTCTTTTCCACAACGCCTCTTTGGCAATAGCGTCATCGGCGGTACTGGACCCCGGGAGGATTTCCAGAATCGTGTATTGGAAATGATTAACCGCCTCCGGGTCTGTATCCAGCAACGCCCTCAGCTTCTTGTTTCCGCCATGCCCAGTGGAGACATAGTCACTCCAACGGCCCCAGATACCGTTTTTTCCGTACGCCGTGCCTACATATAGCTTCCCATTCCGCGTATCTGTAATACAGTAAATGCCATTTACAGCCCTGAGAGCGTTATACCATGTGGCGTTATAGGTCGGATTGGCAATCATTTTGACCAACTGTTCCCGGTCTATGACCGCCTGATCGTAGCTCTTAAATTCCTGTATATGCGCCGGAGGGAGAATGGAAATAACGGGCTTGTTGCTTTTTTTCTGCACCCAGCTCACGGTAGAGCCGCCCCACTCGATCACCAGACGTTCAGAGAGGTCAGAAAGACAATCTACCGGTTTCAACGAATAGTATGAACCCTTGGATAAATCCCATCCAAATTGCTCAACACATTTGCGCATACGTTTAGGGGCGTCCAAGGCCGGTATTTCTTTTTCTATTTTCCAGACACCCAGAAAAAGCGCTTGCGTGCCGTGATAAGGAGCGAATACAGCAAGGTAATGAGCGTCACCGAATTTCTTGATGAGTTGAAAAGCCTGATAGGCATTAAACAAATCGGGGTCATCACGATAGGTCGCCAGGGGATCGATCTCCTTGTAACCATGACGGACTAGCCGGAACTCTTTCGCATTCAGATTTTCTGTTTTTAGCAGGTCGTTAAAATTCATGGTTAAAAAAATATCTCACTTCACAAACACTTTACATCTTTTTGGTGATTTACATCCTCTTACACTTCCAACTCCACCCAGGCCGGGTCATGGTCGCTGCCATCGCCGCCGTGCTTGGTGCGGCGGTCAATGAAGGCCTGCCCCATCCCTTCCGCTAACTTCGGACTGAGCCAAATCTGATCGAACAGTTTGTGTTCCGGCGGCTGACCGCTTTTCTTGAACCGGTGGGTCCATGCCGGTGACGCCGGATCATGACCGTTCTTTTCCGCTTTGGCCAAGCGGGTTTCTACCGGGTTCGCCAGGGCGTTGACCAGATTGTTACCCTCAATCGTCATCATAGCCGATAGCGGTTCATCCTCCGGGCCATCGTTCATATCACCCACGATGACATAGCGGCTGTTTGGCCGCATGCGGTCCGCCACCAATCTCTGGATGGTTTCAGCCTGCTGCTGCCTGCGGGCGTCGTTATCGATCTTTCCCTGCCCATTGTCGTCATCGTCTCCAAAATGGCTTTTCAGGTGATTGTTATAAAGCGTGAACAGGGTCTTTGAACGGGTGGGATTAAGGATTTCTACCTCCAGCAAATCACGACCGAATGCCCTGCTCTCCGGCTTGTCGGGATGTATCGCGGTCTGGAAAGAGGTCACAGCGCCAATAGGCAGCTTGGACAACACAGCCACGTCAATGAGGCGTGGGTCGTTCCCCTCGATCAGAATCTGGTAGTCGTAAAGACCGCCCAGGTGCTTCCGATTGAACTCCTTCAGGATGTCGATATTTTCGACCTCCTGCACGGCCAGGACATCAACATCCATGGCGAGAATTCTCTCAGCGATCTTTTTGGTGTCCTTCGCTTTCTTGGCCTTGACCAGTTTGCCCTTAAAGGTCCGTATCCGGTACGACTCTCCGTCCGTGAATTCATACTTCACGGAAAGCGCCGAGGTCGGTTTCTTTAGTTCAGTAATTGAGGCGGAAAAGTTAAAACGAGAGAATAGATTATTCAGGTTGAAGGTGCCGACTGTGATTTGCATGTTACAGGCTCCCTGCTGCTGTTGATCCTTGATAGGTCATTGATAATATATCAGAAAGGAACACATCTCCTATTACAAATCCAGACCCAAAAACAAATCCCGCAGCTCACGTTCCTGGATGTTGAGGTAGCTGAGGGTCTGCGCCTCTGTCGCATGTCCATAGGCGCGCATCAGGAGGGGCAGCGGCGCGGCGTTGTCCTTGCGCTGGTGATAACCCCAGGTTTTGCGCATGGAATGTGAGCCGTAATGGCCGTGAAGGCCGATAATCCGGCACCACTTCTTTACCATCCTGTCCACCGTGGACACCGTCAGCGCGGCTCTGCCCTGGGCGGATAAAAATAACGGTGCATCGGGATTGTCCCTGGCCGGGTGAAAATGCAGCCAGTCGTCCAGCGCCACCCATGCAGCGTGGTTCAGCGTGGCCGCCCTGTGTTTCCGGGTTTTCTTCTCCTTGATTTCCAGCAGATCACCGGGTTGCAGATGCGCCACCTGACCCACTGTCAGAGACAGCAAATCCGATGCCCGGTAGGCGGTATTGATCCCCAGCGTGAACAGGCAGTAATCCCGCCACTTCCCGGCTTCTATCAGGTTGTCTTGAATTTCCTTGATGGCTTTTCTGTCACGGATCGGCTCCACCTTGATGGAGGAGCCGCGACGGGGATGGTTTTGAGCCTGTGTCAGGCCGCGCGCCATGGGAGATCGTCCTTCTTATTATTGGATATTCCTATCAACTTCTATGTCTATATTGATATTGTAAATGATAACCTTTTTTAGTCAAGGGGTTATCGCAAACCTCTATGCGAGGTGTAATGCCCATGAACGGCAAATATTCTCATCCTATCAATGTGTTACAAGGCGATATCAACTTCGACATAAAACTTGATCTTGTCATTTTCGGCTCAGGAGATTGCCAAAATGGGTGTGTTTTCAGAATTTTCTTGCAAAAACAACAAGTTTTCTTTATTTATTATGAAGAAACCCACTATGGAAAGGGGGTATCCAATGAATGCAGGGAAGAAAAAAATCACAGCTCTAATGGCCGGAACGGCTCTCGCCGCTTTCATGGGCGCGGCACAGGCTGGCGACGACGGCCTGACGACCTTCGAAGAATACGCCGCTATGACCCCCGACCAGCAGGACGTTGTAAGAGGTCATGCAATGGGCGTGATCTACGGTCAGGCCGCACGGGAAGGTGATATTTCGCGCAAACAATGCCTTATTACAAAATACCTCAAAGGCCCGGAAGAACAGGTCGCTATGGCCCACGCTCGCCTTCGGGGAACACTTGAAGCAGGTATAGATGTTCACAGCGATAAGAGCCGTGTTGAATATCTTGTGGCAAATCATATTAGTGAGGTTTGCCCGCGTACGCCAAAAGATAAATTGGCCGCTCTTACGCCTGCAAAGTAGTTACGTTTTTCGTAAACGCGTCAACATCCAAATCTAGGTTTTCTTCGATGTCCGGGGTCGGTGGATTGTTACTAACCGGTTCGCCTTTCGCCGCCATCATAAAGGGATTGGAAAGGTTTTCCTGAGTCTTTATCACTGGTTCTGCGGCGGAAATCGTTCGTTGTTGTTCGGATTCATTGCCTTGATTACCAAATAGAGCTTTGTACTCATCTGTTACTTCACTATTTGCGGTACTCTCGTAAAGTTTCTCTCTCTCCACTTCTGCAATCCGCTCCTGCTCAGCAGCGGTGGCTGGCGTGGCTTTCTGTCGAAAGTATCTGCCGCCTTCTGTAAAACCTTTTTCCGCCTCCCTGGTTTCCCGTTCAATATCTCTGGTTTGTTTTTCACCTTCTTCAGGACTGAGGTCACCGTTACTGACGCGCTGATCTATGTCATCCAATCTTTGTTGCTGATGTAGTCCGAACAGGTGCGTCCGATCAATGTCGGCCTGCCGTACATCGGCCTTCATTTTGTCCTGCTTGGTACTGGCCACCCCCTTGCGAATGAATTCCGTCTGGGCTTCAGCTTCTTGTTCTTCTTCCAGTTTGTGCCAGTTACCCTGTTCATCCTGTTTTTCAAACCGTTTGGTTTCCTCGTTAAAGTAGGCTTTGGTGCCGTCAGACAGGATGATGGTGCTTTTATCCAGTTCTTCGTTAAACCTGTCGAGTTCCTCTTGACCCTCGTCGACGGCTTTACCCAGGTCGCTAACAGCATCCCTCGCATCCTGCATGGCATCCATGTATTCCTGTTGGGCATCAAGCATCGCTTCGGCAAAGTCAGCGGCGTCCTCACGCTCTTTGGCGCGGCGGCGCTGTTCTTCCGTCGCGAGGGCTCCGTTTTGTTGTTCGTCAAAATTCTGTTCGCGCTGCATCCGGAATGTCGCCGGGGCGGCCTTGAACATCTCGTTTTCCGGAATGCGGGTTTGATTTAAGGAAGCCTGTATAGTGTCCCTTCGGGCAGCCGTGTCCGTCCGATCATTAAAATGGTTTTTAATATGCGATGTCATTTCTATTCTTATCCCCACAACTGCGCGAAGTCTCCCACTTGCGCGCGTATGAATAAGGTAAATGAAATTTCTTAATATCCAGTTATGTAAATATTGGATTTTAGATAAATACGCTTTAAATTTTATCTTTGCGCGTCAAAGGAAGGCTCAGGCTTGCCGAAGCCTGTTAGTATTTTTACTGTGGGCAAGCCCCAAGGGCACGGTGGGAGTAGAAATCGCACTCGGCCCTGGTTTGAAATCCATTAAACTATATCAGATGGTTGGCAGGAAAGAGCGGCGGACAACTTCTTCAGAGCCTCTTCAGAAAATACCGCTTTATCACGCTCCCATTCATAAATGGTTCCAAGATGCATACCACAGGCCTTTGCCAGTGATTGGGCACTTATATTCCTGCTCCGGCGTAGCGCACGGATGTTGTTCGGCATTTCCTCCGGCGCGTAGCCGGGCATACCCGGTTTTGACGGTCTCACCTCCTTGATTTCCCCCTCTATGGTGCCGCCAAGCAGTTTTTCAAGTTTCTGTTTCCAAGCAGGCGTTAAATTTACCTTGCCAAATTCCAGATTGTGAATGGTTGGTACTGACACAGCCGCCAGCTTTGCCAGAGCCACGAGAGAAAGCCTTTTTTGTTTCCTGAGAGCGCGGATATTATTCGGCAATTTTCGGTCATCTTCCGTTATCTGGAAGTTTACAGTGGGCGGTTTTCGCTCTTTTGAAGGCATCTTGGTGTTTTTATTGATAAGATCGCGAGGCTTCACGCCCAGCGCGTCTGATATTTTATCCAACCGCTCCTGTGTTAAAGGAGCTTTTCCCCTTTCCAGCTTATAGATCAAATCAGTTTTTAATCCAGTCAGTGCCGCAAGCTCTTCTCCTTGAATGTCATGCTTATAACGGTAATAGGCAATGTTATTAGGGGCCTGCGACTGAGAAGCCTCCAAAGAAATACCAGCGAACCGGGGCGATTTCCGTTTCTTTTTCATGCGAAAACTATTTCACAACTTAGCCTGACCGGCAGCAGATAATTGGGATGATCGTAAAATAATAAACAACAATTTAACCCATGCCATCGCTGTCGTTAGTATTTCGCTTTCCTGGTATTTTCTGTCAACGCTGATGCTACTTTCATTTTGGATAGCACGCAGTTCTGAGTTCAATAGACTGCACCGGACCCAGCTTTCTCTTAAAACGATCAAGGCTCTCCGTTTCTGATCCGCCCAGGCAAATATGCTCGAAGCCACGGTGACTCAGTAATTCACACATTTTTAATGCGCCGAACTCCGCTGCGCCGTGACTTCCGATTGATACCCTCACGAGTGACATTGCCGTGGCGTTCTTCTGATCGGACTCATCCCAGAACCAGAAGCCCACCGGTCGCCTGTCGACAAAAATAACAACGCCTTCAATTGGCAAAGAACCCTGCTGCATCAAGGAAATGACCTGCATTGTCGGCGTTGTCAGGTCGTTAAAACTATATCCGGCTTTCTTGCCATCTCTTGCCCAGGCTTTAACAGTATCAAGGACATCAGCAGCGTGACAATTGAAGTCAACGTGGCTGGCTGTCAGGCCCGCACGTAAAGCCCGGTTCACATGACCGCGAAAGCTATTGAACTTTCCGCCTTGCCGCTCGATAACGCTGCGTGTTGAAATCACATGGACGGGATAGGTCCAGTCAAGTACAAGTTCTTGGCAAGGCGCGCTAGCCCCGGCGGCCTGCAATCGCATCGCCAGGTAGGCGTCCTCTTCACCGAGCCTGGCAATTTCCCGGTCACCTGCCGGAATTAGAGGATCGATCAATGCCTTATCCATCAAATCCACCGGATCGGAACCGAACGGGGGAAACATCAAAATCGTGTCGTCCTTGTTTGGATGGACGGCGATCAGCATCGCCGTGTTGGCATAGCTGTAAAGCCAAAGTCCATTTCGCCCGGTCATGGCGTAATAAGCAGCGGAGCGCTGAAACGGGTCTTGTTTATCTACTGTGTTGAGCATTGACTGTAACATGGGTAGCATTGTCTCCGTTACAGGGACCAATGATGTTTCATTCTGCGGTTTGAGAAGTAGATTAGTTTTTGTCATTATTTTATTCCTCCGGTATCCGCAGGACTGGAATTCTCCCAAACCAAATTAAAAAAGCCCCGTAGCGTGTCGGCAAAGAGCTGGTTTTTAATAATCAAAATCCGCTGCGCAGGGCCAAACTCTTTCATTGCGATACGATCTCCATAAATTTGAAAAGGCGTATTGGTGATATGGCCTTTTGGTACACAACGATACCAATGGATTGGAGCAACCAGATTAGTGTCGCCTTCCTCGACCAGTATGCGCTCAGTAATTCCGGCTTCTTGCAGTCGATGCAAATGCGTCTTTAGAAACTCCAGAGCCGCCTGGTTGTTTTCATCTGGTTCTGATAATCCAGCAATGAGTACTTCGCCGCCGTCTTCTTTTAAACTGTGATATACATCATCAAGCACTTTGTAGTTTGCATTTTCTCCCTCTAAAAGCGTTATCAATTTATCAGATGGCTCGACGCCACCCTTGTCTGTAAAGCCAACGCCAGCAATCTCAAATGCTTCGATAACTTTTTCTAGTGTTTCGGATTGTGCTGACCTTGTGCTACGCTCCAGTTTAACGACCGTATCCTTAGAAATATTTGCCCTCTCAGCAAGGTCTTTTTGTGTCCAGCCGAGCAATCCTCTTGCACCGCGTATTTGAGCAATTGTGGTTTTCATCTTTAGAAATCCTTTCTCTTTATTCCTAATATAATTTCCTGGCTTTAGTCTACAAAAAAATGATTGCAATCATAAAAAAGTAGAGAAATTGTTTGACATTTTCATAATTACTCGTTTATTGATTTGTTTAATACAAAATATGTGGGGTAATAAAGTCTTGTTGTGGAGGCTTTGTTTGTTAACAACTAAAACAATATGTGGGGAGAAAATGACTAACATTATTGATGCCGACCTGATCCTGGAATTACAGGATCGCTTCGGCGATGTCTATGCACAATCCATCCTGGACCAACTAACGCGTTTTCCGTGTCGTGACGACGACCCGCAATGCCTTGAGGTATTGCAGATGTCTGAGATTGCTCACCGGTTAAGGCATCATTTACGTGAAAAAATCAGGGAGTGTCGTGAACTGGAAGCACAGGCCCGCCTGCACGAAAACCAACTATTTTATCTCAACCGCGAATTACATATGCGGCAACGACAAATCGTGACAAAAGACGCAGATGGCAAGACCGTAGACGGACTATACGCACTTTACAAGGGTGCGTGGAGCGACTTTTTGTGGATGTTCGACGCCTATATGGCCAAGTTAAAAAAGAGCCCTAAGGAAAGTCGCATTCTAAAAGAACGCGCCGCCAGTCGCGGACGATTTATCGCTATGCAAAAGGAATACAACAAATTATCGCATGAGCGATATTCGAATTTTTCCAAGGTTGTTAATTCTACTTTGTCACATCTATCCTGTTGTTTATCCGAAGAAATGGTATAATTAAGCCATGTCAGCCAGCGTTAAAATCAGCAAAGGGATGTACCTGAAAATCCCGCCGAAAAACAACCCAACCCAAAGGGATTCGATATGACAAAGCCCCGCTTAAAGCCGTTGGTAAGCGATGTAATAACCATTGCAAAGGCTTTAGGCCGCATTTCTCCACACGGTATCATGACCACTCAATTCATGCCCAATTCTATTTGCACGGATTGATGCAAGCGCGTCGTAAAAACATGGAACGTATGGCTGAAGTTGTTCCGAAAAGCGACGAACAATCACTCCAACACTTTATCAGCAACGTAGATTGGGATTCAAACGCGGTAATGGAGCAAGTGGCGCAGGAAACAAGTGAGTTACTCGGAGCGCCCATGGAAACCGCATTACTAATTGATGAGAGTGGGTTTGAGAAGAAAGGAAAGCATTCGGTTGGTGTGGGGCGGCAATGGAATGGCAGAAGGGGAAAAGTTGATAACTGCCAGGTTGGTGTCTTCTCGACACTGTGTTCTGGACGACACTCGACACTTGTCAATGCACGCCTCTATCTACCCGAGGAATGGACAAACGACAAACGCCGCTGCCGACAAGCGGACATTCCCGTGGAAAATCGAAGGTTTAAAACCAAACCTGAGCTGGCGTTGGAAATGGTTATACAGGCAAGGGAAATGGGTTTGTCCTTTGGCTGGGTCGGTGCTGATGGGCTTTACGGAAATAATCCTGAATTATTATACAGTTTAGATGCATTGAACGAAATATTTGTAGTGGATGTACACAAGGATCAACGAATTTACTTAAACGATCCAGCACCTGTGTTACCGACGAACACAAGCAAGCGCGGACGCAAGCCCAGTCAATACAAGAGCGAAGAAAAACCGATTAAAGTCGAGGGCTTGGTTAAACAGAAACCGGCGACTTCATGGAAAAGAGTAACGCTGAGAGATGGAGATAAAGGGGCGCTCCTAGTTGAGGTGATTCGCCATAGAGTTTGGATCTGGGATGGAAAAAGTGCTGAGTGCAAGCATTGGCATCTTGTGGTTCGCCGTGAAATTGATTCACCGAATGAAATCAAATATAGCTTGAGTAACGCAGAGCCTGATACCAGCGTAGAACGACTAGCTCATATGCAAGGACAACGCTTTTGGATAGAGCGCTCCTTCCAGGATGCCAAAAGCCACTGTGGGCTGGGAGACTATCAAGTGAGGAGTTGGCAGGGGTGGCACCACCATATGGCATTAGTCATGATGGCCATGCTTTTTATGCTCAAGGAACGGTTGCTGAACGAAGAAGCGATTCCATTGCTAAGCTGTTCGGATATAGAGATATTGCTCAGTCAATTTTTACCGCGAAGAAACACGACTGACGAAGAAATCATTTTACAAATGGAAAAACGTCACCGTAAGCGACAGTCTGCTATCGAATCACAAAAGAGAAAGCAAGAGAATACTGGAGTGGGTTGACGGGGGATTCTGTTAGTCTGGATGTGCCGTATCCTTTTTAATCAGAAGGTTAGATATGACAAAGTAGAATTAATGCAAGCGGTGTAAGCAAGGGGAGAGCAGTGCTATGAATGAAATAACCATCAATAAAATAAATCAGTTTTTAGATGATGTCATAAAAGAAACTTCAGCGTCGCTAGATACCGAGTTTGACCATGTGGTCTGTCATCTTGATGATCAAATGACAGCGCTAGAAGAACTGGAAATGAAAATCGGCCAGGTCATTGTCGCCATCGATGATTTACGTGGTTTGATAATTACCTTATCCTTATCGAAAAAGAGCGATATTGATATGGTCGATTACAGTACACGTTGATGCGAAGGGAGCTATGCTACAATCAAATTCCCATTTGTGACCAACGCCTGCTCATCAGTTAGCCCTGTTACGTTTTCCAGTGTTGCAACAGCGGAAAAAGTATCAGCACCACCATCTGCATCGACAGCCAGTGTGCTGTCTGTACCATTGTCTGTTATCTGCACAAAATCAGCTAAACTATCATTCAGGGGATCGTACAGGTCCAACAGATCAGAAATATCGATGGCATCGCCCTCAGGCACGTTGAAATCCGTAATAGTATCAACGTCAGACAGCGATGCATCAGATTCAAAGACAAAACGGTCAGAACCTGCCCCCCCGGTAAGGGTATCTCTCCCCAAGCCGCCATATAGCGTATCATTGCCGGCATCACCGTAAAGGGCATCATCTCCGGCATCGCCATAAAGGGTATCATTGCCAGACAAACCTTTTAGTTCGTTGCTATTAGCATCACCTGTTATTTGATCGTTCTTGCTACTGCCCCAAACATTCTCAACATTGACAACAGTATCTGTGTAACCCCAGCTATCATTAGCCACCTGTCCTGTGGAGAGATTTACAACAATGTTGCCAGTACCTGTGTCGTATATAGCGGTTCCATACACATTGCCTTCAAACAGGATCGTATCAATACCGTCACCACCGTCATAAAGCTCTGAGTCATTTCTTACAAAGAAGAAATCGTCGCCAGCTTCACCGTACATTTTATCGTTACCCCCACTTCCAAGGAATATGTCAGTACCATCACCACCATACATTTTGTCATTACCGCTTCCTCCTTTCATATAATCATTACCACCATAAGCATGGACCACGTCATTCCCTCCACCGGCGACGATATAGTCAGAATAATCGGTGCCATTAAGTGTATTGGCATTGCTATTCCCGCTAATCGTATTGGCATAAAGGAAAACTTCTGTTCCATCAAAGAAATGAATGCGTTCAACTTTCCCCGCATTACTATTATCAAACTGATCAGTAATGATAATACGGTCACCTACAGAATTCTGGAATGTAATATGCTGATCCGATCCCACAGTGGAATAAACAAGATCATCGCTGACAAAACCGGCTCCCAGAGAAATTACATCAAGCCCTTCTGTCTCATAAATTGTATCCTGTCCATCACCGACATTAAACACATATACGTCATCGCCAAATCCGCCATACAAGACATCGTCGCCATCTTCACCATACATGATGTCGTTTCCTTCCCGACCGTTCAGAAGATCATTTCCAGAACCGGTTCTAAAAACATTGTCTTGAGCATCACCACGTACAGTGTCATTTCCAACACCTGTCACAACATTTTCTACATTGATAATCGTGTGATTATTTGTACCACCCCTACCATCCTTATAGACGCGCTGGGTTTCAAGGTTAATATCAACATTGCCGCTATTCCCGGAATAAATAAAACCATTCACAGACCCTGCCGCAAACCAAGCCGTATCAATACCATCTCCCCCATCGTGATAATCTGTGCCTGCGCGAATCAAGAAGATATCGTCGCCGTCACCACCGTAAAGTTGGTCATTGTTTGCCCCACCATAGAACAGATCATTGCCACCATAACCATACAGCTTGTCATTACCGTTAATCCCAGTTATAAAGTCATTTCGTTCTGAGCCATGAAGGTTATCATTAACGGAATTGCTGCCACGAAGTTTTCCCGCATACAGGTCCCATGTGGTCCCGTCATCAAAAACTAACTGTTCGATCTGGGTCGTAGCCGCACGATCGCCTTGCCCCGCAATAGTAATCTTATCTGTTGCCGTCACCGGGAACGTAACCTCGATATAATCAGCATCGTTAATGTAATTCACAACCACATCATCAACGCTCAATCCGGCCCCTAAACGAACAACATCAAAACCGTCTGCATCGTGAATTGTGTCATGTCCATCACCGACATTAAACACATATACGTCATCGCCAAACCCGCCATACAAGACATCATCGCCTTCTTCACCAGTTACAATATTGACAGAAACACCTGCGTGAAGGATGTCATCACCAGTTGTTCCCGTAACAACTTGCTCAAAATCAATCCATTGATATGCCAGGTAGTCATGGAGATCTGAAAGATCCTGCCCGTCCAAAGCCGCGTTATATTGTACCGCAGCACCTAGTTGACCAGCGAAGTCGTGGCCATCACCACTAACATTTTCACCGTGAAAACGGGAAGCGTTAATCATTCCTCCCACACCAATCCCATCTCCGTGAGCGTACAAATAACCAAGACCATCAATAGAAGCAAATTCAGAGCCATTGATATACCCCGTCAACGTGCCAACGTTGTTACTGCTAGCTTCAAAGACAAAAGTCGTTGTGTACTTTGTATTTGCTG
Organism: Candidatus Thiodiazotropha sp.; assembly: GCA_040791665.1. GTDB lineage: Bacteria > Pseudomonadota > Gammaproteobacteria > Chromatiales > Chromatiaceae > Thiodiazotropha. The sequence goes on along the minus strand of JBFNNX010000017.1, from coordinate 249,787 downwards.
CAATATTGACTTCGATTTCTTTATACCCCCATTGTCCGCCATTATCATAGTTCCAAGCAGCCTGATAAAGTTTACCGTTTTCAATGAATAGATTCAGACCACGCGAATTGCCGCCTTGCTCATACAATACTTGCCGCGCCAACACATCGGAACCTGTTTCAAAAGAAAGTGCTATCGTTTTGGCATCGTAATAGGTTGCCGCATTAATATCTGAGCTTGATGCGAGAGTGCTGACCGTCACCGGGTCTAGTAAAAACGCCTGATCCTGTGTTGGTGCTTCAGGCGGCGGTGGCGGATTAACCGTCAGTGAAACCGTACCTATATCCTGCCCGCCCACACTATTCAAGGCCGTATATTCGAAAGAATCCGCCCCTATGTAGTCAGCGGAAGGTGTATAATTGAAGTCACCACTCTCAAACAGCTCGACAACACCGCCCATTGCTGAAGAATACACACCGGAGTTCACGGATAGAGCAGAGGCATAGAAATCCATATCCTGATCATCGCCCAGGAGCACATTCCCTGTAATCACGGTATTGACCGCTCCCTCAAAACTATCATCAACGGCCATAACCGTATCAGACGACAAGATTTGACCGTCATAATGAACAAGATCATAAAACCGGATCGCCTCAACGTCGTTGTAAACCGTATCAATACTCAAATCCCCCAGCAGGGATTCAATTGTCCTGTAATCGGTGTAATCAGTTATGACATAGTTTGCGGCATATCCCTCAAAAACGGCCACATCGAACCCTGCACCACCTCTTAGAATATCACTGCCTAGACCACCATTCAGAAGATCATTACCCACGCCCCCTTTAAGGGTATCTCCGCCGCCATCACCATGCAGGTCATCGTCACCAGCATCACCAAAGAGGGCATCTGCTTCCGCGCCTCCTTCAAGGTAATCGTGGCCATCACCGCCGTAGAGCTGATCCAGTCCGGCTCCACCGTACAGTTCGTCCTTTCCGGCATCGCCATAGAGCGTATCATCACCCTCACCACCGGAAACAACATCGTCACCATCACTTCCTTTTACATCGTCATCTCCGCTTTCACCATCGAGCCAGTCATCTCCTATACCTCCTTGCAAAATATCGTCTCCAAGCCCTCCATAGAGAGTATCGAGGCCCGAGCCTCCTATCAGGGTATCATTTCCTCCATCACCGTAGAGTTTATTATTACCCAGCCCCAATTCTGCAGTTATGTAGTCATCACCTTCCCCACCACGCATGGTATTGTTATCCTGGGCATCGTCAAGATAATCATTTCCGTCTCCACCATTGAGATTATCATCGCCGCCTTTACCATAAAGAAAGTCATCCCCAGCATTTCCCAACAAGCTGTCCTCTTCAGCCCCACCATTTAGAATATCATTGCCGTGACCTCCCATAATTCTATCTGGGCCTTGGCCACCATAAAGGGTGTCATTTCCCAAACCGCCAATAATTAAATCTTGTGACCCATACCCCCAAATTGTGTCATCTCCACTATCCCCATAGAAAATCTGGTATCCATTCGAAAGATTTGACTCTAGAATATCGTTGCCCGCACCACCTGTTGTTACCCAGTTATTATCTGTATGAGTCGTTGTCCCGGTATCATTTCCCCAATTAAACCAGCCATTAATAGTATCTACCCATACACCACCTGATTCCACGTCATTCGTCCCTAGCGCCAATGCCTGGTCTGAAATTACATTGTACTGCCCCATAGGGGCTTCAGGAATGGTTGCATCATTAGCAACTGCCTGAAGAATAGCCGTTCTATTATTGGCAATGATCTTCCCACCATGCGCTTCGATTTTGATAAGGGGAGCATTGGAAGCATAAAATTCTTGAACAGTGACACTTTGATCTTCACCTAATACAATGATTTTCAGATCAGTATCTGACTGCATAAAATAGAGTTCCTGAAAGCTGATCGTATCGTCAAATGTCAGCGTGTTGTATTCCCTGAATGTCGTTATAACGACATCATGTCCTCCTCCTCGTCCTATAACATACTTGTTACCATATCCCCATTCACTCGTTTCATATGTATCGTCACCAGCACCGCCCATAAGGATATCGTGGTTCGCTCCCAGTAACGTATCGTCACCTTCGCCTCCAGACAGCGTAGTTGTCGTCACTTGACTGGGATCGTACCAAATTGATTTACCATTACCCCGTAAATAATCGTTTCCATCTCCTCCGTATAAATAATCGTCTCCACCATTTCCGGCAAAAAGGTAGTCGTCTCCGCCATTACCATATATCTTGTCATTACCGGCACCACCGACAAGGTAATCATTGTCTTCTGCACCAATCACTAAATCATCGCCTTCACCACCATCAATCTCATCCTCTCCCGCACCACCATGAAGCCAGTCATTACCACCATTACCGTTAAGAGTGTCGTCTCCTGCACCACCAACAATAACGTCACTTTGCTCACTTCCCTCGACAACATCATCGCCGGCACTAGCTTCGACATAAGAGATAGTGGACCCGTCAACAATCACCTCGATAATGTCGTCGCCGTCCGTACCCTCTATACGCACGATTTCATAGCCCGGGCCGATGATGTAATGCAGCACGGTTTCTTCACCCGTCACCGGATCGGTCAGGATAATCGTATCGCCATCGAGCTCCGGAATAAGCTCAGGATCAAGCCCCTGCGCCCGCAGCACTTCGCCCCAGCCGCCATCGAGGTCTTTTTCATGTGGCATGTGCAATCTTAGCTCCGCTGCCCGTTGCAGAATCGCCGCCCAGCTTTGTGCCAACTCACTGTCCGGCTCGTTCATCATCATCGCCAGTATGCCTGTTGGGTTGGCGAGGTAGTTCTGGAAGGCCTCGGCAACTTCAATATCTTCCTTGAACTCATAGATATTGGTCGCATCGGAGTTGTGCCACGCCCGCATCAAGACGGCATGCCCACCGACCAGGTCAAATCCTTGCATCAGTTTGTATGCGGCATAGCTAATCGCGTCTACTGATGTACTGAAGGACTTCTCTTCACTGCCAGCAACACTTACCCTAAAGGCGTTACCTTCATACCCAATTTGAAGATCAGCAGCATGAGAACTCTGGCGTAACGTGCCATGGGTCAACGCGATTATACTGTTAACACCCTGAATTACCTGATACAGCATACTTTCTGCCACACCCGAATCACCGCCATGATTATCCCAAGACAAGCTAATTATATATTCCTTGTCAGAACCATTATACGACGCACGTGCCCACGCTTCCGGTGGAGATTCCTCACCCCCAAACATATTCCCCAGCGCTGTCCCCAAAGCTGTACCAATAAACGCGCTAATAGCGATACCAACAGGGCCGCCTGCTAGTCCAAATGTCAACGCGGTTTGAATGGAAGCCAGCGTAGAGCCAACTGCCGCATTTGCCGCAGCCACCGCTGTTGCCAAGCCGGAACCAAGAGAACCAAATATCGCCGCTGTTTCACTCTCGGGCTCAATTATTTCGCCTGCCAGACGTGATCCAGCATAAGATGCCAACGCATTGACTACTAGCCCCTGAACATCGAAGCTCGTCTCCCATTGCCCTGTTCCTTCATTAAAAGTACTTGAGAAAAACTGTCCATCAGCAAACCCACTAAAGAGAGCCCCATCGAGGTTACCAAAAACCACATCAATAGTTTCACTCACAAAAGCAGCGGTAACAGCGTTACCTGCAGTAGATACGATTTCCCCGGCAACGCCCTCAATACCCAGGACATCACCAACTTCATTAATAATCAATCCACCCAGAACACCTGAAAGCTTGTCATTTAAATTAGAAAAGAACGATTCTGCAAAATCCGCATTTTGGAATACAGTCCCTTCAATATCACCACCATTTACCGCCACATCGAGAGAATTTTGTACTCCGTTATCATTAGCCAAATACGCAGAAAAAGTACCGAAATGCTCCCCGACCGTTTTCAGAAAAGTGGAATAGATAACATCCTGATAAACATTACCATCGGCAAGATAACTACCAAGAACAGAGCCCGCAGTGCCCCCTGTTGCCTGCAGTGACACCAGCAACTCTGCACTGGGTACAATGTAGGTTTGTCCTGTATCAATAATGTTGCCCGTTGTTTCGTCTTTAATTGTCTGCTGAACATGCCAGTTACCATCTGCTTCATTCAGAAACTCAACTATCTCGTGCTGACGTCCATTCTGAATAAAGGTCGTAATTTCCTGGTGGCCCAAAACGACGGTTCCATCAAAATTTGTTTTCAAGATATTCTGTTGGTGGCTTACACCATTTAGCGGTAAAACACTGCCATCGGCCAATGATGACGAACTAACAAAATAGCGGTCACCGCTGATATCCTCAATAACCGTATCCGTAACGTTAAACACAGACCCATCAGAGTTGGTCAAGGTGTTAGTTACCGAACTGATGACGATCCCGTTAACTTCCGCATCAGTAAATTGGAGGTTAAAATTCTCGATCTGTCGTTCGTTCGGATTAAATGAGATAACCTCCGATGTCCCATCTGAATAAAATCTCTCAACAGTATGCTCGGTTGAAGCTGCACTAATCCTGTTTTCCGGTACTATTTCTTCAAGGCTGTCGATTACACCATCGAATATTTCATCCTCGCTAAGCGTCGCCCACGCAAAGTCCTCCCCTTGTCCACCGGCAATCAGTTGCGGCGCAGCTTCATCCACACCCGAAAACAAACTACCCAGTTCTGTAACCTTTTCTGATAGATAGTCACCAATATATCCAACGATTGTGTCTACAGTTTGGGGGGGATAGTTTATTTGCGCAAAGTCATCTCCAATAATTGACGCAACCGCTTGCATTTGAGCTGTTGTAATATGCTCACCGCCAAATTCATGGATAGCAGCCACTTTCGCGTGAAATGAGTCCTGCGTGTAATTCGTAGTAACATTGGGGAACTGCGTTACAAGTTGATTCCAGACATCGTTCGTCAATGCACTGTCTGTCAAACCGAAATCATTTATTTTGTTTGAAACAGTAATAGCGTTATCGACAAATACTTTTGAAGCCCCAATATTTGCTCCTACTAACTCAGCAGTTGCTCCAACTTCAATCATGAGTTCTTCTATAGAAGTTCCATCGAGAGTTGTCCCGACACCCCCAGAAAAACGCCTGATGTCAAAACCAAGATCACCCTCATAGTTGCCTTCACTATTTTGTCCGCCTGACACCTGGATAATTTTGTTACCGCTCGTGACCTGTGTCCCGGTAGTCGTATAAATTCCATCGAAACTACTTAAATTTAAGTCATAGTGATATGTGACACCATTTTGTCCCTGTGAAGGTGGTAATCCAGCTTCCGCTGAAATATGAAATGACCAGTAAGAAGTATTGGCAACGTTGTATGAATAGTTGAATAAATTAATCAATGTAGCATCAATGCCGAAGACCTGTGAATATTGTACAATGCTGTTATGAAACTTTACTTCTGTATTGGCATGCTCAGAACCCAAAAATCCCAACTCTATTGCACGATCCCTGATATCAATTTGCAGTTGTTCGTTGGCCATTATTCTGCCTTTCTGTTCATGTTAAGAAAATCTTTGATAATGTCCGGATAGACTTGCTCAAAAGTGGCTTTGACATCCCTGTAAGACTGCCCGGAATAAAAGCGGGGATCATAAAGAAGAGCCATCAATAACAAGTCAAGTTTTGTTGGCATGGCTATACCAGGACCATACTTACTAAATTCAATATCAGGAGAGCCAATTCCCTGATATAAAACATCAAAAATACTAGCCTTTAAATAATCAGCAGTATGATCGCTCTCTGTTCTTATAAAAGAGAATGCCACCCCAAGATTTTGATTGTCGTTATAATGGTCAAAGAAAACTATTCTTTGTAGTGGACCAACTATATTCTCCTTCCCCCATAAATATATTTTTTTGAAATTATCCGTCTGAAACATACGCGCCAGTCGTGGTCCGTAATTATCTTCAAATTCTCTCTCAATACTGTTAGTAAGAACAACGGATACGTTGTACCGGCTATCAACGATAGCGATATCGTAAGGAAAATAAGGCTTGACCAGCTCTATAGATTTCTGAATATCGTCTTTGTATTGCAGGGCATTCTCTCCAAACAGCATAATGCGGATATCTTCGCCCCATTTTCGAATAACCCTGCTCGAAGTTACTGGATCAACGTCTTCGGAATTGATCGTAAATTTCTCAAATGCCGTCCAAACGCACTCTTTCTCCCGAATGCATTCATCAACCGTTGTGGCTTTGTAAGGACGTTCGGAAGCCTCCGGTATTTCATCGGCCCACACACTCGCCACCCCCGCCATAAACGCCGGAATAAACAGAAATGATAAAGCTATTGTGATGATCCGCAGTTTTGGCATCGTGTCCCCTTGCTTTTGCTGTTTTTTTAATTCTGCGCTTGCCTTTGACTCCTAGCCCACAAAAAAACCCGAGTCAAACATAAACGTGCTTAAAACATTGAAATACAACCATAATGGTGTTTCGCAACTATAAATTCGCACAACGGTTGACTCCCCTGCCCGGTGAATTATCACCTGGTATTCAAAAAGGGAACATGCACACTTGTTGTCATTAATCGTGATCCAAAAACACATTAAGATAATATGAAAGTGCGCTAAACAATATGTCGGCTGGTTTACCTGCACAGCCATTAAATAAATTGTTGACTACAGTTTAGGTTGATACTAAATGAACACCATGTTTGGCAGAATTTTAACTATTCTAATCGCTGGCGGTTTCACTTTTATTGTTGTTGCCATCATAAGTTCGCTTGTAGCAAAGCAACTAATAATATCAACAGCGAGAGATAAAGCTGCTAGCATTATCAGTGCGGCCTACGAAAAGCACAGTCCTTCCACGGCGGACGATAAAGTTATTGCTATTTCAACAGAGATATTTAATCACTTTGAAGCAAAACAACCTGCAAATGTACCCATACTTCGTCTACGTCCTTACCTTACTACTGAACGATTACCAGAATTTATCCGTCTACCATCAGGTGTAATCGAAACAATTGTAGAAACTGGCTTGTGTGACAATGCCGCTCGTATGCTGGCTTTTGTACTTTCGCTGGAAGGATACAATTCAGTCCAATGGAACATGATAAAAGACAACAGCGGCCATTCAGCTCTTCTGGTCACTTTACCCGACGGGCGTAAGATTATGGCGGATTCCTTTTACGGCTATGTGACCGTAGATGAAATGAAACATTTAATACACCCAAACGATGCACGTAAACTTATGCAATCAGGACATCCGTTTGATGGTGTATTCATGCCCTTGTCTAAAAACAGCAATCCACATTTCTACCAAAATTTTGATACGGTCAATATGGGAGCAGAAGGTGAAGACCTGATTATAGAGGCAACACTACCCCATATAAAAGAAGCCATACTTTACCTAGGTAAACTAGACGGACGGGATAGCGATGTAAAATCAGCGGCCATGAAAAACAACATGACTCCTTATTGGCAATATATGGGTCATAAATACAATCGCGAATGGGTTCGTATCTTATATATAGAACAACCTGTTCGTATCGTCATGACTCTCCTAGAACCAGTTGAAGAAGGTATTTTAACTGCTACACCCGAACCAGTGGTTGCTGGCAAGACTTTGACCTGGAATTTAAACGCAGGTGAAAAAATTACGTTTCGCGACGGACTTGCTAAAATCTCCCTAAAACGCATGAACAGCTATATTGGAGTTGATCAGATAGCTGTATATTTATTAAAATAGATTTCTTTATTTACCCCGATCTGCGATTGTACCCCGACCCTTATGTCGCCGTGCACGGCGCTTGTGGGTTTGTGATTTGGGTTTCAGCGCCTCACTGTCGCCAGCCCCCTCCCCTTCAGTTTTTTCGCTTCGAGAAGCCCGTGTGAAGTCGTCAGATAGATCGGTAATCCTGTCTTTTGGCTTGAATGTTTTTTCAGCGTAGCGCTCTTTCGCCATTTGCGAGATATGCCGGTTCATGGCCTTGTGCGGTACGGCAGGCCTGCCGCGCGGTGTTAATTCAAGCCCGAGTGACGGTATCTTGTCTTTACCGCCCCGCGCCTGTATCCGTACCTCTTTGAGCATGCTTTCCTCGAACGCGCGCAGTTCCCGCTGTTCAACTTGGGCCAGCCCCCTCATCTTCCTGTCCAGATCAAGCGCCAGCAACTTCTGTTGATGCTGAAGTTCCCGCCTCTCCTGTTCCTGCCTTTCTTTCATTTCGGAGAGTTTTTCTCTGTAAACCTTAAAACGCCTGCGATCCTGATATTTGTGTATTTTTTTCGTTACCGAGGCGATACCAGAGACCCGGCCTAAAAAAGCCGCAAGACCCGTCGGACGATTTTGATAGCGCTTTTGTTTGATCTGCCTTGTCTGCACAACATAGGCCGTGCGCAGGGATTTGCGCTCCCTCTGGTGCTGCAATGCTAATTCACGCCGCTCTGTTTTTTGCTTTTCCAAGGCCGCCTCTTGTGCGGCTTCCCTCTTTTGCCGCCTACCCTGCTGCATTTTTTTAAGATCGTTTAGCTTGTCCGCCCGCTGCTCGACCTTGATGTGCTCTTCCATGGCTTTTCTATGGCGCGCCGCCATTTCCCGCGCTTCATCGACATGAGGCAGTGAGTCCGGTGGATAATCACGTTCCAGGAATGCCCTGATATCCTTTGTACGGACTGTTTTGTCGTTGATCATTTTTGGCAGAGCGTTCATACCGCCATAGAGATCAACCAGTACATAAGGCCTGTTACCACTCGCCAGGATGTAACCCTTGTCCGCCAGCGCTTGCACAAAGGCCTTGGCTGAATCACTGGAACGCCAAGCGTCAGTGACCTGTTCCTGACGCTCATCCTTGGAAAGCCCGGTGGTGCGCTTCTGGTGCATTTCATAAAGGGAGAGCTGCTGACCCTTGCCTTCTTTCTCATAGCCTTTGGGCAATTCCAGGCCGTGCTCCTTGGCGAACAAGCGCGTGACCATCATCAGCTTGTCTCGGTCGAAGGACATCTGGACCGCCTTCTCCTTCTCCAGGTCGATGCGTGACCAGACGACATGGGCGTGCTCTCTGCCGTCCTTGATGTGAAACACAATCGCCCGTCCCTGATCGGTAAGGCCCAGCTTTTCTTCGACGCGGTCTACGTAGGCCATGTACTGATCCCGTGTGAGACGCCCCTGCCTCTGGTCGGGATTGATTGAAAGGGAGTAGAGATAGTTCTCACACTTGGTCAGTGCATGGGCCTGCGCCTCCCACTCGGAGAACGCGCCGTGCAGGTCGTCCGCCACCGCCCCGCGCACATCGGCGACCTCCATATAGTCGTTGTCGTATTCATTGAGAAGATGGGTCGCCAAATCCTGACCCAAGGCACGCTGGCTTGCGAACGGGATCATGGTTTGCGGCCCATGGCCTTCATGAGCAAGGTACGGATTGCTGTCAGCTCCTCCACCGCTTGCTCGACCATGAGGGCATTTTCAAGACAATCACCACGCAATGAAATCTCGTGCAGGGCATCCCGGATGCGAGCGGCTTCGCCCAGCAACTTCGCGATGAGTTTCTTCTCCAGCGGCGGTCGCCGCGTTTGCCGGGGCGATAATTGGTCAAACACACATTTTGTGAGAAAGGCAGACACAGACAGACCGGATTTTTCCACGCGCGCTTGAAATTCATCCCGCAAGTGCGCCGGCGGGCGGTAGGATATGGGTGCAGGTCTGGTTTCTTTCTTTTTCTCTGTCATACCGCCTAGCGTAATCCCTTTCGCAATCCGCCCGCCTCTCGCCTTCCTCGCGCGCAGGGTTCGTGTTGACCGGGGCTTCTCCCCGGACGCTGCATATATTTGCCCATGGGCTTACGCCCTTCGGGCTGGTGGGTATCCAAAGGGAGAACCGTAATCTCCCTTTTGGTCGAGGTTTGCAAAGGGAGCCGAAGTCCCTTTGCTCGAAGCCGGTCGTCGAAACACCGGTCTGGGTTGTTAGGGGCATGAAGGCCCTTAACGCGATGGGTTCAGGGAGAGCCGCAGTCTCCATGATCGTCATGCAAGCACGAAACCTTGCCGCGCTACGCGCCGGAGGGACCTCAAATATCCCGAAGGCGCGGGCGCGTAAACTCACTTGGCGGAAAACGATCATCAATCGTTTTTACGCTTACGTGAGTTCCCTGGGGGGTAAGCGGGGGATGGGAAATCCCCCCCAAGGTAGGCGCGGTGGAGACCATGAAATGGTACTACCGCGCATACCTTGTACAAAGACTTAAACGCCTGCCCCTGCTACTTATGATTGTATTATAGAAAATGTTAACCGGCCCTTAACGCCCCTCCCCTCTTCTGCCCTAAAGCCTTTCCCGCGAGGAATGGAAGAGGAACGCTTTTAAATGGCTATGCCTTAATAGAAAGCACTCCACCGGGATGTCGTCAACGATTTTGGAATGTGCATCCCAAAGATATCCATAGCCGAAATTGGAGTGTACATCACAATGAACGATCAAGCCCCCGCAGATGTTCCGATCAAACCTACCAAGGAAACCTATGGCCGGTTCCAGCTCGCCTATGATATTTTAAACAAGCATCTGTTTTACGGAGAACTGCCGGATTGTCTTATCACGCTCCAGCGCCGTAAAAGAAGTTACGGCTATTTTTGCGGTAACCGTTTTGGCCGGGAGGACGGCAAAGTCACGGACGAGATAGCCTTGAACCCGACCCATTTCCGCGAGCGGCCCCTTAAAGAGATACTGGCCACCCTCGCCCACGAGATGGTCCATCTCTGGCAACACCACTACGGCAAACCGGGCCGGGGCCGCTATCACAATCGCCAGTGGGCCGATAAGATGAAGACCATCGGCCTCCAGCCGACCGACACAGGTGAGGAAGGCGGTAAAGAGACGGGTGACAGTGTTCATCACATCGTCGTGCCCGCAGGCCCATTCGATAATGTCGCCAACACCCTCCTCGCACGCGGCTTCAAAATCACATGGATCGAGCAGCCCCGCCTGACCCCGAACGCCGCCGAAGGCACGGCGGGTGAAAACGCGTCACCAGCACAGGAAAGTAAAAGCGGGAAACGCGTGAAATATGTTTGTCCCAAGGAAAAATGTGAGACCACCGCCTGGGCCAAGCACGATGCAAACCTCATGTGCGGCGATCATGTAACAGGAATGGAGCCTACCGCATAAAAACTTCCCTTCTCACGACATCCGTTCCCGCTTCTGTATTCCAAAAGGGCGGGACTCAGGGGCGGTGCGATGGCAAAAAGCCTCGCACCGGGGCTGACAAACCCACTATGACACAAGAAAAACCGCTCCTCTTTTGTGAGGAACGGTTGATTTTATGGCATGTTATGAAACGGACCGGGTGGCCCACTTCGTTATTAGTGTTAATGATTACGGAGAATCCTCCGATAACCGCTGTCTGGCGATTTCGGCAAACTCCGGGGCTTTCTCAATGCCAATATAATGACGTCCCGACTTATGAGCGGCCAAGGCCGTAGTTCCAGACCCGCAGAACGGGTCAAGTACGACTTCTCCTTGACTAGAGAATGTCTCGACCAGCGGCGAAATCACATCTATATGCTTTTGGGTCGGATGCAGTTTATTTCCTGTATAGGACCAAGGTAATACTGACCTTAGAGGTTTTTCTGGTTTTTGAGGGTTCCCTTTTGCTAGAACAATGGCCTGCTCATGATGGCTGGATATATAAAAACTGCTAGATGCGTAGTTTTTCTGCCATACAAGGTGACCGGACATTCTAAAACCGGCCTGTTTAGCCGCGCTCAAGAAGATATCTAGCGAATTCCATCCACAGAAAGAAACGCAAAAACTATTCGGCTTTAAAAGACGGTAAAGTTGGTTAAATGCGGGCTCCACCCAATGGTCATTGTTGTCATTCATTATTGAGCGTCCAGACCTGTCATGGTAATTAACGAGATATGGGGGGTCGGTAACGACGAGGTCAATAGCTTCACCGGGCATTTTACGCATTGTGTCTACACAATCACCCCCGATGATCGTATCTAGCGGCAGTTCCCCCGACAATGATTGTGCAAGTGCCTGAGTTTTCGGCGTACGAGCGGCTGTCCAAATAGCATGTGCCGGTGACCAAGAAAAACCGTTGCTCTTAAGCTTGCAGCGAATATCTACAGATGGTTTTTCCGAAAAGCGAATTTTTATAGTATTGGTTTCGTAAGACATTGTGGATTCCTTTCCATGTTTGTTGTTATGGGGCGAGACGAAGCGGACCAGGCGGCCCGCTTCATCTGCGGTGGTTATGAGTTCACTTCCGTGGCGCTGTCCTGCGATTGCGGCAGTTCGAAGAGGTAGAATTCGCTGACAATCTGAGTGCCTGCGAGCTTTACTTTTATACCGCTCTTACCGCTTTCCTTTTTCCAGCCGACACCGATCTGTTCGAAGCTCGTCGCGCCATCGCCGTATACGTGGCGGACTTTGACAGCGTGGGTGGGTCGTCGGCCTTTACCGTTATTGTTTTCGGCGGCGTTTTCATTGAAGTTGTCAGTCATGATCTTTCTCCTTTGATTTGTGACGGGCTGGCCTATTCCAGCCTTACCTGCCGTCCAGCCAAACGGACCGGGAACGTGTCATGGTCAACACGGGAGGCCCGCTAGGGCCGAAAGGAGCGGGCAGACCATTGACGCGCCGCGCTCACGCGCATTCCCGGCGTCCGTTTGCTACGGCAATCAAGGTATGAGCTGGAATTAGGAAAGAGCGGAAACCATGAACAAAGGAGGAGCATGGGTAGACTGATAACGTTAAACCCGGCAGTCTGTAACGGGGAATGCCCCCTCCCCAGCCATGACATCCGCACGGCCAGCGAACTGACGTATCCCTGGAGGATAAGGGTTTGCAAGGCGTGTAAGTAAAGATCGGCGAGGAACGCGGGAGGCGGCCTTCTCCCGCTTACGGCGATAATTGACGGACATCCATCTTCGCCACGGGAGAGCCGTCATGATCACCGACTGGAAGCCGAAAGTCCCGTCCATCCGTAAAGCCTTTCATAACAAAAAACAGGAAATGGCATCGGATAAGACCAAAGACCCCACAACGGTCACCAAAATAGAGCTAACCAAACTGGAAACGCAGAGGGACCGACCGCAAACGGGCCGCGCTCTTACGCCGGACGGTGCTAAACAACGCCAATCCGATATTGTAAACCGACAGCGGGAAGAGCGGGTCAAGCATATCCAACACCGCCTGCGCCGTATGAAAAATCGGGCACGGGATGATTTCGACCGGTCACGGTAGAAAAATTAGTAGGTCGTTAAGACTTTATATCCTATGGTGATGCCATGAGCGTTTTCACCACCGAGACAAAAACGGAAGAATGGCTTGAAGAGGAAGTCCGTAACATCCTGATGCCGGACGGTACTTACAAGCCGGTTCGCGCGTTCAAGCTCCTTTGGGCAGCGCGAGATTTCCTTGAAGAGCACACCGACGTCACCGAAGAGGAAATTGCCGAAATCGCCCAAATGTATGTCGAGGAAACCAGCAAGCCTTATGAAGAGGCATATTTTGACACAGTCGGACACATGGACACCCAAATCCGCAAGCGATACGGCCTCATCGAATAATCACCTCTTCCCACGCTTTCACAAACAAAGAGGAAGGCGCGAGGCATAGGGTTACTCCCATACCGGATAATTCACCGCAAGCCCTTTAATTAACAGGAGCGGTGACCATGACCGAATTTCTTGATGACTTCACAAGCGATATCCCGCGCGGGGTGTCGTCCCGTTATCTCAAACAACAAAGCGTGCCGCAGGCCCGCTGGCAAAACCCGGAGGCCATTCTTCAGAGCAAGGCGCTTTCATACAATCCCCATAATCCGGGCAAGAAGATCCTTGTAGGCGCACTGGGGGAACAGCTCATCGGCATTGAGGACGACAGGCACATATTGAGCGTCGCAGGATCACGCGCCGGGAAGTCGGTCACCCTGATCGGCAACCTGCTTTGCTACCGCGGAAGCGTGCTCGCCACCGATCCCAAGGGCGAGCTGTCCAATATTACCGCCGCACGGCGCGCCCGGATGGGCCAGAAGGTCTATATCCTCGATCCGTTCTCTTACGCGACCGAGGAGGTCGCGGGTTTCCGCGCCCGCTACAATCCCATGGCCGTCCTGAAACTGGACAGTCCAACAATTATTGAGGACGCCTCGCTCATCGCCGAGGCCATGGCGATCAAGCCACCCACGCAAAAAGACCAGCATTGGGACGAAAGCGCGCAATCCTTCATCGAGGGCGTGATCCTGCATGTCGCCACCGATCCGGAATATGACGGCCGCCGAAACCTCGTCACCGTCCGGGAACTGATCAAACAGGCCATGATGCTGGCGCTAGACGAAGACGGGGAACCCTACCACGTCCTCGAACAAGCCATGCTGGACAACGCCCACCGCCTGAAGAAGTTCGAGGGAACCGCCGCTCTGGGCGGGGACATCGAGGGTGCAGCCAACGATTTTTATGAAAAGAGCGACCGGGAGCGCGACAGCGTGCTCTCCACCGTGCGGCGTCATACCAAATTCCTGGACTACCCCGCCATGCGCGACATCCTGAGCGGCCATGATTTCAACCTCACGGATTTGAAGCGCGACCCAAACGGTGTGAGTATTTACCTATGCTTTCCCGCGACACGGATCGAAATGAGCAATCGTTGGCTCAGGATATTCATCAACCAGCTTCTGGACGCCATGGAGCGGGAGCGCACCGTGCCTCCCGTTCCCGTGCTGGCCTGTCTTGACGAATTCCCGGTATTGGGCCATATGCGTCAGTTGGAAAACGCCATCGGTCAGATTGCCTCATTTCACGTCAAGCTCTGGGTCGTGCTACAGGACTGGAACCAAGGTAAGGCCCTGTACGGCGAGCGCTGGGAGAGCTTTGCCGGGAACGCCGGTATACTCCAGTTCTTCGGGAATAACGACTTAGCTACAACGGAGTATATATCCAAGAGACTTGGAAAAACGCAAGTTGAGGTGTCCCGGCAAGGTGAAGTCGGTACGCAGCAGCAGGAAATGGGTATGAGCGGACGATCCCGCAGTATTGAACTTCACGACCTTCTGACCCCGGATGAAGTCAGCCGGATATTCTCCCGCAACGACCGCTTCAAACGCCAGCTTGTCATCTGGGCGGGTTCACACCCCATGATCCTGCAAAAGGTGGAGTATTATGATCGCAAGAGCCCGTTATACACACTAATGAATAGCTAAAATATAGAAGTTGCGAATTGTGTGAACAGATAGCTCATCAAACCCAGCAATTCTATGGTGCACGTCGTTTAAGATATTTGCATCCACTTGACACGTAATCTGGATCATCACTTGGAAAGTGTGTTTCAAAGTATTCTAAGGTACGTTCAAGGCAATCAATAAATGTTTCTAAATCACTGCCTCTTGATCTCAAAATACCGTCTAAATCTTGATCCTGAAATTTTGAAATATCTTTGATATTTGCTGTCGACAAGACTCGGTCTATATATGCAAACAGTTTAATTATAGTTAGCCCATCTTGTGCTTCATCAACATAGTAATTAAAAACTTCCATGTAACGACATTGTTGATTCCTTTCGCGCATATTATATTTGTTATAATAAAGGTTGTACCATTTTTAATATGGAATATTCAAGAAAATAACCTGTTCGGATAATCATGTTAATTTTTCTTGTATAGATGGACTTAGATGGGCTCGTATTAGATCGCCATATTTTGTTTCTTTATCACAGGTGCGGTAAAACTTTATAAGTGAATTTGTATCGTCGCCAACCTTTAGTATTTTGGTGAGTATTCTTATAATTTCGCCGGAATCTTGCCCACTAATATCAGCATCCAGATCTTCATTAAGGTATTAATAGAGGTTTTTTGCTAAAAGTGGGTTTTCAATGGCAATAACGGCACTGCGGAGTTCGGTGCATTAAAAATGCGTGAATTGCTGATAAGTCGAGGCTTCGAGCATATTTGTCTCGGCGGATCAGAAACTGTGAGCCTTGATCGTTTTTAGAGAAAGCTTTGTCCGGTGCAGTCTATTCAGCTCGGAACTGCGTGCTACCCAAAAATAAAATAGCATCTGCGTCGGCAGAAAATACCAGGAAGACGAAGTCGACACGCAGCAGCAGGAGATGGGCATGAGCGGGCGTTCCCGGAGTATTGAACTCCATGATCTCCTGACGCCTGATGAAGTGAGCCGTATGTTCTCCCGCAATGACTGGCTTAAACGCCAGCTTGTCATCTGGGCAGGATCACACCCCATGATCCTGTAACGGGTGGAGTATTTTTTAATCAAGACGCCCCCCTTAACAATATCTTTTGAACAAGAATTTGCCTGAGATCGGTGAGTAATGTTGTAATTAACCTATCCAGTAACAACCCGTAAAAACAGCCTTATATAGCATCTTGCGATGGATCAGCTTTTACAGATCAACCAATGTGAAAATTATCAGTTCCCGAACGAGGCAAATTAAGCGATCATTTTTCCCTAGTGAAGCATCACTGGACAGAGCCAAGTACATGGCTGCGCGCCTAGGTTTTTCTCAGGATGACGATCAGTTAGTCAAAAATGCCAATGCGCTATTGATGGACATGTTCAATGATATTGTTCAGGTTCTTCAAGAGGACTCTTCTGTCTTCAGGTTTGAGGATTTCTCACTGGACCGTATCGATATATTTTCTGAACCCGGACCTTTGGATACCAAGCGCATTTATATGGATCAGCGTTACGCTCTTTGGCTTTTAGACCTGAATCTAATTACAGGAATATGGGCAATCGCCGATCTCTCAAATGATGACATTCAGGATCTTGGCGATCTGTTTGAATGCCAGCTTCAGCTATGGAATGACTTATCCAACAGGGCGAATATCTCGGATCGTATGTGGCCATACTATTCCCGTTTTCCTGAAATTGCCGCCCTTTCCGCATCGCTCATGACTGCAGGCATTGTCTTTAGCCTCTGTCACGAGATAGCACATCATTCTCATAGCCATTTCGTTCAAGAACAATCACGGGAGCAGGAAATAGAAGCGGACCACACCGGATACAAACATTTCTTGAGGGTCTACTCTGAGCCTGAAAAACTTAATGTAGCTCGCATTGACTATCAATCTCTCGCTTCCCCCTGTCTGTCACTCGCTTATATCGAAATGCTAGAACGCTGGATGGCTAAACAGGCCGGAGCTAAAGAGGTTTTAAACACTGAGTTTTATCCCAAAGCTTCTCAGCGAAAATATCATCTTGCATCTGCCTTTGATCAGGAATGGACTCCTGAATCCCACCATATTTATGCAGGGTTTTCAGCGTCATTGGATGAACTAGCCAAAGGCTTAGGAATTCAGGATATTCATTAGGCTCTATACCAATGATACACGCCGGTGAACTTATTGAAGATTTAAGCGCGTGTTTAAAACTCGCCCCTTACGGTATACCGGAGTCTGTCATTAACCGGCAGATCAAGAATTTACAGCACAGTCACCTCAATCCTTCCTCCGCTATGACCGCCACACATTCCCTGGCTGCTCTTGTTCAGGATAAGCTCCGCTTTATTAACCAGGAGAAAGTCGAAGAATTACTTAGATGTGAAATCTATGTAGTTCCATTACCCTTGTGTGTCGCATATTCAAAACCCAAACCAAAGTCAGATTCGATTATATTGGGAAACGGCTTATTAAACCTGATTTGCGCTTGTGGATATTGGGCGTTTTTCGTTGAAAGCTTGCCTGAATCTCTGGATAAGCACTATCCGCTGGAACAATTCCCCCGCACCTCTGTGCGGGATGCCGTACCCGTCTTTCTATTCAGCCTGCTTTACCGACATTACTGCTATGGCGAACCTCTACCGGATATGAGTCGCCTGATCCCAAACAAAATTCATGAAAAAGTTCGGCATGCTATCGCGGGAGCCGCCACCTTTATACTTATTCATGAATTAGGGCATTTACGACTGGGACATCTTGATAACAAAAATATCAGGTCCATGAATGTCCAGCTTGTGGTAGACGAAGCACTCTCCACCTATCAGCTACAGGAATTAGAAGCCGATGAGTATGTTTTAAACGCTATTTTACCAGAATATAGGCCACTCCATAGCCTATGGGTTAATATGGCCTTGAACTTCCATATCCAGTCTGAAATCTTGCTTTCGCATAAATCCAGCGAGCATCCGATAAGTGTCAATCGCCTGAGTTACGCCAATGAAATGTGTGAAGGGCGACTGATGGACCCTGCCACATATACAAGACACCTAAACACAATGGGTGAAAAGTACAACGATCTGGAAGAAAAAAACCGGCGGCTCAAGTTACGCAATACAAGCCCTATCCTTGACCATTATTCTCGCACAGAACTTCTTGAAATTCTGGAACAGCTTAACCCGTTTCTAGAGCCAGAGGGTTATGGATTACGTGAAGCACTCTACTCAGATGCGCCTGACTGGCATACCATGCTCAAAGTGCAATAATTATTTCCGATCTATTTAGGTGACTCAGGAACGTATTCCGCACGTTGCGCCAAGCGGAGAAACCATTTCTGTTGAAACCATTCCACCTGATAACGGTTTTGTTCTTCCAGCAAATCGATCCCTTCCCGATCTGCCGCTGCCGTTGTTTCACGGGCCAATCGGTCAATGATGTCCTCACTGTTCGGATTGAAGAACACCGCCATATTCCAAGCTAACCTGCCGAATTGATCGCGTAGCATCAGATCGCAATCCCCCCTATCCAATAGCTCATTTGTATAATCATTGAGCTGAAACTTGCTGGCTACCGTATGCAGGACCGTTGACTTATATATAGGGTGCTGAAAATTAACCGGCAAACCAGCATCCAGAATCTCGCGCGCGTTATCTATACGCCCATGCGCCACATCATCCAGACATTGAACTCCCACTTCGACGATCCTCCTTTCTTCCTCCGTGATTTCACGCCCCTGCGCTTGTTCCCAAGAACGAACAAGCTTATTCATATTTTGTCGTCGCATATCCTCTGCTTCCCTTCCTTGTGTTGCAGTCCATAGGGTAAGCAATCGCTCGACTGTTTCTTTTGCTTTCGCCTCGTCGCCTAACGCAGGTGCAAACCCTCTGCGCGTCTGTTTTCCGACCGGCAAACCCAATTCTCTCAGAGAAACAAGTTCCCCCTTTGAAACGCCATCCTGATAAGCCGTCAGTAGCTTAATGATCGATTGCTTTTTCATATTCCTATTCGTTCTCTTTCAAAGAGTCAATCAAGATCTTGCACTTTTCGAAACAGGTATAACTGTGATTGCCAGCTATTGATGATTTCGCTTAGTAACGTGGTTTCATCATCCGATGAATTTACTTCGATTGCGTCTTCCGGATATTGGTGTTCCAGGAAAACAAGTACACGCGGCATTTCGGAGCGATAAACCGCATTATCAATTCCCAGTGATAAATAGATAAGGTTGCTCTCATGATGAAGATGTTGAACGGCTAGTAATATCGTATCGTCCATTGTTGCTATAGCCCATCCTGAATACAGTTCAGGCAGAGGGTCTTCTGCCTCCTGCACGGATAGTTCAGCCATCGCCATACGCGCATCTTCTGTTTTAAGTAGGGTAAGGCGGGTTTGGTCGTTTGTGTTGTCGTCTGCCTGTACGATCTTCCATTGGCCACGCAGCCGATACATTTTAATGGTGCGCGGCTCATCGCGTTTCTCATTTAAGAACTCAAGCAACTCAAGTGGGACAAGCGGTTTCGCGGGGGCCAGCAGCACATCTTTATCACAGGCGTACCACTTGCTTTTTGGGTCAGTAAGATACGCGATGATCGCCTCCATCCGATCCGGTTCAGGCACCGAGTATTTGCGTATCCCCGCTATTCGTTTTGCTGTATCCGTATGACGCAATCCACGGGCAAAGTTTTCCAGACTATTCTGGGGAAACTTGGGATCAGAACCCATGAAAGTCCGAATATCCGCCGCCATTTTCGCCCAACTATAGGGCTGATTGTTCTTATCACGTCGAAGATAGTGATAAGAGACAAGAATGCAACGGATGCGATCCAATACCGCCTCGCCATAACCACTACTCATGTAACCCACCGTTAATTCACATTTTTCTCTAATCACGAGGAAGTCGAGAGCAATACCTCGTTCATTACTAACCAGACTACAAAGCATGAAATCTGAAGTGTTGCTGTTCCAGGAGGCGCAACCATGAGCGACAATAAAAAATGCGATCCCTTCGAGGACTTCCCCAAGACCACACAAAGCCTGGACGCGGACGGTAAGCCGGTTTTCACGATCACGACCCGCGTGCTTACAACGGCACGGGCGAAGCTTGCGAAGATTACAAGCTATACAACAATCCCCCTCAGCGCCGCAGTAACCTACCACCCACTCAAACAACTGGCGCTGCCAGAAGCTTGGTTACCATTCGCTGGGGCTGGCTTCGTCATGTTGAGCCTTCCCCTCTGGGAAGCCCTATTCCGCGCCCTCTTCAAGAAGAAGATCACAGTCGTACTGAGCTCCACGGAAGTGCGCTTTCGCCACTGGTGGCGCTGGAAACCCTACGACCGGCAAATCTCCCACAGCTTCGCTCTGCTCCCCCATGATCGTACCAAAGCCGAAGCCAAGCGTCATGAGTTTCTGACCAAGGAAGCCCAGAAGGACGGCGAAGTTCTGCAATTAACAGAGTGGTACGGCGATTCCGTCCATCTCTGCCTGATACAGGCCGGACAGCGCGTGGACATCGCCACGATCTACGGACGTAAAGATGCACAAGCGATCCTCACCCGCCTAAAACTCTGCGATAGCGTGCTGGATTCTTCATCCGGTATCAATGGCGGCCTGGCCCTGTCTCCCGCACAGGAATCCCCTTCCCAACCCGGCGATCTGCCGCGCGAATAAGGGGGTGGACCGATGGGATATTTCACTCGTTTCCTGATCGCCGCGCCGGTTGCCTATTTTTCAGCCGGATACCTAGTAGAAGGTATCCACTGGTTCTTCCCGCATATCCTCGGTGTCTATCGGCTTCCCTGGGGGACGCGGGGCGATATCGCCCTGTACTGGGCCTGTGGGTTCATCACCTTCGCCAGTATGGTCCGTCACTTCCCTCAGCTCCCACGGATTGCTCTGGCTGCCCTGATCGCTTACCTGGGCACCCCCCATCTAATCGATGGAATTTTGTGGACCTTCGATGCTTCTATGCCATCTCCCGGCGTCTTCCGTGCCTATATCCACGGCATGGCCGGTCTTTTTATCTACGCGATAGCCCATAACTGGCTACGCCGTATCCCCTTGCTCACCTTTTCCCTATAAAGAGGACCATCATCATGTTTGAGGAAACGAATAATTCAGGCTTTTCCATTGCCACCACAATCGACACCCTCTACCACAGCTTTGCCGATCACCCCTATATCGTCGTTCTGCTCTTTGTCGTCCTTTTGATCCTCGCTTTCTTTGAAAAGAATAGGCACGACCTTATGGTCAAAACACGACTTTTCTTTCTTAACCGCAAATATAAGGACATCAAACTCCCGAAGCACTTGATTCCGGATTCAAATGGCTGGTTCTCGCTGGAACTAGTGCTTTGCATGGCATACTTCCGCCTGTACACCCTAACCAGACAAGACTTCAAACTATACGACATGGCGCTCATGTACCTGCGCAAGTCGCATGAACTGGGACGCCGCGTCATGCCGCTCTGGATCAAATGCCTGCTCGGTGTCCTCGTGTTTTCAGAAGCGGCGGTTTTCGGCATGGTAATCGCTGAACTGGGCCTGGATTCCGTAACGCCCAGTCAGCAACCCTTCTACGGGTCACTCATCGGGCTGGTGCTGGCCATCGTTCTGATGCTGGGCACGCATTTCGCGGGTGAAGAGTGGCACCGCAATGATTTGATCGCTAAAGCCGGAAAGATGGGCCGTGAAGTCATGCGTGGCAATGATGGTATAACCGTCTCCCCCCTGGCCACGAATACCAAGGTTTGCATTGCTCAGGATTACCTTGACGATCACGCATCGGTCTTTGAGCAGTTGCTCAATCGCCTGAACACGAACTACGCTTTGACTCCAACTTGGCACTGGACCAAGGGGACTCTCATCTTCATTGGCGCGTTAATGGTCCTGAGCTTCGTGGCCAGGCTTTCCGTCAGCGACCTGGTGAGCCCCGCCTTCGCGGGCGAGGCTCTCGATTTTACCGAACCCGCCCTGGAAGGTCTTGGCGATGTGCTCGGTAACAATGCAATGCCTGACAGCTCATCCGAACTGATGAGCGCCACGGGAAAACTCTCGACGCTGCTTATCTTCACGATGATCTTTTTGGGTATTCAGGCGCTCTCCATCTTCGTCTCCCGCGCTTATGGCTTTGCATCGCTTGAAGGGCGTAAAGCCTACGAAATCATCCGCTCGTATCGCAGCCGCGAGGAGTACCTAAACAAGCAACAGGCTTTGCAGATCGATATCGCCAATGCCGCTCAGGGAAGTCTCAATGCCCTGCAGCAAAAGATCATCGCAGCCTTGAACGAAAGCGGCGTCGATGCCGAAGCCTTCAAGGCCGCTAAATACGCCAGCAACCGCACCTTTCTCAAATTCATTCAAGCCCGTCACCATGAGGAGAAAACCAATGACTATGAAGACTTGTAAACATCTTTTGCCCCCTTTCCTGACTGCCTTGCTTACGCTGAGCGCTCCAGTTATGGCCAGGGACGACTTGCACAACTGCTATAACCCGGTTATGCCCTATATCGACCAGAGCCTCGTTAAAACACCTGAGCGAGAACTTTTTGTTCTGACAGACCAGACAGTCAGGTATGAAAAAAAGCTTGCGGCGGAACTTCTGAGGAAGACTTTGGGTTATATCAGGCAGGGCGACAAGATCACCGTTGTCAGTTTTTCAGCCAACGCCAACACACACTACACTGAACTGGAGTTCTCCGGCGCGATGGAACACCCCTTACCGGACACGGCCCTGAACAACACCCCCACAAAACACATTAGGGCGTATAAACGATGCCTTACCTGGCAGGAGAAAAGCGGCAAAAAGGCTATCGCGAAGGGTATTGTCAAAGCCCTGACCCTGCCCGATGACAACTATGACTTCACCAATACTGAGATCATTGGCGCCATCAATACTCTGGCAAACGACTTAATCGGCAAGTCGGAAATACGGGAACGGACTCTGGTGCTTTATTCCGACGGGTTTGAAAATTCCCGCCTGACCACCTTCTTTAAAAAGGGTGATATTCGCCTGATCGCTCCGAAGGCCGAGATTGTCAAGGTGAAGAAGGCTAAGATGATCCCCGACCTTTCGGGGGTCAAGGTGTATGTCATCGGCGGCGGTTGGCTTGAAGACGGCAGCCTTTATCTGGATTCCCGCAAACTTAAGGCCCTACGGGATTTTTGGCAGGCGTTCTTCGCGGCTAGCGGCGCGTCACTGGAAGGATTTGGCCAGCCGATGCTGTTAACGGAATTGAGATAACCCTTTCTTCACCTCACCAATCTGACCCCTACCCCGGCAGGGGTCAAACACTTCAAAAAGGCATTTTCTGACCACACCTAATTTGGTATCACGGGGCGGAAAGGGATTATTTCAAGGCGGCGGTAAAATTATTGGTATCCACATCCAGGCGACAGGAAAAGCGAATAAAAAACGATACGATGGTGAAACCTTCTGATATATGGGTGTTTATGGGTATTTTTCTGGATAATTTCGATTAATTCTTGCCTTTATGGGTATTTTTGGGTATTCATATGGATATGAGCTTGAACACAGACACCCTGAATATCACCCGTGAAGTCCTCTCGCTGATTGCCGAGCTGGATGAGTTCAAGGGCGCGTGGCGCGCCCTGGGAACGCTCGCCCCGGAGCGGCTGTCGGCCCTGCGCCATGTCGCGACCATCGAGAGCATCGGTTCCTCAACCCGCATCGAGGGCAGCAAGCTATCCGACCGGGAGGTCGACCGGCTCTTGCGCAATATCGAGATCAAAAAGTTCGACACCCGCGACGAACAGGAAGTCGCGGGCTATGCCGAAGTCATGGAAACGATCTTCGCCTATGCCGATGACATTGACCTCACAGAAAACCATGTCAAACAGTTGCACCGTGATCTGCTCGTCTACAGCGCCAAGGACGAACGTCACAGGGGCGGATACAAAACCAATACCAACCATGTGATGGCGTTTGACGCCGAGGGCAAAGAGATCGGCATTGTGTTCGAGACGGCCACGCCGTTCGACACGCCCCGCCTGATGACGGAACTCGTCGCCTGGACAAGAAAGGCGCTGCAAGAAAAACAGCTTCATCCGCTCCTGGTCATTGCGCTCTTTACCGTCGTGTTTCTGGAAATCCACCCCTTCCAGGACGGTAATGGCCGCCTGTCCCGCGTGCTCACATCGTTGCTGCTCCTGCGGAGCGGCTACGTCTATGTACCCTATAGCTCACTGGAAAGCGTGATAGAGCAAACCAAGGAAGGCTACTACATGGCGCTGCGCGGTACGCAAGGCACGATCCGCACCGATACTCCCGACTGGCAGCCATGGGTCATGTACTTTCTGCGCGCCCTGCAAAAACAAAAAGCGCGACTGGAAACCAAGATCGCGCGCGAGAAAATCCTGCTCGACAAACTGCCGGAACTCTCCGTGCAAATCCTGGAACTCGCCAAGGCGCACGGACGCCTGACCATCGGCCAGATTGTCGAGATCACCGGGGCCAATCGCAACACGGTGAAAAAGCACCTGCAAGCCCTGGTCGCGGCGGGACACCTGAGCCAGCACGGCACAGGCAAGGGAACCTGGTACGGACGCGGATAAGTCTTTATGAAAGGCTAAAGACCCTTGAGACAAGGGCCAAAGCCCTAGAACTCATGCGCATTGGTGACGATAACTTCGCGCTCAATCTCCTCGATCTCGCCGTTGTAGCCCATGTCGCGGGCTATCGCTTCATAGTCGATGTAGTAGCGCAGGTTCTCCGGGATTTCCGTGGTGTCTTCGATCAGCTCTCGTGCATAGTCCTCGACCGGTCCGTGAAAGATACAAACCTCTTCATACCGGGTGAGCGCCTCATCAAGGGAGAAGCCCCGGTCCAGGAGGAAGCAAAGCTGATCGGTTTCCAGTCTGTCCAGGTCTTCGAGTTCATCAAACCATTCGGTGATCGTCGCCTGGTCGATACCGACGGACCGCGCCAGCCGGGAGAGGTGTTCGTCACCGTCGATGAACTGGATTTCCACCTCCTCGCAGCCCCTGGCGTTCAGTTTCTCCATCCCGGCTTCATATTCTGTGATGTCGTCGAAATAAAAACCGGTATGGTCGATTGAGTAAGGTTGGGCGTAGAAAGTGGTCATGACTTGTATCTCCTGCTTTTCGTGAAATCGTGGCTTCACGTAAGAGCTGCGGATACAGGAGGGACGGCCAGTCCGAAGACCATCAAAGGGCGCGGCCCGCAGGAACGAGGACACGGTTGATGGTTTTCGCCGCCAGGGAAGACTTGCCGGACCACCGACCGCAGCCAGTATGGCCACCGATAAATTTCACGAGAAGAGCGGAAGAGACGAGACTGTGACCTGGAATAGATGCACAACCAGATAGTCCATTAACCCCTGGTAATTTAATACGGAGGGCACCCATCCTATGAAACGCAGGAAAAAGAAGGAACCCGACTACGCCTTCATTGCGATCAAGGTGGATGATTATTCAGTAAGGGCCGATGCCGGGATAAACTCAAGCCTGCTGGGTTCGCCCCGCTATGTCGATGACGAAGAAGAACCCGTTCACGAATTCCAAACCCATCTGGAAGTCACTGGCCATTGCATCGACCCGGAGGACCGGGCCGGTCACCGTTTTGACATTCACATGTACGGTGCGTTGGAATAGATCAACGGACACCTAGGATCAAAGACCTTCATGAGTGTGACAAAAATGGTGACTTTCGCTACCGGACATACAGGGGCCGGGAATACCCTGTTTACGCGCCCCCGCCGCCCGTCGCTTATATTGACAAGGTCCGGCGTGAAAACCGGTGGGCTACATGGCTATGGGTGCCACTGCGTATGGTCACAGACAGCCTGATCATCCTGTCTAGTAATAAACCGGTCTATATCTCACTCCACGAGATCAAGGAGGGCCGCAAGCGCCGGATTCAAAACCTGACGATCCAGACAACTGACCCGGCGGAGGAATGAATATGCCCTATCCACAAACAAGGCTTACAGCAGATAACGAAAAATTCGCTTGTATTTATTGACAATATTCTGAATAACCTGGCTATAAGACGATTCACTATAAATGAGCTATAGCAAGCTATCGTTACCTAGGACTTGTTGAAATTTCATATATTCTTATTCAGCAAAGCTTCCCACTCGTCTTCAACCTGGCTACCAATAATGAGATGATCCACAAGTCCTTGGTAGGTTAGGTCGATGAATCTCCGCAGGTCTGATTTTCTATGTGACCATTGTTCTTTTCCATCAAGGAAAACTGCATGAATAACGGATATACCGCATTTTTCTTCATATTCTCGCAATTCCCTGCCTACAAGTTGACACTCATATACAGCATCGCTCATTTTACTACCGCCTTTTGTTTTCCCCCAATATTCTTTTATTTCCCAAATAACGATTGGATTGGCAAGCCCTGGGATGGCACCATCTAAATTTCTCGACGTAATATGCAAAGATTCATCATTCAACCAGACACAGCGATTTTGTGGATCAGGGTCGAACTCAAGACCTTTTTCTTGACAAACTTTCTGAGCAATACCAGTCACGCTAGCAATCATAGCTTTGGATGATTGATGATGATCTTTACTTTGCGTTTTCGTCTTACCTACTGAGAAGCCGCTTCTCTCACAGTACGCCAATGCATCTTCTTCTGTGCGAAGATCGGATGCTGCGACTTGAAATAGCTCCCCTTCAAGATCGAGATATTGAAAAAGCAAATCTATAACTTCATTCTGAATAGGTAGAGTTTTGTGATCAAGTGATAATGTTTTATTGCCAGAGAGTTCTTTTAAGAATAGCTGCTTCGATTTTTCTCCTCGTAACGCGCGAAAATATCGAACCAACTCCCACACAGGGTGCCGCCACGATAACTCACTCCATATATCTGTTCTCTGCATTATTAATATTCCCTATTGATCGTATATGACATATATTCATCCCCTTCAAGTAACGAAGCCTCGAAATTCACTCTGTGCTTAATGAGTTCTTCGCACTCATCAATTTCAAAACCTATGGAATGGCGACCCGCTCTATTAGCTGCAATCATTGTTGCACCACTACCCGCATATGGATCAAGTATCGTATCTCCTTTATAGGAATACATGCGAATTAGCCGATACGGAATCTCAACCGGAAATATAGCGCGGTGATAGTCAAATTTTTCACTAATGCTCTCTATGCGCCACCACTGCTGTGTCCATTCACGCCATTCCTCAAGCTCCATCTTGCTTTGCCGCCGAACGTCATGAGTGGTTTTACGTCTTCCAGGTTTACGCAAAACGTAGATATATTCGAAATAGTTATTATTGAATATTGAAGGAGGATAGGGATAGCTACCCAATAATGGCCCGCCGAAGTTTCGTGTAAATCCCTTATCCCATATATATCTTTCCAATAACCTGAAGCCCTCATCTTGAGCTACTTGGAATGTATCTGATCCTAGGGGGACACGTGAAATTGTATCTTCATCATCATATCTATATTTAGTGATAATATCGGCGACATTTAGTGCAAAGCGTCCACCTGGTACAAGCACGCGATATAGCTGTTTACAGACGGATCGGAAATGCTCTAAAAATCCCTCATAGTCGAATTCCTGATTTTTCTTGAATTCCGTAGTTACATATGGGGGACTGGTGACCACAAGGTGAACTGAATCATCCTCCAGAATAGTAAGATGTTGATTGTCAGCCTGGTAGATGGTGTGAAAAATGGTATCAGTCATCGCTCTTTAGTAACTCGGAAGGATCGACTTCAAGAGCTTCTGCTAAGCGATAGATTGTGGTCAGAGTAGGATTACGTTCACCACGTTCAATACCCCCCATATATGTACGGTGAATATTGGCATGGTCGGCAAAGGATTCTTGCGAATACCCCTTTTCTTTACGAAGATTTCTGATCCGCTGACCAAATTCTATACAGTTTTCTAATTTCTCTGGCATTCAATTGTTGATCTGTTAGTATCCCCTCTAGCATATTAATTGCTACTTGACAGTCCACATACTATGAGTATCATTATTGCCTATGACTCAGGTAGCTTTAGCAGAAAAACTCATTCAAGCGAAGCCTTTCGTAAAGTGGGCTGGTGGTAAGCAGGCTCTTGCCGAGACGCTGGTTGAGTATTTTCCAGACGATTTTGGGACATACTTTGAGCCCTTTATTGGCGGAGGTAGTGTATTTTTTACACTAAACCCCAAGAAAGCCGTTATTGCGGATTATAATTCTTGGCTTATTGATACCTACAATGCCATCAAGACAGACTGGAAAAAGGTCGCTAGAATTCTTGATAAGCTCCCGAATAATAAGGAAGCGTATCTTGAAATCAGAGCCACGTTACCAGACAAACTTTCAGCCCACAAAAAAGCCGCACATTTTGTTTACTTGAACAAAACCTGCTTTAGAGGTTTATTTAGGGTAAATCGCAAAGGGATGTTTAATGTTCCTTATGGCGACTATGATCGGCGATATTATGACCCTGCTAATCTCCAACAAGCATCCCTCCGATTGCAGGAAACGGAGATTCGCCAAGGTGATTTTGAGCTGAATATTTATGGTGCAAAAAAGGGAGATTTTATCTATTTTGATCCTCCCTACTACAAGTTAGGTGGATATTCAGACTTTAATCGTTATACCGATCAGCAGTTCGTTGAACATGATCAAATACGCCTTGCTGCTCTGTGCTCAGAATTAGATAGAAATGGAGTCAAGTGGGCACTAAGCAACAGTAATACTGATTTTATCAAACGCCTGTACAACGGTTTCAAGTTTTATAGAATAGCTGCACGTCGTGAAATCAATCTAAATTCTAATAACCGTAACATCAAAGAATTATTGATAACTAATTATTAGATCACCATAGAATGTTTGCCATTCAATTCAATTGAATCTAACGGCCAATTGCGGACGTTAGCCTACAATTCTATACCATGTAAGAACCAATTGTTTCTTCGTTGTTCACCTTCGCTGCTGACAACATTGAAAAATCCTCTGCTAACACTATCAGAAACATCGATAATGTCTTTTAACGCTGCGAGCGTCTTGAGTTGCTTGCTAGTCAAGCCAGACTTATCAATCGCCAACTGTTCGTCATTTACATCCTTTAAGTAGGAAAAATACTTACCCAAAAAGCCTGCGATAACATCAGATAGTTGAATGGCCTCAGAGTCGTGGGATTTAACAAATTCATGATTCTGAATTGGCACACCATTTACGGTTAACGGGAATTCTTTAACGTCATCTTGAATACTCCTTTCTTCATCAAAGATGTGATGAGAGTTTTTGAATAGATACAGGTTTCTTAAATAAAATACCATAAAGCTAGAGATCAATTCTCGGCCATGAAATCCTGATATGAATGGTAGGTCTTCGATTTTCAGAGACTCTTTAATCAGATTTTCGAGCACATTTTCCCGAAAATCCGGCAGTATACAACTGTGTATGCATACAAAGTCGATTAGCCAACGACAAAACGCATAACCTTTGTCTTTTGGAATATCTGGATAGTTAAATTCGTGTAGAGCATTTAGGAAGGCACCAGAATTGCTATTTGCAAGCTCATAAAAATCGCTCTTTAGTGACATGTGATTCATGATATAAAAGGGATGATGTAGCTCCACAATAATGGAATCAATAATGTCAATTACGGACCAGTATATGATATTGAGATTGAAATAATGGATGTAGAATTTATTTTCGATGAGCCAGCTTAGAATAGTGAAAAGCTTCTCGGACTTAAGCATATCCAGAAAACCACCCTTAGCGATATGTTTGAGCTTTAGCTCACGTGCGCTTTTTTGAAGATTTAGATTTTGAAAAAGAGCTGAATAATCATTGTCAGTGCTTAACCCTTTATGCAGTATCCCTGCAAGGACAAAACTATCAGTCTTTTCAACATTAAGCCCGGCATCATTCAAATAGAGTTTTCGTATGTTGTTCGTTTCATCGTAATAAAACGTATAGATATCATCGGTATTTTGAAGACCATTGTGCCGGATGAGAATATCTCTACTTTCATTGACATCCATTTCATTCCCCTCATGCAATTATAAAAAAAAGGTCAATTTTCACAATCACCGTATAAATCACCGATTTCTAGAGTCGGTTCTGATTCATTTTGAATGATGGTTTTCGAACATAAAATAGCCGTCTCGTAAAAAGAACTGCAAACAATTTCTCCATTCTTTTCGAACCAATGGGTTGTTTCTGGCAAAAGTTCCCGCTTTACAGGATACTTTGCATACGGGTTGTGAAAGACTTCAAGTTCAGCACACCATGGCTCATATCCTTGAGGCCATAGTGTCCGGTAT
Source organism: Candidatus Thiodiazotropha sp. (assembly GCA_040791665.1). Lineage (GTDB taxonomy): Bacteria > Pseudomonadota > Gammaproteobacteria > Chromatiales > Chromatiaceae > Thiodiazotropha. Next base: position 219,364 of record JBFNNX010000017.1, on the reverse strand, counting down.
TCCTGACTTGTAACATCAAGACAAAAAGGCATGCCTTTCAATGCGTTCGGACTGCGATCAAAAAATTCTCCGACACGGATATATTTTAAAACTTTTGCCGATGCTCCTGCGGACACTCCAACGCGGTTGAGCTTTGCAATTGAGCAAGCACTGGTAAAAATAATAGCTGACAATTCACTATGTTGATTATCAGAAAATAGTCCTGCCGGAAATGCAGATTTTCCTATTAATTTTGTTACTGGCTCAGTGCAGGCAAACTGTCCTTTTGCATCTGTCTTTACAACAGGATACATGCCATATAAATAGCAAATCAATGCTTCACAGCCCCATGTCATTGAGGAAGGAGCATGAAAATCGGCAAGCGCGATGATAAATGGATTTCCACAAACATGCTCCAACTCATGGTATTTTCTGTCCAGTTTATTCCCTAGCGTTTTTGCAAACCTCTCAGCGGCGCTTCCCAAAAGCCGTTCTTCCCTTGCTTTAGGTGGATCAGTTGGAGTGCTATTGACATGGTTATAGCGCTCTTGTGGATTGGCGGTTACAGCTTCAACCCATGCCTCACCGCCGTGTCTATTTTTCAATTAAAAAATCTGGTGATGGATACGGCTGGGAAACCATCAATCCTTGCTCTCTAAAGCTCGCCAGTAGTTGCGCCTCCCATAAGCGGGTATGGAAATTGTCAGTCTGACAATCGCTAACCCAGTTTGCATCTGGATTCGGCAGTGAAAGATACAATTGATTCAGCATCCATGCGGCCACATGATGAGATGGCTGTAATAAAAGCTTAAAAATATCTGATGGTTTTCTGTTGCCCACATCGTGTAACAATGGTCGAGACGCCGTGTTAGGAGAAAGCGGCTCGGGAGGTTCCCCCTCTTTTAATAAAGCAGGAATATGACTGTAAGCCTCCTCGCATGAAGAGAATCCATCGTCACAAGATACTATTACCCATGTTTGATCGATACGACGCCTAGCTGCTAAAAGACCAAATGTGACACTTGAATCATCATGAGTAATAGCAGCATATGCCAAACCATCATCACTTTGCCATACACCAATTGGCGAGGCGCTACCGAAACCATGACCACGGGGCAATGCAAGGGCATAAACATCAAATAGCGATTGTGGCAGTTCTTTCATGTACTAAAGGCTTTCAATAAAAAATAGACTTTTATCTACGCTTTCCGAATATTTTAAATTTCAGTAACTTGGACAGTGGCACCACTGTATGAAATATGCTTTGCCAGTCGTTTCGACTGACTTTTAGGACAAGCGAATACGAGTAGCTTTTGGGCACGAGAGGCAGCGACATAAAGCTCCCGCACATCTTCAGCCATGCTATTATCTGGCTCCTCTTCTAAGTGTGTTAAGATTCCTTTTGCCGTGGCTGTGGTTAGCACTACACAAACTCCTTGATACTGTTTTCCTTTGACTTCGTGGATCGTCCGAGCCCTAATGCCTCGCGCAGGCACTGCCCCAAGAATATCATCGAGTTTTGCTTGATTTTGAAGTTTTTGTGCGATGCTGCCTCCTCCTGTAGGCAGAAAGATATTCAATGATTTTCGTGCACGGTTAACCCACTCAGTCCGTGTGTCTCCTGCTGTAGCGTCAAACCGAAGCGACTGGATTATTTTCACGACTTGCCCACGCCAACTTAAGATGTCGATATTTTCTTCTGAAATGACTTGATGATAACTCCGTCCATTCAATTTTTCAGAAATCGCCATGGTTATTAGGTGCACATCAATTATCGCATAAAATTGATCCTTTGAATTATCAGAATAATGAAACTTCATGACCGCGTTAGCGAGTTTTAAACTTAGTGATTGCCCGACATCGCCTGTATACGCCCCAATCGCCTTTAATCCGCTACTACGTGTCTTGGCAGCAAGTCTACAGTCTTTCGGGTCAATCCCGCTCTTATCTGCAATTGTTGTAAAGGCTGCGCCTATTTGCGTCGAAACTCCTTTGCCGCCATAACTAAGTACATGAACATTCAGATCGCAGTCTTTCAGCGGACCCAGAGCTTCTTCTTCGTCGCCACGATGACTTGGTGCTCGGAGTGTGTGTACTACTTTACAAATATGCCTAGATGACCGAAAGTTTCCTGTGAGCGATAACTGCTCATTATCTGCAAAAGTAGAGGCATACTTGAATAGCTCATCGGAAACACCACCCCGAAAGCCATAAATGGATTGATGGGGATCGCACACGACCTTGGTCGGAATCTTTGCTGTACCCCTCAACCAGTCGATGACCAACAAATCATCCGGATTACAATCCTGAGCCTCATCGACAATAATCTCCCCAAATCGCGCTTTCAAAATGCGGCCGAGTCGATTGCTGAATGCCTCGTCCTTAAGATTGCCGTTTGCTATCCGTCTGACATCGTCAAAATCCAATTGGCCTCTTTCAAGCAATCGCACACGCAAACGCTGCGCAGCCGTTTCGTATCTGGCAGGATCACGATTGAAGCCCACTTTCCTAGCCTCTTCTGGAATGATCTTGCCAGTAGACCGCTCAAAACAGTCGAGTCGAAGACCTTGTGCGCCAGGAAAAGGCGTTACGATAAGATCACCGGTGCCCGGGATTACCTTGAGAGGGCTATCGCACCCATCTAAACCGAATGGCTCCACCAAATAATGCCAAATGAAACTATCAAATGTTCCAACAAAATGTGGAAAAACTGGGACCGGGAGAAGATGATTTTGTACTAAGCGATCCTGTAGTTCTGAAATAGCGGCATTGGTAAAGGACAAAAAGGCGAGACCACGGTAGGACTCAGCATTAGAAAGCTTCGCTCTCGCACGTTCTACAATACAGCGGGTTTTACCGGCACCTGGACACGCTGAGATGAATGCTGAGCTTTCATGCTCAACAATAGCTACCTGTTCAAGTGTCAGTGTAAATCCAGCCATAAATTTCCATCACGCTGAAATCGATTTAATGGCATCCGACAGATATTTCGGCACCATGAATTCTTCGCCATCTTCAATCAGCTCAGCGAGCACTTGGGCAAAATCACCTTTCCGCGTTTCCTTAAAAAGAGTGTGCATGCTTGCGGCGAGTTCATCTCCCGTATGTACAACAGCATTGTCCCACTTATCCTCCGATTGCGGATGAACCACGAGGTATGCAGCTTTGAGAATATCGTGATTACCTGCAGTCAGAAGCTCCGTTTCGAGCGAATAGCCATTGATGTAGGTTTCGCAAATTGTTACTGCATTTGCGCCTTTGGCGATTTCATCATAAATGCGTTTTCGGTTTTCACCAGCAGTTAGGCCACTATCAAGAGTCTTCGGGCCGTCTCCGTCAGTAACAATCACAACCTTGTCCGCAATTCGGATATCGTTTTGAGGTGTAATTAGAAGCTTCACATAGGGCTGAAAATCAACCCCGTCAATTGGGACAAACGTCGTTGACCGAAAGCGACGAAGCGAAGTTTCATCATCTTTCAATACAATTTTTTTGGCAAGTACAGGTAGGAGCAAGGCTTCTGCGATTCCCTCGACCAGAAATATTCGTCCGCCAAACATGAATGATGCCTTTGTCACATCGATGTATCTGTCGACCTTTCGCCGTTCCTTCTCATTGGTCAGAAGATCAGCGAGGGAAATTGACCGAGTTTCCCGGCGAAGTGTTGGTGGTGCTTTCTCTGCCCCTGCCTCCACCGTTGGCCTAGTAGCTTCAGTTGCGACCGCTACGGCTTCTTCAACGGCTACGAGAGCGACATCGCCCCCGCCCTCAGCGCCTGCATCAGAAGCAGCAGGAGTAGCTGCTTCCGTTTCGAAAATGTCGGCGCGGAGAAAAACCATGCTCTTGCTTGGCACACTCGCAGTCAGATTTGGCGAGTGTGTAGCTACCACCACTTGAATTTCACCTGCGGGGGAACCGTCATCTTTCGGCGTCTCTCTCGATTTGACCGCTCGGTCCTTTAAGAAGGCAAGCACAGCGGCCTGCAACTGCGGGTGTAGATGTGCCTCCGGTTCTTCAACTAGGAAAAGTGTTAAATCGGCGTTGCTGACATTTTCCAGTTCGACAGCAATCGTCGCCATATAAAGAAGATTGGCATAGCCATGACCTGAGTAGCTGAGGTCCTCTGGTTCAATGCCTTGATCGGCAAGACTAAATTTTAGGTCCCTTGCAATATCGATCAGCTTTTCGTCTTTCGAAAACCCCAATGATGCTGTTTGCTGCCGGACACCGGCAGTCAAAGCTTCAAGCCCGACATCGACAGAACCACCGATGGTCTCTAAGATTTTATGGTTATTATCACGGGATAACGCCTTTATCAGGTCAGCGGGATCGGTATTCTTTAGGAAGTGCCTCAGTAGTGCATATATCCGCGTCGGATTCCCAGAGGCGAGCGCATATTTGGCGTCACGTAACGCCGGAAGATAGACATGGCGAATCATGTCATGGCTTCCTGGCTCAGGTGTTTTCCCCTCTTTACCTGCCCAAAGAGCAGGGCGTGGAGGGAAGCCGCCCTTTGTCTCGTCATATGACAGTCCAAACACTGCATCAGTCATAGTCTTATCGGAGCAGGCTGATACTAGACGGCCCTGCTGAGCAGCATTTAATTCGACATACCGGGCTGACATATCAAAAGCAGTTCCCGTATCAAATCGGATATCTGTGAGTTGACAGTAAATATCCCTACGCCCGCTTAATGGTGGAGCCAAGAGGCGTAGCGCATCGATGGCATTACTCTTTCCACTATTGTTCTCGCCAACGAGAATTGTTAAATCAGGCTGAAGCGAAACCGTATTAGATTTGAATGAGCGGAAATTATTTATCGATACTTCCTTCAAATACATGTCGCGCTCTCCATTCCCTCAATTATGTTTTATTACTACAAAAATCATTGGGCTCGACTTTTGCATATTTGGCAAAACAATCCTCTTGCGAGGAGTTAATCAATGTCCGCTTTGGGTCGAAAGCAGGCAACGTGCCAGCAACTTAAAATAGAGTTCTATATACCTGCTGTAAAGCCTCTTCAACTATAGCAAATCCCGTTTTGCCACAAATTTGCCACAAGCCCATTCGGGCCAATTCAGACAATGGCGGATTCCTGCGGGTTACAGAGGACCGTGATTTTGTGGCAAAAACGGCCCTAAAAGGCCTTTTCTTGTCGTAATAACATAGTTAAGTGATTGATAATATTATGGAGCGGGTGAAGGGGATCGAACCCTCGGCCCTCAGCTTGGGAAGCTATTTATTTGTTCTATTTATCAGTTAGTTAGGCGTGGCTTGCCACAGAACTGCCACAAGAAAGGCTCATAATGTTTGGTAAAATGCCACCTTCATCCCCTGCTAGCTTCGCTTCCCTTTCTTGGATGATGTGCCCATAAACATCAAAGGTCATCTTGATGTCTTCGTGCCCCATAACCGTTTGTATGAATTTTAAACTCTTGTTTTGTTCAATTAGCATAGAAGCGTAGAAATGTCGTAATGCGTAGGGTGTATATTTCTTGTTGATAAGTATAGTGCCACCTTTTCCACCAACTTCTTCAACCATCCCAGCTTCTTCCATGAGTTTATGCCACCCACGACGAAGATAGTTGTTATACCTCTGATACCCACCTCCTCTACGTGTTGGAAACACAAAATCACCTGAACTATGCTTTTTCGCATATTGTTTGACCAAATCCAGCGCCCCGGAACTTACTGGGATATACCGGCGACCTGCTTTCGTTTTTGTAGGGCCGATATGGTTGCTGCGATCCAGTGCCTGGACGATCCGTATCCCACTTTCTTGTATAGATTCTACTGGGAGCACCAGATACTCTTGGGGCCTCATACCACTATCAGCCGCGAGATAGACCATGGGCCGGTAGCGTTCCCATGCTTTCGCTATTTCGAAATTCTTCGAGTTAGCAAGCCGGTCTGCTGCTTTCAATATTTCCTGAAATTCCGATACGGTGGGAATTCTGGGTGGTTGATTGTAGCGAGAATCTACTTCGATACTTACGTTCTCTGCCGGGTCTTCTACCACAAGTCCTCGCCTTTTCATTTCAATTAAAACAGAGTGAAATGACGATAGAACTTTTTGTGCAGTATCACGACTATAATTTCGCAGCAACCACGAGCGAAACTCCACTATATCCGGCTCTTCTAGTTCCCCTGGACTATTTTCCCAATCATAGGATTTCATGATACGTGAACGATATATATATTGTTCCAATGTTGCAGGTGAAACGGGATCACGTCCGTCTCTTCCTTCCCTTTCACAAATATCAAGCCACTTATCGATAGCGCTCGAAACACTTCCAATGCCACTCCTAAGTGCAGCATTTTTTTTACGCGCCTTGGAATCTTCCCTAAATGCTCGCGCTTCTTTCAATGTGTCGAAGGTCTTGAAAGCATAACCGGATTTGGTTGCTTTGTTCGGATAACGGACTTGGTATGTCGTTCCTTTTTTGCCAATTCTTTTTCTTATATCTGCCATGGTCCTTTATAAGTAGTAATTCCATTTAACGGAATCAAGTAAAATCAGCCTTTTTAATCGCGTTTTACACTGTTTTCCGCATCAATCTGCAATTGCCGGTAAATGTTGACCAGCGTGCCTTTCTCGATCTTGAGCTTCTTCTCGATAGGGTCCACGAAGAATGGCAGCTTACGCATTCCATGGGCGTCCATTTCGGATGCCCGTTTCATCTGACGTTCCGACAACTCTACTCCCATATTTGAGAGAACCTTTCTTGCATCTTCCAAGTTGATATAGCAAGGCATTTTCATGTCTGCGGCCTCCTCCCTATAGTTTGTATTCCATTGCGGCGGACCTGTAACCGCCATCGCTGTACAAGCGATCAATTCGGCGGCCTGACCGATCCATCGGTTCAATATCGTCACCGAACCCATTGGTCGGGTTGATATAGAGCGTCGCACCCCGTGAATAGCGAATTGCTAAATCTTCTTCAATTTGCGCCAGTTGCTCAAAAATCGCCTGCCGTATTTCAAAGATCGTCATTTCTCCTTTGACTTTAATCTGCATATAACCGCTTCCCTTCCTTCCCACCGCTAACAGTCTTTTTTGTTTGCATAATCCCCTTATATACATCTTATGGTTGTATTGCTTAAGATATTCCTAATACAGCGGGCACCGTGTTCCGCCCCGTCATTTCTTGCGTTTTCCGCCACACACCACCGTCGGCTTTCACGCGACTCTTCGTGTTCCGAGGTTTTGAAGACCTTTCCGCGTTCATAACCCTTGCCTGATCCCCTTCGTCCCTGACGCCCGGTACGGCGCTTTGTCGTTGATACGATTTTTGTGTCCGGGAGCCACGACAAAGGCTCCGACGGGCGGGGCCTCTTTGAACCAGACAAGGAGGTTTACGATGCGAAAAGTCATCACACCATCAGAACTCAATCACCACAGTGAAAACGCACTGTCGGCACTGTTCCGGCAAGTCTCGCAAGAGCTGACCGGTACAAAACCCGGCTCCGCTGAACGGCGCGACGCGCTCGCCAGCCTGGAGAATATTCAGCGGGCGCAGGCCAAACGCCGCGCACAGCGGCCCAAGCCACCGGGGTTTTAACCCCCTCCTCTCACAGCCGGTCCCTTAATCGGGACCGGCTTTCTTCATACTTCCTGCGAGGAAGGCGAGAGGCAGGGTCTTTTCAGGCTGTGCGAAAGTTATGGCATGGAAAAGACCGCCCGCCTTCTGCCCCGGTTTATCCGGATGCGTGACGCTCCGGCCTATCTGGGCATGGATAGGAACCGCTTTAACGCGGAAGTGCGGCCTTTTGTGACTGAAATCCCCATGGGACCGCAGTCTATCGCCTTCGACCGGCTTGATCTTGACGCCTGGGCAGACCATTATAAGAACCGCAACGGGCGTCCAGGTCGATCTATGGGAGATCAATTATGGGACGCAAAAAAACACCGGGGCTCAAAAAGCGCGCGGGTATCTGGCACATCGACAAACGCATCAGCGGGCGGCGAATTTGCCAAAGCACTGAGAGCGCTGACCTTGCGGAAGCCGAACGCTTCCTAGCACGGTTGACGGAAGAGCAACGGCAAGCAGAAGTCTACGGCGTACGCCCAAGCAGGACGTTCGAGCAAGCCGCAGCAAAATATGTGCTGGAAAATCAGCACAAACGCAGCATCCAAAGTGATATCGGGAGATTGAAACTGCTGCTTCCATGGATTGGTGATATGGCGCTGGACCGCCTCCATCGGGGATCTTTGGAGCCCTGGGTTACATACCGGCGCAATGAAGGTGCAGCAATTGGCACAATCAACCATGGACTTAAAGTGGTTCGCCGTATCCTGAACCTCGCGGCGAGTGAATGGGTGGATGATTACGGTCTGACCTGGTTGCAGGGGGCACCTAAGATCAGGTTGTTACCGGACACAAATAGAAGACCGCCTTATCCGCTGTCCTGGGAAGAACAGGCCAGATTGTTCCAGGGCCTGCCGCCGCATCTGGCTGAGATGGCGCTGTTTGCCGTTAACACCGGATGCCGGGATGGTGAAATCTGCCGTCTGCGCTGGGAATGGGAAGTCGCTGTGCCATCGTTGGACGCCCTGCTGTTCATTATTCCGGGACAGTATGTGAAAAACGGTGATGAGCGGTTGGTGGTGCTGAACCGGATCGCCCGCTCGGTTATTGAACGGCGTCGCGGGAAACACCCGGTCCATGTGTTCACCTACAAGGACAAGCCGGTTCAGAGGATGTTGAATTCCGCATGGCTGCGGGCAAGGGAGCGAGCGAACCTGAAACAGGTCCGTGTACACGATCTAAAACACACTTTCGGAAGACGCCTGCGCGCTGCCGGAGTGAGCTTCGAGGATCGGCAGGACTTGCTGGGGCACCGTTCGGGACGGATCACCACGCACTACTCCGCCGCAGAGCTGTCTCGGCTCATTGAAGCAGCGAACAGTGTGTGTGACCGGGGCAATGGAAAGCCCGAACTGGTTGTTTTACGACGGGTAAGCAGTTCATAGACTCACGCAAAATTAACGCAAGGAATTATTTGAAAAGGAATTCGGAACGGCTAAGCCATTGAATTATATGGTGGCCAGGGACAGAATCGAACTGCCGACACGGGGATTTTCAGTCCCCTGCTCTACCGACTGAGCTACCTGGCCTTAGAGAAGAGGGCGTATTAAACCGGGGATGTCCGGTTGAGTCAAGTCCGTACGCCCGCCGGGGCCTATTGGGGTCGATAGTCCGGCGGCAGCTCGGCGCCTTCGCCGAAGAAGAACTGCTCCATCTGCTGTTCGAGGAATTGGCGTGCCTTGGGATCGACCGGGCTGAGCCGGTTCTCGTTGATCAGCATGGTCTGGTGCCTGAGCCACTCCTGCCAGGCTTCCTTGGAAACGTTGTCGAATATGCGCTGCCCCAGTTCGCCGGGATAGGTGGGGCGATCCAGCCCTTCGGCCTCACGTTTCAGTCTGACGCATTGTACGGTACGGCTCATGGGGCCTCTCCTCCGGATTGGTGTTCGCGAATCGGTCTGTCGATCTCTCGCAGGATGCGGCTGACCGGCGCGGCCAGCCCCCGGTCGTCGGGTTGTGACAGTTTATACCAGACCCTGGGGCCGGCATCCATGAGGCCCTTTGCAGGGTTTTTCAACGTCACCACGACCGGCGTGATATCCAGATGAAAGTGGGAAAAGGTATGACGCCTCGGCTGCAGGTGGTCGCGCTCTTCCACATCACAGCCCAACACCTCCCGGCACCAAGCCTTCAGTGGCTGTTCCGGCGGGCACTCGGGCAGACTCCACAGCCCGCCCCAGATGCCGCTGGGCGGCCGCTGCTCGAGCAGAATGTCGCCGGCGGCATCGGTCAGGATCAACATGCGGGTGGTGCGTACCGGCAGCACCTTTTTCGGCTTGGGGGCCGGATAGCGTGAAACATCCCCCCCGGCGAGAGCCTGGCAACTCTGCGCCAACGGACAGGTGTCGCAGAGAGGTTTGCCCCGCACACAACGGGTGGCGCCCAGATCCATCATCGCCTGATTGTACTGTGCGGTTTGCCGGTGCGGGGTCAGTTGTTCGCTCAACCGCCACAACTGCTTCTGCACACCTCCGCTGCCCGGCCAGCCGGAAATGGCGAAGTGGCGCGCCAAGACCCGTTTCACATTGCCATCGAGAATCGGAGCATATTGTTCGAATGCGAGAGAGCGTATCGCCCCCGCAGTGGAGCGACCGATGCCGGGCAGGGCCTGTAGGCTGTCGATATCGTCCGGCAGCACCCCTTGATGCCGGGTCATGACTTCCCTTGCCGCCCGGTGCAGATTTCTCGCCCGGGCATAGTAGCCCAGACCGGACCAGTGATGCATGACCTTGTCCGGATCGGCGGCCGCCAGGGCGGGAATATCGGGGAAGCTCTGAATGAAGCGTTCGAAATATCCGGTTACAGTATTCACCTGGGTTTGCTGCAACATGATTTCGGAGACCCAGATGCGGTAGGGGTCGCGGGGATGCTGCCATGGAAGATCCTTTCTGCCATAGCGTTCAAACCAGGCCACTACCCGCCGGGAAAAGCCTTCCGTCTCCTCGTGGCAGAGTGTTGTGACCGCGGAGCGCTCCTGCTTCCCCCTCGTTGCCATCAAAAGAGATTTTTCAGCTTATCCTTCAGCTTGTCCTTGAGTTCCTCCGGCACCTTCTCCTCCAGCTTCTCGCCGATCTTTTCGTCCACCTTTTGATCGAGCTTCTGCTTGAGTTTCGCCTTCTGCTGCTCCTCCAGGATCTTCGACAGCTGTATGGAGAAATCGGGGTCGTTCCAGTCGCCCTTGATCTTGACCGGTATGGGGATACCGACCAGATCCTCCAGCGCCTCCCCTCCCTGGCCTGCCGGAGTGTTGACGATGACCGGTCTGACGGTGTATTTCAACCGCTCCTCCAGCAGATAGGCCTTGCCGCTTCCCTCCAGGCGGAGATAGGGTGATTTGGCCAGCAGACTCTGGTTGTTCACCACGCCGTTGACGATCGTGGCGCGTCCGCTGAGTTCGGAAAAGTCGGTCTGTTCCGGCTCATTCAACACCATGGTGCCTTCGCCCTTCAGCTTGGCCTTGGTATCGCGGATCATCTTTGCCAGGTTGAATCCCTTGACCGCGCCGTCGCGGAAATCGAAGGCGAGTTGACCGTTGAGTCCGCGTTTCAGCTGTTTGACGGTATTGCCCCTGCTTGTGAGCTGCATATCGAGATCGCCGCTGCCCAACAAAGTATCCTTACCGGTCAAGTCGAGTAAAAGCGGGCCGGAGAGAATCCTCGACACCTTCTGATTGAGGTTGATCGCAGGCCGCTCACCGGTGACATCCAACTGCACATTCCCCTTCATCAGGCCATCATAAAAACGGCCTACCTCATGATCGAGTTTCAGCTTGCCGTCCCGGCCGCGCACCTTGAGCTGTATCGCCTCCGCTTGCAGTCCGTTGACGGTCAAACTGTCGATGCGCACGGTCCCGTCCAGCCGCAGGCCTTGCAATAACTCATTGGGAAACAGGAGCTCGTTCTCCGATGCGCTTTTCGACGGCCTGCCGGACGCCCTGTCCGGCTCAGCCTTCGGTGGCAGATAACGGTCTACATTGATGGTGTTCAGCGCAAGATTGAAAAGGTAGGCGGGCGAAGCGAAACTGACCATCTCAAACTCGCCCTTGAGTTTTGTCTGGTCCAACTCCACCAACAGATTCTTCAGCACCAGCTGATCGGGAGATGCGGTGAAATCCGATGATAGATGGAGCGATTGAAGCACCTCTTCGTCCGCCGTTTCCGGAACAGGCAGACCGAACTGGTTCATCCACTCGCGCAGATTGAACTCGGCCAGGTTCACATCGCCCTTGAAGGTTGGATTGGTCTGGATCTCCTCACCCTGAACGCGCCCGGTGAGCTTGAGTTTGCCGGACGTGAGCTCCAGGTCATGCAGATCCAGGATATTGGAGGTCAGGTTAACCAGCAGATTACCCTCCAACAGGCTCTTGACCCCCTCCTCGGGCATACCCTCACCGGTCAGATCCACGGCCAGTTGCAGATCCTGCATACTGAACATCTGCTCATCCGGATTCACCAGCATTTTGGATGTCAGTTTGACGCCACCCTTCAGCAACGGTTTCTGGCTCGCCAGATTCATACTGAAATTCAAATCCACGCTACGCCCCGGTGCAAATTCACCGGTCTCCAGGTAGATATTATCGATCTGGTAGCGTTCACCCGTCGATTGGTCGTCCCAAACCAGGTTTGCCTCCTTGATGTTCAGCCCGCCTACGGTGAACGCCATCAAACCCGATTTATCCTGTTGTGGAGACTCTGTCTGTGCGCTGTCCTGATCGGCCTTCGCCTTACCGAGCATGTCATCCCAGTTGGTGACACCGCTCTTCGACTTGGCCAGGTTGAGCTTCAACCCCTCGATACGCACGGTATCGACTTCAAGCAGTTGATCGAACAGCAAAGGCAGCAGATTGACGCCTACCTCGGCATGCTTGACCGCGGCGAAATCGCCCTCTTTGAATCCCTTGGCGTTGCTGAGTGTCAATGCATTCAACTCCAGCGCCAGCCTGGGAAAGACAGACAAGCCGATATCCCCCCCAATGGTCAGATCTCGCCCTGTCGCCTTCTTCACTTCGGCGACGATGCGGTCTTTATGGTCGTTCGGATCGACGAACATGGGGATCAGAATCACCGCTGCGATGATCAGCAGCAGAATCATTCCGATCAACCACCCAAGCACCTTAAGTGTCTTGCCCATTATCTACTCCTTATTCATTCTCTTTCGGATTTGGGCTTCCACAATTCCAACATATATCGAATCCTGCATCGATACCCTCCCCACATACGCTACACTGCCAGGCCGTGCCACTGACCGGGGGACGATTGAAAAACGCATCCGTGAGTTGCCGCGCCCGCGCCAGGTCGCGATCTTCAAGCACCCAGAGGGTGGGAAAGATATTGGCCGGCAGTTCGCCCACGGCACCACTCAGGTGGTCTCCGACAATCACGGTCTCAATATCCTGCTCCAGGAGATGATCCTTGAGCATCTGCGCTTCCACCCTGTCCGCCGCTTGATAAAGTTCACGCATCGGAAACAACCTTCTCTCCTGAATACTATGCTATCCCAGTCGACAAGTTCATATCCGGTTCGTAAATTTTTTATTCATCTGGCGTCCTGCCCGTGGTCTTCCATTCACCGGCCTCCGTCTTGCAGAAGCGGTATCGGCCACCCCCTCTATAATTGCGGGTAATATGCCGGATATAGAGATCTCGGCAGGTAAGCCCATCCACCTCAAGGATGTTGAGTACCTTGTAGGCGCCTTTGTGGTTGGTGGCTTCATTCAGCCAGGTGAACACCTCGCCCTCCCTGCCCTGCCCGAGCGCCTTACCCGCGCTCGCTTTAGCCAATGCCCAATCCTTGTCGGTGAAATGTTTCGCCGGCAAGAAATCCAGCAGACGCAACCCCAGAGCATGGCTATCCGCCGCCATCGATATCAAAGCAATTAGAAGTAACCCGGTTTTTTTCATCATCACCACCCTTGATTCGCAATGAACCTCCCTGGAAGAGGATCAGAAAAGCCTGTGAGCGCCTATAGACTAACTTCAACCGTTAATGATTGCTTTATGCTATTCCCTACAAAATTAAGGGTTCCTCATACAACCGTCACCATTAGACTACACTAACCGTGGCCGCCTTTCCTGGTATCAGCTAGTCCGCTGCATGCTCTACTGTTGAGAAAAGGGGAATCCATTTGTTGTTGAAATACGCTATTTCGCTTCTGTTTTTGATATTTGGCGCCCTCGGCATCGCACTGGCGGAGAAAGGGGAATCGATCATGTTCCAACCCAAGGAACATCCCTTCACGCAGGCACCGCAAGAGAAAGATGACGAAGCCGAAAAGTGCACTCAGTTGGCGAAGCGGATCGAGTCTCTGAAGGGTAAACCGCAACGCAGGCATGCGGCCCTGGAACGCTATCGTTTAATGTGCTCAGACAAGACTCGAATGGAGTGAAATGGAGCGGGTAACGGGAGTCGAACCCGTCTCTCTGGCTTGGGAAGCCAGGGTAATACCGATATACGATACCCGCGATTGTTAACCCTGTCTAAACCTTTCCCCCAGACTCACAGATAATTAATGAAGCTCTGAACAAGTCTACCCTGCCACGATTTCCCTGTCATGCCACAACGCCGGCCCTGCGATTGACAGCCCCTCTGCCGTTTTGCTCCTCCCTGCGCCTGTTGACACCGATCCAAAACCCTAGACCAAACCATCGCCGTAGAGTGTTTCAACCTGTCGCTTGCAATGCTCCAGGACCTTCTGTCGCTTGATCTTCATGGTGGGCGTCATCAAGCCGTTCTCGATCGACCAGGGTTCGAGCAGCAACCCGACCCGGCGTATCTTGGCATAGCCGGGGAAATCGCGCAGCGCCAGCCGGATACGCTTCAAAAGTGCATTTTGCAGGCGCTCATCCCCGAGACTGGATGCTTGTGACGGATCGAGATCATACTCATCGGCAAGCCCGTTCCAGAGGTCCGGATTGAGCACCGCCAGTGCCCCCAGGTAGGGCTTGCCCTCGCCCACCACCATTACCTGTTCAATCAGGGGATCGAGGGTTATCGCCATCTCCATATCCGCCGGCGGGATCTTTTCGCCATTCGACAGCACCAGGATATCCTTGATCCGGCCTGTGATATAGATATGGCCCTCCTCATCGATACGCGCCTGGTCTCCGGTATGCAACCAGCCCTGGGGATCGATCATCTCGGCGGTGGCCGCATGGTTGTTCCAATAACCGAGCATCATCCCCGGTGTCTTGACCAGTAGCTCATCATGATCGCCGATCTTGACCTTTACACCCCGCAACGGCACACCGACGCTCTCCGGTTTGATGTTATGCATCGGATTGACGCTGATGACCGGACTGGTCTCGGTCAGTCCGTAACCCTGCAGCATGGGCAAACCAAGCCCCAAAAAAACCCGGGCGATCTCCGGCGAAATGGCCGCACCGCCGCTGACCGCGACCCGCAGTCGCCCACCCAGCTTGTCGAGAATCTTGCCGGAGACCAGCTTGCGCAGCAGGGGATGCAACAACAAGCCGGGAAACCAGCTGCGTCGCCCCATGCGATATTCGAACTCCCTGAATCCCACCTTCAAGGCCAGATTGAAAAGCATGCGCGCGAAGGCGGGTTTACTCTTCAGCTGGTCCTGCACCCGGGCATAGACCCGCTCGAAAATGCGGGGTACCGCGATGATCGCGGTCGGCCTGATCTTCTGCAGGTCTTCCGCCAACTGCGGGATGGAGCGCGCAAAGGAGACCGTGGCGCCGGCCATCATCGGCAGGTAGTAGCCACCGGTCCTTTCCAGGGTGTGAGAGAGGGGCAGGAATGAGAGAAAGCTGTCCTGTTGATAGCAATCCACCACGGTCAGCGAGCCATGGGCGATGGAGAGCATATTGTAGTGACTCAGCATGACGCCCTTTGGGCGTCCTGTGGTGCCGGATGTGTAGACGATGGAGGCCAGGGCCTCGGGATCGGCATAACGCCGTTTCAAGGGTTCACCACGCGGCGGCAGCCAATGTTTCGCCTCACGCACCAGGTCATCCTCAACCGGGTGAGGCTGACGCTCCGTCTCCAGCACCACCACCCGCTGTAACTGCGGCAGTTCCCCAACCGAGTCCACCATGCGATTCCAGCGACCGCTGTCTTGCACCAGCAGCAATTTGACCGCCGCATCGCGTAATATATAGGCAATGGCATCTGCGCGATCATCCGTATACAGGGGCACAACGACCAGTCCCAGCGAGAGGGCGGCCTGATCGAACATCACCCATTCAGGACAGTTCCGCAGGAGTATGGCGACCCGGTCTCCAGCCTCCAGCGTCTCCTCCGACAGCGCCTGGCGCCAGCGAGACACCTGCCGCTCCATATCGCCCCAGGTGAGTTCGTACCACTGCTTGTTCTGCCGGTGATAGTGTCGATAGGCCACCGCATCGGATGTCCGGCGCGCTCGCAGCAAAAACAGCCCATCCAGGGTACCGGCCTGTTCCGGTGATATTAGGTCTTCACTCCACTTCACGGATCGACTCCAACCATCCAGCTATCGCTCCCACACCCTTACCGGGCCTCTTATCATTTATTCACTCGAGTCTTGTACGCTTTATGAACACCTCGCCCAGCATCACGCGTATTCAACTGCGGGATTCGCCAAAGCAACACGTACTTTGTTGCCTCAAGATGAGGTAAAATCCTTTCCCAACCCCATTTGAGATCGAACAGAGATGCAGATTTACTTAAACGGCGTGGAAAAGCAAATTCCCGACGCGTATAACATGGCCAAGCTGATCGAATTCCTCGATCTCTCCGGCCAGCGTATTGCCGTGGAAGTCAATGAAGAGTTGGTGCCTCGCAGTACCTTCAACCAGCATCTGCTGAAAGAGCACGACCGGGTCGAAATCATACAGGCCGTAGGTGGCGGCTGAAACAGCACCCCTCAGCAACCTATCCAATCAGAATCAAACACCAATCAGAACCATACCGATGCCAAACGATACCCAAAATGACAGCTTCAATGTCGCCGGACGCAGTTACACCTCCCGCCTGCTGGTAGGTACCGGCAAGTACAAAGATATGCATGAGACCCGAGAAGCCATCGATGTCAGCGGTGCGGAGATCGTCACCATTGCGGTGCGCCGCACCAATATCGGCCAGGATCGGGATCAACCCAGTATCCTCTCGGTCCTCCCGCCCGATGAGTTTACCTATCTGCCGAACACCGCTGGCTGTTACGACGCCAAGACCGCTGTCCGGACATGTCGCCTGGCGAGGGAACTGCTGGATGGCCACAACCTGGTCAAACTGGAGGTGCTGGGCGATGAGAAGACGCTCTTCCCCGATGTGGTGCAGACCCTGGAGGCGGCGGAGGTGCTGATCAAGGACGGCTTCGATGTCATGGTCTACACCAACGACGATCCCATCATGGCCAAACGGCTCGAGGAACTGGGGTGCGTGGCAGTGATGCCCCTGGCGGCACCCATCGGATCGGGCCTGGGTATCCGCAACCGGCTCAACATCCTGACCATCGTTGAGAATGCCAAGGTCCCGGTGTTGGTGGATGCCGGTGTCGGCACCGCCTCCGATGCCGCCGTGGCCATGGAACTGGGGTGTGACGGGGTGCTCATGAACACCGCCATCGCTGCGGCAGACAAACCGGTGTTGATGGCATCGGCCATGAAAAAGGCGATTCAGGCGGGACGCGAGGCCTACCTGGCGGGACGGATGCCGGCCAAGCGCTTCGCATCAGCCTCGTCACCGGTCGATGGACTGTTTTTCTGACACCCCTGCATGCAGGTCAGGCCCATGTCCGTGGAACAACCTCATCGCCCCATCCGCAGTTATGTCCTGAGACAGGGGCGATTGACTGAGGGGCAGCAGCGGGCATTCCAGGCGTTGTGGCCGCACTATGGCCTGATGCTGGAAGGACAACACCCCCTGGACCTTTCCGCGCTTTTTGGCAGGGAGGCACCGGCTACCCTGGAGATCGGCTTCGGCAATGGCGAAGCTCTGGCCCAGATCGCCGCCCGCCATCCCGACCAGGATTTCCTGGGGGTCGAGGTCCACACTCCCGGCGTGGGACACCTGATGCTCAAACTGGCTGAACAGGCATCAGACAATGTACGCATCCTGCAGACAGACGCCATGGAGCTGCTGCGGCATCATCTGGCCGAAGCCACCCTCGACCGGGTTCAGCTCTACTTTCCCGATCCCTGGCATAAGCGGCGTCACCACAAACGCCGCATAGTGCAACAGGAGTTTGCCGACCTCATCCACCGGGCATTG
Organism: Candidatus Thiodiazotropha sp.; assembly: GCA_040791665.1. Lineage (GTDB taxonomy): Bacteria > Pseudomonadota > Gammaproteobacteria > Chromatiales > Chromatiaceae > Thiodiazotropha. The sequence continues at coordinate 201,588 of JBFNNX010000017.1, read as the reverse complement.
AAACCCGGCGGGGTGATCCACATGGCCACCGATTGGGAAGACTACGCCATGCAGATGCTGGAGGTATTCACTCAACACAGCGGTTTCCACAATCAGGCCGGAAAAGGCAACTTTTCCCCTCGTCCGGAGACGCGGCCGTTGACCAAATTCGAACAGCGGGGTCAGCGGCTTGGGCACGGGGTATGGGATCTTCTCTTCGAGCGTAACCGTTGATGGGCAGCCTGACCTTAAAGCAGTTCCAGTCTCCCCTACTCGAACCCATAGAGCTGCACATCCCAGCGGGCCAATGCGTCACCCTGAGCGGTCCATCGGGAAGCGGTAAATCACGCCTGTTGCGGGCCTTGGCCGATCTCGATCCGCATCGAGGCGAAGCCTGGCTGGACGAGCTTGAAATGGCCTCATTCAGCGGTCCGGCATGGCGCAGGCAAGTGGGACTGCTTCCCGCCGAGAGCGCCTGGTGGAAAGACCGTGTTGGCGACCACTTCCCGCAAGTCGATAATGCCTTGCTGTCGCATCTCGAACTCTCCCCCAGCGCCATGCAATGGGAGATCAGCCGACTATCCAGTGGCGAACGACAACGTCTGGCCCTGGCCAGGCTGTTGGGTAACGAACCTCAGGTACTCCTGCTCGATGAACCCACCGCCAATCTGGATCAAAAAAATATTGACCGGGTCGAAAGGCTGATTGCCGAATGGCGCCAGCAACACCGGGCCGCCGTGCTCTGGGTCTCCCACGATCCTGATCAGCAAACCCGGGTAAGCGAGGAATCCTGGCGGATCACTGACGGACGGCTGCAGGCACAACAATGACACTCATTCAGCTGACCCCCCTCGACCTGGCACTCTCCGCAATCCTGGTAGTGGTATTGGCCCTGCTATCGCTGAGGCTCTCCCTGGGTATCGAGCGCCAGCTTTTGATTGCGGCAGTGCGCACGGTGGTCCAGCTGATCCTGCTGGGACTGGTATTGAAGTTCCTGTTCGTGCAATCCCATCCCCTGTTGATTGCGCTCCTTGCGCTGTTCATGCTCTTCGTCGCAGGTTATGAAGTCATGGCCCGGCAACAGCGCCGTTTCCTCGGCATCTGGGGTATGGGTGTAGGCACCCTCTCCATGTTCATCTCCTCGTTTACCGTCACCCTGATGGCGCTCACGATTATCATCCAGGCGGAGCCCTGGTATTCAGTGCAGTACCTGATACCCCTGCTGGGCATGCTACTGGGAAACACCATGTCAGGCGTGGCCATCGCCCTGGACCACCTGACCCATAACGCCTGGCAGCTACGACAGCAGATCGAGGCGCGGTTGATGCTGGGCCACACATGGGAACAGGCAATTCGGGAGCTCCGGCGCAATGCCCTGCGTAGCGGCATGATACCGATCATCAATGCCATGGCAGCGGCCGGCGTGGTCAGTCTGCCGGGCATGATGACCGGCCAGATCCTGGCGGGCGCTCCGCCCTTCGAGGCAAGTAAATACCAGATATTGATCATGCTGCTGATCGCAGCAGGTACGGGATTTGGCGCCATGGCCGCTGTATGGATCGGCTCGAAACATCTTTTCGACGACCGTGAACGACTGCGCCTCGATCGCCTGAGTGCGGTAAAAAACTAGCGGCCGTTGACACACCCTCTCAGGAGACCTCCCGTTCACCCCGTATCAGTTTTATCGCCAGCAACACGACCGGCAATCCATGCATCAACAGATCGAAGATATCGATAGGTCGCTGCAAGTTACCGGACGCCAACATCTTCAGTTTCTCCCATAGATGGGGCTCAGGCACGAAAGGAGCCAATCCGAGTAACAACGCAGGCAGCGCGACCATCTGCATCGGCAGCCTATCCAGCCAATTAAACATCTCAACACACCTAGGGTTTGGTAATCCTACTTAATATTATCCGCAAATTAACGCCAATAAACGCGAAAGTTATTTCAACATGTAGGGTGGTTCACTTCTACTTACCCGTCACTGGTGCGGCAAGCCGCACCTACAGTAAAAAAACAACGACATATTTTTACACATTCACACACAGGACCATGGGGAGTAAAAACCATTTGCGTTTATTAGCGTTCATTTACAGACTTTATCTCTTATGGATTGATAAGGAAGCGGTTAACACTCAGGACAGAGCGATCTGTAGAGATCTGCGTCGGCCTCGCTGAAACAACAGGCGACAATCTCGTCGAACTCCTCTTTCCACGCCTTCATGACACTCAGCGCCACCTCAGCCGCTTCCCGTTTCGGGTAGCCGTACACCCCGGTGCTGATTGCTGGAAAGGCCACGCTGCGACAACCCTTCTCGGCAGCCAGTTTCAGGCTGTTTTCGTAGCAGGCGCGGAGTAATGCGGGTTCGCCCTGCCCACCGTTGCGCCAGACAGGACCCACGGTATGGATGACCCATGCTGCCGGAAGCTTGTAACCGGGTGTCATACGCGCTTCACCGGTCGGACAACCTCCCAAGGTTTCGCAGTGGGCCAGCAGCTCCGCGCCGGCCGCCCGGTGGATCGCGCCGTCAACTCCGCCTCCCCCTAGAAGCGAGGAGTTGGCTGCATTGACGATTGCATCCACTTCCAGCTTGGTGATATCTGCCGTTACAATGCTTATCTGTCCCATAACCTATACTCGCATGTCCTATTCAACTCTCAATCTTCTACTTGCCCTGTTGGCATTGCTCTGGTTCTGGCGCGACAGTCTTCGGGTTCGTGAAATCGCGATACAGATCAGTCGCAATGCCTGTCAAAGCCATGGCGTCCAGTTTCTCGATCAGACCGTGGCCCTGCATCGGCTGGGAATCCGATGGCTTCGCAGGGGACTGAAACTGCGCCGGGTCTATCAGTTCGACTATAGCCTGGAAGGTTCGGGTCGGCGAACCGGATATGTAGTGATGATGGGCATCGACAATGTCAGCCTGCATATCGATCTGCCGACACGGGAGATGGCTGACAATTCAGAGTGAAACCGGCTACTTGACCACCTTGAGGGATGGTCGCTTGCCCGGTGTGGTGGGATCGGGGTCATCACCTGGATCGCTGTCCAGATTCACCTCCTCTTCGGGAAAAAGCATTCCCTGGCCATTCTCCTTGGCATAAATACCCATCACCGCAGCCGGAGGAATCAGAATTTCCTCCGCTTTACCGCTAAATCGCGCACTGAAACTGATCCAATCGTTACCCAGATCAAGACCCGAGACCGCGGAGGGGTCCACGTTGAGGATAATGCGCCCCTCTTCGACGAACTGACCCGGCACCACCACACCCTCTACCTCGGTGTTGACCATCAGGTAGGGTGTTGTGCCGTTATCGACCAACCAGTCGTAGAGTGCTCTTATCAGGTAAGGTCGATTGGATGACATCTCAGTCATATCAATTAACCGCGCATCTCCTGTTCGGCTTCTGACAGGCTCTTGATGAACGACTCCTTTTCGAACAGGCGTTTGGCGTACTCATGCAATCCTTTCGCACTCGCGGGTATCTCCACGCCCAACTCCTGCAGGCGCCATAATAGCGGAGCGATGGCGCAATCGACCAGGGTAAACTCCTCACTCATGAAGAAGGATTTTGCGTTGAACACAGGTGAAGTGGAAATGAGACTCTCACGCAGTTCCTTGCGCGCCTTTGCCGCCTCTTTCTTACCGCTTAGGATGACATCCATAAGACTGTACCAGTCATTATCCACGCGGTACATCAACAGACGCGAGGTAGAGCGCGAAACCGGGTCCACCGGCAACAGCGGCGGATGGGGGAACCGCTCGTCCAGATACTCCATGATAATGCGAGACTCGTAGAGCTTTAAATCCCTATCCACCAATGTGGGAAGGGTGCCGTATGGATTGAGCTCCATCACCTCTTCAGGCACATTGAGCGGATCGATATCAGATACTTCATAGGTGATATTCTTCTCTGCCAGCACCAGTCTGACTCGATGACAATAGGGGTCGGTTGGATCCGAATAGAGGGTCATCACTGAACGCTTGTTCGCAACTGCCGCCATTTATAGCCTCTCTCCAGGGTGTCCTTCATGCCGGGCAGATTGCCTACCTGGCTGCGGATAATAAGTGTTGTAAAATCAAAAAAGGCGCACAGTATAACGCAACTGTGCGCCTTTTTGGCAGATCATGTCGAAAGAGTTTAGTGCACGTCCTTCCAGTACTCCTTCTTAAGCAGGTAGGCCAGCACGAAGAACACAGCGATGAACAGCAACACCCAGACACCCAGGCGCTTGCGTTCCATCTGAATCGGTTCACCGATATAGCTCATAAAAGCAGTCAGATCCCTGGCTACCTGATCGTACTCTTGGGCGCTCAGCACCCCCTCCGATACGGGCTCGAAGTGATCAAATTTCTCGATCTCGTTTCCGGCCGCGTCCTTCTCGAGCTTGAACACTGCCTTCTGCGCACCTTGCAGCTCCCACAACACATGGGGCATTCCCACATCGGGAAATACGATGTTGTTGACACCAAAAGGACGCTTCTCATCCAGATAGAAACTACGCAAGTAGGTATAGATCCAGTCCACACCGCGTGCGCGGGCTATCACGCTCAGGTCGGGCGGAGGACTACCGAACCATTCCGTACCCTGTTCCCCAGTCATGGCGATCTTCATGGTGTCACCGATCTTGTCGGTGGTGAACATCAGATTTTCGATCACCTCGGTTTCCGTCAGACCGAGATCCCTGGCCATACGGTTATAGCGCTGAAAATGGGCAGAATGGCAACTCAGACAATAGTTGATGAAGTACTTGGCGCCACGCTGAAGCGAGGCCTGATCACCCAGGTCGATATCGGCATCGTCCAGATGCGCCCCACCGCCTGCTGCAAATCCCAGCATGGGGGCCGCGGCTAATAGAAGTGCAACAATCAGCTTTTTCATTCGGTCACCCTCTCAGGCACTGGTTTGGTCTTGTCCATTTTGCTGTAAATCGGCATTAAAAAGAAAAAGGCAAAATAGTAGATTGTGCCAATCTGCGCCATCAGCTTATACAGGTCGGTGGTTGGCTGTGTGCCGAGATAACCGAGGATGATGAAGTCGATGACAAACAGCCACAGCATGATCTTGTACAGCGTACCCTTGTAACGGATCGATTTCACCGGACTGCGATCCAGCCAGGGTAGGAAGAACATCACCAGAATGGAGGCGAACATCGCCACCACGCCTGGAAAGGCCGATCCAGCTATCGAAGGGACCGCGCGCAAGATGGCGTAGAAGGGCGTGAAGTACCAGACGGGTGCGATATGCTCAGGTGTCTTCAACGGATTGGCCGGCTCAAAGTTGGGGTGTTCTATAAAATAACCCCCCATCTCCGGGGCAAAGAAGACCACAGCCGCGAATAGAAACAGGAAACCCGCCACACCGGCGATATCCTTCACCGAATAGTATGGATGGAACGGAATGCCATCAGCAGGCGCATTATCGTCCCAGCGGTTGCCCTTCGGCCCCTTCTTGATCTCGATGCCATCGGGATTGTTCGAACCCACCTTGTGCAGGGCGACGATGTGGATGAACACCAGCGCAGCCAGCAGGAACGGCAGCAGGAAATGAAGGGCGAAGAATCGGTTCAGAGTGGCGTCGGAGATGACGTAGTCACCGCGCACCCAGACTCCTAGGTCGGGACCGATCACAGGCACTGCCGAAAAGAGGTTGACGATTACCTGCGCACCCCAGTAGGACATCTGACCCCAGGGTAACAGATAGCCGAAGAAAGCGGTGGCCATCATCGCCAGATAGATGATCACACCAATAATCCACAACAGTTCGCGAGGCTTGCGGTAGGAGCCATACATCAGACCGCGGAACATATGGAGATAGATGACAATAAAGAATGCAGATGCGCCGGTGGAATGCATGTAACGGATCAGCCAGCCCCAGTCTACATCACGCATGATGTACTCAACGGAACCGAATGCCAACTCGGCATCGGGTTTGTAACTCATGGCCAGCCAAACGCCGGTCAGGATCTGGATCACCAGCACCAGCATCCCCAGCGAACCCATGAAATACCAGAAATTGAAGTTCTTCGGGGCATAGTATTGGGCCAGATGCTCGTTCCACACCTTGGTCATGGGATAGCGATCATCGATCCAGCCCATAAAATTTTTCATCATACTCATCAGGCTGCGCCTCCATCGGCACCGATCAGAATTCTTGTTTCGGAGAGATACTGATAGGGGGGGATTTCTAAGTTCTTAGGTGCAGGAACGCCAGCATATACCCGACCGGCCAGATCGAATCGAGAGCCGTGACAGGGGCAGAAGAAACCACCTTTCCAATCAGGACCCAGGTCTTCCGGCGCAACCTCCGGTCGATAGGTGGGCGAGCAACCCAGATGGGTGCAGATACCAACGGCTACCAGATATTCGCCTTTGATGGAGCGTTCCGGATTTTTACAGTAGTCCGGTTGTTGCCCGGTATCGTCAGATGCGGGGTCGAGCAGTATGCTATCCAACCCTGCGAGATCCTGCAGATTCTGCTCGGTACGGCGTACGATCCAGACAGGCTTACCCCGCCATTTGACGCGCATCAGCTGTCCGGGTTCGAGCTTGCCGATATCCGCCTCTACCGGCGCGCCGGCTGCCTTAGCTTTTTCACTGGGAGCCCAAGCCGCCAGGAATGGATAAATTACAAAACCGGTGCCAACTGCCCCAACCGCACTGGTAGCAAGCGTTAGGGTACGTCGCTTTTTCAAATCAACGCCATCTGCGCTCATATATTAGACTCCACAGATACTGAAACGAGCTGGATCAGGGTCTATACGGACCACGCGCAGCCCTATATTCAGACATTAGAATATAGTTAATAAACCATAAAATTTAACCGAGCATTTTCCATTATGCGGCTTTGCAGGTCAAGGTGGATTAATCTTAGAGGCGCAAAGGTTAAGGCACTGTTACTTTCGGGTGACGATCAAACGGGATTTTCAACATCTACGAATCTAAAATCGAGGGAAAACTTTTCAGCCAAATGCCTTCCCAGGGCCTGTACGCCATAACGCTCGGTGGCATGATGTCCGGCTGCATAATAGTGAATACCCAGCTCTCTGGCGAGATGGACGGTCTGCTCCGAGATCTCCCCGGAAATATAGGCATCCAATCCTCGTTCAGCCGCCTCTTCGATCGACCCCTGTGCGGCACCGGTGCACCAGCCGATACGTGAAAGCGGTTTGTCATTCGGCGCAATGTGTGTCGGTCTTCTCTCGAGACGATCGCCGATGCGTTGCGCAAGCGCTTTGGCCGAAACAGGTTCCCTGAGTGTCGTGTGCCAGATCAGGGAACGATCCGAGAGTGGATTCGCGGGAGTCAGGCCCAGTCTCTCACCCAACTGCCTGTTATTGCCGAATTCGGCATGGGCATCCAATGGCAGATGATAGGCCAGCAGTGCGGTTCGCTGTCTGAACAGCGCACCCACCCGATTGGCTTTCAAACCCCGCAACGGCAACCCCTCTCCCTTCCAGAAATACCCGTGATGGACCAGCAGGGCATCCGCCCCCCAATCCTCCGCCGCCTCGATCAGCGCCTGGCAGGCGGTAACCCCCAGCATCAGTTTTTCCACCTGTTGCGCAGCCTCTACCTGCAGACCGTTTGGGCAGTAATCGTCAAATTCATCCACCTTCAACAATTCATTACCGTAGGATTCGAGCGATAGGAGATCAATCATGGTATGTTTGCCAATTAACAGATATCAGTGCGGTAAGCCGTCAACACGATCATAACGGGTTCAGCGTTCCAGTGGTATTTCGTTACCAGGGCCTGTCCTTGCCAAACATTGCGGCGCCGTGTCGCGGCGTAGGCTGGCGGCTGGCGGCTGGCGGCTGGCGGCTGGCGGCTGGCGGCTGGCGGCTGGCGGCTGGCGGCTGGCGCAATGCTGATCACTGCAAACACCATGAGACAACACTGATTTACCCAATTTCAATGCGTATAAAAAAACTACTTTCACTGCTTCTGACCGCTTTGACCGCCGGACTGGCAGGCGCCTTTGTAACCCTCTACCTGCTCCCGGAACAGGTAGAGAAGGCGACTGCGATAAAGCAACCCGAAATATCCGCACCGGCAATTGAATCCCCACCGGAAACCGGCCCCTTCTCTTACGCGGAAGCCGTTACGCGGGCGGCGCCATCCGTGGTCAATATCTTCACTGCCAAGATCACCACTGAATCCCAGTCTCTGCGTTTCCGTGACCCATTGCTGCAGCATCTTTTCGGCAATATGTTGCCCGAAAAGACACGCCAACGCCTCGACACCAGCCTCGGCTCGGGCGTAATCATCTCGGAGGATGGTTATTTGTTGACCAATCACCATGTCATCGAGGGGGCGGATGAGATAAAGGTTGTGCTGGCCAACGGCAAGAGTGTCAGTGTCAGCATTGTCGGCAGCGATGCCGAATCGGATGTAGCCGTATTGAAGATTGATACGGACACCCCGTTACAAGCGATCAAGATCGACCATACAGGTTCACTACAGGTGGGGGATGTAGTGCTTGCGATCGGAAATCCATTTGGCGTCGGCCAGACGGTCACCATGGGCATCATCAGCGCCACGGGCCGTTCTCACCTGGGCATCAATACCTTCGAGAACTTTATTCAGACAGATGCCGCCATCAATCCGGGCAATTCCGGCGGCGCCCTGGTGAATGCCCACGGAGAGCTGATCGGCATCAACACCGCGATCTTCTCTAAAACCGGCGGCTCGCACGGTATCGGTTTCGCCATACCCTTCGATCTTGCCGAAGGCATCATGCAGCAACTGATCACCAGCGGTCATGTGGTCAGGGGATGGCTGGGCATACAGGGACAGGATGTATCGGAAAAACTGGCGGAGGCATTCAGCCTGCATAATGCCGAGGGAATACTGGTAACCGGCGTAATGGAGGATGGGCCTGCCAGTAAAGCGGGATTGCGGCCCGGCGATGTCATCACCCGCATCAATGACACAGAGATAGATAATTCCCAACAACTGATACAACTCATCGCCAGTCAACCCCCCGGGACACGCTTGACCATCGGAGGCTGGCGCGGGAATGAGCAGATCCAACTGGAGACCATCTCCGGGGAGCGTCCCAGCCTCGAATAGAGGTGGGTGACTGATATCGCTTCCCCTTTCGGCGTCCTATACTGAAGATTGGACAAGAGGAGCACATGACATGAAACACGCCGAAGAGATCGAACGGATAATCGACACCGTCGGCAAGACACTCAACAACCGGTTATCGCCGACTGACAGAAACCGCTTGCACCAGGCCTTGATGAAAACCCTGGACGAAACCCCTGCGGGCGGCAACAGGCCTCAATACAAACAGGTTACGATCCTGCTATCAGATCTGCGCGGTTTCACCGCCATCGCCGAACGCTACCCACCGGAAACCGTCATCAAAGTCCTGAATCTCTACTTCTCCCGGATGTGCGAAATCATCTTCAGCTTTGGCGGTAGCATCGACAAATTCATGGGCGATTCGATCATGGCGCTGTTCGGTCTGACCGAGCGGAAGGAAGACGACCTGGAACGAGCCATTGCCTGCGCAGTGGAGATGCAACGGGCGATGCTGGAAATCAATTCAGAGAACAACAGGCACGGATATCCCAGGCTCTTCATGGGCATCGGCATCAATACCGGCGAGGTCGTCGCCGGGCATCTGGGCTCAGAACTCCACCATGAATACACGGTGATCGGGGACGAGGTCAATCTCGCCTCGCGTATCGAAGCCTATAGCCTGCGGGGACAGATTCTACTGAGTGAACGTGTCCGGGACATGGCCCGGGACTACATCGAGACATCTCCCCCGAACCATGTCATGGTGAAGGGCAAGCAAGTACCGGTATCACTCTATGAGCTGCTATCAACGGTCCGGCCTCGTCACCTGGAAGTCCCCCGGGTAGAGTCACGCCGCAGTCCGCGCATCGAAGTCGACTTTCCGATCGCCTTCCATACGCTGCAAAACAAGGTAGTGTCAGATCATAGCTACTCCGGCCGCGCCGTTGACCTCAGTTACAACGGTCTGCAAGCCAATATGCCGGTTGAGCTCGAGATCCTCTCCGATATCCAGATCACCCTCTACACCTCACTGATGAGCGAACAGAGCAGCCATATCTACGCCAAGATCCTGGATTGTGAAAAGTGTGACGGCAGCTGGCTGAGCCGCATGGAGTTCACCGGCATTGATGACACGGGTCAGGCCGCGATCAAGAACTATATCGATCAGACTATCGGCAGACATTAATTCCCAACCGGCACCCGGTAACCGCCTCACTGGCCTGAGGAGGCGCGATTAGTGGTAGAGTCGCGATTTGCTCCATATTTCGTTATCATTTTTCGTCTTTTTTTGTTCTGGGGCCTATTAGGGCCTGTTAACGCTAATCCAACCATATCGCTACAGCGGTGAATCAGGAACACCATGGATAAACTGATTATTCGGGGGGGCTCCCCTCTGTCAGGTGAAGTACGTATCGCGGGCGCCAAGAACGCCGCTCTGCCGATTTTGGCAGCCACCCTGCTGTCTGACGGCCCCATGCGAGTGGGCAACGTCCCGCATCTTCACGACATCACCACCACCATGGAGCTGCTTGGCGGCATGGGCGCCTCTCTAATGGTGGATGAGAAAATGGGAATCGAGGTCGATTCCAACACTATCCATAAATTCAGCGCCCCCTATGAGTTGGTGAAGACCATGCGCGCCTCCATCCTGGTGCTCGGCCCGCTGTTGGCCCGCTTCGGACGGGCCGATGTCTCCCTTCCCGGCGGCTGTGCCATCGGTTCCCGTCCGGTCAACCTGCATATCGAGGGATTGCGTGCCATGGGCGCCGATATCGAGGTGGAAAACGGTTATATCCGCTCCCGCTGTAAACGGCTGCACGGCGCCAGGATCGTGATGGATATGGTTACGGTAACAGGTACCGAAAACCTGATGATGGCCGCTGCCCTTGCTGAAGGTACCAGCCTGATTGAAAATGCCGCTCGCGAACCGGAGGTGGTGGACCTGGCGGAGTGCCTCAACAAGATGGGCGCCAAGATCTCGGGTGCCGGTTCCCCGAATATCTGTATCGAGGGGGTGGACAGTCTGAAGGGAACCGAATATAACGTACTTCCCGACCGGATCGAAACCGGAACCTTTCTGGTGGCCGCAGCCATTACCCAGGGCAACATCAAGATACGCGACACCCGGCCGGAGCTGGTCGACTCTGTGTTGCAGAAGCTGCGTGAGGCCGGGGCTGAAATTGAATTCGGCGAAGATTGGATCAGCCTCGACATGAAAGGCAAACGACCAAAGGCGGTGGATGTCTACACGGCGCCCTACCCCGCGTTTCCCACCGATATGCAGGCCCAGTTCACGGCATTGAATTCAGTGGCTGAAGGCGTCGGCATCGTCACCGAAACCATCTTCGAAAACCGTTTTATGCATGTCCATGAGCTGCAGCGCATGGGAGCACAGATCAAACTCGAGGGAAACACCGCGATCTGTACCGGCGCCAACAACCTGACCGGCGCTCCGGTAATGGCCACCGATCTGCGCGCATCGGCCAGCCTGGTGCTGGCCGGACTGGTGGCAGAGGGTGAAACCCTGGTCGACCGCATCTACCATATTGATCGCGGCTACCAAAATATCGAAGAGAAACTGGCCGGACTGGGCGGCGAAATCAGACGTCTTCCCAGCTAACAGCTGTCAGCGGTCAGCCGCCAGCTACCAGCCAGACCCCGGTGCCCGGTACACCGCTGGCCGCTGGACGCCACTTCATATATCCTTCCACCTCCGAAACCGTGCGAAGCGTAACCGAGCCATGAAATTTGACGCACCCATTACCATCGCGCTCTCCAAGGGGCGCATCTTCAATCAGAGTCTGCCGCTGCTGGCCCATGCCGGTATCGAACCTGCGGATGATCCGGATACCAGTCGCAAGCTGATCCTCGATACCAATCATGAACTGGTGAAACTGGTCATTATCCGTGCAACGGATGTTCCCACCTATGTCGAATACGGTGCTGCCGACCTGGGAATCGCCGGTAAGGATGTGTTGATGGAACACGGCGGTGATGGCCTGTATGAACCCCTTGACCTGAAGATCGCACAATGCCGCATGATGACTGCTGGTTATCCCGACAGGCAACAGAACAACGGACGCCTGCGGATCGCCACCAAGTATGTGAAGAGTGCGCAGCGCTTTTTCGCCACCCAGGGAGAGCAGGTTGAGATCATCAAGCTCTACGGCTCCATGGAACTTGCACCTATTGTCGGCCTGTCGGATCTGATCGTCGATCTGGTGGAGAGCGGCAATACGCTGAAGGCCAATGGACTGGTGCCTCTCGAACATATTGCCGACATCAGCTCCAGGCTGGTGGTCAACAAAGCGTCTTGGAAGATGAAACACGGCTTGGTCATGCAGTTGATCGATGCCTTTCGGGATGCGGTATCGCAACCTACAACCTGATTACGTCAGTAGATGCCATTATGAGTGAAATTCGCAAACTATCGACCAGCGACGCTGACTTCCGGCGCCAACTCGATGCTCTGCTTGCCTGGGAATCGGTCTCCGACACCGCGGTGAACGATACCGTGAATGAGATCATCCAGGCGATCCGCAACGAGGGTGACAATGCCTTGGTCGAGTTCACCAATCGCTTCGACCGCTGGCAGGCAACACAGCCAGGTGACCTGGAGATACCGCTGGATCGTCTGCAACAGGCCTGGAATGCCATCCCGGCACGACAGCGTGAGGCATTGGAGCTCTCAGCCAACCGGGTCCGCGCCTATGCCGAACATCAGAAAATGGACTCCTGGTCCTACACAGAACCTGACGGCACCCTGTTGGGTCAGCAGGTAACCCCTCTCGACAGGGTGGGCCTCTACGTGCCTGGCGGGAAGGCCGCCTATCCCTCGTCGGTACTGATGAATGCCATCCCCGCCAAAGTCGCCGGTGTGGCTGAGCTGATCATGGTGGTGCCAACACCGGATGGCGAACTCAACGAACTGGTGCTGGCAGCGGCTCATGTCTCCGGCATCGACCGGGTGTTCGCCATTGGCGGCGCCCAGGCGGTGGCGGCCCTGGCCTATGGCACCGAACGCGTCCCGCCTGTGGACAAGATCGTCGGCCCGGGAAACATCTATGTCGCCACCGCCAAGCGGGCAGTGTTCGGCCAGGTGGGCATCGATATGGTGGCGGGTCCTTCGGAGATACTGATTATCTGTGACGGTGAGACCGACCCGGACTGGATCGCCATGGATCTATTCTCCCAGGCGGAACATGACGAAGATGCGCAATCGATTCTGCTCTCCCCCGATGGGACCTTTCTCCAACAGGTGAGCGACAGCATCGACAAATTGCTGCCGACCATGGAGCGTCAGGAGATCATCGCCACGGCATTGCGGGTACGCGGCGCGCTGATTCATGTCGAGGATATGGATGAAGCAGTCGAGGTAGCCAACCATATCGCACCGGAGCACCTCGAACTGTCGGTGGCCGATCCCCAGGCACTGGCCAGACAGATACGCCATGCGGGCGCCCTCTTCATGGGCAGATATACCGCAGAGGCGATGGGGGACTACTGCGCCGGTCCGAACCACGTCTTGCCGACCTCGCGCACGGCACGCTTCTCATCCCCTCTGGGGGTGTATGATTTTCAAAAGCGTTCCAGTTTGATCATGGCATCTGCGGAAGGCGCCGACGCACTGGCCAGGACATCGTCCGTCATGGCCAGAGGCGAGGGGCTCACAGCTCATGCCCGTTCTGCAGAGTATCGATTTAAGCAGTCGGAGGGTTAGGCGGAGTCCATATCGGCGTCCAGCACCCATACTTGGTTGAGTCGACTATTTCCATGCAGGTATAAAAAAACCAGGATATTCTAACGATGAGCCGCTATTGGAGCCCTATTGTCAATCGACTTTCACCCTATATCCCGGGTGAACAGCCGCACATCGGCAACCTGATCAAACTCAACACAAACGAGAATCCCTACGGGCCGTCACCCCGGGTGATAGACGCGATTAACAAGGTCGTCGACGATGGGTTGCGACTCTATCCCGATCCCAGTTCCACCGGCTTGCGGGAAACGGTGGCTGACTACTACGGCCTGAAAGCGCAACAGGTCTTTGTCGGCAATGGCTCGGACGAGGTACTCGCCCATGCCTTCTTTGCCTTTTTTCAACAATCCCGGCCGCTGCTGTTCCCTGATATCACCTACAGCTTCTACCCGGTCTATTGCCAGCTGTACGGCATCGCATATCAAACAATTCCCCTCGATGATGGATTCAATCTCGATCTCGAATCCTATACCCAGGCCAACGGCGGCATCATTTTCCCCAATCCGAATGCGCCTACCGGCTGTCTGTTGTCATTGCAGCAAATCGAGTGGCTACTCGAGCGTAACCGGGACTCCGTGGTAGTGATCGATGAGGCCTATATCGATTTTGGCGGTGAAAGCACGGTGGCATTGGTGAACCGCTATGCCAATCTGGTGGTGACTCAGACGCTCTCCAAATCCCGTGCCCTGGCCGGCCTGCGAATCGGACTGGCGATGGGCAGTTCCGAGTTGATCGAGGGACTTGTACGGGTGAAGGATAGCTTCAACTCCTATCCCATCGACCGAATTGCCGCGGCCGCAGCAATCGCCTCCTTTGAGGATCAAGACTATTTCACTAAGGTCTGTCATCAAATCATCGAATCCAGAGAGCTTCTCAGTAGCGAACTGGGGGCCTTGGGATTTCGGGTACTTCCCTCTGCCGCCAACTTCGTATTTGCCCATCACCCATTGCGGGACGCATCGGTGATCGCCGCAAAACTGCGTGAGGAGGGGGTTATCGTGCGTCATTTCCGGCAGCCAAGAATCGACGGCCATCTACGCATCACCATCGGTACTCCAAAGCAGAATCAACGATTGATCGAGGTACTGGAGAGCCTCCGGCTTTCAGCCTAAACCTCAGCCAGCAACCGATCGATCATCGACGAGGCCTGCCCCAGATAGCCGCTGCCGAAAAGGTTGAGGTGATTCAGAATATGGTAGAGGTTATAGAGGATCTTGCGGGTCGAGTAACCGGAAGCGAGCGGCCATGCCTCCCGGTAGGCATCGTAGAAGCGGTTGCCGAATCCACCGAAAAGCTCGGTCATGGCCAGATCCGCCTCCCTGTCTCCATAGTATACGGCCGGATCGAATATGACCGGATCGCCATCCCTTGTATAGGCCAGGTTGCCACCCCATAGATCCCCATGCAACAGCGATGGCTGTGGCTGATGATCGATGAGCACATGGAAGTGTTCCATAAGGCGCTCCCCCTTACGTTGAAGAGTACCGCCGTAGCCGTTCCTAACCGCAAGCTGCAGCTGAAACCCGAGTCGGCGGTCGCGCCAAAAGTCGCTCCAGCTGCCACAGGATTGATTCTGTTGCGGTGTCGAGCCGATCGTATTGTCCCTGAACCAGCCATAGCTGGGCTGACTGTTACGATGCATAGCTGCCAGTTGACGTCCCGCCAGCTCACTGCCGCTACGGCCGACGTGCCCCATTTCGATATATTCCATGACCAGATAGGATTGCGTATCGCTCAAGCCAAGACAGAGGGGTTGCGGGACCCTGATCGTATCGGTCTCCGCCATCGATCTAAGCCCATCCGCCTCAGCCTCGAACATGTCCAGCAGTGCTGCGCCGTTAAGTTTCACGAAATAGGTCCGTTCGCCATCCATCAAACGCACGCCCGTATTGATACACCCACCGCCAACATGTCTCGGTTCCAACGGATTGAATGGCTTACCTGTCGTCTGCGTAATGTGTTGCGCGATGATTTGCCATTGAGTCACGACAATGCCCTCCCTCCCTTCACTTTGGTTGTAACAGAGTATTCGGGTCTGATGTCACTAATATCCTCTATACCGGCGATCACATAAAGCGCCAGAACCGACATTCTCTCAATCGCCGTGAAAAGAGACAAAAACCAGCTCCAAACATGCCGGTTTAAGAATGGAGTTGTTGTATTCATACAACAGTCTCCGCCAACATTTCACAACAGCGGGTTTAGTGCCTGCGTAAGCGGTTACTGACGTGTAACGCCTTGTTTATACACACTCCCTCTCGTGTTGCAATACAGCATCACCTGAAAACGACTTATTAACACATTAGAACAATCTAATTTACTATAACTACTTGTAACGATTGGCATAAATAAAAATGGTGAAAAACTGGTCAAATTAATAGGAATCCAGTTGTAACAAGGCCTTTGGCTCTATATTCTGAAATTACACACAAAGATATCCACAGATGTTGTGGAAAATTTATTCTCCTGCCCGCAGCACCCAGTTAGATATAATCTCACCTCGAATCTGCACCCATGATACAGTCTCCGGCATGGCCTCAGACCCTATATTGCAGTTTGCGTTACCCGGTCCGATAAGAGTGGTGTACGACTATCTGCCACCCGAGAACTCGCCACACAATCCAACTGTCGGATGCCGCTATCTGATTCCTTTCGGGCACAGCAGCCGTATCGGTGTGCTGGCGGCAATAAAAACAAAAAGCGATCTCTCACCGGAGCGACTGAAGCGGGCGTTGAGGCAGATCGATACACAGCCTCTGCTTGGTTCAGCGGATCTTCGCCTACTGCATTGGGCCGCGAATTACTATCAACATCCTCTGGGAGATGTCATCTTCCATGCCCTGCCCGTTACCTTGCGCAAGCAATCCGGCCGATCCGGAAACAGGCGTAATGGCGTTCGTCTCACCACCCTGGGCAGCAAGGTCAATCCGGAGTCGTTGCGTCGGACCCCGAAGCAATGCGTACTGATCCAGGCGCTAGCCCAAACACCCGGAGGTATGGACCGCTCAACCCTGATGAAGCGCTTCCGGATCTCCCCGGCGGTGATCCGCACACTGTTTGAGAAGGGGTGGATTGAGCGCTGTCGAATCCCGGAGTCGCTTCACCCCGTCACCTCGCACGCGAATGACATCGATCTCAATACCGAGCAGCGCGAGGCAATCGATCAGGTACACCGGCGGCTGGGAAGCTTCCGACCATTTCTGCTCCACGGTGTAACCGGGAGCGGTAAGACCGAAGTCTACCTGCGCCTGATCGAGAGTGTCGTGGGGAGGGGGCAACAGGCTCTGCTACTCGTACCTGAGATCGGTCTGACTCCCCAGCTGCTGCAGCGTTTTCAAAAGAGCATGGGGACGAGCGTGGCGGTACTCCACTCCGCCCTTGCCGATGGTGAACGGGAGAGGGTTTGGCAGTCGATACGTCGTGGTCAGCAGCCGATCCTGATCGGTACCCGTTCCGCAGTTTTTACACCGATGCCAAACCTTGCTCTCATCATCGTCGATGAGGAGCACGACCTCTCCTACAAACAGCAGAAGGGATTTCGCTACTCTGCCAGAGACCTGGCGCTGGTACGTGGACAGCAGTGCGGCTGCCCGGTGGTACTTGGGTCCGCCACGCCCTCCTTGGAGTCCCTGCGCAATGCCGCTGAAGGGCGATATACCCGATTGAGTCTGCCACAACGGGTTGGCAATGCCCGGATGCCGCCACTGATGCTGCTGGATATTCGCAGTGTTCATCTCGATGGCGGACTTTCACCCGCATTGATCAAACAGCTTCGACAGACCCTCGGCGCCGGGGAGCAGGCCCTGCTGTTCCTCAACCGGCGCGGCTATGCGCCGATGCTCACCTGCCATGCGTGCGGTTGGCTGACCGATTGCCCCCGCTGCGACGCACGCATGACGCACCATCGGCAACTGCGGTTGTTATGGTGCCACCATTGCGGCCATCAGCGCCGCGAACCTGACCACTGCCCTGAATGCGGCAGTCCCGACCTGCGTCCGCTGGGCCAGGGAACCGAACGCGTTGAAGAGACCCTGCAGCGTCACTTCCCCGGCACACCCCTGGCGCGGATCGACCGCGACTCCACCAGCCGCAAGGGGGCATTGGAAACTATCCTGTCCCGTGTCAAAGCCGGTGAATTTCCACTCCTGCTGGGTACCCAAATGCTGGCCAAGGGCCACCATTTCCCCGGTGTCACGCTGGTGGCCATACTGGATGTGGATCATGGGCTGTTCGGCGCTGACTTCCGCGCCTCTGAACGCATGGCACAACTGGTATTACAGGTGGCGGGCAGGGCCGGCAGGGCAGAACGCCCCGGCAGGGTATTGATCCAGACACGTCATCCGGACCATCCCCTGATGCAGTTATTGACCAAGCGCGGATATGAGGCCTTTGCCGACGAGGCACTCGACGAGCGTCGCTCAGCAGCCTTCCCGCCTTACTCCCACCAGGTCTTGCTGCGTGCCGAATCGACCAAGGCTGCAGACCCGGAGAGCTTCCTCAGTCAGGCGATCAAGGTCGGCAGGGCACTGAACGGCAGCGGGTCCCTTGAATTCTGGGGTCCTGTACCCGCACCCATGGCGCGCAAGGCCGGTAAGACCCGGGCCCATCTGCTGATTCAATCCGCACATCGCCAACCGTTACACCAATGGTTGGCAAACTGGGTTGCAGAGATCAGCCAGTTATCCGAGTCGCGCAGGGTGCGTTGGTCGATCGACGTGGATCCACAGGAGATGCTGTGAGCCTAATCTATCCTCTGGGAGTCTGAAAAAAGTTGGCCAGATCATCCTGGGACATATTGAAGATTCCACCCTCTTGCCTGTCATGGTCGGTATCTACCTCATCCATGAAGAGCATCCAGACCGCACCTTTGTCCGTACCGCCATCATCATCGAGACTGGCGCCAACTGCCAGGTCGTTAATATCATCGCCATCCAGGTCCCCCAATTGAGCAACAGCGGCACCGAATTGGTCGCCGCTATCGAGACCTCCATCGAAACTGCCTTCAGTATCGGAAATCTTCGAGGAAGAGATAACCTCGCCATCGACTTCCAAAAACAAGACCCAGACAGCACCCCGGTCGGCGCCGCCATCATCACTCCGTTTCGCGCCTACCGCCAGATCATCCGTCCCGTCACTGTTGATATCCCCGAGATTGGCAAGCGCACCGCCAAACTGGTCGTTGTCGCTGAGTTGCCCGTCGAATGATGCGCGGTTTTGCGATATGCGTTTTTTGGAATCAACCGTGCCGTCCGCATTCAGAAACAGAATCCATACTGCACCCCGGTCAGCGCCTCCATCATCATCGCCACGTACGCCAACGGCAAGATCGGTCACACCATCGCCGTTAAGATCCCCAATGCCGGTCACGGCAGCGCCGAAATGGTCTTCATCATCCAGATCACGGTCGAGGTCACCCTCGTCCGAGGATATCTTTTGTGACGAGAGAACCGTGCCATCGCTATTCATAAAGAGTATCCACACTGCGCCCCGGTCGATTCCGCCATCATCATCGTTAGGTACGCCAACAGCCAGGTCGGTCACCCCATCGTTGTTCAGATCGCCGATGCTGGCCAGGGCGTGGGCAAACTGATCATTGTCGTCCAGATCCCCCTCAAATCCTCCTTCATCGTCCGATATCTTCTGTTCAGACTGGACCGTGCCATCGCCATTGAGAAACAGGATCCAGACTGCACCCCTGTCGGTTCCGGCATCGTCATCCAGCGGCGCCCCCACGGCAATATCCAAAAATCCATCGCTGTTCAGATCGCCAAGGGGGGCGATGGCGCGGCCGAACCGATCCTCGTCATCCAGGTCGCCGCTAAATTCACCCGACTCATCGGAGATCTTCTGATGGGCATCGACCTGTCCGTCACTATCCATGAACAGAATCCATACGGCGCCACGATTCTCCCCATTGTCGTCGTCGAATGGCGCACCCGCTGCAAGATCGGTAACGCCATCAACCTCCAGGTCACCTATATTGGCCAAGGCAAGACCAAACTGATCACCCACATCCAGATCGCCGTTAAAATTTCCGCTCTCTTCAGAAATCTTTTGCTCGGAATCAACATCAGTCGAATAAGAGACCGAACAACCAGTAACCATTAGCGCCAACCAGAAGGCAATTGGATAGACGAGAAGCAGAGGTCGGCGTTGTATATCTATTTGACCCATATAGAAACCTTATCGATAACCTATTCGGACATTACGAAACTACCAAAGGCAGTACGGATCAGAGAAATTTTCGAATATTTCGGGAAACCATATCCAACGTAAAGAGTATATATCCTCTGAGGGCATATCCACACAAATCCGTTCGCTGCCAGAGATCTTATTGCAATGTTGAATCAGGAAAGTTTCCGGTAAAGCGCGATGGCTGTCCAGATTTCCCCCGGTTTCCCACATCTATCATGTGTAGTTTGCCGAGGCTATAGATTGAGTTAGATAGCATATCCCATTCGGGCGTAGCCAATCTGTGACCGTCGTCCAGACACCGTTATCTCTGCTGCAACCATGCTCCATCGAGAGTCGGCACATACAATTGGGCGTTTACCTGATTTGTATCTAAGCTTTGATTAAAGAAATAATTAATCAATAACTCCTTATGAAGAGAAAACAGCCCTCCGATTACCGTACCGCCATGGATGCGGATTCCATCAGGCACTCGTTTCTGGATAATCTCTACTTTGTCCAGGCCCGCTTTCCGGAGGTGGCGTCACAAAACGACTTCTACCTGGCACTGGCGTGGACCGTACGTGACCGCCTGTTGAGCAACTGGATCGATACCGCGAGTACCTACTACCGCCAGGCAAGCCGTAGCGTCTGCTACCTCTCAGCAGAGTACCTTCCCGGCCCGCACCTGCGTAATGCGATGTTATCCCTGGGCATCGAGCCACAGATACGCCAAGCCCTGACAGGACTTGGCCTGAATTTCGATGACATAGCCGCGCAGGAACCGGAACCCGGCCTCGGCAATGGCGGCCTGGGCAGGTTGGCGGCGTGCTACCTCGATTCCCTCGCCACTCTGCAGATCCCCACCATCGGCTACGGCATCCGCTACGAATTCGGCATCTTCGAACAGGCAATCAGCGAAGATCGCCAGGTTGAACTTGCCGATAAATGGCTGCGCGGCGGCAATCCCTGGGAGGTCCCGCGACCCGAGATCAACTTCGAGGTTGGTTTTGGGGGCGCAACAGAGCACTACACGGATGGGGCCGGCCGCTATCGGGTACGCTGGCAGCCACATCGCCTGGTCAGGGGTGTAGCCTATGACACACCGATACCCGGGTACCGGGTACCGACAGTCAACCTGCTACGGCTCTGGAACGCTCAGGCCTGCGAATCTTTCAACCTCGGTGCATTCAATGTGGGCGATTACGAGCGCGCAGTTGAGGAGAAGCTCGCCTCTGAAACGATCAGCAAGGTGCTCTATCCCAACGATGAACCGATGCAGGGCAAACGCCTGCGCCTGGAGCAGGAGTATTTTTTCTGTTGCTGCACTATCCAGGATATCCTCCGTCTACTGCTGCAGCAGAATGCCTCACTGGATCTGCTGCCGGAGAAATTCGCCATCCAGCTGAACGACACGCATCCGGCAATCGCGGTGGTGGAGCTGATGCGCCTGCTGATCGATGTTCATGAAATGGACTGGGACGAGGCGTGGCGACTGGTGCGAAAAACTGTCTCCTATTCCAACCACACCCTGCTCCCCGAGGCACTCGAAAGCTGGCCGGTGGAACTCTTAGGCGAGATCCTGCCCCGGCATCTCGAAATCATTTATGAAATCAACCGCCGTCTCCTGGAAAAGGTCAGATCCGATTCTCCCGAAGACGATGCCCTGCTCGCCAGGCTCTCCCTTATCGATGAAAGATTCGGTCGCAATATACGCATGGCCCATCTGGCTTCGGTCGCCAGTCAACGCATCAATGGTGTGGCTAAACTGCATAGCCGCCTGCTGCGAGATCGCGTTCTTAAGGATTTCCACGACATGGACCCGGATCGCTTCACCAATATCACCAATGGCGTGACCCCGCGGCGGTTTTTGATTCTGGCAAATCCAGCATTGACCACGCTGATAAACGATACCATCGGTGACGCATGGACCAAGGACTTGGAGCGCCTGCAGGAACTCGAGGAGTGGGCAGACAACAACGACTTTCAAGCAGCCTGGCGTGATGTCAAATTAAACAATAAAAAAAATCTCGCACAGACCATCTTCAAGGCCTCGGGCATCGAAGTGGAGCCCGCAAGCCTTTTTGACTGCCAGATCAAGCGCATCCATGAGTACAAGCGCCAGCATCTGAATATCCTGCACGTCATCAGCCGCTATTTGGATCTGAAGCGAGATCTGACTCCGAACGTACCGGCACGCACCTGGCTGTTCGCCGGCAAGGCCGCCCCGGGCTATCACTTCGCCAAACTCATCATCGAGCTGATCCATGCAGTCGCCAAAACGGTGAACGCCGACCCGGCTGTCCGCGAGCGGATGCGGATTGCCTTTCTACCCAATTTCAACGTCAGCACTGCCGAGGGGATCTACCCAGCCGCCGACCTTTCGGAACAGATCTCAACGGCTGGCATGGAGGCCTCCGGGACAGGGAACATGAAGTTCGCGCTAAACGGCGCCTTGACCATCGGGACCCTGGATGGGGCCAACATAGAGATTCGGCAACGAGTGGGCAGCGACAACTTCTTTCTTTTCGGCCTCACCGAATCCGAAGTTGCAACCCGTCGTGCTAACGGCTACCTGCCACGGGAGCGTTATCTTAAGGATCCGCAGCTGCGAGCCGCCATCGATGCCATTGCCGAAGGCCGTTTTTGCGCCGGCGATAGCGGAAGATTCCGCCCGCTGATCGACATACTGTTAAACCATGACCCTTTCTTTGTGCTCGAGGATTTTGCAGCCTACCGGGCGTGCCAGCAAACGGTTGACGAGACCTGGAAGGATCCATCCGGATGGGCTCGTGCATCGATTTTGAATACCGCCCGATGCGGTTGGTTCTCGTCAGACCGGGCCATCAAAGAGTATTGCGAACGGATCTGGCGGGTCTCTCCGGTACCGATCAAACAGAATTCGAAGATTTGAACATACAGATACCGGATACCGGCACGTCTACGGATGTTATCGCTTCCAGCGAGTGTAGAGATACTGAGATCGAATAGGGCGGCATGTACCTGTGCCGCAGGAACTTCTGAATACATCAGCGTTTCCATAGGCAAAGATCAAACGCGAGCAGTTGCGTACCGAACACTCCGGGTTAAGTGATATTCGCCATCTCACTATAAATTGCGTTCAGATCCTCATGTCGAACATCTTTGCCGGTAATCAGGAAGATCACGTGACCGCCGATATTCTTGGCATGGCCGCCGATACGTTCCAAAGCACGCAATGCCAGAACGATATCCACTACATGACCCACACTGCGTGAGTCTTCCATGATGAAGGTCGACAGCCGGCGCAGCGCTCCCCTGAATTCTTCGAACAACCTGTTCTCCTGTTCGATGACATCCAGCGAGAGATTGCTATCCACCTCGATAAATGCCTGCAGACTAATGCTCAGCATCTCGTCAACAAAGCTGGCCATATCATAGATATCGCGCAGGATCTCATTGCTTGGAGGAGGCTTGCCGTTGTCATAAAAATGGATGGTCAGATTGGCGATCTTGCGCGCCTCATCACCCACCCGTTCAAGTTCAGTGACTATCTTCTGTACCGTCAGAATATCGCGCAGATCCTTCGCCATCGGCTGGCGTTTGGCTATCAGACGGATGATCTCCTCATCGGCCTTGATATCGATCTCATTCAGCTCCCGGTCCCGGTCGATGACCAGGCCCGCCTCCTTGGTGTCCTCATCCTTGAGTGTCTGTACGGCCCGGCGCAACTGGTCCAAACTCAGTTCCCCCAACTCAATCACGAGTTGGTTGATACTCTCCAACTCCTCGTTGAATGCCTTTACAGTGTGTCCGCTGGTCATTTCATTCATATGCTCCACCCTCAGCCAAAGCGACCGGTGATATAGTCTTCGGTCAATTTATGACGGGGATTGGTAAAGATCTGATCCGTTTCGCCCACTTCGATCAGCTTGCCGAGATGGAAATAGGCGGTGCGCTGACTCACCCTTGCCGCCTGCTGCATGGAGTGGGTGACGATGGCGATGGTGTAGTTTTCCCGCAGCTCATCGATCAGCTCCTCGATCTTTGCGGTAGCGATGGGATCGAGGGCGGAACAGGGTTCATCCATCAGTATCACTTCCGGACTGACCGCGATCGCGCGGGCGATGCAGAGACGTTGCTGCTGTCCGCCCGAGAGGCCGGTTCCCGGTTGATCGAGACGATCCTTGACCTCGTCCCAAAGTCCGGCCCGGGTGAGAGAGCTCTCGACAATCTCTTCCAGGTGTTTGGCATCGTCGCACAAACCGTGGATGCGCGGACCGTAGGCGATATTGTCGTAGATCGATTTCGGAAACGGATTGGGTTTCTGAAACACCATGCCGACGCTGGCGCGTAGCGGCACCACATCCAGACCGCCGTCGTAGATATCCTGATCATCCATCTTGATCTGGCCGGTGACACGACACACGTCGATGGTATCGTTCATACGGTTGAGGCAGCGCAGAAAAGTGGACTTGCCGCAACCGGAAGGCCCGATCATCGCAATCACCTGGTTTTTGCCGATATCGAGACTGACATCGAATATGGCCTGCTTTGCGCCATAGTGGACATTGACGTTTCTACAGGTCATACGGGGATCATCGACATAGATCTCCCCGACTGTTCCGTTGCCATGTTGTTCGAATGCAGCCTGCATATCGACCCCGGATACGGCATCTGGATCAATGGGCTTGGTGACCACGCCACTCTCATTGACTAACTCTTCCATACTTACCTCGCTTGCATTGGCTTACCAACGCCGCTCAAATTTCTTTCTCAGCCAGACGGCCAACAGATTCATGCTGATAAGGAAGCCCAACAATACCATGATGGCCGCGGATGTGCGCTCGACGAAGGCCCGTTCCGGACTGTCGGCCCAGAGGTAGATCTGCACCGGCAGCACCGCCGACGGATCGAAGGGCCCGCCGGGGATGTCGACAATGAAGGCCACCATTCCGATCATCAGCAGGGGCGCGGTCTCGCCCAGCGCCTGAGCCATGCCTATGATGGTGCCGGTAAGCATACCCGGCATCGCCAGCGGCAGCACATGATGGGTGATGGTCTGCATCGGCGACGCCCCAACCCCAAGCGCCGCCTCGCGGATCGACGGCGGCACCGACTTCAATGCGGCGCGACTGGCGATGATGATTGTCGGCAGAGTCATCAGGGCCAACACCAGTCCACCCACCAGCGGCACCGACCGGGGCAGACCGAAAAAATTGATGAACACCGCCAAGCCCAACAGGCCGAAGACGATGGATGGCACTGCCGCCAGGTTGTTGATGTTGACCTCGATGATGTCGGTCCAGCGGTTCTTGGGGGCAAACTCCTCGAGATAGACCGCCGCGGCAACGCCCACCGGGAAAGAGATCAGCAAACAGATCATCAGGGTAAAGAAGGAGCCATAGGCGGCGCCTTTGATACCCGACAATTCAGGCTCGCGGGAATCGCCCGCGGTGAAGAACATTTTGTTGAACCGCTTCTCGATACGATCATCCGCCTGCAGCGACTGAATCCACACCATCTGGTTGTTCTTGATGCGCCGGTCGCTCTCGGGCACATTGAGGTCAATGTGTCCCTTGATCAGCATATCCACATCGTCGTCCGCCACCAGCCAGACACTCTGTTGCGTACCGATCAAGGCGGGATCCTGCATCACCATGTCCCGCAACTGAAAGCTGGCACCGCTGCTCACCAGATTGTAGAGAACCTTCTTTTCACGGCGATTGGTGACCTCGGGAAACATCTCCCGCAGTCTCTTTTTGACCAGTCCGCCATAATTGGCCCCAGAGAGCGCTTCCGGGTCCGTCTCACCCAGCGGCGCTATCAGCTCGGGATCGAAGTTGATATCCAGCTTCACATAGGTTTGCTGGAACGCGGTGTAGCCATTCGCGATGATGCTGATAAACAGGAACGAGACAAACACCAGGCCGAGGACGATCGCCCCCAGACCGACTCGTTGAAATCGTTTTTCCTGACGATAGCGACGCTCCAGCCCCTGTTGCACCCGTACCATCGTCCTGTCGTGTTGTTGCTGCAGATTATTCATACTGTTCACGGTATTTGCGCACGATGTGCAACGCGATCATGTTGAGGGCCAGGGTGATGACAAACAGCACCAAGGCCAGGGCAAACGCCGCCAGCGTCTTGGCACTGTCGAACTCCTGATCGCCCACCAGCAGGGTGACGATCTGCACGGTAACCGTGGTCACCGCCTCCAACGGGTTGGCGGTCAGGTTGGCGGAGAGGCCGGCGGCCATCACCACGATCATGGTCTCGCCGATGGCCCGCGACACGGCCAGCAGCACGCCACCGACGATGCCCGGCAGGGCCGCCGGGATAATTACCTGGCGGATGGTTTCGGAGCGTGTGGCCCCCAGCCCGTAGGAACCGTCGCGCATCGCCTGGGGCACCGCATTGATGACATCGTCCGACAGGGACGAGACAAAGGGGATAATCATGATCCCCATCACCACGCCCGCGGCAAGGGCCGACTCGGAGGAGACGCTCAATCCCAGTGAGGCTCCCATGTCACGGAAAAACGGGGCCACTGTTAAAGCGGCAAAGAAGCCATATACGACCGTGGGGATGCCGGCCAATATCTCCAGAACCGGCTTGGCGAGGGCGCGGAAATGCTTACCCGCGTATTCCGCCATGTAGATCGCCGACATCAGGCCGATGGGCACGGCCACGAACATCGCAATCAGGGTAATCAGAAAGGTGCCGGCGAACAGCGGGATCGCACCGAAGACCCCGGAGGAGCCGACCTGGTCCGCTCTAATCGCTGTCTGGGGCGACCACTCCAGGCCGAACAGGAACTCGGTAATCGGTATCTGCTGAAAGAAGCGGATCGATTCGAAGAGCACCGACAATACGATACCGATAGTGGTGAAGATCGCCAGCGAGGAGCTGGAGACCAGAAAGAAATTGATCGCCTTTTCCACCCGGTTTCGGGCGCGCTGATGGCGGTTGATGGAGCTTTGCGCCAACAGGCCGCCGATTATCGCTACCGATAGGGCGACAACGAACAGGGCCATGTCGCTGATACGCAGCAACGAGGCGTAGTGGTCGGCGGCTCGTTGCATCGTCTCATCTACCGACTGCGAGACGATATCCCCCTGGGCGAGGTTGCGGATATCGTTCATAACCAGATTGAGCCGCTCAGGAGGCAGATCTTGAATCTCCGCCGGCAGGCTGTCCACCACCATCGCCGTCACTACAGAGCCCTCAAAGGAGATCCAGAGTACGAACAACAGCAGCGCTGGAAAGCCACACCAAAGCGCAGTGTGAATACCGTAATAGGATGGGAGCGAATGGAGATCCCTGACCCGACCGCTCACCAGGTTAAGGGAGCGCTTACGCCCCATGTAGTAGGCCAATGCCATGAGGCCCAATAAGACAATGATCAGCGTGGACGATTGCATGTCATGAAATCCGGAAAAAAAGCGGCTGCCCCTTATGCAAGAGACAGCCGCTCCTTCAGCTCATATTGAAGGTGTTAGAGTTTCAGAGAGGTCTTGGACTCAACATCGCTCTTGAACGCCTTGCGCTCTTCGGTGGGCATCGGGATCAGGCCCTTATCGGCCAGATAACCGTCATCGCCCCAGGCCTTCTCGCTGGTGAACTCAGCCAGATAGCTCTCGATCCCCGGGATCCTGCCCATGTGCGCTTTCTTCACGTAGAAGTAGAGCGGACGCGAAACCGGATAGCTGCCATCCGCGATCAGTTCGAAGGTCGGCTCAACGTCATCGATCAGGGAACCCTGAACCTTGTCGGAGTTCTGATCCAGGAAGCTGTAACCGAACACGCCCAGGGCGCCTTTGTTGGCCTCGAGCTTCTGCACGATCAGGTTGTCGTTCTCGCCGGCTTCGATGTATTTGCCGTCTTCACGCACAGTGTGGCAGATCGACTTGTACATCCTCTTGTCCTTCTTCTTCATCGCCTTGATCCAGTCGATCTTCTTACAGCCGCCCTCCAGCGCCAACTCGGCGAAGGCGTCGCGGGTACCTGAAGTGGGGGGAGGACCTAAGACTTCGATTGCCATGTCAGGCAGCTCACTGTTGACCTCTTTCCAGGTCTGGTAGGGATTGGCTACCAATTTACCGCTGGAGGGATCCTTCGGATCAGGAACCTCTTTGGCCAGCGCCAGGAAGATGTCCTTGCGTGAGACGGAGAATCGGGGGGCCGACTTGGAGTTGGCCAGGGCGATCCCGTCGTAACCGACCTTCACCTCGATAATGTCGTTGATACCATTGCCCGCACAACGATCGACCTCGGACTTCTTGATCCGGCGTGAGGCGTTGGTGATATCGGGATGCTCGACACCCACACCGGCACAGAAAAGCTTCAACCCGCCACCGGAGCCTGTTGACTCGATCTTGGGGGTCTTGAACTTGCTAGTCTTGCCGAACTGCTCGGCAACCACGGTGGCGAAAGGGTAGACGGTTGAGGAACCGACCACACTGATGTAGTCACGTGCGGAGGCCATGCCGACGAAACCGGTCAATGAAAGCGCAACCGCCGCTGAAATCAGCTTGTTCATGTTTCAATCTCTCCTTACTTAAGAGAACTCAGTAACCAGATAACTGAGCGAATGTTGTAATCAGGCGCTAGAGGATAGGCCGTAAAGATGAATAGATAATGAGAGAGATATGACTGTTTTGTGACAAGCCGATGCAGGAGAAAAAAGCCCCTCTTATCGTCTTGTTCGGTTTACCCTTTACTCTGCTTGCAGCGGTGTGAGCGGGACAATAGCCTGTTTCCGGGATCAGCACTTGCCCGAGAATCGATAGCCCGCACCACGTACGGTCTGCAGCAACTTATCCTTGCCGGTGGGTTCCAGTGCCTTACGCAGACGCCGGATGTGGACATCCACAGTGCGCTCTTCAATATAGACGTTGGTGCCCCACACCTGATCCAGCAGCTGGCCCCGGGTAAAGACCCTTTCGCGATGAGACATGAAAAAGTGCAACAGCCGAAACTCGGTGGGCCCCAGCTCGATACCTTCCCCGTCGGAGGTTACCCGATGACTCACTGGATCGAGGGCAAGACCGTCACACTCGAGCAGATCCCCGGCAAGCAGGGGTGACACACGCCTGAGGATCGAGCGGATTCTGGCCAGCAGCTCCCTGGCGGAGAAGGGTTTGGTGACATAGTCCTCCGCACCGATATCGAGGCCGCGAACCTTGTCATCCTCCTCACCTTTGGCCGTCAGCATAATGATCGGAATCGATGCCGTCTCCCGATCTTTCTTCAACCTGCCCGCCAGCTCCAGGCCGCTCATACCCGGCAACATCCAGTCGAGCAGAATCAGATCAGGCTTGGATTTGCGTATCTGATTGATGGCCTGGGTCGCATCCTCGACAAAATCTGCCTGAAACCCGTCCTGCTCCAAAATAAACCGCAGCATCTCGCCAACTGCCGGTTCATCATCTACAGCCAGTATTTTCGGGACTGTCATCGCTGCACCCATATTGACTATGAAGTCAGCCATTAAACAGGAGATATGTTACACAAAGATGACAATCATCGAATCCACAGGGAGGTTCGTCACAAGTATCGGCGGTCGGGGTTAAAACAAGCGGTGAATCTGTCAGCCAAAGTAAATGGATTTGGCCGCTAGCGACTGCACCCCCCATTCGGTCCTGCTGGACAGGATTGAGAGTCCCAGGACGGTTGACAGGCCCTAGATGACGGCCTCGCTAGCCATGCCGTGCCGATGGCCGACAGGCTGAATACGGGATGCGGCGGCGATCACCGCATTATATAGTTCCGGTTGCGGCCGCCAGAACATGATGCCAACCCCGTCCAACTGGGTGTGGGTGACGATACCCGTGATTGTCCAATGCCTGCCGGAATGGAAAAAATCCAACTCGACCATCGCCCCTGTCAGCATGGTCAGACTGCGGGTGCGCAGATAGATCCCCTGTTTAGAGCAGTTTGCCGCACTGGCGGGAAAGACCTGCTGCCTGCGATAGCGGATATAGACCTCTCCCTTCATGGGATAACGCTTATTGTAACGTCTTTCTACAGACATGATTTTTTCCCTGAATTCATCACTATATGAAGTGTAGGGAGTTGCAATGACAAGCAAATGACCGGGAAATGAACCATTTCTGACCAAAATTTAGATACCCCCCTCCCCCGAGCAGCACGATTCCTGGTATCCTTGCCGCCCTTGAAACTGGCAATTCCACATACGCGATGAAGAAGAAGATAGAGCAACTGGTTACGGTAGCGCTACAGCAACTGATCTCGGACGGTGCGATACCCCAAGAGGCAGTCGCTCTCCCCAAGATCGAGCGCACCAAAGATAGCCGACACGGGGATTTCTCCACCAACATTGCAATGGTGTTGGCCAAACCCGCCCACACCAATCCCCGGGATCTTGCCCAGAGACTGCTCGATGCCCTGCCTCCATCCGACCTGATCGAACGTTGCGATATCGCCGGCCCGGGATTTATCAACTTTACGCTGACCGCTACCGCCTATCACAGTCTGATACCCGCCATCATCAACCAAGGTCACGGCTACGGCCGCAGCGACCTGGGCGAAGGCAAGCGCATTCAGGTCGAATTCGTCTCTGCCAACCCCACCGGCCCGCTCCATGTAGGCCATGGCCGAGGTGCTGCCTACGGATCGGTGGTGGCCGATCTGCTGGAGGCTGTCGGTTTCGATGTGCATCGAGAGTACTATGTGAATGACGCCGGTCGACAGATGGATATCCTGGCCACCTCGGTCTGGCTGCGCTATCTCGAACTCTGTGACGAAAACCTGACCTTCCCCGCCAACGGCTACCGGGGGGACTATGTATGGGACATCGCCGCCACGCTGCACCGCGACCACGGGGAGACCTACAAACACGATGCGGACTCGGTTTTCCAGGGCGTAGCCGCGGACGAACCCGCTGGCGGAGACAAGGAGGCCCACATCGATGGACTTATCGATCGCGCCAAGCAGCTGTTGGGAGATAACCGCTACCGTTTTGTCTTCGAACTGGGCCTCAACACCATTCTCGACGACATTCGCGATGATCTGGGTCTGTTTGGCGTCAACTATGATGAGTGGTATTCCGAGCACAGCCTGACGGAGAGCGGCGCGGTAACCCGGGCCATAGAACGGCTGCGCAGTGCCGGGCACCTCTTTGACGAGGACGGTGCTGTCTGGTTTCGCTCAACAGACTACGGAGACGAAAAAGACCGGGTGGTGATACGCGACAATGGACAGACCACCTATTTTGCATCCGACATCGCCTACCACATGGATAAACTGGAACGCGGTTTCGACCGGGTCATCGATGTCTGGGGCGCTGACCACCACGGTTATGTACCGCGGGTGAAGGCGGCCCTGCAGGCGTTGGGCGACGATCCTTCCAAACTGGATGTCCTGCTGGTGCAGTTTGCGATTCTCTACCGCAGCGGTGAGAAGGTGCAGATGTCCACCCGTTCCGGCCAGTTCGTCACTTTGCGCGAGCTGCGCAAGGAGGTTGGCGCGGATGCCGCCCGTTTCTTTTACGTCATGCGCAAATGCGAACAGCACATGGATTTCGATCTCGATCTGGCGAAGTCCCAATCGAACGATAACCCGGTCTACTATGTGCAGTACGCCCATGCCCGGATCTGTAGCGTGTTCCAACAGGCCGCCGAGCAGTCGATCCCTTTCGAGAGCGATCCGACAGCGATCGATTACGCCCTGTTGAACGAACCCCACGAGCAAGCCCTGATAACCAGTCTGGCCAAATTTCCGGAAACCGTCGAGGCTGCCGCGCTTCATGAAGAGCCCCACCAGCTGACCCACTACCTGCGTGAACTGGCTAACGACTTCCATACCTATTACAACGCCCATAAATTCCTCATCTCGGACACCGCACTGCGAGATGCCAGGCTGCAGCTCATCCTGGCTACACGGCAGGTCGTTCGAAACGGCTTGAATCTGCTTGGCGTCTCAGCGCCAGAGAAGATGTGACGCCATGGCTGACTATAAGCATCGCGCCCGTAAAAAGAAGAAGCGCCAGAATAGCGGCAGCTGCCTGTTCCACATGTTCGGCGGCATCGTCATCGGTGCCTTTCTGATGGGCCTGGCCTGGCTGAAACTGGGACCCGGCCTGTCCACGAACAGCGTTCCCGGGGTTCTCTCGCCACGCCCCGAGGCCGCCAAGCAGGAGCACCGCAACGCCCCCAAGCCCACATTCGAGTTCTACACCATCCTGCCTGAGATGGAGGTTGTCATACCCGATGAGGAGATCGTTACACCAGATGACGACACCCCGGCCAAACCCTCCGGGGACAGATCCACCACTCCGGATCGACAGCAACATAGCTTTGTTCTGCAGATGGGCTCATTCAGAAAACATCAGGATGCGGACCGTCTCAAGGCAAAGCTCGCACTGATCGGTATCGAGGCGGAGATCCAGAAGGTGAGCATCAACAATCGTGACACCTATCACCGTGTGCGTAGCGGTCCCTATCATTCCCAGTCCCAATTGAGTGCTGTTCGGCGCCTCGCCAAAGAGAACAGCATCAATAGCCTCGTAATCAAACTAAAAAAATAGTGCCCAGCTCAATCTGCGGGGTGATCCGGCTACGAGCCTGCTAACACTAATCCAATTGGCCCTAGTCGTATTATCCGCCAACCTTGAACCTCTTTATCAGCTCATTCAGTTGACACATTGATTGCTGAATAGATGATGTGCAATTAACCGCCTCACTTGCCGCCTGTGTCGTCGAGTCGGCAACCGTGGCGATGTTGGAAATGCTTCGGTTGATCTCTTCAGCCACACTACTTTGCTGCTGTGCGGCAGTTGCTATCTGAACATTCATGTCATTGATGCTGGATACCGATTCCACAATCTTATCTAATGCCTGGCCAGCCTCGCTACTTTGTTCAACACTGTTGTGCGCAATTTCCCTACTCGAGATCATGGCATTAACAGCTTCACTGGTACCCCCCTGGAGTCGTTCAATGATTTGGCGTATTTCTTCGGTAGACTGCTGAGTTCGCTTAGCCAAGGTTCTCACCTCATCGGCAACAACAGCAAAACCACGACCCTGCTCCCCCGCACGGGCAGCTTCAATGGCGGCATTCAGCGCAAGCAAGTTTGTCTGTTCAGCAATACCGGTGATCACTTCAAGCACCTGACCTACTTCCTGACTGTCCTTTTCAAGTTTTTTCATGACATCAGATGTTTCTTCCAGTTGATTAGCCATGTTTTCAATACTGGTAATTGTTTCGGTGACAATCATACGTCCGGAGCCAGCCTCTTTATCCGCATGCCGGGCGGCATCAGCCGCATGGGTGGCATTCCTGGCCACTTCCTGTACGGTGGATGCCATTTGGCTCATCGCTGTGGAAGCCTGCTCTAAGTCACTATGTTGCTGTCGAACACCGTCATTGGTATTTTGCAGCGTCTGAGCCACCTTCTCTGTGCCGAACTGAACATGCTTGGAAGTATGTTCAACACTACTAACAATCTCTCCAACCTGATCAAGCATTGTATTGTAGGCGGTAAACGTTTCACCTATCTCATTATCGGTGTAGGTGACTTTCAACGGACGAGAGAAGTCTCCTTTTGATACCGCGATCAATCGCTCTTTCAATAGCTCGATATTCTTCATCAGAATTACTGTACCGAACATGCGTCCAAACCAGACTAAAAGGACTATTCCGACTGCCATAACGAGGGTAAATATCTTCTGTGCCCTCACCGCCTCATTGGCTGCAGAGGCTATCATGTTGACCCCTTTGTGCATCTCTTTCAGGACTGCTGGTGATTGTGTATGTATGGCATTCAGCCCCTCAGTAGAGGGACTTTCAAGATAGGTGTCAATCGATTTCCTATAGGCACTCCATAGCCCTTCGACTTTTTTCAGTTGGTTTTGGATTGCAGGATCGCTAACTGCCTGAATACCTATCTTTTCATTGCCATTAAGCAGATTCTGGTGTGAACTTTCGAAAAGCGCAATGGTATTACTCACCGTTTCGCGAGACTCGATGGACTGCGCAGCAAGTAATGCCTCTTTCGCCACCCTCTGACTTAACATACGTTGCCTGCCGGCTACATTGATTGATGTCGCATCAGAGCCAAGACTGGTGAAGAGAGTAACGACGGTCATAGCCGCGAAGACGAAAATCAACAAATAAGATACAAAGTACTGCCTGTCCAGAGATTTGAGACCGAATGCTCGTAAAATTGATTGAATTAACGTAGCTAACCAAACATTCATTAGAATCTCCCCGCCTCCTTCCATGTCAGCAAAATATATATAAAGAACAAATGCCCTGAGAGACCTCAGATTATTTCAAGAGGATCCAGCAGCGCACACTAAGGACATGCCGTCATTTTTCAATCGTTGCAAACGATTGAAAATTAAGGAAACTGGAAATCACATTGCTGTTTCTGAATTCCTACAATTCCAGGGATGGTATAAATCAAGGTCCCCTTAACTGAATAGCGGCAAATTCATTCAAAACATGAATAATCTTTACACCACTTGGTTATGACCTTTGATGCGTCCTACAACATTGAATATCCAGACAGACTGACGCCAGATCGCGAAGAACGTATTTAATCGGAAAATTAAGGAAGCTCTGAACGAGCCATAGCGAATCAGATTGTGGGCAAAATACTTTCGCATCCAGGACAATCGCAGGTAATAACCGCTCTATTGCCAAGCTTGATAACGACCAGGCGGAGGTTATTAGGCCCTAGTCGCAAGTTGGCCATCCATAACTTGTATGGAGCTTCCTTATGATTGTTTCTTTTTGCTTAACCAAACATAGAGTTCCATTGCAGCAGGATCACAACGATTACAACTGGTACCACATGCGACATCGACTTTACGTTGCTCGACTCTGCCTTTGTGTATCCACTGCTCCAGCATCCCCCTGACCGCATCGGGTTCTGCGTCCACATACAGCGCTATCTCAGCCAGGGTTGCCTGCCCGCGTCTTGAAAGGTAGTCCCTAATCGTACTGAGCATCATCGCAGGATCATACCCCCGCCTCGGAGATGAGCTGCTGCGTACGCTGTGACCAGTACCTCAAACCGCCGATAATCGCCGCCAGCAACACCAGCAGGCCTATAATCCAGACCAGTGCACTTTGCGGATGTTGGGCATAGGTCGCCAGCTGATAGAAGAGGCTTGCGCTGATAAAGGCGATTCCGGTCGACCAGGCCACTACAAACGAGGCCCAGCGTGGCCCCGCCTCCCGGCGAATAGCGCCAATGGTGGCTACACAGGGCGAGTAGAGCAAAATAAACAGCAGGTAGGCAAAGGCCCCGGCCTGGCCGTCAAAACGGGCGGCCATGGCGCCAAACACTCCGATGTTGACCTCTTGCGCCTCGGCAGCCGCCTTCTCACTGCTGATATCGCCTACATCCATGGCGAGGGGATCGGTAAGCAGATCCTTCACCCCAAGGAGATTTTCCGGCACCGTCACCATGGCAGCGGAGATTGTCTGCCAGAAATCGAAAGGCTGATCCTCTTGCGCCACGCCCGCCTCCTCGTTGGCCAGATGAGTATAGAGGGCATCAAGGGTGCCGACCACCGTTTCCTTGGCCAGAATACCGGTGAAGACGCCCACTGTGGCAGGCCAGTTTTCCTCATGTATGCCCATCGGCGCCAACAGGGGCGTGACCGCTTTACTGATGCTGCTGAGCACGGAGTGCTCGGTATCCTCGTTACCGAAACTGCCATCGGTGCCAATCGAGTTGAGGGTGTTGATCACTAACACCATCAACACGATTACCTTCCCCGCCTCTTTGATGAAGAGCTTGACCCTGTCCCATGTACGTAGCATGACACCCCTCAGTGTCGGCATGTGGTAGTGCGGCAGCTCCATCATGAAACCCGCACTCTCGCCGGAAAGCAGGGTCTTTTTCATGACCATTCCCGTGAGTATCGCCACCACTATGCCGATAATGTAGAGGCTGAAGACCAGGTTCTGCCCATTCGCCGGAAAGAAGGCCGCGGCAAACAGAACGTAGACCGGCAGTCTGGCGCCACAGGACATGAATGGGTTCATCAGGATCGTGAGCTTACGCTCTCTCTCACTCTCCAGGGTACGGGTCGCCATCACCGCCGGCACATTGCAGCCGAAGCCGACGATCATCGGTACGAACGCCTTGCCCGGCAGTCCGATGGAACGCATGAAACGGTCCATGACAAAGGCGGCCCTGGCCATATAGCCGGAGTCTTCAACCACCGAGAGAAAGAGATAGAGGGCGGTGATGATCGGTATAAAGGTGGCCACCACCTGAATACCGCCGCCGGCACCATCGGCCAGCAGTACGATCAACCAGTTCGGGAGACCCACAGATGCCAGCAGGTGACCGAAACCGTCGACGAAGATGGCGCCCGCAACACCGTCGAAGAGATCGATAAACGCTCCGCCGATATTGATCGCAAACATGAACATCAGGTACATCACGGCCAGAAAGACAGGTATCCCGAAGAGTCGGCTCAATACCACTTTGTCTATGCGATCACTGATCGTCTTTTCTACCCGTCCATGCTGTCGTGTCACATTCTGGGAAATGGCGTGGGCGTGGCCGTAACGGGTATCGGCGATATGGATATCGGGATCCTCGTCGACACGGTCTTCGATCACTTCCTGCCAATGGAGCACCTGAGTCAGCAACGCCTCATCGGCGAAATCCAATGCGAAACGGTCACCCTCCAGCATTTTCAACAACAGCCAACGACGCTGAGAGTGGCTTTTCGGCTCAGGCTGTCGCAGGGCAGGCTCCATCGCCATGATCGCCTGCTCCACCACTTCATCCTGGGCAAGAGCAAATCCACCGCATACTTCACCGGCGACCAGCTCCTGAATCGAGGCCTTCAACTTGGTGATACCTTCTCCACTGACCGCGACGATAGGCACCACGGGACACCCGAGGTCCTGACTGAGACGCTGGATGTCGATATCCAGGCCACGCTTGCGGGCGATATCCATCATATTCAGGGCCACCAGCAGCGGCACCCCCATCTCGAGCATCTGAATGGAGAAATAGAGGTTTCGCTCCAGATTGGAGGCATCGACAATATTGACGATTAGATCGGCGTCTCCGGAGAGTAGATAGTCCCGGGTCACCTTCTCATCAAGGGATGCGGCATCCAGGGAGTAGATCCCAGGAAGGTCGACCACACTGACCTCGGTGCTGTCGATGGTGAAACGTCCCTCCTTTCTGTCCACTGTCACACCGGGCCAGTTCCCGGTACGTTGGCGAATCCCGGTCAGGCTGTTGAAAAGCGCTGTCTTACCGCAATTGGGGTTGCCGGCAAGGGCGATGGTCAGCGGATGCTGAGACGGTACTGGCTGCTGAGCGCTCTCTTCATGACAGGCCACGGTTGTTCCTAGGGCCTGTCTTCAGACTGTTCATAATCGAGGGGAAGCATCAACAGCTTTTCCGCGACCCCCGCGCCAAGCGCCACCCTGGCGCCCTGATTAGCCACCACCACCCCGGCACCGCGACGCTGTATCAACTCGATTTCAGAGCCCATTCTCAATCCTAAACTGAGCAGTCTGTGGACCAGATGTCTGCCTCCCATGATGCGCTTGATCTTGGCGCGACGCCCGATCGGCAGCCTGGCCAGGGAGATCAATTCCTCTGAAATGGTGCTGTCGGAGGCCACAAACAATCCAAAAACCTTTTTTAAATGTTAATGATTCTCATTAAAGCAGGGATTCGCCCTGCTTGCAATCGGCAAATTACAGTATATCCCGGTTATCTAATATTCTGCTTATGCAAGAGATCGATTCGGTGCGGTTTTAGAAATTCTGCACCCCGGGGTCCCATGTGTTGCATGAATGCCGTCTTGATCTGCCGATAGCGTTGCTCGTCTATCTCCAGCTTGGAGTGGGTGACTTTAAGAAAACGCGACTCAAAACTCTCCCAGCAGTCATACAGTCCGGGTACGTTCAGGAAATGCTGGCCAAGCAACTGCATATCATCTCTCTCGGACAGCAACTGAATCGTCCTGAAGGCGAGCTCTCTGACATGTTTCTCATCATGGATCAGGCTCATCAGGGCATTGAACTCACCCCGGTATACAGGCTCTGAAAAATAGGCGATGCCACCAGGCTTGAGCACCCTGGCCACCTCGTTCATCGCTTGTGGCATGACCGACTCGGGCACATGGTGGAGTGATTTCAGCATCAACACCACATCCACACTCTGATCGGCCTCACCGATCGATTGCGCCCCTTCCAAACGAAAGCTGATATTGCTCGCCAAATTGTTCAGATTCTTCTCATGTTGAACAGAATCGACCTCCGTGGCGATGAATTGGCTACGGGGATGGGCCTGGGCCAGTTGGCGTGTAATCCAGGCACTGCCGCAGCCCAGTTCCAGAATCTTGGAATCATTGAGAGGCAACAGCCGCTCCATGAGTTCGATTTCCGTGCCCGTAAGATAGGCTTCCTGATTGTCCAGAACCATTCGATTTGCTGACATACCGCTACTGCTCCAGTATATTGACTGTGTATAAAAAAGTGCCCATCCTAAGACAGCCCAAATCTGAGTAGACACTGAAGTCCCTTCACTCGCGTCATCGACGGAAACAGTGCATGAGACCCGCCGATGCAGGGATGCGAAATCGGGGGAGTGAGGAAAATGGCCTACAGGTGTCGTCAGCATAACATCGGACGGTTGAGGATGGACACAGTGAGTCCACCTGAACAAACCGCCAAAAACGACAGGTATCCCGATTGTGCCCTTTGCAGGGATTGTTAACTGGTTAGACCGACTGCGTCTTAAACTCTCGCGTCACGATGCGCTGCTGATTCTATCCGTCCTAGGATTGATCTGTGGCTTTGTTACGGGGATCGTGATCATCCTCTTCCGGTTATTGGTCGAATCCAGCCAGGCCGCGATACTTCCCGGTGGCGGGGTGGAAAACTATGAAGCCCTGCACCCCTTGATGCGATTTTTGCTGCCCATTCTCGGCGGCCTGCTGCTCGGACTCATTTTTCTCCGTTTTGCCAAAGGCCTGCATGTGCTTGGCATTCCAAGGGTGATGGAACGTTTGATCTACCACCAGGGACATATCTCCTTGCGTGGCTTTATGCTGCAATTCTTCGGTGCAGCCATTGCCATTATCAGTGGCCACTCAGTGGGTCGCGAAGGCCCCCACGTATTTCTCGGCGCCGCCAGCGGATCTCTGCTGGGACAATATCTTTCGTTGCCCAACAACAGTATTCGCACCCTGGTCGGTTGCGGCACCGCCGCCGCGATTTCCGCCTCCTTCGATACACCTCTGGCGGGAGTGGTCTTCGCTTTGGAAGTGGTGATGATGGAGTATACCCTGGTCAGCTTCATACCCATCATGCTGGCCGCTGTCAGCGCCAACAGCCTCTCACTGATCATTTTCAACGGCGAAAGGGTGTTCGATATCGCCATAATCCAATTGGGTTCCCTGCATGAACTGATTTTCATTCTGTTGCTGGGATTGGTGGCCGGTACGGCCTCGGCGGCCTATGTCAGTCTGATTCAGTTTATCTCCGACAAGACCCAGAATATGGCATTTTGGCTACGCAATGCTACCGCAGGGGTGTTGATCGGTCTTATTGCCCTTGCGGTTCCCCAGGTGATGGGGATCGGTTACGACACGGTCAACCAGCTCCTGCTGGGTGAGTTGGGATTTCACCTAATAGTGGTGCTGGTCGTGATGAAGATCGTGGCGACTGCCATTAGCATCGGATTGGGGATACCGGGCGGTACAATCGGACCTGCTCTTTTTATCGGTGCCGCGGTGGGCGGCATTGTTGCTCCCCTGCCCGGACTTGTGTTTGAAGGTCACGTCTCCGACCCGGGTGTCTATGCACTGATCGGGATGGGCGCCGTGATGGGTGCCGCCCTGCAGGCGCCATTGGCCGCGTTGACGGCCATCATCGAACTCACCCACAACCCTGAAATCATCATGCCGGGGATGCTTGCGATCGTCATTGCCAGTCTGGTCAACAGTGAGCTGTTCGGAAAATCGTCAATGTTTCACACCCTGCTGGAGGCCACGGGGCTCAACTACCACACCGATCCGGTGATGCAATCCCTGCGCCGCATCGGTGCCGCCAGTTTCATGAACCGAAACTTCGTCCAGGTCGAACCGACATTGCATCGCGACACCGCAAGAATCATCCTCGACAACAATCCCGAGTGGATACTGATCAAGGGCGATCAGGACCAGATGGCACTGATGCCGGCCGTGGATCTGCTACGCATTATGGAACAGCAGGAGGAGGAGGAGCTCGACTTGCTTTCACTGCCTGCGACACGTTATGAGCTTGCACAGCTGCGGATGCAGGCAACCCTGCAGGAGGCGCTTGAACAACTGGACAACAGCCAGGCGGATGCGCTCTATATCGAGTGGTACGACCAGGACCATTACTGGCGCATCCAGGGAATTCTCACCCGCCCCTTGATCGAGTCGGCTTATCACTTTTAGTGATCTCCACATCATGGAAAAAATCTCAACATCGAACGTCCAAAAAGCATAATATATCGGTATCGCAACGCAGCTTTGTAAGAAGGGGGCAAAATGAACGAAGAAAGCAACAACCCTGACACGATCTTCATCGATGAACAGCCTGTCAGACTCGACGAACTGTTGAGTGACTACGAACGTCTCAAACAACGGTTAGCGCAAGAGAGAAAACAAGATAAAAAGGCGATTCGCAGATTCAAACGGGAAGAAGAGTTGAAGCCCTACCAAGCCGAGTTGATCCGCCTACAGCAGTATCTGGAAAAGACCAGAACCCGCATGATCATACTCTTCGAGGGCCGGGATGCTGCCGGCAAGGGCGGCACCATCCGTCGGGTCACCCGCTACATGAACGAGAAACACTACCGCGTGGTCGCACTTGGCAAGCCCACCGAGGAGCAGAAGACCCAGTGGTTTTTTCAAAAATATATCGCGCAGTTTCCACGTGGGGGGGAAATCGTCCTATTCGACAGGAGCTGGTACAACCGTGCAATCGTGGAACCCATCTTCAGTTTCTGTTCCCAGGAGGAGTATGACAACTTCATGACCGGATGTCCCGGCTTCGAAAAAGATCTGGTACGACAGGGAACCATTCTGGTGAAACTCTACTTTTCGGTCACCAAGGAGGAGCAGGCGAGGCGTTTCGAGCGCCGCAAGACGGATTCCTTGCGTCAGTGGAAACTGTCGGAGATCGACGTGCAGGCCCAGGACCGGTGGGACGACTTCAGCACTCAAAAATACGAGATGCTGAAGAACACGAACACCACCCATGCACCCTGGACGATCATCCGCTCAAACGACAAGCACCTGGCCCGATTGAACGCCATGAAGGTGATCCTCAATTCAGCCCCCTATGAACGCCTCAACACCGACATCGATTTCGTACCCGATCCCGATATTGTGATATCCGGCTCGAGGGAGCTGGAATTGATGGAGGCGCAGCGCCTGCAACGAGGCAAGTTTGATCACTGAAAATTCCCGGTACGGGCGACCTGTGTCGCCCGTCACATCAGACTTAAGGCACTGACATTTCCCATGCCGACAACTGTCGAGCTGCTCATGCTTGCTCTGGTTTGGTCGCTCTATTCCCTGATTCACTCGACGCTCGCATCATTGTGGGCGAAACGAGCTCTCGCCAAACTCCTGCCGGCAGTCATGCCCTGGTACCGATTACTCTTCAATCTGGCTGCAATACTACTACTCGTCCCGCCGCTCTATATGCTCTGGTCATATCGTGCGGAACCCTTATGGCAATGGCAGGGGCTCATGGCATGGCTGGCTTATGGATTAATGATCATTTCGGTCGCCGGTTTTATCTGGTCAATGCGCTACTACGACAGCGGAGAATTTCTCGGTATCCGTCAATTGCAGCGGCACCAGCAGGACGCCAAAGACCAGGAACAGCTGCACATTTCCCCGTTGCACCGTTTCGTTCGTCATCCCTGGTATAGCCTGGGGCTGGTATTGATCTGGGTGCAGGACATGGATCCCGCACGCCTGGTATCGGCCATCACCGTCACCTGCTATCTGGTGCTGGGATCTCGCCTGGAGGAGAACAAGCTGCTGGTCTACCATGGCGATCGCTATCACTACTATCGGAAACGCGTACCGGGTCTCATACCGAGACCCTGGCGTTATCTGACCCGACAGGAAACCAGGAAACTATCGGAAGCAAAAGCGTCGTGAATCCGTATTGGCTTCGGCACGAAGCCGCTACCTTGACCATCACCGTCACCAGCGTCGGCTGTCGCCAAGCTGACGCACGGTGAGACCTGGAAAATCATCCATGCACGCCGGGAAGCGGATCTTCCTTACTGGTTCGGATCCCAAAAATCTTGCGGTCCATACGGAGTGGCGGGTCCTGGACCATATCCGTAACCCGGGCCATAACCCGGCATCATTCTCGGCGCGTAGCCGCCCTGATGCATACCACAACCCTGATGGCCCATACCGCCGCAACCCGGTCCGGCTCTACCACCGTGCATCATCCCCATATGGCGCCGGTGCATGGCGTGACATGCCGCACGCTCTTCATCACTCATTCCCTCGATGACCTTCTGATGTTTTGCCCACTCTACATCCATCGCCTGCTGACGAGCGACCCAAGGTGGCGTTTCTGGCATCTCGATGCCCGCCTCCTCAGCACGGCTACGCATCTCTTGATAGTGCTGCTGACGCATGGCATTCAGCTCTTCCTCTGACATCGACATCATCTTGTTGCGATGGGCCATGCGCTCCTCCATGCTCGGACGCATCATCTGGCCCATTTCCGAACGCCATGGCGGACGCTCAGGCAGCATGACGCCGGCCTCTTCCGCCCGCTTCCTCAGGGCCTGGTATTGTTCTTCGCGCGCCTTCCAGTGATCCCTCATGGAATCTCTGGCGAGGTTTGGCTTGAATCGGTCCG
Organism: Candidatus Thiodiazotropha sp.; assembly: GCA_040791665.1. GTDB lineage: Bacteria > Pseudomonadota > Gammaproteobacteria > Chromatiales > Chromatiaceae > Thiodiazotropha. The sequence goes on along the minus strand of JBFNNX010000017.1, from coordinate 158,780 downwards.
TAGCCGTGTCTGAGTCAGATGCGGTCTCAACGGCAATCTCGGCAGCACCGGTTGTCTCAACAGCCTCCGTCACCTCGTCCGTCTCTGCAGTATTGACAGATGATTCAGGCGTGGCGGTCGGTCCTGCCCCCTCAACAGCTGGCGACCCCGCCTGCATTGCCGGCTCGCTTTGGGTAACGGGCATGACCTCGTCAGAGATCGGTTCCGCAGCGCCGCCTTCAACCCCTTCCGCCCACAGGGCTTGCGTGGGCGACATGAGAGACGCGAAGATCAGGATCAATACTTTCTTGTTGGGCATGTTTGGTCTCCTTCAGTGGTTCTTCCGAGGGAATGACTACACGAATCTGGTTGTCGCAATCTTGGCATACTCACCATCAATGGGAAACGCGACACGCGTGATCACGCGTCTCTACATGGCATCATCGCCCATGTCACGGTCCCGGTGTGATTGTTGACGTTTTTCAGCCACGACAGTGACAGTCATACTCATGCAATCAAGCCCTTAGACACTGATTTTTTGTTGTGATGGTCGTTAAACCCCTAATTTCAGGACAGGCCTACTCTTCAGCAGCTGGGGAGCCCTGTTCACTATTCTTGTTCTTGGCCTTGAGCGATGCAACCTTTTGTGCCAGTTCAGCCAGCAATCCCTCCATTCCCTTGCTCTTTACCAGATTACGAAAAGAGGTGCGGTAGTTACTCACAAGACTGACTCCGTCCACCGCCACATCATAGGCATACCAGTCGTCATTGCGAAACCGCATCTTGTAACTGACCGCCAGTTCCTTGTTTGCCGCCACGATGTAGGTCTGTACATTTGCCAGCTTGCCTTTCATCCGCTCCCTGCCCATACGTACGGATTGATCGCTGTAGCTGTCGATGGCGGAGAAGTAGGTCTGCTCCAACAGCTCCCGGAAAAGGGTGATGAACTGTTCCCGCTGCGGCTTGCTTGCCTTGCGCCAGTTGGCGGCCAGAATAACCTGGGACATGGACTCGTAATCAAAACGCTTGCGTACAATCTCTTTTACCTGGTCGCGACGATCCTGCCTGCCCAAGGATTGATCTTTAAGCACCGTCAGTACCTGGTCTACGGTCTCTTTGATCCGTTCTGAGGGTGTGACATTGGCTGATACGGACAGACTGAAGATAAATAGAAAAACGAGAAGAAGCGTGGCTGATAGTCTGTTCATGTTTCCCTATACCCCTATTTCCAACCTGTTAATGTGACAATGAAATAATGCAAAGGTGCTTGTTGGAATTTTGCGAAGACCCGCTAACAAAGCGTTCCGACCCCGATTCCACACCAGGCAAAACATCCTAACATATTGACATTTATCAAAATTCTTTAAAGACAGCCAGACCGCACGCTGATTTGGAGCGGGCAAGCCGTGCGCTATCCATTCTAACTCAATGGCCACACTACCGCCCGATAGAGCCACATAGATTTACATTCGACTCTGAATACTATTCCGCCGTCTCAACCGCAATAGAGGGGTCTCCCGGGCCGGATATGCGCAGCAGATCCCCGCCCGACCTGAAGAAATGATCCACGTCCCAACAGATTCCCACCCGCTTGCCGGAACCCTCGCTATCACCTGCTACAAAGTGGCTGTAGTCGAGTACTCTTCTCTCCCCTCCGCCGGCCAGTAGAAGACGGTAGCTTATGCGGATTTCATCCCTATTGTCGCCATCGAATAGCCGTGCGATGTTTTCTCTGTCCTGCTCATGTACGAGATTCAGGATCGACGCAGGATCAGGAGTGAACGCCTCTCTTTCCTGTCCCGCCATGTGAAACATCTCATCATCCCATTGGCAGACCTCATCGGAAGGATCCCAACTCCATGAGCACGAGGGTAGTACCTCGCTTATGAAGTCGACCTGTTGACGCAATGTCTTTGCACGATGACGATATCGCTTGGTCTTGTGTTTCAGGCTGAGCAATTTTTGCTTCAGCAGATTTTCCCTGCGCCGCAGACGCCTGATTGACCGCCTGGTTTTACTCCGGTGATGTGTCAAGGCCTTCTGCGAATGCAACCTTACTGCCCATGCGAGAAAAAGGCTCCATATCGCCAGAAACAATCCCCATACAATGTATGTGATCAGGTTACCACCCTGTTTCACCGGAGCTTCGATACCTTGCCAGTTATACCAGATATCATGCATGTCCTCTGTGCTGAGCCGGTCCAGTCCCTTTTGCAACAGGCTCTGCAGTACCGGTTCCGAGAAGAGTGTGGCCACTGCCACATCCACGGTCATATCAAGCCGTATCATCTCTTTCAGTTCATCATAACCATCCGAGGTGGCGAGCAGGTGATTCACGCTTGCGGTATCGCCCAGGTAGGCCTGGGCCCTATCAGCGATAACAGCCTTCAGCGCCTGGCCCAGGTTATTGAAGGCCATGACGTTCAAGGATGGCAGAAGGTGGGGTATACCCTCTTCCCAAACGCTTCCGGCGACTACGGAGACCTCAAGACCGTCGAGTGCCGTAAGCCCTTTGTCAGCAATCCTGTCGGTGGCGAAAAGGGCCGCGGGGAGATTCAGATAGGGACGGGAATAGAGGAGATCGGGAGGTGCGGTATCGCTGTGTACCAGGGCACCGACCAGATCCACCTCTCCCCCTCGCAGCGCCTTGATTAGAGCCCCTTGATCGGGGAAATGGCGAATCTGCAGCTGCAGGCCAAGTCTGTCGGCCAACGCCCTCATGTAATCAGGCACCAATCCCTTGGATTGCGACCTTTCGAAATAGAGAATGGGCGGTGTCATCTCTACCACACCCACCCTCAGAGATTGATGCTCAGCAAGCCATGCCTTTTCAGCGGGACTGAACCGAGAGACCTGTGCCATTCCCTGGGTCGAGACGATCAAACCCAGTAGACAAAGGCCGAAAAATCGACACAACACCGTTTGATATTCTCCGATCTGCACGCCTTTAGGTTCATTATATATACCGGAAACCGTTATCATGCCATGATTTTGCAACTGTTGGGATTGAGGAGTGATTATTGTCCAGTAATACCGGTCCGTCCCCTTGGCGCCTCAGACAGGCAGCCCGCATCATCAATACCGGCGGTATTGTCGCCTATCCGACTGAAGCGGTGTATGGGCTGGGGTGCCATCCCCTCGATCCCGATGCGGTATCAAGGTTGCTGGCGTTGAAACAGAGACCCATGGCCAAGGGGTTGATCCTGATCGCCGACCGGATAGAGTCCCTGCATCCCTTTATCGGTACCTTGTCCGAAGCCGGCTTGCAGATGGTCCGCGAAAGCTGGCCCGGCCCCGCAACCTGGCTGCTCCCGGCAACCCATTATGTGCCCTACTGGCTGACAGGAAAGCACACCACCCTGGCGGTACGGGTTACCAACCACCCCATAGCGGCAGCCCTCTGTCGCGTCGCGGGGACCCCTCTGGTATCGACCAGCGCCAATATAAGTCAACATCCGCCTGCGCGCACACCGCTGCAGGTTCGTTTACGCTGCGGCGATGGCGTTGATTTGATCTTGCATGGAAAGACCGGGAAGCTGAAGAGTCCGACACCGATCCGCGACGCACAGAGCGGCAGGGTTATTCGAGCATGAAAAAAAGACCCACCCATGGGAGGGTGGGCTTAAAGCGCTTTATTTCAGCGCCGGAGGAGGATCGAAACCATAAATACCAATTACCCTATATTGCGGCGCGACACGTAAAAACTTGAGGAGTTTTTTCGACCCCCCGAACAGACCGGGCAATCGAGGCGTAACTATTTGATTATTTTATGATTTGACATGTGCGCACAGCGCGACCTGAAGCCCATGCACAACGGCCTGCGAAAAAAATCACCAAGTGGATGCCCCGATTTCATTCCTGGTGGGGACCTGCAAGGTAGTCACGCAGATGTTCCTCGACCCACTCCCTCAACCAATGTGTGGCCCGAGAACCGTGGAAACGCCCAACTTCTTCGCCATCGACAAACAGAATCACCGTCGGAAAGCCGCGCAAACGATAGTGACCGGCCAACCGCATATTGTCGTCGACCTCAACCTTGGCCAGCAAAACCAACCCCTCCAACTCCTCTATTACCCTTTGTAACGCCGGCGCCAGGGAGATACAGGGAGCGCACCACTCGGCCCAGAAATCCACGAGAACCGGCTGTAAATGCGAGGCCTGCAGGACTCTCTCTTCATAGGTTGCCTCTGTGACATCGTAGATCAGGGGCGAATTGCGCTCTTTTTGGCTCATAACTTGGGTACTGATTGCATGGTGAGTGGTTCCGGGCGTGCATGATAGGTTATCTTAGGGGTTTGGCCCAAACGATAGAGAATTTGTGATGTCCAGCAACAACAGTCGATCCCCCTTTCCCACCACACGCATGCGACGCATGCGGCGTGACGACTTCTCCCGCCGTATGATGCGGGAGACCCATCTTACCCCTGCGGACTTTATCTACCCGGTATTCGTACTGGAGGGAAATGGGGCCCGGGAAGCGGTCCCATCCATGCCTGGTATCGAACGCATGAGCATCGACCTGCTGGTAGAGGAAGCGAAACAGATCGAGGGGTTGGGCATCCCGGCGATGGCGTTGTTTCCGGTTACCCCCCTTTCCGTCAAAAGCGAGGACGCGAGAGAGGCCTACAATCCCCAAGGATTGGCGCAACGAGCGGTACGGGCCATCAAGGAGGCGGCACCGAACCTGGGCATCATCACCGATGTCGCCCTGGACCCCTTTACCACTCACGGACAAGATGGCCTGATCGATGCGACAGGCTATGTTTTGAACGATGAAACCAAGCAAGTCCTGGTAAGACAGGCGCTTTCCCACGCAGAGGCCGGTGCCGATATCGTCGCCCCTTCTGACATGATGGATGGACGAATCGGCGCAATTCGGCAAGAGCTTGAAAAAGGTGGCTTCATCCATACCCGCATCCTCTCCTATGCGGCCAAGTACGCCTCCAGTTTCTACGGGCCCTTCCGGGACGCGGTCGGTTCGGCAGCCAATCTCGGCGGCGGCAACAAGTATAGCTATCAGATGGATCCGGCCAACAGCGATGAAGCCCTGCATGAAGTGGCCCTCGATCTGCAGGAGGGGGCCGACATGGTAATGGTCAAACCCGGCATGCCCTATCTGGATATAGTCAGGCAAGTCAAAGAGACCTTTCAGGTACCGACATTCGCCTATCAGGTCAGCGGAGAATACGCGATGTTGAAGGCGGCATCCCAGCACGGATGGCTGGATGAACAGGCCGTGGTGACGGAATCGCTGTTGTGCATAAAAAGGGCGGGGTGCGACGGCATCCTCACCTATTTCGCAAAGCAAGCGGCTGAGTGGATGAATGAATAAGCGGGTGACTAGGGTACTCAATGAGAGATTGAGCCTAGGTTTTTTTAATTATGAATTTTGAATTTTATATGACATGGACAAATACGCAGTCATCGGAAACCCCATCGAACACAGTAAGTCACCGGAGATTCATCGGGCCTTCGCAGAGCAAACCGGCGAGACTATCGAATATGGACGTATCCTCGGTAATGTCGACGATTTTGCTGGCGATGTACGGCGCTTTCTGGAGGAGGGCGGATTGGGTCTCAACGTCACCGTGCCATTCAAGGAGCAGGCATGGCGGCTGGCGGATGAACTGAGCCCGGGGGCGCACACAGCGGGTGCGGTCAATACCCTGATCAGACTGGAGAACAATCAATTGCGTGGCGACAACACGGATGGTACCGGACTGGTAAGGGACCTGACCGTCAATCAAGGTTTCCGCCTGCAGGGAAAACGTATTCTGATGCTGGGTGCCGGTGGCGCCGTGCGGGGCGTCATCCGTCCTCTGCTGGAACAGAGCCCGAAACGGATGATCATCGCCAATCGAACCGCCAGCAAGGCCTATTCGCTGGCAAACGGTGTTGCGGCCTATGGCCAGGTGGCCGGCTGCGGCCTGGATGAATTGCAAGGCATGCAGTTTGATCTGATCATCAACGGTACTTCTGCCGGGCTTGCCGGGGAGGTTCCGTCTCTACCCGATAGCGTGCTGGCCAAAGGCGGATGGTGCTACGACATGCTCTACAGCAATCAGGCAACCGCCTTTCAACAGTGGGGACATGCGCACAGGGCGGCGCGCACTCTGGACGGCCTCGGCATGCTGGTGGAACAGGCTGCCGAATCGTTTCGGCTTTGGCGGGGAATCCTGCCCGAAACATCCCCGGTCATTGCCATGTTACGTGAATAGGAAGTTAGTCCCGTCAGCAAAAGTCACACATGGACGTAAATTATGAATAGTCCGCAAATGAACGCGAATAATCGCAATTCTAGCGGTTATATCCACTGTTTTGGTGAGACGGTCATCACCAGTCTCGTATCACACTTAATCGGAAAAGGGTGTCGTACAAACTATAGGATAGGGCTCATCCAATCTACCCTATTGAAGAGTTGATAGATTAATTTGTGTTTTATCGCTCTCATTTGCGGCTTGCTAAGGACTGTTGAAAGATTCTAAGACTGATCCCGATGGCGTTGCGCCAACTTCACATAGTGTTCCGCGTTATACAGCATGATCTCCTTCTCCCCATCACTGAGGGGCCGCACTCGCCGCACCGGCTGGCCCAACCAGAGATAACCGCCTTCCAGCTTCTTACCCTGGGGAACCAAAGAACCAGCACCCAACATCGTCAGCGGCGCAATGACCGCCCCATCAAGAATTATCGACCCCATGCCGATAAAGCAATTGTCTGCCACCTCGCAGCCATGTAAAAGCACCTTATGGCCAACCGTGACATCCTCGCCGATGATCAACGGGCTGCCTCCTGGTTGATAGAAGCTGTCGTGGGAGACATGCAGAACCGAGCCATCCTGGATATTGCTCCGCGCACCGATGCGGATCCGATGCACGTCGCCGCGTATGGCGCACATCGGCCAGACAGAGGATTGGGATGCGATTGATACATCACCGATAACGATCGCACTCTCATCCACGTAGGCGTCCTCGGCGATCTCCGGATAGCTGGATTCAAAACGACGTAGTTTTGACATAGCAGATAGAGGAATCAGAATTAATGGAAATTGTTACCTTCGTCCTGATAGGGACGGTCATCGCTATCCTGATCTATAGCGTCCTGATTTACAACAATCTGGTGCGCTTGAAGCACGACGTCTCCAAGGCATGGTCGAATATCGATGTGCTGTTGAAGCAGCGCCACGACGAACTTCCGAAACTGGTCGAAACCTGTGAACAATACATGAAATTCGAACAGGAAACCCTGGAGAAAGTGATGCTTGCCCGCAGCGCGGTGAGTAATGCCTTGCGCTTGGGCGATGTGGCGGCTCTGGGCGCCGCCGAAAGCCAGATGCGACTGGGTCTCGGCAATCTGTTTGCGGTGGCTGAAAACTACCCGGATCTGAAGGCCAACGAAACCTTTTTACACCTGCAATCGAGGATAACGGGGCTAGAGAACAGCATCGCGGACCGACGCGAGTTCTATAACGACAGCGTCAACATCAATAACGTACGAATCGAACAATTTCCCGATCTGATCCTGGCGAAATACTTCGGCTTCAAACCGGCGGATCTGCTGGAATTCGATGAGACTGAACTGAAAGACGTCGATATGGGCACCCTGTTCAGTTAGGCCTGTCGATACAGGCCCTAAGTAAAGTGCTGCAAAATCTCGTCGGTATCAGTGATGGCTATTTCTGGTTCTGGACACTGATATTGACAGTGTTGGCGCTGGTCGCGCTCTATTTCACCTTTCGAAACTTCCATCGGGCCAGGTTGATCGAGGATACGCCCACTTCCCTCATACGATCGGCGTCCCAGGGCTATGTGGAGTTGACCGGCGAGGCGGCGATGATGGCCGGTGAGCCGGTTATAGCCCCCCTCAGCGGCATCTCCTGTTGCTGGTGGCGTTATAAGATTGAGAAAAAGGGTGACAAGGGGTGGCGCGCAGTCCGATCCGACAAGAGTGAGAGCCTGTTCCTACTCAAAGATCCAACCGGTGAATGCATACTCGACCCGGAGGGAGCCAATATCACACCCAGTGAAAAGAGTATCTGGTACGGACCCAACGAGACACCCTCGGCAGGACCCGACCGGGGTACCGGCACCATTCACCGAACAACAGAACGATTCGGTGTCCGCATCTCGACCAATCATACCTTCAGCGGCGACTACCGCTACATCGAAGAGACTATCGTTCCGGGCGATCCGCTGTATGCCATCGGCCTCTTCAGCTCCATCGGTGAAATCGATCGCAAGGCAATGCGGGACGACATGATCAAGGGGCGGCTGCGGCAATGGAAAGCGGATCATGCAATCCTGCTTGAGCGCTTTGACCATAACCGCGATGGCCAAATCGATATGGATGAATGGGAGTCAGTCCGCCACAGCGCAGAGCGGGAAGTCACCCGGGAGCAGATGCAGCAGGATCAGCAGCCGCTCCATACTCTGAGCAGTACGGGCACTAACCGACGCCCGCTTTTAATCTCGACCAAAGCGGAGTTTGAACTGGTACGCCACTACCGCCTGCTCACTCTCGTCGCCCTTGCCGCATTCTTCACGGTTGGATCCGGCGCCGTATTATTTGTCACTTCCCGATTGACTCAACTCTGAATGGAAGCGGCAATAACCATGCAAGCTGCAATAGCCGGTGTTGGCTAAATCATGCCAAGGCCCATATAAGAAGCTGTTGCAGGGGTGAGCGGCAGTGACTGTTGCCGATATCTGAGAAGAAATACATCGGATAACGCAGGGCTGAAATCGGCACCGAACTATTCCTACGGCAGCGGTGTAGTGCGAGAATGTATCAACCCGACGACCAAACAGCTATCGACAATGACATCAACAGGTTTTCAAATGCGAAACAGGACCTATCCACTTGCCCTGATGCTGCTCTTTTGCGCATCCACACTACTGGCCGACAATATCCTCATGGACGACGCCTCGAATGATATTCACTGGCAGCCGGAGGAACCCTTCAAGGAGGGGAAAACAGCACTTCCGGAGAAGATCGACCTGGACGATTTGCAGGCGTTTCAGGTCGGCGCCAATGATCCCAGGCTCCAATATTTTATCGAACGGGGTTCACTGCAGACAGGTGGCGATAGGGTCACACGGTTCGTTGTAGTGATACGCTCACGAACAGGCGCCACAAATACCTCTTATGAGGCATTTCGCTGTGGTGAAAGGCTGTTCAAGGTCTACGGATACGGCAGCGACGACAAACTGTTTGCCGCGACGAAGCCGGAATGGCGGTCCATCCCGAAAGATGAGTCCACAGATTATCGCGCCGCCCTGTATGACGATCTGATCTGCAATCTGCTGACCGGCCAAAGCAATTCGCCCGACGCTATCTTTCGCGCCATGCGCGACAATCGCACAGTAGCCATTGACTAATCCGGAGCCTACCCCATGAATGCCCTGATCAATATGCAAGGATTGCCCTCTTTCTCCGCCATCACTCCGGATATGGTTGAGCCTGCCATGAATCAACTGTTGCAGGAGAACCGGCAGATCATTCAACAGCTACTCAGCTCGCAGCAGGAATACACCTGGAAAAATCTGGTCGAACCCCTGGAAAAGGCAGAGGATCGTCTCAGCCGTACCTGGTCACCAGTGAGTCACATGAACTCCGTGGTCAACAATGATGAGCTGCGTGCGGCCTATAACGCAGTGCTGCCCAAACTGAGCGAATATGCCACCGAAGTCGGGCAAAACGACCAACTCTGCAATGCCTACAAACAGGTTGCCGGAGAAGCGGGGCTCGACCGAGCCCAGCGAAAGCTGTTGCAGAACGCCTTGCTCGATTTTCATCTGTCCGGTGTCGATCTGGAGGAGGATAAGAAACAGCGATTCAAGGAGATCAGCCAGGAGCTGTCTCAACTGACTACCAAGTTCGAAGAGAACCTGCTCGACACCACCAACGCCTGGAGCAAACTGATCACGGATGAATCGGCCCTGCAGGGGTTGCCAGAATCGGCTTTGGCGCTGGCCCGCCAAACCGCTGCTCAGCGCGGCCAGGAAGGATGGTTGTTGACCCTTGAGTATCCCTCCTATCTGCCGGTGATGACCTACGCCGATGATCGTCAACTGCGCCGGGAGGTCTATGAGGCATTCGCCACCCGGGCATCGGATCAAGGGCCGCACGCCGGGCAATGGGATAATACGGAGGCCATGGAACGGATACTCGAACTGCGCCATGAACAGGCTGGCCTGTTGGGATTCTCCAACTATGCCGATCGCTCACTAGCCAAGAAAATGGCCCGTTCAAGCGATGAGGTGATCGCCTTTCTCACAGACCTTGCCGAACGATCGCGCACTCAGGCGGAGCGCGAACTGAATGAACTCCGGGAGTTCGCATCGGAGACATATGGTTTCGATGATCTGCAGGCGTGGGATATCGGATATTATGCGGAAAAACTGCGCCAGGATCGGCATAACATAAGCCAGGAGGAGCTGAAGCCCTACTTCCCGGAAACCCGTGTATTACCTGGCATGTTCGCGGTGGTGGAGCGTCTGTACGGTATTCGCATCGAAGAGACCAGGGACATTGATACCTGGCACCCCGACGTTCGTTTCTTCGAGATCCGCGACAGCCACAATCACCTGCGAGGCCAGTTCTATCTCGATCTCTATGCGCGCCCCAAGAAGCGTGGCGGTGCCTGGATGGATGAATGTGCAACCCGCTTCTTCACGGACACCGTGGACCAGATCCCGGTCGCCTATCTCACCTGCAACTTCTCACCCCCGGTAGATGACAAACCCTCGCTCTTCACCCACGATGAGGTACTGACCCTGTTCCATGAATTCGGCCACGGTCTGCACCATCTGTTAACCACGGTGGACTACCCTGGCGTCGCCGGCATCAACGGTGTCGCCTGGGACGCGGTGGAACTACCCAGTCAGTTCATGGAAAACTGGTGCTGGGAAAAAGAGGCCCTTGATCTGGTATCGGGCCATGTCGATACCGGCGACCCCATTCCAGACGAACTCTACCGGCGCATGTATACCGCGAAAAACTTTCAGTCGGCGATGCAGATGGTGCGTCAGCTGGAGTTCGCGCTCTTCGACTTTCGTATTCACCGTGAATATGATCCCCAGCACGGGGGACGCATCTACGAAATCCTGCAAGAGGTGCGTCAGCAGGTGGCTGTCGTTACGCCTCCTGCCTGGAACCGTTTCGCCCATGGTTTCTCCCATATCTTCGCCGGCGGCTACGCCGCTGGCTACTACAGCTATAAATGGGCGGAGGTGCTCTCGGCCGACGCCTTCTCCCTGTTTGAGGAGCATGGGATATTCAATGCGGATACCGGACAGGCGTTTCTCCGGGAAGTGTTGCAGCCGGGAGGCTCCAAGGATGCCATGGATCTCTTCGTAGCCTTCAGGGGCAGAGAACCCGAGATTGAACCCCTGCTGCGCCATAGCGGCATCCTGGGCCCATAGGGCCAGCAAGGGTAACGCCGCTGGGTGGAAAATAGCCCCAGCAGAGCCGATTGGATCAGTGTAGACAGGTCTTAAAAAAACCGGGTGACGCTGACGCGTCACCCCTGTCGGGTTTCTTGAATATACCCAACCAACACCACTGATCACTGCCTCATACACCAGATATCAACCATTTTTTGTGGGGCAATGGTTGACAGGTGAGGCAGATCAACCAGTTTTCGTTATCCCTCCCCGAGGGGTAATCCCTATTCTGAACCGGTGTGATCCAAAAAAACGCCGGGGGCTAGCCCTCAGCGATATAGTCCTCCGTATCGTTTCCACAGACTATTTTACGATCCTCCAAAACCATATTCTGGTAGATGCTCTTGGTTACCTCGCTCTCGAAATAGATTTCAACGCCATTATCGCCATCACCCTCATAGAGACAGGGATGTCCCTCTAAATCGGTCACATCACGCAAGGTAATCGGGTCCAAAGTGGTTCGGATATTCATACTCGGCATCTCCGCAAAGCGTCTCTCATCACCTTTAAGCTATAGAAATACCCAGCAAAACAATCAAGTAAATATCGGACCCTATTCAGATGAGGAAATTGGGGAATTTGCAGTGACTGCACTATTGCAACTTGACCTGACCACTCACAATATTCAGTCAATGAGTTGTCAATGGAAGCTGCAAATAGACACAGATTTATTTACTTACCGTACAACATGGTCAACACAGGACCTATCCTGCGTCTCCATGCAGGGGAGAAAAAATTGCTTAATTTGCGGCCTTTAAAAAATATTCGCGACTATTTGCGGCTTGCTTTTTCACAACAACACCCTCCCTGAGGGTGGGATCTTGAATGCTGGATCTACGCAGTGGTGAACATTTCAAAAAAGAACCAATAAACGAAACTGGCCAACAACAGACCGAAAAACATCACCGGCAAACCGGTGCGCATCCATATCATTGGGGAGATCCTGGCCTCGGGCATGCCGCTCTTTTCCGATTCGCTGACAGCGATGATATTGGCGGTCGCGCCAAGATGGGTGCCGTTTCCTCCCAGACCGACCCCCAAGGCCAAGGCCCACCACAACGGAGCGATATTCACACCGCTGCTCTCGAGTCCGAGAATGATCGGGATCATGGTTACGGTAAAGGGGATATTGTCGACCACCGCGCTCAGAATCGCCGCCACCCACATCAGCAGCAACCCGGTCAACATCAGCATCGCGGGATCTTCTGCCAGCATAGCCAATTTATGGCCGAACAGATCGAGCAATCCCGATGACTCAACACCGCCGACAATGATGAACAGCCCGGCGAAGAAAAACAGCACCGACCAATTCACCGAGCCGAACAGCTTCTCCATATCGGGACGCATCGACAGGAGCGCGATACTGACACCGATAAACGAGGCGTAGGCCGGCAGCACGTGCAGATTATGATGGACGAAGAACAACACCACCACAACAGCAAGGGCAAACATGATTCTCTTGAGACCCTGTGCATCCTTGATCGCATGAGTCGCCACAAGCTTCCTGGGATCCTCGCCCCCGCTCCTGAGCTGATCCCTGAAGAGATACAACATCAACCCTACGGTGCCTATCCACACCACCAACACCGGAAAACCCATATGTACCAGAAAGGAGTTGAAACTGATATCAGCAGCACTGCCGATCATCAGGTTCGGTGGGTCACCCACCAGGGTGGCGGCGCCACCGATGTTGGACAGCATCGCCTCCGCCATCAGATAGGGCATCGGATTGATCTTGAGCAGACGGCAGATCAATACTGTCAGCGGCGCGAAAACGATCACCGTTGTGACGTTATCGAGGATCATACTGATCACACTCACCGCAAGGCTGAGATAGATCAACAGCAGCTTGGGATTGCCGTTTGCCCAGTGGGTGATGTGCACGGCGGCGAAATCGAAGGCGCCGGTCGGCCGTAGCAAGGCCACCAGCATCATCATTGCGGCAAGCAGCAGTATCGTATTGCCGTCCACCGCCAGAATGGCCGCCTCCTGGGTGTAGAAACCCATCAACATGCCTATCCCGATCATCACCACCGCGCCAAGGATAGCGGCGATCGTGCGGTGCATTTTCTCCGAAAAGATCAGCACATAGGAGAGCACCAAGACAATTGCCGAAGCCCACATTTCCGAGGTTATCGTCTCCATCTGTCAGATCGGCTACTCGACACAACACTCTTTGGTGACGACCGCCCTGGCGATACTCATCCGGGTTACAACGCCTTGGTACTCTCCCTCCTCGGTGACAAACAGATATTCGGTATTGTATTGCTCCATGATCGCCAATGCCTTGATCGCCTGAAAGTTTGACGACAGCTGAATTGCATCGGGAAAAATGTAGTCATCCACCTCCTCATCCATCAGTTCATCCGCGCGCATATGAGGAAAATCGAGATGCTCGATATCGTCGCCGAGCAGATGGGCGCCGTGGATCACATCATCGGGTATACAGCAGAGCAGAAACAGATGCCTGACGGAGAATCGGCCACTCAGTTTTCCCTCGGCATCCACATACGGTATTCCCGGGACATCTTTCTCCACACACTCCCACATCACCTCTCCGACACGCATCCCCGGACGGGCGACCTTAGTGGGAATCGATACATGTTTGATCTTCATGGCGGCGTTTCATCCATCAATGGTTTCATGGCGTGCAGCATACTGGCGAAGAGGTGTCGGTTTTGTCGCTCTTCCCGGGCCAGCAGCTGCTTCATATATGCTCGCTGGGTAGGGGCGGTAAAGCAAGCGGGACAGCTGTCGGGAATTATCGGCAAACCCGCCTCGACGGCAAAGGCACCGGTTTGTGTCTCGCGACAGTAGACCAGGGGCCGGATGATTCGGATATCTCCCGCATCGTTGAGATAGTGGGCCTTCATGGTGCGCAGTTGCCCTTCGTGAAACAGGGACATCAACAGGCTTTCCGCAAGATCATCCAGATGCTGTGCCAGGGCCAGCACATTGTAGCCCTCGTGGCGGCAGGCGGTATACATAATGCCGCGCTTCATCCGCGCACAATAGGCACAGAAGGAGTTTCCATCCATGTTCTCCCTGGCCTCTTCCATGATGGGTTGCTCCGCATAGTGCCAAGGCACCCCGAGCCCTTCATAGTAGGCCTTGAGCGGCGCCGGATCGAAACCCTCGATCTGCGGGTCGACAGTGATGACCCCCAGCTCGAAGCGGACCGGGGCATAGCGCTTCAGATGATAGAGGATCTGCAGCAGTGAGAGGGAATCCTTGCCGCCGGAAACACCCAGCAGGATCCTGTCCCCCTCACGGATCATATCAAAATCGGCAATCGCCTTGCCGACTTTGCGCAACAGGGATTTTGGTGGTTTTTGATAATCGGTCATCGCTGCATTTTGACATGAAGCCCGGTGGCCACCAATGCTGGTGATTGCATTTGGTAGCCGGATCAAGCATCTTTGCTGAATCTCAGCACAATAGAGGATCATGAGTATGGATATCTTTGTAATTGTCGTCTTGGTGTTCGCGATCGTACTGGTGGTACTCGGTGCGAAGCGGGTGCCGCAAGGAAACGAGTACACCGTGGAGCGTTTCGGGCGCTATACGAAGACCCTGCGCCCCGGGCTTAATCTCATCGTACCGGTCGTCGACCAGATCGGCAAAAAGATGAACATGATGGAGCAGGTACTGGATGTACCCTCGCAGGAGGTCATCACCAAGGACAACGCCATGGTCACGGTGGACGGGGTGATCTTTTTTCAGGTGCTTGATGCCTCCCAGGCGGCCTACGAGGTCAACAACCTCTACAGCGCCATTCTCAACCTGACCATGACCAATATCCGCACCGTCATGGGTTCGATGGATCTGGACCAGCTGCTCTCCCAACGCGATACAATCAACACACAGTTACTGACTGTGGTTGACGATGCCACCACCCCCTGGGGTGTAAAGGTGACCCGTATCGAGATCAAGGACATCTCACCCCCGCGAGACCTTGTCGACGCCATGGCCAGGCAGATGAAGGCCGAGCGGGAGAAGCGCGCCGCCATCCTCGAAGCGGAGGGCATGCGCCAATCCGCTATCCTCAAGGCGGAGGGTGAAAAGCAATCCGCCATCCTGGAGGCCGAGGGTGAAAAGGAGGCCGCTTTTCGTGAGGCGGAGGCCCGGGAGCGACTGGCCCAGGCGGAAGGAAGGGCGACCGAGATGGTATCTGAGGCGATCGCCAAGGGAGATGTCAATGCCATCAACTACTTCGTTGCACAGCGATATACCGAAGCCCTGCAACAGATTGCCGCAGCCGAAAACCAGAAGGTCATCATGATGCCGCTGGAGGCGTCGAGCCTGATCGGTTCCCTTGCTGGCATCACAGAAATTGCCAAGCAGTCATTCGATGCCAAAGCAAAAGGAGTGGATTGATGCAGTGGCTCAACCAGCTCGATTACTGGCACTGGCTGATACTTGCCGTGGTGCTGATGATCCTCGAGGTCTTCTCACCCGGCGCCTTTCTCCTCTGGCTGGGCCTGGCGGCGGGAACGGTTGGTTTGCTGTTATTGCTGATACCGGACATCACCTGGCAGATACAGATTCTGCTGTTTGCCTTGCTGAGCGTAGCGATCATTGTCCTGGTGCGTGCCTTTCTCCAGCGCAGGCCCATAGAAACCGATCAGCCCCATCTCAACCGGAGGGGTGAGCAGTATCTCGACCGCACTTTCACCCTTCAGGAACCTATCGTCAATGGCGAGGGCAGGATCCATGTGGACGACACCACCTGGAAGATCACCGGAGAGGATTGTCCCGCCGGAACCCGGATAAGGATCTCCGGTGTACAGGGAGTGGTATTACAGGTCTCTTTGGTCGACTGATCCTCACACCGTGATTAAGGTTCAGGCATCTGTAAAGTCTGGCGAAAAGAGCTATTATGATTTTGGGAAAACAAACTCAAGAATCCTATTGATCGTACCGATATATCATACAGGCCTGTCACTAAATGTTGCCGTAAATCGTTGAAATGGATGGGTCAGCGGTCGGGGAATTTCCACAGCTCATTCCCTTAATCAGTCACCGCCTCATGGATGAGCTGTCGCACTAATACCTGGCGGCATTCAGAGGCAACTGACATGCACACAGAGACCCATGCAATTCTATTCGTCGACAGTGATAGCAATCAGCTACACTCCCTGAAGCGAACCCTGCGCGAATTCAGGGACAAGTGGCAACTCCACTATGCCGAAGAGGCACAACAGGCTCTGGAAATCATGCAGCAGGCAGCCGTGGACATTGTGGTCAGCGAAACCCAGCTCGCCGGCATGCCGGGCAGTGAACTGCTGAAAGAGATTAAACTCCACTACCCGAGTGCGACACGGCTACTGTTTTCAGGGCAGGTGATGCGTACCCCGGCACAGGAGGTTGTCCATCATGCCCACCAGTTTATCGCCAAACCTTGCAGTAGCGACGAGCTGATTAATATCCTGCACCGGGTTTTTCATTTACGAAGTCTGTTAAACAATCCATCCATCGAAGAGATGGTCAGCAGTCTGGGCACGCTGCCCAGTCTACCCTCCACCTATCGGCAGATGATCACTGCCCTGCAATCCGATACCACCTCGGTCAGGGATATCGGCAAGATCGTGGCTCAGGATATCGGTATGTCCGCCAAGATTCTGCAGATGGTCAACTCGGCCTTTTTCGGTCTGCCGCAACAGATCGCTTCTCCGGAGCGTGCGGTTACACTTTTGGGCATAGAGACTGTCAGCAACCTGGCTTTGACCGCCGGCATCTTTTCACAGCTCGATCCCGATGTAATGAATGAGTTTCATCTCGAACAACTGTGGCAGCATAGTTTACTCGTCTCGGGTCTGGTACAACGCCTTTCCCAGGCAGCGGGGATGGACCAGCAACAGCGCCAGCTTCCAATACTTGCGGGCCTGATGCACGACCTGGGCAAACTGCTCCTCGCCACCCATAATAGCGCAGAGTATCGACGCATCGTACAACAGGCGGAACGGGATAATGCACCATTGTATGAGATCGAGTCTGAATCTTTGTGGTGTAGCCATGCCACAATTGGCGCCTATCTGATGGGATTGTGGGGACTCCCCTTCAGTGCGGTCGAGGCGGTCGCCCTGCACCACACAGCGAAACAGCAGAGCCGCGAGCGTCTCGATTGCCTGATGGTATATGCCGCCAACCTGCTGGTGAACAGATTTAATAACGCTCGATGCAACGACTACTACTCAACAGAGCGGTTGGAGGCCCTGCTGACAGCTGATGAGTATAGTAAGTGGAGATCCATTACCGAGGAGTACCTTAATGGAAAAGCTGCCTGAAAAGGTCCTGATGGTCGATGACGACCGCAATCTGCTCGATTCCTTCCGACGTCAATTCCGTAAACGGCTCAATCTCGAAACCGCCACCAGCGGCGCGGACGGGGTACATGCAGTTCAGGATGGCGGACCTTTTGCTGTGGTTATTTCCGACATGCAGATGCCGAACATGAATGGGATAGAATTCCTTTCCAAGGTACGTGCGATTTCACCCAATACGGTGCGCATCATGCTCACCGGCAACGCCAACCTGGATGTGGCAATCGATGCGGTCAACGACGGCAATATCTTTCGCTTCCTGAACAAACCCGTGGAGACCGACCAGCTCTATCAAACAGTTGCCGATGCCGTTCAACAGTATCGCCTGGTCACTTCAGAAAAGATTCTCCTCAATAAGACACTCAAAGGCGCAGTCGACCTGATGGCGGATATACTCATCATGGTCAATCCGGTTGCATTCAGCCACTCATCTCGAATCAAACAATATGCCCACACCATCGTCAACAGTCTCTCTCTGGATGATAGCTGGCACTACGACCTTGCCGCCATGTTATGCCAACTGGGCTATATCAGCCTGCCGGAGGATCTGGTAAGCAAAGTCGCTGAAGGCGATAAGTTGAGTCAGGCGGAACGCCAGCACTACGCATCCCATCCCGCCATGGGGGCGCGACTTTTGAAACACATTCCCAGACTTGAAGTCGTCGCCGATATGGTGGAGAGACAAAACGACAATGTGGGAAAAATAGAATTTCAGGGAAAACTCTCAAATGAGAACAAGGCTATTCTAGGCGGCCAGATCTTACGTGTCGCCATCGCCTATGATCAGCTGATCAGCCAGGGCATGGATGAGCAGGCTGCAATCGACGAGCTTAAGGACAACCCCGCAAATTATGATCCGATACTGGTGGAAACCCTGGCGCTGGGCTCTCAGAACCGTAAGGTTGAGGTCATGACACTCCCCATCGATAAGCTGGAACCTGGACTGATACTCGACCAACCGATCAAGACTCAGGCCGGCACACTGCTGGTTGCCAAAGGTCAGGCACTCAGCCAGGCAGTCCTGTTCCGGCTATTGGCGGCAGAGGAGAGCGGAATCGTCTCCGGCTCGGTAAGGGTGTTCAAGGTTACATGATGCTGCCGGTTGACTGCGGGTTCAATCGCCACGTCCCGGAATTCACATGGCAGCATCCATCAAACCTTGGCGCTCGCACTCAGGCTGAGTTTCTAGGCAGCGGCAACTGCATCACGAAGGTAGTCCCGTTTCCCTCCTCCGTCTCGAAAAACAGTTGCCCCTGATGTTTTCCCATCACGATATCCTGGGCGATTGCCAGCCCCTGCCCGGTACCGCGTCCGACATCCTTGGTGGTAAAGAAGGGGTTGAAGACAGACTCCTGCACCGCTTTGGGTATGCCGGTGCCTGTATCGGAAACCCTCACCTCCACGCTGTCACCATTATGGGTGGTGGTAATGGTGATTTTTCCCTTCTGCTCCGACTTTGCCGCTTCTATGGCATGGGCCGCATTGATAACCAAATTGAGCACGACCTGGGAGATCTCTCCCCCCAGACACTCCACTTGCGGCAGATTGTCGCCAAGTTTCAATTCCGTATCCGCCACATATTTCCATTCGTTCTTACACACGGCGACAGCATTGCTGACAATCCGGTTAATATCCGCCAGCGCCATCTGCTTTGAACCGGGATGGGCGAACTCTTTCATTGCCAGAACAATATGCGCAACCTGACTGGCACCGGAGATCGACTGCTCTATCGCGTTCGACGTCTCCTCCTCCAGATAGGCCAAGTCGATCTCATCAATGGTCTCCTTCACTTTTGCCACTTCAGATTCCAGTTCCGACAGCTGTTCGGCCTTTTGCATGAGGTCTGAATAGACCCCCAGAATTGAACCTAAATCCTCGTATGACTCCTTGATGAATCGCAGGTTGTCACCAACATACTGAATCGGAGTATTGATCTCATGGGCAATACCGCCGGCCAGCTGCCCCACCGCTTCCATCTTGTGGGTTTGATTCAGTTGGCGTTCGAGGTTTCTACGCTCTTCATCGGCGCGTTTACGTTCAGATATATCATTAAATGTAACGACCACACCGCTATCACTCTCCTCTCTTAGCAGGGGAGATACCGAGTAGGCAACGTCGACCTGACGGCCCTCTTTGTGGAGAAACACATCATCGAAAC
Organism: Candidatus Thiodiazotropha sp.; assembly: GCA_040791665.1. Classification (GTDB taxonomy): domain Bacteria; phylum Pseudomonadota; class Gammaproteobacteria; order Chromatiales; family Chromatiaceae; genus Thiodiazotropha. Next base: position 138,876 of record JBFNNX010000017.1, on the reverse strand, counting down.
CAGTGCGGGTCAATCCATCCCGCAGGGTCATGTCAATTGCAGATTTTACCGTATCCACACTGTCAGGCATCTTGTTTCCGTAGACCAACTCGACAAACTGACGCCCCTCCATTTCGATACCGTCCCAACCTAACAACCACTCACTCTCAGGGTTCGTATATCTCACAGCTCCATGCCGGTCGAGGACCACAAACCCTTCGCTCATGCTGTTGGTCACATCACTGAGAAACTGCTCCTTTTCCTTTAGTTCATTCTTCGTGCGATTCAACAGTTTGAACTGGTTTCGCAAATGATGAATCAGAAAGACACTGGTCATGGAGATAAGCACAAAACCGGCAACATGGATAAAGGTCATCATCCACTTGAACTGTTGTTGCGAATCCAATATCGGTTGCACCATCACCTTGACGCTGATGCCGCCACGCAAATCACCCACCGTTGCGCCTTCATAACCATGGCATTGGATACACTGCTCCTGCATGAAAACCGGGCCGATATACCTGAAGTATCCCTGTTCCTGGTCCAGGAAAGGCTGAAACACATATTCGGTCCCATTCTCGAATCGGGAAAGCGCTTCATTTTCCCAGGGTTCAGCCATGTTTTCCGGATTCACCGGTTTTGACGAGACTACCCTGTAATGGATATCCTTCATGACCTGTTTCTTGAAAACAGTCGGGTCATTGGCCATCAAAATTGGATTGATCTTGGTAAGCCTGACCATCTCGAACATGATGCGACCGCGTTCAAAGGCGATATCTTTAACGGATCGTTCGATAATGGAGAGATTCCATATCAAGGAAGCGATGGTTATGAGTAGCCAAAACAATACTGGAAACAGCCAGTAAAACCTGGATTGCAAAAGCCTAATCAACATTACTCCACCTATTCCAGGATAGGGCAGATAAGGTGGCAGATTATTATCTGGGTATCAGTACCAGCTTACCTTGCGTCCGTCCCTGTTCGATCAATTCATGTGCCTTCACTGCCTGTTCCAGCGGCAATGAGTCACTGACATGAATCCGCAGGGATCCACTGTCTATCATTTCAGCACAGTCACTTAAAATAGCGACCTGGTTTGCTCTCGCTTGAGGAAGGTGACGCAGCATCGGCGTCAGCATCAAGGTAAATCCGACCCGCAGGTTACGGTTTCGAGCCTCTTTCCACTCCACCGCCGGTCCCGGATCGAGCAGTGTGACCAGGTCACCGTATGGTGATGTGGCACTTATCGACGCCTTGAAGACATCCCCACCCACTGTGTCGAGTACCACGTCCGCACCTGCACCGCCGGTTAACCGCAGCACCTCGTCCACGAATCCGTGTTCCTTATACAAAATCGACTCATCAGCACCGAGGGAAGCAACAAATGCCTGTTTCTCTTTTGTGCTCACAGTGGTCAACACACGCGCACCCGCCTGTTTCGCCAGTTGAATCGCCACATGACCGACGCCGCCTGCACCGGCATGCACCAACAGAGTCATTTCCTCGGTTAGGCGCGCGCGCCCGAACAGCGCCTCCCACGCGGTGATCAGAACCAGGGGGGCCGCTGCGGCATGGATAAAATCGACAGATACCGGCTTTTTGCAACATACCGACTCATCGATGACGGCATACTCCGCGTAATTCCCATGCATACCGCCCAGTCCGCCGTCGCAGTACCAAACCTCGTCACCCGAACGAAACTGAGTCACCTGGCTGCCCGTCTCAACCACAACCCCGGCGCCATCGCATCCCAACACCGCCGGTGCGCCCTCAGGCAGAAAGAGCCCTCTGGAACGAAGCTTGGTATCGACCGGATTGACCCCCGACGCCTCTATGCGGACCTTCACCTGTGTCGCCGAGGTTATTTCCGGCGTTTCGACCTCTTCAAGGGAGAGAACCTCGGGGCCTCCGGTTTCTCTCATTACCACTGCCTTCATCTATCACCTCCGAATGAATAGATCATCTAGGGCCTGTTAGCGCTCACTCTCCTCTCTCGCCCAAGGGGGCGAATAAGAGATATAGGATCCATGCAAACCATGAGACAAAAACCACCGCAAGAATCCAGAACAGCTTCTCAGCGCCATTGGTTTTTCGCGACCGCAGAATCAGCAGGATGGGCAAAAACCAGATGAATCCCGCCACCAGCAGGGCCGTGAGGCTAAGCCCTAGTATGGATGTCATAACAAATCCCTATTTTTTAAGCTAGTTTGGAACCCTTGAAGCCAATCTGCAAGCCTTTGACGGAATACTCCTTCCCTCAAAATAATTGTTTTAATGCCAATTAACTTCCAATTAATCATCTACATGGGCGATGAACTGCTAGATCCGTGGCAGATAGTGTTAAGCTATAGCCTACCAAATTCACCAACGCTTGGAATCCGATGACACACGCCAAACCCTATCAGGATAAGGCGTCACAACTGCGTGCACATCAAGAAAGTCTCAAGCAATGCAGTCGTTGTGACGCAATGCTCGGGCCGGTAGTTACCGGACAGCCTGTCGCCTCACCCGTACTTCTGGTGGGGCAGGCCCCGGGTGTAAAAGAGGGTATGGCAGGGAGACCCTTCGCGTGGACAGCGGGTAAAACCCTCTTCAACTGGTTCGGGCGCCTGGGAATCAACGAGGAACAGTTCCGCCAGCTGGTCTATATGTCTGCCGTCTGCCGCTGTTTCCCAGGCAAAAATCCCAAAGGTGGCGACCGGGTGCCAAACACGCAGGAGATCAAAGCCTGCAGCCAATGGTTGCATAGGGAACTCGAGCTGTTGCGCCCGCAGCTGATCCTTCCGGTCGGCAAGCTGGCAATCACGCAGTTCATCGACGTGGATAAGCTCATACAGGTCATCGGCCGCGTCCATTCCATACAGCTGCAAAGCGGAATCTGCGATGTGATACCCCTGCCCCACCCTTCTGGCGCCTCGACATGGCACAGAACAGAGCCGGGCAAGAGCCTATTACACAAGGCGCTCGAATTGATAGGCCGGCATAGGGCCTGGAATACCCTCTTGCAGGCTGCTGAATAAATGCATGGTTTGAGAACATAGTACTGAGGAGAAATGGTATGTCGGAAGAGATTGGCAAGTTCACAATCCAACTTGAACAGGAGGATGACTACGCATTCAGGGTCAAATTCGATTTGAAAAAGGCACCGGATATCATCATGGACGAACCGCCCCCATTGGGTGAACGCAACGGACCCAATGCCTCGCGCATGTTGGCGGCGGCGGCGGCAAACTGTCTCAGCGCCAGCCTGATGTTCTGTCTCGCCAAAGAGGATGTCCCGGCACAAAACGTCCACACGGAGGTCACCTGTACCATGATAAGGAATGATAAAAAAAGGCTTCGCGTGGGTCGGCTGGATGTACGTATAACCGCGGGCGACGAACTGCTGGCCTCCAAGAAACTCGATCGCTGTATGACCCTTTTCGAAGACTTCTGCGTGGTCACTGCCAGCATTCGCGAGGGTATACCGGTTGGGGTTGAAGTGGTGAACAGCGCCGGAGACCTTCTGCACCAAGCGGAATGACGCAATGGGCCGGAAAATCACACTGAAGACATCGCAGGATGAACCCTTCAGCGCCTACCTCGCCGGTGATGAGGCGGCAGACTCTGCCGTGATGATTTTACATGAGTGGTGGGGAGTCATGCCCCATAACCGGCTGTGGGCCGACAGATTAGCTGACATCGGCCATCTGGCACTGGTGGTCGACCTCTACGACGGCCGGACGACCGATGACCCGGAGTTGGCTGCGGAGATGATGCGCAATATCGATCAACAGCGCGCCGATCGAAAATTGGTGGCCGCCGTCGACTTTCTGCATACACCCGGTAGGCGCGTCGCCACTTTCGGCTGCTCCTTTGGCGGTAAGGAGTCGATGCGGGCGAGCCTGCTGCAAGCAGACAAAGTCAGTGCCACAATCGTCGCTTACTGCCGCATGGAAACCGATGTGGAGCGCCTGAAAAAATTGTCTGGACCAGTATTGGCCATCTATGCCCAGCAAGAGCGCAATTGGCCGGAAAAACAGGAGGCCTTCGAAACGGCGATGAGGGCGGCGGGTAAGGAGACCGAATCGGTCGGATTCGATGCCGCCCATGGATTCACCAATCCCACCAGCCCGCGTTACGACGAGGCGACTGATAAGGCATCCTGGGCGTGTATCGTGGATTTTCTGCAGCGGCATTTGGGCTAGCCTTGAGGCTACGACTCGCCATCTGTGTGATTGCACCTCCGCAACCACTTCATGGATTTAATTGGTGTGTGTCTTGTGCGAGTTCCACGGTATAAAGATTTTACGGGTGTCCCAATATTTATGTTGACTGGGTGTCTTGTCTATTTTTGTCTATTTCTGTGTCTATTTCTGAAATGAGCGGGGCATTTTTACGGTGGGTGTCTCGATAGTAGTATCGCGATAGTATCGAAACTGCCCCGACGGATCGATTACATTACCGGGATCGACATGGGCATAGAGATATTTACGAAGCGCTATAGTCCTATAGTACAGCGGTTATGTGCCTCTTTTGTGTTTAAGCCTTTCTGGAAACTTGTCTATTAACGTTTTTATACCCAACAAGAGGTGACCCAAACCATTACTCAATTGAAACTTCATGATATATCTCTCATCGCCGTCTTCACCATATTGAAAACTGCGGCCTTTCGGGTGGAAATTGAAATTCAAAACAATTGATAACTCATTAGTAGTATTTTCAAATTCGAATCCCAATTCGCCTTCTAAAAAACTTATCGAACTTGTTTCACCAATAAGACTTCCCAATGAGCTCACCCAATCATAAAGCTCTTTTAGCTCATATGTCAGAAGGCATGAATCAGTAGCGCTCCATTGGTACTGCTGATCACTACCAACAATCTTTACGACAAGCCAATTAGCATCATCATAATCCAAAGCAGCGTCAAATTCGTATCTCTCAATATCCAGTTCAAAAGATGCATCTCTACTTCTTAAACGCAACATATTTTAGATAGGCCTTATAGTTCGTATTTTCAGCGTCTTTATTAGCCTTGAACTCGGGGAGGCGTTCATACATGTCTTGTCTTTTGTTTTTACATAGACTGTATACTCAATATTTGATGATCATCTAAATTGTAATAAATATATGTGGCATCATTGCAAAACAAACAGATGGTTGAATCATCTGTAAAATCCTTATGGATACTCCAATCAACCTCTTGATCCTTTAGCATATTAATTAAGCTATCTAATGACGATAGTCCATCTAACTGACCATTACCTTCCCTACCAAAGTACTCAGGAAGCCTAAATATTTCCAATGTAAAATCGTATTTAACGGATATTTTTATAAGCTCGCTATTTTCAAAGTACAATTCTAGTCCGTAACCATAGGCCCATAGAACAAAACCATCAGATAAAGTAATAACATCCGAAGGATTACCAACTTTGGCTTGCACAACTGACTCTTGAATACCCAGTTTTATATCAGCAAGCGATCCTGTTTCGATAAACCTAAATAAAAGGCACACAACTAAAGACCTCTCATCAAGTTAGTAACGGTTTGAAAAATCAAATCCGTTTTTGGGTTTTTCAATCCTTTCGAGGTCTGCATCAAGATCTCCCACCCATTGTAAGCCTTATTTGCAACATGAGCTCTAAACGCTTTATTTTCAAACAATACATCAGCCAATTGAGTGAGAAATGAGGACAGACATCATTTGAAGAGAGAAAACAAAATCCCCAGCTAACATTTGTTTCTATGTGAGAAATGAGGACAGACATCATTTGAAGAGAGAAAACAAAATCCCCAGCTAACATTTGTTTCTATTGAGATGATTTTTTGACAACGATCAACTAAACCAATTGATTTAACCGATTATCATCTACAGATTGAGTACCTTGAATGGGGATTCCCCGGACAAGATGCAAGTAGATCCCTGCCAACGTGCTTTGATTGGCATGAAGAACCCAGTCAGGGTTTGAATGATATCAGACGGGCGATGTCTGATAGATTTGTAACGAATAGCCACTCGAGCAAAACCACTTTCTACCTATGGCTTGACTGAACTGCTTAATCCCTTCCCTTGTTCCAATGACTGTGTTGTAGTTTTTGCTGTAGTTCTTTACGCTATCGAGCCAGGCGTCCGGGTCGATATTTAAACGCTCCAGAATTGGCGCCAGTTCTGGGGGGATGGCACCAGATTTATCTTCTCTTATAGCTCGCCCTGCCCAATCGGTCAGTTCCAGGTAATCTGACAGGCTAAAGTTCAAGCCTGAAGTTTTGTCTTGATGCTCGCCACCAACGAACGGCTCTAAATGCTCTGGCGCTGCGCTTGCTGCTTCTACACGATTCCCTGTTTGCTCAAGTGCTTTTTGATAATGTCTGATGCGGTCCTGGATGGAGGTAAAATCTGATTCTTCCGGTCTATCGGCTAGCTTTGCCCGTATCGGGTTAAGATCAACGTAACTCATACAGGTCAATAGCGCCGCATCATCAAGCAGAGCCTGGCTTTTAAACCTACCCTCCCAAAATTTCCCAGTACAACCGTCCTCTTCATTGGCCTGTCTTGCGATACCTTCATTGAGATTGCGCATGAACCAGCTGACATCGTAAAGTCTGTGCCGCCACTTTTCGATATCTTCAGCAACGACATCTAATTCAGCTTTTGATAGCTTTATTCCATTCAGATAGCGGCCAACGATAGGGCTTGGCTTGTAGAGCTTGGTCCATCGCGAGATGACTTCATCATCATGCCATTTCAAAGCAGCTTCCCGGTCGATCTTCAGCACGGTATGGGTATGGTTGTGCATCACTGCATAAGCGCAGATGGAGATTGAGAATACCCCATCCAGCTGCTTGAGCTTTTCCACTATCCAGTCTCTACGGTGTTCGTAGCTACGACCACTTAACTCATCCTCTCCGCACAGAAAGGCCCGGCGAACACACAGCGGGATACGCAGTGGTAATAGGGGGTCTCTTCAAGACAGATCTGTTGCTTGCGCGATATCGTCATAGCCGGCTCCTTGGCTTCGTTACATTCCTTGTACCGTCCAACCTTAACCCACCTGAATGTTCTTTTCAAATGATGCCTGTCCTGATTTTTATTTTCGGGTCTCGGCAATCAGACGCCCGACGGTAGTATTTTACGGTTGTCCCCGCATTCTACTACGCTTCATTGCCAACCCTTTCCATAATCCTAGAAATTCTTCTGCGGTAGTCATTACAGATTCATACACATTCCTATCATAATCTTTAATATACAGCTTCAATTCATCTCCAGTAGGGATTAGCATTATAAAATACCCATCGAATGCATAATCTACATAGCGGAAAGCACAGTCATCGACATCAACAAAGTTTTCAACAAAACTTGGGAAGTACTTGACAGCTTCAACCTCACCCAAACTACTTAAATCATCATCTTCATCATACGATGACACTTTAGAATATGAATCAAATAATTCTTTTGGTGGACAAGACGCCAATCCATCCAAATTAACACCGTATACTTTAAAGTTCGACAATGTGCTTTCAATCATCATATCCACTTCGAAATCAAAGTCATCTCGACCAAACCGAATACCGTTTACATACAGGTAAAGATGCCCAAAAGAGCTATCGTCTTTATTATCAACGCTCTCTAAAGCCAACCTGTTTTTATCACCCACCAAAAGCTTCATTTTATCTAACAATCCCGAACGCTCTTCTCACTTCAATAGGGATATCTTCTAAACGCAACTTTGCTGCCTTGTCTCCTGTACTACCAGACCAGTGAGCGGCTCCATTGCTTTCAAAATATCGATATATTGATTTCCCATCCGATGATTTAGCATACCACCTACCATTCACTGCGGATTTAACAGCCAGTTTCTGAAATGCATAAAATGAATCATCAGGTTCAATTCCAGCAGACAATCCTGGCTTTTTGCCAGCGCCCCCCAAAGTATGTTTTGGATTTGGTTCAAAGCGAGGTTTTTTTGCGCCTATCAGGAGCCCATTTAAATTACAGACTTTTTGTGCGTTATGGCTCAGTACACTTTTCTTACCAACATAATATGTATGAGCCTTATCAACCGTAAGATTAAATACTGGTGTATTGCGCAACGCTGTCTTAACAGACTCAATTGCAACAACGCCACCTTCAGCATCACGCAGAAGATCACCAACATTCAGTTGGCCAGCATCTACCCAACCCCATGCATCTTCCTTTACGTAGAATGGATGCCCAAACGTAGCTCGGATAACCTCACCTGTTTCCAACGTAATATCCACAATCTCCTTATCACCTGCTCCCCGAATTAGATGGACTACCTCTTGAAGGGAATGCTCTCCATTGCTTTCGTCGAAAGCCCATACAAAATCGCCAATCGCAATTTCAGATATCGGCCTCAGACCAGCATCCGTAGCTACTAATGTAGCTCCATCAAAACTATTAATTTTACACGCTTTATTAAGAATTCTTGTAACAACTTTTCCTGGTAGCATGTTTAAAAGTACGATCGTACCAAACTCTCTCGCAGAATATTCCTTTTCCCCTGTTGCAATCTGAAAAACATCGTATACCGTCGACGCCCTCAACATCAGATTGCCAAGAATATTCAGCGTCGTCCCGAGCGAACTCAGCCCAAACTTACCCGACGGATCGATCATGTTGCCGGGATCGGCATGAGCATAGAGGTATTTGTGCAGGGTGATAGGATCGTAGTTTCTACCCATCCAGGTATCCTGCTGCGAAAATCGTCCTTGGCTTTGATCGTAGTATCGTGCTCTCAGATAATACTGATCCAAACTGCCATCAAGCTGCTCCCCGGCAAACAAATAACTATTCTCAACACTACCCGTCTGCCCAAGCACCCCCCCAAACGCCTCATAATCATAGGTGTTCGCAAGGTTCCCAAGGCTGTCTGTTAAAGAGCGCGTGCTGCCCAGCCCGTCGTAGTGGTAGAAATAGGCCTCACCATTCCGAGCCTGGCTGATCAGATCGTCCCCGTAAGTGTAGCTCACCTGGGTCGTGCCGTCGTCTTCGATCAGCACCTGGGCGTAGTCGCGGTTCTCGTCCACGATGTAGCTGGTGGTGATACCGTTTTCGCTCTTTGAGGTGCGGATGCCGTTGGGGTTGTAGCCGTATTCGGTGGCGACGCCGTTTTGGGTAACGCTCATCAGCTCGTTCTTGGCGTTGTAGCTGTAGATGATTGTATTCGTGTCCAGGGTCTCGGTCAGGGTGCTGCCGTTGGCATCGTAGGTGTACCTTGTGCCGCCCTGCTGGGTCAGCCGGTCGTTGTCGTCATAGGTGTAGGCGGTCTGCACCCCGTCGATGGTGCTGTAGGTACGGTTGCCTACCGCATCGTATTGGTAGCCGGCGCTGTAGTTGCCGTGCTGGCTGTCTGTAATGCTCTCGCTGGTGAGGCGATAGAGATCGTCATAGCCGTAGGCCGTGCTTCTACCACTCAGCTCGTCGATGCCGGTGCGTCTTCCCGTCGCGTGCAGGGTGTAGTCGTAGGCCTGGATCAGAGTGCCGGTGCCGTTGTAGGTCTCCTTGCGGGTGAGGCGGTTGAGGTCGTCGTAGCGGTAGACCTCGCTGCTGCCGTTGGGGTAGCTGACGCGGGTGCGGTTGCCCACGGCGTCGTAGCCGTAGCTGGTGGCGCCTGATGCATCGGTGACGCTTTGCAGCCGGTTGAGGCTGTCGTAGGCGTAGTCGGTGGTGCGGCTGCTGCCGTCGGGCAGGCTGATGTGGACCTGGGTGCGGTTGCCGGCGGCGTCGTATTGATAGGACAGGACGGTGCCGTCGGGCTGGACCTCGGTCTCCAGGCGGTTGCCTTGGTCGTAGCTGTAGAGGGTGGTTGTCTGGCTGCCGTCCGGGTGGGTGACATCGACCTGGCTGCGGTTGCCGGCGGCGTCGTAGCTGATCACCTCGAGGGTGCCGTCGGCATAGTCGCTTTGGATCAAGCGGTTGTCGCTGTCGTATTGATGGGTGGCGATGTTGCCGTTGAAGTCGGTGCGGCCGGTGAGATTGCCGTTGGCGTCGTAGGCGAAGCGCTCCTGCTGGCCCATGGGCAGGGTGCGGCTGAGGACGCGCCCCTGGGCGTCGTAGGTCCAGCTTGTGACCCTGCCCTCGGCGTCGGTCTGGCTCAGTTTGTTGCCTGCCTCGTCGTAGGTGTAGCCGGTGACGCCGCCCAGGGCGTCGGTGACCTGGGTGAGGCGGCCTTCGCTATCGTAGGCGTAGTGGGTGGCGATTGCTGCCTGATCGGTCTGCGCCGTGTTGCGGCCCATGCTGTCGTAGGTGGTCTGGGTGGTGCTGGCATCGGCATAGCGGGTTTCGATCAGGCGGTCCGCCGTATCGTAGACGTATTCGGTACGCCGGTTGAGGGCGTCGACCATGGCGGTGCGGTTGCCGTGGACGTCGTACTCGAAGCTTGTGACATTGCCCTGGGCATCGGTGGTGCTGATGCGTTGGCCGGCGGCGTCGTAGGCGTGCTCGGTGCGGTTGCCCAGGACATCGGTCTCTGCAATCAGGCGTCCGGCGGCGTCGTATTCGTTGTGGCTGCGCGGATTGTCGCTGTCGTCGGCGGGGGTGGCGTCCGGATGAAGGGTCTCGATCAGCCGGTTGGCGGCATCGTAGACCATGCGGGTGATCCGTCCGGCCCGGTCGCTCTGTTCGATGAGGTTGTTTTCCCCGTCGTAGGCCTGGCTCTCCGTGGTACCGTCCGCGTAGCGGGTCAGCACTTGGTTGCCCCGGTCGTCATAGGTGTATTCGGTACGGTTGCCCAGGGCGTCGATCCGGGCGGTGACCTGACCCGCTCCATCGTACTCGGTGCGGGTGGTGTGGCCCAGGGGATCGGTGGTGGAGATCTCGCGGCCGGCGGCGTCGTAGCTGTAACGGGTCACCTCGGTGAGGCTGGCGGCGCCGTCGGTGCGGGTGCGGGTCTCGGTGAGCACCCGGCCCATGGCGTCGTGGCTGTATTCGGTGACCGCGCCATCCGCTTTGGTCTCGCGAATCTTGTTGCCATACATATCGTAGGCATACCAGGTTTCATTGCCCTGGGGATCGGTGATCCGGATCGGTAGCGAGCCATTGATATCGTAGGCAAAATCAATGACGTTGCCTTGCGCATCGGTCACGGTGGTGAGGGGACCGGCCCTGGGGACATTCACCCCGCCTATGCGGATGTAGTTGCGGTAGGTGAGGCTGGTCACCCGCCCGTCCGGCTCGGTCAGGGACTCGACCTGATTGTAGCGGCTATAGGACTGGGTGGTCGTATGGCCCAGGGGGTCGGTTTCGGTCAGCGTATTACCGCGGGCATCATAGGTTGCCTCGCGGGTATTCCCCAACGGGTCGGTATGGCTGAGTTCGTTGCCGTAAGGGTCGTAGCTGCGCAGGGTGGTCTCACCCAGGGCATTGGTTTCGGCCACCACGTCGCCGCGATCGTTGAACACGAGGATTTTATCGTTGCCCCGCCGGTCGGTGACGGTCTGGGTACGCCCGGCGATATCGTAGGCGTAGTCGATGCGGTTGCCCTCGGCATCGATCTGGCCGATCAGACGGCCGTCGTTGTCGTAGAGATTGCGCAGGGTGCGCACGCCGCGGGCGTCATGGATGTCCTGCAGGTAGTGATCCGCGATATAGCCATAGGTCGAGGTGGCGGCCGCCTGGTCGGAATGGATGTCTTATCTATTTCCTCGACCTGGCTGCGGTTGTCTACTTACTCGTCAGAGCATTTGACAATTGTTCCTGAGAGTCAGTAAATATTTTTTTCACATCCTTTAACAAAAAGTTAGTCATAATTGACGGTTTATTCTTTTCAAAAAGCACTTCGTTGAAATACATAAAAGAGAGCACTTCTTGACCAAGAATGGCACATTTATGCTTTTGTGTTTCTTCCAATGCGTAGTTAACCTCTTTATTATGGTCAGATATGTGCATTTTGACCCAACGAGTTCGATTAATATCAGCAGGCCACAAGTCAAATGCTTCTAACAGGTCCCAGTACTTGTTATAAAGCTCTTTTTGATTAGTGATTCTACAAATGTATAGAAGAAGAACTATCCCTTGGGCATTAATGACCCAAAGGTCCTCAGCTCTTTTTTTGGATCTAGATAAACAAAGCTATCTAAAAATTTTTGTGCCTGTTCATATTCCTTTAAAGATGTTAAGTAGTTTGCCAATTCAATAGCTTTTTCAATATCGCTTACCCTATTTGGGTTATATCTTTTTAACAGGCTGTTTTTCATCCTACGGATTATAGGAAGCTCACCCTCACATAGCTGAATATGCAAGGTCATTTTTTTCTCTTTGCAAGCGGCAGAGCCATTGTAGGCAATTCATTTGATGTTTTAACAAAAAACCGATAATTTTTACTCCTTATCATCGCTTTTGCGAATACTTAAATCTACCGATCATTCTCTTAATCACTTTTAAAACTCCGTTATTTCTAACTCGTTGATCAATACAGTCTTGTGTCTTTGAACTTCATCATGATGGCCATACAGGAATGGGTGTCTAGGATATTTTCGGGGCAAGAATCCGGAATTCATGGAAGAATGAGCTGAATAGTTACATTTTTTATTTATTGTTTATGATTTGATTTCTTCACTAACATCAACGTAGACATGAATTAGAGAACCTTTTTCTAACTTAATAACTATAGCTGGTTGATAATTTACACCAAAAGAGGCATTGAGTAACACCACTTCGTTTTGCTCTACTATCAAACAGCACCCCAAGTTGTATAAGGTTAGTGTCATACTAACGGATACTAAACCTTCACCTGGAACAGTAAACGGCTCAATGACTATCTGGATAAAGTCCGACTCTTCAGATTCTTTGAAGCCGACACTCTCATTAAGAATTAACGGTTTTTTATCTTCATTTAAAAGCGATACTGTTATTTTCATATGCCAACCTAAGTAAGTCTATCTTGGCAACATTAAATTAGGGCCAATTGTAATCACATCAAGATCGACTTCCCCAGTTAAACTAGGTCTGTAATATTCGTGACTGTTTCCTGGGTATTTAATAAAAGACTCGCCATCAAACGCCACAAACCAACTCACATCCCTATGCCTATTACCACCATAAAATAGTGCTGATAGTTCTTCTTGAGTATATTGGATACTCCATGGAGTTATGCTTGTTCCGTAAAACCCAGGGGGCCTACCACGTCCATAGCCTGGCGAGCTACCACCCACTCCAAATGCAGATATTGCAAGAACCCTAGCTCGGCTACCATAATTGTACAGAACACGACGACCACGAGACTTTTTTTCAACTCTTGCTCGTTCTCTTGCTCGTTTAACTTCGAGCATACGATGCATTGCAGGGGCATTTCGAGCAATCAACTCTTTTATATTTTCACTTAATCCATATCCGAGACCAGCTCCTACCAAGCCAGTTGCTACTCTGCCAATTGCATTGGATGCCGTCGACATCCTCAACATCACATTCCCAAGAATATTGAGCGTCGTCCCGAGCGAAGCCAACCCAAAATGCCCCGACGGGTCAGTTGCATTTACAGGGTCAACATTGGCGTATAGATATTTGTGTAGTGTTGTTGGATCTTCTTCCCAGCCAAGGAAGAAGTCCATTTGTGTGAACTGTCCTGATGACTGATCGTAGTATCGTGCTCTCAGATAATACTGATCCAGTGAGTTATCAAACTGCTCCCCAGCAAACAAATAGCTATTCTCAACACCACCCGTCTGCCCAAGCACCTCCCCAAACGCCTCATAATCGTAGGTGTTCGCAAGATTCCCAAGGCTGTCTGTTAAAGAGCGCGTACTGCCCAACCCGTCATAGTGGTAGAAATAAGCTTCTCCACCACGATCCTGGCTGATCAGATCGTCCCCGTAAGTGTAGCTTACCTGGGTCGTACCATCATCCTCGATCAGCACCTGGGCATAATCCTGGTTCTCGTCCACCACGTACTGGGTGATCACGCCGCTCTCGGTCTTACTGGTACGGATACCGTTGGGGTTGTAGCCGTATTCGGTGGTGGTGCCGTTTTGGGTAACGCTCATCAGCTCGTTCTTGGCGTTGTAGCTGTAGATGATTGTATTCGTGTCCAGGGTCTCGGTCAGGGTGCTGCCGTTGGCATCGTAGGTGTACCTTGTGCCGCCCTGCTGGGTCAGCCGGTCGTTGTCGTCATAGGTGTAGGCGGTCTGCACCCCGTCGATGGTGCTGTAGGTACGGTTGCCTACCGCATCGTATTGGTAGCCGGCGCTGTAGTTGCCGTGCTGGCTGTCTGTAATGCTCTCGCTGGTGAGGCGATAGAGATCGTCATAGCCGTAGGCCGTGCTTCTACCACTCAGCTCGTCGATGCCGGTGCGTCTTCCCGTCGCGTGCAGGGTGTAGTCGTAGGCCTGGATCAGAGTGCCGGTGCCGTTGTAGGTCTCCTTGCGGGTGAGGCGGTTGAGGTCGTCGTAGCGGTAGACCTCGCTGCTGCCGTTGGGGTAGCTGACGCGGGTGCGGTTGCCCACGGCGTCGTAGCCGTAGCTGGTGGCGCCTGATGCATCGGTGACGCTTTGCAGCCGGTTGAGGCTGTCGTAGGCGTAGTCGGTGGTGCGGCTGCTGCCGTCGGGCAGGCTGATGTGGACCTGGGTGCGGTTGCCGGCGGCGTCGTATTGATAGGACAGGACGGTGCCGTCGGGCTGGACCTCGGTCTCCAGGCGGTTGCCTTGGTCGTAGCTGTAGAGGGTGGTTGTCTGGCTGCCGTCCGGGTGGGTGACATCGACCTGGCTGCGGTTGCCGGCGGCGTCGTAGCTGATCACCTCGAGGGTGCCGTCGGCATAGTCGCTTTGGATCAAGCGGTTGTCGCTGTCGTATTGATGGGTGGCGATGTTGCCGTTGAAGTCGGTGCGGCCGGTGAGATTGCCGTTGGCGTCGTAGGCGAAGCGCTCCTGCTGGCCCATGGGCAGGGTGCGGCTGAGGACGCGCCCCTGGGCGTCGTAGGTCCAGCTTGTGACCCTGCCCTCGGCGTCGGTCTGGCTCAGTTTGTTGCCTGCCTCGTCGTAGGTGTAGCCGGTGACGCCGCCCAGGGCGTCGGTGACCTGGGTGAGGCGGCCTTCGCTATCGTAGGCGTAGTGGGTGGCGATTGCTGCCTGATCGGTCTGCGCCGTGTTGCGGCCCATGCTGTCGTAGGTGGTCTGGGTGGTGCTGGCATCGGCATAGCGGGTTTCGATCAGGCGGTCCGCCGTATCGTAGACGTATTCGGTACGCCGGTTGAGGGCGTCGACCATGGCGGTGCGGTTGCCGTGGACGTCGTACTCGAAGCTTGTGACATTGCCCTGGGCATCGGTGGTGCTGATGCGTTGGCCGGCGGCGTCGTAGGCGTGCTCGGTGCGGTTGCCCAGGACATCGGTCTCTGCAATCAGGCGTCCGGCGGCGTCGTATTCGTTGTGGCTGCGCGGATTGTCGCTGTCGTCGGCGGGGGTGGCGTCCGGATGAAGGGTCTCGATCAGCCGGTTGGCGGCATCGTAGACCATGCGGGTGATCCGTCCGGCCCGGTCGCTCTGTTCGATGAGGTTGTTTTCCCCGTCGTAGGCCTGGCTCTCCGTGGTACCGTCCGCGTAGCGGGTCAGCACTTGGTTGCCCCGGTCGTCATAGGTGTATTCGGTACGGTTGCCCAGGGCGTCGATCCGGGCGGTGACCTGACCCGCTCCATCGTACTCGGTGCGGGTGGTGTGGCCCAGGGGATCGGTGGTGGAGATCTCGCGGCCGGCGGCGTCGTAGCTGTAACGGGTCACCTCGGTGAGGCTGGCGGCGCCGTCGGTGCGGGTGCGGGTCTCGGTGAGCACCCGGCCCATGGCGTCGTGGCTGTATTCGGTGACCGCGCCATCCGCTTTGGTCTCGCGAATCTTGTTGCCATACATATCGTAGGCATACCAGGTTTCATTGCCCTGGGGATCGGTGATCCGGATCGGTAGCGAGCCATTGATATCGTAGGCAAAATCAATGACGTTGCCTTGCGCATCGGTCACGGTGGTGAGGGGACCGGCCCTGGGGACATTCACCCCGCCTATGCGGATGTAGTTGCGGTAGGTGAGGCTGGTCACCCGCCCGTCCGGCTCGGTCAGGGACTCGACCTGATTGTAGCGGCTATAGGACTGGGTGGTCGTATGGCCCAGGGGGTCGGTTTCGGTCAGCGTATTACCGCGGGCATCATAGGTTGCCTCGCGGGTATTCCCCAACGGGTCGGTATGGCTGAGTTCGTTGCCGTAAGGGTCGTAGCTGCGCAGGGTGGTCTCACCCAGGGCATTGGTTTCGGCCACCACGTCGCCGCGATCGTTGAACACGAGGATTTTATCGTTGCCCCGCCGGTCGGTGACGGTCTGGGTACGCCCGGCGATATCGTAGGCGTAGTCGATGCGGTTGCCCTCGGCATCGATCTGGCCGATCAGACGGCCGTTGGCGTCGTAGAGATTGCGCAGGGTACGAACGCCGCGGGCGTCATGGATGTCCTGCAGGTAGTGATCCGCGATATAGCCATAGGTCGAGGTGGCAGCCGCCTGGTCGGTGAAGGCAGTCAGATCACCGTTTGTGGTGTCGTACTGATAATTGAGCGCTTGGCCATCGGGGGTGACGATCTGTTCGATACGCCCCTGTGCATCGCGCACGAAGGAGACCGAGGCGCCACTGGAATGGGTGATGCCATCGTCGCCGAAGGTCAGCTCTTCGCCCGTCGGTACCGTCAGGGTGCGGATACCGGTGCCCTGTACGAGATCATAGACGACGCCTTCTGCCGTGGTCAGCTGATAGCGCGCCGGATCGATCGGCGCGTCGGGCTGACCCGGATCGACGATGTGGTTGTTGACCAAGCGTCCGCTTAAGAGGTCCGTTGCCTCAAGCGTTGAACTGGTGCCATCGAGGGGCTCAAAAACCACACGCACATCGAAAATAGGCTGCACCTCATTGCATTCCGGGCTTGCCACCGCCTTGAAACGTTCGACGTTGCCATCGGGCAGGGTGACGCTGACGATGTTATCGTCGTAGGAACGCACGCAATAGGTCATCAACACACCCAGCGGCCCGCTGGAGTAGGAATCCAGGAACCATCGGTAACCCGGCGGGCGTGACTCCTGTACGATCAGGTCCTGGTAGCCCACGCTCCAGCCGTGACCGAAGTCGAGGGACTGGTTGCGCTGGCGGCTGTCGTAGGTGCGGGTGATGGTGATCGGAATCCCCACCACCGGCACTTCCAGGTCCTTGAAGGTGACGCGGAAGTGGCCCAGCTTCATATCGCCGGTCACCTGCACCGTGACGCTATCCTGACCTTCATTGCCGCCGGCATCGATGGCGTGCAGGTAGAGTCGGTGCTGTCCATTCAATAACAGGGTGGGATCGAACTCGGCGATCTCCTGGTTATCCAAAGTGGTATCCCCTGAGGCGAGCAGCGTCGCCTGGGAGAGATCGACGGTGCCCTCCGTGGGTGGCACCAGCCACAACTCCCAGACCGAGAGATCGTCATCGGTGATGGTGGCAACGATCGGCGTGGGTGCGGTTATCTCACTGCCACCGACCGGAGCGACCAGGGTCACCACCGGGGCATCGACGCTGTTGGGATCGTTGACCAGGAAGCTGCCGGTTTCCGTGACGGTGTCATATCGATCGCTCACAGTGGCGACCACGGTGTGGGATCCCACACCGGATGCCGTTAACTGGGCACTGTTGGTGTCATCCAGGGCAACCGGATTGCCATCGACGGTGAGGGAGAGACTCACCGGTTCAATCGCGTTCTGCGGGAAAACCTGAAGCGTGACAGTTTCGCCTTCGGTGACGGTAGCCGGCTGAATGTACAAGATAGCAGTCAAATTGGCATTTGCCGGGAGTACATTGATCGTCCAGGTCTGCTCCACATAACCTATCCCATCGCCCACTCTCACCCGAACAGGTGCGCTTTGTTCACTGTCGGGTGTCCATGCAACAAGACCGGCATTTGACAGGGTCATACCTGCCGGGCCTTCGATCAGGCTATAGCTGAGCGTGTCGCCATCGGGATCTGTCGCCACAAGTTGATAGCTGTAGGCGCGGTTGATTCTGGCGCTGACACCCGGTTGGCTTTGAATGCTCGGCGGAGTGTTAACTGCACCCGTGGTTACACTCAGCTGATAATGCTGGGATGCGCTATTGCCCTGACTGTCGGTCGCCGACAGCTCGACGTCGTGTACACCGATTTGATCCGTTGCGGGTGTCCAGGTCAGCAAGCCGGTTGCTTGATCGATCTGCATACCCACCGGGTTGGTGACCAGGGCGAAGGTAACTGTATCCCCTTCCGGGTCTGTCGCCGTGGGTTGATATTGGTAGCTTTGTCCCACCACTACACTGGTGGAAGGTGTGCTGGTTATCTCTGGCGCAAGGTTAGGCAATAGGACTGTAAGGGTAAAATCCTGGGTCGCCTGGCGTGTGCCGTCGCTGACGCTTACGGTGACCGGGAATGTACCCTGTACGTCGGGGGTCCACTGGATCAAACCGCTATTGGCATCGATGGACATGCCCGCCGGGGATTGGATCAAACTATAGGTCAGGGTATCCCCGTCAGGATCGGTCGCCTCCACATCGTAGCTGAACGGCTGAGAGACAAAAGCACCTGTCTGCGGGGTGCTGATGATCTCCGGGGGATAGTTTGAAGCAGGTAAAACATTGATTCCGATGTGACTAGTGGAGTAGCCGGTTAGATGCTTTGCATAGACAATTGCTCTGTGAGAACCGGCTGAGCCATAGGGCGGCACCCAACGGACTACGCCTGCGGACCTGTCAACAGTCAGCCCTTCAGGTGCAGCAGGATCAACATAGAAGAATGCTGAATTGTTGTCGTCAGTATAGCTTCTGTTAAGGATATCAATATCCAGTTCCAACAATTCACCCTCAACGACTTCTTGCGTTGGTACGCTTGTGAGATAATTGAGTGAAGTGTCGTATTCAACACCAAGCAGATAGTTCTGGGTATCTGTGGCTCCAGCATGATCTGCGATTGACAGGTCAACCGTATAGGATGAACTCATATTGTTATTGGTTTGGCACTCAACCACACCAGCTTCGGGTACTGCTCTGGCGACTAGCTCACCAACAAAATCAGCCGGCACCAGGTCGTTGAACTGAAGGATCTGGACTTCTTTGATTGCAAGGCCAGACAAGGATTGACTACCCAGCAACTGACCACCGTTCAACGGATCGCCCGCATAGAGTTCAACATCCAGCGCAGCGGTATAATCGGCGGTTCCCCGGTTCACTACTTGAACATTGACGGATTGACGATGATCCCCTCGCGGAGCATCCACCCAGATATCAGGCAAACCGTGACTGAAACTGACCTGTGGGGGTATCACAACCTGGTCAACGTTATTTCCGCTCCACGGGATTGGTGCATTCTGGTTTACCGCCAACTGATCATTCAGGCCCTGGGGTTGCCACCAGTTCTGATATATGGCTCTTGGAATTGCCAAATTATGATTGTCAAACTCCAGAGATGACTGATAGATGCCCCTGGAGCCGATGCTGACAACTTCTAATCTTCCATCGCCATCCATATCGACGATCAAAGGCTTGGTATATGCAAGAGGATTGCTCGTATAGAGATTAGTAATCTCGCCACCGGTTAAAGCATCGAGCACTCGGATGCGGCCACCCCTGCTTAATACGATCTCGACTCGCCCATTACTCTGCAGGTCGGCAGCGCTGGCATTGGCATTTTCCCATTGATTATAACCGTTCAAACGCCACTGTTCATTTCCCAAATGATCGAGTAGGGCATCTTCACCCGAAATAAATATTTCAAGTTCACCGTCGCCATCCAAGTCACCGACAATGGGTTCACCAACATATTGCAGATCATTCGGTCCCCAGATAAAACTGCCATCGCTATCCAGCAAACTGACAGTCGCCACAGAGGCATCTGAATCACTTCGCTCAAGATGCACTATCTCAGGTTCGGGATCCGCATCGAAATTGGCAAACGCCGAGTAGGCCAGACGGGAAGCGTGGTTGTCGGAAAAAGGCACACGCCAGAGTTCCGAGCCTGCCGCTGTATAGGCTATACCACCCTGTATCAGCTCTTTGTTGCCATCCATGTCCAGATCTATCGGGTAGATCGGGCTGGTCACCCCGCCGGATGGAATATTGACCGGGCGCTGAACGCTGCGTATCCAGTTACCCTGTGCATCGTAGATTGAGAAACCAGCCAGAATCTCGGGTGCACCGTCGTTCTCCAAGTCGGTCAGGGTAATTTGACCAGTAGAAAAACCGCTGTCCGCTATGGGTACTGTTGATTTCCATAACTCTCGCCGATCATCGCTACTGATGGCTAACAACAAACGGGTATACTGTTCAACCAGGATGATATCGGGCACGCCATCTGTGTTGATATCAGCTACAGCCGGTACAAAGCTGCGAGAAATTCTTACATCAGTACCATTGAATTCTTGCGTCCAAATTGGTTGGCCTGTCATGCTGTCAAGGGCTCGCAGGAACGTGGACGAACCTGACGAGTAGGTGAATAAGATCGCATTACGGTCCTGACTATTAATAGCGCCGTCACCGTTGGTATCCGTAAGAGGTACAGCGAGCAGGTTGTACCCTATGATGGAGGCTCTGGCTGACCAGTGGTTGCTATGCAGCACTGCCGTGCTGGGGTGGTCAATATTCGGATTCAGACAGAGAAAATCGGAATCAATCAAATGGCGTGGATAGGTACTGGTGACATCGTCCCTATCCCAGGCGAGATTGCCAGACAAGTGATCCAGACCATGGGTTTGAGGGATATATCCAGTGAGATTGGGGGCTGTAGTAGCAAACTGCAAGTCAAAATCTTCACGAACATTCGGATCTTCATATCGAAGGCTATAGTTATAGTTTGACCGAAGCTGAGCGATCTCGTTGGGTGTTGTTACTATAAACGGCGTTTGATTTTCATAATCCCCGAACAGCATAAACAAGAGCAGATCTTTGTTGCCATACTGATCTGTCACGGCCATGGTGACCAGTCGTAAACGGTTGAGATCGGTTTCGGCCGCCACCCAATGAATCGTGCCGTCATGTGCATCGATGGTCATACCTGAAGGCATTTCCAATAGGGAAAACGCGAGCACGGCGGTGGGGTCTGCCGTGACAGAGGGGGTGAACTGATAGGGTTGACCTATGGTTGCGCGATTGCCGATGGGAGGGCCATCAAACCTAGGCATCAGATAGTCACCGCTCACATTCAAAGTGAACATTTGGCCATCACTGGCTGAACCAAGATCGGTAACACTGACGGTAAAGCTCTGTTCTCCTAAATTACCCGCACTTGGTGTGTAGGTGAATAGCCCGGTATCCGGGTCAATGACTGCTGTAAGACTGTTGGATACCGAAAACTGATGGTCATCTCCACTATCCGGGTCATCAAAGGTTACCTGATAGGTATAGGGTTGTCCCACGTAGGCCTGCGACTCAGGCGTGGAATTGATCACAGGCGCTTGATTGAGATCCTGCACAGATATCGCAAACCGTTGAGTATCACTGTTTCCCTGGCTGTCGGAGGCCGATACCAAAATTACGGGCGCATCGATCTGATTGTTGTCGACGATACACTCGACACCTGATTCGGTCTCGATAGCCACACCAAGACCGGATGGTACAGATGCACTATCCAAGGCGAATGAAACCAGCTGCTCTTCGTCGGCAGCGAAGTTGGATAGATTCTGCGTAGCAATAACAGTATTGGCATTACCTGTGTCCAGCAGGTTTACCAATATCGGCGTATCAACCGGGGCACGACCTCTATTGGTCAGGGAAACAGTAATAGTGACCGTATCACCGGTGGATTCTACAAGCCCCAAACTTTGTATTGCCAGATCAGCCAAGCCCCGTTCAGCCTCATTGACTGTGGAGGTGTTGTACATTCTGCTCGTCAGCGCCTTTCGCAATGCGTTCGGCTGACCGAGTGTCGTTATCGCATTAAGGTCCCATGCGCCACCACCGGTGGCTAATGCGGTTAGTACAAATGGCTCGATATAGGATGTGAACTCGTATCCGCTCCCTTGATCAATGGGCGTTCTGTCGATTTCACAATACTCGAAATCTTCATTGTCATCTGATACATAACCTCGACCGTCTGCATCGATACCGAGCGCTCTTCTGCCGTCGAGGCATTCGATAGTGAATGGCGTAACGACATTGACATTGAAATTTGTCTCTATGAGTCTCTGGGTGAATGTTTCAAGGGTCTCATCGTTCTCCAAGGTACCTTGCTGCGGTTCATCGGGTATCCAGATCAGATTCTTTACCACATCATCCCTGAATTGATAGGTATCTACGGTGAATTGAAGGGCTCTCAGACCATTTTCAGCCGTGCCATCTCCACCTGGGCTTATCCCGTCGTAGGTCGCCTCATACAGATCGGAGACTGTAGCAAACTGATTTCCATCGAATAGCCTGGCTGTAGGCCTGGTGCCAAACCCCACCAGACCAAAGCGGTTCTCCTCAGGATCCGCACCGATACCGATCGATTTCAAATCAGCATTGAGTGAAGCCATTGCACCCGCAACCCAGGGCCAGGTAGTTACGTTTGAACCCGAACCATCGACCACCATCACCGCATCCATTGCCCGGGGTCTCTGCTGCGCGCTCGTCGCCGGCAAGCGACAATACTCATTCGGCGTCAGGCTCCCAAGGGATTGGGTCTCATCCGGCACCCAACTGATCAGACCGGTCTGTGGGTCAATCGCCATACCGGAAGGCGCGGACAGTAATGCATAACTGATCGGGTCACCGTCTGAGTCAACAGCCTCAACATCATAGTGATATACAGCGCTTTCCGTGGCTGTGATCACCGGCGCACTGGTAATTATCGGCGCAACGTTCAAACCGGTGACGACAATGGTAAAGGATTGTGTATCACTCAGCCCGCCTGCATCCGCAACCATTACCTCTATCAAATTATCGCCAAGCTGCTGGTTGTCAGGTATCCACTCTACCAAGCCACTGACGCCATCGATGCTCATCCCCTGTGGCGCAGTCACCAAGCTGTAGCTGAGGGTGTCGCCGACATCAGGATCTGTGGCTTCAACATCGTATCGGTAGTCTTCGCCTTCAATAGCCGTAGTTATCGCTGCACTGGTAATTGCAGGAGGATCATTGAAAAAAGCGACGTCGATTGTATAGGTCTGGGTGGCTTCTGCCCCTGCCTGATCCTGCACACGTATGGAGACCTGGACCGTCCCGATATCAGTCTCGCCCGGTGTCCAGGCAATCACGCCGGTGGTCGCATCAATCACCATGCCGGTCGGCGCCGTCACCAATGCGTAGGTAATAACATCGCCCGCATTCGGATCGGTGGCATCGACATCGTATTGGTAAGTTTGGCTTTCCGTAGCGCTGGTCACGGGCGTGGAGACGATTTGCGGCGCTTGATTTACAGTCGATGCCTCAGACACGTTCAGCATATAGGTCTGCTGATCGTACAGGCCCGCATCATCCACGGCACGCACAGTGACCTTGTATTCACCCGTTTGAGGAGGTGTCCAGGTTATGAGACCGCTCTCACTGTCGATACTCATGCCGACGGGGAAGGATTTCAGTGAATAGCGAACCGGATCGCCCTGTCTGTCTATCGCATCCACATCGTAGTGATAGACCACACCCATTTCCGCTGTCAGTACCGGAGTGCTGGTGAAGACAGGAGGTTTATTGTCGGTTCGCTCTTTGGGCGTCACATGCACAACCGGTGACTGACAGACCTCCACCCCGCTCGAGTTCACCTCTTTCACGGCATATCTGTAACTGGCCCCGGAGATCAGACCTGAATCCAGATAGTGCGTATCGGAGGATGTTATCTGTACGATCGATTGATAACTGACGCCATCATCGATACTTCGATAAACGTTATATTGCGGCGCCCCGGAATAGACCCAACGCAGTTGCACCTCGCTTACCGATGCGTTGGCGTTGAAGTCGGTCAGGCAGTAATCGCTGCCGTCTGTCACGATCGGTTCCGCACAGGCTATGTTAAACATGACCGGCAGAGCAAAGATGAACGCTGTGAGTCGCTGAAGATATTTGCTAGAAGACATATCCTTTCTCCGAACCTACTCCTGGTAGTCCTTTTATCCGGTCACTCTTGGGTATTGCTTACTCTATTGAGCAAACCGAAGCCGGCTTGACATCAACATCAAGGCCTTATTGGTGTTGACTTATTCCATACCGTTGAACCCGGGTACAAGCCTCCAATCCACCAACAGAGTGTGGAGATTTACCCGCATTCCAATTTCTTAACTGGGGATTGGTTATTCGATATCTATCGAGGAGCGTTCGAAGCTGAAATGGGAGCAGCGAATGGTTAGGGCTGCCTTGAAGGGTAGGATCCGTACAACATCTTTCCATTATAAACATCCGTGGTCGTGCCGCTTGACTATCAGTGAGCTGTACAGCTCATTCATAATCCGTAAAAAAACGGCCTGTAAAATAACCGATATCCAATTTTGCAGTCAAAAGCACTGCATCAGTCCGATGTATTCATCGGACCGACTCAGGATATCTTACCCAATGAAACTATCAAGTAATTTAAATACTAACGTCAGACTGGCGGCTCAGCTCGGGTAGCAGACACCGGTTCCCCCAAGCCCGCAGTAGCCTGCCGGGTTCTTGGCCAGATATTGCTGATGATTGGCCTCGGCAAAGTAGAATGTGGGCGCGGGTAGTATCTCCGTAGTTACCGGCGCTGAGGTCACCTGTTGCAGGGCGTGCTGATAGTGCCCGCGGGAGTCTTCGGCCATGGATTGCTGCTGATCGTCGAAGGTATAGATACCCGACCGGTACTGGGTTCCCACATCATTCCCCTGGCGCATGCCTTGGGTGGGATTGTGTCCCTCCCAGAAGGCCTCCAGCAGTGACTGGTAACTGATCGCTACCGGATCGAAGACAACTCTTACGACCTCGTTATGGCCCGTCATACCGGTACAGACCTCTTCATAGGTTGGATTGGGCGTGAACCCCCCGGCGTATCCCACCGCTGTCGAATAGACCCCCGGCAGTTCCCAATAGCGTCGTTCGGCGCCCCAGAAACAGCCCATGCCGAACATTGCGAAATCGTACCGGTCGGGAAAGGGGCCCGTCAGCGTATGTCCATTGACATAGTGGCTTTCGCCGGGTTGAATCGGAGCCATACGACCGGGCAGCGCCTCATCCTGTTGCGGCATCTTGGTTTTGCGACCAACTCCGAACATGGGTTTCTCCTGTGGCAATTTCTGCTGAATATAGCTTCTTTAGAATCTGATCCAACCCTACAGTCTGTGGCTCAATCTCAATGACGGATTCGGGCCGTAGATACAGAGAATTCCGTAAGACAGGTCCGGGATGAGGGGCTGAACGGTATCGAGCAAGAGAGCTGGCGTACAGTCTAGAGGAGCATGAATGCTGCTGCGCCCGCAACCGCCAACAGTCCCACACCAAGAATGACCATTAAAGGCAGTTTTGGTTTCTTTTGCTGATTCTCCAATGCCTGATGGGCCAGATGCTGATCGAGCAGACTCTCGACTGTCTCGGTGGCTACGGAATTGGCGATTTCACCCGCCACCTGGCTGGCGGTCTCATGTACCTGGGCCTCGAGCGATCCTTCCGTGATGACACGGATATGTTCGATCATGTCATTCTTTTCAGGCACTTGGCTCAGAATCCGTTGCTCCTGTTCCTGCAGGCGTTGAGAGATATCATCGTCCAACTCTTTCATCTGGCCATAGATACTGGCCTCGATCAGATCCCCGACAGTACGCTGATTGAGCTGCCTGACAAACTCGTCCAGGTCCTGATTGACCTTTTCCACCACTGATTCGCGAAGCGCTTCGGTATCGACACTCTGCGGCTCTACCTCTTTTAAACCTCTCTCTACCACAGAGACGATCATTGGCTCGAGTTTGCTGTCAAGATAGGCCTGCACGGTACTTTCGATACGATCCGCGAGCGTCTCCGCAATGGCTTCTTCTGCTGCCTGACGGGCGGTTTTTTCCGCCGCTTGAAGCGCTACCTCTTTGGCGATACGCCGAACATCCTCATCCGAGAGACCGCTTTGCATCACCACGACCTCTGCTGCAGGCCCCGCCGCCTCAGCAGCGCCTTCGGCCTCGATAGCCTGATCGGGCGGAGCCGCCTCTGAACTTGCGGCAACCTCTTGCTGGTGCTGTTCGATAAGGTCGATGATCACGCCCAGACTCTCATCGGTCGGAGGCTTGGCCAGGATACCAAGAGCACCGTGCTCGACGGCGGCCTGGACATACTCATCCCCTTCATTGGCCGTACACATAACCACCGGGGTATGGCTGAACCTGGGATCCTTTTTGATCTCGGTAATCGTCTCCAGACCATCCATGCCGTCCATCAGAAAGTCGACGAAAATAGCGTCAGGCGTCGACTCTTTCAGTCGCTCCAATGCCTCTTCACCCGACACCGCCATCTCAACGCCGTCAAAACCGCTTTTTTTCAGCATTCTACTGAGTACAATGCGAGCGGATTTTGAATCATCGACTAAAAATGCTTGTTTTGACACGCTAAAAACCCTTTATCAGATCTGTTTTGCATTCTGTTTTTCTACGCTTCCCGCATACGGCAAGCGAAGCTATCACTGTGTCATTGCACCGCATAAATCAACTCTTTGAAATACAAAGAAAATTGTAATACTAGTTAAGCCCCCGAGGCCACCATAGTCAAGGCGCTGCTTAATCCTGATCGATTACAAGTTTAGTACCATCCTGTGATAGATCACTCGCCTGCCTACCAGCAGCGCCTTATAATTGGCGGCCGTTACAGTTAAAACCTGAGTAGCTTGATGTCATCCGCAACCTCGAATATAGCCAATCACCCTATTGAATCTCTGCTTAAGCAGCGTATTCTCATCCTTGACGGCGCCATGGGCACCATGATTCAGCGCCACAAACTCGATGAGCAGGATTACCGCGGAGAACGCTTTGCTGATTGGCCATGTGATTTAAAAGGTAATAATGATCTGTTGGTGCTCTCTCAACCGGCGATAATCAGCTCGATTCATGAGGCCTATCTGGCAGCCGGAGCGGATATTCTCGAAACCAACAGCTTTGGGGCCAATCGCATCTCTATGGCCGACTACCAAATGGAATCCCTGGCCTATGAGATGAGCGAAGCCAGTGCCCGCCTGGCCAGGGAGGCCGCTGACAAATACACAAGCCCCGTCAAGCCGCGCTTCGTCGCCGGCGTACTCGGCCCCACCAATCGCACCGCCTCCATCTCACCCGATGTGAACGATGCCAGCCTGCGCAATATCACCTTCGATGCCCTGGTAAAGGCCTATACAGAAGCCGCCCGGGGTCTTATCGCGGGTGGCTGCGACCTGCTGCTGATCGAGACGGTATTCGACACCCTTAACGCGAAAGCGGCGGTCTTCGCCTGCGAACAGGTATTTGACGAGGACGCCATCCGCCTACCGGTCATGATCTCCGGCACCATCACCGATCAATCCGGCCGCACCCTTTCAGGTCAAACCACGGAGGCCTTCTACAACAGTCTGCGACACGCAAAGCCCATCTCCATCGGCCTCAACTGTGCCCTGGGTCCCGACTTGCTGCGTCAATATGTGGAGGAGATGTCGCGTATCGCCGACACCCATGTCTCCGCCCATCCCAATGCGGGTCTACCCAATGAATTTGGCGAGTACGATCTGGATGCCCGGCAGATGGCGGGTTATCTGGCCGAATGGGCGGATGCCGGTTTTCTGAATATTGTCGGCGGATGCTGTGGCACCACACCGCAGCACATCCAGGCCATTGCAGAGACAATGGTTGGCAGAACGCCGCGTCAACTGCCGGAAATTGAAAAACAGTGTCGTCTATCGGGGCTTGAACCGCTCAACATTGGCGCGGACTCCCTGTTTGTGAATATCGGCGAACGCGCCAATGTCACCGGTTCCGCGAAATTCAAGCGGCTGATCCTGAGTGAGGCCTACGATGAGGCGTTGGACGTCTGTCGCGAGCAAGTGGAGAACGGTGCGCAGATCGTGGATATCAATATGGATGAGGCGATGCTGGACGGTGTCGCCGCCATGCGCCGCTTTCTCAACCTCTGTGCCGGCGAACCCGAAATCGCCAAAGTGCCGGTCATGATCGACTCATCCAAGTGGGAAATTATCGAGACCGGTCTGCAGTCCGTACAGGGGAAACCCATCGTCAACTCCATCTCACTGAAGGAAGGAGAGGAAGCCTTCCTGCATCAGGCCCATTTATGCCGCCGTTATGGCGCCGCAGTGATTGTCATGGCCTTTGACGAAACAGGCCAGGCAGACACCCAGGCGCGTAAAATCGAGATATGCGCACGGGCCTATCATCTGTTGACTGAGCGTGTCGGTTTTTCGGCCGAGGATATTATTTTCGATCCGAATATCTTTGCCATCGCCACCGGTATCGAGGAACACAACAACTATGGCGTCGACTTTATCGAGGCCATACGCGAAATCAAACAGCGGCTGCCCCATGCCCTGGTGTCAGGAGGCGTCTCCAATGTCTCTTTCTCGTTCCGTGGCAACAATCCGGTGCGTGAAGCGATCCACGCCGTCTTTCTCTATCACGCCATCAAGGCGGGCATGGATATGGGAATCGTCAATGCAGGCCAGTTGGCGGTCTATGACGAGCTGCCGGCGCAACTTCGCGAAGCGGTGGAAGCGGTGGTGCTCAATACCGACCCGCAGGCGGGTGAGCGCCTGGTGGAGCTGGCACCCGATTACCAGGGTGACGGCAGGGTGGTCGAAAACAAGGAGGATGCCGAGTGGCGTTCCTGGCCGGTGAACAAGCGCCTTGAGCATGCCCTGGTTAAAGGCATTACCGAATTCATCGAGAGTGATACCGAAGAGGCCCGGCAGCAGGCCAAGCAAACCCTGCAGGTGATCGAAGGACCCCTTATGGATGGCATGAACGTGGTCGGCGACCTGTTCGGCGCGGGCAAGATGTTCCTCCCGCAGGTGGTCAAGTCGGCCCGTGTGATGAAAAAAGCGGTCGCCTACCTGGAACCCTACCTGGAAGCGGAAAAGGCCAAGTGCGGAGTACAGAGCCGGGGCAAGATATTGATGGCCACCGTCAAGGGCGATGTCCACGATATCGGCAAGAACATCGTCGGCGTCGTGCTCCAGTGTAACAACTACGAGGTTGTTGATATCGGCGTCATGGTTCCAACGGACACCATCCTGCAGAAAGCCAGGGATGCGCAGGTCGACATCATCGGCCTCTCCGGTCTGATCACCCCGTCGCTGGACGAAATGGTCCATGTGGCGAGAGAGATGCAGCGCCTCGGCATGTCTCAACCACTGTTGATCGGTGGCGCCACAACCTCCATTGCCCATACGGCGGTCAAAATCGATCCTGAGTATGACAATCCGGTGGTCTATGTGGCCGATGCCTCACGTGCGGTTGGGGTAGCCTCCAACCTGCTATCTGCCGAGCAACGCGACACCTATGCCGCCTCGCTGCACAAGGAGTACGAAGCGGTGCGGCAACGGCGTGCCGGCATCAACCAGTCACGCAACCTGATCTCCATCGAAGATGCGAGGGCCAATCCGACCCCTATCGATTGGTCCCAATACGCAGCGATCCGTCCCAATCTGTGCAATCCCGATTTCGAGCCTCCCGAATATGCCGAACTCGTGCGTCTGAATGAGAGGCAGCCTGCCGGGGAGCCTTGCGCTACCCTGCTGGTGATGAAGGAGATCCCCCTCACCGAACTGACAGGCTATATCGACTGGACCTTCTTTTTCCATGCCTGGCAACTTAAAGGGCGGTACCCACAGATCCTGGATGACGAAGAGAAAGGCGAAGAGGCGAAAAAACTCTATTCCGATGCACTATCCATGCTGGAGCGGGTAATCGACGAGGGATGGTTGCGCGCAGCGGCGGTAGTCGGTCTCTTTCCCGCCAACAGTCAGGGCGACGATATTCTTGTGTACCGGAATGAGGCACGATCCCAGACCCTGACAACCCTGCACAACCTGCGCAAACAGGGACGGCAGCCTGACGTGAAACGCCTGCGTGGCGCAGGTAAAAACGGACAGTTCAACGAGTCACTGGCCGATTACATCGCGCCGGATAGCAGTGACAAGCGCGACTATGTCGGTGCCTTCGCCTGTACGGCCGGCATTGGCATCGAGCAGAAGATCAGCGAGTTTGAAGAGGACCATGACGACTACCATGCCATCATGCTTAAAGCCCTTGCCGACCGTTTGGCCGAGGCCCTGGCGGAGTGGCTGCACGAACGTGTGCGAAAAGAGTATTGGGGTTATGCCAAAAACGAGTCCTTGAGCAATCAACAGCTGATCGCGGAAGACTATACAGGTATCCGCCCCGCAATGGGTTATCCGGCAAGCCCGGACCATACGGAGAAGGAGTTGTTGTGGGAGCTGCTCTCCGTTGAAGAGCATACCGGTATCTGGCTGACAGAGAGTAATGCGATGGTGCCGACAGCGTCGGTCAGTGGCCTCTACTTCAGCCATCCCGATGCGCGCTACTTTGCAGTGGGTAAACTGAATAGAGATCAGGTGAGCGACTATGCACGACGTAAGGGCCGTTCAGTCGCTGAAATGGAACGATGGCTTGCGCCAAACCTCGCTTACGAACCTGGAGAGTGAATAGACGATCTCCGAACGCTCGCTACTCAATTTACAATGAACCACCTCTAGTCAGTCCAGAGGTTCCGGCGGCGCAAAGACCTGTCACCGTTGTTGTTGCAAACGATCGAAAATGCAGGAAACAGGAAGTCGTATTTTCCGTTTCCGTGCCCTGTTGATCCCAAGGACGGCATTAATCAGCGGCATCCTGAATCAAGAGAATTTGGCTTCAGAATTATCGGCCTCCTGCCGATTTCTGTTGCGAGACATCAACGGAACCCAGAGCAAGACCATGGATGTTAAAACAATTGCAAAACAACTCATCGCACTGACTATCAACCTCAAATCCGGCCTGCATCTGGTATCCGGGCAGAGGGTGTCACGCAATAACTTCATCTACTCCATCGACCAGGGTCTGTGGCTCTTGGCGGTGCTGGTATCGCTCGAGGTCGTCGTTGCCTACCTGGCAGCGGAAAAACCGGTGGTATTCTCCTACCATGGCCTCAACCACCTCGGCGCCATCTACATGTTCGATCTGGTGACGCTGATGCTGATCGCCAGACTGGCCAACGCCGAAGCGATTGACACGGCCAGACTGTTACTCGCATACCTGGCATCAACGCCCAGCATCACAATTGCCTTCCATCTTATCGCCCTCCCTGAGCAACTCTATAGTTCATATCCACAGGGTGGCGGAATTCTCTTGTTACTGCTGTTATTTTGGCATCTCTTCATCGTCATACGCCTGTTGCGTATCATCCTTTCGGTCAAGTTCGGCAAGGCCTTCTCCCTGGCGGGTTTGAGCCTACTGCTCTCCATCTCAACCCTATGGTTTCTTCCCTATACCCAACTCTGGTACAGCGAAAATCTGACGAATAGAGATAGCGCCCATGCCAAGCTCTACGATCTCAGTGTGGAGGATCTTTTCTACAATCAACAGCCATTGGTTGATAAAGCACTCAAT
Organism: Candidatus Thiodiazotropha sp.; assembly: GCA_040791665.1. Classification (GTDB taxonomy): domain Bacteria; phylum Pseudomonadota; class Gammaproteobacteria; order Chromatiales; family Chromatiaceae; genus Thiodiazotropha. The sequence continues at coordinate 107,391 of JBFNNX010000017.1, read as the reverse complement.
GAATTGATGCACCAGCGACCGGGGATTCCCGACCTGTACCTAGTCGCTATGGGTGGATACGGTCTGGAAAAGGTCTTTCTCAATGAGGTCGAGTATGTGCGTGAACTCTTCGATCGCCGCTTCGGCACATCTGGACGATCGATCGTACTGGTAAACAATATCGAGACCCTGACCCGTTATCCCCTGGCGAACCGCCACAATCTGACCGATAGCCTGGCGATGGTGGGACAGATCATGGACCCCGATGAGGATGTGCTGTTTCTGTTCATGACCTCCCACGGCAACAAGGAACATAAATTCTCCGTGAACTTCGGTCCCGTGCCACTGGATGACATGACGCCCTTGCAGGTGCGCAAGGCCTTGGATAACGCCGGTATCCTCTGGCGTGTAATCGTCGTATCCAGCTGCTACTCAGGAGGGTTCATCGAACCCTTGCGCACACCACGAACCCTGATCATCACTGCAGCAGCAAACGACCGACAATCCTTCGGTTGCGGCGCTCAGAGCGAATTCACCGATTTTGGCACAGCCTATTTCAAGCACGCACTGGAAAAACAACCCAGTTTTATCGAGGCCTTCGACCTGGCCGTGAAATGGATTGAGGAGAAGGAAAGCCGGGAGCGACGCACACCTTCTCAGCCACAACGCTTTATCGGTGATGAGATACGCTCTAAGCTCACCCAGCTCGGGGGGATGGCATATTACGAAAGCGGGATTTCCCAACGTAACAACCGTTCGGACGGTTGTTATTCCTGGCCCGGCCTGGAGTCATGCAGTGACGACTGACACACCTCAGACAACCGCGATATCGGTAAAAGCGGCACGCAAATTTTCATTCCATTCCATGTTGGATCACCGGAACCTTCTTTACTGCGCGATCCTGACATGGTCTGGAATGTCATATCCTGCACGCCGCCTCTGATCACGCGACTGCGGCTGCGGACGAACCGCTGCTTTCATGCGCAACCGGTGACCCAAGTTCGGCAAACGAGAAGAGCTTGAAGGCACGCTCGCCATTGTAGTCGAGCACCCGCAGATCGTCGCTTTCATGCAGGTCGTTGGCTACCACATTAAAGTGACCGCCGTAGCGCTCCCTGGCCATATCATAGGGAACCTCATAGGCGAGAAATTTCTCGATGCCCTTGCTCGCCAGCTTTTCCAAGATCAGGGGGTCTTCTATGGAGGCGTGGGATGTGAGAATCATCAACGGACCGCTTCCGGTCATTAACATAAAGGTCTTCATGACTACCTCCCTCCCGTAGGATTAAGGATTGAAGGTTTTCGTTTCTCCCTGCATTAATATTAGCTCACTCCTCAACGGCCTGGTCGATCGGAGATGGCCACACAGCGCCGAACGGACAGCGCTCCAATGTGTTATTTCAACTGAATTTGACCCTGTTTTTCCAGAGGGATCTTAAAACTCCTCAGGAGCTCGCGGGGTCCGGATGCCTGAATTGAACCATTTAGTTCATAGCGAATATCAGCGGGGCCCAACAAGGCCGAATAGAGTCCCTTGCCAGCCTGGGCCAAATCGATGGTGAGGGGGATGCTCACCACACCGTTGCCGCCCTGCACGATATCCACAGGTCGTCGGATCAGGCCTCTGCCAATCACCGCACCGTTGAACTTCAGCTGGTAATCCAACTGCTGCAGCATCAGGGAGAAGCTGTTTGGATTCTCCACCTCAAGCTGCAACAATAGATCGGCCTCGTGCAGGGTAAGACGTTTAACCGCCAACGAACTGATACTGAAATCCGGTATTTTCGGCACCGGAAATTCACCTTCAATGTTTACAGGCAAGCGCAGACTTCCGATCACCGGCATTTTGAAACCCAACCCCAGATCCAGTCGATAGCTTGCCTGATCGGCAACTTTCAATTGCTGATAGCTCTTCAGCAGCTGCTGGAATCCGAGTCGCAGAGGCACCTCTATATGGCTGCCTGTTTCAGCCGACAGATTCAATCCCGCAGATTGCCGGCCCTTGAGAAACGGTTGCTCAAAAAGCTGCAGGGCATAATCAAATTCGGCCAAATCAATGGAGAAGGCATTCGGGTTGTGGACATTCACATCGAACACCAGATCCACACCCTCTAAATCGAGACCGGTCAGCCTGACCCCTTCAATCTGAGCCGTAGGTTTGCGGCCCTCCATAATCTGACCGACCTGCTGCAGGGAGGAACACCCCTGTAACAGCCCTATCAACAGACAGCAGCTCAGAAACGCTACATACCTGGGTATCATCGGAAGCCCCCGGCGTCCTACGCCTAATCGGATCGGGATGTCCATCTTACTCCCCGCCGCAGGGTATTCCACCCCGCAGACAGCGGATGGAAAAAGGATTTAGGGCCTGTTAACAGGCCCTAGAAGAAGCAACAAACTCAAAAGTACTGGAATGAGAGCAACGGCACCTCCACCCCCGTAATCATCCCGATAGCTATCCTCCAACGGCAATACCGCCAAATCTCCATCCTCGTATGGTCCGTAATTGACCGCCAGCAGATCATCATCACCATCATAAAGTTCTATCAGGACATCATAGTAGCCGGTCGGGTAACCATCCAGTAACCGCGTTACCACCTCGTACTCATCATCACTGGCGTCACCCTCAACGGGAAACAGGTCGGTTGTGTAGTAGTGGTTCCACGGCCCCCCCTCGAGGCTGAGATAGAGCCTGGCATATACCCAGACCTCATCACCTGAGGTGTCCGCATCGAAAATTACCTTAAGACGGTGATAGTAACCGTCGTCGTCGTCATCCCTGCTGATCACGGTATGGGCATCGAATATACTCAATTCACGCCCCACGGCATGTGCGGCGAAGGTACGCTGAGCCGTTGTCCGAACCCGGCCTCCCGAGACGACCAATTCCTGATGTTCGTCCACATCGGCCTGATCGAGCCGGATCCCCTCATTTTCGACCCCTGCAGCGACCGCTCCCTCCACTGATTGCGAGAACCTCACGCCACCCTCTACCGCGAATACATGTTGCCCTGCCGTCAGCATCACTATCAGTAGCATGCTCAACCGATGCCAACCGCTTTTATTATACCTGCGCATCACGGCTCTCCCACTCAATCCCAACGGTCTCGGCGATGACGATGTTTGTCACCATGGCGATGGCGCCTATGTTTGTCGCGGTGACGATGACCATGACTCTCGCTGCGCCGATACTCTCTGTGACGATAGTGGCGGTCACCGTGGCGATGGGAGTGGCCACGGTCATGGTAATGGTTCCAGCTCAGACCGAGGAACAACCCACCCAGCAGGCCGTAGGGGTAGTCATAGTAATCGTGAGCCTGTGCCGGCGCCGCAGTTACCACTGATACCGAGAGTGCGCTTGCCAGAATAAGTGCTTTAGCTTTCATCATCTATTCTCCATATCATACGAGCTTATGGGTAAGCATATGGAGCAGAGGCTGAACGAAAGCTGAATGGAACAGTATAGGTATAGATACGGGAGAAATTAATGGCTTACGTAACGGGGGGCTTCTCGAGCAGGCCGTTTTGATGCAATACTCGGGCAATCTTTTTGCTCTTCTCTGCCAAGCGGCTGAGATCACCGAAACCGGGAACGGCACCATCGGCCAGTTTGGCCTCCCATTCATCCAATTCGGTTTCCAGGTAGATTAGCAGCTTGCCTGAACACCCCAGACATGAATCGCTACACAACGCCTCTTGCGGGAGACCGAAGGGAATCTCATTCCGCACCCTTTCGATAAGTTGATGCATTGCGGTTCGCGTGTTCGGTTTACGGCTTCTATTCGTCACTCTATTTCGTCCCGAACGATACCCTCTAGACCATGGTATTCATGGATGAGCCTAAATCCCACACCGGAATATAGAAAGATCCCGCCCCATTGGGATCAGAAATCGTCACAACAACTATATTACTGTAATGTGACAATTAGATGACAGCGATCAAGGCAATTCATAATACGTCATTATAAAATCCGAAACATATAAAAAATAAGCAACAAATCAGGTTGTGTATCGACTTAGAGGAGGGGGCACTAGAGAAAGAGGCAAGAGCTCGATCAGGCTTGCGTGGAAGATATGCATCGACCTCGCAAAATCCACGCATAATAGTTATACCTATTAGCAGAGACCCTGATTCCCGATGTTTCCCATTCAATCTGATACATACTTTTAACAAGTTATCTAAACGCGCCGCAAAGCGGCACTTTCATACCAACTCACACAAAATGAGGATAACTTTATGCGACCAACCAACCCCATTGCTTCCCTTCTGGGAAGCTCACCCTTCAAACCCCTGCAGATGCACATGGGAAAAGTCAAAGAGTGCATCGATGAAGTTCCTGGCCTGTTCGATGCCCTCATCGATAGAGACCAGGAAAAGCTGAAGGCCGCCAAAGATAAGATCTTTTCCCTGGAGCATGAGGCCGACCAGATAGAGAACGACATCCGCGCCCGTTTACCAAAAAGCCTGTTCATGCCGGTAGACCGACGGGATCTGCTGGAGCTGTTGGAGATGCAGGACAGCATCGCCGATACCGCACAGGATATCGCCGGCCTGATGATGGAACGTGACATGTCCGTACCGGCCGACATGGATGAGCCGCTGCGTAACTTCGTGCAACGCTGTGTCGATACCTGCAATCAGGCAGCCATCATCATCGATGAGCTGGACGAACTGATAGAAATGGGGTTCAAGGGGAATCAGGCAAACAAAGTAGAGGAGATGGTGGAAATCCTTGGCAAGGTTGAGGACGAAACCGATGAGATGGGCATGGCATTGGCCCGTAGTCTTTTCGCCCAGGAGGAGTCCATGAATCCGGTCTCTGTCATGTTCTGGTATCAGATGATCCAGTGGATCGGCGACCTGGCCGATTATGCAGAGAAAGTGGGTGACCGCATGCGATTACTGATCGCACGCTGACAGAGAAGACCGGAAAAGCGTTACTCCGGGATTCTGACAAAGGTCTCAAGAATCAACCGACCGTATCACGCCAAGCAATCCGCGTGAACACGGGCAAAAAAGAACATCGAGGATTCCAAAGTGGAAATCATTAGCGAATGGGGTACAGTCTTTATTGCGTTGGCCGTCATCTTCGGCCTTTACATGAGCTGGGGCATCGGCGCCAATGACGTGGCCAACGCCATGGGCACATCGGTAGGCTCAGGTGCCATCACCGTAAAACAGGCGATTATCATCGCCGCCATTTTCGAATTTGCCGGCGCCTTCATAGCCGGCGGTTCCGTCACCAAGACCATCCGTAAGGGGATCATCGATCCCAGCAGTATTGTCGGCAGCCCGGAACTGCTGATCTACGGCATGCTGGCCGCACTGCTGGCATCCGCCATCTGGCTGATGATCGCCTCAACCCGTGGCTGGCCGGTCTCCACCACACACTCCATCGTCGGCGCCATTGTCGGCTTCGCCATGGTGGGCATCGGCGTGGACGCGGTAAACTGGGGCAAGATCGGCAGCATCGTCGCCAGTTGGATCGTCTCTCCCCTGGTGGGCGGCTTCATCGCCCTGATCTTGATGATCAGCATAAGAAAATTGATCCTGAACACGGACAATCCCTTCGCGCGCGCCAAGACCTGGGCGCCGGTATACGTCTTCCTGGTAGGCTGGATCGTCTCTCTCGTCACCCTTTTCAAGGGTTTGAAACACCTGAAACTGGAACTCAATATGTTTGAGAGCCTGCTGGTCGCAACCATAATCGGCATCATTGTTGCCGCTATCGGTAAAACGATGATCAACAAGGTCAAGGTCGACGACGAGGCAGACCGGGATTTCCATTTCGCCAGTGTGGAGAAGGTTTTCACGCCCTTGATGATTTTCACCGCCTGCGCCATGGCGTTCGCCCATGGATCAAATGACGTTGCCAACGGTATCGGTCCTATGGCGGCGGTACTCTCACTGGTCGAAAATGGCGGTGATATCGCGCAAAAGTCAGAATTGCCGATTTGGGTACTCTTTGTCGGTGGTGCCGGTATCGTAATCGGACTCGCCACCATGGGCTACAAGGTCATGCAGACAATCGGCACCAAGATCACCGAACTGACGCCGACCCGCGGTTACTGTGCAACCCTGGCGGCAGCTACCACTGTGGTTATCGCATCCAAGACCGGACTGCCGGTCTCGACTACTCAAATCGCGGTCGGCTGCGTGATGGGGGTCGGCCTGGCCCGTGGTGTTGGCGCCATCGATCTGCGTGTTGTGGGTAATATCGTCGTCTCCTGGGCCATCACACTACCGGCAGGCGGCATACTGGCTGCAGTGTTCTTTTTTATGCTGAAGGGAATCTTCAGCTGAAGGAGCATTGCGGACGGGAAGAAAAGCCCCTGCTACAGGGGCTTTTCATTTTTGCTTCCGATTTTTTATTACCATCTATCGACAGATAACAGATAATAAGACACTCAACGACCCGATACTGGCCGCATGGACTCTCTACCCACACAACCCTTTAACAGTACAAAAATCATCAAGGGGATCACTTTCCCAGGATTTGTTTCTTTCCGACAATTGCTGATCACAGGCCCCCCCGGAGCGGGCAAGAGCACCCTCATTCGAAAGCTCGGTGGCTGGTCTGAAGAGGGCTATATCGACCTCTCGCTCAAGAATTGGTGGACCTCACAGAGCCTCTCCCTACGCCCACGGGAGATCCATCTCGGCTTCCCCTTCAAAGGGGTAAAAGAGGCGTTGGCGGTATTCGACAAGGCATGGATCGATGCCTCCCCGCCCCTGGAAGTCGATTTTGAACGGATTATGCTGCCACCTCCCAAACGGTTTTTCTTTTCGGTCAACTGGAAAGAGCGCTACGTGTTCGAATTCATACTCCCCAAGCCGGAAGCGCTGCTCAAACAACGAATAAAGCGGGCCAAGCTAGGCACCCATCACGTGGATGAGGCTGTCAACCTGGAACGGATCAAAAAGCAATTGTCGGTCTATCGCCAGGTAGCGAAATTTCTTCATCAGCAAGGCATTACTATCTATATTCGGGAAGGAACGGAAGGCGAACCACTACAGATTGTCGATTAGAGCAATATGACCATGAACCAAACCGGAATGAAAAGTAAAAAGGGTCTTATTCAGCTGATCAAGAGCGCCTTTGCCGGTCTGTCCCAGTGCGAGGAGATCGACCTCAAGGAGTCGTACCACCTGCATGGCACCAAAGTGAAGGTGCCTATTCACTGTTATCCGCTCCAGATCAATCTACCCCCCGATGGCAAGGCGCTCCACCTCTATCCGGAGAGCCTGACGAATGCAATCGATAACAGCTGTACTTCAAGGAGTTTTATTGTTTTCGATCCTGAGACCTACTACAAGGGGATCAGCGGTTTTTTCCGTGTGGGAGACGGAGAGAAACTGGTAATCGGCAGTCAGGACAAAGAACGCCAAAGAATCTTTCTCAACATGCCGCCCAAGTTCTCGGATTTTGTCTTCTCCATCACCAACGAGGATGGCAATCTGATATTCCGGGACTACTCTCCAAAATCCGGCAGTTGCATGTCGCCTTTGTTAAAAGACAAAAAGATGATGCGGATCGCCACTTGGCGCCGTAAGAAGCTAAAGCGCATCGCTAAATTGTTTGACGGCGAAATCGCCGCACTACAGAACGATAAGGCTTTAAGTCTCATAAAGGACGTCAACCGCATCTTGGAGAACGAGGCATTTCGCGAAAAGGACAAACATGGCAACCCCGGGGGAGTCGTCCGGCTACCGAATGACATGGCGCCGTTCATCATTGGCGATCTGCACGGAAAGATCGACAATCTGTTGGTCATTCTCAGTCAGAATGGGTTTCTCGAAGCCATGGACCAAGGCAAGGCCTGCCTCGTGATACTGGGCGATGCGGTTCACAGCGAAGAGGAGGGCCGCTTACATGAGATGGACAGTTCCATTCTGATTATGGATATTATCTTAAGGCTCAAACAGCAATTCCCCCAGCAGGTTTTCTATCTGCGGGGCAATCATGACGGTTTTTCCGATGAGATTGCAAAAGGCGGTGTGGCGCAGGGCCTGCTGTGGAAAAAGGCATTGAACAAAACCCGCGGCAAAGACTATCGCAAAGAGATGGAGCGTTTATACGATTTACTTCCCTATGTCGCCTATTCCGACCATATGATCTGCTGCCATGCGGCTCCGCCCACATCCAAGACAAAACCGGAGGTTTTGATCAATATTAAAAGCAATCCCGGATTGGTCAAGGAACTCTGTCAAAACCGCCTGCAAAAACCCAATCGGCCCGGCGGATACACGAAGAGTGACATTAAACGCTTCCGCAAACTTTTTAATCTTTCTGTCGATGTGCCGGTCATCGTGGGACATACTCCGATCACCCTGGATGACACGTTATGGAGCAATGTCGGTGATATCGAAAATCACTACGTCGTTTACGGCGGTTATGGCGAGTGGATGGGTGTCATGACCCGGCTGGGCGACAAAATGTATCCGCTGTCATATCCGGTAGAACCGCTACTCGACTATATCAACTCACTCTCCGATTAAACAGACAGGCTGTTACCATAATCGTTGATAATGGCACCTCGCCTCGCTGGATTATCTCAATTCTGAGCAAGTCGCTTTCGCCGCTTTCTTCCCTTTTTCAGTTTGATCTCGACAATCTTCAGTTCCGCTTTCAGGCGCTTCTGTTTGCAAACGCGCTTCTCCTTCTTCAAGCGATGCCGTAAATGGCCTCTCCTATCCTCAAGACGTTTCAGAAGCTGGTCAATCTTGTCTCGGTCATCCTCACTCCCCCTCTTCCCCTTGTCGAGATATTTACGCAGGCGCCGCAATATTTTTTCGATCTTCATACCTTATTTTCGACACAGGGGACGACAGTAATACTCCTCGCGACAGCTTACTCCTCCTTGATCTCTTCCGGCGGAATAACGGATTTCGCCATACGCTTGGCAAAGTAGTAGATTCGTTTTTGCTTTTCGATGATATCCACCTCGGTGGTGTAGGCAGCGATTCGGTTGGGCTCCTCCGCAACCAGCCTTGAGGCTTGGTGAACTGCGGCGGACTCCGCCATCTTGTTGATCTCATCTTTCATTGCAATCACGCTTTGCGCCACCTGGGTATTGAGCTGGGAAACCGACTGAACGGCACCATCGACCGCCTTTTTCACAACCTTGTGAAAACCTGAAAGCACCTCCTTGGTGGGTTCACTGATGGAGAAACCGTGTTCGATGCGTTCATGGCCCAAGGCAACCATATTGGTCTCAATGGTGTCACCGATATTTTCCAGATCGCCTACCGCCTCCATCAATGCAAGGAACTCCTCGGTCTGCTGGTCCGTCATCGATTGTTTACTGATCTTGCCTAGATAGTCGATAATCTGCTCATAGAGAATATCCACCTCATCATCAAGCATCGCCACACTATCCAGAGATTTATGATCGCCATTGAGTATGGCGGGCATGATCTTGTCCAGCATATCCATTACCCGCTCGCCCATATGCAGCACTTCCAGTCGCACACGATCCAATGCCAGGGACGGAGTCGAGAGCAGCTCGTCATCAAGATATTTGGCGCTGACGGCCAACCCCTCTTCTTCCAACAGCCGGTCGGGAATCACCCACTCCACAAATCGAGCCAATTGGGCTGTAAACCAAATAAAGATGATAGTGTTGGCGATATTGAAGATGGTATGAGCATTGGCTATCTGGCGCGGCGTTTCGGCGCCCAGCCGCTCTATTCCCGAAAGATCCGGGTGACTCGGGGAGATCATGGTCACGACTTCGGCCAGTTGAGGAATGAACATAATCCATAGCACCACCCCAGCCACATTGAATATGACATGCACAATTGCAGCACGCACCGCCTCCCTCGGCTTCCCGATCGATGCCAGCATGGCCGTTACGCAAGTACCGATATTGGCGCCGAATGCCAATGCAATCCCGGCGGGAAGGGTAATAAACCCCTGGCTTGCCATCACAATCACGATACCGGTTGTGGCAGATGAAGATTGGATCAGACCCGTGAAACCCGCGGCCACCAGAATGCCAACCAGTGGATTCTCCATACTGATCATCAGGTCCAGAAACGGCTGATAGCTGCGAAGCGGCTTCATCCCGTCACTCATGATGCTCATACCGTAAAACACCAGACCCAACCCCATCAACATGGCGCCGTAGTGTTTGACGCGTTCCTGCTTGGATGCAAACAACATGGTAAAACCGACGCCGATCATCAACAGCGCCGCCTTGGTGACTTTGAACGCAACGATCTGCGCAGTGATCGTAGTACCGATATTCGCACCCATGATGACGCCGATCGATTGCGAGAACGACATCAAGCCGGCGGTGATAAAACCGACCACCAATACTGTCGTTACCGAAGAGGATTGAATAACAGCTGTTACGAAGGCTCCAGTGGCTGCCCCCATGAAGCGATTTGTCGTCAGTTTGGCGAGAATACCCTTCATGCGGGCGCCAGCCACGGCTTTCAACGCATCCGCCATCTGTTCCATGCCGAACAGAAACAGGGCAAGCCCGCCAAACAGCTTCATCCCCATCACACCCCATTCGATACCCGCATCTGCACCGCCATCTGCGAATACCGGCAGAGCCATCAGCATGCCCAGCACGCACGCAAGCATTATGAGCGATTGTCTTAGATTGAATTCAGTATTTTGAATAAGTTTATTGATTATCATGTCAGGATGTCTCTTCTAGGGATGCGGCCTTTACCACCATTACCGGCAGCGGGCATAGCTGAACCACGCGTTCAGCCACGGAACCCAACATAAGATGCTTGAGCCCCGTCTCCCCTTTACTGCCCATCACTACTAATGATGCATCGATTTTTTCTGCGACCTGCAGAATTCGTGTGACGGGCAGGCCAATAACCAGCATCCGCTCAGCCCTTTTGAGACGTTGTTTGGTGGTGAATTTTTTACGAAACTCCTGAATGAATTCATCCAGCATGACGCGTGCGGCATCTTGCATTCTGGCGAGTTTCTTCTTTTTTATCATGGTCGTATAGTATCCCGGCATATCACCAGGATCGTGCACGACATGTAATACTATTACCCGTACCTTGAGGCACTCCGCCAACTCAAATGCCTTAAGTAGTGCCGTCTCCGATGCTGCAGAAAAGTCGACAGGTACCAGGATAGGTTGTTTGCCTGTTTTTTCGGCCATTACCTCACTCCTCTACCGTTCGTTCATTATAATTAGTGTCTACTTCAGCCTATCTGTCTTTCGATTCTCACTTTGATCACGGAGCGCTCATCAGACTCGATCACAGTCAGGCGATGGCTTTTCTCTTCAATCGCATCGCCCTCTGACGGTATATGACGCAGGCGGCTGACGATAAGACCACCCACCGTTAACGCCTCCTCCACCGGGAAATCAACATGTAAAATATCATTAATCTCGGAAATCGGCATTCTGCCGCTTACCAGGTGGCTGTTTTCACTCTCATGCTCTATGTAGATCCGACGTTTCGGCTGGTATTCGTCAAAGTCATAGCCCACATCGATTTCGCCGACCACCTCTTCAAACACATCTTCCATGGTCAGGATTCCGATTGCAGAGCCGAATTCGTCCACCACCACGGCCATATGGTCCTTCCTTGCCTGTAGCATTGGCAACGCACGATCGATGGTCTGTCTCGGAGACAGATAGAGCACCGGGCTGATGTAATCGATGATCGGCTTCTCCTCCAGGTCCGGCAACATCAGGGCCCAAGTATCAAGGGTGAGGATCCCTTTTACATTGGTGATATTGCCGCGATAAACGGGCAGGCGATTGTAGCCATGCTTCATGACCAGCCGCACCGCCTCCTTCATGTTGCGCACTTCGTTGAAGCCCACCACATCCGGCAACGGGATCATCGCTTCACCTACCGTTGTATCGGCAAAACGAATGATCCTTCGAATCCGCTTGCGATCGATGGTTTGCGGATCAGAGGTTGAATCGGACACGTCCAATAGCACTCGCAACTCCTCGCGGGTAATGAACATGTTCTGCGGCACCGTACCGCCACCGACAATCCGGGTTGCCAATCTGGCCACACGGCTAAAGATGAAGATCACCGGATAGAAGACATAGGAGAAGAAGCGCAGGATATAGATCAACCTACTGACCAAGCTGTCTGCTTCCTGCTGAAAAACACTTTTTGGCACTACCTCGCCGAATATCAACAAAATGGGTGTCAGGATAATCACCGAGATCAGGTCACCGGTATTGCCAAACAGATCGATACAGACAAGCGCACCTACGGTTGAGATTGTGACAGTGGCGATATTGGTACCGACCAGGGTCGTGCCCAGGATCACATCCGGCGTCTTGAACATCTTGAGGACCAGATTTGCGCCGCGATTACCCAGTTTTCCCTTATGGCGCAGTTTCAGCTTGTCAGAGTTCACCATCGCGATCTCAGAGCCGGAGAAAAACCCTTTCAACAGCAGAAAGAACAGGATCAGCAGCAACTCAACGGCCCAGTCCATCTTCCACCTCCTCTGATTGCGACTCTGCCGTCTCCTGCTGGTCGGTCATGACAGGCTCATCAGCCTCCTTTTCGATCTTATCCCGGTTCTCTGTTTCCACCTCAGACTCATCATCCCCGACGAGAGACGGTTCCTCATCGCTGGCCACGATTTTACGCACCTGTACTTTGCTGATGCGCAGGCCTTTCACCTCCTTGACGATAAACTCATAACCTTCGTTACGCAGGTTATCGCCCTCCTTGGGCAGGCGATCGAAGAGGCGGAAAACCACGCCGCCGATGGTTGCCATCACTGGATCTTCGATATCGAAATTGGTGAGATTGTAAAAATCGGCGAGGCGCATATCGCCGGGAACGGTATAGCTGTTCTCATCCTCCTCCTGATAATACTCCGAGCCCGCCATCTTTCCCGTGATCTCGCCGAAGATGAAGGTCAGCACATCCTTCATGGTGACCACACCCAGCACCTCGCCGTATTCGCCGAGCACGATGGCGATTCGGGTATTGTGGGCCTGAAAGTAGTCGAACATCTCATCCACCTTCTTGGTAGGCGGAACGAAATGTGCCGGTTTGAGAATCATATCCAGGGTAACCTGTTCCAGATCGCCCCCCCCTCTGACGAGCCGCAGGATATCTTCAGAGTGGATAAAACCGATTACATTGTCCCAATGGCCCTGGTAGACCGGAATCCTGGGATGCTGATAGCTGCGAAACGTATCTATCAGATCAGGCACAGGCAGATCCGCGTCCAGAAAGAGAATGCGTGGACCGGGTGTCATTATCCGTGAAATATCTGTTTCTGAAGCCTCCAGCACATTATCGATCAGTACCCGTTCGGTAGCTTCGATCACACCGCTCTCTTCGCCCTCTTCCAAAAGGGTGCGCAGTTCGTCGGCATGCAGAATATTCTCTCGACTTATCGCCTCGCCCACGATCATGGTTGTGATGCGGTCGGAAACCGACCTGACCGCCTCTCTCAGGGGCGTGATAAAAACGATCCACCGCGGCAGTATTCTCGCTGTCAGGCGTGTTGCGAACTTTACCGGAAAACTGACTGCGATGGTCTTCGGAGTGACCTCGCCGATAAGCAATAACAGTGGCACCATGATAAGGATATTGAACCAGGTGACGTTGGCACTGCCGAAGAGCAGCAGCAGGATCGCCGCCATATTGGCGGCAGAGGCTATATTCACCAGTTCGTTGCCGCATAGTATCGATATGATCAGGCGCCTCGGCTCATCCAGCATGGCATGGATACTTTCCGAATGTTTGTCACGGCTGTGCCTGAGTTTCTGCAGATCGATCCGACTGAGTGAGAAAAGGGCGGTCTCCGATCCGGAAAAGACGGCCGAAAGGGACAGCAGGAACACTTGAAGCAGAACACGCAGCAGCAGCTCCCAGTCTACATCTGCGAGTCCAAGAGAATCGATGAGTGTTCTCAACTCTTCCATCAATTGTTCCGAATCGGTTTCTAGCGGCCACAACGGGCGGACAGACTGTTACTGAAGCGAGGTCTTTGATCAGATCACATGATGCAATACCCCATCATCAATGGCCAATTAAAAGGGTTTGCCGTTATTGGGAATTCATTTTCAGCTTCAACAATGCATGAATCGAAGCAAACCCGATTATTTTTTTCGTTCAGGATTGAAGGGACCCTGTCGAAGTTATTCAAGACTGCACGACAGCTACCTATGTAATTCTACCCGAAATCACCCGCCCTGGTGAAATGCCGGAATGCTGTTGCCCCCCTGGAGCATATCGTTTAGACGAATCAGTCCGCAGCTCCAATAACTTTAACAAAGCATACATCCCTTAGCGTATAATTGTTACAGTTTTATGACAGTATGATGACAACAGTCAACATACAATGGAAATCCCAACGACTAATCCTCTTTGCCACACCAGTTAGCATTGCGGTATTGCTTCATCGGTAAGAAAGCAAGAGTAGTTATTCATACATGCGGCCATCATGAAAGTGGCTAGAAACGGGCCTGATAATGATACGAAAAATACTTCTTCCCAGCATCTTGATCATACTTACCTATGGATTCTGGATCAGTCCTGATTTCAAGGAGATAGCTGCGGGTGTCGCCATCTTTCTATTCGGCATGCTTTCTCTCGAGGAGGGCTTCAAGGCATTTACCGGTGGAACACTGGAGCGGATCTTGCGAAAAAGCACAAACCGCTACTGGAAAAGTCTAAGCTTCGGTATCGTCAGTACCACGATCATGCAGTCCAGCTCGCTGGTCTCGGTCATCACCATCTCATTTCTCAGTGCGGGCCTGATCACCCTGGCAGCGGGTATCGGCATCATCTTCGGTGCAAATATCGGCACCACCACAGGGGCATGGTTGATTGCCGGCCTCGGTTTGAAGGTGAAAATCTCAGCCTATGCCATGCCCATGCTGGTATTCGGCATCGTCATGGTCTTTCAAAAGTCCAATACATACAAAGGATTAGGCTACATACTGGCTGGTCTTGGTTTTCTATTTCTCGGCATACACCATATGAAGGAGGGTTTCGAGGCTTTCAAGTCCACCATCGACCTGACCGAATTCGCCGTTGCCGGCTATCCGGGCCTGTTTCTGTTTGCCGGCATCGGCATATTCGCCACCGTCGTCATGCAGTCGAGCCATGCCACCCTGGTATTGATTCTGACCGGCCTCGCAGCCGGACAGGTCACCTACGAAAACGCCCTTGCGTTGGCGATAGGCGCCAACGTGGGTACCTGTATTACCGCGATCCTCGGTTCGCTCAGCGCCAATGTGGAGGGAAAACGACTGGCGGCAGCGCACCTTATCTTCAATGTCATAACCGGCGTCATCGCCATCGTCTTTATCCAACAGTTCCTGTGGGGCGTTGAGAGCATCAGCGCCCTTGTGGGAATCGCAGATGACGACTACACCCTGAAATTGGCCGTATTCCATACCCTGTTCAACATTACCGGTGTATTGGTCATGACCCCGTCAATAAACATGCTGGTCGTTAAATTGGAAAGTATGCTTCGGGCAAAGGAGGTTTCGGTTGTGGAACCCAAATACCTCTCCGATGCCACCATGGGATTTCCGGATACCGTGATGGAGTCGGTACGCAAAGAAACCCTGCATCTCTACGATAATGCCCTGGAGATCATCGCCCATGGAGTCAGCCTCCACAGACATGATGTTTTCTCCACGGCCGACTTATCTGAAGTTGTTGAAAAACCTCATAAAGTTATCGATATTGATATCGATGAGGTATATGGGCGCAACGTCAAGGTGCTGTATGGCGCCATCGTCAGCTATATCTCGGAAGCCCAGACCCAGATCACCTCGGAGTACTCTGAAGACCTCTACTCCCTGAGACTGGCAGGTCGACACATCGTGGAGGCCTTAAAGGACGTGAAACACTTGCGCAAGAACCTGGCAACCTATATGGTTTCAGACAATGAACAAATTCGCGCAGAATACAATAAATTCAGGTTGCAAATAGGCAACATCCTGCGTGAACTCGGGGATTTGCGGATACAGTCCGAGGATCCGGATAACATTACAATCCTCAATCTGGACGGTCTGAAAGCGGAGATTGAAGAGATCGATGTGGTAGCCAACGGCTCGCTGGATCATCTGATTCGTAAGAATCTGATAACCGAGAAGATGGCCACATCGATAATGAATGACAGCGCCTACACCTTCGACATCTCCAAAAATCTGATCGACATGGCGGAGATACTGTTCGCCGCACGAGCACTTGATCTCAGAGAAGCGGAACGGGATATCGCACTCAACGAGGATGAGCTGGAAGAGATCATCGAAGAGGTCGAGGCCGAAGAACAAGCACAAGACAGATAGATAACGAAGAGGTAGCCACCATGCCCCCACCAGAGAAAATCGTAAAAAAGTTGATGGACTTGCTCGATGCAGGCAAGAAAAAGGACAGGGCCAAATGTGATCGCATTTCTGACCTCTTAAAAAAACTCAAAAAGCAGGAACGCATCGTCAAAGAGAAACTGGCCAACGAAAAGGACCGAACAAAACGCAAGCGCCTTTCAACCGAGGTCAAGATCATCCACACCCAACGCAAAAAGGCGATTCGGCGTTTCAAGGAGCTGAAAAGCAAGTGTTAGCGTAAGCGTGAAAACAAAGCAATCGCTATTTATAGCTATCCAGTGCAGATCGCAAGCGCTGCTGAATCGCTTGTCTCAGAGCAGGCGGTGAAATAATTTCCACATCAGAACCATATTTCAATAGATCCATTAAGAGTTCCTCAGGGTTGCCATAGGGCAAAATCAACTCATAACGCCCATCCTCCAACCAGCGGCACTGCTGTTTGGGGTGCCACTCCTCAGTGGCCACCCACCTGGCTGCATGGGGAGTAAAACGCACCACGGCCAGGTTATCGGCTTGTCCCGAAAAAATACCGTAGGCCTCCGTAAAGTGGTGTTCCAACTCTGCATCCTCCACATCCTTTGCAACAACATCCAGTTGCAGCGCTTCCCGAATCGCATCCAGGGAAAAGGTACGCAAACCCTCACGCAAATGGCACCAGGCATCCAGATACCAGTTGTCACGGTAGTGGGTTAGGCGTTGTGGTGAGACTTCCCGTTCGCTGACCCTATCGCCGGAACGGTTGTAGTAGACGAGATGGAGACGGCGCCTGGCGGCCAAGCTGTTTGCCACCAGGTTAAAAAACGGACTAGCGGGTCTGGCGGTGGCCCGTATCAGTCGAATTCTGTTTGACAGCGATTCACCACTCTGGCCATGCTGCCGTTTTAGCAGGGAATCGATCTTTCGCCGCAAGGGATGTAGATGACTCTCCAAGAGACCCGGCTGTACCCCTTCAAGCAACTGCTGAACGGCAAGTAACGCATGCAGTTCAGAGGCATTGAACCAGAGCCCGGGCAGCTCATACATCTCCCCTTCGTTTGGATCGTAACGATAACCGTTGAGTCTTCGATCATAGACGATCGGCGCATTGAGGTAGAGACGCATCTCTTCGATGAGGCGTTTCACCGTGGCCCTGGAACACTCCAGCTCCTGCTCCAAACGTTGTCTTGAAACCGGATATCGGGCTGTCTGTAGTATGCGGTTGAGTTCAAAAATCCGGTCAAACCGATCCATACAGGCCCTAGATGGACTTAAGTTTCTGCGTGGTACCGTCAGGCTCATCCAGAGACCAGAGTCTTTCCAGATGGTAGAAGTCCCTAACCTTTGGCTGCATCACATGCACAACCACACCGTTGAGATCCACCAGTGCCCACTCACCATCCTCCATCCCCTCTGTACCGAGCGGGGCTTCACCGGCTTGTTTCGCTTTGAAGGCCACTGTCTGGGCAATCGACTTTACATGTCTGTCTGAGGTGCCGCTGGCGACAACCATGATATCTGTTATGCTGGTCTTTCCCCGTACATCCAGTACCACCACATCCTTAGCTTTCATGTCGTCCAGCGCTTGCAGAACGACGTCTCTGAGTTCTTCTATTTGCATTGAGTCCTGTGTCTGTTACCTAACAAAGTGACCGGATCACCGGTGAGGTGCGATTTTACCCAATCTTAAGGGCAAGCATAACCTATTGTGGCTCTTTTGCATGATCCGTCCCATAGAGATGGTTATTTTCAATAAGTTGCAGAACCGCCTCCGGCAGCAGAAAGCGGGGAGTTTGTCCCAGGGCAAGCAAGCTACGGATTTTACTCGCAGAAATATCAAGCTGGCTAACCCGCTGGTACAGGATCAATCCACAATCCTCAGCCCGCAGTTGCGCGGGCGCGGAGACCTGGCGGTCAATGAGCAGTTTTTCGACTTTTGATCCCTTGGAAATTTGCTCCCCAGGTCTATGCATCACGATAAGATGAGCGAGACGCAGTATCTCATCCGGGCGATACCAATCGAGAAAGCCATTGAAGGCATCCACCCCCAACAACAGGCACAACGACCTGTCCGCCTGTTCCCGGCGCAAACTGGTGAGCGTCTCCACTGTATAAGAATCCCCAGCGCGCCGCATCTCCCGGTCATCGACGACAAATCCCTGTTGTTGTCGGGTTGCTAGTCGCACCATTTCAAGCCTCAACTCAGTAGGGGTCTTGGGCTGATTTCGGTGCACCGCACCATGCAAGGGAATGAACCGGACCTCATCCAGTCCGACAGCCTGCATCACATCCAGCGCAGTGCGCAGATGGCCAAAGTGAATCGGATCGAAGGTGCCACCGAAAACGCCGATCATCTTCTCAAGTCTAATCAACTACGGATGTGGCCATCACCAAGCACGATGAACTTTACCGACGTCAAGCCCTCCAGGCCGACCGGACCCCGCGCATGGAATTTGTCTGTCGAGATACCGATTTCCGCGCCCAAGCCATATTCGAATCCATCTGCGAATCGGGTCGAGGCATTGACCATGACCGAGCTGGAGTCCACTTCGGTGAGAAAACGGCGGGCCCGGGTATAGCTTTCGGTCACGATGGCATCTGTATGCTGGGAACTATGGCGGTTGATATGGTCGATAGCCTGTTCCAGACCCGCGACAACCTTGATGGCGAGTATCGGTGCCAGATACTCCGTATCCCAATCAGCCTCGGTTGCCGTCTGACAATCGGCGATAATCTCCCGTGTGCGATCGCACCCCCGCAGTTCGACCCCCTTATTTATCAGCGCATCGCCAATCCTCAAGAGGGTCTGTTCAGCAATCCCATCCGCCACCAGCAGGGTCTCCATTGTGTTGCAGGTGCCATAACGTTGAGTTTTGGCGTTCATCGCCACCGCAAATGCCTTGTCGAGATCGGCTTGGTCATCGATATAGACATGACAGATCCCGTCAAGATGCTTGATTACCGGCACTCTGGCTTCCTGGCTGATTCGCTCGATCAAGCCTTTACCCCCCCGCGGAATAATGACATCGATCGATTCAGGCATGGTGATCATCTGGCCCACGGCAGCACGGTCGGTGGTGGCTACCACCTGTACCGCTTCCTGAGGCAGGCCTGCCTTTCGCAAACCGCTATGAATTGAGCCCGCAATCGCCTGGTTGGAAAAATAGGCCTCACTGCCACCCCGCAACACAGCCGCATTGCCTGATTTCATACAGAGTGCCGCAGCATCGGCTGTGACATTGGGACGTGATTCGTAAATGATACCGACAACCCCCAAAGGCACCCGCATCCGGCCCACCTGGATCCCGCTCGGGAGATACTTCATGTCAAAGATCTCGCCGATGGGATCGGGAAGAGCGGCTATTTGGCGCAATCCCTCGATCATGCTGTCGATGCGTCCCGGTGTCAGTTCAAGTCGATCCAGCAGGGCCGCGTCCAGCCCCTTCTCCGCTCCCGCCTCCAGGTCTTTCCTGTTTTCTGCCATCAACCGCTCTCTGGATGCTTCCAGTTCATCGGCAATAGCCTCGAGAGCGCTGTTTTTTTGCACGGTAGTGGCACTGGCAAGCGCCCTTGAGGCCTGGCGGGCCTCCCGGCCGAGCCTTGTCATATAGCTGGCCACATCGGATATCTGTTTTGACATGATCGTATGGTTGTCTCGTTAATTACTGCAGCCAAGGTTTCGGCGGCTGGACCAATTAAACTGCTAACTCTAACAAATCTCGAACAAAAAAAATGCCATGTTTGATTTGATCCTCGCCCTAACCGACAGTACGCCAGGTTCTCGAATGCGTGTATCCCAAAAACCATATCCAATTTATGGGAATATTCTGCTGGCCCTTAAACATCCCGTCAGGCCTTTTACATCTTATTGATAAGCCTGAGTAATTATCTCACTGTGACATCCTCGGCATAGTCTATTGGAAACTGACTGCCACCACGGGATTGAATTATTACCTCTATTGATCACCAAATTACTTAAGTTCGACAGAATCCAACCGATCTATGTAGTGAGTAAAGTGACATATTGAGCAATGCCTACGGCCATGATCAAAACACTTCTATACACCCTGTTGATACTCGGCTATAGCGGTCAGCTGTGGGCGGAGCAGTTCATCTTTGACGTACCCATGTTCTCCAAAGGCGCCAGCACCTACTACATCGCAGGCAAGATCGGAGACATGCCAGAGACAGAGTTCATGGTCGATACCGGCTCCAGTTACATGACGATCAACGAGGTTACCTTGAGCGAGCTTCAGGCCAGTGGCAGTCCACGCTACTTACGGGACCTGAAGGGGGTATTGGCCAATGGGGATGAATTGAGCGTTCCTGTCTACAAGATCTCAAATGTTCGAATTGGCGATGAATGTCTGTTGAAGGAGGTTGACGTTGCGGTTTTTCCGGGCAAAACACGTCAGATCCTGGGATTGAGCGCATTGTCGAAGACCGCACCCTTCATTTTTTCCACCCAGCCGCCACAGCTGCAGTTGAGTAATTGCCATCTGGCTAAGGCGGAAACCGGCAACCAGACTAAGCTGGCTGCCGGTATTACGACCCCATAAAGGGGGGTTCCTACTCCCTATCGAAGTTATTTGCCTTCAGGAGCGCTGCTGGCCTCGAATGCACTGAATTCGGCCGCATCAACTTGTCCATCCTGATTCGCATCGGCAGCTTCCCAGCCCTTATAGAGAGCCTCGTGAGCAGTAGCCTCTTCAGAAGAGATGGCACCATCTGCATTGGCGTCGAGTTTGCTGAATGCATCCTCGCCGGCAACCGCTGCGGTAAGAAAACCTGCTGCTGCCAGAGCTACTGCAGAGTGGAGGATAGTTTTTTTATTCATAATGTTCTCCTTAACGGAATGTAATGATTTTCGATCCAAAAAGCCCTTTACGGGCCCTCCGGTATTTCATGAGACAACGCCGGGGGAAGAATTTAAGTGAAGTCAATCACAAAAACACAACTTTAATTCCCAGCAATAATAGCTTTATGGGATTACTCCTTATTTCCCGCTTTTTCACTGTTGATTTCAAAGGCACTAAACTCGGCGGTATCGACTCTGCCGTCGTTATTGGCATCGGCAGTCGACCAATTCTCATAGAGTGCCTCGCTCACGATCGACTCTTCTGCCGAGATGAAACCGTCGGCATTCCGATCCAACTTGATGAATGCATCTTCAGCGGCCGTGACGCCACATACCCCACCTATCGCCAAAATCGCAACCATTTGTTTTATAAATGTTTTTTTCATCACTTACTCCGTGTTGATGTTATTTGAATCCCAGGCCCCCAGGATAGCGGCCTTAGGTGAGATCTGACAACGTGGAAAGAAATAATGGCTTGACCTGGTTCACAGATAGGAGTCGTGCCCATTTAAAGCCATGATTTCACTGAGCACGGTGAGGAACAGGTCACATCTGAGGTATTCCAGCCATACCCCGCGCGAGCTGTTGAAACAACAGCCAAGGATCCGCGGAGTCCTGACCCTTTATCGCCTTGTCCGCAAGCGCACAATCAGATAACAGACGCTGCCAATGGCCCACCTGTTGTTGCAACGCCTTGCGCAGGATCGGTTTACGCCTGTCCCAGACGCGATGTTTGGTCATGACCTGGTCCACACCCCCGCCTAATTTAATCTCAAAGCCCATTTCGGCGAGCAGACGGATCTCACGGCTCAATGCCCAAAGCACCACCGGTGCTGCGACACCCTCACCCTTTAGCCCCTGTAAAATACGGATCCCCTTGGTGATATCGCCTTCGAGCAAAGTATCGACGAGAGTAAAGATATCGAAGCGGGCACTGTCGGCCACGGCCTCGATCAGCTTTTCCGGTGTGACCACACCCTGGCCATACAACAGCAACAGTTTCTCTATCTCCTGGCTGGCCGCAAGCAGATTACCCTCTATTCGATCCGCAAGCATCTCCACCACGCCTGTTTCGGGTATCAATCCCGCGCTTCGCAAGCGTTGCTCAATCCAGGGGATGAGACGCCTCCCTTCAACCGGCCAGATCTGCACCACTACACCTAGCTGCTCAACCGCCTGATACCACTTGCTTTTTGCCTGTGCCCGTTCCAATTTAGGCAGTGTTATCAGCAAGATGGTATCGATTGCAGGACGCTCGCAGTAGGCAGCCAGGGATTTCCCCCCTTCTGCACCCAGTTTTCCACTGTTGAGACGCAGCTCAAGAAGTCGCTTATCACCAAACAAAGAAAGGCTTTCCGCGGCAGTATTCAGGCTCGACCAGTCAAATCCACCACCCTGATCCAGAACTTCACGTTCGCTATATCCCTGCTGACGCGCCGCATGCCTTATCGCATCCCCCGCCTCTTGCATCTGTAAGGGTTCGTCCCCGCTCAACAGATAGATGGGCGCAAGCTGTTGCTGCAGATGATTTCCCAGTTGTTCGTTGCGCAGACGCATGTAAAGTCCTGAAACAAGCGAGTTATTTAATGGCTTCGAGACGGCGAATGATCTGCTCCGCCAATTCACTCCGCATATCGTATTTCATCAGGTTGGTTTCGTTTCTTTGACCGAGTTCATCGTCGCCACTGAAACTGAGCTGTCGCAGCAGATCCAACTGCTGCACCACACCCTGTTCGCCGCTACCGGGCGCGCTGGCACGAATCACGGCGGAAAGATGCAGTTCTTTGTCGAGGGCCTTACCACCCGCATCCACCGATAGCACTCTGCTGGTGAACCTTTCCTGCATAACCTCGATATTCAGCTTCGCTGAGGTTGGATCGCTTGCCATTACCACACCCCGGCCTTGCAGATTGTCATGCAGAACAGCGGCCAGGCTCTCCCGTTTCTCAAAACCGGAAATGTAGAGTCCATTCAGCGCGGCTGACAGCTGCCCATACCCCTTGAGGTGGAAACCGCAACCCGCGAAAAGGACCGATATCAGCACGGTCCAAAGCAGTAGATGGCGAAACTGCATTGAACTATTTGGCAACGATATTCACCAGTTTATTCGGCACCACGATGATCTTTCTGACTGTGGCCTCACCGATGAAACGCTGTACATTGTCATTTGCAAGTGCCAGTGCCTCGACAGCCTGTTTCTCGGCATTCGCAGGTACCTGTACGGTCGCCCGCACTTTACCGTTAACCTGCACTACATAAGGCAGGCTCTCCTGTTTCAGGGCAACCTGATCGGGCTGTGGCCATTCACTGTCGAGTATCTCATTCCCATACCCAAGATCACACCAGAGGCGATGGGTAATGTGAGGGGCAATCGGTGCCAGCAAGCGCAACACCAGGGATACGCCTTCACGCAGCAGCTGAAGGTCCGCTACCTCATCTCCCAGCTTGTAGAGGATATTTATCATCCCCATGCAGGCTGAGACAACATTATTGAAACGCTGACGCTCATAGTCGTAAAGGGCCTTTTTCAACAACTCATGAATTTCCCGTCGCGCCGTCTTCCGGGATTCGTCCAGTTCCACAGGCGCCGAATCCTGCGCCATCGGCTTTGCGTGAATAGCCTCCGCCAGCGCCCACAAACGTTTGAGAAATCGATGCGCACCCTCAACCCCTTCGTCATTCCACTCCAACGACTGGTCTGGCGGAGAGGTAAACATGGTATAGAGGCGGACCGTATCAGCCCCGTAACGATCGATAAGCGCTTGCGGATCGACACCATTATTCTTTGACTTCGACATCTTTTCGATGCCGCCGATGGTAACCGGCCCGCCATCCTCTTTCAGACAGGCTGAAAGCGGGCGTCCCTTCTCATCGCGCTCAACCTCAACCTCGGTCGGGTTGTACCAGTGCTTGGAACCGTCATCCTGATCCCGATAATAGGTGTCTGCAACAACCATGCCCTGGGTCAGCAGGCGGGTGAATGGCTCATCGCTCTTCACCAGTCCGGCATCGCGCAACAGCTTATGGTAGAAACGGGCATATAGCAGATGCAGTACGGCATGTTCGATGCCGCCTATATAGTGATCGACAGGCAACCAATAGTCCGCCCGCGTATCGAGCATGGCGTCGGCACCAGGGCAGGTAAACCGCGCATAGTACCAGCTCGACTCCATGAAGGTGTCGAAGGTATCAGTCTCCCGGTGCGCTTCACCACCGCACTGGGGACAACTGCAGGCTGAAAATGCGGGATTGTCTTTAATCGGATTGATGGTGTTTTCATCGTAGACGATATCCTCTGGCAGACGCACCGGCAGATCTTTCAGCGGCACAGGTACAATCCCGCAGCTCTCGCAGTGAATCATCGGAATCGGCGCGCCCCAGTAGCGTTGGCGTGAAACACCCCAGTCACGCAGGCGATACTGCTTGGTCTTCTGGCCTTTGCCCCTCTCCTGCAGCCACTCCGCAATGGCATCGAAAGCGGTGGCGGACGAGAGTCCGTTAAAGGGTCCCGAATCCTGCAAAATTCCTGCCTCGGTATAGGCAGCGGCCTCTATATCCGGATTTCTACCGTCGCTGGGGTGGATCACCTGTTTGATCGGGATACCGTATTGACGGGCGAAGGCATGATCACGTTCGTCATGGGCTGGAACCGCCATTACCGCCCCAGTACCATACCCCATCAGTACAAAGTTCGCGGCATAGATGGGCACCGCGTCGCCGCTTACCGGATGGATAGCATTGATCCCCAGCGGAATTCCCTTTTTCTCGATCGTCTCCAGTTCAGCCTCCGAGGTCCCGCCCTGGCGGCACTCTTCGATAAAGGCCGCGAGCCGGTCATTCGTTTCAGCGGCCTTCAACGCCAACGGATGTTCAGCGGCAACGGCGACATAGGTGACGCCCATCAGGGTATCGGGACGCGTCGTATAGATGGTCAGAGACGCATCCGATGCCTCGATATCGAACACCATCTCGACGCCGAAAGAGCGGCCGATCCAGTTACGTTGCATGGTTCGCACCTGCTCGGGCCAACCTTCCAGGCTATCGATCTCATCCAGCAATTCGTCCGCATAGGCGGTAATCTTGACGAACCATTGGGGAATCTCGCGCCGCTCGACCAAGGCCCCGGAGCGCCAGCCACGACCATCGATGACCTGCTCATTGGCCAGAACTGTCTGATCCACCGGATCCCAGTTGACAACGGCATGCTTGCGGTACACCAAACCCTTTTTGAAGAGCTCGGTGAACAACCACTGCTCCCACTTATAGTAACCGGGTTGACAGGTTGCCAGCTCCCGGCGCCAATCGTAGCCGAAACCGAGCCGAATCAACTGACCCTTCATATCGGCGATGTTGTCATATGTCCACCCGGCCGGAGCAACCCTGTTCTTCAACGCCGCATTCTCCGCAGGAAGACCAAAGGCATCCCAGCCCATGGGTTGCAGCACGTTTTTACCCAGCATACGTTGATATCGGGCAATCACATCACCGATAGTGTAATTGCGCACATGCCCCATATGCAGCTTGCCGCTGGGGTAAGGAAACATGGAGAGGGAGTAAAATTTCGCTTTCCCTGGATCCTCTTCGACCTCAAAGGTCTTTTCTGTCTCCCAGTATGCCTGCACCTCTGCCTCGAGGGCTGCAGGTTCGTAGTTTTTATGCATATTATGGTCCGGCTGGATAGTTGTTAAGTATGGATTAACCGGAAGGCATGTCCCGCAGAGAATGGCCCCGGTCCGCGCCAAAGCGCTTAATATCGCGGAAGGATACCGCAGCTGGCTGCTGACAGAAAGATGTCCCACCCAGGTCTCGATGAATTCAAGAACCAATCGATGCGAATTCACACCCTGCGATGACCACGCAGGCTCATTTTCAATCTTGGTGATTAGACTTGAATTAATTCTGTTTACAGAGTGAAAGCCTAAGTGGCGGACCTATGTGTAAACAGGAATTTAAAGCAGGCTCATAGTCGATCTACGAGGCCATCAACTTTGCTTCTTCCAGGGCGGAAAACATTGTTTCAATAACTTCATCGATCACATACAGCCATGCGGTCAGGACCTTGTCATCGTATTCATCATCATAGATCTTGACCGCCTCCAACAGCGCCTCTTCCCACATGTTGAAGTGCTTGCGCTGAACATTCAGGCGCTTGTGTATGCGCCCCAACATCTCGATATAGAGTGTCAGTCCTGGCCGCCCCTCGGCGGTTTCAGCAAGCATGAACAGGGTCTCGCGCAACTTCTTTTTCAACTGCGCCATATCTCTATTCTTGAAAAACTCGCTAATTTCATCGGACTGATTGATGAATTTATCGTAAAAGCAGTCAAGAAAGGCTGGCGATGCAGTCACCCGCTGCAAACTCTGATTAAATATTTCGAGACTCTGTTGATTCATATCCGACAGTCAATACCAGCCTATTGCACTACTACTTATCGGCCGAAAACGCCCAGACATTAACCAGGGTTTGTAAATATCGGTCAAAACGGCTCTGCTTGGACTGTTTCTTTGTCCGGCATGGCAGAATATGCGAATGATAACGCCGATGGACGGATAAATAGCTACCACTCTGCGGATTGTGGCTGAAAACGACACCGTTCGAGGTTTGAGGTATGAACCGGGAACTAATAATCTGTTTTTCATCCCATCCATGATAAGTTACATCTCCAACGCCGCAATAAATGGTATATTACGCACCAAAATAGGGAAATTAACATATCTTACTCCTTGACTTTGTTAAATTTCCGTTGTGCGACAACTGGTATTCAAACCCATTCTGGAATAAATCACTTTATCATGGATGAAACAATGTGAGTGCCGATGCGATGAAGCTGATAATACAGATCCCCTGTTATAACGAAGAAAAAACCCTGGCCCTCGCACTTGCGGAACTACCCAGAGAGGTGCCGGGGTTTGACCAAGTGGAATGGTTGGTTATCGATGACGGCAGTACGGATGCAACCCGCCAGGTCGCTATCGATAACGGGGTTGACCATATCGTCGGTTATACCCGCAATCAGGGATTGGCGAAGGTCTTTATGTTGGGCCTGGATGCGTGCGTAAGGCAAGGTGCCGACGTGATCGTCAATACGGATGCCGACAATCAATACGATGCCGGATATATTCCCAGCCTTACCCAACCAATACTCGAGGGAAAGGCGGACATGGTCATCGGCGCCAGGCCCATCAAAATGATTCAGCACTTCTCCTTCACCAAGAAGGTGTTGCAACGTCTGGGCAGCAGTGTTGTGAGAAAGGTCAGCCATACCGATATCCCGGACGCACCGAGCGGCTTCAGGGCCTTCAGTCGCGATGCCGCGATGAAACTAAACGTCTTCAACGAATATACCTATACCCTTGAAACCATTATCCAGGCCGGCATGAAGCAGATGGCTGTGACATCGGTCCCGGTCGAAGTCAACGAAGACCTCAGACCATCCAGGCTGGTTAAAAGCATCAGCAGCTACATCAAAAAGTCCATCATCACCATACTGCGGATCTTCGTCGTCTACAAACCGTTCCGTTTCTTTCTCATAACCGGACTGATCCTCTTCGGTATGGGTTTGATCCTGGGATTGCGCTTTCTCTACTTCTACCTGTTCGGGGATGGAACGGGACACATACAATCCGTCGTTCTCGCCGGTGTCCTGATGGGGATTGGATTTCAAACCATACTCGTGGCCTTCATCGCCGATCTGTTGAGCGTCAACAGAAAATTGCTGGAAGAAGTGCAGTACCGAATAAGAAAACTGGAATCACAACCGGACAAACACGCGCAGGATAATCCTACCCAAGCCCGGCCCCAAGCGACCTGACCAGAATCGCCAGTGGCACGAAGGCAATAAGTGTCAACAGCAATCCGTAGTCGGGAAATATTGCAGCAAGCCACGCCAATGGCAACAACCATAACAGGTTGATCAGCAGACTATGCAGGATAACCCACCGGTGCGCGAGGGTGCGAGAATGATCCGCAGAAATGCCTCTGCCGACACACAGAGACTGTCTTTGCCTGGCAAGATGCTGGTAGGCGTGTTTGGCATGAGGCCGATACCATTTTTCACCATTCGCCATACGCACCCCGAGCGTCCAGGTGGCATCCACAACGAACAGACCCAGCAGGATCAGCCAGCTCCAAAGGGAAATCGGATAGGCATTGGCAGTGTAGATGGCAAAGACCCCCAAAGCGTAACCGATAAATCCGCTCCCTGCATCGCCCATAAAGATCTTTGCAGGGGGCCAGTTCCAGATTAGAAAACCCGCTATGCACGCAGCCAGTATCAGCAACCAACCTGACGCCTCTGAATCTGCATGGTCGAGTATCAGCACAAAAACTGCGCCACACAGCACGGTAATCCCCTGAAGACTGGCGATACCATCGATACCATCCATGAAATTGTAGAGATTCAATAGCCATACCAGACCAATCACAATCAATGTATCGAGCCACCAGCCACCCAAACTCAGTCCCGGCCAGAGATCAATGGCGGGTATCTGCAACAATGTCACGGCGACAACCGCCGCTATCAGATGGACAACAAAACGTATCATGGGAGATACGTGGCGATGATCATCGATGTACCCGATCACTACAACCAAGCCGCCACCCAAGAGAAGGGTAAGGTGTAGCTTATCGTCAAGATCATCAGTGCTGAAAGAGGAGATCATCGCCCCGGCCAGTAGCGCCAGATAGACCAGAACAAAGGCGATTCCACCCCCGCGAGGCGTCTCAACCAGATGGGAACTGCGATTATTGGGCCGATCCATCAAACCACGACGCAATGCATAGAAGCGCGCCAGCCCCGTCAAACCCAAGGACAACAAAAAGCTCAGTACTATCATCCAAAACGAATGCCACCACTCAGCCATTATCCGCGCTCACCATTTCCAACAGTGCCCGATCCATTTCCATTACTGGCGTCCAACCCAGTCGCTCCCTGTTTTTTGACAGATCCACTTGAAGGTCTTCTGTCAACCTCGCGATCATCGAGGTACGCCCTGTCAGCCATCCACCGAGACGAAGCAGTGCCAAGGGTACCGGGAATAATCTGGCTCTGCGATTCATAGCATGTGCCAGTTTACGGATCAGTTCGGGTGTCGACAGATCCTCCCCGTCAGCCGCCAGGAATACCTCGCCCGCCGCGTGCGGATGATCGATGCAGCAGTGCAGGAAATCGAGCAGATTCTGGACACTCAAGAAACTGCGGTGGTTTGAAATTCCACCCAGGGGCAGAGGCGCGTCTCGCCTGAGCAGTGCCATCAAACGCTGAAAGTTCCCCTTTACACCGGCACCGTATACGAGGACTGGTCGCACGATGACCAGTTCCAGCTGCGTCTGTTCGGCAATTCCGGTCAGCGCCTGTTCCGCTTCCCATTTAGAAATACCATAAGCATCTTCCGGACTGGGCTGATCATCCGCCCTATAGGGTATTCCATGTGTCCTTTCGCCGTTCACTTTGACGCTGCTCAGATAGATCATGCGCTTAACGCCTGCCTCAGCGGCTTGACGGGCAAGCGCAGCAGAGCCTGCCACATTCACGCGACGAAACGCAGCCAGCGGGTCGGATTCAAACTCCTGCATGACATGTACCCTGGCAGCCAGATGAATGACAGTATCCATGCCATCCAAGGCACCACTCCAGTCGGTAGCGCCGTCAATCTCTCCAACGGCAACCTGCTCACACAACGGCCAGTGTGGCAACTGCTGGCGGAGTGCGGCCCTTACCCCATACCCACTGGAAATCATATAACGGCAAAGATGCTTACCGACGAATCCGTTTGCTCCCGTAACCAGAACAGTGTTCACGGTTCCAGTGCCCGCCGATAGATATTCATATGGCGCTCAACGACATGGTGAATTGAAAACTCCGCCTCCGCCATCGCTCTCCCCTTCCGTCCCATGGATTGGCGAAGCGCCGGATTTGTAATCAAACGCCGTAGCGCCTCTGCCAAGGGTCCGCTTTCCCTGGCGGGTACCAACAGTCCATTCTCCCCTTCAATGACAACCTCGCGACAACCTGGAACA
Organism: Candidatus Thiodiazotropha sp.; assembly: GCA_040791665.1. Lineage (GTDB taxonomy): Bacteria > Pseudomonadota > Gammaproteobacteria > Chromatiales > Chromatiaceae > Thiodiazotropha. The sequence continues at coordinate 77,239 of JBFNNX010000017.1, read as the reverse complement.
TCTGTGGCGACAATAGCCCTCCCTGTTGCAGCCGCCTCCAACAGAACTTTTGGCAATCCCTCCCGATAGGAGGGTAAACAGACGATATGGGCATTGCTGTAGATGCCGGGCATATCCTGGCGATTACCCCACCACTCCACATCACCCTCTCTGGCCCACTCCGCCAGGCGTGCGGCAGGAACGGATTCCGGATTATTTGGATCAATGCCTCCCACCAGAGCAAACCGGGCCTTGATACCCATCCGGTGCAATTGCTGGGCGGCCTCAACAAACTCACCGACCCCTTTATCCCACAACATGCGTCCCGGAAGAACCACCAATGGTAAATCGTCGTTCTCCGCTGATATGACAAAATTGTCCACATCGACACCTGAGCCCCGTATTAACTCAATCTTATCCTGGCTCAGGCACTCTTTATCCAACAAATAATCATAATCATCCCGGTTCTGCACGATGACCCAAAGTCGTTTGCGGGAAAACAGCCAACGGTAACTGGTCAATACAGCAGAGCGCGCCATGGCACTGAACCAGCCTCTCGCCAGAAAAACAAAACCCAGGCCGGATATTGCGTTGACCACGGCTGATACATTTGCCACGCGCGCAGCCAGTGTGCCGTACAGGACCGGTTTTATGGTCACGTGATGGACGATTAAAGGCTGCAGTTCCCGATAAAGCCTGTAGAGATTCCATATCGTCCGCAGTTCGGCCAAGGGATTCGCGCCACTTCGGCTAAGTGAAACCTGCCTATAGCGCAGACCCTCTGCTTTGATCTGTTCCACGCCGTCGCCAGGAGGAGTGGCAACACAGATGTCATACCCCTGTTTCCTTGCCGCCAGCGCCAGAGGCAATCGATGAGAGAGAAAAAAACCAGCATCATTGACAACAAATAGAATCAAACGATTGTTAGGCAGGGCACGAGACATGTAGTGTGTCACCAAAATAGAGAAATAGGATTCTCACCAAATACTTCAGATTTGACCACGCATTATAACCGGATTGAGCCGTAAGCCGCAGAGAAGAGATCGGCATCTCGCAATAACATGCAAACGACTGATCATTTGCTCCGGTTTTTTTGCCAAACAGCAATATTTAATTTTCATAACTTCGCGCTGGATAGGATTTTGGCAGACAATGACAGGCTATCGGTCACGCCTGACACCCAAACCCTTCAGGAGCCACAATCGTTCCTTCTGCTCCAATACATGACGCCACACCAGGTAGGAGAAACCTGTCAGTACGATCAAGGTAAACAGAAACTTCTCCAGCAGATCTTGAAACTGAGTGGCAACAACAAAAAGCGTGACCGCCATAAGCACCGATAACCCAAATCGCGTTGCTGATGCCCGACACTCGGGCATCAACATCAAAGACATCATATACAGTACAAGCGCATCCAACCATGCTCTGAGCGTCCAAACCAGCGCTGCGCCCAGAATGCCATAGTGTGACAAGGCCCACCACAATCCCGCCAAATAGATCGGCAACTCCAACAAATGCAGTTTCGCGGACCAATCGGGATGACCTGCAGACTGTACTAGGGAAAACGGCACCAGAGAGAGCCCATAAAAAAGGACTCCGACTGCCAGCCACTGCATCACCCGGTAGCCATTGGAAGCAAATTCCTCGCCCACCCACAATTTCAAGCCATCGAATGCGAATACCGAAATCACCAAAAGCAGTGGAAACAGGGCGATAAAGATGTAACTGAACCCTTTGTTGAACAGTTCAGCAGAATATTTTCTATCCTGGCCCTGTTCAATAGCCAGTGTGGTCGATTGCGCAGGCAGCAAGACGGCGACAAAGGCAGTTGGTATAACCATCAATCGAAATACGATTTCGTAGGGTGTCGTATAGAAGGCTACCGCAGTCACAGACAACACTGCACCGATCACAAAACGGTCCATGGATACCATCAACGGCACTACAATGTTGCTCACCGTCATCCACCCGCCAAAACCGAAAAGCGGACGCAGTTGACTGGAATCGAGCCAATAGTGTCGGCGTACCTCAGGCACGATTCGAATCATCAACAGGATGTGGGCCAAGACAGCGATGAAACGACCAACAACCAGTACCGCGACAATGGGATAAAGACTGCTGGAGAACGGCAATACTGCAACCGGACCGACAAAGGTAAATATACCCATGGGTATGCGTATGGCTGTTAACAACTTAAACCGCTGATAGGCTGCAATCACACCTCTCAGGCCAACTGTGATAATAACGAATGGAATCGACACGGAGAGGAGATAGAAGGCCTTCAGCGTCTCTTGTTGCAATTCGGGTGGAACCTTCAAAACCGAGCCAACCAACCATGGTGTGAGCCAGAAGATGACAGCAAATCCGATCACACCAAGACCAGCCATCAGGATCATAGCCGTCCATACCAGGCCGGGTATCCTGTGGTGTTGATTTTCACCGAGGCACTTTGCAACCAATACGGTCAATGCACGTCCAAGGCCAAAATCAAACAGACTGAAATAACCGACGAACATCCAACTGATAGCCAGCAGTCCAAAACGATCTTTGCCAATGCCATCAATCAGAATTGGTATAGTGATGATGGCGACAAGAAAAGGGACAGCGATACTCAGCAAATTCCAGACGACATTCTTGGCCAGTCGGCCACCACGTGTCAGTTCATTATCTTTGGCGCTCATGATCAGCTACGATTCCGGACAGAGAGTCATGTATCCAAGCACTCCAAAATTACAAATCGTTACGAGGCCTAAACATAGCTTAGCCTGCAGCCCCCCGGCCAGTCAGACATTCACCCTCTCGGTCATACACCCAGGCTCATACAGCAAGCCAACAGATACCAGCAGTGATTCGACTAGTACCGCGACAAACCACTATTCGGGTTGACGCATTCCATATCATGCATCAGCTGTCTGATGCTGGCAAAGGTTCAGTACATCGCAGGAAAAGATGATTGCCTGAAGGACACAGACTCCAGATAGACCGGCGCCTAAGAAAAAGATCAAACCCGCTTAAGCCCAGCGCCAACCATGCTTGTGATAAAATACAAACGCCGACTTGGCGAACATAAGAATATGCTTGATTCCCTTCTTTGAAGCGTTACCCCCACCATGGACAATACGCACATCCGGAACATAGGCGATGGTGGAGCGTTTGCCTATCCTGATCGATAGATCGAAATCTTCAAAGTAAACGAAGAAATCCGGCGAAAAGCCCTTTACATTCACCAACACATTGTGTCGTACAAACATAAAACATCCGCTGGCCATAACTTCCTTACTGAGCGTACGTCCCTGTAAATCGCAGCGCATCTCATATTCCTGCAGGCGTTCTGCGAAATAACGCTTTACGAATCTTGGGGCGAAACCACGCAAAAACAGATCGAGAACCGCTGGATAGCGCTTGCAAAGATACTGTTTGAAACCCTCCGGGTCTTCGGAATAGGGTGAAAGCAAACCGATGGTAGGATTGTGGTGCATATATTCGATTGCCTTCAGAAAGGCATCTTCCAACACTTCCACGTCGGGATTGATAACCAAATGATAGTCACTCTGTTCATTCAGGATCACCAAATTATGTGCTGCTCCATACCCGATATTACCGCCGGTCCCAAGCACCATCCACTCATGTGCTCCATTGTCGAACACCTGTGATACCAGCTGCTTAACTTGGTTGAGGATCCCGCCATTATCGACGACTACAACCTTGGCCCTGAGACCGTCCAGCTCCCCGGCGGCAAAATCAAGGGACCTGACTATGCTCACAAGCGTCTCCCTCAGGGTAGGCAGGCCGCTATCATAATAGACGATGGATATAACGAGTTTCATGACATTTCTGAGTCACATCAGGCGCAAACCGGAAAGAGGATTGTATAGTTACTGGTCTTTAGTTGCCTTTTTACCGTCACTTTCCAATGCTTTCCGTTTGATCTCCTGAATATTGGCCAACTGAGCGCGATAGGTATCGACCAGACGATCAACACCGCTCGGTTTCAGATATCCCTGATTGCCTGCAGCCACATAAGTGCTATAGGTCGCAGACGCCGACATCAAGGCTGCATTGACCAAAGGCATAGGCTTGCCCTCACTTTTGATTTCGTTGGCCAAGGCAATGAAGCGTTCGGCCACCGCTGTAAATTCCGCAAATTCTGTTTCTTGATCAGACATCGTCATCCTCGTCGTCTACACCCTTCCAATTCAGTGAAAAATCCTCTGCGATACGCGTCAAGTTCGGATTGTATGCTGGATCACGCTGCAACAGAGGTCCATATTTTTCTAGCATATACTCGGCTTCACCACTGAAACGCTGTTGTTTTTCCGGTGTGTCCTCCGCACCACGGGAGGCCGATTCGTGATGATAAAGCTCCGCATAGGGTGTCCAAAGATTGTAATAGCCGGCTTGATAAATCCGGATACAGAGATCCACATCATTGAAGGCAACCGCGAGATGTTCGCTATCAAAACCGCCCACGGCGTCGAATACCTCCAGCCTAAGCAACAGGCAGGCAGCTGTCACTGCAGTGTAGTTCTGAATCAGCACGGAACGCCCCATGTAGCCTTTGTTATCCTTACTCGAATATTTCATGGCATGGCCTGCCACACCCCCAAGACCCAACACTACACCTCCGTGCTGTAAGCGGTCGTCCGGATACCAGAGCCTTGCGCCGACGGCACCTATCTCGGGTCTGACGCCGTGACTCACCATCTCTCCCAACCAGTCCGGAGAAATCACTTCGATATCGTCATTCATGAAGCAGAGCAGTTCCCCGCTCGCATGTTCTACGGCAAAGTTGTTGATGGCGGAAAAATTGAAGGGATGATCATAGTGCAATACCTTGGTAGCGTCCTGGCTGTCGAGCTCAGTAAGATACGCCAGGGTCGCCTGATCATCGCTTTGGTTATCGACAATGATAAACTCAATATTCTTATAGTCGCTCCTGTCACGTATGCTTTCAATGCATTGGCGCAGCAATTTTTCGCCATTACGGGTTGGGATGATTATCGAGACAAGCGGTCGGGAATCCGGCAGTTGATACCGCACCCGGATCATACCCTCGATATACTCCGACTCCGTGACATCGGCTTTAAGTCCGCGAATATCAAGATCGTCCTTAACCGCACGCAGGGCCGCATCCATTGCATAGGATTTTGCCTCTCCGCCCGAGGCGGTGCTTTCCGGTATCGCACGCCAGTGATACAAAATCCATGGTATGTGACGCACCTGCTTGCGTGGATCGATCTCCCGCAAACACCTGAGCGCCAGATCGTAGTCCTGCGCGCCCTCGAAACCTTCACGCATTCCGCCCACCTTCTCGACCAGAGAACGCTTGTAGACGCCGAAGTGACAGATCATATTGTGGGAGCGCATCAGATCAGGGTTGAAATCCGGTTTGAAGTAGTGGTCGAATCGCACCTCTTCGTTATTCAGCTTGTCTTCATCGGAGTAAACAATCTCAGCATGCGGATTGAGAATGATCTCCTGGGCCACAAAATAGAGTGCAAAGTCAGCCAATTGATCATCGTGATCCATCAGGGCAATATAATCCCCGCTTGCCATGGAAAAGGCGGAATTCGTGGCATTAGAGATGTGGCCATTCTCCTCCCGGTAGATGACCTTGATGCGTTTGTAACGGCGCATGTATTCATCCAACAGGCGCTTTATATGGGGACGTGTGGATGCATCATCAGCGATACACAACTCCCAATCCTCATAGGATTGTGCAAGCACTGAGTCGAGTGCGGCCCGCAGCAAATATTCATCGACGTTATAAACCGGCATGACAATCGAGATAAAAGGCCTGTCAGGATGTTCATTGAGCTGTTCAACCATTTCAAGGGTCGGCACACCCACAGGTTCCACATCCCTGATCCATAGCGAGTAGTCATAGGTTGGTGATGACTCAGTATTCAACTGTTCGCGTATCGCCTGTAGACCACCTAGTTTCCAAAGCCGTGCTGCCTCCCGGCTCCAGTCACGTATCAGGCCTGGCTCTTTCCTCAATTTCTTCAGCTGCGGTGCAAACCTACGCATCAGCCGTAATGGCCTGGTCAGCGCCATATAGACGCGCCAACCCCGACTGTTCACAACAGCCCGAAGATCCTTTTTAGTATGTTTAAGGTCATTTTTAAGCCAAAACAGGTCATGGTTCATGGAGCGATTACTCCTGTCCATAATCTGCAGCTGACTCTGCAATTCACTTCTCAGACTGCTCTCCCTCGCTAAGGCGTTGTGCGCTTCCTGGGTCTCCCTGACTGCATTCTCAATGGCCTCTCTATGCCTGACCAACTCATCGTTCAACGTACCCAGCGACTGCTGTTGCTCCTGCAGTATCCTGTCCCGCTCTTCCACCATCTTGAGGCGTGTCTCTGCGGTGCTGCCCGCCAGATGCAACTCATCGAGAAGATTTCTATAGACTTGCACCGAGGCCTGCATCGGCTTGTCGTTGAGGGCGGGAAATTCCTCGATAGTGACACTGCTATCCGGGGTTGCGGAGATGATGTACTGGAAGGCTGCCGCATCCGGGGTATGAAACAGCGCGAGCCCCCGTTCAGTCGCTTCAAACCCCATCCTCTCAAGCCGCCTCTCAATTTCGGAATCGGCCATATCGTGGAAGGTATAGGTCAGTTCATTAACCCTGAAACCACTGCGGGCGAACATTTCTCGCAGTGAATTGTAGGTAAACAGATGTAGATGGGTGCGATCCAGGAGTCCCGTGTCTTCATAGGTAAAACGCCCCTCCAGTAGTTCGAGACGAAGCGAAGCATGGGCACCATTGGGCAAGGAGGCAAGGAGGATTCCCCCATCACTCAACAGATCGGGAAGTTTCTTGAGCAGGGCAATGGGATCGCGCAGATGTTCGAGTATGTCGGCGCAGGTGATGACATCGAAGCGCTCGTCACCAAGGCTCTTCAGCCAGCCTTTGCCTTGAACATCTCCGACGATGACGCGGTCGCAAACCGTTTTGGCTCTGTTCGCCATGCTCCGGTCAATCTCAACGCCCACCACATAGCAACCCTTCTCCCGTCGCAAATAGTCCGACATATAGCCGGTCGCACATCCCAGCTCGAGCACCCGGCTGCCTGCCGGTATCCGCTTAATCAACTGGGTATGGGAATTGTTCTCGACTTTCAAATCGAGTTTAAAATCGTATTCAGCCACGTGGATACTTTCGACGAGTTAATTCAATGCAGCCATGTCGGTCAGCTACTCGAACCATAGCAGACCGTCACTGACATAGACACTGAAAAATGGTGTTAAAAATTACCGATCAGAGCCAACCTATTCACTCCACACTTTGCTGCTGTTGTTTTTGCGCATACTCTTCGACTTTATCTTCATAGATACCGGCCTTGTTTTTCTTCAAAAGCTCATCGAAGTACTCATCACGCCGGTTCTGGATAAAATCACTCTTCATTTTCGCAACGATCTTATCCTTTACCTGATCAAAGGTTAATTTCTGCGGTGAATAACGGTTCACCAGCTTGATGATATGATAGCCAAACTGGGTCTCTACTATATCGCTGATCTCTCCCGGTTTATACATCGCCGCCACAGCCTCGTCGAAGGGTTCGACCATAGAACCCCGTTTGAACACTCCCAATGAGCCCTGATTCTTCAGTGTCACTGTATCTTCTGAATAGACCATAACAAGGTCCTCAAATGAGCTTTGGCCACTGTCGAGTTCCGCTTTCACCCTCTTGATAATCTCGAGCGCCTCTTTCTTGGGATGGTGCTTGGGCAATCTGTCTGTTGTGGAGATCAGGATATGTTTCGCTTCAAATCGTTCGGGAATCGTGTAGGCATCGTGATCCCCCTGATACAGTTCCTTGGCTGCCTGTTCAAAATCTGGAATAGGTTCGGCATCAATCTGCTTCAGACGCTCCATATAGAGCAGTTTTTCCCTTTGACGGCGAAGCTTGGCCTGAAACAACTCCGAATCACCAAGGCCGTTTTTTTCAGCCTCTTCTGAGAGGGCGCGAATCAGGTAGATCTGACGCAACAGTTTCAATAACTGATTATGGTCTGCAACGACCTTGCTTCTGGCATCCTCCGGACCACTCAATAACAGAGCGTCAAGGTCCACATCCTTGACCTCAATACCTCCGCCGAACATTAAAGTCTCGCCGGCTAACGATGTGACTGGTGACAGGCAAAGCGCCATTGTCAGTAACAAACAGAACTTCATAGATAACCTCAAAGATATATGCTGTTAGTAAGTCGGGAATTATACGGCGGCACTATCAACAACGCCATTGCTCTATAGACGACAACACAAGCAACCGGTTCAAGCTAATACTTCATTCACACCCGATAAAAAAAGTAAACTCAATACCTGCACCAACAACAAAGAGATTTTCATCAGATTGCAACATGCGGTGCTGAAAAACCAACATGTAATCTTCAGGCATAAAAAAAGGCAGGCCTTTCGGCCTGCCTTTCCACGTTTCGCTTACGCGATGCGTACTTAGTTGCGGTTGACGCTGCGAATCAGGTCAACAGTCTCACCCAGCTGGGCAGGACCGACATCACCCGCCATGGCAGAGAAGCCGATGACCGGAACACCAGTCCACACGCCGGCAGCACCAGGGACACCACCAACTGCCTCAACCATAGCGACAATGCTAGGATGAGTAGTGTAGTCGTACTGAGCAGCTGCGCTGATGGTTACCCAACCAGCCTCGAAGCCAGGATCCAGGTTCCAGTTGAAGACGTTGGCAGCCGGTGTACCCAGAACAGACTGGTTACCGCCAGCAGAACGGTTCACGGAAACAACGTTGACTTCACGCTCCAGAGCTACGATGGTCGGCGCATTGATCGGTACCGGCGAGAAGTCGCTGGAACCGGCAACAACCTGGGCCACCTGCTCTTCATAGTCGTAGTAGACCAGACCCACTTCAACATCAGGTGCCGAAGCTTCGTATCCGGCGTTGGTACAATGGATACCGGATGCTGGTGCTGTTTCCGGATAGTCGTTAGCGGGCGTACCCAGAGTCGTCAAGGCAACAGTGGCACCATCATCGATACCGTCGTTCAAGGTACCTGCACAAGGCGCCAGGGGACCTGCACCATCCAGATCAAGAGTCAGGATACTACCGTTGTAGATACCATGCTTACGCATCGGAAAGGTTGCGACGATATCGGTCTCACCATTGATGCCGGCCTCGACGAAGTAAGGCGCGGAGATTGCATCAGCACTGAGGATGATAGCCATCGGCAGAGGATTGGAACCCATGGGTATCGAAGGATTGGGCGCGATGTCGTTGACGGCACCCGTGTCGAACTCGACCAACGGTAAGGCGCCAGTAGTTTTCACGGCAGTACCGGTGGCGTTCAACATGTTTGCAACCACCACATCACCGGATGCCAGTGAAGGCAGCAGGTAGTTGGACTGATCGTCCGAACGGTAGTGCTGAGCGACCGTGGCATAATCATCAACGTGGGTACCCTGCTCGACGAAGGCCGCACCGGTCCCTGTGTTGATCATGATCGAATAGGCGTTGAGACCACCTGTAGGTTCGACAAGACCAGCGTTCATGGTGTCAGCATAGGGGGCGGCAGGACCACCCGCATCTTGCGCAACACCTTCAGTCGTCATCGCGCCAGGCTCGAAACCATCGATATTGACCGCGCTAGCCGCACCGGCAGTCCAGGCGTCTTCGACGACTGAGCAGTCAGCGGGCATACCCGTGGTGTCATGCAGCAGCCCGGCCGGAATGGAGCGGTCGCCAGCTACGGCATTGACCACGCCATTAGCGATACCGGTTGCATCGATCTCTGCCTCGAGACCACCGTCCAGCGCCGGTCCGGCACCGTCCGCAATCACACCCATCTCGATGATCTCGACGTAACCTTCGGTCAGATCTTCGTCAGTGGTAGCGGTATAGATGTTGCGGAAGTCGACACCAGCCTGCAGCGCAGCCTTGCTGGGATAGGTACAAGTCTCGTCTTCGGTGATGATGTTGGCAACAGAACCGTTCAGGCGGATGGTGGCGTTCCAGACGTCAAAGGGGGACATGTAGATGTTGAAGTCGAGCACGTCAGCAGAGATGCGGGACTCGCGAAATCTAACTTTGACAGCCTTGTATTCAGCCGTGGTGTTGGTGATGTTGACGTTGGTGATAAAGTTGTTGTTTACATTGTAGTAAGGCAGCAGCGCAACTTGACCTGTTCCGTCTGTATTGACGTGGGCCGCATTGACTCCGGCAGTAGCGGTAGCCATCAGCATGGCTGCAGCGATCTTAGATTTTCTCAACACAGTTGTGTCTCCTATTACTTTTGCGTGTTAACACTAAAAAACTAACTGAGCCTGTTTATGCGGCCAGCTAAAAGCCTTGAGATCAGGCGCATGTCGAGGATTATCGACCCAAACCCAAGACCGTGCAAGGGAATGATCATTCCTTTTGTGAGGGAGGTCTCAGCAACAAGTCACCTTACACTCCTAATTCTCACGCATGGAAGTCTACCATAAATCCTCTACCTAACAAACGCTATTCTAGCAAAAAAAACAAAAAATGTTGCAAATTTACCAAAAAAGACACTAACTACATGAAAAAAAAAGAAATATATTTTGCGGTCTGTTGTAAATAGTGACTTGATCAAATGGGATTGGGACTTGAAAAGCACCCGAATTTTCCTGTTATAGAGCAACTTTAATGGTGTATGATCGACACCCTTAAAGCATAAACCCATAACTCTTTGAATTATCGATAAATTGTTATGTGTGTATCAAAAATACAACAAGTTGCCATATGTGTGGTTAATATATCGTGGGAAGAAAACCCCAATTTCCATCCCCATCTTTTACCCACTTTTCCTTGATCTGGTTGCCTGTCTCGACAGGCCCCTTCATGAGCGGATACCGGATAACAACCCTAATATCGACCACGGCAGTACAAACTTCAGTGGATTCACAGGATACGCTTGATACATCGGCCGACTTCCAGAGTCCCACCCCTTTTACCGTCTTCTGATAGTGGGGAAAAGGCGTTGCCTGGCGATAACCGGCAGACAGATATTCATATGCAGATTCCAGGCGCCCCTCTATCAATAGCTCCCAGCGCTCCTGCGCCATTTTCACGACGATCTCCCGATCTGACATCGCCTCTTCGTGAGGCGCCATGGCACAGCCTCCCACTATCAGAGGGATTGTGAGGAGAACCAACCATTTAAACTGTTGTACGCAAGCAACTCTCATAATCTTAATCATAATATTCATGTCCAATTGAAGAGGGCTGATTCTACGAAACCGCATAAACGGCTTCAATCCCTCACAACGTCCTCATACTTCGCCCCAAAACTTGGGCAGCGCCAGCCATTGCCACCAACGGCCGGGGTTTAGGCAGATCCTGCGTTCAATATCCGCCACCAACAGGGCCATTGATTCATCGGTCGGTAATGCGCCTGCTTCATGGACTGGCAAAAAGTTGAGTGTCAATCCATGCCTGTGCTCCTCGACACAAAAGGGCTGTATCAGGGCGCCGGTCTTTTTTGCCAGTTTAATCGTACCTTCGGGAAAAAAGGCTTCGCGACCGAAAAACGGAACGCCTACCAGGCCGGCGCTCCCCTTCGCATAGGGGACATCAAGCAATATGGCGAACGGTTGTTTCCTCAGTGCTTCCAGCAAAGGCCGCATGTTGGCTGCGCCGGGCATCAAAAAGTCCCCCCGATAGCAAGCCCTCAGGCGGGATAGTTTCAACTTGCGATATCTGAACTCGGGCTCGGCCAGGCCCCAGGTGTTCTGCTCTTCATCATCCCTGGCCAAGGCACCTGTTGCAATACCGTAGGCCGCCGTGGTCACACCCAGCATCCAGAACCGGCCCAGGTGGGCGCCGGCGAAGATCATCGGCCTGCCGTCCCGTCTTGCCTCCAGGACCTGTTGAAAGTTTCTGACTTCAACGGTTTTAGCCACCTGCTCTACGGTTCTCAGGTGCGGATAGCGCCAGGTATCAAGGATCTCCCTCTGCTGCAAGCCATAGAAATAACCGGTCCACTGTCGATACTGCACCGCAGATTCGCCTGGTATGGCCCGACTCATCTGATGGGCTATCTGCTCGGCCATCTCTTTCTGCCTTGCACACTCCCACTTGCCGTAGAGACTCGCCAGTCGATAGGCGATATAGCGGGGAAACTGGGACAGTACAGGAAAGAGCAACCCGTATTTCAGCGCCAGATCCCAGTGCTCAAATGGCTGCCGCATGCTTCACAGGCCCCCACTGATGGGCCATTTTCACCAATCCCACCTCGCTGCTTTCGTGCCGCACCTTGAATTGGCAGCAGACCGGACGCGAATCATAGACATGCAATCCGCTGCGGTCGATCAACCAGGCCTCCAAAGCGTAGTCGCCCGACATCAACATCAGAGGATCGAAAAGCAGGCGCACACCATGGACCGCTCCTTCAATAGGCAGCAGACCGCATTGATCGATCAGGGTCGAGACACCGTAGACCTGCAGACCGTCATTGCGGATCAGCACCAATCCGATATGCACGTCATCGACCGGGCGCGATCCGATCTCCGCCCGCACATTGATCGCCAAGGCATCCCCCTGCCGGAACAGCGGGGCGCCCTCTGCGGTATCGACCCCTCCCTCAAGGGAGACTTCCTGCAGGTAGACATCGCTTACCGCATCCGTCTCTGCAGATAGCCGTTGACCCATGGGACTACCTCCCTGCCTGGAACGAACATAATCCTGATAGTCATCCACTACCGTGGCGGAGTCGCCCTGGGCCTTGATCACACCATGATCCAGCCAGATCGCCTGCTCACACAACTCTTTCACCTGATAGAGATTGTGCGAACAAAATACCAAGGTGCGCTTTTCGTCGCGAAACCCCATCATTCGGTCCATGCTTTTCTTTTGGAACAGCGCATCACCGACCGACAGGGCCTCGTCCACAATCAGCACATCGGGCTCGATCGAGGTCACCACCGAAAAGGCAAGTCTCACAAACATCCCGGACGAATAGGATTTTACCGGCCGCATTATGGCGTCACCCAGCTCGGAAAAGGCGATGATATCGGGAATACGGGCCTTGGTTTCAGCTGCACTGAGACCGAGCATCGAACAGGCCAGACGAATATTCTCCAAGCCGGAGAATTCCGGATGGAATCCCGAACCCAGCTCCAGGATGGCCGACATACGCCCTACAATTTGCAGGGTGCCGGATGAGGGCTGCAAGGTGCCTGCCAGCAGCTTGAGCAGTGTCGACTTGCCCGCCCCGTTGTCGCCAATGACGCCGAACGTCGCGCCTTTCTCGATAGTCAGATCGATTGGGGTCAAGGCCTTGATCTCGGTATGAAAAGGCCTCTTCAACAACCACTCTTTGAAGAGGTCCGCGGGTTTTGCATATTGCCGATAACTCTTCGACAACTGTTGGGTTTCAATCGCGATCACAGAAAGTCCTTGGCACGATGCTGAAAACGCATGAACAGGGCACCGATCAGGAGGGTCAGAATTAAACTCGACAAGGCCAACACCGCCAGATCACCAACCGGCCACTGATTTTCCAGAATCACGGCACGGTAGGACTGAACCAACCAGGTGATCGGATTCGCTTCAATTATGCTGCGATATTCCTCGGGGACCATCTCCAATGGATAGATGATCGGCGTGGTGAAAAATAGCGCGGTCAACAACATGGGTAACAATTGACCCAGATCCTTGATAACCACGGACAGGAGCGCCACCAAAGGCGCCAGCGCGAAAGTCAGCAACAGTCTCAAGGCCACCAGCAAAGGCAGCAATACCAGCGTAACCCCCGGGACATATCCCATCAACCAGGCAGCCACAATCAAAATCAAAAGACCGGTCACCTCCTGTACCAGGGTTCCCATCGTCGCCACGGCAGGAAAGACCGCTGGTGGCATTTGAGTTTTAAGCAGCAGGTCACGGTTTTCCATCAAGCTGCCACTCGCCCGCAGCAAGCCATCCTGAAACGCACTGAATGGCATCAGGGCTGCAAACAGATAGAGGGCGAAATCGCCGGTGTCTCCACCGGGCCGAAAACTGACCTTGAGAATTCCCGAGAAGACAAAGCTGTATACAAGCAACAGAAACAGTGGCTGTGTCAATAGCCAAAGCGGGCCCAGCAAGGTGCCTTTCAGCCTCAGCAGGGTATCGCGTCGCACCATCAAGATCAGGCTCTGACGATGGCGAAAGAGATCTAGATAAAGCTTGAACAATCGTCTTAAACTTCCAGCAGGATGGGTTGGGAGTGCATCATACAACAGTTGATTCTCAATGCCGAATCGTATCGTCAAGGGGTTCGCTTAACGGGTGATGTTCGTGGTAACGTCTGTGCCGAAAGAGCTACATCGTCAGCCGTGACAAGAACGGGATTCAACCCGATCGGGAATTAACCTGCCAGAAATTTATGAGAGCGAAGTTGAGCGGACTTTTATCAAGAGTACGTCCTCATGCGACGACATCAGCATCCATTCTAGCTCTGCTGGCGGTAACCTTTTTAGCCAATCAAAGCGCACTTTCCGCATTCTGGCGTTTCGACGACGGCTGGCTTCTCGATTACGCCAGTCGCTTTTCACCTTCAGACTACTTCCTCAATCCGGCAATCACACGGGGCTATTCGTTTAATAACCTCACGCCATTCAATCCCTTCATATATGACGTGAACCTCTGGTTGTTCGGTGTTTCACCCCGTGGATTTTATACCCAACACCTGACGGTAATGGCCGGATGCGCGATCACCACGTTTCTGTTGCTCCGCATCTGGCTCGCTCCAGGCTTCGCACTCGCAGGCGCCGTGCTGTTTCTGATCGGGGCCCCGTCATTGATCGTTTCTCAACAGCTGATGGTTGGCCACTATCTTGCCGGGCTCATGTTCTGCACCCTCTCAATACACGCCTACATACGCAGTGTCGAGAGAGAGAGTTGGTGGCTTGGCCTGGCCGCATTGCTGTTCTATATGTTGGCCACCGCCTGCAAGGAGATCTATGTTCCACTGCCGATCACCTTGCTTTTCATACATAAAGCCACACTGGGCAGACGTATCATGCATGCTGCGCCGATGCTTGGCTGGACTCTCTGCTATACCCTGTGGCGATATCTGGTATTGGGCAGCTTGATCGGTGGTTACGAGACCTTGTCCCATGGGAACTCATGGCCGGAAAAGCTTTCGCAGCTTGTTGGAATCCCCCAACTGCTGTTCGGCAGCGCGCCTCTCAACATCGCCGTGATGGGGGCTGTTGTCGCGCTGGTCAGCTACACACTGTACAAGAGAAGACTTAATCTGCCTCTGACCGCGGTAGTTGCAGTTGCTGTTTTGCTGCCAATGGTTCCATTGCTTGGGGTTCCCGGAATCACGCGACCCGATCGCTATCTTTTTCTGCCCTGGTGGCTGATATCCATCTTTTGCGCAGTCGCTATGGCCAACCTGCCTCCATCGAGATATCCCTATCGCATGGGTATAGGCCTGTGCTTGATACTTGGCGCGACCATCCATGCATACCAAGTGCGAAGTAACGTTCAACACAAACTTCATGGCTTCGATACCGTTTACCGCCTGTTCACTTCACAAGCACCCGATACGGTCTACTTTTCAAGCAATAAGAATGCTTATCACCAGGAGACTGTATTAAACGGTATCAGGAATGCCCTCAACAGGGTACACGGCACCAGGCTGCAAAGAGTTGGTATACTCACGAAAAGAGAGAACATAACCAGGCTCAACAATAGCAATATTTCCGTTGTGCAATATGATCCATCATGCAATTGCATACGAGAGATTAAAGACCGAATACCCGACAGTGGGGTATCCAGGCATAGCGAGCAACCGGAAGTGCTTGAGGTGTCCCTTTCGCCACCCTATCCGCCACTGTTCGAATATGCCACTGGAGAGATTGAACACTTGAGAGTGGAGGGTAACAATCTATACATCAAAGGCTGGACCGATCTGAGAAACGAAGATATTGAACAACAGTTCTTAATAGTCACACCGGACAAATCGGAACAGACGCGGCTCACTTCAATCAAAACGGACACACAGAATAGACTCATGCAGAGGTATAGGTTCGATCTACGCTTGAGCTATCGCGATGAGATAGCGGCAGAACTTTCCCGATCGAGTATCTGCCTGCTGACGAGATCCATGCTGACGCCTGTCAGATTGATTCGCGACCCCAACCATCACGACTGTAACGGATTTCTGAGTTCCCATTGATGAGTTACTCCTCTTTACGAAGTCTCGTCGAAAAAGCTGTTTCGTTGCAGTTTTCACGCTATCTGTTGGTTGGCATCGCTGCCTGGATCATTGATTTCGTGGTCTTCGTTTTAAGCCATGCCGCAATCGGGGTTGTGTGGGCCCAAACAGCGGCAAGAGCCAGCGGAGCTGTTGCCGCTTTTGCGGGTCACAAGGTATTTGTTTACAACAACAGAAACTTTACTCGACGCGAGTTAGGCAAACAGGCATTTGGCTATCTGCTGCTTTGGGTGTTCTCATACTTGCTCAGTGTCGGTTGTATCATTCTGTTTATTGACAAACTGGGGCTTGATCCCATCCCGGCGAAACTGGCCACCGAAATTATCCTCATCGGCATCAATTACATTACAATGAAGCGGTTGATTTTTCTTTCATGAGCCGGAGATAGCCATGCTTATTTCACTGATTGTTCCAATCCACAATGAGCAGGCCGGACTTGCACGATTCTGGCAGGCTGTCTCGACATCGTTGGCGCGATCCCGTTATGAGTTTGAAATGGTCATGGTGGATGACGGATCCACGGACGATTCATGGCAGTTGATTACAGACTTCATCACTGCAGGCACATCATCGATCAATATCGCAGCTGTTCGCTTAAGCCGAAATTTCGGTAAGGAGGCTGCTATCTTAGCCGGCCTCCGCCAGGCTGGCGGCCGCGCCGCCATCGTCATTGACGCCGACCTGCAACACCCTCCGAAACTGATACCAAAAATGTTGGAATTGTGGGACAAGGGAAAAATCCCGATTGTGGAGGGCGTGAAAACCAAACGCCAGCATGAGTCATCCCTAAAACGCATCGGTGCCACCCTTTATTACCGACTATTCAAGCTATCGAGCGGACTTGATATGCGGAGTGCCAGCGATTTCAAGTTGCTCGATCGGCGTGTCATTGACCACTATATCAACCTGCCGGAAGCCGGTCGTTATTTTCGTGGCTTGACTGCATGGATGGGATTCGATTCCGCCGCCATTGAATTTGACCCGCCAAACAGAGAAGCGGGGAGCAGCGGATGGAGCATCCGGAACCTATTGGAACTGGCAAGAACAACCCTTATCAGCTTCTCGTCACTACCGCTCAGAATCGTCACATGGCTTGGGGTGGCTGGATTGATCTTCAGTCTGGTTTTGACCGTTCAGACCCTCTGGTACAAGTGGATGGGGTATGCTGAGGAGGGGTTCCCCACCGTGATTCTTCTCATTCTCGGCATGGGCAGCATGATTCTCTTCGGCCTTGGTTTAATCGGAGAATATATCGGAGAAATTTACCGTGAAGTGAAAAGAAGGCCTTCATATATTGTCTCCGACACACTCTCTCACCCTGACCGCGGCGGCAATTCCGGCGGCAAACAACCAAGCGATATTGAGCTGGTCCCAATGCGCGACGAAGATTGCAAATAAGCGTTACACATTGAACTTCATATAACGATGCCGATCTGATTCCTTGCTTTGATAAGATCAAAAACAAGAGAAATAACCTTTTCATGACACCTAGGAAATATTGTAACGATGAGACGTTTAAACATTATTTTATTGATTACAGTACTATGCTCTTCTTTTTCCATCTTTGCCGGCGAACTTGCTTCCGATAAACAACAGTACAGTTATACCGTAGGCGTTCAGATCGGCAAGATGCTTCGAGCCCAGCAGACTGGCGAGATTGATATGGAGACATTTCTCCAAGCCGTTGAAGATTCTTTGCATAACAGAAAATTGAAGCTCGACGCGAACCAGATGCGTGCCGCCATGAAAAAGCATTATGCAGCCATGGAAGCACAACGCGCCGAAACTGCCACGGAAAACAGTGCCAACGGTGCTGCCTTTCGTAAACAAAACGGTAAACGCAAAAACGTGGTGACTCTGAAAAGCGGATTACAGTACGAGGTGATGGAGCCCGGCGACGGCGCATCACCACAAACCGGTGACACGGTAGAGGTACACTACCATGGCACCCTTATCGACGGATCAGTCTTCGATAGCTCTCGCCAACGGGGAAAACCGGCCAAATTCGGCCTGGACAAGGTAGTACCCGGCTTCAGGGAGGCCCTGCTTCTGATGAAACCCGGGGCGAAATGGAAAATTGTCATCCCACCTGAGTTGGCTTATGGCGAACGGGGAGCGGGCAAGAAAATCGGGGCCAATGAGACAATCATCTTCGAGCTTGAACTCATCAAGGTGGCGGCAAAGCCTAAAGCCACTAAACAGTGAGAAATTGCCACATTACTCCTCTTGTGAATTCAGACGCTCTTCCACGTGTTTTTTCATATTCAGTAAATCAACTGTGGAGAGCGTCTGGATAGGCTTCATGCCACTCAATCGGATGGATGTCAGATAGATGGGATATCGCTCGTCACTGTTGCGAAAGCCGTGAATATATTCAAAGGTTGCAGCATAAAGATCAGCGCCATACTCCAGACGGGTAAACTCCTTGTCGCCACAAATCAGGGAAACGGGTTCTCTCCTGGTCATACTGGAATCGCCGATCATGGTCAGCTCCAGATAGTCATCGCCATCCACCAAGGGTACCCGCCGCCGTTCAGTGTAATATAGCCCATCCCTGTCAATGGAGAGTTGATGAAATTCCGGCTCGAGCAACAGATCGCTTGGCGTATCCAGAACAAGATTACGCAGCTGCTGCAGGCTGTTGAGGAAACGACGCTGCTGTCGCATAAGAAATCGAGGACTGTCTACCGCGATAGTCTGCTGAAACAGGGCTCCCTGCTCATCAAGGACATAGATTTCAGCATGCTTTTTCTGGATTCTGAAGAAGAGTTGTATCACATCCGGTTTATTTAACTTATAGAGTATCGGATAGGGACTGTTTACGAGTATCTCAGGATCGAATTCGAGGGCACGGTAGGTCTGTTGCGGTAGTTCCAACTCGTCGATCAGACTCTCGAATGACTCCAGGCTTTGCCAGATAAATCCTGACTCAGCCTTCTTCTGTACGATAAAAAAGACCCTTCCCATACGGAATACATAGCGACCATTATCGAATTCGTCACCACTGAATCGATGAATCACGTGATTGAACAACTCTGTGACTCTCAATGCGATCTGGCCACCCCTTACACCCGAATAGCTGTAGGCTCGTATCAGTGAGCGCGGAAGGTCCCGCTCAGGTTGCAGATTGAGGATATAGCAGAGCACATCCATCAATCCCTCAGCCCCTTCGTGACGCGATACCTGCAGCTCCCCCCAGCTGGTCTGGTGTATCTTTTCCAGATTCATTACCAGATTGGTGCGCGACGAAGCAAAACTCAGTGGATCGTGACGCTCACTGGTTAGCTGCATTCCCTCCTTGGTCAGATGCTCCATCGGATCTACGCCGATATTGATAAACAATGCACTCAAGACAATCGATGCCGGCTTGGCGAGAGTTGCCATACCCGCCGATGGGGGCATGTATTGGGGAAAAAGACGGCTGACGCTTCCCTGCAGTGAGAGCAACTCATCGCGTGGTAGTGCAGACTCACCCGCATCGTAGGTAATAAGGGTGCCTTTTCCCCAAACCTGATTGACGTGGCTCCACAACAGGATCTCGATCAGGTTATTTGAGATCTTTATCGGCCGATGTTCAATTGCCTCTCCCGCTTCCAGTTTACCGCGATATAACATCCATGCCGGCTCCCCATCCCTTGTCGGGCGATAGTGGAGTGAAAGATTCTCCTCAGTGAGATTTTTCGAGATCCCGGGATTGATATGATCGATCTTTCCTGGCCGATGATCGAGCGCGGTATAGAGCTTACGCCCCAACAGATTGAGCTCATGGGGGTCGATGTGGCTCTCCTGGGCGTACTTACGGGCGAAATCGGTCAACAGCCTATAGCTACGCGTCAGCACCCCGACCAGTGCATTGCGTTCCTTGATGACCCTGTCTATCTTCCAATCTGACCGGGTATCCATCATCTGTAATTGTGTCTGCCCCCAACCCCACTGTCGAGTCAGTGTCAGCATCGATCGCAAACGCCAATTATCGCTATTCCGAGAACGGCTCAGCCGTTCGCCAACCTTGAAGTAGAAGCAACGGCGCGCAAGCTCCAGCCGATCGAGATCTTTGTTCTGCTTCAGATAGGCCTCGACCTGCTGATAGAGCAGAATATAGGAATCCAGTTTGTCGATATCCTTCTCGCCTTCGTAGATCGCCCGTTTCGCCTGCTGCGCCAGCCATGGCGGCGAGGGATAATGGCGGCTGTAGGCCTCCATGAGAAAGATCTTCAAAATCGATTTGTAGGGTGAATCAATACCTTTATAGAGCTGCCACAGGGCTGCGCCGAAGAATTCACCGGCTTGCACATGGTCAAGTCCTCCCAGGTCAAAGATCTCAGCCGCCTTGACAAAGCGATTGGTGAGCAGATAGTTGGCAAATGCCTGGTAGTCATCCTCTTTATCGGGTGGGACCAGCCACCATAGAGGATATCGTCCTGCGAGCAGTACCGCGCTGCGATAAAACTCTTCCAACAACAGATTATGCTGTGTAGTCCCCGTGCTTTCATGGGACAGCTTGGATTTCTCCCCCTGCCGGAAACGCTCGGGATCGATGAGAAAGATGTGCAGTTCCAAACCCAGCTCCGCAGCGCTCTTCTCTATCTTGACCACCTTTTGCTGCAGTTGTTGACGCTGCTTTTCATCCAAGGCCGGGTCAAAGCAGAGCCATAGGTCGAAATCGCTACCCGATGATTGACCGATCGTACCCGTACTGCCCATCAGATAGAGACCATGGATGTGATACACACGCTGCGCTCGCTTCTTAAACTCAAAACTGCGGCTCAGTTTGTTTGCCGCATCCAGGGCCTTTCTGGAGGGACTGTAGTCTGAGATGCCGGTGGGCGTTTCGCTGCTGACGAACCCGGGCAGCATGGGATGATTGATATGCAGCAGCAGTGGTAGGATGTGCATGAACTCCTGCTGGCTTTTCCGCAACTCAACCAGGATTCGCCGCAGGCGTTCACGATGCAATCGCATAAAGCGTTGGCGGACGGCATTCAGCTCCTTTCTGCTGATTCCCTCATCGAAGCTGATTCGTTGCGATTCGGGCATGCGTGTTACTGCCGATATTGAGAAAGCTGGAGGATGTCACAGCCGAGTTTGCAGGTAGACGTCATTTATTTCTCCAGGTCCTGCCCCGCAGCATACACACCACCGGACAACAGGCGATCTATGCTGCGCAGGTTCGTCAATCACCGTGTCCGGCAACACCAGTGAGATGACGACGGTAGGATACTGCTCCTTTCTTCAGCGGCTTATGCTTCAATCGACTCGATTGCCCGGGTAATCAGCCGCTGTGAATCATCACCTTTAGACCATTCCGACACACCGATCCTCAACTCGGGAACAGGATCCTCCCCAAGATCGGACAAGGCGCCTCCACGGCACTCGTTGGCGATCTGTTGCAGCAGATTTTCACCATCCTCTATGGCGGTCTCAGGCATCACGAGAAGAAACAGCTGATCTTCATAACGGCCGATAACGTCTGCCCAGCGTAGACGCTCACGCAGATACTGGGTCATTACCAGAATAGAGGTGTCCGGTAATGGGCTCCCATCCTGGTCGGGATTGCTCAATCGCATTGCGCCAAGGGTCAGTAAATTTCCGTAACGTCTGCTGCGGGTTACCTGTGCACTTATTGCCTGAATCGTGGCACGACGATTGGCCATACCGGTAAGTTCATCGGTAATCGTGAGATCTTGCACCTGTCTGCGCAATTGATCGGTCTCACGTTGCGCCAGAATCAGCTGGCTAATATCCTGATAGAAATGCAATCTTAGTTGGGTATTCTCGCCATCCACAACCTCACGCACTTCGCGCTGCAGCCATCGTTCGCCTTCACCATTGAGCGAAAGGTGCAACATATCGGTCTCATCAAACAGGGCATGCAGACTTTCAGGCAGTGTATTCTTGTCTTTGCCGATAAGCTCATCACCGGACAGATCGAGCATTGCTTCCAATGCAGGATTCACCCATCGAATACAGACTTCACTGTCTATAGCCAGCATACCAGTAGGGCAGACATCAAAAAGATCTTGGTTAAAACTGATTTCGGCCATTATTCGATTCTCTCTCTATCATCCTGATGCGCAGCCTCGGAGGCTCGCACAAGTTTCAATACGGGTTCACAGACTCAACAATGTTGAACCTCAGAATGATTGAGCGGCTGATGAGGCCAATTCTTTAATTCTTCTTATCCGCTGCAGCAGTGCTGGCCTGATACGGCCGACATCAGAAAAAATCAGCCTAACCATTTGTAAAGCTTATTTTTTTACCCGCGCCATGGGCACTATTTCATTACGCCCCAGCCAAATCGGCCAATAGAGAGAGCCCCGTGGCGATATCAGTTATAAACGGCAGTGATTCGCCACTGCAGGCCCTGCAGGCTGAGGTGGGCATGAACCGGATTGTCATCCAAGTCACCGATGCGTAACAACAGCCTGTCGGGACCATCAAAAAACGCGTAGGTCATTCGATCCAGAATACCGCCCTGCTCAGGTTTACGATTGTGTGATCGCAGTTGAGCGACAACCCATTGATAGTCGACCATGCGCTCAACCGCATCGGCACCCATGCGCTGAATACCGTTTTGTAACCAATCGATAAAACTATTGGATACCTCCCCAATGGTACTTTGCACGTTCTTATTGAGTTTGCGTTTGATCTGCTCTCTTATCGACGCCAGATCGATCATCTCATTGAGCATCCGCTGATCATTTGACTGCAGGGCCTGATCCAGGCTATAGACTGCGGTATAGGGCCAGATCAGAAATGCGAGGGCAATGAGAAATAGTAGTGCAAAGAAGCCTTTCATATCGCGAATAGGTCTCTGTCCTGTTACTACAGGCAATCATGTTGTTACTCTAAAAAGCGGGGATTGCTCTGCATGCAATCCCTGTCCCTTCTTATCAGTGCCTGGATCGACGCGGGGGGCGTTCTTCCCGGGGCTTCGCTTCGTTGACGCGCAGATTGCGTCCACCAACCTCTTTTTCATTCAGCGCCTTGATTGCGTTTTCAGCCGCCGATGAGTCTGGCATCTCGACAAATCCGAATCCTCTGGACCGGCCTGAAAACTTGTCCATAATTACATTAGCACTGGAGACATCTCCAAACTCAGTGAAGAGTTGACGCAACTCATCATCCTTAACACTCCAGGGCAGATTTCCTACATAAATATTCATCATCAAATCTCAAAATGCGTGCATGTCCCAATTCATGCAATCAAACAATCCAATGCACTAATCATTTGAAAGCAGGCTACAGCCAGCCGCTTTTCCTGCTGAGGCTGCCTGTCAAGGATCTTAATCCTAATTCCCAATGGTGACACTTTAGACTGTTTCGTCGTTTTGTGCAGCCTCCAGTTGCTCACTCACGTCCAACCAACGCTGTTCACACTCACTCAACTCCCTGTCCAAATCACTCTTTTCTTTAAGACGCTGTTTTAACTCATTTTTTTGTGGTGAATCATAGAGCGCCGGATCCGCCAGCAACTGATCCAGCTGTTGTTGCCTGTGGTGTAGTTTTTCCATTTCTTGCTCAAATTTCAATTGCTGCCGGCGCAAAGGCAGGAGACGTTTTCGCTGCTCGGCCTGTTGACGCTTTCTATCCTTTCTCGCCACTGCGGTATGGCTGTTGAGTTGTGAGTCGACCTGGGCTCTGTTCACACCGTTCCCGCTGCGTCGTTCCGTCACCAGCCATTGCGGATAATCATCCAGAGATCCGGGGAAAGACACCACCTGACCATCATACACCAGCCAAAACTCATCTGTGGTTATGCGTAATAGATGACGGTCATGGGAGACGATCACCATGGCACCCTGAAAATTCTGCAGTGCCTGACCCACGGCATAGCGCATCTCCAGATCGAGATGGTTGGTCGGCTCATCCAGCAGTAACAGGTTGGGGCGTTGGTAAACCAGCATTGCAAGCACCAGCCGGGCCTTCTCGCCACCGGAAAAGGGGGCCACCGTTTGTAGCGACTGATCGTCATGAAATCCAAATCCACCCAGATAGCTGCGCAGGGATTGCTCACTGGCCTCGCGATCCAGCCGTTGCAGATGCAGCAGGGGAGTGGCATCGGGATCCAGTTGCTCAAGTTGATGTTGAGCAAAATATCCTATACGCAGCTCTTGTGCTGGCGACCGCAAACCAGAGATTGGCTCAAGTTCACCCGCCAGCAATTTGATCAGGGTCGATTTACCCGCACCATTCGGTCCCAACAGGCCGATACGGTCGCCCGGAGCCAGGTTGAATTGGACATCTCTGAGAATGGACTCTCCGCCATAGCCTACTTCCAGATCACTCAGCTGAAGCAAGGGGTGAGGATTCTTCTCCGGTTCGGCAAAGGTGAAATTGAAAGGTGAATCCACATGGGCCGGGGCGATCGCTTCCATACGCTGCAACGCCTTCAGGCGACTCTGGGCCTGGCGCGCCTTGGTGGCCTTGGCACGAAACCGATCGACATAACTTCGGATATGGGCTATCTCGCGTTGTTGCTTTTCGAAGGCAGCCTGCTGATTGGCCAGGCGTGCGGCACGGGTATGCTCAAAGCCGCTGTAGTTACTGTTGTAGAGAGTCGCCTGCTGTCGCTCGATGTGGACGATATGATCGGTGACCTGATCGAGGAAGTCACGGTCATGCGAGATCAGCAGCAGGGTGCCTGCATAGTTGCGCAACCAGGACTCCAACCAGATCACCGCATCCAGATCCAGGTGGTTGGTAGGCTCGTCGAGCAGCAACATATCGGAGCGGCACATCAAGGCCTGCGCCAGATTGAGGCGTACCCGCCAGCCACCTGAAAAACGGTCGACCGATCGTAACTCATCCTCGGGAGTGAACCCCAGTCCATGCAGCAGTTCACCGGCTCGGGCCTTGGCGCTGTATCCATCAAGATGGTGGTATGCTTCGTGTAACCGTGCCAGAGAGGCACCGTCATCGGCCGCTTCGGCCGTGGACAGCTCCCGCTCGATTTCCCGCAGTCTACGATCTCCGTCGACAACATAATCGAGGGCCGAACGAGTGAGTGCCGGGGTTTCCTGCGCCACATGGGCGATTTCGATGTTCTGGGGCAGGAAGAGGTTTCCCTCGTCTGCCTGTAATTCGCCCAATACCAGATCGAACAGGCTTGACTTGCCACTCCCATTGCCACCGGTAATACCGACCCTCCATCCTTCATAGAGGGCAAAGTCCACCTGCTGTAGGAGCAGTTTGCTGCCACGTCTGAGTGAAATATGCTCGAACTGGATCATCCAGGGATGCTTTGATGATCAAATCAGGGTTGTTGGAATGGCACGAGGATAGATTCGCCTAAGCGTCACTCCCAGCCCTTGATATCCTTTGCTTCACCCGTACCCCCTTCAACACCGTCAGCGCCGAGAGAATAGAGATCATAGTCGCCGTGTTCACCGGGGAAACTGTAAATATAGTCAGCTCCCCAGGGATCCTTGGGCAGTTTTTTCTTTTTCAGGTAAGGGCCATTCCAGTTCTCCACCCCATCGACACGCTCAACCAACGCCCGCAGACCGTGATGGCCGCGTGGATAATTGCCCGTGTCCAGGCGATAGATATCCAATGCCGCTGAGAGCTCTTCCAGTTGAACCCTGGCAGTTTTACTCTTTGACTCGCCCAGAGCATTCATCACCTTGGGTCCAACGAGCCCGGCCAGCATTGCGAGGATCGCCATGACCACCAGTAGTTCAATGAGGGTAAAACCACTGTGACGGGTATGACATGGATTCATTTTCATTATCGGATTCTCTTCGCTGTGGATGGCTTCAGCCTGCTTCGGGTAAATGTTAAAAAATTATACCAGCAATAGCTGGCCAAGAATCCATCCGGATCTACAGATATGGCGGTTATTCTTTGATCTGTTTGGCCCTTTATGCCCGAATTCTGCAGACATCGCTCCGCCCCTTTTGCACAATGGGGTAGAATAGCTCCAAACCAGCTGTCCGTACTTAGTATACAGGGCCCGGGAGAGCCTGAATGAGTAAACATATCTTACCTCGCCATCTACGCTCGCAAGCGGTAGCGCTGGCGCACGATGTGCTGATGGTACCTATCGCCTGGCTCTTGGCTTACTGGTTGCGCTACAACCTGGAGGTTGTACCAGCCGCCTATTACGAGGATGCGCTGGTGGGTCTGCTCTTCGTCCTGCCTATCCAGCTCACCGCATTTCTGCTGTTTGGCCTCTATCGCGGCATCTGGCGCTTCGCCTCACTGCCCGATATCGTACGAATTCTGAAGGCGGTTACGGTTGGCACTGTAGTCAGCGTGGCGCTGCTGTTCATATTCACAAGAGCGGGCGGCGTTCCGCGTTCGGTTCCGGTGATCCATGCGATCCTGTTGGTCATGCTGCTGAGCGGACCGAGATTGATCTATCGCCTGTTCAAAGACCATCGTTTGGACCTGTCACCTGGCCAACGTGTCCTGATCGTGGGGTCGGGCAAGGCCGGCGAGATGCTCGCGAGGGATATCCTGCGCAATCGCCGAGGTGATTACACACCCGTTGCCTTTGTCGACGACAAACAGCGTCGCCAAGGCCGCGAGATCCATGGCATCCCGGTGTCAGGCACCTGCGATGACATCCCCCGGCTAGGTGAAGATCTGGCCATCGATATCGTTATGCTGGCCATCCCATCAGCCTCATCCAGGCAGATGCGGCGTGTGGTCGAACTCTGTGAGAAAGCGGATATTCCTTTCAGGTCGGTGCCGCAACTGAATGACCTGATATCGGGGAATGTGCAGATAAACAATCTGCGGACCGTGTCCATCGAGGACCTGTTGGGGCGAGATCCAGTATCTCTCGATTGGGGCAGCATCGACTCCGCCCTCTCCGACAAGGTTATCCTGGTCACCGGCGCCGGTGGATCGATCGGTTCCGAACTCTGTCGCCAGCTTGCCACGATCAAGCCGGCCCGGCTGGTATTGCTGGAGATCAGTGAATTCAATCTTTACACCATAGAAATGGAACTCCTGAGCACCTTTCCCGACCTCTCCCTGGAGTGTCATCTCGGCGATATCATCGATCAGCCATTGGTGGAAGATCTATTCGCCCGGTCACAACCCGAAGTGGTATTTCACGCCGCCGCCTATAAACATGTTCCTATGCTTGAACACCAATTGCGTCAGGCGATACGTAACAATATCTTAGGTACGCGCGTCCTGGCGCAGACTGCCGATCGTTTCAAATGTGGCGTTTTCGTGCTGGTATCCACGGACAAGGCGGTCAATCCCGCTAATGTAATGGGGGCTTGCAAACGGGGTGCGGAAATCTATTGCCAAAACCTCGATGCCCACTCCGAAACCAAATTCATCACTGTGCGGTTCGGCAATGTACTGGGATCTGCCGGCAGTGTGATACCCCTGTTTCGCAAGCAGATCGAGGCGGGAGGACCGGTCACTGTGACCGATCCCCGCATGGAGCGCTACTTCATGACCATCCCGGAGGCCTGCCAGTTGATCATGCAGACAGTGGTGCTTGGGGAAGGCGGTGAGATTTTCGTGCTGGACATGGGAGAGCCTATCAAGATCAGTTATCTGGCAGAACAGATGATCCACCTGTCGGGCAGAACACCAGATACAGACATCCAGATAGAGTACATTGGCCTGCGTCCAGGCGAAAAGCTCTATGAGGAGTTATTCCACGAAAAGGAGCATTTGCAGCAAACGGCGCATGAAAAGGTCTTTCTGGCCCATCACCGACAAGTCGAATGGACCAACCTACTGGATATTCTGGATAAGATGAAAGATGCCTGTGACGCGCATGAAACAGCACAATTGAAATCCCTTCTAAACCATCTGGTACCTGAGCACGCGGAAAATGAGCAGGGAAACAGCTCACCTGAACACGCCACTGCCTGACTTGTCATCCCTCAGCTAAAGATCGTTAAACTATAACTGCCCTGCACATCTGTTTTTGAAAACACAGGGAAGTCTGAAACAAGCCATGGACAGCCATCTTGCAGTGAATAACATCAGTCTCAGCGATATCAATCTCCACAACAAACAATAATTTAGTCATTACCCATAGACTTGACATTAATCAAAACTTCATAAGGCTCTTCATTATCACTACCGATTATGGTCGTAGCCTCCTCCCTTCGTTCTTTCCGAATGCCAGATAGTGCTCGACCGGGTCTTGATTAGCCCTTGCCACATCAGGATTGGCCAGCAGATAAAGCTCAGGATTGAAACCCACTGGCAACCTCGGATCTAAATGACCCTTATCCTCATGCGCCGGCTTTTCCAACACGCAAATCGACTGTCCTAACGCTGCATACTCTTTTTCGACAGTTCCATCTTCCAGGGTTACCGGCTCACGCAGAGGGATATTCTTCACATCACCCGGCAAGATATCGACAACATTGAGATTGAGGTGTCCACACCAGACCCTGATTGCCTCTTCGTGCAGGAACTGGTTCAGATGGACGCGATTATATAATTGATCAATGTTGCTGCGAAAAACCGCCCAGTGCGAGTGAATTGAAAAGTCAAGAAAACTGAAAACAACCTTGCCCGAAGGTTTCAATACACGTTGCGCTTCACATAGATACATGAAGGACTCTTCATGCAGCAAATGGGTAAAAACTGAAAAGGCGGTAACCATATCAACGCTATCATCCGGCAGAGGAATCTTAAAATCGGTTGATTTATGAAATTCCCAATCTTGTCGCATACAAAGCTGATCGGCATAAATCAGCAGATCCTCGACAACATCGATACCAACGAATGTCACTTCCGACATCTCTTTTAGTGCAAAAGCTAGACGTCCAGAGCCACAACCTATATCGCAAACAGTATCATTTGATTTTAATCCGTATCGCAGTAGAAGGTTGCGCATGATCAGGCCGAACGGAATGAAATTTCCTCCGATACTCTCCGCCATTGCCTTCTCTTTACTCTTATCCTTAGAAGAAAGCATCCTTTTCACAAGTTTGTTATAGTCGTCTACAGAGTGATTTGATTTCATGGCTCATATCCATATTTGATTACACCCCCTGGAGAATAGGGGCCAAAATACATTGTCAGTTGCTCCCTGAACACACCATCCCCCGAATCGGCAGGTTACTCTGCCTAAGAAAGCAAAACCAGCATTGGACAATATGAACGGCATCTGCTAGTTCGCTACACTGCACGCCGTGAGCGTGCCAACAAAATAGTCCAGGGCAGTATGGACCTTGTCTCTATGATCTCAAACTCTTGAGAGACAAAGTCGATAAAACCCGATTTCGACCAATGTTGCAGATGTCCCGGAGTATTGCCCCAATCACTCCAATAAGCACCTCGCGCCATATTCAACATTCGCCATAATGGCTCTCTTGGGACACTTAATATGGCGTAGGGTGAGGCAGCATCTGCAAGGATCTCAAGGCCTCGCTTTGGATCATCCAGATGCTCAAGGACCTCACAGCATACAACCAAATCGGCACACCGTGCTTGCCCATCGATCGTGTAAATATTCTTGCACTCAAAACTGACTCTCAGCGAGTCTATGCTGTCTCTTGCGATATCAAGTATGGTCTCTGATATATCCACGGCGTCGATTTCCGCCGAGGTTCGCTCCAGAAGTACACTGGTTATGTGTCCTTCGCCGCATCCCACTTCAAAGATTTGTCGTGGAACAACTATAGCGGCGAGATCCCCCACCGCGCGACAGAAATTATTCACCAAAAACCGGCTTAGCGGATTTCCAGAATCATACTTTTCCGTTGTATTACCGACAACGACCCCGTCTTCCACCAAAGGTCCTTTGGTCTTCTTTACCATCACTAATATCCACAATTAAGTTAATCGGCTATTGTCTGAGTTTATCCCATGAGATTCAACAATCTCTCTTTTATGTCCACTCTTAGCGGAAAACAGTTCAAGCAGGACAACAATATTTAGGCTGATAAATAACAACAGCAACGGCATGATCGGAATAAAGTGCCGAATTTGTCCGATAATTGGACTTTGCGTGAAATCATCGAACAGCGCAAGAACCCCCAACCGGGCGCCAATGCCGAGCATTGCTATAACAACGCCTCCCAGCAAAACACTACGAAAACCCCTGAACACATAGGCGTAACAAGCATATACGAAAATCATCGAGGCAAATAACGTAAGGGGAAGTAGTGCACGATTATAGATACTACCGATTTTCTTGAATGCCTCGATCTTCCACACAATCACATCAGGCAACTGGGATTTATTCGTCTTCTGCACGACCGAATCGATGTGCAGATGTAAGCCATTCCTTTGCAGATCAGCACCTTGCCGTATTAGCGATTGATCGAATTTGGCCTGCCGGCCATCCGACATGATCAATAGTTCGCATTTGCCATCTGCGCAGGGGCCTTCAACGGTAAATCGTGATAAGCCTGCATTTACATTATCGTGAAAATGGCGCTTCACATCTTTACTTGCCTTCAAACTGAAACGGTTGTTATATGCTGTAAATGGCTTCGGCACTATTGCGATATATTTCTCCGGACTATCGGAAAGCAACCATCCGGAGACAGAAAAGAGATCCTGCTTGGGTTGCGAAAGCAGCGATGCATTTGACAACTGCTTGAATGACTCAAGCCTGTCCTTTGGCCCTACAGGTGGCCCATAGTCAGGAACGCGCCCATTCATACCTGTCAGCATGTAATGCGCAAAACCTGGCAACTTGGCCAGGTAATCATCAATTCTATCCATTCTGATCGGATAGCGGTACGGCCATACCATACGTGAACAATCTAAGCTTCCGTTACTGCAAGCAGCATTCAGTTCTTCGCTGATATCGGAGTATACAGCCTGCAACTTATCGAAGCTTTGGAAGTAGCCCGTCGCTTCGAGTGAGTCTCGAAACGCCCAGAAAAAGTAACCACCACCAATCTCGTTGCATGCATCTGCATAACGTTTGCACATAAGCCCACCCCATTGACTGCCTAGGGAGCCCTGCAGATAGGGTTTTAATTTCGCCAACGTCGGACTCTTCGTAAACATTTGGTCAAGCGACTGCCTTGTCACATCTACAAACGGAATGTCTTCACCAACACGTACGCTTTTAAGTAATTTTGTTGTGGACTTAAACTCCTTTAGGGACGTGTCGGTAACGCCAAAAAAATCGTACTTGTGGTAATTTGCACTCATTACAGCTATCACCGGGAGCGCTAAACCCAGAACAAGCAAAGGCAGCGCCTTACCCACTTGTTGCAATATCATCCCTATATCAGGCTGATAGAAAAGCAGGCCAAATGCCACTATCAGCAGCGGATAGATCCAAATGACCTCTTCACGAGAAAGATAGAGACAGGCGAGACTCAGGCCCAATAAAAATATGTGGTGCGACTTTAACTGACCGGATACAGCACGTAGTGAAATCATATACTGCAGACCGGCAATGATCAAAAATGCTATAGCCGCATAGAACCAGCCCCGCTCTACATTGCCATGATGATATGGATTAAAAAGGAGAAACAAAAACGGGACCAGCGCAAGATACCGATTCACCGAAGACCTTATCAGCGCAAAATACACAACCACACATGCCAGTATGTATAATGCATGCTCCATAGCTTTGAACTGCAGTCCAAAAAGATAGTTGGCGGCAATGAAGAGAGGATATAGAGGTGCTTTTACCAAAGTAAGTTTATCGTATTCGCCTAACCACTCCCCTGAAACGATGCTTTGCGCAAGCCGAATAAACAGCGCATCGTCAAAAGTGCCATGGGCATGTGCGGTAATGGGCAAAGCTGCGGTTAACCAGTAGCGAAAGATGACAGCGGCTACAATCATCAATAATACCACCATACCACCCCAGTCTACCGAGCCTCGTTCAGCCCAATCGGATGTTGAAGCTAATTTTCTTGATCTGATAACCATTGATTTATTGTCCGAGCCTTAAATAACAATCCCACACATAACAGCATGCCGATGATGGATACTATTGCCGGTAACACATATTGAACGGGTCCATAGCTATAAATAATCTTTTCGCCACCACTCACAGGAACGGCTGGTAACACTTCCTTGAAGAGAGTCGGCTGCATCCCTCTATCGTTGACCTTGAACGACCAGCCCGGATACATCCTAACAGGAACGACAATCCATCCGGGCCTGTTCCCCGTATACTCAAACTGCATCGAGGTTTCGCGGTAACTGTTCGTTGACAGCAGATCATATTGCGCTTGAGGCTGACCATCGAGAACCGAGACAAAGTAGGCACTTCCATCGACGAGACTGTTCTCTATCAGAAACATACCCGGTTCCGGTTCAGTGACTGAATATGATTCATCGTCACCACTCAATACCGCCTGATAGGAATCTGGTGAAATTTTCCGATAACCTCGCAGACCGAGCACTCTGTCACTTTTTACATCATCGACCACAAGCTTCAATAGCGTGGTCTTCGAATCATATACGCCTACAACAACAGAGGCATTCTCCTCAATCCTTTCCAATACAATCTCCATTTCGTAACTTCCTTTTACAAGCCGAGCCCGCTCGGGGAAATAACACCTCAGGCGCTCTCCCTCTGAAACATGATGCAGGTCGCAAGGCGCCGAAACTGCCACGATATTCGACTCACTCAGGAATTTCATCCTCACCATTGGAGGAGATACCGCTTTGATTGCTTGCAGCGGGATATCGACTTGATCAAATGTGATGGGCTCATGCAACTCGACGAGCTGAACAACCTTATGTTGCGCCAGATCCAATCCTGTTGTACTACTCCGCTTTGCAACAACGGTGTCAAATACGAGTTGTCGACGAGGCTCTTCCCCATGCCGGGGCCCGACGGAACAGAGCACATACCTGATAGCCAAATACGCCAGGCCCTGCGCATCACTGAAATTTATTTGTTCGCATAAAAAACCCGCTGCTGTAGAAGTGAGGAATGGGCGATCCACCACACCCTCCAGTAGGCGTCTCTCTGCACTGGTTCGGAATCCGTGTGCGAACCACTCTGTCAGACCATAGGCGGAAAGTACACCGCCAACAAGATAACCCCGGTCCGAGATCACGCCTTGTAAGGGCTCGATATTGTTTCTGACATACTCTATCATCGGCGTCTGTGGGTAGATGGTGTCAGCATTGACGTAGCCGACCAGTTTTTGAAAAACATGCCGCTGATCAATAACCTGTATCGCCAATAGCAGGACAAGCACCAGATTGGCCCACTTCGGTGCACTTTTGCCGAAACGTTCATGACCTGCACCAAGGACCAACGCGGTGAGGACCGCAAAACCCAAGGCAATAATCAGAATAAGCCTGCTTATCATGCTGGTACCGATAAGCGGAATCTGTCTGATGTACTCCATCGGAACCCAGGCGAAGGCGATTGGCGAAATGATTACAACCAAGGCCAATCCCCAGGCATACCTCCAGTCAACCCTTGTTCTCCATATCAACCAAAGGGCGGGCAAAAACAGTATTAGCGGCAGAAGACCGACATATCCCGTTCTTCCCAGGGTAAGAGGACCATCACTGAACGGCAGTACGAACAGAAGCAGATCCTGAATCGAACGGAAGGCGCTGCCGCCCCGCCGATAGCTCAAATCAAGCCGTCCCAATGACTCATCAAGACAATACAGAAAAATGAATGTTGACATCAGTGACAGGAGAACGCCAAGAGATACCCATACACTCCTCCATATCACCAAGTTCAACCTGTTTGAGGAATACAGTGACCAGCAAATAAGCATCAGTAGCAGGGCAATATAGCCATATACGGCCACCGTTGGAAACCCGCCAAGAATCATCAACATCGAGCTAAAGGCCATCCACGGCAGATGCCTGACATCACCGGACTGTAGCAGGCGTAGTGCGAAAAAAAGCATCCACGGTATCCAGATGCTGGTATTTACGTGATGCCAATGAAACCAGGAAAGGTTAAATCCTGAATAGCCGAAGGCGACAGCACCAATCAAGGCAGCCAGGCGATTGGCGGTCAGGCTGAAAAAGAGTAGATAGCCCCCCACAGAGATTACGAGTAAATTCAGCAATGCCGAGACATATAGACCGACACCTTCATCGTCGATGGCCGCATAGGCGGCAAATGCCGGGGTCACAATTGAGCGAGTGATCAACAACAGAAGCGGTTCACCACCGAGTACGTGCGGATTCCATAAAGGCAACTCTCCCTGCCGCAATTTTTCTCTTGCAAAACGCCATGATGGCAATTTGTAGTCAAGCACATCCGAGTGCTTGTGATGCTTGACCGGACTTACGATCCCTGTATTCTTCCACCCAGGCAGACGCGTGAGAATATCGAATGGCGCAATGGTTTCCCCGGCCAGCGGATTCGCTCCCAACATGACGACAGCAATCAGGGAAAGCACCAGGAAAGGTACCGAATGACGAATAAGCAGAGATTTTAGCCGGGGCGATCTGCTCATGAACTGATCGGTTCCATAATCACGACAGATCCTATTTCCGCCAGATAAACAGCCATTAAGCAGCCCACTTTTGCCATGAATCCTGACCCAACAAGCAAAACGCGAACCCCCCAGAAATGGATTTCAACCCTAGGCACCCTTCTCGTACTACTATCCTTCTACTATATAGGCACTCAACTTTGGGGATACCGTGAAACCTTAGAGTCCTGGACCCCGACAACAGCGGCTATTGTAGCCGTTGGATTTGGCATAATCACCTATGCCCTCGCCAACTATCTGTTGGCCGCCGCCTGGATATGGCTACTCAGACTATGCGGTGAAGTATCCATCGATTGGCGCAATCTGTGCCAGATCTACGGGAAGAGTCAGATTGCAAAATATATCCCTGGAAATATCGCCCATATAGCAGGCAGACACGCCATGGGCAGACTCGTGGGAGTATCGCACGGCCACCTTGCAATCGCCGCCCTTTACGAAATCATCGGCCTGGTCAGTGCCGCATTGATAATTACCCTGGTTGGCGGTAGGAGCGTACTCGATCAGTTCACATCGATATCCTGGTCGATTTTCGTGTTACCGGTCATCCTCATCGCATATCTGTCGACACCCTGGATATTACAACGATTCAGACCAGACACAACACCTGTTTCACCGCTATTGATGCTACCACCCCTCATCTACTATGCACTTTTTTTCCTCGTTTCCGGCATTGCCTTGGTCGTCATCGGAATCTACACCGAAAGTTTCACGGCTGACTCGAACAATCTCATCATTCTCAGCGCTTTTGCAATCTCCTGGTCGGTCGGTTTCCTGACGCCTGGCGCACCATCGGGTATCGGCATTCGTGAGGCCATTCTTATACTTTTACTTTCACCCTTCACAAGCGATGCAAACGCACTGATTTTGGCACTACTCTTCCGTTTGGTTACCATAGGTGGCGACACGGTATTTTACCTTATCAGCCTGGCTTCCGGTGGCGGGCGAAATAAAACTATACCGCTTACTTGAGCCACTATTAACCTCGTTCGCAGTCAAAGCAATACATCAATCACAACAGCCTGTAAACGACCATTCTGTCCCCCGACTGACTTATCGCAACCATTTGCGGTATGCTACGCGGGCATAAACAGAGGTAAAACCAATTGGAGAGCGCAAGTGCATCGCATCCCACTGCAACTGTCATTTACACTGCTGACGGTTCTCCTTTTCATCAGCGCTTGCGGGCAAAAAGGCCCGCTTTACATGCCGGATAAGGAGCAAACGGATAAAACGGCAGAAGCACCAAGTTCATGAAACTCCATTTCACGAAAATGCAAGGGCTTGGAAATGACTTTGTGGTTGTCGATGCCACCAGTCAAACCATCGACTTATCACAACGGACACTGCAAAAACTGGCGGACAGGCACTTCGGTGTCGGATGCGACCAAATATTACTGATCGAACCCCCCGTGTCGACCGATACCGATTTTTACTATCGGATCTACAACGCCGACGGTTCCGAAGTCGAGGCTTGCGGCAATGGTGCGCGATGCTTTGCCCGCTTTGTCAAAGTAAAGGGATTGAGCGCAAAACCTTCAATATCGGTCGAGACCCTGGCGGGCAAGATTGCCCTGCGACACCTTGCTGACGGCAATGTGGAGGTCGACATGGGCGCTCCCATCTTCGATCCTGCATTGATACCTTTTTCGGCACCTCAACGGGCAGACACCTATCTGCTGGATGTCGACGATCAACAGATATCGTTGTCTGCGGTATCGATGGGAAACCCCCATGCCGTACTTGTCGTGCCCAGTGTCGATCAGGCAGATGTGGCGAAACTGGGGCCGTTGATCGAGAATCATCCCCAATTCCCCCAACGCACCAATGTAGGCTTCATGCAGATCGACCGCACCACAGAGATCCGACTGCGTGTCTTTGAGCGCGGCACCGGGGAAACGCTGGCCTGTGGCTCCGGCGCCTGCGCAGCCGTGGCAACCGGCCGCCGGCTTGGCCTGCTCGACGAAGTGGTCTTGGTACACCTACCTGGCGGCGATCTTGTGGTAAAGTGGCACTCAGAAGGCCAACCCGTACTTATTGAAGGTCCGGCAGAGATCGTGTACGAAGGAACCATCGACCTATGAAACAGAAAGCCCCGAAAGAATCTACACAAGTGGATGAACTGGAAGAACAGGTGGTCGAATACCTGAACCACCACCCCGATTTCTTCACCAGCCATCCGGAGCTGCTTGGCAAGATCGAGATCCCTCACGAGAGCGGTGCGGCTGTCTCTCTGATCGAACGCCAGGTCGAGGCGTTGCGCAGCCAACTTCAAGAGTCTCAACAGCAGCTCTCAAAACTGCTGGACGTTGCGCGAACCAATGATCAGTTACAGGATCGCATGCACCGGCTTACCCTTGAGCTGATCGATGCGGCAACCTTCGAAGAGGTCTTGAATGCGCTGGAAGATGAGTTGCACGACGATTTCAAGGCCGATGCCGTGGAATTGAGGCTCTTCTCCGCCAGCCATATCGATGAACATCTGGACGCGACCCTGAGTGGTCAAACCGCTACATTTGAGCAGTTTTTCAGTCAAAACCAGCCGATCTGCGGAAAACTCGACCAGCAACAGCTCGACTATATCTTCGGTACCGAAGGCGACCGTATCGCGTCTACTGCATTGATCCCGTTGAAGAGCGAGGGTGTGCTCGGCCTGCTCGCCATCGGCAGCTGTGATGCCGATCGGTTCGCCCCCCATCACGGCACTGAATTTCTCACCCGCCTTGGGGAGATCATCAGCCGCACTCTGCAGGCCGTCTCCCTTCCGGGCATATAGTATCCGTGTCCGCTCCCAGCAGCCTGCAACTCCAGGAGTGGATAGAACTTTTTATCGGTTATCTGCACCATGAACGACGCCTCTCACCTCGCACCCTGGAGAGCTACAAACGTGATCTGAAGGCGGCCAGGGCCTGGTTGGAGCAGCAGCAGTTGTCGAGTTGGGGAGAGATCACTCAACACCATATAAGACACTATATCGCCGGCCGACACCGGGGGGGGCTGGCAGCCAAGAGCCTGCATCGCGAGCTCTCCAGCCTGCGCGGACTGTTCAACTTCCTCATCCGGGAACAGCAGCTCGATTCCAACCCGGCACTCGGTGTCCGCGCACCCAAGGTGCGGCGCAAACTACCAGCCACACTCGATCCGGATCAGGTCAACCGTCTCCTGGATATCGATGACGACTCTCCGGTCGCTGTCCGAGATAGAGCGATCATGGAGCTTATCTACTCCTCCGGGCTACGCCTGGCGGAGCTGGTAAACCTCGATTTACAGGATATCGACCTCAAGGAGCAGCTGGTGGAAGTCATGGGCAAGGGAGCGAAAGCGAGGCGTCTTCCCGTGGGCAAGGTCGCCAAACAGACCCTCGAGCTGTGGCTCGCAGTCAGGCCGCAATTGGCCGCTGAAGATGAGATCGCACTATTCGTCGGGGTCAGGGGCAGGCGTATTAATCGCAGCACCGTGCAACGCCAACTGCATGCCTGGGCGGTGGCCCAGGGAACACCCCGCAATGTCCATCCCCATCTGCTGCGACACTCCTTTGCCAGTCATATGCTGGAATCATCCGGCGACTTGCGCGCTGTCCAGGAGTTGCTTGGACATGCCAACATCAGCACCACCCAAATATACACTCACCTCGACTTTCAGCACCTCGCCGAAGTCTATGACAGAGCCCATCCCAGAGCTAAGAAGAAGCCAAAGTGAGTCCGCAAGTGAATGCGTTCAGACGCGTTCACTTGAGGATTCATTCACAGCCTCATCTCGATGCCCCGCCGCGACAGAGATCTCCTGAAATATTTCGATAAAACGCTGCTGACAGGTTCGCAGATACTTATCCCGTCGATAGCCGATCTTCGTCTCCTCCCATGGAAATAGATGTC
The DNA here is from genome assembly GCA_040791665.1 of Candidatus Thiodiazotropha sp. Taxonomy (GTDB): domain Bacteria; phylum Pseudomonadota; class Gammaproteobacteria; order Chromatiales; family Chromatiaceae; genus Thiodiazotropha. Next base: position 38,784 of record JBFNNX010000017.1, on the reverse strand, counting down.
TCAATTCCCGCATCCCCAGATCCCCATCCTTCTCCCGCTCATAGGCCAGTTCCGCGATGATGCCGATCCCCAAACCCTCCCTGACGTAGGTCTTGATCACATCCGTATCGGTTGCGCTCAAGACCACATGCGGCATCAGCCCGGCCTTGCCAAAGGTTTCATTAAGATGCCCACGGCCAGTAAATCCGACGACATACGTAATGATCGGATATTTGCAGAGTGCTTTGAGGGTGATTCGCTTCTGTCTAAGCACGGGATGCGAACCCGGCGCTATAAGACAGCGATTCCAACGGTTGCAGGGTATCGCCAGCAGTGCGGGGTTGTTACTCAGCGCTTCGGTACAGATTGCAAAATCCACTTTGTCCTGAACAGCCATATCCACCAGCTGCTGCGGCGTTCCCTCCATTATCTGGAGTTCCACTTTCGGATATATCAAGCTGAATTGCCGTATGACCGGCGGTAACACATATCTCGCTTGTGTATGTGTGGTACCGATACGTAAGGTACCGACATCCTCGGAGACATGCTCCTGGCCCACCGCCAAAATATTGGCGGTATCGGCGAGGATATTGCGGGCGTATTTCACCACCCTTTCCCCAGCCTCAGTCAAACCGACCAGCCGTTTACCCTGCCGCAAAAACAGCCTGGTACCCAGATTATCCTCGAGCTGCTTGAGATGCTGGGAGACCGCAGGCTGCACCAGATGCAGACACTGCGCTGTCCGGCTGACGCTGAAATCGTTTTCAACCAAGAGCACCAATGACTTTAGCTGCCTGAGTTCCATATCAATATTATTAATATTAAAGAACTATATATTATTTTACATTATTTACTAACCTACCGATACTCCACCCGTGTACTCAGCTCATGGCTGAGCTCATGCCATCGAGAGCGTCACGTAGCCACGACCCACCGGCTGCCAAAACCAGAAACGCTCATGGCACGCAGCACAACAACCTAATGCCGGCATTTCCGGCAACAAGAACAAACACGCACCATCTTTTTGTTCGCCAGGTGTACGGATTCACCCAATCCGTCAAGTTCGTCCGCTCGCTCACAAGGCTGGCGGGTAATCTACCTTTAGGAGAAAAGATCAATGTTTCAAATCCGCATCCACGGACGCGGCGGCCAAGGTGTCGTCTCAGCGGCCGAAATGCTGTCCGTCGCCGCCTTCCTCGAAGGCAAACACGCCCAGGCGGTACCCAGCTTCGGCTCCGAACGGATGGGCGCCCCGGTGGTCGCCTTCTGCCGTATCGACGATCACCCGATCCGCCTGCGAGAGCCGGTTCTCGACCCGGACATCCTGATCATCCAGGACCCGACCCTGTTCAACGCCATCGACGTCTTTCAGGGCCTCACGAATGAGGGTCATCTGTTGATCAACACCGGCAAGACCATTGAAGCGTTAGGTATCGAGAATGCCGTCGAACACCTGCCGGCAGGTCATGTCTGCACCGTACCGGCCACCGACATTGCACTGACCCACGTGAAGCGACCGGTGCCCAACGCGGTCCTGCTCGGCGCATTGGCGGCGGTTACCGGCGTGATCAAGATCGACTCGGTGATCGAGGCGATCGAGACCAAGTTCCCCGGCAAGGTCGGCCAGGCCAACATCACCGCGGCCAAGGTCGCCTATGAAATGGCACAAACGCCTGTGCTGCGGGAGGTGGCCCATGCTTAAGCAGATCGAAGGCTCGCACGGTATTGCGGAAGCGGTGGCCCTCTGCCGCCCCGAAGTCATCTGCGCCTATCCCATCACGCCCCAGACCCACATCGTGGAGGATCTGGGAGCGATGGTGAAGAGCGGCAACCTGAAGCAGTGCGAGTTCATCAACGTGGAGTCCGAGTTCGCCGCCCTCTCCGTGGCCATCGGCTCCTCCGCCGCCGGCGCCCGCTCCTACACCGCCACCGCCAGCCAGGGTCTGCTCTATATGGCCGAGGCGGTCTACAACGCCTCCGGACTCGGACTGCCCATCGTAATGACGGTGGGCAACCGGGCCATCGGCGCACCGATCAACATCTGGAACGACCAGTCCGACTCCATGTCCATGCGCGACGCCGGCTGGATCCAGCTCTTCGCCGAGACCAACCAGGAGGCGCTGGATCTGCATATCCAGGCCTTTCGTATCGCAGAGAAGCTGAGCATGCCGGTGATGGTCTGCGTCGACGGTTTCATCCTCACCCATGCCTACGAACGCATGGATATTCCAGAGCAGGAGCAGGTGGATCGTTTTCTGCCTCCTTTCGAGCCACGCCAGGTGCTCGATCCGGCGGAGCCGATCTCCATCGGCGCCATGGTGGGGCCTGAGGCCTTCACCGAAGTGCGTTACCTGGCCCACCACAAACAGATGCAGGCCCTGGAGCTGATCCCGGAGATCGCCGAGGAGTTCAAAGCCATCTTTGGCCGCGATTCGGGGGGACTCATCTCCAACTACCGGACAGAGGATGCGGAGACCGTCATCGTCACCCTCGGTTCGGTCATCGGCACCATTGCCGACGTCATCGACACGATGCGTGAGGCAGGACACAAGATCGGCGCCATCTCGCTGCGTTGCTACCGACCCTTCCCCAAGGAACTCCTGCGCCAGGCACTATTGGATTGCCAACGGGTTGTGGTGTTCGAGAAATGCCTTGCGGTCGGCATGGGCGGCATCGTCGCCAACAATGTCCGCATGTCGACCCGCGGTTTGAGTACGCCCGTCTACACCGTCATCGGCGGACTCGGCGGACGCCCCATCACCCGACAGTCGCTCGCCGGCCTGTTTGAAAAGGCGATGCAGGACGACCTGGAAGAGATCACCTTCCTCGATATCAAGTGCGACATCGTGGAACGGGAACTGGCGCGGGAGCAGGCCCACACCCGCTCCGGCTCTGCCGCGGAAAACATCCTGCGTGAGGTCGGCGTCGTCGATGCCGCCAAGACCGCCTGAGGAGGAGCGAGATGCCACATCAACAAGTGAAATTTTATCAGACCGGCACCCTCACCGTGGGCAACCGTCTGCTCGACGAGGCCCAGCGCACGGTACAGGCAACCATGGACCGCTCCAACTCCCTCGACTCCGGCCACCGCGCCTGTCAGGGCTGCGGCGAGGCACTGGGCGCGCGATACGCCATCGACGCCGCCATGCGCGCCACCGACAACCAGCTGATCGCCGCCAACGCCACCGGCTGCCTGGAGGTCTTCACCACCCCCTATCCCGAGTCGGCCTGGCGCATCCCCTGGATGCACTCCCTGTTCGGCAACGCCCCCTCCGTCGCCACCGGTATCGCCGCCGCCATGCGGGTCAAGGGCCGCGAGCATGTAAGGGTCATCGCCCAGGGCGGCGACGGCGGCACCACCGATATCGGCTTCGGCGCCCTCTCCGGCATGTTCGAGCGCAACGATGACGTGCTCTACATCTGCTACGACAACCAGGCCTACATGAACACCGGGGTACAGCGCTCCTCCGCCACGCCCGGCTCGGCACGTACCGCCACCACCATGCCGGTGGGAGCGGAGCCCGGCGCCGATTTCGACAAGGGCAAGAACGTCCCCCTGATCGCCATGGCCCACGGCATCCCCTATGTGGCCACCGCCAGTGTGGACCGGCTGCACGACCTGGAGGCCAAGGTGGAGAAGGCGATGTCGATCCGGGGCGCGCGCTATATCCAGGTCTTCGTGCCCTGTCCCCTGGGCTGGGGCTCCAAGCCCGCGGATACGGTGAAGATCGCCCGGCTCGCGGTGCAGAGCGGGCTCTATCCCCTGTTCGAGGCGGAACACGGGGAGATCACCGCCTCCACCAAGATCCGTCGCAAGGTACCGGTATCGGACTACCTCAAACTGCAGCGCCGCTTCGCCCACACCCTGAAAAACGAATCCCAGCTCGCCCAGCTTCAGGCGGTGGCGGACCGCAACATCCGCCGTTTCGGCCTCATCGACGAGCAAGGAGACTGACCATGAAAAAACCCTTTGCGATTACCCTCGATGTGGGCAGCAGCCTGCTCAACAAGACCGGCTCCTGGCGGACCGAGCGACCGGTCTATCTGGACCGTCTGCCCCCCTGCAACAACGCCTGCCCGGCAGGCGAGAATATCCAGGCCTGGCTCTACCACAGCGAAGAGGGACGCTACGAGAAGGCCTGGCGGGAGATCATGCTCAGCAACCCCTTTCCCGCCGTCATGGGACGGGTCTGCTACCACCCCTGCGAGGGTGCCTGTAACCGGGTCCATGTGGACGATGCGGTGGGTATCAACTCGGTGGAGCGCTTCCTCGGCGATCAGGCCTTGCGCCAGGGCTGGAAAATCGAACCTGGCCGGGATACCGGCAAGCGGGTGATGGTGCTCGGCGCCGGACCCGCAGGGCTGGCCTGCGCCTACCACCTGCGTCGTTACGGTCATCAGGTGACCGTCTACGAGGCCTCCTCTCAGGCCGGCGGTATGGTGCGCTACGGCATTCCCAAATACCGCATGCCCCGGGAGAAGCTGAAGGCGGAGATCCAGCGCATCGAGGCCATGGGGGTGGAGATCGTCCTCAATACCCGTATCGACGATATCCGGGGTTTTCAACAGGCCAACGGCTTCGATGCCGTCTTCCTCGCCATCGGCGCGCAGACTCCCAAGCGGGTCGAGATTCCGTCGGACGAGAGCTTGCCGCTGCTCGACGCGGTCGGCCTGTTGCGGGCCGTCGAGGAGGAGGAGCACGTGGCGTTGCGTGGCCGGGTCGCGGTCTACGGCGGCGGCAACACCGCTGTCGATGTGGCCCGCACCGCCATCCGCATGGGTGCGACCCAGGTCACTCTGGTGGTCTATGAGGCGCGTGAGAAGATGCCGGCCCACGAGATGGAGATTCGCGAGGCCCTGGAGGAAGGCGTGGAGATCCTACCCCTGCGGGCGATCCGTGAGATCCGGGACAACGGCCTGAAATTGGAGCAGATGGTCGACGGCGAAGGCCAATGGCCCCAGCCCACAGGCCAGTTCGAAAACTTCGACGCCGACGTGGTGGTACAGGCCCTGGGCCAGAACGTGGAGACCACCCTGCTGGAACCGCTGACGGATGTCGCCGTCGAGAGCGACTCGGTGCTGGTCGACCGGCAGATGATGACCGGCGCCGAAGGTATCTTCGCCGGCGGCGACATGGTGCCCTCCGCACGCACGGTGACCACCGCCATCGGCCATGGCAAGCATGCCGCCCGCAGTATCGATGCCTGGCTTAGTGGCGAGACCTACATAAAGCCTGAAAAGCACGAGATCGTGGATATCGGCAAGATGAACACTTGGTACTACTCCGACGCTCCGCGCACGATTCGGCCGATGCTCGACATCGTGCGACGGCAGAGCGGCTTCGCGGAGGTGGTGGGTGACCTGGACGAGGTCAACGCCGCCTATGAGGCGCGCCGCTGCATGTCCTGCGGCAACTGTTTCGAGTGCGACAACTGTTACGGTGTCTGCCCCGATAACGCCATTTCCAAGCTGGGGCCGGGCAAGCGTTTCGAGATCAAGTACGACTACTGCAAAGGATGCGGCATGTGCGCCGCCGAGTGCCCCTGCGGGGCAATCAAAATGGAACCGGAAAGTATCTGATCACGCCAACTTGCCAGGGAAGGCTTTTTTGCAATAACCACTTCGCGGCAATATGACTCAATGCGCCTTAGCCACATCAGAAACGCTACTGCTTAGTTTCTGCAATTTGACGTATCAACATTAACGCCTTTTGACGCTGACGGGCAATCAATGCCAACGGTCGGAAGTCGGCTTCATAGGCACCTAGCCGCATTAGCGTATGCGAGACGGGAACACCCAGTACGGCCGGATATTCCTGATTGAGTACAGCAAACAGTCGTTGACTGTCAAAACCGGCGAGGAATTCGAGAAAATCTTTGGCCAGTTGAGGATGCGGGGCGTGACGGGTGACGCCACCGCCACTGATATTCACATGCACACCGTCTTCCGGCCAGACCCAGGCCAATTTGGAGACAACCTCCCGCTCATCGTCGCTGTTCTGCATCATCGCAAAGTAGTAACTGTTGACCAGAGCCACATCGCAATAATCCTCCGACACTGCACGGATCTGATCCCGGTCCCCACCCTGCGGCGGTCGGGCGAGATTATCCTTCATCCCCCTCAACCAGGTCCGGGTCTGCGACTCCCCCCAACGGGCCAGCATGGCGGCAGTGAGCGACTGATTGTAGACGTGGTTCAGCGATCGGATGCAGAGCCGGCCTTTCAGCGCAGGTGACGCAAGATCGGCATAATCCTGCAGGCTGTCCGGCGCTATCCTATCCGGTGCATAAACGATCATCCTCGCTCTCAGCGAGAGTCCGAACCAGTGTCCGTTCGGATCCCGGTACTGGGGGGGAATCAGGCTCCTCAGCAGTGGCGACGGGTTGGGTTGCAGCAAACCCTGATCGCGCGCCGCCTGTAAGATGCCAATATCCGCAGTCAGCAGCAGATCAGCACCGGATCGCTCTCCCTCCTCAGTCAGCCGACGCAAGAGATTGCCGGATTTCTCCTCGACATAGCGCACATCGACTCCGTGCAATTCGGAGTAGATCAGCAGCAGGGGCTCCATCAATGGTCGTTGGCGTGAACCGTATATCACCAATGAATCGGTGGCGAAAAGGGATGGCATCCATACGACCAACATGAGCAGGGGGAGTAATCGCTTCATGGCGACGGCCTCGATTCCCGACATAGATCGTCATAGAAACGGTCCCGTCCATCCTCCTTGGCCCGATAGAGCAGTTCGTCTGCCCGTTGGAGCAGTTGTTCCAGGGTCTCTCCGGGCTGGTAGTGTGCGACACCGGCACTGGCTGTAATCTTGAGCCGGCGGATAGGCCCGCGAAAACTCATGGTCTTTATACGCTCCAGGATGCGCCGCACAATCCGCGTGGAGTCACAATCGGTTTTCGAGTTGATTATGACCAGGAACTCCTCACCTCCGTATCGTACCGGGATGTCACCCTGCCTGATTTCAGAGGCGATGGCGGAGCCTACCGCCCTTAGCACTTGATCGCCGGCCCGATGTCCGAAATCATCGTTGACTCGCTTGAAATGGTCGATATCGATCATCGCCGCCGAGAAACTGTTGACCTGGCCCCGGTCCATGCGGCTGATCTGCGCTTTAGCCGTATCCTGCAAATAGCGCCGAGTATAGAGCCCGGTTAGGAAGTCGTGGATCGCCGCGTCCCTGAGATCCTGGAGATAGTCGTGTCGCTGAATCAGCAACAACAGGCTCAACAGGGCTATGGCGCAGACCAGGCCGCTCGCAATCATGGCAAAATAGACCTGATTGTCCACTTCGCTGGCAGGCTTCAAAACATGCATCTCCCACCCCCGTGAGAGCATCAAAGTGGCTTGCGCGAGATACTCGATACCGTCGTCAAGCACCAACAGTTTCGATACCTCATCTCTTGGTTGCGTCTCCACCGTCGACCACGGTATCAGGGGATTGTCGGCATAACGTTTGACCTTGCGAATCCTCTCCATTTGCGACGAGGTCAGTGGCCGCAGAGTCTTAAACCGCCAGCGCTCGTCACTGGCGAGAAAGATCACACCATCCCTGTCCGCCACCAGAATTTGCATATTCAGATCCGCAAACATCAAACGCATCTCTTCCAGCGTCAGCTTTATCACGGCCGCGCCAATGACCTCTCCAGCATCGAGCACGGGTCTCGCCGCGTAATAGCCCAGCACCCCCGAAGTGGCACCGACGGCCACGTCACGTCCCTGTATGCCATCAATGGCGCGCTGGAAATAGGATCGGAAACTGTAGTTCTTGCCAACGAACGATTTCTCAGCCTGCCAGTTGCTGGCTGCCAATGTGTTGCCCATCAAATCCATCACATAGACCGTATTCGCGTGCACCTCCTCATTCAGCGCCTCAAGATAGCGATTCGCCGCCATCACCACACTGCGCTCCTCCGGGTTACGCAACAGATCGAGGATTAGGCGGCTGGTTGCCACCGACCCCGAAAGATGGTCGTAGCGGGTCAGATATTCATCAAAGTTGCGGACATACAGCATCAGATCATTCTCAGCATCTGCCGCCAACCCGGTCAGTCCCTGTTCCCGGGTGACCTGTACACTGCTCCACATTAGAAGGGGGGTAAATAGGATAAAAAACAGAAAAACCAGAAGATAGCGATAACGGGATCTGAGAATCATATAGTGCTTAATGTTAGGACAGGAATTTAACCCGCGTTTTATACAAGCATAGCCAGTGGCATCACTGTTTGCTATCCGAGTTCTGATAACGATTGACTGATGAGACGCGATTGAGCTCGGCTGGCAGAGGGCAATCAGGGAAGAAGTTGAAATCAGTAATATCATTCCATCTTTTTGGCTGGAAAGACGAACCTTGGTCGCAACCAATAGACCATCAACGGCAGCACCATCAGGGCAATGATGACGTCCATGATCAAGGCCTCGGAGATATACAGGCTAACCGACCAGAGGTTGGCCAGCTCGGTATTCATCAAGGGGATAAAACTACCCAGCAGTACCAGCATGGAGATGATGATCGCCGAGCCGGTAGTACCCAGCGTGGTCTGTAAGGCCAGATGCCAGTCCCCTCCGGAAGCGCTCATCTCCTCACGCAGACGCGATACCATGTAGACACCGTAATCGACGCCCAATCCCATGGCGATACTCAGTGCCACCTGTACATGAAATGCCAGGTTGGCTGACCATTCACCGATAGATGTCATATAGGCGCCCAAACCATATTGGGTCATCAGGGTAATAAAACAGAGGCTGATCAGGATGCTGGCGACCATCCAGGAACGAAACATGATCAAGGTCATGAGAAAGACAGTCAGGGATGTCGCCACCGGGGCATTCAGCCACTCCTTGAAGGCGACATCCCTGGTCGCCTCGGTGACACCCAGAAAACCGCCGATCGCTGCCCTGCCAGGAATTGAGTCTTCGGTTACGACGGTATCGGCCGGAATCCCGCCTTTGGCCGGAACACGGATATGCTCCCCTCCCTCGACCCCGACCCGGAGCAGATCCATTCCCGGATCGTCGGCATGTTCCTGCAGATAGCGCTGAATATCGAGAATTGTCTGATGGGTCAGTTTGGGATCCATGGTATTGACAAAGCCCACAATGATACCCTCATCCCAACTCCGTGTGTTGACAAAGGCCTCCAGCTCCCCCGCCTTCGCACTGGTGGCCAACATGCCATTATAGAGTTGTACCGTTTCGTCCGGATCGGGGAACCGCTCCTCCTCTCCAGGGAGGCCATAGGCATAGGCATTTTGCCGCATGTGCTCCAGGGTGGGTATGGCGTAGAGATTCATATGTGTCACCGGCGACTCGCCCTCGGGACTATTGAGCATCATGTTGAGGGTCTTGGCGAACTGTACATAGGAGGCGGTAAAACCGATATGCGGGTGACCGCGAAGCCAATCCTCGAACAACGACAGGGCGTTCAACACCAGAGCCTGATTAAAGATGCCCTGCGGCGGGTCCTCCATGGCATCGAAACACGCATCCGCTCCCGTCAACCGTTCACCGGACTCACTCCAGGCATCCAGACCGCACGCAGGCAGCGTACCGGCCTTGGAACGGATAACCATATTCGCCGTGATCACTCCAGGCATCATGTCTGATAGTGCCTCGAGATCGGCTATCGCCTTGACCTCCCCGTCTCCGGTCAAAATCTCACCCAGCATATAGTGGTCCTTATAGGCCGCCCGGGGGTAGTGTATGCCCTTCTCCACGCCGGGCATGATGTCGAACTCATCCTGGATGCGCGCAATCTCCGGGTCGTTACGACCCGCCTCTCCCGCCATCAATGCGCTAAAGCCCCTGTCCAGCTCTGTGGCATAGGCAGAGAGCAGCCAGATTCCGATGACCGCCAGCACAGGCAACCACTTGAGCGGGCCGGTGAGCAACCGGGTCAATCCCTTGGCCAGTCGTAATTCCCAACCGCGTTCGAACTGACGGTCATGCAGCTTCGGCGGAAATGTGATCATAAGCAGGGGAATCAGCGTGGTTGTGGTGAGGATCAGGGTGGACATGCCGAATATGCCGAAATAGGCATAGGCCTTGTAAAATGAGATATCGATGAATGAGATGGCAAAAAAACCATGCAGATCTGTGCCAATTGAGAGCGCCGCCGGTACTACCGTATATCGGATGGCGGTATACGCCGCCTGCTGATGATCTCCGGATTTTTGCAACTCCTGCATATAACGTCGGGTGATCTGCATGGAGTGGCCGATACCGATGGCCAGCAGCAGCATGGGAGTCAGCGCCATCATGGTGGTGAGTCTGAACTGCGAATATCCCATCAATCCGAGAGTCAGAATGATGGTCATACCAACACCCAACAAGGGCAGAACCGCACAGCTCCAGCGTCGAAACTCATACCAGAGCACAATCAGGATGATCAGCAATGAGATCCCGAACAGCCATGCTTTGTCCCAAAGTTCCTCGACCATGGATGCGAGAAAATAGGGCTCTCCAGATATTGTAAACTCAACCCGGTCGCCATAGCGGGCCTGGTAATCCGCCATGACGCCTTTTGCCGCGGCAATCCATCGCAGATGATTATCCTTCAGCTGATTGCTGAAATCGCCGATTATGAAGGTGCCTACGGCGCGACAGTTCTCGTGCACATGACGGATCGATGCACTGCTGATCTTTCCATCCGGGCCGACCATCTGGCACTTATCGCCTTTTCCATCCTGGTAATAGATCAGCAGGGGTTCCAACACCAGATGTTTTTCCAGCCCCTGACGAAGATACTCGATCTGACGCTGCCGCTCCTGTTCATCGGCGGCAAAACCGTTGGCGGGCATCAGACGGCGATAATCGAGACTCCCCTTATCGGAAATGCCCAGGTTGCGCAGCTTCGATGACGGCAGACCGACAAAATTGACCGCATTCGCAAATTCCAGCCCACTCACATCCCGATAGAAATCATGTACCATCTCGAGAAACCAGGACTGGTAGATATCACCCTGTTTGACCTTCAATCCCCACACCATCAGGTTGCCCATACCGTAGGTAAGGTCGCTATAGAGATTGGTGGCGATATAACGGTTCGTGAGGGGCAGCAAAGAGTCCGGGTCATTACGCAGATTCACCCGGTTGACGAAGAACAGCGCCAGCAGCGTTGAGGCGAACAGCAGTATAATCACCGCCCGGCGATGCTGGATCACAAAGCGGGCGTACGCGTCAGCGTAACCGTTACTCTGACCAGACATCGCGCATCGCTTTATCGACCATAGTTTTGCAGGGTCTGTTCAGACCAGAACCCGTCGGCGAGATCCACATTCAAAGAGATCGTACTGCGCGGCACATAGACCATGCTGTCCTTGCCGTCTTGGTGAGAGATTGCGTAGATATACCTGGGATATGCGATGCGCGGATCCGGCTGATCAAGGGACTGCCAATCGATATATACCGTTTTTATCATTTCGCCATTTTTATAGTAGACCGTTTTATAGAGGGCGAACGTACGTTTGTCGATTTCACTGATATGGTAGTCATACCACCAGTTTTTAAACTTGGTGGCGCTCTTCAATTGATATACGGACTTGCCGATATGGGCGCACTGCGGCCCCGGCAGATGCCTCGTATAGCGGGTCTTTTCCCAGGGCTGCAACTCCATCGCAGCCAGGCACTCCTCCACCTTGGCTTCGCCGAGCAGTTCATGGACCTCATCCTCCGGTCCACGCAATACCAACTCCCCATAGGTCAGATTGGTACCGAACCATACATCCTCATGGGAGGGTTCGTTGATCCGCCTGATCTTGCGCAGTGCCGGCAGCCACATCGAGATCACATTGCCCCTTTGCGGATCGGCATACCGCGTGAACAGTACACCTGTGCCCTTGGTCTTGCCCGAGGTCAGGATCGCCATTTGCTGAGTCTCAATGGCAGGATCTTGGGGGGTATTGTTGACATAGGTGTCAAAGGTCTGCACCCCCGGCACCCTGTCCTGCGTGCGCATAGCCAACGGGGCGCGATTAACGACCACGGCGACTTCTCTCCCCCTGCGCTTGCTGAGCGCGTTCTTCACCAATCCGCCATGCGCCGCCACATAGACCTGCTCGGCAATTTCCTGGGCACTCAACGGCGAATGTAACAGACGAGCGGAATCGTCTGCCTGGGCAGTCGTGAAGAGATGGCAGATTATTCCAACTACAGCAATTCGGGTGAGTCTGATCGACATAGTTGTGAATCTGCCATGGATACCGCTACCAAACAAGAAAGTGAAAACCCTAATATTCCAGTTTCCAAAAACAGTGCGGCAATGCATCTTCACTGTCAACTCAATGATTCTGAAATTGACCGGACAGGATCGGCGACCGCTCAATGCCTGGAATATGCAAATCTCAGGCTAGCCGTCGATTTTTCACCAGCCTCCACCTCAGGTACAATCGCCACCTCATCAAAAAACTCTCGGAATCCGGCGTGGAAAACTTCAAAGGTACTACCATTCTATCAGTCAGGCGTAACGGCAAAGTGGTCATCGGCGGTGATGGTCAGGTCTCCCTTGGCAATACTGTGATGAAAGGCAATGCCCGTAAAGTGAGGCAGCTCTATAAAAGTAAGGTCATCGCCGGTTTCGCCGGTGCCACCGCCGATGCCTTCACCCTGTTCGAACGCTTCGAGGGTAAGCTGGAAAAGCACCAGGGACACCTCACGCGTGCGGCTGTGGAGATGGCCAAAGACTGGCGCACCGACCGGGCGTTGCGTCGGCTGGAGGCATTGCTGTGCGTCGCCGATACAGAGACTTCGCTGATCATCTCCGGCACCGGTGACGTGATCGAACCGGAACATAATTTGATGGCTATCGGTTCCGGCGGCAGCTTTGCCCAGGCTGCGGCACGGGCGCTGCTGGATAATACGGAACTCGGTGCCCGCGAGATCGTCGAAAAGGGACTCGGTATCGCCGCCGATATCTGTATCTACACCAACCATAATCTCGTACTGGAAGAGCTGGACAGTAAAACCTAGATCACCTCACCACGGATTCTGAGTCGGATAACAATTAGCGGAAACCATTGATGTCGGAAATAACCCCCCAACAGATCGTCGCTGAGCTGGACAAGCACATTATCGGCCAGACTGACGCAAAGCGCGCTGTGGCCATCGCCCTACGCAACCGCTGGCGTCGCTCCCAGGTTCCTGAAAGCCTACGAAATGAGATCACGCCGAAGAACATCCTGATGATCGGCCCGACCGGTGTCGGCAAGACGGAGATCGCGCGACGTCTGGCCAAACTGGCGAACGCCCCTTTCCTCAAGGTGGAAGCCACAAAATTTACCGAAGTGGGTTATGTCGGCAGAGAGGTGGATTCGATTATCCGTGAATTGACCGACTCTGCGGTCAAAATGGTGCGAGAAGGCGAGATGGCCAAAGTTTCCGGTGAAGCCAAGCAGGCCGCCGAGGAACGGATTCTCGATGCCTTGCTTCCCTCGCCCTCGACCTCAGGCTGGGGAGACAGTGAAACAAGTTCGGGTGTCTCCGACGCGACCCGTGAGAAATTCCGCGACAAACTGCGAAGTGGCGGGCTCGACAACAAGGAGATCGATATCGAGGTCAGCTCTACCCCGGTAGGGGTCGAGATCATGGCGCCGCCGGGTATGGAGGAGATGACCAGCCAGTTGCAGGGCATGTTCCAAAACTTGGGGAGCGGACGCACGCGACGCCGCAAACTGCGTATCAAGGATGCGTTCAAGGTCCTGAGTGATGAGGAGGCGGCGAAGCGCATCAACGAGGAGGATCTCAAGCTGCGGGCGCTGGAGATGGTGGAACAGCACGGGATCGTCTTTATCGATGAGTTGGATAAGGTAACCAGCCGTGCCGAAACCCGGGGTGCGGACGTCTCCCGCGAGGGGGTGCAACGCGATCTGCTGCCCCTGGTGGAGGGGTGTACTATCTCCACCAAGCACGGCATGGTCAAGACAGATCATATCCTGTTCATTGCATCCGGTGCCTTCCATCTCGCCAAGCCATCCGATCTGATCCCCGAACTACAGGGCCGATTACCGATCCGGGTGGAGTTATCCGCACTCACAACCGATGATTTCACCCGCATACTTACCGAGCCTGACGCCTCGCTCACCGAGCAGTACCAGGCCCTGCTTGAGACGGAGAATGTACGCCTGAGCTTCACCGAAGCAGGTATCCGCCGCATTGCGGAGACTGCCTGGCATGTGAACGAAAGGACAGAGAACATCGGTGCGCGCCGCCTGCATACGGTCATGGAGCGCCTGTTGGAGAGCATCTCCTTCATGGCCTCGGAACATGCCGATGAGACCATTGTCATCGATGAGAGCTATGTCGACGATCAACTCTCTCAGCTGGCGGCGGACGAGGATCTGAGTCAGTACATTCTATAAGGGTGCACAGACCAGATCACGCTATACCAACCGGGTATATCGGCTCGGTCTGGGGATAGAATGGTAGTTTGGTGCACTAGCAGTCAACAAAGAGTGAGAGCAAACCATGTCACATCCCAATCCGACAGAGATCCACCTGCACAAGCAATCCCGTGTTTTGGAGATCAGCTTCGACGATGGCAGCAAATTCAGTTATCCCGCGGAATACCTCAGGGTATTTTCTCCCTCCGCAGAGGTGCAGGGCCATGGACCAGGGCAAGAGGTCTTGCAGGTCGGCAAAGAAGAGGTGAATATTGCCCATATCGATCCTGTGGGAAATTATGCCATCTGTCTGCACTTCGATGATGAGCACAATACCGGCATCTACTCCTGGGATACGCTCTATCGGCTCGGCCTGAATTATGAGCGGAACTGGCAGGATTACCTGCAACGGCTGAAAACAGCCGGGTATGAGCGAAAGGAGCCATCGGCTTAAACGACAGACTGTTCAGGCGGAATAGACCCTCCTCCGCGCGACTCGAGAAGACAGGTATAGATTGATGAAGGATGAGAAGACCACGCATTTCGGCTATCAGGACGTTCCTCTCGGTGAGAAGGCTGGCAGGGTTCGCCAGGTTTTCGATTCGGTTGCCAACAAATATGACCTGATGAACGACCTGATGTCTCTCGGTATACACCGTCTGTGGAAACGTCAAACCATCGAGCTATCAGGCGTGCGCAAGGGACACAGGGTATTGGACCTGGCTGCCGGCACAGGAGACCTCTCAGCAAGGTTCAGCGGCCTGGTCGGTGATGACGGAGTGGTGGTTTTTTCCGACATCAATGCCTCGATGCTGCTGCTTGGCAGAGAGCGCATGGAGGACCAGGGACGGGTCGGCAACCTGCACTATGTACAGGCCGATGCGCAGCATCCGCCCTTTCCCGATAACCACTTCGATTGCGTCACCATCGGCTTCGGCCTGCGCAATGTAACCGATAAACAGCTGGCGCTGAATGCAATTTTCCGCAGCGTCAAACCGGGTGGGCGGCTGTTGGTGCTGGAGTTCTCCAAACCCACCAGCAGGGCCCTGGAAAAGGTCTACGACCTCTACTCGTTCACCCTGTTGCCGAAAATCGGCAAACTGGTCACCAACGATGAGGAGAGCTACCGCTATCTGGCCGAGTCCATCCGCATGCACCCTGACCAGGAGACACTCAAAGGCATGATGGAACACGCCGGCTTCGAGCGCTGCGACTATTTCAATCTGACCGGAGGTGTCGTAGCCATTCATCGGGGTTATAAACTCTAGGTGTTAACGATCGATGTTGCCTGTCAGACCTCAGATTTATCCCCAAGCAGTGACGCCAGATCGCAGGGAGAACCTGCCATGACCATTGCCGCTGCCCTCTCGGCCACTCTCGAAGCGCTGTTGAACCAGGCCATTCTTCTCGACCCGGAGACTCCCGCCCGGCTTACACCCATGCATGGCAAGGTGATCCGGCTGGACCTGCTGGGCATGGGTATCTCTCTCTACCTCATACCCGATCCCAACGGTATCCAGATCCTGAATGAGTTCGAGGGCGAGGCCGACTGCAGTCTACGCGGCTCCCCGTTCGACCTGATGCGTATGCGTGGCACCAGAAAAAGTGCAGACCAACTCTTCAAGGGCGCAGTAGAGATCGAGGGTGATACCGCCCTCGCGCAGGCATTCGGTAGCCTGCTGGCAGATCTTGAGATCGACTGGGAGGAACAGCTTTCGCGCGTAACCGGTGACATTGCCGCTCACGAAATAGGCACCCTGGTGAGATCGGCGATCAAATGGGGAGGCTCAGTGAACAGAACCACGGAAAAGAATCTTCAGGAGTTCCTCCAGGAAGAGCTGCGCCTGCTTCCGTCTCGCTACGAACTTTCCGCTTTTCTCGATGAGGTCGACCGCATGCGTGACGATACCGAGCGGCTTGAGGCCCGAGTCCAGCGACTGAAAGAGCGTCAGGATGAGAAGGATAAGGGCTCGTGATTCACCCCTCCCAGGCCATCCGGCTGGTCCATATTAACCTAGTGCTGCTGCGCCACGGCCTGGATGAGGTCATCCTCGCCACCCATCTGTTCAGACCGATTCGGTTTCTCATCTATCTTTCTCCCTGGTTCTGGTTCCGCAAGGACCGTTCCCCCTACCCGGTACGCATTCGCAGGACGCTGGAGGATCTGGGACCTATCTTCGTCAAATTCGGCCAGATCCTCTCCACCCGGCGAGACCTGCTGCCCGATGACCTGGCGAATGAGCTGGCCAAACTGCAGGACCGGGTACCGCCTTTCCCGGGAGATAGAGCCCGGGCCATTATCGAAAAGGCCTATGGCCAGCCCATCGACGAACTGCTCGAGGCCTTCGACGAGCAACCGCTGGCCTCCGCCTCCATCGCACAGGTTCATAGCGCCCAGCTGAAGGATGGAAAAAAGGTGGTTGTCAAAGTATTGCGGCCACAGATCGAAAAGACCATACGACGGGACGTGGACCTGCTCTTCACCATCGCCCGGCTGGCAGAAAAATATTGGAAGGAGGGACGTCGCCTGAGACCCGTGGAGGTCGTTCAGGAGTATGAGAAGACCATCTTCGACGAATTGGATCTGATGCGCGAAGCCGCCAATGCCTCTCAACTACGGCGCAATTTCATCAACAGCGAAGCGCTATACGTCCCCGAGGTCTATTGGGAGTTGACGCGCCAGAATGTATTGGTCATGGAACGCATCGGCGGCACTCCCGTGGGCGACATCGAGTCTCTGAGGCAACAGGGTATCAGTATGAAACTGCTGGGTGAAAGAGGCGTGGAGATCTTTTTCACCCAGGTCTTCAAATACAACTTCTTTCACGCTGACATGCACCCCGGGAATATATTCGTCGAACCCAATGGCCGCTATATCGCTGTCGACTTCGGCATCATGGGTACCCTGACCGAGGAAGATAAACGCTACCTGGCGGAAAACCTGCTGGCTTTTTTCAATCGCGACTATAAGCGGGTGGCCCAGCTCCATATCCAGTCAGGCTGGGTACCCGAAGTGACCCGGGTCGAGGAGTTTGAATCGGCTATACGCACCGTCAGTGAGCCGATCTTCGAGAAACCACTGAGCGAGATATCATTCGGCCACTTTCTGCTCAGGCTGTTTCAAACCGCCCGGCGATTTGACATGGAAGTACAACCTCAACTGGTATTGCTGCAAAAGACCCTGCTGAACATAGAGGGTCTGGGGCGGCAGCTCTATCCCCAGCTCGACCTATGGACTACGGCGAAGCCGTTTCTCGAACGTTGGATGAGCGAACAGATCGGACGCCGCGCCTTCGTCGGCAAGCTTAAACAGAATCTGCCTGAAATCGCGGAGCACCTGCCCGATCTACCGAAAAAACTTAACAAGATCATCGATGAAGCGGCATCCGGCCGACTCGAGCTCAAATGGAAATCCGACGAACTCGACAAGCTGAGCAAACAGCTGCGTCACAACCACCGGAATACCGTCAACTCGATCTCCGGAGGCGCCATGCTGCTAAGCGGCTCTCTGCTGCTGGTATTTGGCAGTGGCGGACTGCTGCCCGTAACCCTGGCCACCGCACTGGGAATGGGTTTGGTCGCAGGCGGCGGATTTCTACTGATAAGATGCTGGTTCGATGCCGCTGACTGAATGCCGTCGAAAGTAGCTAACAGCCTGTATTGCAACCCTTGGCGGCAGCTGAAAATTGATCCATCATTGTCAGTAGAGCAACAATAAATGGCATCCATGCCCAAGGAGTCAGCCATGTCATCATCTGCACCCAAAGATCCCTTTGATCGTTTGGCCGCAGCCTACGACAAAATGCTGCATGAAGTACATGAAGCAGCGGAGTCCGCCAAGGAGAACGCCCTCCCGAGCATTAAGGAGTACTTGGCCGATGCCAGGGAAAAATTGATCGAACTGGGTGAAATCAGTCGTGAGGAAGCGGACAAGGTGTCCGGTTATATCGAACGCGACATGAAGGATGCGGCCAACTACCTGCTGGAAACCGGCGAACAACTCTCAGCCTGGTGGCGATTCGATGTGCAACAGGTGGAAAACCGTCTGTTTGAGATGTTCACCGGCGTTGCCGATCAAACCAAGCTGGAGCTGGCGAAGCTGGCGGAGCGTGCCAATCAATCGTCACTCTACCATACTGGAGAGGTCACCGGCCCCGGCACATTGGTCTGTAGCCACTGCAATAAGGAGATTCACTTTAAGAAAACAGGACACATACCACCCTGTTCCGGTTGCAAGGGCACGGAGTTTAAACGCACCTCAAGGTAAATCAGGACAGCGCAACGGGTGATTAACGGAAAGCTCGCTTGCGGAATTGACTTTTTGTCGCCGGCTAACGCAGCCGACAAGTAGAGCGTGTAGTCCGTTTAGTTCGTCTCTTCTTAACAACCCTTCTCTCCGTTTTTCTGCTCCGCTTGGGCGTATTGGTACGCTTGATCGTTGGCACCTTGCGCATATTCACCGTACTGAAGCTGTCGCTGTTGATTGTGGCCCGTCGGCTTCCAGCGGGAGGAGGAGATTGCGTGTAGTTCAACTTACCCTGTTCATCGTACCATTTATACATGGCTGCCTGAGCAGGCAATGCCGCTAGAAGTAGAAGAGGACCGAAGAGTAATCCTAAGTACTTGCACCTATCCATGAGGCGTGGTTCCTGTATCACAGATCCATGCCAATTACCTTACGCTTTTAGGGTTTTTAGGGCAAACGAATATATTTCCCAAACGGCTGAATGCACGGTCGAGCCGTTTTCAGCCACTACCCAAGTTCTACTTTTTCCTGGAATTGGAACGCTTAGATTTAGTTTTTTTTGCCGCTGCTTTTTTGCCGGGCGAACCCTTTGCCGCCATTTTGTTCAACCCGGCGCTCTCTGCGGTCCGCTTTTTGGCCGCTCCCCTGGCGAGGGCCCTCTTTATTGCTTTCCCTTTTGTGCGCTTTTTCGCCACTTTGCCACGCTGCCGTACGGCGGATCGTTTAGACTTGGCCGATGCCTTGCTGCCTTTCTTGGTGCTGCCTGTCGTGCTTTTTGCCTTTTTCCTCGAAGAGGGCTTTGAAACAGCCTTTTTTGTCGTGACCTTTTTCTTTTGAGTCACCTTGGCTTTAGGCGCCTTCTTTTTGCTTAGCTTCTTTTTTGCGGACTTTTTTTGCACCGCCCGATGAGCGGTCGATTTCTTTTTAACTGTGCGTGACTTTGCCGCCGGAGGCCTGCCCGCTTTCTTTTTGGAAGCCTTCTTCTTTTCCCCCTGCTTCGCTGCCGACCGCTTTTTGCTTACCCGCTTCTTGGCCGCCCGCTTCGATTCCGCCTTCTTTCGTGCCACCTTTTTTTTCACAATCTTGCCTGGAGCCGGGTTCTTCTCTCTGCTTGCGGCAGATGCTGAAGCCTCCGCTTCTTCGATGGATCGAGCGCTTGCCTCTTCCAATGCTGCGCTGTCATCTCTCTCCTCCGCACGCTCCTCGATTACCGGTTGAGCCTCAATCGAGACCTCCCTATCGGGTGCCCGGCTTCCCTCATCGATCGTTTTGCAGATAAGCTGGAAAACCTGCCCGACCTCTCCATTGCCGTCGATCCTGATTAGCTTTCCCTGCTTCTCATAGTGAGTGATCAGGGGCGAAATCAGATGGTCGAAGACATGAATTCGACTGCTTACCGTCTCTTCGTTGTCATCGGATCTTTGGTGCAGACGTCCACCGCAAACATCACATACGTCATCAACAACCGGTGGGTTTCTATAGATGTTATAGAGTAGGCCGCAACTACGGCAGGTACGCCGTCCCACCAGGCGCTCCATGAGGGTATCTGTCTCAATATCGATCAGCAGAATCAGGTCTAACGGTTGATCGATCTCGATCATCAGCTCATCGAGGGTCAGCGCCTGCAGGAGATTTCTGGGAAAACCGTCCAGTACGAAGCCGTCCTGGAGTTCACTTTTCAGCAGCCGCTCCCGGAGCAGTGCCAAGACCAAATCCTCAGTTACCACCCTGCCGGCATCCTGCAACTCTTTTATTTCGAGACCCAGTGGCGTCCGCTCCTGCACAGCATTCTTCACCAGCTCGCCCGTCATCACTGAGGATAGGCCATATTTATCAGCCAGCAGGTCTGTCTGTGTTCTTTTACCCGACCCAGGTGCCCCCAGTATTACAATTCGCATCCCCTGATATCTCCAATGCTACAAACAATAAATAGTATTTCCTTTTATTACAGTCAGTTAAGCTTGATTATACAGACAACCACAAAGACCCTGTGCCTAACCCGGCCACCGCTGTCACAGACACTCATCATGCATAATTCCACCATAAGATCCCTTTGTCGGGCGCAATAATTAAGAAAATCCATGGCTCCATCCAAGTTTTGCATTAGCCGCCAGCTGCGAGCTTGGGTAAGCTAATCCAAGATTTCCCGCAAAGTCAACGGACTTTGTGTACTAAACAGATCAATTAGATTATTCTTCTCTGCCTCATGCAGTAACCAAATGCAGAGTGGCCTCCATGCCTGAAATTCCAGATATAACAGAATCTGAACACTGGATCATCGAAACCACGTTAACCGAACGTTACGGGGAGAAAGTAGAAACCCAGATTGCGGATGCCGAGATACGCCTGATGCCCTCCGATCGAGAGCTCTCAAGCTGTCCGGTCATCTATTGGAATCAAGAGGGCTGCAATTTCATTATTTTCAAAACCGGCAGCCGTAAATACCGCTGCCAGTTTTTCTACCGGGGCTATCAACAGTACGGCACCGGTGTCGACGAATACGACGACCTCACTGAATGCATCGTCTCCCTGCTGCAGGCTCAAGCCGATCATGCGGCAAGAGAGAGGGGTGACCTATAGAGGTCATTGACGCGTACCCGGATTTTTAAACAAATATCAATATAACGAAGGGGATCAGATAAATGACTGCAAAAAATGCCTTCTATGCTCAATCGGGCGGGGTTACCGCGGTAATCAATGCCTCCGCTTGCGGGGTTATTGAAACCGCCCGCCAACACCCCGATAAAATCGCCAATGTCTACGCCGGACGCAATGGCATCATAGGCGCGCTTACCGAAGACCTGATCGACACCAGTGCCGAATCGGCTGAAGATATCGCCGCTCTCAAACACACGCCTTCAGGCGGTTTCGGATCGTGCCGTTTCAAGCTGAAGAGCCTGGAAGACAACAAAAGGGAATATGAACGCCTGATCGAAATTTTCAAGGCCCATAATATCGGCTACTTCTTCTACAACGGCGGCGGCGACTCGGCCGACACCTGCTACAAAGTCTCCCAGCTCTCTGAAAAGATGGGTTTCCCGGTACAGGCGATTCATGTACCCAAGACGGTGGACAACGACCTGCCGATTACCGACAACTGCCCGGGTTTCGGTTCCGTAGCCAAATATATAGCCGTATCCACGCTGGAGGCCTCTTTCGATGTTCGCTCAATGGCGGCGACATCGACCAAGATATTCGTCATCGAAGTCATGGGCCGCCACGCCGGTTGGATCGCCGCTGCCGGCGGCTTGGTTGAGGACAACGGCATACCGGTTGTCATTCTCTTCCCTGAGGTTGAGTTCGACCAGGAGAAGTTCCTCGCCAAGGTCGACGCCAAGGTCAAGGAACACGGCTACTGTTCCATCGTGGTCTCGGAGGGTTGTCACTGGCCAGATGGTAAATTTCTCGCCGAACAGGGTACCCGCGACGCCTTCGGCCACGCCCAGCTGGGTGGCGCCGCTCCCGTGGTCGCCAACATGATCAAAGACGCTCTGGGCTACAAATTCCACTGGGCCGTAGCAGACTACCTGCAGCGGGCCGCGCGTCACCTCGCCTCGGCCTCCGACGTCGAGCAGGCCTATGCCTTGGGCAAGGCCGCGGTGGAGAAGGCCCTGGAGGGCAAAAACTCCATTATGCCCACGGTAGTACGCGAATCATCCAGCCCATACAAGTGGAGTATCGGAGAGGCACCCCTGAGCGAGGTGGCGAACGTCGAAAAGATGATGCCGATGGAGTTCATCACCGATGACGGCTTCGGCATTACGGCCGCCTGTAAGGAGTACCTCTATCCCCTGATCAAAGGCGAGGCCTATCCTCCCTACACTGAAAACGGCATGCCAGACTATGTCACCATGAAGGGTGTGGCGGTACCCAGGAAGCTGGATAGCTTCGAACTTTAATCTAAATCAATAGGGGCTTAAAAGCCCCTTTTTTTGTGCGCCCAACCCTGACAGAATGGTCTGCTGATCGAATCCGGCCTGACAAGACCGCGTCAGGGCTTAGGTGGTGAAAATAAATTGTTACCAGAACCCATTTCGTCTATCTCATTGGAGGATGTATAAGTGAACACAGAACTAATCTTCGCCCTAGCCTGTGCGGTTGCCGCACTTGCCTATGGCTTCCTATCCGTAAAATGGATACTTGCGCAGCCTGAGGGCAACGAGAAGATGCGTGAGATAGCCGGCGCCGTACAGGAAGGCGCCAAAGCCTATCTCAACCGCCAATACACCACCATCGGCGTCGTCGGCGTGATCCTGTTCGTCATACTCTGGTACTTCCTTGGAACCGCGACCGCGGTCGGTTTCGCCATCGGCGCAGTCTTCTCAGGTCTTGCCGGCTACATCGGCATGCACATTTCCGTTCGCTCCAATTTACGCACTGCCCAGGCTGCTGACAGCGGCATCAATGCAGCACTGCAGATCGCCTTTCGCGGTGGCGCCATCACCGGGCTGCTGGTTGTCGGACTTGGACTGTTGGGTGTGGCCGGTTACTACGCCATTCTCATCGCCATGGGGGTCGAGGATCCCCTGCATCCCCTGGTTGGCCTGGCCTTTGGCGGTTCGTTGATCTCCATCTTCGCCCGACTTGGTGGCGGTATCTTTACCAAAGGCGCCGATGTGGGTGCCGACATCGTAGGCAAGGTCGAGGCGGGTATTCCCGAGGATGACCCCCGCAACCCCGCGGTTATCGCCGATAACGTGGGTGATAACGTAGGCGACTGCGCCGGCATGGCAGCCGATCTGTTCGAGACCTACGCGGTTACCGTGGTTGCTACCATGCTGCTCGGCGGTCTGCTGATGGCCGATGCCGGCACAGCACCGATACTCTATCCGCTTGTATTGGGCGGCGTCTCCATCATCGCCTCCATCGTCGGTACCTTCTTTGTCAAGGCAAAGGATACAGACACCAACGTCATGCCCGCTCTTTACAAGGGTTTGATCGTAGCCGGTCTCCTCGCCGCCATCGCCTTCTATTTCGCCACCGACATGATCATGGACGGAGTCGGCGGTTTCAACACCATGCAGCTGTTCGGTTCTGCCATGATCGGTCTGGTTCTGACCGCTGCGATGGTTGTGATTACCGAATACTATACCTCTACCGAGTTCTCACCAGTGCGTCAGATTGCCCAAGCCTCCACCACAGGTGACGGCACCAATGTCATCGCCGGCCTGGGCATCTCCATGAAGTCCACCGCCGCCCCTGTGATTGCGGTCTGCGCCGCAATCTGGGGTTCATACGACCTGGCCGGACTCTACGGCATCGCCATTGCGGCGACCGCCATGCTCTCCATGACCGGTATCATCGTCGCACTGGATGCCTATGGCCCGATCACTGACAACGCCGGCGGTATCGCCGAGATGGCTGAACTGGATGAGAAGATCCGCAATATCACCGATCCCCTGGATGCCGTGGGCAATACCACCAAGGCCGTAACCAAAGGCTATGCCATCGGTTCCGCCGGTTTGGCCGCCCTGGTGCTGTTTGCCGACTTCACCAGCACCCTGGAGCATGCAGGCAAGACCATCAGCTTTGAACTCTCCGATCCCGCGGTATTGATCGGTCTCTTCATTGGCGGACTTGTCCCCTACCTGTTCGGTTCCATGGCCATGGAAGCGGTTGGCAAAGCCGCCGGCGGGATCGTCAATGAAGTGCGTCGCCAGTTCCGGGAAAAGCCCGGCATCATGGACCACAGCGAGAAACCGGACTACGGACGCGCTGTGGACCTGCTGACCAAAGCGGCCATCAAGGAGATGATCATCCCATCGCTGTTGCCGGTATTGATGCCGATCGTGGTGGCCCTGGGCATCGGGTGGCTGATGGGCGGCGATGCCGGCGCCAAGGCCCTGGGCGGTCTGTTGATCGGCACCATCGTCACCGGCCTGTTCGTGGCCATCTCCATGACCGCCGGCGGCGGCGCCTGGGATAACGCCAAGAAATACATCGAGGATGGCAACCATGGCGGCAAGGGTTCGGATGCCCATAAGGCGGCGGTCACCGGCGACACCGTTGGCGACCCCTACAAGGATACCGCCGGCCCTGCGGTCAATCCGCTGATCAAGATCATCAACATCGTTGCCCTGCTGATCGTACCTATTCTCTAGTGGAGACGGCAGCGTCAACCCGCACAGGGGAGCTTCGGCTCCCCTTTTTTATCGCGATCGCTCCCTGGTCGGGTGGCTAACAGACTGAGAACATGACAGGCCGCAAAACGACACATATGCCATGAAACCCTGCAGTGCCGCCCCAAATTCCGATACCTACTCAGCAAGCGATATCGGTGTTCCCCGCAGGAGGCAAAATGTTCATGCCTGGACGACAATTCACCGGCCGGCATATACCACAATTTTGGCAATTGGCGGGTATTTTTACCCTCAAGGCTGCCGGATATCTCGCTTTTCCCTTGATCGGATCCGGATCCGCCTGTGCAATCCAATACCTGCTATAGCGGCAACAATCCCACAAATCCATTATGGATATCAGTTTGAATAATTAGCCATCTCACACCGGCTTTGGGCTAGACACTCGCCGAGGTTATCCGTAATCTTCACACCTCACACGAATTCCGGCCCGCCTGCCGGAAATATTCAGCTAAGATCAACCGCAAGGGTCTCAAATATGAATCTGGACCGAGTCTCTTCAGGAAAGAATATTCCTGATGAAATCAATGTCATTATCGAAATCCCGTCCAACGCCGATCCGGTTAAATATGAGGTCGACAAAGAGACAGGTGCAATGTTCGTCGATCGCATCCTGCGCACCGCCATGCACTATCCGGCCAACTACGGGTATATCCCACACACGCTTTCTGACGATGGCGACCCCTGCGATGTGATGGTACCCACCGCATTCCCTTTGATCCCTGGCTCTGTGATCCGCTGCCGTCCGGTAGCCGTATTGAAAATGACCGATGAATCCGGTGATGACGCCAAGGTCGTTGCGGTGCCGGCGGACGACGTTTCAAGCCGCTGGAGACATGTCAAATCGGCGGAGGACATGCCTGAGGAACTGATGGAACGTATTGCCCACTTCTTCGAACATTACAAGGACCTCGATGAGGGCAAGTGGGTACGCGTTAAGGGCTGGGAAGGTGCCGAGGCCGCCAAACAAGAGGTCAGCAACTCGGTACAGATGTTCAAAGACGCACCGGAAAAACCGAACTTCTGAGCCATGACCGGCCCTTCATGGCTAACTATACTCCCCTATGTCCTGGTACTGCAGCGAGGAAGTAGCACGCGATGAAAATCTGCATTCTCTCTGACAGCCACGATCATATTCCCTTGCTGGAAGCTGCTGTTGAGGCTGCCAAGGCCGAGGAGGCCGAAGCTGTTTTGCACTGTGGTGATGTGGTCGCGCCCAGCACGCTACACTGTCTGGACAAGTATGACTTGCCGGTACACGTGATTCATGGCAACAATACCGGTGATCTCTATACCCTGGGGCGGCTCGCAAGCCGGGATGAGAACAATATTCACTACCACGGCATGGATGCTGCGGTCGAATTGGCTGGACGCAATATCTTTCTCGTCCACTATCCCCACTATGCGCGAGCCATGGCCGCAACCGGTGACTGGGACCTGGTCTGTTGCGGGCATAGCCATAAGTTGAAGATCGAGCAACTGGTGAATGTCAAAGGTGGTGTTACCCATTTGGTCAATCCGGGCACCATTGGCGGTGTCGGTAAATCACTGGCAACCTATGTCATGGCAGACCTGGAGAATATGACCTTTGAATCGCGAGAGGTTTCAAAGCAGATTGAGCTTGACGCTGGGTATTAGGGCCTATTAAAACTGATCCAATCGGCTCTGTTGAGCCTGGACATGCACCAATCAAAGTGCGAGGAGAGTAGTTTGGTGATTCCACGTCTGTTGTCTATGAATGACAGGAGCACTCATGGCTGATTTCACCCATTTCAATGCCGCAGGTGAGGCCCATATGGTCAATGTCGGCGACAAGCCATCGACCAAGCGCCGGGCCATCACAGAGGGCCGGATCACCATGCAACCCGATACCCTGCGCATGATTCTGGCTGGCAGCCATAAAAAGGGAGACGTACTTGGTGTCGCCCGCATCGCCGGCATTATGGCCGCCAAGAGGGCACCGGAGCTGATCCCCCTCTGCCACCCCCTCTCACTGACAAAGGTTGAGATCGACCTGCGCCCCGACGAGCACGAGAATACGGTCTACTGCCATACCCATGTGGAAACCGTGGGACAGACCGGTGTCGAAATCGAGGCATTGTGCGCAACCCAAATCGCTCTCCTGACAATCTATGACATGTGCAAAGCCGTCGACCGGGGCATGGTGATCAGTGGTATAAGGCTAACGGAAAAGAGCGGGGGTAAGTCGGGCGAGTGGAAAAAAACCGACTAAAGTTAAAGGGCATCCTGCCGCCCTATGTTGTACGGCAGCGTGATCCCTGTCACAATGCCGGGATTTTCTATTGACAGGTTTGACATTACTTGCAGGCATAGGGAAGCAGTTATGAGCAAATTCGTAGAATGGTCCGACGCACTCAGTGTCGGCATTGAAGAAATTGACGAACAGCACAAGATGCTCGTTGAACTCGTCAACAAGATGCATGAAGCCATTCATCAGCGCCATGGCAGTGATGTTGTTAAGAGTATTCTGGGTGATCTGGCTGACTACACCCGGATCCACTTTGCAGTTGAAGAGAGCCTGATGAGGATCCTCAACTACCCTGGCTATGAAGATCATAAAGAGATCCATGAAGAGCTGCTCCAGTCTGTGGCAGACCTGCAAGAGAAAGTAGCCACCGGCAAGACCGCCATCGGCTTTGAATTGATGCACTTTCTCAAGACCTGGCTGACCAAACACATCATGGAAGAGGACATGGAATACAGCGGCTTCTTCCTCAGGGCAGGCGCGCAACCCAGATTGAGCAAGAAATCCTGGATCCAGCGACTCTGGGGCAGTTGACCCCGGCAGTAGCCCGACTTCGGGCCTGTTAACACTAAACCACTCGGCTCTGTTGCACCTGAACAAGCGCCAATCGAGGCGTGAGGAGAGAAGTTTGGTGATTCCAAATGAACCCACAGCAACACGGAGTGACGCTTTTTCAGAGGCAACCCGGAAGGCTGGGCCATTGGTCTAGTTTTAAGAAGCCCCAGCACTTCGAGTTTCAGTAGCAATACCATGAATCCCTTTTATCATCAGGTCCATTTCCTGAAAAGCGCGGCCCAGCTATCACAATCCCCGACAGACAGCGGTTTCGAGGTGGCCTTTGCCGGACGTTCCAATGCCGGAAAATCAAGCGCGCTCAATGCCTTGTGCGGCCAGAAATCTCTCGCGAGAACCAGCAAAACACCGGGAAGAACCCAACTACTCAATTTCTTCTCTCTGGACGACGAGCGCCGCCTGGTAGACCTGCCTGGCTACGGCTATGCAAAGGTCGCTGAATCGATCAAAAAAGAGTGGCAAAAGACACTTGCCTACTATATCGAACAAAGGCAATGTCTCCGGGGCATGGTTCTGTTGATGGATATCCGTCATCCGCTGACAGCGTTCGATCTGCAGATGTTGCAATGGAATACCTACCACGGCCTGCCGACGCACATACTCCTGACCAAGGCCGACAAACTCAAGACCGGTGCGGCCAAAAACACCCTGTTGAAGGTCAAAAAAGAACTCAGCGATCATCCGGAGATCTCGGTCCAACGCTTCTCCGCATTGAAAAAACAAGGCATTGACGAGTGCCATCGTGTGCTGGACCTCTGGTTCGAACTGGAACCAGACTCAAACACCCAACCATCCCGCTGACTGCTGGCCACGAAAAAAAGAAAGCCCCATCAGCCTAAGGGGAGAGACTGACGGGGCCGGATCTTCCCGGATGGGGTCACCGGGAAGGATGGGTCGCAAAGGGAGGAAAAGCGACCCTCGTCGTACGACTTACAGCTAGATAGACTGGCTAATCTGCGTAAAGTTCAATGCGCCTGATCCCAATTATCGCCGACCCCAACATCCACCAACAAGGGCACATCCAAACGGGCTGCAGCCTCCATATAATTTGTGATAATGTCTTTTGCTTCAATAACATATGGCTCATCAACCTCCAACACCAGTTCATCATGAACCTGCATGAGAAGTCGGACTGGCGGTGTATTGGCCTCGATCCACCCGTCTACAGCCAACATGGCACGCTTGATGATATCAGCCGCACTCCCCTGCATGGGCGCATTGATCGCCGTACGCTCTGCCGCCGTCCTGCGTTGATGATTTTTTCCATTGATATCCGGCAGGTAGAGTCGACGGCCGAACAGCGTCTCGACATAACCTTGATCGTGGGCCATTTCCCGTGTCCGATCCATGAACGCCTGCACACCGGGATAGCGCTTGAAATAGAGATCCACATAGACCTGGGCCGCGCTTCTTTCAATACCCAACTGTCGCGCCAGTCCGAATGCGGACATACCGTAGATCAGACCGAAGTTGATCGCCTTCGCGGAGCGTCGCTGCTCCGTTGTCACCCGCTCCAGCGGCACTTCGAAAACCTCAGCTGCAGTAGCCCGATGGATATCCCTGCCTTCAGAAAACGCCCGTAAAAGCCCTTCGTCCCCAGACAGGTGGGCCATAATTCTCAACTCTATCTGGGAGTAGTCCGCAGCCAACATTTTCCAACCCGGTTGCGGCACAAACGCACGGCGAATGCGCCTGCCCGCCTCAGTACGTACCGGAATATTCTGTAGATTGGGATCTGTGGAGGAGAGTCGCCCGGTTGCCGCCACTGCCTGGTGGTATGAGGTGTGTACACGACCGGTCCCTGGATTGACCATCTCTGGCAATTTGTCCGTATAGGTCGATTTGAGCTTGGAGAGGCCCCGGTGCTCAAGAATCACCGCCGGTAGCTCATGCCCCTGCTCCGCCAGTTCGACCAACACAGACTCCGCCGTGGAGGGGGCCCCCTTCGGTGTCTTCGCGATCACTGGGAGCGCCAGCTCGTTGAAAAAGATCTCCCCGATCTGCTTCGGCGATCCCAAATTGAAACTATGGCAGGCTAGGGCATAGGCCTTTTGTTCAAGTTGATGCATGCTCTTGGCCAACTCATCGCTCTGTCGCCGCAGCATAATGGTGTCGATAGTAACGCCGGATCGCTCCATCCTCGATAACACCGGAATCAACGCCACTTCAAGTTCCGTCAACAAGGAAGTCAGTAAAGGCTCACTTTCATATTTGGGCCAGAAATAATTGTGTAGGCGAAGGGTAATATCCGCATCTTCAGCCGCATAAGGAGCGGCCAGCTCCAGGTCAATTTGATTGAAGGTCAACTGCTTCTTGCCTTTGCCGGCTATCGCCTCAAAGTGGATGGTGTCATGTTGCAGGTAACGCTTAGCCAGGGAGTCCATATCATGCCGGGTAGCCGTGGAATCAAGTACGTAGGATTCGAGCATGGTGTCATAGGCAATACCCTGCATTTCGATGCCGTAGCGGGCCAACACACTCATATCATATTTCAGGTTTTGACCGACCTTTTTAAGATTTGGATTCTCTAACAGCGGCTTTAGGTGAGTAAGTACCAACTCACGCTCTAGTTGCTTTGGTGCACCAGGATAGTCATGGCCAACAGGCACATAGGCAGCCTCCCCAGGCTGAACGGCGAAGGAGAGGCCCACCAGTTCGGCCCGCATATAGTCAAGGCTGGTGGTTTCGGTATCGAAGGCGAACAGTGCATGGGTCTCTAACTTCTCGATCCATCCCTGCAACGCCTGTTCACTCAATACCGTCTCGTATTTTACCGGCGCCTGCTCGGGCACCTCACGCTGTTCACCCTGGCCCTCATCGTCCAGGGTTGCGAGCAGGCGGTTCGACTCCATCCATTGATAGTGACGGCGCAACCGAGCGCTATCCTGATCAATCGGCCGGTGGTCGGTGGGGCCCTTCTCCAGGCTCACATCGAGCTTAATCGTCGCCAGTTCACGGGACAGGGGCAACTGCGCCAGACTGGCGCGCAGGTTTTCGCCGATCTTGCCCTTTATCTCTTCGGCATGCTCGATCAGATTATCCAGGGTGTCATAGATATTCAGCCATTTTGCGGCGGTCTTGGGGCCACACTTCGGAACCCCCGGTATATTGTCGACCGTGTCTCCCACCAGGGCCAGGTAGTCTATGATCTGGTCAGGTCTGACCCCGAACTTTTTCATTACCCCATCCGCATCGGTGGTGGTCTCGGACATGGTGTTGATCAGCGTGACATGCTCATTCACCAGCTGGGCCATATCCTTGTCCCCTGTGGAAATCACTGTCTCTATCCCCTTTTCAGTGGCTTGCCGCGCCAGGGTGCCGATCACATCATCCGCCTCGACTCCCGGTACGACCAGCATCGGCAGCCCCATGGCTTGGATGATGTCATGCAAAGGTTCTATCTGATCACGCAGATCATCGGGCATCGGGGGACGATTGGCCTTGTAATCCGGAAATATCTCATTTCTGAAACTGCCGCCAGGGGCATCGAAGACAACCACCATATAGTCGGGATCAAAATCGCTGATCAGCCGACGCAACATGTTCAGTACGCCGACAATCGCACCTGTCGGCTCTCCTTGCGAGTTGCTGAGGTCGGGGAGCGCATGATAGGCGCGAAACAGATAGGAGGAGCCATCGACCAGTACAAAAGGGGATGATTTAGACATAAGCAGCGGAAAATCCGTAAAAATTTTTTTAAGGATAGTAGCTAAATCAACCCATTTTGTCGCCCGTTTCGTGAACCGGGGGAATAACGGCATCAAATCCTACTATTTTTCTTGGTCTTTCGCTAAATCTGATCTATCTTTTTAGAGCATGGGCTCAATCGAGCCCCTAAAACTATAAATGCATAAAGCGACAACGAACGACCATCACCACTGGAGACGACCATGCCCGAAATGAACCCAATGGCTGTCGAGAACAGCAACACACCGGAAGGTTTCGATGAGTGGACCGAAGAGCAGGCAATCGCCTTGGCTTCGGAAGAAAATATCGAGTTAACTGATGCGCATTGGGAGATGATTCATTTCCTGCGCCACCACTGCGAAGAGCATGGCACCACATGCAGTGCCAGACTGGTGCTTAAGGCGATGACGACACAAGTCAAGGATCGGGGCGGCAAAAGATATCTCTACACGCTCTTTCCAAGGGGGCCGGTAGTCCAAGCGTGTAAGATCGCCGGTATTCCACTGCCACCCTACTCGTTGGACCTCTCCTTCGGTAGTGTGCATTAACAATATTCTCAACACTGCAACTTACAAGGGGCTGCCAGCCCCTTTTTTAATGCCATTCCGTTAACAATACCTGCCTGAAATCCCTCAAGAAATGGCCGCACCGGTCGCAAATGAAAGAAACCAATCATTCCGGAACGATAATCACAACCAAATAAACAAGGACAACAATAAGTCGGTACAGATCACCATGCTCAATTCACACTGCTTCAGATTGGATGCAGCGGATGAGGTCAATGAATGGCATACCAAGGCGACGGAACTGCTAATTCGTTACAACATTCCCATTACACCTGTTTGTTATCATGTTGCATATGAGTATGTCTCTCAGCGACATGGTGAACTGACACGAAAAATAGATGCCCAGCTCACAAAAACCGGCCATCTGGACAGCCACTTTCTGTTTCATTTGTTTGAAAATTCCTGCCTGCAGGGCAGTCAGAGCGACAAGCTGGATGAACACTTGGCAGACCTTCACAACCTACTCTTCAAGGTTCTCGAAGGCGTGACAAACAACTGTAGCCAGACGGACCTCTTCAACGAGACCTTGCTGAACCAGCGCCACGCGCTGGATGCCAACCCGGGTCTTGAAGACCTCCGCGGCATAGCGCAAACCTTGATGCAGGCCACGACACAGGCAATGCAAAACAACCGCTTGTTGCGCGACCACCTTCAGTCGGCCGAAGAGCAGAGTCTGTCACTGCAGTCAGAAGTGAAAAAGCTACGCGACGAGATATCCACTGATGCGCTGACAGGATTGTTCAATCGCCGTGCACTCAACAAACGCATGAATGAACTGGTCGAGGCGCATAGTGACGCATCGACTCCCTTTTCCATTTTGATGCTCGATATTGACCATTTCAAACGGTTTAATGACAACTTTGGTCACGTAATCGGGGATGAGGTTATTCGCCGTGTTGGACTGATCATGCGGGACCAGCTGCGGGATGTGGACTTTCCCGCGCGCTATGGCGGGGAAGAGTTTACCGTGCTCCTGCCCGAAGCAGATATCACCCATGCAGTGAGTATCGCACAATCGATTCATCAGTCGGTTGCCAAACTGATACTGATTAAAAGAAGCACCAAAGAGAAGCTGCCATCAGTTACGGTTTCTGTGGGCGCTGCCAGCTATCGCCGGGGAGACAGCCCCGAGAGCCTGCTTGAACGCGCTGATCAGGCCCTCTATCAGGCCAAAGAGGCGGGGAGAAACCGGATAGTCAGCGAAGCGGATATCACCTATATGTAACCTCTTCACCTGCACCAGCGGGAGATCTCGGCTTTAAGTTGTTTTATGTGCCGCGCGCGCGCTTGATCGCTCAGATAACGCCGTTCTCCGTCATTGCCTAAATTATAGATACCTGTTGCCCGAAGATGGGAATTGTAGCGGTCTTTGGCACGCACGCAGTTCTGCTTACGTTTTTTCCGCTCAGCAAGTTGTTTCTGCTTTGCCTCTTTCTTCTCCGCGCGCTCCTCTGCATAGACATCCAGCATACGTTGCATCTTCAACTGCCTGTCATCTTCACCGGTCGATGGTTGAGACCCCTCCTGATCCCTGATCTTAATCTCAGTGGACTCGCCCGTCACAGGCCGATCGCTGAAGTGTACACGACCCTGCTCATCCACCCATTTATAGACCTCTGCCTGCAGTTGGAAAGCCGCCATCAACAATACTAACAGCAGAGATAGCGCAAACATCCGGGTCCACATGATTTTCAAATCCAGCATCGGGGCTGCTCCTTGCAAATATTTCACACTGGCGTCTAAACCGTTGCGGTTGTGCGCATACCGGCCCACCACCGAATCAGGCCCAGTCTACCTGAAAGGTGGCATGTATCGTACTGCTTGGATCATTTTACCTTGTACATTCGGGGTTCGGAATCAGACTCTTCAAACACGGCCCGCTACACTACCGGATGCGCTGTGGGAGAAGTGAACTGAGGCAGAGATAAAAAAGGGCGCCGAAGCGCCCTTAAAGGGAGGATCATCCAACAGATTTGTTACAGACCTGAACCTCGGTTACCTGTGAATTCGGGATAGGCCTCCAATCCACACTCGCCGATATCGACACCTTCGTACTCTTCCTCTTCGCTGACCCTGATACCCATCACAATTTTAAGGATCAGCCAAACCACGAAGCTGGCGACGAACGTCCAGGCAAAGATTACTCCCATACCGAGTAGCTGCGGACCGATTGAAGCATCGCTATTCGTTAGCGGAACTGCAATCAAGCCCCACATACCGACCACGCCATGTACCGAAATGGCGCCCACCGGATCGTCGATCTTGATCTTGTCCATGGTGATGATGGAGAAGACCACAAGCAGACCGCCGACGGCGCCGATCAGAGTCGCCTCCAAAGGAACCGGTGTCAGCGGCTCTGCAGTGATTGCCACAAGACCTGCCAGGGCACCGTTCAACGCCATGGTTAGATCCGCTTTACCGAACAGGGCACGTGCTGTAAGCAGTGCCACCACTACACCGCCGGCTGCAGCTGCATTGGTATTGACAAAGACGGCGGCAACGGCATTGGCTTCGCCGATATCGGAGATCTTCAGCTCGGAACCTCCGTTAAAGCCAAACCAACCCAGCCACAGGATGAAAGTACCCAGGGTGGCCAAGGGCATGTTGGCGCCGGGTATGGCGTTGACACGGCCATCGGCGGTGTACTTGCCTTTACGGGCCCCGAGCAGGATGACGCCGGCCAGGGCTGCTGCGGCGCCACAGAGATGCACCACGCCAGAACCGGCAAAATCACTGAAACCGGCGGCGTCAAGGAAACCGCCGCCCCATTTCCAGTAACCCTGCAGCGGGTAGATGACACCGGTCATTACCACGGCAAACAGCAGGAAGGCCCAGAGCTTCATCCGCTCGGCCACCGCGCCGGAAACGATGGACACGGCGGTGGCAACGAAGACCACCTGGAAGAAGAAGTCCGACATACCGGAATAGTAGGTCTCACCATTGCTGGCCAGCACATCTTCGACACTGTTATCGCCACCGAACATAAAGCTCAGGTCAAGCGCCGGAAAATAGCCATTGCCGTCCCCCGGGTACATGATGTTGTAGCCCATCAACATATACATAATGCAGGCGATAGCGAACAGGGCGACGTTTTTGGTCAGGATTTCAGCAGTATTCTTGGCTCGCACCAGACCGGCCTCGAGCATGGCGAAACCTGCCGCCATCCACATGACAAGCGCGCCGGATACCAGAAAGTAGAAGGTATCCAGTGCGTAACTGAGTTGTGTAATCGCTTCCACGATACTCTCCAAATATATGTTGCTAGTGAGTTACAGCGCTTCGGGACCGGTTTCACCGGTACGCACACGAACGACCTGTTCCACGTCAGTGACGAAGATCTTGCCATCGCCGATCTTGCCGGTCTTCGCGGCATTGGACATCGCTTCCACGACCTGATCGAGAATGTCGTTATCGACAGCGATTTCGACCTTGATCTTGGGTAGGAAATCGACCACGTACTCTGCACCGCGGTAGAGTTCGGTGTGCCCCTTCTGACGCCCAAAACCCTTGACCTCGGTGACCGTGATACCCGCCACACCCACTTCGGACAAAGCTTCGCGGACATCATCAAGCTTGAACGGCTTAATGATTGCTGAAACCATTTTCATCTGATTGCTCCTCGTTCAGCCCATAACAGAACGGGCTGTACATCAAATAGTTAACTCAAGCCGATTTGTCTTAGAAGCCTTTGCTCCAAGAGATGAAGAAACGCATATCGGAGTCTTCACCGGCAGCGTCCGTATCATCGAGGTCGGTGTCGGAGACGCTCAGGGTGATGTCGCCGAAATCACCGGTGGCCTTGGTCAGGTCGACCTGATAGTGGGTGTAGTCCTCTAAATCATCATCGCCATCGCCATCCGGCTCGACGAAACCGACCGTCAGGCCGATGGAGAAGTCCTGCGGCAGGTCAAAGCCGGCGCCCAGGTAGTAGTAGAGATCCTCTTCGATAGCCTCGACCGCATCCTCTGCAGAGAAGACATAGTTGAGACCGGCGGTGAGAAACTGCCAGCTGCCGCTCACGGCGAGCTCGATGAAATCAGATTCCGCGTCGCTTGAATAGGCGTAATAGATCAGGCCGACATCGTAGCCGAAGTCGCCCACCTCGCCGGCGTAACCGCCATACAGGTCGAGCTCATAATCGTCCCAGGCCTCCGACAGCCAGGTACCCGCATAGAGACCCGACTCGCCAGACCAATCGAAGCCACCGGACAATGCGGTGCTGTTGCCGGTCTGGGTCAACCCGCGCCAGATGTAGTTACTGGTAACACCGATATTGGTGCTGACTTCCGCCGCAGCGATGGACGATAGCCCTAACATCACAACGCCACAGGCCTGGGCAAGACGGTTCATCTTCATCGTTGTACTTCCTCTTATTCAATTAGAAACATGGGTTAATCAGTTAACTCGACTCATAGCTTGACGAGGCGAAACTACTGCTGTCTTCTCAGACTTCGTGCCAACTTTTCCAACCTGTTGAAATTGCAGGGAATACCCGATAATTGGCAGTCATGATGCTGACCGGTTCACATGGCCGTGCATGGTTTGTGATCACAACCGATCCCCTTGCACCAGACCTATGCACCGGCTTGGTGCGAAATTGCCGGATCGATATATCTGCCGGTGGATCGATGAAACAGCGCTGTTCCTCTATTAATCATGCAGGGGGAATCTCACCACAAAGATTATCCGGAGCCGCGTCCTCTTTCGCTGGACAAAGGGGTCGTCACTGGCTATTGTCTGCCGCATGATTGATCCGAAACTTATCGATGAGCTGACGACCCGGCTTTCGGCGACAATGCCCAGCGGTATCCAGGCATTACAAGCCGATGTGGCAAAAAACATACGCGCCACCCTGGAGTCCGGACTTGCCAAGCTCGACCTGGTGACCCGTGAGGAGTTTGAGGTTCAGCAGGCGGTTCTGGCACGTACACGCGAGAAGCTTGAGCGGCTGGAGATACAGATCAAGGAAATGGAGGATAAAACCGGCTAGCGCTTCATCAGCATCGGACCGAACGCTATTCCAAGGAAGGAATCTATGTCACTCGCTATTCTCTATTCCCGCGCCCAAGAGGGCGTACAAGCACCTCTGGTCACCGTCGAGGTCCACCTCTCCAACGGTCTTCCGGGCCTCTCCATCGTCGGCTTGCCCGAAATGGCGGTGCGTGAGAGTAAAGACCGGGTCAGAGGAGCACTGATCAACAGCCAGTTTGAGTTTCCCGCCCGGCGCATCACCATCAATTTGGCGCCTGCCGATCTGCCGAAAGAGGGGGGGCGATTCGACCTGCCCATTGCCCTCGGCATCCTGGCCGCCTCGAATCAATTGACGATGGACCCTCTGAGCCACTATGAGTTCAGCGGCGAACTTGCCCTGTCCGGTGAACTGCGCCCGATCAGCGGTATCCTCCCTGCTGCGCTCACCGCCCGCGATGCCGGGCGTTCCCTGATCCTGCCGCAACAGAATGCTGAGGAGGCGGGACTGGTCAACGGACTCCAGTGCTATCCGGCCAGCCACCTCCTCGAAGTCTGTTCACACCTCAACAGTGTCAATCCGTTAGCGCAATACAAAAGCACGCACAGTATCGAGGAGAGTGAAAAGAGCCGGCTCGATATGGCCGATGTCTATGGACAGAGTCATGCCCGGCGCGCCCTGGAAATCAGCGCCGCCGGCGCCCACTCGCTGCTCTATATCGGTCCGCCCGGCACCGGCAAATCGATGCTCGCCTCCCGCCTGCCCGGAATCCTGCCCCCAATGAGCGAGGAGGAGGCGCTGGAATCCGCGGCTATTCACTCGGTGGCCAACAACAGGGTTTTCCAACCCGCCCAGTGGCGTCAAAGACCCTTCCGTGCCCCCCATCACACGGCCTCGGCGGCGGCCCTGGTCGGCGGCGGCAGTAATCCGAAACCCGGCGAAATCTCCTTGGCGCACCGCGGCGTGCTGTTCCTGGATGAACTCCCGGAATTCGACCGGCATACCCTGGAGGTGTTGCGCGAACCCCTGGAAAACGGTTGCATCACCATCTCCCGCGCCAACCGCCAGGTCGACTACCCGTCCCGTTTTCAGCTGATCGCGGCGATGAACCCCTGCCCCTGCGGCCACCTGGGAGACGGCAGCAACCGCTGTCACTGCACCCTCGACAGGATCACCCGTTACCGCAACCGCATCTCCGGTCCATTGATCGATCGTATAGACATGCACGTGGAGGTGCCCCGGCAACCCCTGCAGCTCGATCACCAGGCGCCGCAGAAAAGAGAGGAGTCGAGCGAAACCATCCGTCGCCGGGTCATCGCAGCCCGTGATATACAACTCCAGCGGCAGGACCACACCAACCAGGCCCTGCAGGGATTGGACATCGTGAAATTCGCCAGGCCGAACAAGGAAGGTAACGCACTGTTGCACCGGGCGATCGAAAAACTTGGCCTGTCGATGCGTGCCTATCACCGCATTCTAAAGGTGGCGCGCACCATCGCCGACTTGGAGGCGAGCCCGAAGGTGGAGACGGCGCATATCAGCGAGGCTATTGGTTATCGTCGCCTGGACAGAAGTTAACGTATCAGTATCTACTTACTCTAGTTTTTGATCCTTAATACTAATATGTAAAAAATTTTGACCCCTTTTCCTATTCGAGACCAAAGGCACGCTTGGCGTTTTTCATTTAGGTGAAAGGTTTAGTCTGACCTGCACCCCACAATGCGCATACTATACAATACCTGTTTTTCACCAATTTACTATGTCATCTCCCTTTCCTTGTTCATCAATCCCATTTGGTCCAGGCGAGTATAGGTCAAAATCTTTATCACCAAATATTGGGGGATAAATATAAATAAAATGATTTAGCCAAGCATCTCTAGGTACGTCTCTGTAGTGGTCAAGTCTTTTTGGCCACGGTTTTCTGTGCATTCCAGTACTGCTGCTCAACTACCCTGGGCGCCAATCCGTCATTGTGAGTAT